>JARWBI010000009.1 GCA_029846755.1 Falsirhodobacter flavus | reverse complement strand
GCAACCGTCAAAGCACTCCACGTCACACAAGGCGCACAGATCGATGCAAAAGACCTCATGATCGAATTGGCGTAAGCATTGCATTGCGCGCGGGTTCGGCAGTGTGGCGGTGTCGCGGCTGACCGGCACGGCTGGCGAGACTGCCTGTGCCGCCCCCCATGCGACCGACGGGATCGCCACGGGTCAATCCGAACGTCTGGCCTATTTGTTTCTTGGCTGGACCATCGGTAGGCGCGAGTTCCGTGCGCTGTTCCCACCCTGACCACCGGCCGGGATTCGTGCAGCGCCTGCCGCACCACATCAGTTTGTCGCTGCCAAACCTCCGGAAACCGTTCGGAAATATGTCGAAATGACAGGTTTTGCTGTATGCCGTCGTGCGCCATCTTGTCGCGGCCTTTGACGCTCCGCTAAGAGCACGCAGGTGCCGCATGAATGAGCGGTGCCGACCAACTCATCTCACCCGCCCGTCCGGCGCAACGCGGTTCCTGCCGCGCGCAGTATTCCTGCGCGCTTTGCCTGCGTGCGCCTGTCGCGGCAGGATCGGAAAGGCAAAGGCATGAACCGCAGGGAAGCCCTGTTTTCATTCGGCGCGATGGCCGCCGCCACGGCGACCGTGGCGCGTGCGGAAACGCTTGGCAGCTATCCGACCGACATGGCGCTCGACCCCGCATTCGCGCCGCGTCCCGCCCGGCTTGGCGGACAGATGCAAGTGCTGACCAACGACACGCAGCGCCGCACGCTGGAAGCCGCGTTCGATCGGCTGATGCCCGAGGACGAATACGGACCCTCGGCCACGCAGGCGGGCTGCATCGAGTTTCTGGACGACCAGCTTGCCGGTCCCTATGGCGCGGGCGACGTGCTGTATCGCGAAGGGCCGAAGATGGCGGGCGAGGATGCGCTGATGCAGGCCCCCCAGTTCATCGCCACCCCGCGCGAGCGGTATGAGACGGGCCTGGAGGCGCTGGAAGCCTATGCGCAGACGAACGACCGCGCCAGTTTCGCCGACCTGCAACCCGACCGTCAGGACGAAATCCTGCGCGGGCTGGAGGAAGGCACGATCAGCCTCTCGCCCGATGTGAACTCCAAGGCGTTCTTCGAGCTGATGCTGGCGAATGTGCGCGAAGGCTATTTTTCGGACCCGATCTATGGCGGCAACAAGGATATGGCTGGCTGGAAGCTGATCGGCTTTCCCGGCGCGCGGTATGACTACCGCCTCTATGCCGACCGCGTGGGCGAGAAGCTCGATCTGGAACCCGTCAGCCTGATCCCCCGCGACTGACAACACGAAGGCAGCTGAACATGGCAACCGAAAATAAAGCCGACGTGGTCATCGTCGGCCTTGGCTGGGCGGGCTCGCTCATGGCCGAGGAACTGACCCGCGCGGGCATGAACGTCGTCGCGATCGACCGTGGCCCTTGGATGGACACCTCGACCCACACGCCGCCCGCGGTGGACCCGGACGAGCTTCGCTGGGGCATCCGCAAGGAATTGCTTGCAAAACCCAAGGACAACACGCTGACCTTCCGCAACCGGACCGACCAGACGGCGGCCCCGCAGCGCGAACACGGCATCTTTGAACTCGGCGGCGGCGTCGGCGGCGCGGGCTTTCACTGGGCGGGGATGGCATGGCGCTTCTCCCCGTGGGATTTCGAGATCCGGTCCAAGACCATCGAACGCTACGGCCTTGCAAAGGCCGAAGACGGCGAGATGCAGCTTCAGGACTGGGGCATCACCTATGACGAGATGGAGCCGCTCTATGACCGGTTCGAGCGCATCGCGGGCATCTCGGGCAAGGCGGGCAACATCAACGGCCAGATCGACCCCGAAGGCAACCCGTTCGAGGGTCGCCGCACGCGCGACTATCCGACGCCGCGCCTGAAGACGCTCCGCTCGATGGAGGTGTTCAACGAGGCGACGGCCCGCATGGGCTATCACCCCTTCACCATTCCGGCGGCGAACCTGTCGCAGCCCTATGTGAACCCCTTGGGCGTCAGCATGGGGGCCTGCACCTATTGCGGCTTCTGTCTGGCCTATGGCTGCGGTAACTATTCGAAATCCTCGCCGCAGGCCTGCGTGTTCCCGGTGCTGATGCGCCGCCCGAATTTCAAGGTCATCACCGAAAGCTGCGTAATCCGCGTGAACAAGGCGCAGGACGGCAAGACCGTCACCGGCGTCACCTATGTCGATGCCCAAGGGCGCGAACAGGTGCAGGATGCCGATATCGTCTGCGTCACCGCGTTCCAGGTGGACAACGTGCGCCTGATGCTGACCTCGGGCATCGGCAAGCCTTACGATCCGCGCGACCAATCGGGCACGGTGGGGCGGAACTTCAGCTTCCAGACCATCTCCGGCGTCGACATGTGGATCGAGGGCGAGCAGATGAACCCGTTCATCGGTGCGGGCGCCCACGGCAGCCAGATCGACGATTTCAACGGCGACAACTTCGACCACTCGGATCTGGACTTCATCGGCGGCGCGGGCATCCTGACGCTGGCCCGCGACGGTGCGCCGATTTCCAAAGCCGGCAAGCTGCCCGCAGGCAGCCCGCGTTGGGGATCCGGCTTCAAGAAGGCCTACAAGGACAACTACCAGACCTATACCACGATCTTCAACCAGGGCTGCTCGATGCCGGTGAAGGGCGGGTATCTGGACCTCGACCCCACCTATCGCGACAAGTTCGGCGTGCCGCTGCTGCGCCTGACCTACGATTACGCGCAAAGCGACCGGAACATGGCGAAATTCACCATGGACCGTTCCATCGAGATCGCACGCGAGATGGGCGCACAGCACATCACGCCGTTCAACTTCGCCGACAAGCCGTTCACCACGGCGGTCATCGCATCCGACCACGTCATCGGCGGTGCGGTGATGGGGGCTGATCCGACCACCTCGGTCGTGAACCCTTATTTGCAAAGCTGGGACTGCCACAACCTGTTCGTCGTCGGCGCTTCGGCCTTCCCGATGAACGCCGGGTATAACCCGACTGCGACGGTGGGCGCGCTGGCGATCCGCGCGGCGCAGGCGATCCACCAGACATATGTGAACAACCCCGGTCCGCTGGTGGAGGCCTGAGCCATGAAGATGAAGATTCTGGGCGGGGCCGTGGCCGTCGCCGCCATCGGCGCGGGCATCTGGGCCTGGACGACGCTGGACACCTCGCGCAATGCCGTGGCCGATGACACGGTGCGGCTGGCCGATTTCACCAGCACCGACGCCAAAGCGGTGAAACGCGGCGAATACGTCATGCGCGCCGCCGACTGTTCGGCCTGCCACACCAAAGGCAACGGCGAATTCGCGGGCGGATACGAGATGCCGACGCCGTTCGGCACGCTGGTGTCGTCGAACATCACGACCGATGTGGACAGCGGCATCGGCGCGATGACCGAGCGCGATTTCTTCGACGCGGTGCGTCACGGTCAGGGGTCCAAGGGGCTGCTTTATCCGGCGATGCCCTATACGGCCTATGCCAAGCTGACCGATCAAGACATGCACGATCTCTGGGCCTTCATGTCCACGGTCGAGCCCGTCGCGCACAAGATCGACGAGACCGCGGGAATGCCCTTCCCGTTCAACATCCGTCTGGCGATGCTGGGCTGGGACATGCTGTTCTTCCAGAACAAGGGCTTCGAGGCGACGGCCTCTGACGAGGTGCTGAAGCGCGGCGAGTATCTGGTCGAGGGTGCGGGCCACTGTTCGGCCTGCCACACCCCGCGCAACGCCCTCGGGGCCGAGATCGCGTCGCAGCATCTGGAAGGATCGCGGGTGGGCGCATGGTTCGCCCCCGAGATCACCGGGAACGCGCATCTGGGTCTTGGTGCAAGCGGTGCCGACGAGGTCGCGGCCTATCTGGGCACCGGCACGGATGGCAAGGCGATGGCGACCGGCCCGATGGCCGAAGCGGTCGAACATTCGCTGCAATACCTGACCGAAGACGACCGGCTGGCGATGGCAGCCTATCTGAAATCGCTGCCGGGTTCCGGCGCGACCGCCCCCGAACCCATGACGGGTCTGGAACGCGGCGCATTGGCTTACGAGGTCAACTGTTCGGCCTGCCACGGGACCGCTGGCGAGGGGATGGGCCTGCTTGCCCCCGCCTTCGCGGGCAACCACGGTATCCTTGCCGATGACGTGACCAACCTTGCCCATGTCATGCTGAAGGGCGCACGGGCGGCGGCGACGGATGTCACCCCGACCAGCGCGGGCATGCCGTCCTTCGCGTGGAAGATGGACGACCGCCAGATCGCGGATGTCCTCGACTACATCCGCAACAGTTGGGGCAACGCCGCCGCTCCTGTCCGGGCCGAGGATATCGGCGCGCTGCGGGGCGAACTTGACGCGGGCGCGCCGCTTCGCTGATAGTGCTGCGTCCATGGCAGGCGGAACATGACCAGACGCGCGACGATGCAGGATGTGGCCGAAGCGGCGGGCGTCAGCCTTTCCACCGTTGACCGCATCCTGAACCGCCGCGCCTCGGTCAAGCGGGCGACGGTGGATCAGGTTCTGGCGGCGGCGCGGCGGGTGGGCTATCACGGCGTGCCGTCGATCCAGGGCTGGCTTTCCGATACGGCGCCTCCGGCGACCTTCGGATTCCTGCTGAACAGCCGCGGGCGGGTCCTCTACTCGGATTTCGCCGATATGCTGGCGGCCCGTATTCGCGCGTCATCCCTTGTGCGGGGCACCGCCGTGATCCGGCATCTGGACAGCCTTGATCCGGCCGAAGCCGTCGCTGCGCTGGCGGAACTTGGCGCGTCCTGCGACGCGGTTGCCATCGTTGCGACGGATACCCCGGCGATCAACGCAGAGGTTGAACGGTTGGTCAGCGCGGGAACGCCGGTTTTCACGATGTTCTCGGATATTTCCACCGCGCACCGCAGCGCCTTCGTGGGCGCGGACGGATGGAAGATCGGCCGCGGCGCCGGCTGGATGGTCCATCACCTGAGCCCTCGCACCGGCTCGGTGGGCGTCCTCGTCGGCTCTTCCGAATACCTTGCCCATCGCGCCTACCATGACGGCCTCGTCGAGTCCCTTCGCGCGCAACACAGCCAACTCCGTGTCGTCGAGGGCGGGGAAACCCTTGAAAGCGATACCGCTGCCGAAGACTTGACCGATGCCCTTCTGCATTCGGTCCCCGACCTTGTCGCGATCTTCGTCGCGGGTGGCGGGTTGGGCGGTGCGGTCAAGGCTGTGACAGCCGCAGGGCGGCATGACTTGTTTCTCGTTGGAACGGAACTCAGTCGCGAGGCGGACGAAGCCCTGTCTTCTGGCGTTCTTGACGTGGTGTTGAGCCATCCCGCCGATGCCGTCGCCCGCCGAATCGTATCGGCGATGGAAGCCTCGGTCATTGCCGGCGCCCGAGCCACCTACGCGGATATCCAGGTCCCCGTGGATACGCGCATTCGCGAGACTCTTTAAGAATGGAATGCAGGGTCGGGACCCGGCATACCTGTTGCGGATAGCCGTGGGATAGGTCTGTCGGGGAACAGGGCCGTCGCCGTTCGAACTTGGATCCACCGATCCAGGTCTGCACCGAGTGATAAGTTCACCGGACGGGTTCGCATCGTATCGCCTCCGTTCGAACGTTGCGGGCGACAGCATCACGCGCCATGCGCGGGGCGAGGCTTTCTGTCAGCATGACTGGGCGCAGCTTTCGGCAATATCGCATCGCGGAACCGGATGACATGACCGGACAGATCTCCATCGCGATTCCCGGTAATGATACCAAGGTTGCGGGTCACGACGGGATCGATCAGCCTGATCGCGCAAAGCGTCGGATGATCGGGTCTCGGGCAATTCATCAAGGGCAGCGCGCTGATCCCCATCCCCGCTTCGACCATGCCGGACACGGCAAGGAAGTGGTTGAAATCCATGACGGTCTTCATGGAGTGCCCGTGTTCGCGCATGGCCGCATCGACCGCGAAACGCGTCCCGCTTCCGACATTGGCGCCGATGATGTCATACCGCGCCAATTCGGCCCATGTGATCGTCTCCTGCAAGGCTAACGGGTGGTCGCGGCGCATCACGGCAAAGAATGGGTCTTTGACGATCTCGGTAAAGGTCACGTCGAGCCCGGCATGCGGCAGGAAACTCGACACTGCCAGATCCAGATCGCCGCGATGGACGGCGTTGAAGAGCCCCTCGGCGGCGTCATCCCGCACGGTCACCACGACCTCGGGGAAATCGATCCGAAACCGCGTCAACGCCTCGGGCAGGTAGCTGACGACGGCAGAGGCGAGGAATCCCAGCCGAAGCGTTCGCGCGGGTGCCTTGCCGAAGTTCCGCACGCTATCCACCGCGGTTTGCAGGGCGGGCAAGGCACCTGCAAGGTGGCGGCGAAACTCGACTCCCTCTGCGGTCAGGGTCACGGCGCGGGTGGTGCGGATGAACAGCGCCGCGCCCACATGTGCTTCCAGCAACGCGATATTCTGGCTGAGCGCCGGCTGCGACATTCCCATCCGGGCCGCCGCGATGCGAAACGAGTGCGCCTCGGCCAACGCCATGAACGCTTCGAGATGTCGGCTGGAAGGTAGCGCCATTGATATTCTTTGCTTATCAAATGATCCAATATTGCGATTTGTCTTATCGTCTGTGCGGGAATAAGGCAATCGGGATGTCCAGTGGACAAACGTATACATTCATCACGGTGCCATCTTGAAACCCCATTCCCAGATCGCGCGAGTTAACCGTCGCCAGCTTTTCCTGCTTGGAACGGCGGCGATGCTTGCCAGCGCGATGCCCTCGTTCACATTCGCCGCCACGCAGGACATCGAGTCCCGGTTCATGGGCGCATCGCAACTGCTGGTGAACCACGATCTCAGCCCCGCCGTCGGCGCACGCATCGCCGCATTCGCGCAGGCTTCCTATCCCAATCTTGGCGACATGCTGGACCGGATCACCGAAACCGCCGCCACGCGGGGCGCAAGCCGGGTCGAAGATTTCTTCGACGCCATCCCCGAAGGAGAGCTGCGCGACTTCGCCTTCTGGGTGATTTCGGCATGGTATACCGGATCGTCCTCGGGGGACCGGGATGCGACGCTTTTCACCTACGAGGAAGCGCTGCTTTACCAGCCGACCATCGACATGGTGCCCATCCCGACCTTCGGATTTTCAGCGCCGAACGCGTGGGGGAATGATCTTTACCCCCTGACCGACCTTCCCCGGTTCTAAGCCAAGCAAAGCCAGTTATCATGACCAGCTCCTCCCAAGTCATCGTCGTCGGAACCGGCGTCGTCGGTTCCGTCATCGCCGAACATTGCCTCGATGCAGGCCTTGAAGTTCTGATGATCGAAGCCGGCCCGCGCGTCTCGCGCGCCCAGATCGTCGAGAATTACCGCAACCTGCCATTGGGCGCCAAGCCCGACGCGACCGCCTCCTATCCTCCCGCCGACTGGGCGCCGCACCCCTTCCACGGGCTGGAGCATC
The DNA here is from genome assembly GCA_029846755.1 of Falsirhodobacter flavus. Taxonomy (GTDB): domain Bacteria; phylum Pseudomonadota; class Alphaproteobacteria; order Rhodobacterales; family Rhodobacteraceae; genus Falsirhodobacter; species Falsirhodobacter flavus. Next base: position 115,917 of record JARWBI010000009.1, on the reverse strand, counting down.
TGGAAAGCACCGGCCCGAACAAATACGACCCGACCTATATCCGCTATGCCGGGGGTTCGACCTGGCACTGGGCGGGCACGTCGTGGCGGCTGACGCCCGAAGACATGCAGCTGCGTTCGCGCTATGGCGTCGGGCGCGACTGGGCGTTCGACTACGAAACGCTCGACCCCTATTACAACATGACCGAGCGCAAGCTGGGCATCTGCGGCCCCGCCGATCCGCTGGATCAATGGCCGCGCCGTGATCGGTCCATGCCCTATCCCATGCCGCACCTGCCCCTGTCGCAGGGCGAGCGCAAGTTCACCGAAGTGATGCAGACCAAGCTGGGCCTGCGGAACGTCCCGGTGGCGCAGGCGCGCAATTCGGGCATGCCCTATGACGACCGCCCGGCCTGCTGCGCGAACAACAACTGCGTGCCGGTCTGCCCCGTGGGCGCGAAATACGACGCCGCCACATCCCTGAACCGGCTGGAGGCCAAGGGCGCGACGATCCTCGACAATTCCGTGGTCTATCGGGTCGAGACGGGCGAGGGAAACCGCATTGTCGCCGTTCACTACTATGACCGTGACAAGACCAGCCACCGCGTCACGGGCGAGCATTTCGTCATCGCCTGCAACGGGGTGGAAACGCCGCGACTGATGCTGATGTCGGCGGATGACCGGAACCCGAACGGGATCGCGAACTCGTCGGACCAGGTGGGCCGCAACATGATGGACCACCCGCAGCAGGGCTATACCTTCACCACGACCGAGCCTTACTGGCTGGGCGCGGGTCCGGTGGTCAACAGCGGCATCATGGAAACCTCGCAAGGGGATTTCCGCCGCGATCACGCCGCCGTCTATTTCCGGCTGAACAACTTCGCCCGCAACCGCGACATCGCCAAACGCGCGATGGCCAGCGGCAAGGTCGGCCGCGCGCTGGACGAGGAAATCCGCCGCCTGACCGCGACATCGCTGAACGTCGTCGCCGCGTTCGAGATGCTGCCCGATCCGAACAACCGCCTGACGCTTTCGGCGCAGAAGGACTGGCTGGGCCTGCCGCGTCCCAGCGTCTATTGGGACGTGGGCGACTATGTGCGCCGGTCTTCGGTGGAATATTCGAACCCGCTGGCCCAGCGCATCGCCGAAGCCGTAGGCGCCACCGACTTCAAACCCGCCAGCCCGGAAAAGTTCAGCACGTCCAAGCACATCATGGGCGGCACCATCATGGGCAACGACGCCGCGACCTCGGTCGTGGACCGGCATTCGCGCACGCATGACCACGCCAACCTCTATCTGCCGGGTGGCGGCGCGATGGCCAGCACGGCTTGCGGCAACAGCACCATCACCATGACCGCGATGGCCTTCATGGCCGCCGAGGCACTGGTGTCCGAGGCGAAGGGAGCATGACCATGAAAACCACCCTCGCCTTCTTCGCCCTGTCCGCAAGCATGGCCGCCGCGCAGACCTTCCCCGACGATCTGGTGGAACGCGGCCGCTATGTCGCCACCGCATCCGACTGCGTGGCCTGCCATACCGGCCCCGAGGACAAGCCCTTTGGCGGCAACCACCGCATCGCATCGCCGGTGGGCGACATCTGGGCCACCAACATCACGCCCTCGACCACCCACGGGATCGGCAATTACACCGAACAGCAATTCTCGGACGCGGTCCGGCGCGGCATCCGGGCCGATGGCGCGAATCTGTATCCCGCGATGCCCTATACCGCGTTCGCCAGGATCACCGACGAGGATATGCACGCCCTCTACGCCTATTTCATGCAAGGCGTGGAGCCGATCGACGAGCCGAGCCAGCAGACGGCGCTGGCATTCCCTTTCGGTCTGCGCTTTTCGATGATGGGTTGGAACCTGCTGTTCGCTGACAGCGCCACCCATCAGGACGATCCGGCGAAATCGGCGGAATGGAACCGCGGCGCCTATCTGGCCGAGGGACCGGGACACTGTTCGACCTGCCACACCCCGCGCGGAATGCTGATGCAGGAAGATGGCGGCCAGTATCTTGCAGGCGCGCAGGTCGGCCCCTGGTTCGCGCCGAACATCACCTCGGACAAGGCCGGCGGCATCGGAAGCTGGCGCAAGGACGAGATCGTCGCCTATCTGGCCACCGGCCGCGCCGAGGGCAAATCGCAGGCGGGCGGCAGCATGGCCGAAGCGGTCTCGCACAGTTTCTCGAAACTGACCGCTGACGATCTGGGGGCCATCGCGACCTATATCATGGACGTGCCCGCGATCGCCGGCCCGGCCCGCTTCGACCTTGGCACGGCGGGCAACCGAACGGCCGAGTTCCGCGGCATCGCCGATCCCGACCTTACGGACCTTGGCGCGGGTGCGCAGATCTATTCGGCCAACTGCGCAGCCTGTCACGGCTATGACGGTCAGGGCACCAAGGACCAGTATTATCCCAGCCTGTTCAACAACTCGGACACGGCGGGCAAGGGTGCGAACAACTTCGTCGCCGCCGTTCTGAATGGGGTGAACCGCAAGACTGATCAGGGCCATGTCTTCATGCCACCCTTCGGCACGCAGACCAACGCCTTCAACTCGCTCGACGATGGGGAGGTTGCCGCGCTGACCAACTATGCCATGAACCAGTTCGGCGATGGCGTGACCACGGTAAGCGCCGAAGACGTGGCGACCATTCGCGCGGGCGGGCCGACATCGAATATGGTGAAGGTCGTTCAGACGTTGATCGCGGTTGGTGCGGCGCTGGTTGCCGTCGTGCTGATCGCCACCGTGATCGTCCTGCGCCGCCGCAAGCGCGCGGCCTGACATCTCCGCCCGCTGCGCGGCTGTGGCGGGGCCTTCCGGGCCTCGTCAGAGACGCGGCGGCTGTGCGCCCTTTGCCGCGCGCAAAAATCGAAAGCTGTATGAACCTGACGCTGGGCCGCAATGACCGGCGCGGGATCGAAAGCCCGAACGCTCGCCCCTGACGGTTACAAAAATTTCATACCCTGCGTTGCTAGGTATGCTATGCCCGTCTTGCGCCGCGTCATCTGATTCCATCCGACGCGGACATCCAAGTAACTATGTGGTGAGGGTGCCGTGAACCCGGAGATGCTGAAGGGCCACCTTGATGCTGTCGTGCTTTCGGTCGTCGAAGGCGGCGCACATTACGGCTATGCCATCATCAAGGAGATCAGCCAGCGCAGCCAGGGGGCGCTCAACCTGCCTGAAGGCACGATCTATCCCACGCTGCATCGGCTGGAGAAGGCCGGGCTGATCGTCAGCCAGTGGGAACAGGCGCCGTCGGGGCGCAAGAGACGAACCTATACTTTGACCGATCTTGGAAGACGAACTCTTACTGAGAGATGCGATCAATGGAACTCCTTCGCGAACGTGATCACCGCCCTTCTGACGAAGCCCCGCGCGGCCACCGCCTTATAGAGGAATACGCCGCCCGCACGGCCGAAGCCGCGACGTCGGACCGGGAAATGGCCGAACGCCTGCGGTGGGAGATCATGGACCATCTTGCCGAGGCGGCCGCCGATGCCGAAGGGGACGACCCGGCCCGGGCCGCGATCGAACGCTTCGGATCGCCCCGTGCCTTTGCCACCGAATACCGGGCCGCCGTCGTGGAATGGCGGCTGAAGCGGATGCGGTCCACCGCGCTTTACGGCATGATCGCCGTGTTCGTCGGGATGCGGCTGCGCAACTTCTTCCTTGAACCGGGCTGGCGCGACAGCCTGCAATCGACATTCTGGGGCGATGCGCTGCTGGCCATCGACCGCTATGCCTTCCTGTTCGCTGTGATCCTTCTGGCGGTGGGCCTGCTGTCGGGCAGCCGCTTCTTTCCCCGCATGCGGGTGGGCGACGGGCCGAAAAGCGATCTGGTCACCATCGCCGCCCCGTCCGTCCTGATCCTTCTGTCCGCCCTTGCCATCATCGGTTCGATCTTCGTGCTGATCGGCCCGGGCGTCATGAGCCTTGCCGATTACGGGCTCGGCTCCGTCACCTTCGCGGCGCTCGTCACGGTCTGCATCGTCATCCTTGCGCGGTTGCTGAACCTTGTCGTCGCCTATGTCACGTCACTCAAAACGCTGAGCCTGCCCAAGGAACTGTTCTAAGGGCAGCCTTCCCCACATCGCCGCAATGACGTGCCGGACCCCGTGGTCCGGCCACGATCAAGTCTTGTCACCGAGGCGCCACGCGCTTCTCGGGCCGATCACGCACGGCCCGCCGCAGGAGAGATGCCATGTATCAGCCGAAGATTTCGCCGCCCCGCCCCGCCCCGTCCGAACCCCTTGCCATCGTCGGGATGGCCTGCCGTTTTCCCGGGGGCGTCGCCTCGCTGGACGAATACTGGGCGCTGATGGCCGAAGGCCGCGACGGCATCCGCGAAATCCCCGCCGACCGGCTGGACATCGACAAGTTCTATGACCCGCGCGCCGAAGCGCCCGGCAAGATCTTCGTGCGCCACGGGGGGTTCCTCGACCAGCCGCTGGACGCGTTCGACGCGGAATATTTCGGCATGTCCCCGCGCGAGGCCGCCTATCTGGACCCGCAGCAGCGCCTGCTGATGGAGGTCGCGTTCGAGGCGATCGAGGATGCGGGCATTCCGGCGGACCGCCTGCGCGGCAGCAACACGGGCGTGTTCATCGGGGGGTTCATGGTCGACGGGATGCTGACGCAGTTCAGCCCGTTGGGCCGCGACGCCATCGGCCAGCACAGCGCCGTCAGCTCCACCCTGACGATCCTGTCGAACCGCATCTCGTATCTGCTGGACCTGCACGGGCCCAGCTTCACGCTGGACACGGCTTGTTCGTCCTCGCTGGTCGCGATGCATCAGGGGTGCCAGGCGCTGCGCAGCGGCGAATGCGATCTGGTCATGGTCGGCGGCGTGAACGTGATCTTCCGCCCGGAAACGCTGATCGCCATGTGCAAGGGCGGCTTCCTGTCGCGCGACGGGCGCTCCAAAAGCTTCGACGCGCGGGCCGACGGTTACGGCCGGGGCGAGGGCGCGGGCATGGTGCTGGTGAAACGGCTTGCCGATGCGCAGGCGGCGGGCGACCGCATCCACGCCGTCATCCGGGGCAGCGGCGTCAATCAGGACGGGCGCACCGACGGCATCACCCAGCCCAACGGCGACGCGCAGGCCGCCCTGATCCGCGAGGTCTGCGCCCGCGAAGAGATCGACCCCGCCGCCATCACCTATGTCGAGGCGCATGGCACCGGCACCGCCATCGGCGATCCGACCGAGCTGCGGGCGCTGGGCCGCGTCTTTGGCTCGGCCCGCAAGGCGGGGCAGGACCCCTGCCTCGTGGGGTCGGTCAAGGCCAATATCGGCCATCTGGAGGCCGCCGCCGGGATCGCTGCCGTCATCAAGACCGCGCTTTGTCTGAACAAGGGCATGGTGCCGCCGGTGGCGAATCTTGAAACCGTCAACCCCGCGCTGGACCTTGCGGGCTGGCGGCTGGACCTGCCGCGCGCGCTTGCCCCCATGCCCGCATTGCCGAATGGCGAAAGGGGCCGCGCCGCCATCAACTCGTTCGGCTATGGCGGCACCAATGCCTCGCTTATCATGGAGGCGCCGCCCGAAGCTGCCGGAACCCCCGCGCGGGCCGCGGCGCAGACCATGCTGCTGCTGATTTCGGCGCGCGGAACGGACGCGCTGCGCGATCTGGCGGCGCGGTATCGGGACGGTCTGGCGGGGCTGGACGCACAGGGCTTTGCCGATCTGTGCCGCTCGGCCGCGCTTCGCCGCAGCGCGCATGAATACCGCCTTGCCGTGGTCGCCGCCGATGCCGAAACCGCCGCAGCAGCCCTGTCCGATTTCGTGGACGGGCGCGAGAATCCCGATGTCGTGCAGGGCTTTGCCCGTCGGCCCGGCGAAAAGCCCGTCTTCGTCTTCACCGGCATGGGGCCGCAATGGTGGGGCATGGGGCGCGACCTTCTGGCCGCCGATCCCGTCTTCCGCGCCGCCGCCGAGGAGATCGACGCCCGGTTCAAAGGCATCGCCGGCTGGTCGATCCTTGAAGAACTCGCCCGCTCCGAGGCCGAAAGCCGCGTGACGAAGACCGAGATCGCCCAGCCCGCCAACTTCCTGATCCAGACCGCGCTGGCCCATATGCTGCGCACGATGGGCGTCGATCCCGCCGCCGTGGTCGGTCACAGCGTGGGCGAGGTCAGCTCGGCCCATGCAGCCGGCGTTCTGTCGCTGGAGGATGCGCTGCGCGTGTCGCACCTGCGCGCGAAGCTTCAGGCGACCACCGCCGGACAGGGCGCGATGCTGGCCGTGGGCCTGTCGCCCGCCGCCGCCGCCCCCTATCTGGCCGGGCACGAGGCGCTGGTCTCCATCGGCGCGGCGAACGGCCCCGCCTCGATCACGCTGGCGGGGGATGCCGCCGCGCTGGAGGATATCGCCGCGCGCCTGACCGATGACGGCATCTTCAACCGGATGCTTCAGGTCGAAACCGCCTATCACAGCCCGGTCATGGACCCGCTGCTGGACCCGCTGGAATCCGGCCTGCACGGCATCGAACCGCAGCCCGCGACGCTGCCGCTCTATTCCACCGTGACCGCGATGCAGGCCGAGGACGACGATTTCGGCCCCGCATACTGGCGCCACAACGTCCGCGACTGCGTCCGCTTTGCCGACACCGTGCGCGAGATGATCGACGACGGGCATGAATGCTTCTTGGAAATCGGCCCGCATCCGGTGCTGGGCGGATCGCTGCGCGAATGCCTGCTGGATGCCAATGTCGAAGGCGTGACCGCGATGACGCTGCGCCGGGGCCAGCCCGAACGCCGGAACATCCTGCGCGGCATCGCCCAACTTCACGTCGCAGGCGTCGCCATCGACTGGGCGCGGTTCATGGGCGGCGGCGACTATGTCACGCTTCCGACCTATCCGTGGCAGCGCCGCAGCTTCTGGAGCGAGGGCGACGCCGCGCGCAACGACCGCCTCGGCACGCCGGACGAAGCGACGCTTCTGGGCGCGCCGCAGCCCGCGCCGACCCCGCTGTGGCGCAGCAGCTTCAACCGCAACCGCATGGCCTATGTGCTGGACCACCGGGTCGAGGGCAGCACCGTCCTGCCCGGCGCCGCCTATGTCGAGATCGCGCTGGAACTGGCCGCCGCGCTGCAAGGCCCGCTGCACCTGTCCGACCTTGGCTTCAGCCAGGCGCTGTTGATCGGCGAGGCGGACGATATCGCGATCCAGACCGGGTTCCAGCCGGACAGCCGCCGCTTCACCATCCACAGCACGGCGGGCGCGGACTGGACGCTGCACGCCACCGGGCGCGTATCGTCGCGCGAGATGCCCGAACCTGCGCCCGTGGACATGGCCGCCCTGCGCGCCCGCATCGCCCAGGGTTTCGGCACGGCGGCGCATTATGCAGGGATGGACGCGCGCGGGCTGCAATACGGCCCCGCCTTCCGCGGCATCGCCTCGATCGACCTGTCGGCGGACCGGGCCGAGGTTCTGGCCCGCATCGAAACCCCCGCCAGCCTGCATCCGCGCGCCGAAGTGCTGCACCCCGCGCTGCTGGACGCGTGTTTCCAGGCGCTGATCTCGATGCTGCCCGAAACCGCCGATCCCGTCGCCTATGTCCCCGTGCGGATCGAGGAGATCGTCGTCCACCGCGCCCCGGGCGGCAGCTTCACCGCCCATGGCACGCTGTTGTCGCATGACGCCCAGCAGATGCGCGCCGACCTTCGCCTTCTGGCCGAGGATGGCACCGTGCTGGTCGAACTGGCCGGGATCCACGCTCGCAGCCTTGGCGCGAAGGCCGAGGAGAATGTCGATCACCTCATCTCCCGGTTCGAGATGGAGCGGCAGGACCTGATGCCCGAGACAACGGCGATGGATGCGGCCCTGCTGATGGACCGCGAAAGGCACGGGCGCGGGATCGCCGCCGCCTTGGCCGAACGCATCGGCATCACCATCGTCGAGGATGGCCAGCCCCTTCCGGCCCACGCTTTGCATGTGATCGACCTGCGCGCCCTTTCGGAGCATGGCGAAGATCCGGTCGGCACGCAGGGGGCGGTCGATCTTCTGGCCACGCTCCAGTCTCTGCCGCAGGACGGGGTGCGCCGCCGCTACAGCCTCGTGCTGCCGACGCGGCCCGGCCAGCCTTCGGCCGTGGCGCTGGACAGCGCGGCGCGACTGGGCCTGATGCGGGTCGCGGCGAACGAATATGCCGATCTGGATATCCGCATGATCCAGATCGACGGGCTGGCCGCCACCGAAACGCGGCTGCGCGACGAATTGCTGTCCGCCACCGACGAGGATGACGTGGTTCTGACCGCCGACGCCCGTTTCGTGCGCCGTCTGAAGCACATCCCCGCCGCCCGGATCGCCGAGGAGGCGCAGGCCCGCCGCAGCGCAGGCGACGGGACCGAGGTGGAGGTCGTGGCCGCCTTCCAGGGCGCGGGCGGCAGCGACGTTCTGGCGCGGATGCCGGACGGGCAGCGGGTGCTGCTGCGCCACGCAGGTGCGGTTCCCCGCTTCGTGCATGTGCAGCCGGACGCCGTCGTGGCGGCGCCCGGGGGCGGGGACGATGCCGAAACGCTGGCGCTTCTTCCGGTGGCCATCGCCGATGCGCTGCTGGCCCGCGCGGGGCTGGAGGCGGGGAAGACGGTGGTGATCCTGCCCGCCGAGGGCGATCTGGCCCGCGCGCTGGCCGTCGCCGCCGATCTGCGCGGCGCAACGGTCGCCGATGTGCCCGAGGCGCTGCAACCCGCCCGCGCCCTGCCCCGGATCGACATGCTGTGCCTGACCGCCGAAAGCGATCTGGCATCGGCGATCCTGCCCGCGCTGACCGCAGACGGCACTGTTCTGGACCTGAGCGGCGCGGCCCCGGCGATCCCGTCCGGTCCGACGCTTCTGCGGATGGATCCGGGCGCCATCCGCATCTGCGGCCTTGGCGACGCACTGGGCCGGATCGCGGGGCGGGTGCCGCGCGCCTTCGTGCAGGGGCGCGGCGCACCGCTGCGCCATGTGATCGGCCAGACCGGCCCGGCGGCGGAACTGTCGCTGCTGCGCTCGGCAGCCGTGCCGGTGATCCGGGCGGATGGGACCTATCTGGTGACCGGCGGCTTCGGCGGCTTCGGGTTCGAGATCGCGAAATGGCTGGCCGCGAAAGGCGCGGGCAGCATCGCGCTGGCGGGCCGCAAGGGCGCGGACACCCCCGGCGCGCAGGCCATGATGGACCAGCTTGCCGCCTTGGGCAGCAAGGCGATCCCGCTGGCCGTGGACATGGCCGATGCGCTGGCGGTCGGGCAGATGGTCGAAACGCTTGGTCCGGACCTGCGCGGCATCTTCCACGCGGCGGGCATTCTTGACGACGCACCCGTCTATCTGCTGAACGCAGGCCAGATCGACCGCGTGATGCAGCCCAAGGCGCTTGGCGCGTGGAACCTGCATCAGGCGACGCTGGACCATGACCTCGACGCCTTCGTTGCGATCTCGTCCATCGCCTCGCTTCTGGGCAGCCCCGGTCAGGGGTCCTATGCGGCGGCGAACACCTTCCTTGATGCGCTGGTGCGCCACCGCCGTCTGGCAGGACGCCCCGGCATCGCCATCAACCTCGGGGCGCTGGCCGAGGTGGGGATGGCCGCGCGCCATGACGGGGTGGAGCGGCACTTCGCCCGCGTCGGCGTCGGATCGATGAAACCGGCCGAGGCGATCGGGATGCTGGACCGCATCCTTGGCTGGAACCCGGTCAACCTTGCCGCCGCGCCGATGGACTGGGCGCTGTGGGGCGAGACCTATCGCGAATGGGCCGCCTCGCCCCGCTATCGCCACCTTGTCCCCGAACGCAGTGCCGCGCAGACTGAAGGGTTGTCGCTGGCCGACATGACCCCCGAAGACCGCGCCGCATTGGTCGAGGCGACGCTGCGCGAACTGGTCGGATCCGTCCTGCGCCTGCCTGCCGATGCGATCGACATGAACCGCTCGCTTCTGAACATGGGGGTGGATTCGCTGATGGCGATGGAGCTTCAGGCCGGGATCGACCGCAGGCTGGGCCTGAAGATCCCCACGCTGGAGCTGATGAAGGGCGTCGCCTTCGCCGCCCTTGCCCGCAACGTCGCAGCGATGATCGACACCGCCGCCCCCGCCCCCGCGCCGCAAGAGGCGCCCCGCACCGCCGACATGGGCGAGCTTCTGGCCCGCCTTGAACAGATGAGCCCAGAGGAGATCGAACGCTCGATCGCGCTTCTGGAAGTTCCGGGTGAATGACATGAACGATCTTGACATCGCAGGCGCCGGTTCGCGGCGCGATCTTCTGGCACGGCTGCTGCGCGAAAGGGGGGAAGCGCAGGTTTCGACCCACCCGCTGTCGCGCGGCCAGCAGGCGCTGTGGTTCCTGCATCAGGCGGCGCCCGAAAACCCCGCCTATACCATCGTCTTCGCGCTGCGGCTGCGCGGTGCGCTGGATCGGGCGGCGCTGGTGCGGGCGCTGCAACTGGTGGTCGACCGCCACCAGCAGCTGCGCACCAACTTCCGCATGCAGGCGGACGGAACGCTGGTGCAGGACATCCGCGGGTATCGCCGTGTGGACCTGCCCGTGACGCTGACGGACGATGCCGAAACCGTGCTGCGTGCCGCCGCCGCCCGCCCCTTCGATCTGGAAACCGACGCGCTGTTCCGTCCCGAACTGGTCGCGACCGGCCCCGAGGATCACGCGCTTTTGCTGTGCATCCATCACATCGTCTTCGACGGCTGGTCGCTGTGGATGGTCGCGGACGAGATCCGCACCGCCTATGAGGCCTTCTCCGCCGGGCGCGAGCCGGCGCTGCATCCTGTGCGCGGCACCTATACCCAGCATATCGAACGGCAGGAGGCCGCCATCGCCGCCAGCGCGGCGCAGGCCGAATGGTGGACCGCCCGCCTCGCCCCCGCCAGCACCGCGCTGGATCTGCCCTTCGATGCGCCGCGCCCGCCGGTGCGCGCATCCGAAGGCGCGGCGCATCGCTTCGCGCTGGACGGCGCGCTCAGCACGCGCCTTGTCGATCTGGCGCGCGATCTGTCGATGACGCCCTTCACGCTGATGCTGGGCGCGTGGCAGATGTTCCTGTCGCGCTGGTCGGGCCAGTCGGTGATCCCGGTCGGCACCCGTTCCGCCGGGCGGGGGCCGCAGGATGGCGACATCGCCGGCTATTTCGTGAACCCCGTCGTGGTGATCGCCGATCTGGATCGCGGCACCCCGGTCGCGGATGCCCTGCGCGCCATCCACAACGACGCGATGGAGGCGCTGGCCAATGACGCGCTGCCCTTCCCCACCATCGTGGAACGGATGAACCTGCGCCGCGATCCCAGCACGACACCGCTGTTTCAGGTGTCCTTCGTGATGCAGAAGGCCCAGCGCGGCGGTGGTGCGATGGCCCTGATGTCGGGCGAGGCCGACTGGGCGGGCCTGCGCGCCGAATATATCGACCTGCCGCAACAGGTCGGCCAGTTCGACTTGGACCTGGAGATGTTCGAGGTGGCGGGCGCCCTGCGCGGCGTTCTGAAATACGACACCGCCCTGTTCCAGCATGGCACCATCGAGCGGCTTGCGGAAAACTTCGCGGCGATGCTGGCGGGGCTGGTCGAAGACCCGTCGCAGACGATCGACGATCTGCCCATCGTCAGCGACGCCTCGCTGGCGATGATCGCGGGCTTCACCGCCCCTGTGGCCGACCCGATCCCCGCCACCGAATGCGTGCATGACGCATTCGCGGCGCAGGTGCGCCGCACGCCGGACGCCATCGCCCTGACCTGCGAAGGGCGGCACCTGACATACGACCAGCTGAACCGCCGCGCGAACCGTCTGGCGCATCGGCTGATCGCGGCGGGCGTGCGCCCAGACGATCTGGTCGGTCTTTGCACCGACCGAGATTTCGAGATCGTGGTCGGCATCCTCGCCATCCTGAAGGCGGGCGCGGCCTATCTGCCGCTGGACCAGACCCTGCCTGCGGACCGCGTGAACTACATCATGGGCGACAGCGCATCGAAGCTCATCGTGCATCAGGCGGGCAAGGCGGGCGTCGTCGAAACCGCCGGGGCCGAGCTGATCGAAATGCTGCCCGGTGGCGAGATCGCGGGCGACTGGCCCGAAGACGACCTGCCGCCGCTGGCAAGCCTCGATGGGCGCATCTATGTGATGTATACCTCCGGCACCACCGGGCGGCCCAAGGGCGTGCAGCTTTCGCACCGCAACGTCGCACGGTTGTTCCTGAACACCCAAGGCTGGTATCGCTTCGGCCCAGAAGACGTCTGGCCGCTGTTCCACTCCTTCGCGTTCGATGTGTCGGTGTGGGAGATGTGGGGCGCGCTGACCAATGGCGGGCGGCTGGTCGTGGTGCCTTATGTGGTGTCGCGATCCCCGGCACTGTTCGTCGATCTGGTGCGCGACGAAGGGGTGACGGTGCTGAACCAGAGCCCCTCGGCCTTCAAGCTGTTCGTGGCCGAGGAAGGCAGCCGCCCCGCGCCCGAACCCTTCGCCATGCGCGCGATCATCTTCGCGGGCGAGCCGCTGGACCTGCAAAGCCTTCGCCCATGGGTGGCGCGCCATGGCGACGAGGCCCCGCTGATCGTCAACATGTATGGCATCACGGAAACCACCGTCCACGCATCCTATCGCATCATGCGCGAGCCCGACCTGCGCCGCCCGCGCAGCACGGTGGGAGTCGCGATCCCGGACCTGCGGCTGGACCTTCTGGACCACCGCCTGCGCCCCGTTCCCATCGGTGCGGCGGGGGAAATCCACGTCTCGGGTCCCGGCCTTGCCATCGGCTATCTGGGCCGCCCGGACCTGACGGCCGAAAAATTCGTGACCGGGCCGGACGGGGTGCAATACTACAAATCCAGCGACCTTGCCCGCCATCTGCCGGACGGCGACATCGAATACCTTGGCCGCAACGACAAGCAGGTGAAGATCCGCGGCTTCCGGATCGAGCTGGGCGAGATCGAGGGCGCGCTGTGCCGCCATTCCGCCATCCGGTCCGCCGTGGCCGTGGCGCAGGACCATCCCGTGCAGGGCCGCCGCCTTGTCGCCTATGTGGTGGGCGACGCCACGGACGCCGATCTGCGCGCCCATCTGGCGCAGACGCTGCCCGATTACATGCTGCCCTCGGTCTTCATGCGGATCGACGCCGTGCCGCTGAACGGCAACGGCAAGGTCAACCACGCCCTGCTGCCCGAACCGCAGGACGGGCGGGACGAAGGCGAAACCTTCGTCGCCCCCCGCACCGATGCCGAAGCGCGGCTTCAGCCGATCTGGGAAAAGGTGCTTGGCATCGCGCCCATCGGCGTCAACGACGACTTCTTCCGCATCGGGGGCCAGTCGCTTCTGGCCGTGCATCTGGTGTCCGAGGCGGGCGCGGCCTTCGGGATGAAGCTGCCGACCGCGCTTTTGATGCGCAATCCGACGATCGCCGCCATGGCCGAGGCGATCGGCGCGGATCAGGGCTTTCAGCCGCTGGTCCCGATGAATCAGGGCGCAGGCACGCCGCTGTTCTGCGTCGCGGGCGGGGGCGGCAGCACGCTGTATTACCAGAACATGGCCAAGGGGATGGGCATGCCCTTCATCGGCGTCCAGCTTCGCGGCACCGATGGTGCGCACACGCCCCATGACAGCGTCGAGGCCGTCGCCGCCGAGGCGCTGGACGCGATCCGCGTCCGCCAGCCCAAAGGCCCCTACCGCCTTGGCGGGCATTGCTTCGGCGGGATCGTCGCGTTCGAGATCGCCCGCAAGCTGGAAGCGGCGGGCGAGGCGGTCGAACGTCTGGTCATCATGGACGCCCCCGCCCCGTTGGGCCACAGCCTGAACGAGATCGAACGCGCCGATACCGACGATGCCGACTGGCTGGCCAAAGTGTCCGAGGTTCTGGCCGAAAGCGCCGAAGTTCCGCTGACCATCAGCGCCGCCGAACTGCGCGCCGCGCCCGATGCGCTGGCCGCCGCCGCCGCCAGGATCGCGGATGCGGGGCTGCTGCCCGCCGCCGCTGCCGCCGACCACCTGCGCGGCTTCGTTGCGGTGTTCCAGGCCGCCAGCCGCGCCCGCTATGCCGCGCCGGGCGGGATCGACGCGCCGATCACCCTGATCCGCGCCGGGGACCATCACCCCGACTACGACTATTCCGCCGCGGACGATGCGGCGGGAACGCTGGGCTGGGCGGGGCTGACCCGTGCGGGCTGCAACGCCCATGCCGTGCCCGGCACCCACCTGACCATGCTGTCGGAAATGAACACCCCCCACGTCACCGCGCAGATGCGCAACGCCTTCGAGGAGACCGCAAGATGATCCGTTACGCCCCCGCCCTTCTGCTTGCCGCATGGGCCGGCACCGCCGATGCCGAGCGTTTCTCGCAACTGGTCGCCTTCAGCGGCGCGCTGTCGGACACCGGCAACTTCCATGCCGAGGCCGGGACGGACCTGCCTGCGCCCTTCGTGAACAACCGTTCGACCAACGGCCCCGTCGCGGTCGAGGAACTGGCCCGCTGGATGGGCCACGAGGCCGAACCCTCGCTGCACCTGATCGGCAAGCAGGGCGGCACCAACTTTGCCGTGGCCGATGCGCTGGCGGGCGGCACCGGGCCGCACGATCTGCCCGCGCAGGTCGATGCCTTCCTTGAACGCAACGGCGGCAAGGCCGACCCCGAGGCGCTGTATTTCATGTTCATCGGCGGCAACGACGTCATCAAGGCCGTGATGGAAATGGACGACGCGGCGGCGACCAAGATCCTGGACGACGCCGTCGCCGGGATCGAGACGCAGACCAAACGCATCGTTGAAGCGGGCGCAGTCACCGTCTTCGCCCCCGATTTCATCGACGTGGGCGCATCTCCGGCGCTTCTGGCCTTCGGCCCCGAGGCGGCGGCACGCGGCACGCACCTGTCGGAATATTACAACGACACGTTCGACGCGATGCTGGACCGGATCGACGACGGATCCTTCACCCTGATCCGGTGGAGCTTCGACGATTTCGTCAAGGATCTGCAGCGCAACGGCGCGGGCTTCGGGCTGACCAACGCCACCGAGGCCTGCCTGATGGTCGAAGAGGACCTCTGCGACTTCGAAACCTTCGTCTACCTGACCCCCGAATACCCGACCGCGCGCGTGCACCAGATGCTGGGCTCCGCGATGGCGGTGGGCATCCTTTCGCACGAATGAGGCCGATCATGATTCTTCGCACCTTTGCCGCCCTTGCGCTGACAGCCGCCCCCGCGCTGGCCGATCCCGTCAGCGGTTTCTACATCTCGGGTCACGGGGCCATCGCGGCCATCGACGATCAGGACATCCGCAATGTCGATACAGGCTTCGGCCCGCAGCCGGGCGGATACCTGTCGACCGATACCGGATACGGCATCGGCGCCGCCGCCGGTTGGGGCTTCGGCAACGGCTGGCGGACCGAGCTGGAGCTGAGCTGGCGCCGCGCCGATTTCGACAAGGCATCGGCGGGCGCGCTGGTCGATGCGACGACCGACGGGCATTATTCGCAGGCCTCGGTCTTCGTGAACGCGCTGTATGACTTCCATTCGGTGCAGGGGCCGATCCGTCCCTATCTGGGCGGCGGCGTCGGGATCAGCCGCGTGTCGTGGAACGACGCGGTCAGCTATGTCCCCGGCGAAAGCGTCGGGCATGACAGCCACGACACCTCGCCCGCCGCGCAGATCATGGTCGGCGCCTCCTATGACATTCCCAGCGTGCAGGGCCTGACCCTGTCGGCAGAGCTGCGGCATGTGCGGCTGCTGGACGATCTTGCCTATGACGGGCGGGTGCTGGAATCGCGCTTCGGCAGCTTTCCCATCACCACCAACGTGACCGAGACGCGCCGGACCGAGATCCTCGTGACCCTGCGCCGCAGCTTCTGAAACCCCGACCAGCCGGAGGGCACATGTTCATATCCGAAATCGAACCGCCGCGCGGCGAGCCGCTTCGCATCACGGACCGCATCCTTCGGCTGGTCGCACCCAATCCGGGGCCGATGACCTATCACGGCACCAACACCTATATCGTCGGCACCACCGTCATCGACCCCGGCCCCGCCGACGACGCCCATATCGACGCGATCATCGCGGCGGCGGGCGGGCGCGTGGACCGCATCCTGCTGACCCACGCGCACGAGGATCACGTCGCCGGCGTCGCCCCGTTGGTCGAACGGACGGGCGCGATGGTCGCCGCCGGTGCCGTCTGCCCGAACGGGCGTTACGCGTTGGAGACGCTGCTGTTCGACGGCGACGTGGTGGACGGGCTGACCGTGGTGGAAACCCCCGGCCATTCGCGCGACCATCTGTGCTTCGTTCTGGGCGACGTGGCTTTTACCGGCGATCACGTCCTTGGCTGGGCGCCCACCTCGGTGCTGGCGCCCGAGGGTTGCGCCGCCCGCTATCACGACAGCCTTGCGCGGCTGGCCGATCTGCGCTGCCGGACCTTCCTGCCCGGCCACGGCCCGCAGGTGCGCGGCACGCGGCGGTTTCTGGATGCGCTGATGGTGCAGATGGCGGAACGCGAACGCAGCCTCTGGACGCTGATCGCGGACCGCCCCGCCGCCACCCCCGAACTGGTCGAACGCAGCTACAGCAACCTTGGCCCGCAGACGCGCAGCATCGCCGAACGCACGGTCGAGGCGGTGCTGCTGCGGCTGGAGCAGCTGGGCCGTGTCGTGCGCGAGGATGACAAGTGGAGAAGCCTGCAATGAACCTAATCCGTATCGCGCTTGTCGCGCTGCTGCCCCTGCCCGCCCTTGCCGAAACGCTGGACGGCGATCTGCTGGCCGCACGGATGGGCGCCTTCATGGAATCCGAGATCGAGGCGGGCCGCATCGCCGGGGCCGTCGCGCTGGCCGCGCAGGATGGCGACGTCGTGCTGCTGCGCGCCTATGGCACTTCGGATGCGGGGGGCACGCGGCAGATGCAGCCGGACGATCTGTTCCGCATCGCATCTATGACCAAGTCGGTGGTGACACTCGCCGCGATGATGCTGGTCGAGGAAGGGCGGCTGGCGCTGGATGCGCCCATCGCGGACCATCTGCCGGAACTTGCGGGGCTGAAGATGGCGGACGGCACCGATCCCGCCCGCCAGCCGACGGTGCAGGACCTGATGCGCCACAGCGGCGGTTTCACCTACAGCGCCTTCGGGGCCGCCGATCCCGCCCTGCGCAAACGCTATGCCGAGGCCGATCTGGAACAGGTCCGCAGCGACATGACCGCCGAGGAAATGCTGACCCGCCTTGCCGGACTGCCGCTGGCCTTCGAGCCCGGGACGCGGTTCGAATACAGCCTTGGGGTCGATCTGCTGGGCTTCATCGTCGAACGGATCGAAGGTGAACGGCTGGACGCGGTGCTGGAGCGCCGCATCTTCGCCCCGCTGGGCATGGATGATACCGGCTTTGCCGTGGCGGCCGCCGATGTGCCGCGCCTTGCCGAAGTGCCGCAGGGCGATCCGATGAAGCCCTTCACCGAAGGCTGGATGCGCGTCGAGAAACCGCGCGGCGAGGGTTACCTCAGCGGCGGCGGCGGGCTGGTTTCGACCGCCGCCGACTACCTGCGCTTTGCCCGCATGGTGATGGACGGGGGCGAGCTGGACGGCGTGCGCATCCTGTCCCCCGCCAGCCTGCGGCTGATGATGTCGAACCATATCGCGGGCATGGACGGCGGGCCGGACGGGTTCACCGGGCCGGGATATGGCTTCGGCCTTGGCTTCGCGGTCCGGTTGGGCGATGGCGGCGCAATCGTCCCGGGCAGCCCGGGCGATGCCAATTGGTCGGGGCTGAACGGCACCACCTTCACGGTCGATCCCGAACAGGAGATCGTCGCCATCCTGATGGCCGCCGCCCCCACCGCGCGCAACCATCTGCGTTTCGGGTTCCGCAACATCGTCTATGGCGCGCTTCATGACTGATACGATCCTTTCGATCCTGCGCGCGGGGGCCGCCGCCCATCCCGAGGCGACCGCCCTGCGTTTCGTCGATCCGGCAGAGCTGGATTTCGAGGGTAGCGCCCCCCGCATCGTCACCTATGGCCAGCTTCTGCCGCGCGTGGTGGCGCTGGCCAACGCCTATCGTGCGCTGTCGGGCAAGGACCGGCCCACGGTGTCGCTGCTGATCCCGTCGACCATCGACGGCATCGTCGCCCTTCTGGCAGCCGAAGTCGCGGGCCGCGCCAATCCGATCAACCATTTCCTTGCCCCGGACGAGATCGCGGCCGCGATGGCCGCCGCCGGGGCCGACATCGCCGTGGGGCATGGCGCCCCCGGCCCGCAGGGCGTCTGGGCGCGGCTGGAAACTGCCGCGGCGGGTATCCCCGTGCGGATCGCGACGGATCGCGCCTCGGCCCCGGCGGGGGCGCATACGGTGCGCGATCTGGTGCAGGCCCATCCAACCGCGCTTGCCGGACCCGAGCCGCAGGCGGGCGATCTTGCCGCGCTGTTCAACACCGCCGGAACGACAGGCCGCCCCAAGATCGTGCCGCTGACCCATCGCAACCTGCTGGCCGCCGCCTCGGCCCTGTCTTCGGCTTGGGCGATGGACGGGGGCACCCGCATCGTCAACGCCCTGCCGCTGTTCCATGTCGCGGGGTCCAACCTGCTTCTGACCGCGCCGCTTCTGGCCGGGGCCGAGGTGCAGCTTTTCGCGGAAGCCGGGCTGCGCAGCCCGCTGGTTCTGGCCCGCCACTGGGATCTGGTGCAGCATGCCCGCCCCACGGTGATCGGCGGCATTCCAAGCTCGCTCGTCGCGCTGCTGGAGATCCCACTGAAGGGTGCCGACATCTCCTCGGTCCGGTTCTGCGCGACGGGCGGTGCGCCGATGCCCGCCATCGCCGCCGCGCAGTTCGAACGGATGTTCGGCCTGCCCATCCACACCATCTATGGCATGACCGAAACCGCCGGGCTGATCGCCACCGCACCCGTGGCGGCACCCCCCGATTACGCCACGGTCGGGCGCCCCGCCCCGCAGACCGATGTGCGGATCCTTGAATACGGCGAAGGCGGCCCCGGTGCGCCCGTGGCAAGCGGCCCCGGCGTGATCGCGGTGCGCGGGCCGCAGGTCTTCGGCGGGTATCTGGAGGGGGGCGGCCTTGCGGATGGCTGGCTCGTGACCGGCGACATGGGCGCGATGACGGGCGGGGCGCTTGCCGTCACCGGGCGCAGCAAGGACATCATCATCCGTTCGGGCAACAACATCGACCCTTCCGTCATCGAGGAGGCCGCCGAAAGCCACCCCGCCGTCGCCGCCTGCGCCGCCGTCGCCATGCCCGACCGTTACGCGGGCGAGGTTCCGGCCCTGTTCGTGACGCTGCACGAAGGCATGTCGCCCGGCACGGACGCGATCGAGCATCACCTGCGCCAGCGGCTTGCCGAACCCCATGCAAGGCCCGCCCATATCTTCGTGGTGCGGGACCTGCCGCTGACGCGGGTGGGCAAGGTCTTTCGGCTAGAACTGCGGCGGATGGCGGCCGAACATGCGCTGCGCGCGGCGCTGCCGGATTTCGGTGGGGCGATCACGCTGGGCGGCGACGGGGCGGTCCTGGTGGCCGGGATCGACTGCCCGCAGTCGCGCCGGACCATAGAGGGGCTTGGGCTTCGCCTTGCATGAGCGGGGTGCAGATCTGGCGCGTGATGCTGGACCGCCCCCCGCCGCAGGACTGGCTGAGCGACGAGGAACGGGCGCGGGCGGGCGGCTTCATGCGCCCCGAGGACGGGCGGCGTTTCGCTGCCTGCCGCACCGCCCTGCGCGGCATCCTTGCCGGGCGGATCGGGGTGCATCCGGCCTTGGTCTCCATCGTGCAGCCCCCCGGCCATCGCCCCGAAACCACCCCGCCCATCGCCTTTTCCGTCAGCCATAGCGGCGACAGGGCGTTGATCGCGCTGGCACCCGCCGGGATCGTCGGGGTCGATCTGGAACAACGCTCGCCACGCCCGCTGGGCTGGCTCGGCGCGCAGATGACACCTGCCGAACGGGCGCGCGGGGTGGGCGATCCGCTGCTTCGCTGGGTCTGCAAGGAGGCGGCGCTGAAGGCCACCGGGCACGGGCTGGCGCTTGACGCCGCCGGGGTCGCGGTGCCGGACAGGGTGCCGGACCGGGGCGGGCGCATCCTGCTGACGCAGCCGAAGCCGCGGTTCTGGCATCTTTCGACGCTGGCGCCATGGCCCGGACATGTCGCGGCGCTGGTCACGGACCGCGCGCATCGCGCCATCTGGCACGACTGGGCGCAATGACCGGGTCGCCGCGGTGGATGAGTGGCGCGCGGGGTCCGCCCGCCCTTGCCGAGGCGGTCCACCTGACCCGGCCTGCGCCCCACCCTGCGGGGCGCGAGATCATCGACAGGGTGCCGGAACTCGCGCTGTGATTCTTGCAGAGGGCGCCACGCGGTGGCGGCCCGGGCCGTGCTGACCGAGGCATCCGTCGCCCTGACCCGTCACATCGCCGCAAGCGCGGGCGCCCTATGAATGAACGGCGCTTGAAAGCGGCTTGCCCATCGCCCGCCCTCGGGCGTATCGCCATGACGGCCGAGACCTGCTCGGCGCATATGCGAGAGCCTGATGACCGACATTCCCCTGAACCCTGCCGCCGATGACGGCGGATACCGCCGAAAACGCGTTCTTCCCGTGCTGGCCCTGTTCGCCGCGATCTATGCCGGATCGCTGGCGCTGGATCTGCATATCAACGCGGTGGTTCTGTCGATCGTCGTGATGGTGACGCTGTGCCTTTTGCGGCTGCCCGTGGCGGTGGCGCTGGTGTCGGCGGCGGTGATCGGAGGGCTGCAGGCGGGCCTGCCCATGACCGATACCCTTGCCGCGTTCAACGAGAACCTTCTGATCGGATCGCAGGTCGGGCTGACCTATATCATGGTCGGCGCATTCGCCGTCGCGCTCGCGCGCAGCGGATTGCTGGAGCTTCTGGCGCAGAAGATCTCGGGCAGGCTCGATGCGGACGAAGCCGCAACGCACCGCGGCGTCAGGTGGAGCCTTCTGCTGATCCTCTGCGCCGCCTCGGTCATGTCGCAGAACGTGATCCCGGTGCATATCGCCTTTATCCCGGTGCTTATCCCCCCGCTGCTGGGCGTGCTGAACCGCCTGCGCATGGATCGCAGGGCGATCGCCTGCGTGCTCGCCTGTGCCATCAGCTCCAGCTACCTGCTGTTGCCGACGGGGTTCGGGGCGATCTTCCTCAACGACATCCTGCTGACCAACCTGAACGAGGTGGGCGCGGATCTGGGCTTCAGTGCGACGCCGGACATGGCACCCAAGGCGATGTTCCTGCCGGTCATGGGGATCGTGGCCGGAATGCTCGTGGCGGTGTTCGTGACCTATCGCAAGCCGCGGGATTATCGCACGGTCGAGGCACAGCAGGCGAAGCCCGCCGTCACGCTCGATTTCGCGCAGCTTGCGGCGACCGTTGCGGCCCTTGTCGCGGCGCTGGTCTGCCAGTTGCAGTTCGACTCGCTGCTGATCGGGGCGATGGTCGGCTTCGTCATCCTCGGCTTTGCCGGGATCTTCCGCTGGCGCGAGCAGGACGACGTCTTTACCGAAGGGCTGCGGATGATGGCGCAGGTCGCCATGATCATCACCATCGCATCCGGCTTCGCAGGCGTTCTGACCGCAACCGGAGAGGTCCAGCCGTTGGTTGCCGCCTCGGCCGCCTTCATCGGCGACAACAAGGCGCTTGGGGCGGCGATCATGCTGATCGTAGGATTGTTCATCACCATCGGGTTCGGGGATTCCTTCGCCTCGGTTCCCATTCTTGCGCCCATCTATCTGCCGCTTGCGCTGGCGCTGGACTTCTCGCCGCTGGCGGCGGTGGCCCTTCTGGGTGCCTCGGCGGCCCTGGGCGACGCCGGCTCGCCCGCATCCACCATCACGCTTGGCGCGACGGCGGGCCTCAACGCCGACGGGCAGCACGATCACATGAAGGACAGCGTGATCCCCACCTTCTTCCACGCGAATTTCGGAATGGTGCTTTTCGCCTGGATCGCCGCCCTGACGCTCTGATCCGAGGGGGGGGCGGCGGTGCCCCCCCCCACCCACGGCGCGTCGCGCACCGTCTTCACGCGCCCGCTTTCGACCAGCTTGCGAAACACGCCGAAGCGGGACCGCCGCCCCTCGACCGCCTCGGTCCTGGGAAGGGAGTCGAGCCGGATCGGCTCGTCCAGATCGACTCCGTCGAAGTCGATCCCGCCGAACTGCCCCGCAAGGGATTTGCGCCCGGCCTCGAAGTCGATCTTGTCGACCAGCTTGTCCCACTGCCGCTTCGCCTCCTCGTCGGTGGAACCGATTACCGGGGCGACGCCGGGCAGAATCTTGATGCCGTCCGCGCGGCGGTCATGGCTTTGCGCCGCCCGCTTGTAGGCGCGAACCACGTCGATGGACGGCTCCAGCTCCGTCAGGCCCGTGGTGAAGATCACGTCCGCGACGCGCCCGCCCAGTTCCGTGCCTTCGGCCGATGAACCGGCCTGTGCAAGGATCGGTCGGTTCTGCGGGCTGCGCGACAGGTTCAGCGGCCCTTGCACGGAATAGTGCGCGCCGTTCCAGTCGATCCGGCGCACCTTGTCGGGCCGCACGATCTGGCGGCCGGCATCGTCATAGACGACCGCATCCGCATCCCAGCTTTCCCACAACGCGCGCACGACATCGGCATATTCCAATGCGATGGCGTATCGGTCGTCATGGGCGGGAAGCGCCCTGCCGAAGTTCTTCTCGCCCGCCGACGAGGTCACGAGGTTCCACCCTGCCCGCCCGCCCGAAATGTGATCGAGCGACAGGATCTGGCGGGCCAGGTTGTAGGGTTCGGTGAAGGTGGTGGAGACGGACGCGATCAGCCCGATGCGCGAAGTATGGGCCGCAAGCGCGGACGTTGCGCGCAAAGCAACCGGCGTCTTGTGTCGCGCGAAAGGGAATTACGTTCTATGGCGCCGGGCGCGCATCCGGCCCCCGCCAGCACAGCGGCGAACGCAGCGCCTCGCCCGCGATTTCGGACCGGAACAGGCGCAGCAGCGGCAGATGCTCGCCGTCCGGGGCCCATACCAGTCCCAGCGGCTCGCTTTGGGGCTGGATCGTGAAGTCGAGGGAGGCCACCAAGGACTGCGCGGTCCAGCTTTTCGCGATGCCGACGGGGACGAGCGCCAGCAAAGGCGTCGCCTGAAGCAGCCCCAGGATCGACGGGGGCGAGGTCGTCTCGAACACGCATCTGAGATGGCCGACAAGCTGCGCGGCCACGAGCCGGTCGAAATGCAGCCGAAGCGGCGTTTCGGGAAGCGGCAGCACCCAGGGATAGGAGATGAGGTCCGGCCATCTGGGCGCCGGACCCGACAGCACCGGATGGCCAAGCGACGCCACCACCACCGACGCATCCGTATGCAGAAGCGGCATCTGCGGAAGGTCGGCCACCACCGAAGGGATGAGCCTGCCGAAGATGAGGTCGAGCCTGCCCGCCAGCAGGTCCTGCACAAGGCCGGCCATGTGACCTTCGCGCATCTGGATCTGCGCCCCGGGGTGCTGCACCCCGATCCGGGCGGCGGCGCGGATGAACAGGTCATGCGCCGTCACCGCCTGCAATCCGACGCGCAGCACCCCGGACCCACCCTGCGCCAGAAGATCAAGCTCCTCGCCCAGATTGTTGATCTGGACCGAGATTTTCCGCGCCGCATCGATCAGCCTCTCGCCCGCCGGGGTGGGCAGCAGGGCACGCCCCTGCCGCCGGAAGATCTTCGTCTCCAGCGCGACCTCGACCTCGGCGATGGTCTTGGAAATGGCGGCCTGCGATACCGACAGCTGCGCCGCCGCCGCCGTGGTTCCGCCGCAGTCGACAACGGCCAGAACCGTGCGTAGGTGACGCAGCTTGATCCGATTGTTCCACCCGTGGCGCATCCCGTCATACCCAACCGTTTGGTTATATATCCGGCAGGTAATTTCATTATGTCGCACGGAACAACCGCTTTATGACCCCAAACCATAACAAACGATCAAAATGGGGAGCCACCGTGACCGATTCCGCCCTTTCATCTTCCACAGCCGATATCGCCCCGCCGGGGCACGCCCCCGTGTCGCGCAAGGCCCTTGTCGCCGCCGTGACGGGCAACTTCCTCGAATTCTTCGATTTCACCGTCTATGCCTTGTTCGCCGTCATGATCGGGCGGGTCTTCTTTCCGGTCGAATCCGCATCGGGGCAGCTGATGCTGACGCTGGCGACCTTCGGCGTCGGCTTTCTTACGCGCCCGCTTGGTGGCCTGGTGATCGGCGCCTATGCGGATCGCAACGGGCGCAAGGCGGCGCTGACGCTGACCATGCTGATGATGGCGCTTGGCACGGGGATCCTCGGGTTGACCCCGTCCTATGACCAGATCGGGCTTCTGGCCCCGGCGCTGGTCGTTCTGGCACGGCTGCTGCAAGGCTTCTCGGCGGGGGGCGAGATGGGGGCGGCGACGACCTACCTTGTCGAAGCGGCACCTGCGGGGCGGCGCGGGCTGTTCGGCAGCTGGCAATATGCAAGCCAGGGACTTGCGACCTTCGTCGCCTGCATCATGGGCTTCGGCCTTGCATACACCTTGCCCGAAGACGCGATGAACAGCTGGGGCTGGCGCGTGCCGTTCATCTTCGGAATGCTGATCGGTCCGCTGGGCTTCTACATCCGCCGCCATATGCACGAGACGACAGCCGAACACGAACGGCACGAATCCTCCGGCGCGGTGCTGCGGACGCTGTTCCGGGACCATTGGGGACTGATCGTGCTGGGCGTGCTGACGATCATGGGCGGGACGATCGCCAACTACATCGTCGGCAAATACATGACGACCTATGCGATGCACACACTTGGCCTTCCGGCGCAGACGGCGATGCTGATCGGCGCAATCAGCGGCGCGGTCGTCTTCGGCGCAGCCCTTCTGGGCGGCTGGATGTCGGACCGTTTCGGCCGCCGCGCGCTGATGATCCTGCCGCGCGTCATCTTCGTGCTGCTGACGGTTCCGGGCTTCTATGCGATCACCACGACCGCCAGCGCCAACGTCATCTTCGCCATGATCGCCGTGCTTGCCCTGTTCCAGGCCATGAGCGGCGCAGTCGGCATCATCGCCCTGCCGGAATGCTTCCCGCGCGCCGTGCGCACGTCCGGGCTTTCGATCACCTATGCCCTTGGCGTGACCATCTTCGGCGGGACGGCCCAGCTGGTCGTGACGTGGCTGCTGGATGTCACGGGCGATCCGATGGCGCTTGCGTGGTATCTGGTCGCAACGAACATCATCACCGTCATCGCCCTTTGCCGTCTTCGTCCCCCCGCAGCGAAAGGAGCGTTGAACTGATGCTCGACCAGGACATCCACGCCGCCATCGCCAGCTTCAAGGACGATCTGGTGGCGATCCGCCGCGACATTCACGCCCATCCCGAACTGGGTTTCGAGGAAACGCGCACCGCCGCGCTGGTTGCGGCGAAGCTGCGCGAATGGGGGGTCGAGGTGCATGAGGGGATCGCAAAGACCGGCGTCGTCGGAACCCTGCGGGGCAACCTGCCGGGCAACCGTTCGATCGGGCTGCGCGCCGACCTCGACGCGCTGGCGCTGACGGAAAAGACCGGCCTGCCCTATGCTTCGACCGTGCCGGGCAAGATGCATGCCTGCGGCCATGACGGGCATACGGCGATGCTGCTGGGTGCCGCGCGATACCTTGCCGCGAACCGCGACTTCGCCGGAACGGTGCATTTCATCTTCCAACCTGCCGAGGAGGGCCTTGGCGGCGGGCGCGAGATGGTGGCCGAAGGGCTGTTCGACCGTTTCCCGGTCGATGCGGTCTATGGCATGCACAACGAGGCGGGCCTGCCCGTCGGCACATTCGCCCTGCGGCCCGGCCCCTACATGGCGGCGGGCGACACATGGCAGGTCAGCTTCGTCGGAACGGGCGGGCATGGCGGGGCGGCGCCGCATCTGGCGACGGACCCGACCGTCCCTGCGGCGAACTTCATCCTTGGGGTGCAGACCATCATCGGGCGCAACATCCCCGCGTCCGAGGCCGCCGTCATCAGCGTCGGCCATATCGCCGCCGGGAATGCGGGCGCGCCGAACATCATCCCCGACACGGTCTTCGTCAAGGGAACCGCCCGCAGCTACAGCCCCGCGATCCGCGACCTGATCGAACGTCGCCTGACCGAGCTGGCGAACGCGCATGCCGCGGCGCATGGCTGCCGGGCAGAGCCGGTCTACATCCGCCGCTATCCCCCGCTGGTCAACGATCCCGCCGCGACCGCGACGGCGGTGACGGCTGCGGCCGGTGTGGTGGGCGATGCGAACGTGAATGCGGACGGCCCGCGCCACACCGGCTCGGAGGATTTCGCCTTCATGCTTGAGGCGCGGCCCGGGGCGATGATCATGATCGGCAACGGCGTCAACGACGACGGCACCGCCCATTTCGTCCACACGCCCCATTACGACTTCAACGACGAGATCATCCCCGTCGGCGTCGCCTATTGGGTGTCCCTTGTGCTGAACGGACCCGCAGCGGCACGCTGATCGGGTCTGCCCGGCGCGCGGGGGAAATCAGTCCAGCCGTTCCCAGAACGCCTTTCGGCTTCGGAAGGAACGGCGCAGGGTTTCCAGAAACGAAAGGTGGTCCGGGGCGTCGCCGTAATCCGCGATGGACATGTCCGCCGCGGTGCAGGCCGCCAGATGGTCCGCCGCCCGCCGGTCGGTTGCGGCCGACCCGCTGCGCAGCAGGGACAGGATGACCGCGCGCCGGATCAGGACGCTGGCAAGCGGGTGCCGCGCCTCCAGCATCTCTGCCTGCCGGGGCAGATCGGGGTCGGCGCCGATCAGGTCGCCGGACCGCGCCAGCACCAGCGACGCCGCCCCGGCAAGGTCCGGCCAGTCCGTCAGAAAGCGCAGGGCCGCATGAAGGTCGGGATGGCCCTGCGCGACCAGCCGCGCCTCGTCCTCGGCCTCGATATCGTCGAAATCCGGCAGCAGGCGCAGATAGTGCCGCAGGCGTCCGGCATCGGGGCGCTTGCGGAAACTGTCCCACAGGAAGGCCTTCAACTCCTCTTTCCGGCCCAGCGCATCAAGCGCGCGGATCACGATATCGCCGGTCTCCGCCCCCTCGGGCCGCGCCGCTTGCGCCAGCGCCAGCGCCTCGGCGGCCCGCCCTGCCCCAAGCAGGCGTGCGCCCAGATCGGCGGCGATGGCGGGCTGCGCCATCTGGGCGGGGCTGAACCCGGCGATATAGTCGTCCACATCGCCCGACAGATCCGCCACGTCCCGAAGCAGCGCGTCCAGCCGCCGTTCGGCGAAGCTGCGTGCGGTCCTGCCCCGCCGCCCCCCAAGCCCGGCCAGCGCCTGCCCCTTCAGATGCGCCAGACCGTCGGGGCCGAGCGGTTTGGCAAGCGCGCGGGGCGCCCCGGCGAAAACCTCGCCCCCATCCTCGCGCACAGCGTCGAAGATCAGGTCCGCAAGCGCGGCGGGCGGCATGGCCGCAGCAGGGCCGCCCGCGGATGCCATGACATCGGCGAAGGCCTCGGCCAGAACCTCGCCCGTGTCCTTCGTGCGGCGCAGCACCGACGGCGCAAGATGCAGAAGTTCCCAAAGCAGTTCGAACGCCGCCCCCGGATCGGTCGGCGCGACGCCCTGTTCGATCAACGCGACGATGCTGCGGATTTCCTTGGCAAAGGCGCGGTGGGTCTTGCGCGACAGATAGCCCCTGGCCAGCCGGATCGAGGCATAGCGCTTGCGGATGTCGCGCGCGACATCCTCGGGCCCCGCATGGGCGCTCAGCTCCAACCGAAGACGGCGCTGCATGTCCGCGCGGCCCTTCGTGACCTCGATCAGCAGGTCCGCAAGACGGTCGGGTCCAAGGGCCAGCAGGTTCTTCTTGTTCAGTGCCTTGGCCACGCGCGTCCCGTCCCTGCCATCAACCGCCGTTTATGACGGATCGCTCCGGTCTTGGCCAGAAGGCGTGGGGCCGGCGATCCGGCCCCATATCGGCGGTCAGGTCCGGCGGCGGCGCAGCGCGCCCAGACCGAAGACGGCGGAACCCAGCAGCAGCATGCCAGCAGGCAGCGGCACCGGCGCCACTTCGACCAGCGCGTCGATCGCGGCCAGATCGTAAACGCCGTCGCTGAAGCTGAACAGCTCCCAGTTCCTGAAGTTGAAGCTCATCTCCAGCGCCTCGTTCGCCAGCGACATGGAATAGATGCTGCCCGCCAGGCTGACCGAGGCGATATCGCCGAAGGCATAGTCGGCGAAGAAGGCGCTGTCCTCGCCCAGCCCGCCATCGAACAGCGCGCCGCCTGCCGCCAGGCCGGCGAACCCGCCCAGGAAGTGGACCGCGTCGTCATCCGCCCCGAAATCCGCCGCCCCGTTCAGGATGCTGCCGCCGTAGTTGTAGAGCGCGTCATTCCCCGCGCCCAGCTTGATCGCCGTGCCGTTCGTGCCGGTGATGGTGCCATGGTTGGCGATGACCTGGCTGCCGGTATTCGCCTCGGGGAACTCGCCGGTTTCGGGATCGACCGCCTCTCCGGTTTCGACCAGGATGCCATAGGTGCCCTTGATCGTGCCGTGGTTGACGATGTCCGTGCGGGCGGTGGATGCGTCGTGGTCGATGGCGGCGTCGTCGTCGGACAGGATGATTCCGGTCGCCTCGTTCAGGATGAAGCCGGAATCGATGTCGATCGCGTCCTGCGGGTCGGTGTCGCCTGCGCCGCGCTTCACCGAATGGATCAGGCCCGCGTTGATGATCGTCGCACGCTCGCCCGTCTGGATCGCGTCGTCCGACGCCTCGATCACCGCGCCGACCGCGTTTTCCACGCGCGCGTCGTTGCCCAGTTCCACGCCCTCGTCGAACCATGACAGGATGGTGCCGGAGTTGAAGACCTGCCCGCCGGCCCCGCCAATGCCGTCATCGTCTTCCTTGTTGCGGATCGCCTTGTCCGCCGTTTCGATCCGGCCCTCGTTGCGAACGGTCAGCCCGTTGCGGCCTTCGGCGTCGATGCCCTTGTTGTCGGCGATGATGGTGCCAAGGTTGCGGACCGTCAGATCGTCGCCGCCGTCGATGCCGTCCGCGCCGTCGATGTCGTCCACGTTGACCGATTCCAGCACGCCGTCGGCCCCAAGGCTCTGCACCGTGGCGCCAAGGCCGACATTGACCGTCACGCCGCTGCCGCGCACCCGGATCGCGTCGCGGTCCGTGGGATCGATCATCGCCGCGCCCGCCGCGATGTTCAGCGTCAGCCCGTCATCGGCGTCGCGGAACGCGCCCGGCGCGGTGCCGGTGCAGGTCACGACAGCGCCGGCGATCGGATTGGCGGGGGTGCAGACCGCCGCGGCGGCGGGCAGCACGGGCAGGATCGCGGCAAGCGCGGTGGAGGCGAGCAGGCGTTTCATCAAAAAACCACATGTTAACAAACGGTGAACCGGGGATTTATCCCCCCTCCATCACAGATATGCGACATGCGGGCGCAGGCTGACGATGTTTACGGACCCGACCCGACGATAACCACCGTCACATACTGCACAACCGGTCGGGTCCGATGCCCCGGATGTAGCTTTGCCGCCAATTTTACTCAACCGCGAAGGTGTTAATCGGTTAACCGCAGGGTGCGGCGGCGGTTGCCAAAGACCGCAGGCGCATCATAATCGTCGGCGGTCCAACCCGGGATGGTTTCGATGATCCGCCGCCTTTCATTTCTTGCAGCCCTGTCGTTGACCGCCTGCACGCCTGCGGCCTATCTGCCCGGCGCGCAGGTCGTGACCGTAGGCGAACGCGAGCATACCGTGCGCCGGTCCGGCGGCGGGTATACCGCGCAGATGAACAACGCGGTCTTCGCCGCCGAACCGACCGAGGGCGAGGTCTATGTCGGCAATCTTCGCGCGATCAGGGACGTGACCGGCTGCCCGGTGGAGGTGCGCAGCGTGGTGAACGAAGGCGGACGGACCGATGCGCGCCTTGCCTGCCCTCCGGGCCGCACGCCAAGGCTTTGATGGCCGGGTTTCCCCGGCGACCGTTCAGGCTTCCTCTTCCTGAAACGCTTCCTCGCGCTTCTTGCGGAAACTTGGCAGGATCATCAGCGCCAGCAGGATCACCGTCGCCGCCAGCATGGTCAGGCTGATCGGGCGCTCGACGAAAATCGACGGATCGCCTTGGGTGATGAGCAGCGTCCGGCGCAGGTTCGCCTCCAGCAGCGGGCCGAGGACGAAGCCCAGCAGCAGCGGCCCCGGCTCGCATTTCGCCTTGCGGAAGGCATAGCCCAGAAGCCCGAACCCCGCCGCCAGCAGCACGTCGAAGATGCGGTTGTTCATCGAATAGACGCCGACGCAGCAGAACAGCAGGATCGCGGGATAGAGCAGCCGATACGGCACCGTCAGCAGCTTCACCCACAGCCCGATCAGCGGCATGTTGATGAAGACCAGAAGCGCGTTGCCAATCCACATCGACGCGACCAGACCCCAGAAAATCTCCGGCTGGTTGGTCAGCACGCTTGGCCCCGGCGTGATGCCGTGGATCATGAAGGCCGACAGCATCATCGCCATCATGTTGTTGGACGGGATGCCCAGCGTCAGCAGCGGGATGAAGGACGACTGCGCGGCGGCGTTGTTGGCCGATTCCGGCGCCGCGACACCCTCGACCACGCCGGTGCCGAATTTCTTCGGGTGTTTCGACACCTTCTTTTCCAGCGAATAGGCGCTGAAGGAGGCCAGCGTTGCCCCGCCCCCCGGCAGGATGCCAAGAAAGGTGCCGATCCCCGTGCCGCGCAGCACGGCAGGCCAGGACCGGCGGAAATCCTCGCGCGTGGGCCACATGCGGGACATGGGCGCCAGTTTCACGCCTTCCGATCCGCTGCGTTCGAGGTTGGCGATGATTTCGGAAAAGCCGAACAGGCCGATGGCGATGACGGTGAACTCGATCCCGTCGAACAGGTCCAGCGATCCGAAGGTCAGCCGTTCCGCCCCCGTCGCCTGATCCGTGCCGACCATGCCCAGCAAAAGCCCGATCAGGATCATCCCGATCGCCTTCAGCACCGGACCCGAGGCAAGGATCGTCGCCGCCAGCAGCCCGAACACCATCAGCGCGACATATTCCGCCGGCCCGAAGTTCAGCGCAAAGCTGGACAGCATCGGCCCCGCGATGGCGATGCCGAAGGTCGCGACCGTCCCGGCAAAGAACGAGCCCAGCGCGGCCACGGCCAGCGCCGATCCCGCCCGCCCCTGCTGCGCCATCTGGTAGCCATCAAGCGCGGTGACGACCGCCGACGCCTCGCCCGGAAGGTTCACAAGGATCGCGGTGGTCGATCCGCCGTATTGTGCGCCGTAATAGATGCCCGCCAGCATGATGATCCCCGCAAGCGGCGGCAGAAAGAAGGTGATCGGCAGCAGCACCGCGATGGTCGCCGTCGGGCCGATGCCCGGAAGCACCCCGATCAGCGTGCCAAGCAGCGCCCCGATCAGGCAGAAGCCAAGGTTCGCCGGGGTCATCGCCTCGGAAAAGCCCAGCATGAGAAGGTCGAATGTGTTCATGTCCCGCCCCTAGATCGGCCAGAGTTCCATCTGCACGCCCAGCCCATAGACGAAGACCAGCGCGCCGAAGGCGGTCAGCCCGCCCGCCAGCATCAGCACCGTGCGCCAGCGCCCGCCCGGATCGGCAAGCGAGCCCGCGATGATGAGCCAGAGCGAGGCCGCGACGAACCCGCCATGTTCGGCCAGAAAGGCAAAGCCCGCGATGGACCCGACGATCACCAGCAGCGGGCGCAGGCGCATGCCCTCGATCGGGGCGGCATCGCGGCGCAGGGCCATCGCGCCGATCACCCCGCCCAGCAGGATCAAGCCCGCGCAGACCGCGCGGGGCAGATAGCCCGCGCCCATTTGCGCCATCGTCCCCTGATCCAGATCGCGCGCCAGCCACAGCCCAAGCGCGCCGAAACCCGCAAACAGCCCAGCCGTCAGCAGGTCCGGCCCGTCGCCTCTGGCGGCGTTCATCACTGCCCCTCTTTGATAAGCGCGAAGATGTCGCGGTAACGGTCAAGCCGCGCGGGCATCGCCGCCTGCCAGTCCGCACCCGACTGGAAGGACAGCGGCAGCGACTGCTGCTTGGCCTGCGCCTGGAATTCGGGGTTGGCCAGCGCTGCATCGACGGCTTCGGCCATCCGCGCGCGGATGTCTTCGGGCACCTCGCAGCGGGTCGCAAGACCGCGTTCCGAAGACATGATGACGTCGAAGCCCTGCTCCTTGGCGGTCGGAAGATCGCCTGCCAGGACCGAGCGTTCCTCGGCGAACTGGGCCAGCGCGCGCATCGCGTTCTTGTCCGAGGTGGCATATTCGCCGACGTTCAGCCCGATGGCGGTGATGTGGCCGCCCAGAAGCGCGGTCTTCGCCTCGTTCGCGCCGCCGAAGGGGATCGCGGTCAGGTCGATCCCGGCCGTGCGTTCCAGTTGCAGCATCGCCATATGTTCGTCCGTGCCGACGCCCGTGGTGCCGATGGACACCGCGCCGGGATTTTCCTTGGCAAAGGCGACCAGATCTTCCAGCGTCTGGAACTCCGAAGATGCTGGCACGATGAAGGTGCCGGGGTCTTCGACGATCCGCGCGATGGGGCAAAGGTCGGCCGGATCGAAGCGCAGCTTGCGGTCGATCTGCATGGTCAGGAAACCCGGCGTGTTCAGCGAGGATACCGTGTAGCCATCCGGCCGCGACTGCGACAGGGCGGTATAGGTGATCTCGCCCGCTGCGCCGGGGCGGTTCAGCACCGGGAATTGCGCGTCCAGCTCTGCCTCCAGATAGGGCGCAAGCGTGCGCAGCATGATGTCGGTGCCGCCCCCGGGGGCGAAGGCCACGATCATCTCTATGGGTCGGTCGGTGGGCCATTCGGCATGGGCCGCCCCGGCCAGCGTCAACATTGCCGCCGCCAGCGGCAGCGATTTCAGACAGGTCATTGGTCTTCCTCCCTTGGTAGGCTCAGATTTTGCAGCCAAGTTTCTTCAAGGCGGCATCGACCCAGGAACGGTCGTTCGTTCCCGCCTCGATGGCCGCCATCTGCTTCGCCTCGGCCTCCCCCTTGGCGACAGTCTTTGCGTAGATTTCCTCGGCGGCGTCAAACGGCACGGCAAGCACACCGTCGCTGTCGCCGATCACCAGATCGCCCGGATGGATCACCATGCCGTCGATGGCGATGGGCACGTTGATCTCTCCGGGCCCGTCCTTGTAGGGGCCGCGATGGGTGATCCCCGCGGCGAAGGTCGGCAGGTTCACCGCCACGAACGCATCCGCATCGCGGATCGCGCCGTTCAGAACGAAACCCGCGACACCCTTCTTCACCGCATAGGCCAGCATCAATTCGCCCATCAGCGAATTCGTCAGATCGCCGCCCGCATCCACCACGATCACATCGCCGGGGATCGCCATGTCGATGGCCTTGTGCAGCATCAGGTTGTCGCCTGGGCGCGTCTTGACGGTGATCGCCGGGCCGGCCATCTGGCCGCGGGCGTGCATCCTGGTCAGGCGCGGGCCTGCGGCGGTCATGCGGGCCATGCTGTCGCTGACATTGGCGACGGGCAGTTGCAAAAACCGCTGGACAAGATCGGCGGAAACGGCGCGCTCGCGCTTCAGGATGCGAAATCCGGTTGCCATGATACCCTCCTCAGGCCGTTATCTTCAGTTTGGCGCGGTTGACGATCCGCGCTTCGGGCACAGGTTTGCCTGCAAGGATGTCGACGATGCCCTGCGCCGCCTCGATCCCGACGCGGATGTTCGCGGCGGCGGTGACGCCCGCGATATGGGGCGACAGGACCAGACGCGTCTCGGCCCAGAACGGATGGTCGGCGGGTGGCGGTTCCTGCGCGAAAGTGTCCAGCCCCGCGCCGAAGATGCGCCCCTCGGCCAGGGCTGCGGCCAGCGCCGGCTCGTCGATCAGGCCGCCGCGTGCGGTGTTGATGATGATCGCCCCGCGCTTCATCGTGGCCAACCGGGCTTCGTTGACGATATGTTTGGTGGCGGGGGTCAGCGGGGAATGCAGGCTCAGCACGTCGCTGGTCGCGAACAGCTCGTCCACGCTTTCGACACGGTCCACCCCTTCGGCGGCGAAGACATCGGCCGAGGTATAGGGGTCATAGGCGCGCACCGTCATGCCCAGCCCCTTGGCGAACCGCGCGGTCTGGCGGGCAATGGCCCCGAACGCGACAAGCCCCATGACCGAACCCGCCAATTCGCGCCCTTGGAAGCCCGACTTCTCCCACCGCCCGTTGCGGATGCTCTGGTCCAGCGGGATCACCTTCTTGGCGACGGCGAACAGCAGTGCGATGGCGTGTTCCGCTACCGAGACGGCATTGGCCCCCGCCGCGTTCAGCACCGGAATGCCGCGCGCGCTGGCGGCGTCCACGTCGATATTGTCCACCCCCGCGCCGTGCTTGGAAATGACGCGAAGACGCGGCGCCGCATCGAAGACGCTGCCGTCGATCCGGCCCAGCCGGGCAAGGAT
This sequence comes from Falsirhodobacter flavus, assembly GCA_029846755.1. GTDB lineage: Bacteria > Pseudomonadota > Alphaproteobacteria > Rhodobacterales > Rhodobacteraceae > Falsirhodobacter > Falsirhodobacter flavus. The sequence continues at coordinate 81,557 of JARWBI010000009.1, read as the reverse complement.
CGCCACCGGGTCCGCCGCCCGCACCAGATCGACCAACCCTTCGCCGCCGGTATAGGGCGGAACGTAGACCGGGGCGTATCCCGCGCTTTCAAGCACGTCTGCGGCGGCGGGCGCCAGGCTTGGCCCCGTTATCAGGATGTTCTCTGCCATTGTCCTCCACGATGCCGATGATGGGGCATCTTCCTTGAGGCAGAGGATTATCATTCGCCTTTTTTAAAGCTAGCGCATAATATTGAAGATGATTGTAAGGGATTCTGAAATAGATGGACACGCGGCAACTTAAGACCTTTCTGGCCATCGCCGAGGCGGGAAGTTTTTCCAAGGCCGCCGCCCGCCTGAACCTGACCCCCTCGGCCGTCAGCCAGCAGATGCATGCGCTGGAGTCGGAGATCGGCGTGCCGCTGTTCGACCGCAGCAGCCGCCCGCCCCGGCCCAACACCGCCGGGATGCAGATGCTGGACGCGGCGCGCGAACTGGTGCGGACGGCAGATGACGTCGTCGGCACGATCACCGGGCGCAAGGTCGTCGGAACGCTGGCGATCGGATCGGTTCGCACCAGCGCGCTGAGCCTGCTGCCCCGCGCCATCGTCGAGCTGCGCGAACGCAACCCCGGCCTGCGTATCCGGCTGCGGGTCGGGCTGTCGGATGCGCTGCTTCAGGATGTGGCGGCGGGACGGCTGGATGCGGCAATGGTCGCCGAAAACCGCGACCTGCCCGCCGCGCTGCGCTGGAACCCCTTCATCCGCGAGCCGCTCTATGTGATCGCCCCGCCGGGATCGGCGCAGATGACGGATCAGGAATACCTGCGGACCTTTCCCTATATCCGCTTCCGCGCCGCCGTCCCGCTGGCGCAGACCATCGACCACGAGCTTGCGCGGATGAACATCCCCCTGAACGAGATTGCCGAGATCGACACAGTATCGTCCATCACCTCCTGCGTCGCCAACGGCCTTGGCGTATCGGTCGTGCCGAACATCGCGATCCGCGAATGCCCCTTGCCGCTGGTCATCGCCCCTTTCGGCGATCCGGTCGTGACGCGGCGCATCGGCCTTGCCCAGCGCCACGGCAACCCTCGCGCCGTGATGATCGAACAGCTTCTGACCGACCTGCGCAACGTCAGCGGCGACCATGCGTCAAGCTGACCGCGCCATTGCCGCGGGCGCGCGGGCTTGTCATGCTGACCGGGCCGCCACCTGCTAGCTGCGGCGTTTCAAAGCGGAGGAGAGAATGACTGCATTCCTGATCGCCGAAGTGAAAGTCACCGACGAGCGCTGGATCCCCGACTATGCCGCCCGCGTGCATGACATCGCGGCCAGACATGGGGGGCGCTATTTGTCGCGCAGCGGGAACATCGAAACGCTGGAAGGCGCGCGCAGCGACGAGACGCTGATCGCGCTGATCCAGTTCCCGGACCGCGCCGCAGCCCATGCCTTTGCGACCGATCCCGAATATGCGCCCTTTGCCAAGGCAAGGCAGGACGGGTCCGTCAGCCATTTCCGCGTGATCGACGACACGGATCTGGCGGGCGCGATCCCCTATCTGCCGAAACCCTGAGGCGGCGGGTCAGGGCGTTCCCAGATAATCGGCCGAAACATAGCCCGACACGCGCGGCGCAGAAACAAGCGAGACGCGGCACCAGAGCTGGCCCACCTCGGTCACGCAGTCGTGCCGCGTCAGGCGGGTCCCGTCCGGCAGCCCCATCTTGATCTTGTAGTTCAGGCCCGGACCCGCCCGCAGCTTCAGCATGTCGTCGGGTCCGGCGCCCTTGACCACGGCCCCGTTCCCGATGCCGCAGGCGGCGACAAGCGTGGCTGCAAGAAGGGCGGGGAATCTGCGCATCGTCTGACCTTTCGTTTTGCCGCCATCCCTATGCCGATGCGGCGGAAAGTTACAGGTCAGATCGTGCGGGACCAGTCCGCATACCACGCATCGAACAGGCGCAGCTGCGCTTCGGCATAGCCGCGCTGGCTGTCCGTCAGCGCATCCGTCTCGTTGAAATGAAGCGCATATTCCGGCGCGCCCTTCAGCACCATCATGTGCTTGTAGAACAGCACCAGATCCGGACCTTCGTCGAACGAAGACAGCACCGCCAGCGCCGCCTCCAGCTCCAGCGCAAGGCGGCGGGCCTTGGCATCGCCCTTGGCGGCGGCCTGCGACAGCGCGACAAGGTGCTGGACCTCGCGCGGCAGCACGTTGCCGATGCCGGTGATCGCGCCCGTGGCCCCGCAATTGACGAAGCCGTGGAAGACGGCGGTGTCCACCCCCACCATCAGCGACACGTCATCGTCGCGGCTGGTGATATTCTCGGCGGCATAGCGCATGTCGGCGGGGCCGCCGAATTCCTTGAACCCGACAAGGTTCGGATGTTCGGCCCGCAGCGCGAAGAACAGATCCGCCTTGGTGACGAAACCGTAATAGGGGCTGTTGTAGATGACCGCAGGCACATCCGGCGCGGCGGCAAGGATCGCCTTGAAATGCGCGCGCTGGGCGGTGGCGGACGGGCCGCGCGACAGAACGCGCGGGATGACCATCAGCCCCTTGGCCCCGACGCTTGCGGCATGGGCGGCAAGGGCGACCGCGCTGGCGGTATTGACCGCGCCCGTTCCCACGATGACCGGAACGCCCGCCGCGACAAGGCGCGCGACCCCTTCCATCCGCTGATCGTCCGTCAGAAGCGGCCAGTCGCCCATCGATCCGCAATAGACGACGGCGGACATCCCTTCGGCGATCAGGTCCTGCCCCTTGGCGACCAGCGCGTCGAAATCCGGGCGGCGGTCGGCGGTGCACGGGGTCATCAGCGCCGGGATGCACCCGGAAAAGATCTTGGCCTTCATGGTCACTCCCTTCGCGACTTTGCTTTTCGCCGAATATATGCTTTGTATTTTTCTTGTCGACTTAAATCTGAAGCTCCAGCGAATGCCGCCGGTCGCGCGCGATAAGCGACTGGATCTGTTTGACGATCTGGTCGGCATGTTCGGTCGCGACCCGGTCCGCGCCGGCGATGTCGCCCGCTTCGATCATGGCGATGATCTCATCATGCTGGTCCACATACCGGCGCGGCAGACGGTCGCCATAGGATGAATAGTAGATGCGCAGGATGCGCCGCCCTTCGTCCAGAAGGCGGCTGAACAGCCCGCTGTAATAGGGGTTGCGCCCCGCATCGGCGATGGCGGCATGGAAATCGCGGTTGGTGGCGATCATGGCACGCGCATCCTGCGCCTCGACGGCGGCGGCAAAGGCGGCCTGATGGTCGCGGATGCTCTCCAGATCCGCCTCGGTTCGGTATTCGGCGGCCAGCCGGGTCGTCACGCGATACATCAGCGTCAGCGCGTCGAAGAAGGTGTGCAGGTTCAGAAAGTCGATGTTGGACACGATGGTCGAACGGTTCGGCAGGGTCGTGACCAGCCCTTCGGCGGCCAGCCGGACCAGCGCCTCGCGGATGGGGGTGCGCGACATCGACAGGCGTTCGGCCAGCTGGATCTCGTCGATGGGGCTGCCGGGCGGCAGGACGAGGTTCAGGATGTCGTCGCGCAGGATGCTGTGGACCAGCCGCACCCCGTCGCCACGTTTTCGTTCGGTCACATCGGTCATCGCGGTTCCTTTCAAGCGTCAGACGGCGGCAAGGCCAAGCCTGCCCAGCCGGGCAAGTTCGGACTGCTCCTCATCGTTCAGGGCGATGCCATCCGCCAGCGCCTTCGTCCGCGCGGCATGACGTCGCTGCGAGGGAAGGCGCGCGCCCTGCCCCAGAATGGCGTCGAACAGCGCCTCGGCCCGCGCGAAGGGATCGCCGGGGCGTCCGGCGGCGAAACGGTCCGGGCTGAAGGCCAGCACCAGCTCGCCATGCCGGGGCAGCATCGACATGCCACCCAGTTCGGCCCGCGCCTCGGGGCTGGTCAGATCGCCGATCATCGCGCCCGCCAGCAGTTCGATCATCGTGGAAATGGCCGACCCCTTGTGCCCGCCGAAGGGCAGCATCGCACCGTCCAGCGCCTGTTCCGGATCGGTGGTCGGCCCGCCATCCGGCCCGATGGCCCAGCCGTCCGGGATCGCCTTGCCCGCGCGGGCGTGAAGCTCGACCTCTCCGCGTGCGGCGACGCTGGTGGCGAAATCGAAGACATAGGGATGCCCGCCCGGTCGCGGCCAGCCAAAGGCGATGGGGTTGGTGCCCAAAAGCGCCGCCGTCCCGCCCGTGGGCGCCACGCTGGCATAGCTGGGACACATGGCCAGCGCCGCGACGCCCATGTCGGTCAGCGCCTCCACCTCGGGCCAGAGAGCTGAGAAATGGGTGCAGTCGTTGATGACCAGCGCGGCCACGCCCAGCGCCTTGGCGCGTTCGGCCAGCGCGGGCGCGCCCAGTTCGAACGCGGCGCAGGAAAAGCCGCCCTTGGCATCGACCCGCAGGATGGCGGTCCCGTCATCCGACAGCGCCGGCACCGCCGCCGGGTCCGCCTTGCCCGCCTTGACCGTCCGCAGGCACCCCGCGATGCGGTAGACACCGTGCGACTTGCAAGCGTCGCGCTCTGCGGCCACGATGGTGCGAGCCATGGCCGCCGCCTGCGCGGGCAGAAGCCCCGCCTGCAGGAATATCCCCCCGACCGTCCGTTCCAGCGTGTCGACTGCGATCCCCATTCGGCCTCTCCTGAAAATCCATCGAATATACATACAGTATTCTTGTTGATTCCGAAAAGCGGCGGCTCCATACTTTTCAAATAAAAGGTCGCTCGAATGACCACTGACAGGGAGAATCACCATGAAGACCGCCGTTACGGCAGGGCTGTTTGCCGCCACATGCCTGACCCTTCCCGCCCATGCCGACGCGCTGGACGACATCATCTCCTCGGGAACGCTGCGCTGCGCGGTGGTTCTCGACTTCCCGCCGATGGGATCGCGGGATGAATCGAACACCCCCATCGGCTTCGACGTGGATTACTGCAACGATCTGGCCGCCGCATTGGGGGTGGAGGCCGAGATCGTCGAGACCCCCTTCCCCGAACGCATCCCCGCGCTGATGTCGGGCCGCGTGGATGTGGGCGTTGCCTCCACCTCGGACACGCTGGAGCGGGCAAAGACCGTCGGCATGACCATCCCCTATTTCGCGTTCCAGATGGCGGTGACGGCGAATGACGCATCCGGCATCAAGTCGTTCGAGGACATGAAGGGCAAGACCGTCGGCGCCACCGCGGGCACATACGAGGCCATCGCGCTGGAGGCGCAGGTGCAGGAATGGGGCGAGGGGACGTTCCGCCCATATCAGACGCAGGCGGACGTGTTCCTCGCGCTCAGCCAAGGGCAGCTGGATGCGACGGTTTCGACATCGACCGTGGCGCAGGCGAACGTCAAGACCGGCAACTTCCCCGGCATCTCGGTCGTGGGGCAGGCGCCTTTCGACACCGATTACGTCGCGCTGTTCGCCATGCGCGAGGAATACGGGCTGCTGAACTTCCTGAACCTGTTCATCAACCAGCAGGTCCGCACCGGACGCTATGCCGAGCTGTATGAGAAATGGGTGGGCGGCGATCTTCCCGATCTGACCGTGGGCGGCACCTACCGCTGACGCCCCCTGCGGCGGCACCCGTGCCGCCGCATTCCCCAGACGTGGGCCTGTCATGTTCAACTATACCTTCCGCTGGAATCAGGCGTTCAATGCGCTGCCCCGGCTTCTGGAAGGCGCTCTGGTCACGCTGGAGATCGCGCTCTTGTCGATGCTGATCGGCATCGTCATCGCGATCCTGCTGACGGGCTGCCGCCTTTCGGGCAACCGGGTCCTGTCCGCCATCGCCCGCACATGGGTCGAGGTGGCGCGCAACACGCCCGCGCTGTTCCAGATCTATATGGCGCATTTCGGGCTGGGCGCGTTCGGCATCCATCTCAGCCCCTATACCTCGCTTCTGGCGGGGATCGCGTTCAACAACGCAGGCTATCTGGCCGAAAACTTCCGCGGCGCACTGAAGGCCATCCCCGACACGCAGACCCGCGCGGGACGATCGCTGGGAATGCCGCCGATACAGGCGTTCCGGCTGATCGTGATGCCCCAGATGCTGCGGATCGCCTTTCTTCCGGCGACGAACCAGATGGTCTGGGCGATCCTGATGACCTCGCTGGGCGTGACGGTGGGGATGAACACCGACCTTGCCGGCATCACGCAGGAGCTGAACGCGCGGTCCTTCCGCACCTTTGAATTCTTCGCCATGGCCGCCGTGATCTATTACCTGATCGCCAAGGCCGTCACGCTTGCCGCCCGCGCGCTGGCATGGCGCATGTTCCGGTATTGAGGAGCCGAGATGTTCGACACAGCCCTCACATGGAACGACATGGCCTTTCTGGCCCAGGGCGCGTGGATGACGCTGATGGTCACCGCCGTCGCGGTGGTCGCGGGCACGGTCATGGGGATCGTCTTTGGCGTCGTCCGCTATCAGGCGGGGCCGTATTGGTCGCTGCCGCTGACCTTCGTGCTGGACATCTTCCGATCCGTCCCGCTGCTGATCCAGCTTGTGCTGGGCAACGCGTTCCAATCCATCGCGCGGCTGGGCTGGGACCCGTTCACCACGTCCTGCGTGATCCTGTCGCTTTATACCGCCGCCTATTGCACGGAAATCGTGCGCGGCGGGATCGAGGCGGTCCCCGCCACCACCCGCCGCGCCGCCCGGTCGCTTGGCATGACGTGGCGGCAGGACATGCGCTATATCGTGGCGCCGCTGGCCACGCGCGTATCGCTTCCGGCATGGATCGGGCTGACGCTGGGCGTTCTGAAGGATTCCTCGCTGGTCTTGTGGCTGGGCCTGATCGAACTTCTGCGCGCGTCCCAGATCCTCGTGACGCGGTTGCAGGAGCCGCTGTTCATCCTGCTGATCTGCGGGGCGATCTATTTCCTCATCAGCTTCCCCATTGCCCGTCTTGGCGGTTATCTCGAAAAACGGTGGTCCCCCAATGATTGAGATCCAGAACGTCCGCAAATCCTTCGGCCAGCTGGAGGTTCTGAAGGGGATCGACCTGACCGTGAACAAGGGCGAGGTGCTGACCGTGATCGGCGGATCGGGGTCGGGCAAGTCCACGCTGCTGACCTGCATCAACGGGCTGGAGCCGATCGATTCCGGCCGCATCCTGATCGACGGGACCGAGGTTCACGCCAAATCCACCGACCTGAACAAGCTGCGCCGCAAGGTCGGCATCGTGTTCCAGCAGTGGAACGCGTTCCCGCATCTGACGGTGGTGGAAAACGTGATGCTGGCCCCGCGCAAAGTGCTGGGCCTGCCCAAGGCCGAGGCGCGGGCGATCGCGGTGAAGCAGCTTTCGCATGTGGGTCTGGGGGAAAAGCTGGACGTCTACCCCTCGCGCCTGTCGGGGGGGCAGCAGCAGCGGATGGCCATCGCGCGGGCGCTGGCGATGTCGCCCGATTACATGCTGTTCGACGAGGTGACATCGGCGCTCGACCCCCAGCTGGTGGGCGAGGTGCTGGACACGCTGCGGATGCTGGCGCGCGAAGGCATGACCATGATCTGCGTCACGCACGAGATGAAGTTCGCGCGCGAGGTGTCCGACCGCGTCGCCTTCTTCCATCAGGGCGTGATGATGGAAATCGCGCCCCCCGCCGAGTTCTTCGGCAATCCCCGTGCGCCGGAACTGCAGAAGTTCCTGTCGGCCACGCACTGAGATGGATGTCACCGTCATCGGCGCAGGGGTCGTCGGGCTCTGCTCGGCGCTGGCCTTGCAGGCGCGGGGGCTGCGCGTCACGGTGCTGGACCGCAGCGGCCCGGCGGCGGGGGCGTCGGCCGGGAATGCCGGGGCCTTCGCCTTTACCGACATCCTGCCGCTGGCATCCCCCGGCATATTGCGCAAGGCGCCGGGCTGGCTGATCGACCCGCTGGGGCCGCTGTCGGTCCCGCCCGCCTATGCCCTGCGGATCGCGCCGTGGATGTGGCGGTTCTGGCGCGCCTGCTCGCCCGCCCGCGTCGCGGCATCCACCGCCGCGCAGACCGCGCTGATGGATCTGTCAAAGGCCGAACTGGACCCGTTCCTGCACGCCACCGGCACCGCCCATATGCTGCGCCGGGACGGCAACCTTCAGGTCTATGAATCGAAGGCGGAACTGGACGCATCCCTGCCGGGCTGGCAGGCCCGCGCCGATCACGGCATCGAATTTCGCCACATGGGGGCCGAGGAGATGGCGGCCCTGCAACCGGGCCTTTCGCCGCGCTTCACCCACGGCACCTTCACCCCCGGCTGGTTTTCCATCGACGATCCGCGCCTTTTCGTGCTGGCGCTGGCGGATCGCTTCGTCGCGAATGGCGGCACCATCCGGCAGGCAGACGTGCGCAGCCTGTCGGACTTCCGCGCGGATCGCATCGTGCTTGCCGCCGGGGCGCATTCCCACCGCCTTGCACCCGAGCGCATCCCGCTGGAGACCGAGCGCGGATACAACACCACCCTGCCGCCCGATGCGTTCGACCTGCGCCGCCAGATCACCTTCGGCGGCCACGGCTTCGTCGTGACGCGCCTGTCCACAGGCATCCGCGTGGGCGGGGCGGTGGAACTGGGCGGGCTGGACCTGCCCCCAAACTTCAAACGGTCCGAGGCGATGCTGCAAAAGGCCGCCGCCTTCCTTCCGGGGCTGAAGACGCAAGGCGGCACGCAATGGATGGGGCTGCGCCCGTCCTTGCCCGACAGCCTGCCGGTCATCGGCCCGTCGCGCAGCGATCCGCGCATCACCTATGCCTTCGGGCACGGCCATCTGGGCCTGACGCAGGCCGCCGGCACCGCGCGGCTGGTGGCCGATCTGGTCACCGGGGCCGCGCCCGCCATCGACATCACTCCGTTTTCCGCCAACAGGTTCTGAACATGGCCAATCACACCTTCTCCTGCATCGACGGGCATACCTGCGGCAATCCCGTCCGCCTTGTCTCGGGCGGCGGTCCGCGGCTGGAGGGCGCGAACATGCTGGAAAAGCGCGCCCATTTCCTGCGCGACTTCGACTGGGTCCGCACCGGCCTGATGTATGAGCCGCGCGGGCATGACATGATGTCTGGCTCGATCCTCTATCCGCCCACGCGGCCCGATTGCGACGTGGCGGTGCTGTTCATCGAAACCTCCGGCTGCTTGCCGATGTGCGGCCACGGCACCATCGGCACGATCACCATGGCGATCGAAAACGGCCTCATCACCCCCCGCACCCCCGGCAGGCTGTCCATCGACGCGCCCGCGGGCAAGGTGGACATCACCTATCGCCAAGAGGGCCGCTTCGTCGAGGAGGTGCGCCTGACCAACGTGCCGGGATACCTGCATGCCGAAGGGCTGACCGCGACTGTCGAGGGGCTGGGCGAGGTCGTGGTGGACGTGGCCTATGGCGGCAACTTCTATGCCATCGTGGAGCCGCAGAAGACCTTCCGCGACATGGCCGACCACACGGCGGGGGAACTGGTCGGCTGGTCGCCGAAGCTGCGCGCGGCGCTGAATGCGAAATACGAATTCGTCCATCCCGAACACCCCGAGATCGCCGGCCTGTCGCATATCCAGTGGACCGGCGCGCCGACCGCGCCCGGCGCCCATGCCCGCAACGCGGTGTTCTATGGCGAAAAGGCCATCGACCGATCCCCCTGCGGCACCGGAACCTCGGCCCGGATGGCGCAGCTGGCGGCGAAGGGAAAGCTGGCGGTGGGGGACGAGTTCGTGCACGAATCCATCATCGGCAGCCTGTTCAACGGACGGGTCGAGGCCGCCGCCACCGTCGGGGGCAAGCCAGCGATCATCCCCTCGGTCGCCGGATGGGCGCGGATGACGGGATACAACACCATCTTCATCGACGACCGCGACCCCTTCGCACACGGGTTCGTGGTGAAATGACCGGCATCGCGCTCGTCCCCGGCACCGCCTCCGGCCCCGTGATCGCCAGCGCCGAGGGGCTGAGCTTCTGGGGCGGGGTCGATCCGGCGACGGGCGTGGTGATCGACGCGCATCACCCGCTGCACGGGCGCTGCATCACGGGGGCGGTGCTGATGATGCCGACCAGCCGCGGGTCCTGCACCGGCAGCGGCGTGCTTCTGGACCTGACGCTGACCGGACGCGCCCCCGCCGCGCTGATCTTCCGCGAGGCCGAGGACATCCTGACCCTTGGCGCGCTGATTGCCGGGCGGATGTTCGACCGAAGCCTGCCGGTGCTGCGCCTTGCCCCCGCCGATTTCGACGCCGTCGCCGCCAGCGGCCATGCGGCGATAAGCGAAGGCGCGGTGAACGGCATCGCGCTTTCCTCGCGCGCGGGGGGGCTGACCCTGACGGAGGCCGACCGCGCGATGCTGGCGGGCGATCCGCCCACGCGGCTGGCGATGGAGGTGATCTGCGCCATGGCCGCGAACCAAGGCGCGACCGCGCTGACCGATGTGACGCAGGCCCATATCGACGGCTGCATCTATGCCAGCGCCGCCAACCTGCGCTTTGCCGAAGCGATGGCGGACATGGGCGCACGGGTCCGCGTGCCGACGACGATGAACGCGATCTCGGTCGACCGGGCCAATTGGCAGGCGCAGGGGGTGCCGCCCGATTTCGGCATTCCCGCCAGCCGTCTGGCCGATGCCTATGTCCGTATGGGCGCATGCCCCAGCTTCACCTGCGCGCCCTATCTGCTGGACAGCGCGCCGGGGGCCGGAGAGCCGGTCGCATGGGCCGAATCCAACGCCGTCATCTATGCCAATTCGGTTCTGGGCGCGCGCACGGTCAAGCATCCCGATTTTCTGGACCTGATGATCGCGCTGACGGGCCGCGCGCCCTTGTCGGGCGTCTATGTCACGGAAAACCGCCGCCCCGCCTGTATCGTGGATGTCGAACACCGGGGCGGCGACGATGCGTTCTGGCCGCTCTTGGGCTATGCGCTCGGGCTGAAGGCGCCGGACCGCATCCCGCTGCTGCGCGGGATAGACCGCGCTTCGCCGGACGAGATGAAGGCGCTGTGCGCGGCCTTCGGCACGACCTCGGCCGCGCCGATGCTGCATGTCGAAGGCGTGACGCCCGAACCCCTGCCGCCGCTGAAGGGCGCGGACCGCGCGTCGATCATGCAGGCCGATCTTGCCGCCGCGTGGCGGCAGTTCAACCGCGGGCCCGAGAGGGTGGATCTGGTCGCGCTGGGCAGCCCGCACATGTCGCTGGACGAATGCCGCGCCCTTGCCGCGCTGGCCGAAGGGCGGCGGGCGGGCATCCGCACCATCGTCACCGCCGGGCGCGACATCATCGCCGCCGCCCGCGCGGAGGGCACGCTGGCCGCGCTGGAGGCCTTCGGCGCCAGCGTCATACCCGATCTTTGCTGGTGTTCGATCTCGGAGCCCGTCTTTCCGCCGGAAACGCGCGCGCTGATGACGAATTCGGGCAAATACGCGCATTACGCCCCCGGTCTTTCGGGCCGCGCCGTGCGGTTCGGCAGCCTTGCCGATTGCGTCGCCGCTGCCGTGACGGGGCGCGCGGCTTCGATGCCGGGCTGGCTGGTCTGACGAAGGATCAGGCGGCGAAACGGTCGAACAGGCGGTCGTCCCCCATCTGCCCGCCCTTCAGCAGCACGGTCATGCGGTCGCGCGCCGGATCGTCGCTGCGCGTCGTGCAGACCGCGACGCCGTCCGCCATGCGCGCGCCGAACGCCAGCCCCCAGATCCCCAGCCCCTGCACGACGCGGCTGGAAGTGTCGCCCCCCGCCACCGCCAGACGCCCCACGGGGGCCGCGCGCAGGATGCGGTCCACCAGCGCCGCGCAGCGGGCCGCGATGTCCGGGGCAGAGGCAATGGCCGCACTGTTCAGCAGCACGTTGCCACCGCCGCGCAGGATATCCGCCGCCCGCCCCGCCACATCGGGCGCGTCCAGCGCGATATGCGTGTAACGCTGCGCCGCCGCGACCTGCACCCGGGTCTTTTCGGACAGGCTGCCCGCCAGCGCCAGCACCGGGCCCGAGGCCGGACGGGATGCCGTGGCCTGCGGTTCGGCGGCAAAGAACGCCTCGGCCACGCTGCTTGGGCCGATGGCCAGAAGGTGCCGCCCGCGCAGAAAGGCGCCGATGCGGTCCAGATGATCCGGGGTCAGCGCATCCACAAGCAGCGGTCCCCCGGCGCGGTCCCAGTGATCCGCGATGCGGTCGATCTCGGTCCATGGCACCAGACCGACCTTTGCCCCCATGGCAGCGAAATGGCGCGTCAGGTCGGCCTCGGCCATCGGGGTCGCGGGGTGGTGGGCCATGGTCGGATGGCGGTCCAGCCGATGCACCTGCCCCCCTGCCGCCGCGAACAGGTTCCCGAAGGCGCAATACCGCCCAAGCGACGGCTGCCCCCCGACGATCACCGCCCGCGGGTCGGCGCAAAAGCCGCCCAGCGCCTCGATCGCGGTGGCAAGGTTGCCCGTCCCCGCCGCGCTGTCGAAGGTGGAACAGCATTTGTAATGCAGAAGGCGCACGCGCTGCCGGAAGAAGGCGGCCACGGGGGCAAGCTCGGCCCGCATCGCGTCCGGGGCCATGGTGCGGGCGGCCCCGGCGATGCCGATGGCGTCCAGATCCGGCACCTCCGCCAGGTGCGCCGCGCTGGGCACGCCAAGGAACAGGAACGCCCGCCGCCCGCGCTGGGCGATGCTGGCCAGCGTATCGGTCGCGCCGGTGAAATCGTCGCCATACCAGCCGTATTCCGCCGTCATCCGAAGAAATCCAGTGCGGCAGCCAGCGGGGCGCTTGGCGCGGCGTCCAGCGTCTCGCCGCGCAGGACCGCGTCCCATGCGTCGCGGATCGAGGCGACGCCCGCCGCCGGCCCGCCGGGATGCGCCATGATCCCGCCTCCCGCCATGAACAGCAGATCGCTGCCCGCTGCCGCATGGGTCTGGGGCACCGTCCCCGCCCATTGGCCGGACGAAAACGCGGGCATCACCCGGTCGTCCGCCTTTGCCAGCGGCGTCAGGCAGGCGCGGGCGGAGGCGATCACCTCGGCATCCTCTTGCGCGAATTTGCCGCCAAGACCGTGGACATGCATGTGGTCCACCCCCGCCAGCCGCCAAAGCACCTGATACGCCCCGAACCCGATCCCGAGCGCCGGGTGGCGCGAGAATGCGCCATAGCCGTTCCGATGCCCGTGGATCGCAAGGCCCGTATGGCGCCGCAACGTCTCGACCGCCGAAAACCCGCACCAGTTCAGGCTGACCATCGCGCAGGACCCGCCCTCGGCCTCGATCAGGTCGGCGTGGCGGCGCATCGCGTCGGTCTCGTCCGTGATGTTGAAGGCGACCATGACGTGTTTGCCCGTCCGGTCGCGATGCGCGCGCACGGCGGCCATCACGGCGCGGATGCGGGCGTCGATGGGCGCATGGTCGGGGTTCGCCGCGATCTCGTCATCCTTGATGAAATCGAGACCCGAAGCGCAGAGCCGCGCCGCCAGATCGCCGATTTCCTGCGCAGAAAGCCCGACGTTCGGTTTGATGATCGACCCGATCAGCGGGCCATGCGCCACCCCCGTCACCGCCCGCGTGCCCGCCACCCCATGCGAGGGCAGCGGGAAACGGCGGCGATAGGCGTCCGGCAGGCGCATATCCTCCAGCCGCAGGCCCGTCACCTCGCCCAGATCGAACAGGTTGCCCGCGACGGTGGCGGCCAGCGTGGCAAGGTTCGCGCCGACATTGGCCTCGGGGAAACCGATCACAACCTCGGCCCGGTTCGAGGCGCCGCGATGTCCCTTGCGCGCCAGCCATGCGCTGTGCAGCGAGGGCGGGCAGCCCCCCATGTTTCGCACCGACAGCACCTTTGCCCCCGCGCGTTCGCGCAGGGCGTCGGTTTCCCCCTCCACCCGTGTGAAGGTGCCGCAGGACTGCTCGCCCGCCATGATCGCCGCGACCTTTTCGGGGTTCAGCGGCGTCTCGACGATGTATCGCGCCTCGATCATGGGTCAGATCCGCGACAGGTCGGGGAACGGGCGGACGGGGTCGGTGCCGTCCCAGCCCTCGGACGCCTCGCGGATCATGTCGAACATGCGGCCCTTCGGCCCCGCGACCTCGGACAGTTCGATCACCGTGCCGGGGTGGAATTCGGTGTCGAAATAGACGAAGCGCCCGTTCGCCCCCACCTCGCCGCTCATGACGGATTCGAAGCCCTGCGCGGTCAGGCGGGCAAGGTCGGCGTCGTAATCCTCGGTCCAGTAGGCGACATGTTGCAGCCCGCGATGGCCCGCGACCTTGAAGTCGCGATACATGGAGGGCGCGTCGTTGCGGGTCTGGATCAGTTCGACCTGCAACGGGCCGGAATTGGCCAGCGCAACCGAATTGTGGGGCGTATGGCTTTCGCCGCGATAGAGGTAATTCTCGATCGGCACCTTCTCTTTGTAGAAGAACGGCCCGACGCCCAGCACGCGGGTCCAGTGATCCATCGCCGCCTCGATATCGTCGACGACATAGCCCGCCTGCCGGATGGTTCCGAAGAATGCGCTCATGTCAGCGAACCCACCACGCCTTCCAGCGCGCCCCAGGCTTCTTCGCCGAAGGTCTTTTGCCACTCGGCATAGAAGCCGACCTCGCGCAGACGGGCGCGGAAGCTGTCGGTGTCGGTTTCGTTGAACGCCAGCCCCGCCCCTTCCAGACTGGCCCGGACCGAGGCGTTCAGATCGCGGATGTCGGCCCGTTGCTGCAAGCCCGCTTCGTTGATCGCGCGCGAGACGATCTCCTGCACATCCTCGGGCATATCGTTCCACTGGCGGCCATTGGCGACGAACCAGAACCCGTCCCAGATATGGTTAGTCAGCGCGCAGGAGGATTGCACCTCGTTCAGCTTGGCGACCTGAATGATCGGCAGCGGGTTTTCCTGCGCGTCCACGACCTTGGTCTGCAGCGCGGTATAGACTTCGGAGAATTGCAGGCTGGCAGGCGACGCGCCCAGCCCCGAGAACATCGACACCGAAAGCGGGCTGACCGGCACGCGGATCTTCAGCCCCGCCATGGATTCCGCGGTGGTGATGGGATCGCCGCTGGTGGTCATCTGCCGAAAGCCGTTGTCCCACATCGTCTCCAGCGTATGGAGGCGCGAATCCGCGATGGATTTGCGGACATAGGCGCCGACGGGGCCGTCCATCGCGGCCCAGACCTGATCGTAATCCTTGAACGCAAAGCCGACCGCGTTGATCGCCGCCGTCGGCACCAGCGTCGCGATGACTAGGGATGACGGCGTGAAGAAGGTCAGCGCACCGTTCCTCACCTGCGAGAGCATGTCCGTGTCGCCGCCAAGCTGGTTGGCGGGGAAGATCAGCATCTCGGCCCGCCCGTCGGTTTCGCGCGCAATGCGCTCGGCCGCTTCGGCGGCGCGGATGTTCAGCGGGTGGCTCAGCGGCAGGTTGTTGCCATACCGCAGTGTGATCTCTGCCGCGTGGGCAAAGCGCGGGATCGAAAAGACCAGCGGTGCGGCTGCCATCCCGGCCAGCGCGGCGCGTCGGGTCACCTTCATCATTCTTCCCTCCCTGAAAGAAACATCTTCCCCAATCACAAAATCCATCCTAGGCTTGATGGAGTCAAATCTTCTTTATGATGCGAAATGATGGAATCAGACACGCGCCGCCGCCCCACCGTTTCCGATGTCGCACGGCTTGCCGATGTGTCGACGGCAACCGTGGACCGCGTGCTGAACGGGCGGGCGGGGGTGCGGTCGCTGACCACATCGCGCGTGCTGAAGGCGGCGGCGGAGCTTGGATATCTGGACCCCGCCGACGAGCGCACGTTGGAGGTGGGGGCCAAGGGCCAGATCGCATTCATCCTGCCCGATGGCGGCAACCGCTATATCGCGCAGCTTGGCCGCCAGATCGTCGCGCTGACCCCGTGGTTCGAACGCCTGCGCCTGAAACCGCGCGTGGAATTCGTGCGCGCCTTCGACCCCGAGGCTTTGGCGAAGGCCATCACCCGCTGCGGGCGGAACGCGGACGGGATCGCCTTCATGGCCATCGAACACCCGCTGGTGCGCGAGGCGGTGGCCGACCTGACCCATCGCGGCATTCCGGTGGCGACGATGATTTCCGACGTGGCGAACGCCGGGCGCGCCGCCTATTTCGGCTTGGACAATCGGGCGGCGGGGCGCATGGCGGGCTATCTTCTGGCCCGCTTCATCCCGCAGCGTCCGGCCAAGGTGGCGATGATCGCGGGCAGTCTGGGGTATCGCGCGCATGGGGAACGCGAGATGGGGTTTCTGGACATCCTGCGCGAATTATACCCGGAGATCGAGGTCGTCGGCCTGCGCGAAGGGCAGGATGACGAGGCGACGAACCAGCGCCAGATGCGCGTGCTTCTGACGCAGCATCCCGACCTTGCGGGCATCTATAACATCGGCGGCGGGGCGACGGGGGTTGCGCGGGCGCTGAAGGACGCGCGCCGCGAACGGGACGTGGTCTTCGTCGGCCACGGGCTGACCGCCGACACGCGCAAGCTGCTGATGGACGGCACGATGGAGGCCGTCATCACCCAAAGCGCCGACGATACGGTGCGCCAATGCGGCACGCTGATGGCCGACCTGCTGGCCCGCCGTCCGGTGACGGAACCGCCGCCGATGCGGATCGAGGTGGTGTTCAGGGAAAATCTGCCAGCCCCCATGGGCTGAGCAAAGCGCGGCGGGGAGGCCGCGCGAAGGGGGGAGAGGGATGACGATGCTGAGCGAGGCGGAGGAGATACCGACGCCGGGATTGCAGGCGGGATCGGCGCTGATGCGGCCCGTGGAGGTGGCTGCGGCGGCGCTTCTGGTCGCGATCATCGGGCTTTTGCTGGCGGGGGTGGTGTCGCGCTACGTCCTCGGCTCGCCCCTGATCTGGGTGGATGAGGCGTCGTCGATCTGCTTTTTATGGCTGGCGATGCTGGGGGCCGCGATTGCGGTGGACCGGGCCGAACATCTGCGCCTGACGCTGTTCGTGAACCAGCTTCCGCCCGCGCTGGCCCGCCGCGCCCATCTGCTGGCGCTGGTGCTGGTCGGGGCGTTCCTGCTGGCGATGCTGCATCCCGCATGGGAATACATGGTCGAGGAATCCTACATCACCTCGGCCGCGCTGAACATTCCGCTCAGCTATCGCACCGCTGCCTTGCCGGTGGGGGTGGCGCTGATGCTGGTGCTGGTGGCCCGCGATGCGCTGCGGTCCGCCCCGCTGGCCGAGGTGGGCGCAGCGGTCGGCATCGTGGCGGCGGCGGCGCTGGCACTGTGGCTGATCTCGCCCGCGCTGCCGGGGCTTGGCTATGGCAACATCTTCATCTTCCTCGTCGTGTTCGTGGCGGTGTTTCTGGCGCTGGGCGTGCCGATTGCCTTCTGCTTCGGGCTTGGGGCGCTGACGTTCCTGACCTTCACCACCACGATGCCGACGATGGTTCTGGTCGGACGGATGGACGAGGGGATGTCGTCTCTCGTGCTGCTGTCGGTGCCGATCTTCGTGATGCTGGGCTGCATTCTGGACGCGACGGGGATGGGGAAGGCCATCGTGGAACTGCTGGCGTCCATGCTGGGGCATGTGAAGGCGGGGATGTCCTATGTCCTGCTCGGATCGCTGTTTCTGGTGTCGGGGATTTCGGGGTCCAAGGTGTCGGACATGGCCACCGTCGCCCCTGCCCTGTTCCCCGAGATGAAGCGGCGCGGGCACAAGCCGAAAGAGATGATCGCGCTTTTGGCAACGGGTGCGGCGATGGCCGATACCGTGCCGCCGTCGATCGTGCTGATCGTGCTGGGATCGGTCGCGGGCGTGTCCATCGCGGGGCTGTTCACCTCGGGCTTCGTGATCGCGATGGTGCTTCTGCTGGTGCTGGCGGTGCTGGCCCGCTGGAAGGCGCGGCACGAGGTGATGGAGGGTGTGCGCCGCGCCCCCCTGCGCGTCATCGGGCAGGCGGCGGTGATCGCGGCCCCGGCGCTGGTGCTGCCTTTCCTGATCCGATCTGCCGTCGGCGGCGGCATCGCCACCGCGACCGAGGTGTCGACGCTGGCCGTCGTCTATGCGCTGGTGATCGGGATGGTGCTGTATGGCGGGATCAAACCCGCGCGGCTGTGGTCGATGCTGGTGGAGACGGCGGCGCTGTCGGGGGCGATCCTGATTATCCTTGGCGCGGCCTCGGCGATGGCCTGGGCGCTGACGCAGACCGGGTTCGCCTTCCACATGGCGCGGCTGGTGACGGATCTGCCGGGGGGCTGGGTCACCTATATGCTGGTGACGATCGCCGTCTTCGCGATCCTCGGCTGCGTGCTGGAAGGGCTTCCGGCAATCGTGCTGATGGCACCGATCATGTTCCCCATCGCCGCAAGCCTTGGCATCAACGACATCCATTATTCGATGGTCGTCGTCACCGCGATGAACGTCGGCCTGATGGCCCCGCCCATCGGCATCGGATTCTATATCGCCTGCAAGATCGGGAACGTCCCGCCGGACGAGGCGATGGGCGCGATCTGGCCCTATATCGCCGCGCTGATCGTCGGTCTTCTGCTGATCGCGTTCATCCCGGCGCTGTCGACCGCATATCTTTGACGACCCGCCGCCCTTGGGAGGGGGCGCGGCTATGGCAACCGGAGGAGAACGCCATGAATCCCAAAGTCTCACGTCGCAGTTTCATCGCCGCCGCAGGGGCGGCCACCGGCGCGGGGCTGATCCTGCCGCGCCGCGCCTGGGCGCAATCGGCTGTTGCGCTGAACGTCATCGACGCGGCGGGCAACCTTGCCCTGACGCAGCCGATCTTCGACAACTTCGCCGCAGCGCACCCGGATGTCGTCTCGCGCTTCACCTTCAACAAGGCCCCTGCCCCGGAACTGCCCGGCAAGGTCCGCGCGCAGCAACGCGCGAACCGGGTGGACATCGACTTGGTCATCATCGGGCCGGATGCGCTTTCGGCGGGGCTGGCGGACGATATCTGGACCGACATCATGGCGCTGCCGGATTCGGGGCTGCCGGATCTGCAGGCGATCTATCAGGACCCGGCATGGCGGATGCAGGGGATGGGACAGGGCAAAGGGGTGGTCGTGTCCTATTACCCCTCTGGCCCCTTGCTGGAATACATGCCGGACAAGGTCGCGAAAGTGCCGACCACGGCCGAGGAACTGCTGGCCTATGCCAAGGAAAACCCCGGCAAGTTCATCTATGCGCGGCCAGCGAACTCGGGGCCGGGGCGGACGTTCCTGATGGGGCTGCCCTATCTTCTGGGGGATGCCGACCCGAAGGACCCCGCGAAGGGTTGGGACAAGACTTGGGCCTACCTCAAGGAGCTGCACCAGCACATCGAATATTATCCCGCAGGCACCGGCGCGCTGATGAAGGAGCTGGGCGAGGGCACGCGCGACATGACCGTGACCACCACCGGCTGGGACATCAACCCCCGCGCCCTTGGCGTCGTGCAGAAAGAAGCGATGGTGGCCAAGCTGGACGGCTTCCACTGGGTCTGCGACGCACATTACTTCGCCATCCCCAAGGGCGTGTCCGAAGAAAAGATCGCAGCCCTGATGCAGTTCATCGCGTTTGCGCTGCAACCCGAACAGCAGGCCTATTCCTATGACGCGGGCTATTTCTATCCCGGTCCGGCGGTCAAGGACGTGCCTTTGTCGATGGCGCCGCAGTCCAGCCAGGACATCATCGCCGAATTCGGACGCCCCGAATACGAGGACTGGATCGCGAACAACCCGATCGAGCTGCCGCTGGAGCCTGCCGCATTGGTGACCGCCTTCCGCCGCTGGGACGAGGAAGTGGCCGCCGGCTGACCCCCCTTATTGGAGCTGCGCATGTCCGCATCTTTTACCGAACTTCGACTCGACCGGATGAGCCGGTCGTTCGGGGCCTTCAACGCGCTGAACGAAATCGACCTGACGGTCGGGAAGGGCGAATTCATCGCCCTTCTCGGCCCGTCGGGCTGCGGCAAGTCCACCGCGCTCAACTGCATCGCGGGGCTTCTGGGCACCACCGGGGGCGGCATCTTCCTTGACGGACGGCGGATCGACCAGTTGAAGCCCGAAGATCGCGGCTTCGGCATGGTGTTCCAGAACTATGCCCTGTTTCCGCATATGACGGTGCTGCAGAACGTCGGCTTCGGGCTGAAGATGCGCGGGCTGCCCGGCGCCGAAGTAACCCGCCGGGCCGAAGCCGCACTGGCGCTGGTGCGGCTGCAAGGTCAGGGCGACAAGCTGCCCGGCCAGCTTTCGGGCGGGCAGCAGCAGCGCGTCGCCATCGCCCGCGCCATCGTGATCGAACCGCCTTTGGTGCTGATGGACGAGCCGCTGTCGAACCTCGATGCCAAGCTGCGGCTTGAAATGCGGGCCGAGATCCGGCGCATCCACAACCAGCTTGGTGCGACAACCATCTACGTCACCCACGATCAGGACGAGGCGCTGTCGCTGGCCGACCGCATCGTCGTTCTGCGCGACGGGTCCATCCGGCAGGTTGGCACGCCGCATGAATTATACGAAAGCCCCGCCTTTCTGGACGTGGCCGAGTTCATGGGGTTCCGCAACAAGGTCGCGGGCCGCGTCACGCGGATCGAGGGCGGGACCGCCTTCATCGCCGTCGGCAGCGCGGAACTGTCGGGCCGCGCTATGGATGCTCTGGCGGTGGGCGACAATGCCGTGCTGGCCGCGCGGGGCGATGATGTGGCGCTTGGCACCGACGGCCTGCCCGCCACGGTCGAAACCATCGAATATCGCGGGCGCGAGCATGTCGGCACCGCCCGGACGGACAGCGGGATGGAGATGATCTTTCACAGCCCGCGTCACCTTGCCCTTGGCAGCCGCATCGCGCTGGTGATCGACCCGGCGCGGGCGCTGGTCTTTGCCGGGGGTGCGCATGGATGACCTGACCCCCGGCCTGCGCCAGCGCCTTGCCAATCGCGGGATCGACGGCGTGACGCTTCTGATCCTGCCCGCGCTGATCTTCGTGGTGGCGGTGTTCATCTATCCGTTCCTGTATGGGCTGGTGCTGTCGTTCGAGCCGCTGGAAGGCGGCCCCCTGGCCAATTACGCCAAGTTCTTCTCGGACCCCTACCTCTACAAGACCATCGGCGCGACGCTTTGGCTGGCGGTCCCGGTCACGCTGCTGAGCATCCTTCTGGCCGTTCCCATCGCCCTGCGCGTGCGGCTGATGAAACGCCAGCGGCTGCTGACGACGATACTGGTGCTGCCAGTGACGCTGGGCACGGTTCTGGTCGCTGAAGGGCTGCTGAACTACCTTGGCCCGCAGGGCTGGTTCAGCCGGACGCTGATGGCCATCGGCTTCATCGACAACCCGCTGAAGCTGACCAACAATTACTGGGGCGTGCTGGTGTCGCTGGTCATCACCGTGTTCCCGTTCACGTTCCTGCTGACGCTGTCCTATATCACCGGGATCGATCCGGCGCTGGAACGGGCTGCGGCGACGCATGGCGCGAACAGCTGGCAGCGGTTCCGGCATGTGATGCTGCCCTTGCTGGTGCCGGGGCTGGTGGTGGCGGCCTGCCTGACCTTCGTGCAGGCCTTTGCGGTGTTTCCATCCGCGGTGCTGCTGGGTGCGCCTTCGGGGCCGACGCGGGTGATCTCCATCGCCGCCGCCCAGGCCGCGTTCGAGCAGTATGACGACAGCATGGCCTCGGCCATCGCGATGATAATGGCGGCTGTGCAGCTTCTGGTCGTGGCGTCGCTGCTGGGCCTGCGGTCTTTGTTCTATCGCGGCTCGACCGCTGGCGGGAAAGGATGAGGCGATGATCCGCGATACATCTCTGCTTTCGAAACTGTGGATCACGGCGGTCTGGGCCGTGACGGGGTTCTTCGTGCTGAACGTGCTGGCGGTGATCGCCGCCGTGGTAGTGTCGTCCTTCGGCACGCGCTGGCTTGGCACTTGGCTGCCCGAGGCGCTGACGACGAAATGGTATCTGGCCGCGTGGCGGGAGTTCCAGCTGGATCACGTGCTGCTGGTCACGTTTCAGATCGTCTTCACCGTGGTGCTGCTGTCGGGGCTGCTGGGCGTCACGGCGGCATACGCCATGGCGCGGCGGGATTTTCCGGGCAAGCGGTTCGTGCTGCTGATCTTTCTGCTGCCGCTTCTGGTGCCGCCGATCACGTTTGGGATTCCGCTGGCGACGGTGCTTTACAAGGTCGGCGTAGGCGGCACGTTCTGGGGGGTGGTGCTGGCGAACCTGGTGCCGACGGTGCCCTTCGTGATCCTTGTGATGATCCCGTTCATCGAACAGATCGACCCCAAGGTCGAAGCCGCCGCGCGGGTGTTCGGCGCGGGCACGTTCAAGCTGTTCCGATTTGTCCTGCTGCCAATGCTGATCCCCGGCATCCTTGCGTCGATGCTGCTGGTGCTGGTCCGCACCGTGGCGATGTTCGAGCTGACCTTCCTGACCGCCGGCCCCACCAGCCAGACGCTGGTGGTGTCGCTGTATTATTCAGTGTTCGCGGCGGGGGTGCGGTCGGTGCAGTCGATCGACGCGATGGCGGTGATCTATATGGTCACGTCGCTGGTCTGGCTGCTGATCGCGCTGCGTTTCGTGAACCCGACGCAGATCGTGGCGCGGGCGAAACACTGAAGCGCGCGGCCCCTACGCGAAAGCGTAGGAGCCGTCGGGCCGCGCCGGCACCCGCCGTTGCCAATGGATGTAACCGTCTTCCTGCATCGCGGCCTCGTCCATCTCCACCCCCCAGCCGGGGCGGTCGGGGCGCAGTTCCAGATACCCGTCTTTCGGCAGATAGGGATCGACGACATAGCGGGCCGACGCCTCGGTCCGCTGCACGTCGGTCCCGCCATAGCTGTAGACCTGCCCGATCGGCAGACGATATTCCAGGATGCGGAAGTTCTGCTGCGCGGCGGAAAAATGCACGTTCACCGCCGTTGCCAGCGGTCCCATCGGGTTGTGCGGCGCGATGCCGACGAAATGCGCCTCGGCCAAGGTCGCGATGCGGCGCATTTCGGAAATGCCGCCCACCACGCAGATGTCGGGCTGGATCAGGTCGGCGCCCTTGACCTGCAACAGGCGCAGGAATTCGTTGCGGTTATAGAGCGACTCTCCGGTCGCCAGCGGACAGGCGAGCCCCTGTTTCAGATCGCCATAGATCTCGATATTTTCCGGGCGCAGCGGTTCTTCGAAGAACAACGGATCATAGGGGGCCAGCGCGTTGCCAAGCGTGCGCGCGGCCTGCACGTCGAAGATCTGGGCATGGGCATCGAAGGCGATCTCGTAGCTGTTATCCACCGTCTCGCGCAGTTCGCGGAAGTATTCGGCCGATGCACGGACCACCTCGCCCCAGCGATGGGCGTGCAGGTTGACCCGCCACGGGCTGAGCTTGAAGGCCGAAAAGCCCCAGCCTTCGTGCAGCCGGTCCAGCTCCTCTTTCGCCGCGCCGACATCGGGGGCGGTATAGACGCCGGCATAGACCTTGATGCGGTCCCGCACCTCGCCCCCCAGCATCTTGTAGACCGGAACCCCCGCCGCCTTGGCCGCCAGATCCCAAAGGCAATGGTCCAGCCCCGAAATCGCCGCCAGCCCAAGCGCCCCCGGCGGAAAGCGGCATTGCTGGATCATGTAGTTGGTCAGGTAATCGACCCGCGTCGGGTCCTTGCCCGCGATGAAGCCATACAGGTAGTCCAAGAGCGGCGGCAGCGCCAGATCGGGGCCGTGGTTGTAGCATTCGCCCCACCCCGTCAGCCCGTCATCCGTATCCAGCGCCACGATCACGCGCGGGCGGTCCTTGTCGCGGGTCATGAACACCCGCATCCGGTCGATCTTCATAATGCTTCCTTTTCGGTCGGACGGTATCCGAGGCTGCCTTCGCGCAGCATCCGGGTATAGGGATGGGCCAGATCGCCCGAGATCATCGCGGCGCGGGGGGCCACCTCGACGAAGGTGCCGTCCTGCATCACGGCGATCCGGTCGCTTAGATGCGTGACGACGGCCATGTCGTGACTGACCAGCACATAGGTCAGCCCCTGCTGCTGGCGCAGGTCCTTCAGCAGGTTCAGGATCTCGGCCTGGATCGACACATCCAGCGCCGAGGTCGGCTCGTCCAGCAGCAGCACCTTCGGCTCCAGAATCAGCGCACGGGCGATGGCGACGCGCTGGCGCTGCCCGCCCGAAAGCTGGTGCGGATAGCGAAAGCGGAACCGGCGCGGCAGGCCGACGCGGTCCAGCGCCTGTTCGATCCGCGCCTCGCGGTCCGGGATGCCGTGGATCTCCAGCGGTTCGGACAGCGCCCGCCCGATCGTATGCCGGGGGTGGAGCGAGCCGAACGGGTCCTGAAACACCATCTGTTGCAGCCGAAGCTGGGCCAGCGTCCGCCGTTCCGGGCGCAGGTCCGCTTCGGCTGCGCTGATGCTGCCCTGCCAGCGTTTCACACGCCCCGCGATGGCCCCCAGAACGGTGGACTTGCCGCAGCCGGATTCGCCCACCAACCCGAAGCACTCTCCTTCGGACACCGTCATATCGACGCCGCGCACGACATGGTTGGTGCCGAAGGTGACGTGGAGGTCTTTGACTTCGATCATGCTCACGCCCCCCATGCCGGATCGCGCTGCAAGACCGCCAGCCGATCCTTCGGCTGGGTCAGGCTGGGCAGCGCCTCCAGCAGCCCCCGCGTGTAGGGGTGTTGGGCGCGGTCCAGATCGGCGGCGGCGATTTCCTCGACCACGCGGCCCGCATACATAATCAGCACGCGGTCGCAGAAACTGCGCACAAGGTTCAGATCGTGCGAGATGAACAGAAGACCCATGTCGCTGCCCGTCACCAATTCGTCCAGAATCGCCAGCACCTGCTGGCGCACCGACACGTCCAGCGCCGAAGTCGGCTCGTCCGCGATGATGAGCGCGGGTTTCGCGATCAGCATCATCGAGATCATGACCCGCTGGCCCATGCCGCCCGAAACCTCGTGCGGATAAAGGCGCATGACCCGTTCGGGGTCGCGGATATGCACCTTCTCCAGCATCTCCATCGCGCGGATGCGGGCAGCGCGGCGCGGCAGGCGTTCGTGCAGGATCACCGTTTCCGCGATCTGCTCGCCCACCGTCATCACCGGGTTCAGCGAATATTTCGGGTCCTGCAGGATCATCGCGATCCGGTGGCCGCGAATGGCCCGCATCTGGCGTTCCGGCAGGGTCAACAGGTCCTGCCCCATGAAGGCCATCCGGTCCGCCGTGATGCGGGTGCGCCCCGGATGCAGGCGCATGATCGCCCGCCCGCAGGTGCTTTTTCCCGACCCGCTTTCACCGATGATGCCGACCTTCTCGCGTCCCAGATCGAAGCTGACGCTGCTGACGGCGGGGCGGATGCGGTGCAGCGACGGGAATTCGACCGTCAGGTTGCGCACGGACAGCAGGGGTTCATGAGCCATGTTTGGGGTCCAGAATATCGCGCAGCCCATCGCCGAGCAGGTTGAAGGCAAGGCTGACGATCAGGATCGCGATGCCCGGCACCGCCGTCAGCCACCAGGCATCCAGCAGGTATTGCCGCCCCTGCGCCGCCATCGCGCCCCATTCCGGCATCGGCGGCTGCGCGCCAAGGCCAAGGAAGCCAAGCCCCGCCGCCGTCAGGATGATCGACGCCATGTTCAGCGTCAGCCGGATGATGACCGACGGCGCGCAAAGCGGCACGATATAGCGAAACAGGATGCGCGGGGTCGATGCGCCCTGAAGTTCGGCCGCGACGACGAAATCGGATTGGCGGAAGGTCAGCGTTTCCGCCCGCACCAATCGCGCCACGGGGGGCCAGATGGTCAGGGCGATGGCGATCACCGCATTCTCGATCCCCGGCCCAAGCGCGGCCGAAAAGGCCAGCGCAAGGACAAGGCTGGGAAAGGCGAGGAAGATGTCGGTGACCCGCATCAGCACCGTATCGACCCAGCCCCCGAGATACCCCGCCGTCGCCCCGATGACGAAGCCGATCGGCCCCACGATCACGGTCACGAGGATCGCGATGTAAAGCGTCGTCCGCGCCCCCCAGACAAGGCGGGAATAGACATCGCGGCCAAGCTCGTCCGTGCCGAACCAATGCGCGGCGGAGGGGGATTGCAACGCGCGGGAAAAGTCCTGCGCGAAGGGGTCATAGATCGCGACCCAAGGGGCCAGCGCCGCGATCAGGGCCAGAAGCACCACCACCGCCAGCCCGCCAAAGGCCAAGGGGTTGGAGCTGAACCGCAGCCATGACAGGTAGGCCTGATGCGCGCGGGCATGGCGGGCGGATGTGAAATCCTCGGTCAGCAGCCATGCGCGGAGTTTCGGCGTCGTTGTCATCAGCGGGTCCTCGGATCGACGAAGCGATAGACGACGTCGGAAAGCAGGTTGATCACGACCGAGATCAGACCGATCAGCAGCACCGACCCCAGCACCGCGTTCATGTCGGCATAGAACAGCGCGGCGGTCAGGTATTGGCCAAGCCCCGGCCAGCCGAACACCGTCTCGATCAGCACGGCCCCGTCCAGCAGGCCGCAGAAGGCCAGCGTCACCACCGTCAGAAGCTGCACACGGATGTTGCGGAAGGCGTGTTTCCAGACGATGGGCCGCTGCGACAGACCCTTGGCCCGCGCAGTCAGGATGTATTCCTGCCCCAGTTGCTCCAGCATGAAGCTGCGGCTCATCCGGCTCAGATAAGCCATCGCGGCATAGCCCAGCAGCAGGGCCGGTGCGATGATGTGATGGATGGCCGAGGCGAACACCTCCCATTCCCCCGCCAGCGCGGCGTCGAGAATCAGCATCCCGGTCGGCCCATCGACCAGCCCGTCGTTGTAAAGGTCGATCCGCCCGCCGCCGGGAATCCAGCCAAGACCGGCATAGAAGATCAGGATCACCATCGTCCCCAGCCAGAAGATCGGCGTCGAATGGCCCAGAAGGCCGACGACGCGGCCCAGATGATCCACCCACGTCCCGCGCCGCACCGCCGACACGATGCCGAGCGGCACGCCCAGCACCGTGCCGATGAAGATGGCAAGGATCGCCAGTTCCAGCGTCGCCGGAAACACCCGCGCAAGGTCGGACGCGACCATGTTCTTGGTCACGTTCGACTGGCCGAAATCAAGCTGGGCGATGTTCTGGACGTATTGGAAGAACTGCACATACAGCGGCCGGTCCAGCCCCAGCGATTGATAGACCCGGTCATAGGCCGCCTGATCGAACGTATCCCCCAGGATCGCCAGCACCGGATCGGCCGGAACCATCCGCCCGATGATGAAGGTCAGCGCCAGCAGCCCGAACAGCGTCGTTGCGATGACGCCGACCGAGGTCGCGAGCTTGCGCCCTGCCCCGACCAGCGCCGTTCCCCCCGCGCCCATCTCAGGCGTCCTTGGTCACGTTGTCCCAGCGGGTCACCCATGTCGGATGGCCCACATATCCGCTGACCCGCGCGGCCACCGCCTTCACGTCGATCCGTTCGAACGAGGTGATGAGCGCGGGCGAGGCGTGCAGGTATTCCTCGTTCAGCGCGGCATAGATTTCGGCCCGCGTGTCGGGATCGGTCTCCCGCGCCGCCGCCCGCACCTTTTCCTGCAAGGATTGCGGCACGTCCCATGCCGACCGCCACGCCAGCAGACCGCTCAGCGGCGCGCCGTCGCTGTTGTCGGAGTTGGAGGCATAGCTTTGCAGGATCGCGTGCGGATCAGGCAGACGCTCGCCGCTGCGGGCGAAATAGATGTCGGTCGTCCGTTCGCGGAACTTGCCAAGGTAGTCGCCGACCAAAAGCTCCAGCTTGATCCCGGCCTGCGCGGCATTGGCCTGAAGCGATTGGGCGAATTCGAAATAGGGCGTGCCTGCGGGCAGATAGCAGTTCTTGGTGAAGCCGTCCGGCAGCCCCGCCTCGGCCAGCAGGGATTTCGCCTTTTCGATGTCCAGCTTGTAGGGGGCCTGATCCAGCACGCCCGGCAGGCCGGTCGGGATGATCGTCTGCCGCATCACGCCGTAATAACGCATGATGGAATTGGCCAGCCCGTCATAGTCGATCAGGTAGCGGAACGCCTCGCGCACCTGCGGGCGGGACAGGATGTCGTCCTTCTGGTTCAGCGCGATATAGTAGAAACCGAAGCCCGGAACCTTCTGGATGTCGATGCTGCCCGCCGCCTCGAACCCGGCAAGGTCGGTCGAGGACAGGCGCGTTGCCACGTCCAGATCGCCCGCCTCCAGTTGCAGCCGCTGGACCGAGGATTCGGGCATGTGGCGCATGATGACCCGGCGCATCGCGGGCGCGCCGTTCCAGTAATCGGCAAAGGCATCGGCCATCAGCACGTCGTTCGGGCGGAAATTGCGAAGCGAGAACGGCCCCGACCCCGCATCAGCCGCCTGCATGAAGGCGCGGCCCATGTCGCCGTCCCGCTCCTGCTCCAGCGCCAATGTGCGGTCCACGACCGAACAGCCGGAACTGGCCAGCGAGCCGAGGATCAGGCTTTCGTTCCAGACCTCGGGCGTTTCGATCACAACGGTCCGGTCGTCGGTCGCGCGGATCAGCGCATCCACGTTTTCGTCGGTGAACCCCCATTGGCGCAGGTCGATTGCGGGCGACAGGCCCAGCTTCACCAGCCGATGCAGCGACCACGCAACGTCTTCCGCGGTCAGCGGGTTGCCGGAATGGAAGACGACACCTTCGCGAATGGTGAAAGTGAAGGTGCGGCCATCCTCGGACACGGTCCATGCGGTCGCAAGCTGCGGCTTCGGCTCGGTCAGGTTGTCGGGTTCGAAATAGACCAGCCGGTCATAGAGGTTGGCGAGGATTTCGATGGATTCGATCTGGTTCGCCTCGTGCGGATCGACGCCGCGCATCGTCGTCATGTTGGTCGCGATGACGAACTGGTCCTGCGGGGTCGCCCCCCATGCGAGTTTCGGCAGAACGGCAACCATCGGCCATGCGGCAGCGGTCGCCAGAAATTGGCGTCGTAGCATCGTCGTCTCCTCCCCCAAGGACCCGGGCTGCCGTTTTTGCAATCGACAATATCCGGGGTGTGATATATCAGATTTCACAACAATGCGCGTCCGTCAATGAAAGTTTTCCATGGCCACCCTCGCCCCGCTTGATGCCATCGCCACGGCCAGCCTGCGCGAACATGTCCACCGCGCGCTGCGACAGGCGATCCTGTCGGGCAGCTATGATCCCGGCACGCGATTGAACGAACGCAGCCTCGCGCAGCAGCTTGGCGTCAGCACGACCCCGGTGAAGGAGGCGCTGCGCCAATTGGAGGCGGACGGGCTGGTCCTGACCAAACCCCGCAGCGGCGTCATCGTGCGCTTCGATTATCACTGGGCTGAGGAGATGATCCTTGCCCGCGCCGCCATCGAATCCACCATCGCCCGGCTTGCGGCGCAGCGCATCACCGATGCCGACATTCCCGCCTTGCAGCAGGTGCTGGACGACATGCGCCGCGCGACCGCCGATGGCGGGGTCGAGGATCTGATCCGCCTGAACGAAGTGTTCCACGACCATATCCGGTCCATCGCGCGGGCGAATTACCTGCGCGTGCTGAATGACCGGCAGGACGTCTATGACAGCGGCGCGCGGCAGGTGATCCACATGGACCCGCGCGAACGCCGACAGGCCTTCGACGAACATTCCGCCATCGGTGCCGCCGTGATCGCCCGCGATCCCGAACGCGCCGAATCTGCGATGAAGGCCCATGTCCTGCGCGCGGGCGAAAGCTTTCTCAACCTCGTCTTCAACAAGAACAAGGACTGACCCGAATGGAAAAGATCAGGCAGGCGCTCAAGGGCATTTCGGGCGTTCCGGTGACGCCTTACGACCGGGACGGGCAGATCGATGCGGGGCTTCTGGCGCCGCTGATCCGGCGGCTGGCGGATGCGGGCATCCACAACCTGATGGCGGCGGGCAATACGGGGGAGTTCTTCTCGTTGTCGCTGGACGAGATCCGCCGCGTCCACGCCATCACCGCCGAAGCCGCCGGGGACCGCACGCTCATCAGCGCTGCCGTGGGCCGGTCGCTGGTCGAGGCGAAGTCGCTGGCGCGCGACGCCATCGCCGCGGGCTGCGGCGCGATCATGAGCCACCATCCGATGGACCCCTTCGCCAGCCCCGGCGCGCAGGTGGATTATTTCCTGTCGCTGGCCGATGCCGCGACCGTCCCGGTCATCGCCTATGTCCGCACCGACACCTTTGCGGTGGATGATTTCCGCCGCTTGGGCGCACATGAAAATATCGCCGGGGTCAAATACGCCTCGACCAACCTGATGCTGCTGGCCGACGTGATCCGCCAGACCGAGGATCTGGACACGATCTGGGTCTGCGGCCTGGCCGAGGCATGGGCCCCCGCCTTCTATGCCATCGGCGCGCAGGGGTTCACTTCGGGTTTCGTCAACGTCTTCCCCGAAATCTCGCTTCAGGTTCATGCCGCGCTGGTCCGGGGCGATTATCCGGCGGCGCGAAAGCTCATCAACCGTTTCGCGGGGTTCGAGGAGCTGCGCACCCATTACCGCAACGGATCGAACGTGACCGTGGTGAAGGAGGCGCTGGCGATCCTTGGGACCGATATGGGTGCGGTGCGCCTTCCTGGCGTGCCGAAACTGTCGCAGGCCGAACGGGCAGAGCTGGAGGCGATCATCGCCGCGCAGAAGGCCGCGTGAACGGCGGCGGCCCCGGCCGGGGCCGCTCTTGCCTTGGGATCAGTCCTTCGATGCCTTCGTCGGCGCGGCCTGTGCGGCAAGCCGGGCCGCACGCAGCCGCGCGGTCTTGCTGTCACGGGCCTCGCGTTCGGCATCCATGATCTCCTGCGCGGCGGCAGTCACTTCGTCGATGCGCTTGTGGTATCCAGCCATGTGCCCTCCAGTTTCATGCAGAAGCCATAGCTAGGGCGAAAAGGTGGCAAGACCCGCGTTGTTTTGGAAAACCTTCACCATCGCGACAGGATGAACAGCGCAGCGCATATGCCAACGCCGGCCATCCCTAAGACGAAGGCGGCGGTTTCGACCACAAGCAGCAACGGAAGGAACATGGCAGTTCCGATCTTGGCAAGGTGCGCCCGATTCGGGCGGGCGCGTGTCTTGGGGGCTGAACCCAACCATACGCCCTGACGCGATCCTTGCAACCGGCGTGTGAGTCAATGCGTGGCGGCGACCCCCGTCATGACGATCAGGACGACACCGATGACGATCATGACCAGCAGCGTCTTTTCCATGCAATCGGTTTCCAAAACTTGTTCCGCTTTTCAATCGAGGGGGACGGATATTTGTTCCGCGCCCGAAACGGCAGCGGAAAGAAAACAAGCGGCGACAGGGGGAAGCCTGCCGCCGCTGGTATCACCAAATCCCGGCAATACTGGAAAATGAACCAACTCGTAATCGAAGTAACTTGTTAACAATCAACAGGTAATCAGAAACTCGGAACAACGTCGCGGCGAACTGATGTCCCTTTCTCGCTTGAGGGACGGGGCAGGCAAGGCGCTTCTGGCGCGAACATCATCTCATCCGCGTGCATGACATCGCAGAGATTCGCGCGTCGGAGAAGTTGCCAAAGCGGACATGTCTTTTCAGACAGGTGACAGGCGCGCCCGCGCTGACCCCTTTTGTCGCAACGCGGAACCCGCTGCCGGCGCCGCGGATTGGTGACGCGACCCCTCAGCGCCCGGTGATCCTTGACGCAGCATTCCGCCCTTCCGACCCGTGACGATGCCCATATCCTCGGTTTCGACCATTACGACCCCGAAGACGAGCTGCGCCGCGAATCCCTTCTGTCCATCGGCAACGGCTTTCTTCACATGCGCGCGTCCGCTCCAGAGGAGCGGGCAGGCCCCTGCCACCGCCCCGGCCTTTACCGCGCCGGATGCTATGCCCGCCTGACCGGCACCGTCGAAGGCGTGGATGTGGCTACGGATTCGCTGGCGAACCTGCCCAACTGGCTGGACCTGTCGTTCCGGCTGGGTGACGAATGGCTGTCCTTCGACCGGGTGCGCATCGTCAGCTATCGCCAGCAGCTGGACCTGCGGACCGCGATCCTGACGCGCGAGGTGACGTTCCGCGACGGGGCGGGCCGCCTGTCGGAATTCAACGAGGAACGCTTCGTGTCGATGGCGACGGCGCGGCTTGGGGCGCTGCGCACGCGTCTGCGCGCGATCGACTGGTCGGGGCGCGTCGTGGTCCGGTCCGGCATCGACGGCGGCATCGGCAACGTCATCGCGGATGAGGGCGGCTATGACCCGCAGGCGCTGCGCCATCTGGCGGCGGGCCACGCGCGCACCATCGGCACCGATGTGGAGATCGCCGTCGCCGCCCGCACGACCCTTCGCGTCGATGAAAGCCGCGTTGAGGGGCCGGAGGTCGATCTGCCCCAAGGCGCGACCCTTTGCATCGAAAAGGTCGGCATCACCTGCACCTCGCGCGATCACGCCATCGGCGATCCCGGCGAAACGGCCGCAGCGGCGGCGGCCGAGGCGCGATGCCACGACGCGCTGCGCGAGGACCATATCCGCGCATGGGCGCAGCTTCGCGGCCGCTGCCGGCTGGAGGTGGACGGGGCCGAATTGTCCCGCGCGCTGGCGCTGCACAGCTTCCACCTGCTGCAAACCGCATCGCCCCATGCGGCGCTGTCGGATGCGGGCCTGCCCTCGCGCGGGTGGCAAGAGGCGTATCACGGCCACATCTTCTGGGACGACATGCTTTCGCTGTCGTTCCTGAGCCTGCATCTGCCGGACGTGGTGCGCTCGGCCCTGCTGTATCGGCATCGGCGGCTGGATGCGGCGCGGCGGCGGGCGCGCGATGCCGGGCTGGAGGGGGCGCTGTTCCCGTGGCGCAGCGGCACCGTGGGTTTCGAAGAGACGCCCGAGTTCCAGAAGAACCCCAAATCCGGGCGCTGGATGCGCGACGACACGCGGTATCAGTTCCACGTCGGATCGGCCATCGCGCATAACGTCTGGCGCTATTTCCTTGCCACCGGGGATTTCGATTTCATGGCCAGCTATGGCGCCGAACTGATGGTCGAGATCGCGCGTATGTGGGCTTCGCTGGCGAAACCGCATCCGGGCATCGAAGGCCGCTTCACCCTGCGCGGCGTGGTCGGGCCGGACGAATTCCACACCCGATATCCCGGCGCAGAGGCACCGGGGCTGGACGACGAAACCTATACCAACGTCATGGCCGCCTGGGTGCTGATCCACGCGGCAAAGGCGCTGGACCGCCTGCCCGCCTGCCACCGCGATGCCGTGACCGCGCGGCTGGCCGTCGGCGCGGACGAGGCGCGGCACTGGGCCCATATCGCCGCGCATCTGCATCTGGTCCGCGACGATCAGGGGCGGTTCCTGCCCTTCGACCGCTATGACACGCTTCGCCCCTTCGACATGGAAGCGCACGAGCGCGACCACCCCGGCGAAAGGCTGGACTGGTTCATCGAGGCGCAGGGCGGCGACATCAACGCGCTTCAGGCCCAGAAGCAGGCGACCTTCGCCATGCTGGGCCATCTGTTCACCCCGGACGAGCTTTCCGCCCTGCTGGCCAGGATGGGCCACCCTGCCCCGCCCGAGATCATCTGCCGCACCATCGAAGCGGACCTTGCCCGCACCTCGCATGATTCCAGCCTGTCGGACCTGATCTATGCCGGGGCGCTGGCGCGGCTGGCACCGGAAAAGGCATGGCGCATCTTTCGCGGCGCGCTGCATCCCGACGATGCCGAAACCGGCCATTCCGGCACCGAAAAGGGCATTCATCTGGGCGCGATGGCCGCGTCCATCGACATCGTGCAGCGCATCCACCTTGGCCTTCGACCCGCCGAGGAGGCGCTGATCGTCGATCCCGCGCCGCAGGGGCATATCGCCCGCATCGCGGCGCATGTGC
Source organism: Falsirhodobacter flavus (assembly GCA_029846755.1). Classification (GTDB taxonomy): domain Bacteria; phylum Pseudomonadota; class Alphaproteobacteria; order Rhodobacterales; family Rhodobacteraceae; genus Falsirhodobacter; species Falsirhodobacter flavus. The sequence goes on along the minus strand of JARWBI010000009.1, from coordinate 47,868 downwards.
TCTTTCGTTCCAATTCGGTCGCGGTCACACTGGACCGGGGGCGGATCGCCATCCATGCCGATGGCGGCAATCACGGGCCTGTGCCGCTGCTGGTCCGGGGCATCCCGCACGATCTGCCGCCCGGCGCGACATATGAAGGGACCATCGAATGAAGGCTCTGCTGTTCGATCTTGACGGAACGCTGACCCATACCGACCCGATCCACCTGCGCGCATTGCAGCACCTGCTGGGCGAACACGGGCTGACCATGGACGAGGCGATGTATCGCGACCAGATCTCGGGCCGGTCCAACGCCGAGGTCGGGCGCCACCTGTTCCCGGACCGCGACGATCACGCCGAACTGCTGTCGCGCAAGGAAGCGCTGTTTCGCGACTATGCCGCCGATCTGGTGCCGCTGGCCGGGGCGGCGGACCTGATCGCCGCCGCCAGACGGGGCGGGTTGGGCCTGGCGCTGGTCACCAACGCGCCGCGCGCCAATGTCGATCACATGCTGGCGGCCATCGGCCTTGACGGGGCCTTCGACACCATCGTCCATGGCGACGAGATGGACCGCCCCAAGCCCGACCCCCTGCCCTATCTGACCGCGCTGGACCGTCTTGGCGCCACCGCGTCCGAGGCGCTGGCCTTCGAGGATTCCATCCCCGGCATCCGCGCGGCCGTCGCTGCCGGCATCCGCACCATCGGCATCGCGACCACGCTGGGCGATGCGGACCTGCGCCGCGCAGGGGCCGCCTTTTCGGTCACCGATTTCCACGACCCGCGCATCGCCTTCTGACGGGAACACCTGCCCCCCGGATCGGTTCACCCCCCGCACCTGCAAGGAGAGCGGAATGGATGACGAACGTATCTGGAGCTTCGAGGAAAGCCTGTGGAAGACCTCGGAGGAGCGGTATCACGAAAAGGTCGATCCCGAATGCGTCATGGCGCTGAGCCATGCGCCGAACCTCGTCCGAGGAGAGGCGGCGATCGACGCTGTCAGCGGCACCCCGGACTGGGACGATGTGGCGTTTTCGGACCGCGTAGTGTCGCGCCCGCAAGAAGGGCTGATCGTCGCCGGATACCGCGTGGAGGCCAGAAAGGGCGATACGCGTTTCGCGGCGGCCTGCACCTCGGTCTATCGCCGCAAGGGGCACGAGGACTGGACGGTGGTGCAGCACGCGCAAGTCGCGATCTGACAGCTATGAGCCCCGCGCAAGGGCGAGAAACGCCGCCATGCCCGCCGAAGGATTGCGGCGGCTTGCGTAATACAGGCTGAACCCCGGTCTTGGCGGCGTCCAGTCTTCCAGCAGCCGGATCAGACGACCGGCTGCGATATCCTCGATCACGCTTTGTTCCAGAAAGAAGCCGATCATCCCGCCCGCCAGCACCGCCCGCCGCGCGATGTCGGCCTCGTCCAGCGTCAGGCGCCCGGGCACGTCGAGGTGCAGCGCCTCCCCTGCCCTTTCGAAATGCCAGCGAAAGGGTGTGCCGTTCGGAAGCCGCACGCGGATGCAGTCATGGCCCATCAGATCGGCTGGCACCAGCGGCATGGGACGCTGCGCGAAATAGTCCGGCGCGGCCACCACGGCGTAACGCTACACCTTGCCCACCGGCAGCGCGATCATGTCGCTGGGCACCAGATGCGCCGGACGGATGCCCATGTCGAACCCCTCGGCCACGATATCGACCAGCCGTTCCTCGGTCACCAGATCGACCTGCATTTCGGGAAAACGGCGCAGGAATTCCAGCACCAGCGGCCCGATCACCTCGCACCCGCCCACGCGCGAGGCGTTGATGCGCAGCGTGCCGGAGGGGCTTTCGCGGCGGGCCTGAACAGCCTCCATCGCGCCCTGGATTTCGGACAGGGCCGGCGCGATCTGCGCAACGAAGGCTTCCCCCGCCTCGGTCAGCGCGACGCTGCGGGTCGTGCGGTGGAACAGGCGCACGCCCAGCCCTGCCTCCATCCGCGCGATGGTGTGCGACAGCGCCGTGGTGGACATGTCCAAGTCGGACGCCGCCGCGCGGAACGATCTGCGCCGCGCAACGGCCATCACCGCCATCAGCTCCCTCAGTCCCGCATTGTGCATCATCCCGATCCTGTCATCACGGCATACCGGACCGTCCCGGTTATCGCGATGATAGCGGAAGATTACATTTCGTCCATTACGTCAAGGAGACAGGATATGGATCTTCCCGAACCGATCGACCGTTTCTTTCGCGCCACCGATGGTGCGACGCTTGCATCTGCCTTTGCCGCGCATGCCGTGGTGCATGACGAGGGCGAAACCCATCGCGGCCCTGACGCCATCCGCGCATGGTGGCAATCCGGCAAGGACAGGTATTGTCACAGCACCCGGCCCGAGGCCATCGACGGCACCACCGTCCACGCACACGTCAGCGGCGATTTCCCCGGCAGCCCTGCCCGGCTGCGTTTCGCCTTCGTGATCGAAGACGACCTGATCGCACGGTTGGAGATCAAGTGATGGCCCCCTTCATCGACCTTTCCGGCAAGCGCGCGCTGGTGACCGGCGGCACGCAAGGCGCAGGCGCGGCCACGGTTGCCCTGTTGCGCGATCTGGGCGCGCGGGTTCTGACCACCGCACGATCGCGGCGCAAGGAGGATCGGGATTTCGTCGCCGCCGATCTGACCACGGCAGAGGGCTGTGCCTTGGTTGCCGGAGCGGTGGGCACGCATCTGGGCGGGCTCGACATCCTTGTCCACATGCTGGGCGGTTCATCGGCCCCGGGCGGCGGGTTTGCCGCGTTGGACGATGAGATCTGGCGGCGCGAACTGGATTTGAACCTGTTCCCCGCGCTGCGTCTGGATCGCGCCCTGATCCCGATGATGCTTGCGCAGGGCGGCGGCGCGGTGGTGCATGTCACCTCGATCCAGCGCAGCATGCCATTACCCGAGGCGACGACCGCCTATGCCGCTGCCAAGGCCGCCTTGTCGACCTATAGCAAGAGCCTGTCCAAGGAACTTGCGCCCAAGGGCATCCGGGTCAATCGCGTCTCGCCGGGCTGGATCGAGACCGAAGCCTCGGTCCGCCTGGCCGAACGGCTGGCATCCGAGGCAGGCACCGATTACGCGGGCGGCAAGGCGATCGTCATGGCCGCGCTTGGGGGCATTCCGCTGGGCAGGCCCGCCAGACCGTCCGAGGTTGCGGACCTGATCGCATTTCTTGCCTCGGACCGCGCGGCGGCTATCACCGGCGCGGAATACGTGATCGACGGCGGGACGGTTCCGACCGTGTGACAAGCTCATGCCGGGTTGACAGCTGTCAACTTTCCCAAGGCGCCCAGCATGGGGATGACGCTGAACCCTTCCTTCTTGGCGAGCGCCCGAAGATAGGCGCCAGGGCGGGATATCTGGTCGAACCGCTCAAGAATGCAGATCACAGTCGCCGCTGCGGTCGTGGACCCCATGGACCGCAGCGCGTGGCGCCAGGTTTCGTGCGTGATCCCCATCATCGGACAGACCAGAGCCGCAATCGCGACCAATTGCTGCCACGTCGTGATCGCTTCGGTGCTGTAATCGCGAACGCTGGGACAGTTATCTACAACAGTGCGAACCGCGATCGTTTCTGCGCTCTTTTCAGAGTCAGGGAATGGTTTGTTTGAATCCTGTATGTGCCGCTCATTCTGGCTGTCACAGCCGCTTGAAAGTCTTGCGGGCGGGGGGACAAGGGCAGCAGCGCGGGCAAAGATATCCTCGGTTTCGCGGTGAAGATCCTGAACCTGCGCCAGCGTGAGTTTGCGCCGCAGAAGGCGTTGCAGCGCAAGGCAGCGTTCGGCATCCTTGGGCAACAGACGCGAGGCATCGCGCAGGCGCAGGGTGACCTCCTCGCGCAGGTCGCGAAGGAGCGCGGCATCCTCGTGGACCCGGCGGGCGGCGGCAGCAATCTCGGGCTGTCGGACGAGCAGGGGGCGCAGGTCGAACCCAAAGGCGCGCGCGATCTGACCCGACATGTCACGGCGGGCATAGCGTTTGCCGTTGGGGCTGTCGTGTCGCAGGATCAGCCCGGCGGCGACCAGCGCGGCGATGTGGCGGCGCAGGGTGCTTTCCGGCATACCATGCACGCGTTCCGCCAGCTTTGCGTTAGAGGGAAACACGATCGTCGGCATATCGGCCGCGAGATCCGCCGTAGGCAGAAAGGACAGCAGCCCCTGCAGGACGATCAGGTCGCGGTCGCTGACGCCGAAAACGCGCCGCGCCGTGCCCACATCGCGCAGGATGGCCCATTTGTCCGCCGCACCGGCAGGGCAGGGGGCTTCGGCCAGCGATTGCCGTTCCAGATGGCCAGCCGCCATCGGATGCCGCCCGAAGGGCGTCATGGAAATATGCTTCATCTGCATTCACGAGGGTGCAAAAAATCGCGCCGTCGGACAGACGGGTGTTGACAGCTGTCAACTTTAGGCGTTACGTGCGAGTGCTTAGATCGACGAAACGGCCTCTCGGGATGTCATGTCCTGGGGGGCTTTTTCTTTTGCGGGTCCTGTCCGTGCCTCCGTTGTTGTTGTTATTGGGTCATCCCTCGCGACTGGTCAGCCAGTTGCGGTGAATCTCGTCCATGTTCTCGACCAGCCAGTCATCGAAACCGCCGGCCCGGTCGCGCGACAGGGTGATCGTCGTCACGCGCGCGCTGCGGGCGACGTCGCCCAGCGACCGGCCATCCGCGCCCGTCAGCTGCGGCTTCGGCGCCGCCGCGGGTTTGACGCTGACATGGGCCAGAACCGCATCGAAGCGCGCGTCGGAACTGTCGCCCGACGCGGCGGCGATCAGCGGTGCCGAGTCCATATCCTTGATGCGGGTGGCAAGGGTCATCCAGCGGTCGCGACCGATCCCGGGGGCGGCACCGATGGCATCCAGAAGGGCAGGGGGGATGCCGTCCGCGATGGAAAGCATACGTGAAATCAATGTCTTGTCGATATGCAGCGCGTCACAGATCACCTTGCGCTCGAACCCGCCGTCCCGCATCTTTCGGGCGAAATTCGCCTTTTCGATGAAGGACAGATCCTTTCGGGCCGCGTTTTCCTGGCCTTGTGCGATCACCAGATCGCGGTCGTTAAGCTGGCGGACCATCGCCTTGACCGGCTGGCCCAGCAGCTTCATCGCGGCGACGCGGCGGCGGCCATAGACGATCTCGTATCGGCCTTCGACATTTGGGGAATGGCGCAGCATCACCGGCACCTGCTGGCCGTAATCGCGCATCGAGTCCGCCAGCGCGGCGATGCCGTCCGGGTCTTCGTCCATCCGGTCGCGCAGACCGGCATGGTCGATCATGTCGGGCGGAACCTCGATCACCGAACGGTTGCGCAGATCGGCGATGGACTGGCTGACGGCCCCGATGGCACCTTTGGTCGGGCGCGGCGGGGCCTGCGGGGCAGGGGAGGGGGGCGCAGCCCCGAGCAGGTTCTTCAGAAGATCCTTGCGTGCCATCAGACCGCCCCTTTCCGGCCCCAGGCCGTCTGGATCAGCGCCTCGATCTCGCCGTTGACGGCGTTGAGGCTTTCCATCGCGCGTTCATAGGTGGACCGGGTGAACTGCGTGCGTTCCACCTCGTACAGCGTCTGTTTGGTGATCCCTGCATCGGAAATCGCCGTGGATTTCAGCACCGGATGGTTCAGCACATGTTCGCCGAACATCGACCGCATGAAGCTGACCATCTGGTTCTGCGGCCCGTCGCCTGGTTCATAGCGCGTCACGACATAGCGCAGCCAGTCATAGCTCATGTTGCCGCCCGCCTCGGCCACGACGCCCAGAAGGTTCGAAGTCATCAACAGGAACTGGCACATCGACATCACATCCAGCATCTGCGGATGGACGGTGACCAGAACGGCGGTGGCGGCGGACAGAGCGGACATGGTCAGAAATCCCAGCTGAGGCGGGCAGTCGATTACGACCACGTCGTAATCGTCCTGCACCTCGGCCAGCTTGTCGCCGACGCGGGTAAAAAAGAACTGAGCCGACCGTTCGGCCAGCGCGCGGGGGGTCTCGTGCTCGAACTCCATGAGGTCGAGGTTGCCGGGGATGATGTCCAGCCCCGGGAAATAGCTTTTGCGGATCACGTCGGCCAGCGGCACCGGATCGTCATAACGGATCGCGTCGTAAAGCGTGCCGCCGTCGATCAGGTCGAACTCCGGCTGGAAGCCGTGCAGGGCGGAAAAGCTGGCCTGCGGGTCCAGATCGATGGCCAGCACGCGGTATCCGTCCAGCGCCAGCTTCTGGGCCAGATGCGCGGCGGTGGTGGTCTTGCCCGATCCGCCCTTGAAGTTGATGACGGTGATGACCTGAAGATGATCGCCCGCGCGCCGCCCCGGAATATAGGTTCCGGGCGTCTTGGTGCCCTTTTCCAGCAGAACGCGCAGCGCCTGCACGTCTTCGAGGCTGTAATACCGCCGCCCCCCGGCCCGCGTTTCGGGCGAGGGGCCGCGCCCGTCCAGGTGCAGCTTGCGCAAATAGGCATCCTTGACGCCCAGCAGGTCCGCAACCTCGCCCGAGGTGAATTTCCGCAATTCCTTGCTGGCATCGGGGGGGAAAAGCTGTTCACGATGCTGTTGCAGCCGTTCGGACAGCCGCGCCGCATGCTCGCCCACCAGAACGTCGATCCGTTCCTGCCGCCTCATCTCTGCCCTCATGTCCGTGCCGTGTGTTACGCTTTGGCACGTGTTATTTGCTTATAGCCGTAAGTGTGTGGAGGGTTTTGCGGATTCGGGCAAGGGGTTTTTACGGAGTTTTCGCGGCAGGGGCAGCAAATACGGGCATTCAGGCGCCTCAATGCCGCGTCAGGGCCGCCAGTTTGTCGGGATTGCGGGTGATGTAGAGCGCGGTGACGCGCCCGTTGTCGATCTCCAGCGCGGTGGTCTGCAGATGGGCGTCCATGCGCGACACGAAGCCCGGCAGCCCGTCGATGACCGTGGCGCCAAGAAACTCCATCCGCCCGCCCGCCTTGCGCGCAAGGCTCTGGAACAGGCGGATCAGGTTCGGCGCCCCGGCGATCACGTTGGGATAGGAGGTAACCTTGCCACCGCCATCGGCATGCAGCGTCGCACCGGCCGCCAGCATCGCGCCCAGCGCGGCGGCATCGCCCGTCCGGCAGGCGTCGAAAAAGGCGCGGGCCAGATCCGCGCCTGTGTCGCGCGGCACGGCGAAACGGGGGCGGTCGATCTGCACATGGGCGCGGGCGCGGCTGGCAAGCTGGCGCGTGGCGGCGGGGCTGCGCTCCAGCGTCTGCGCGACCTCGTCCAGCGGTTGGCCGAAGACGTCGTGCAGCAGGAACGCCGCCCGTTCCAGCGGCGAAAGGCGTTCCAGCGCGATCATCAGCGACAGGGTCAGGTTGTCGGGCCGCAGGGCGTCGTCCTCGGGCTCGATCAGCGGCTCTGGCAGCCATGTGCCGGGATAGCTTTCGCGCCGGGCACGGGCCGATTTCATCTGGTCGAGGCACAGGCGCGAAAGGGTGCGGGTCAGCCATGCGGGCGGGTTTTCCACGCCTTCGGTCCGGTGCCAGCGCAGAAACGCCTCCTGCACCATGTCCTCGGCCTCGGCATGGCTGCCCAGCATGCGATAGGCAAGACGCAGCAACCGGGGCCGCTGCGTCTCGAACAGGTCAGGCTGCATGGGGCAGGTCCAGCGCATGGGGCGACCGGAAGCCGATCTGGACGCGGTTCCACAGGTTGATCGCGCCGATGGCCAGCGACAGCCACGCGCGCTCGTCCGGGGTGAAGGCATCCTGCACCTCGGCCCAGTCGGCATCGGGCGCGCCGGTCTCGGCCACGCGGGTCAAGGCCTCGGTCCAGGCCAGCGCGGCGCGCTCGCGCGGCGCATAAAGCGGGCTTTCGCGCCATGCGGGCAGCATGTGGAGCCGCAGCGGCGCTTCGCCATCGCGCAGGGCTTCGGACACATGCATCTGGATGCAGAAGGCGCAGCCGTTGATCTGGCTGGCGCGCAGCTTGACCAGATGCAGCAGCTTCGGCTCCAGCGTGCTGGTTCTGATTGCGGCTTCCAGCGCGAACAGCGGCTTGAACCCGGTTTCGGCGCGTTTGAAATGATCGCTCATGCGGGGTGTCATCGTCATCTCCTGTGCTCATCTGACACGGCTATGACGAGCGGGCGAAGCGGGATGTGACATGGCATGCGGGATTTTTTGCGTCCCGGCCGCGAAATCCGTCGGCGGGGCGCTATCTGCGAGGCGGGCTCGGGGCAGGGGAGGGGGCATGGCGGAATCGGATCGGCAAAGGGGCTGGTGCGCGCCGGTCGCCGATACGCTGGCGCTGCTGGTGTTCTTCACCGCCACCGGAATCGTGAACGAGCGGTTCATCGTCGGCATGACGTGGGAAGAAGTCCTGCGCGCCCGGCTGATCGGGGGCGTGCTGATGATCCCGGTGGGGCGGCCCTATGGGCTCTGGCGCGATTGGGTCATGCGCCATGCGGGAAAGTCGCGCCTGTCGCAGCTGTTATGGGACAGTCTTGCGCTGGTGTCGTTCCAGGTTCCGATCTATGGCGCGATCATCTTTGCCAGTGGGGCAAGCGGCGGCGGCCTGCTGCGCGGCATGATCGGGGCGGCGGCGATGATGCTGGTGCTGGGCCGCCCCTATGGCGCATTCCTGAACGCGGTGCGGCGGATGTTCGGCCTGCCGCCGGGGGGCGACAGGCCGATGTCGCTGAATTAGCGTCGCGCGGCCCGGACGATCGGCACGGTGCACAGCAGGATGCCGCAGACAAGCGCGCCGATCGCAAGAAGCCCGGCCGGGCTTACCTCGACCTGCGCGCTTGCCTGCACATGCCGGGTGCGGATGCTGGCCGAGGCGCGGTTCGTCATTCGTCCTTCGGGATGCGGTTCGCCGCATGATCCTCGCGCTGTTCGGTTAGGTTTGCCTTTCCGTCCTGACCGCGTGCCCGCGAATCCTGCGACTTGTCGCGGTTCGACAGGACCGCGCCTTGTTCGACGTCTTCGGGTTCGATGATCGCCATGCCGCCGGTGCCGTCACCCTTGCCCTGATGGGTCGCGCCGAATTTCTTGTGGTTTGCATCTGCCATTTCAGGTCCTCCTGCCCCGGTGAACCAAAAGACGCGGGGCATGTTCCGAAAAGGCGCGATCTGCCTTGGGTTGCGCACGCGGCATTTATTCCCGGCAACCGGCGGAAATTGCGTTTCCGATACTTGAAGACACGCGCCGCCGCCATTCGGATGCAGCCGCGAGCGAAAATATAAAAGTGTCCCCGATCAACGTGTTGCACCATATTCGGGGCACCGGAATTTGGAAATGACCGGACATTCGTAAATGGTGAAGGGGAGGATATCTTCATGAAAACCTATGCGGCTCTTTTGGCCGGGGGTGCGGTTCTGACTGGGGCGAACATGGCCGCGGCGGCGACCGTTCCGTCGGGGGCCATCGGCTATGCCCTTGGCAATAACGGCTTCACGCTGGTCACGATGCCGGACCTGAACGCGCCCGGCGGCGCGACCGGGGCGGCAATCCGGACCGAGGCGGGGCAGAACCTCTCGCTCAGCTCGCTCGCCTTCCGCCCGTCGAACCGGCAGATGTATGGCTACAGCGACATCGACGACACGGTCTATGCCGTGGACGTGGCGACGGGCGTCGCGTCCAAGGTCGTGACCGCAGGCATGGCCGAGCGCACGACGGTCGACACGCTGGGCTTCGATTTCAACAACGTGCTGGATGCGGCGCGGATCGTGACCACGGCGGATGAAAACCGCGTGTTCTTCCCCAATAACACCCCGCCCAACATCGCGGGCGAAGCGGCGGGCATCGTCGATCTGTTCTATGGCGCGGGCGATGTGAACGAAGGGCGCGATCCTTCGGTCTTTGCCAACGCCTATACCAATGCCGTGCCGAACCCGACCGCGAACATCCAGTTCGTGCTGGACAGCCAGACGGATTCGCTCGCGACGCTGGGCAACAACACGGGCCTTCTGACCACCATCGGCAGCATCTTCGTGGACGGCAAGGCGCTGGATTTCACCAGCACCGGCGGCTTCGACATCCTTTCGCTGGCCGAGGGGAACAACCAGGCGCTGGCGCTGCTGTCGACCGGGTTTTCGACCGGCATCTACGAAATCGACCTGACGGCGGATGCCGAAGGGCGGGTGAATGCCTATTTCCTTGGCGCCGCAACGGCCGATTTCGGCGCGCTGGACGGGTTCGCTGTCGTGCCGCCTGCGCCGGTCCCGCTGCCTGCGGGGATCGTGCTTCTGGGCACGGGGCTGCTCGCCTTCGCCGGGATCGCGCGGCGCCGCAGGGCGTGAAATTTGGGGGGGCGGCACAGGCTGCCCCCTTCAACCCTCCAGCGCGCGGCGAAACGCATCGCGCCCCATGCAGCGCCGCAGATAGGCGCGCAGCGACGGCGATTGAAGATCGTGCCCCTGCGATATCGCCCAAAGCGAATAGCCCATCTGGCAATCCACCCCCGAAAATTCGCCCAAGAGCCAGTCGCCCGCCAGCCCGTCATCCAGAATGCCGAACGAGGTCTTCAGCATCGCCGCATCGCCTTCCTTCGCCCGCATCAGGATCGTATCGGCAAAATGCAGCCAGTCGAGCCAGCCGACGCGCCCATCCTGCCCCGGCCCGCGCCAGAGGTGGCGGGCGCGGGTGTCGCACAGCCATTCGGTCATCGCCCCCGTCTCGTGCATCCGGGCCCCGCCGTCATGCAGCGCGTAAAGGCTGCTGTCCGAGATGGCCAGATCGAACGGATCGCCGATCTCGTTCAGAAGCCAGAGGATGCGAGTGGATCGCGACCCCCGCGCATGGTCGAGCTTTACGACTGTGGATTGCACCGATAACCCCCTCGTTCAGGGATGGAACCGCGCCGCCGGACCAAAGTTCAACCCGGACCTGTATCGACGCGCCGCAAATTGAAGGCCCGGAAAACAGGGCTATTTTCTAACCCAGCCTCCCCGGCAGCTTTGTGTAGGACGAGTGTTATGCATCGGACATGGGCAGAGGACATCATCTTCACGCATCCCGAAACGGGCCGGACGGTCGTGCTTCAGGATACCGGCGCGGCCATCGTGTTTCTGGCCGAGGACTGGGCCTGGGGCTACACCCCCGAATACCGCGAGGCGACCAGCGCCTGCTATCAGGTGATGGAACACGAGGCGGATCACGAGATCGCGCGCACGGCGGTCGCGGCGGCGCTGACCAGCGCGGGCATTCCGGTGCGCAGACCGCCGGGCGGCCTCGGGACCGGGGCCGGCGCGGGGCGCGGGGCATAGGCGCGGATCGTCTGGAACCATCCCGCGCGCTTCCTGTTGCGTGAACCCGAGCAGGAGAACCGCATGACCAGCACGCAGCCCGCCCCGATCACGAGCCCGCACGCAAAGCGGCGGGCGAAGGCCCGGACTGCGCGACCGGCAGGCGGGCACTAGCCGACCCTCATCCCCCCGAACGCGGGCATAAACCGGCAGCCGCCGGGCGGTCCCGCACATCCAGAACCCAAGGAGACCCCATGTTCTATACCGACAACAAGCTGCAATATCCCGTCCGCGTCGATGCGCCGAACCCGCTGTTCGCCCGCGCGCTGCAACAGGCCATCGGCGGGGTCGAGGGCGAGATCCGCGTGGCGATGCAGTATTTCTTCCAAGCCTGCGGTGCGCGCGGCAACCCGAAATTCCGCGACCTTCTGATGAACACCGCCGCCGAGGAACTCGGCCATATCGAGATGCTGGCGACCGCCGTTGCTTTGAACCTCGACGGCGCGCCGCTCAGCCTTCAGGAGCAGATGGCGAAGGACGCCGCCGTCGGTGCTGTGATGGGCGGCATCAATCTCAAGAACCTGCTGTCCTCGGGGCTTTCGGCCATGCCGGTGGACAGCGACGGCGTGCCGTTCGACATGTCCCACATCTATGCCAGCGGCAATATCGCGGCGGACATGACCGCCAACATCGCCGCCGAATCCACGGGCCGCACGCTGGCCGTGCGGCTTTACAACATGACGGACGATGCGGGCATGAAGGACATGCTGCAATATCTGATCGCGCGCGACACCATGCACCAGAACCAGTGGATGGCCGCGCTGGAGGAGCTGGGCGGCACGGCAGCCTTCCCGATCCCCAACAGCCATCCGCAGGCCGAGGAGAAGACCGAGTTCAGCTATGCCTATCTGGGTTTTCAGGCCGATGGCAGCGCCGCCGCGCCGGGTCGCTGGTCCGAAGGGCCGTCCATCGACGGCAAGGGGCAGTTCACCTCGGGCGTGCTGGAGCCGTCGGCGCAGGTGCCCGATCTTGGCAAGGCCCGCCCGAACAGCGGCGCGCAAAGCGAACAGATGTGATCCGGCCGATCCTGTCAGGAGGAACGATATGGGTTTCTGCGTCATCACCGGGGCGGCAAGCGGCATAGGTCTGGACCTGGCGCGCATCGCCGCCGCCGATGGGCATGAGCTTTTGCTGGTCGACCGCGATCCCGCGCTTGACGGCGTTGCGGCAAACCTGGGCGCGGGGTCGGTTCTGGCCGACCTTGCGACGCGCGGGGGCGTCGATGCGCTGTGCGAACGGCTGGGCGCGCGCGTGCCGGACATTCTGATGCTGAACGCGGGGCGCAGCCTTGGTCATGCCTTCGGCCAGCAACCCGAGGACGAGATATTGGATGTGATCGAAACCAATGTCACCGGCACGACGATCCTCGCCCGCCGGATCGCACCCGCGATGGCCGCGCGCGGATCGGGGCGCATCCTGTTCACCGGATCCATCGTCGGATACATGCCGGGGCCGTTCCAGGCGGTCTACAACGCCAGCAAGGCCTATGTGAATTCGCTGTCGGTTGCGCTGTCGCACGAGCTGTCGGGCAGCGGCGTCACCGTCACCTGCCTGATGCCGGGGGTGACGGACACGCGAGTGTTCGAACGTGCGGGGATGCTCGACACCCCCGTCGGGCAGATGAAGAAGGACGATCCCGCCGATGTCGCCCGCACCGGATACGACGCGCTGATGGCGGGGCGGGAACAGGTCACGCATGGGGTGATGAACAAGGTGCAGGCCACCGCCGCCGAGGTGCTCCCGGCGGGCATGGTGGCCGAATTGCACCGCAGGATCGCCGAACCGAAGTGAGACGAAAGGGGGCGGCGCCATGCCGCCCCGCTTCATGCCGCCGCGAATGGGTTCTGGATCCGCAACCGCCCTTCGATCACCAGACCGTCCTGCATGTCTTCGGACAGCAGCCGTTCGCATCCGTTGACCAGCGCCGAGGCAACGATCATCGCGTCATAGACCGAAAGCTGATACCGTTCGGCCAGCGCCCGCCCGACATCGTGCACCGCCTCGGTCAGATCGACCACCGCCATGCGTTCGCGCACCAGCCCCAGCAGGTCGCGCACCTCGTCCCAGCCCATGCCGACCTTGCGGCGGCAGACCGTGGTCATCTCGTTCAGCACCTGAACGCTGACGATCCCGCCCTCTGCCAGAACGTCGCGGGCGGTCGCGGCCTTTGCCCCGTCGCCCAGAAGATACAGAAGGACATTCGTGTCGATGGCGGTCTTCACCGCTCGTTCGCCGCATCGCGGTCAAAGCGGAAATCCGCAGGCAGCCGTCCCCGGAAACGGTCGAGGTCGGTCAGGATCTGATCGGTGGAGCGGGGACGCGCCAGGGCCAGCCGCCCCTGCGCGACCTCGACCTCGATCTCGTCCCCGGCCTGAAGGCCAAGTTCGGCCACCAGTTTCGCGGGCAGCCTGACAGCCAGCGAATTTCCCCATTTTGCGACCTGCATGGCGACCTCCTTGATATACTTGCAGTCGAATGTATATCTGACACCCCCGCAGGTAAAGGGCCGCGCATGCGAAAGACATTGACCGTGCGCCCCGCCGTGGAAAATGTAGGGGCATGGCCCGGTTGCTTCCATCGCTCGTGACATTGCTGCTTGCCGCCTCGGGCGCCGGGGCCGCGCCGCGCCTGCCGCCGGAGGGGGGCGTGGACTACCAGCTTGGCGGCGCCTATCCCCCCGATCCCCGCGTCGCGACGGTCGTGCGCGACAGCACCGCCCAGCCCAGCGCGGGGCATTACAACATCTGCTATGTCAACGGTTTCCAGACCCAGCCGGGCGATCTGGATTGGTGGCTGGACCATCACCCGCAGGCGGTGCTGCGGCAGGATGGCCAGCCCGTCGCCGATCCGGGCTGGCCCGACGAATATGCGCTGGACACCTCCACACCGCAGGGGCGGGACGGCATCGCGCTGGCGGTGGGCGCGGCGATCCGGCGCTGTGCCGATGCGGGTTTCGACGCGGTGGAGTTCGACAATCTGGACAGTTGGACCCGGTTCGCGGGGCTGACGGCCGAGGGCAACCTCGCGCTGGCCACGCGGCTTGTCGCGGCGGCGCATCGGCTGGGGCTGGCGGCGGGGCAGAAGAACGCGCCCGACCTTGCCGCGCGCGGCCCCGCAGCAGGCTTCGACTTCGCCATCAGCGAGGAATGCGCGGTCTGGAACGAATGCGGCGCCTATCACGCGCAGTATGGGGACCGGCATATCGACATCGAATATTCCGACGCGCCGGCCCGCGATCTGGACTTCGCGCAGGTCTGCCGCCTGCCGGACCAGCCCCGGCGCACCGTTCTGCGCGACCGTCTTTTGCTGCGGCAGGGGCAGCCGGGATATGTCTTCGCGCTGTGCGATCCCGGCTGACCGGATCGCTGGCATATACATGGCGTTCCTGCCGCCGCTGCGATAGGTTCGCGACCGGATCACCAAGGATCGGGACGGGCATGAAGTTAGACCTCAACGCGGATCTTGGCGAAGGGTTCGGCGCATGGCGGATCGGCGACGACGCGGCGATGCTGGGCATCGTCACGACCGCGAACGTCGCCTGCGGCCTTCACGCGGGCGATCCTGCGATCATGCGCGCGACGGTGCTTGCCGCCAAGGATCGCGGCGTGGCGGTCGGGGCGCATCCCGGCTATGCCGACCTTGCGGGGTTCGGACGCCGCGCCTGGCCCGGAATGACCGAGACGGATATCGAAAATCTGGTCGCCTATCAGACCGGGGCGTTCGCGGGGATCTGCGCGCTGGCGGGCCATCCGATGACCCATGTGAAGACGCATGGCGCGATGGCCAATGCCGCCAACGACGATGACGGGCTGGCGATGGCGGTGGGGCGGGCGATCCGCGCGGTCGATCCCTCGCTTGCCTATTTCGTGATGCCGGGAACGCCCACGGAACGCGCGGCGGAAAAGCTGGGCCTGCGCCCCATCCGCGAGATATATGCCGACCGCACCTATGCCGACAGCTTCAACCTGACCCCGCGCAGCCGCCACGATGCGATGATCCACGACCCGGACGAGGCGCTGGAACGCATCCTGCGCTTCGTATCCGAAGGGCGGCTGGTGTCGCAATCGGGCAAGGTGCTGCAAACCGGGATCGATTCCGTCTGCGTGCATGGCGACACGCCCGTCGCCGTGGCGATGGCGCAAAGGTTGCGCACGGGGCTGGAGGCGGCGGGGATCGCCGTTTCGGCCTAGGGCGGGATGCCGCGAAACCCCATGCGCCATGGCGGAGGCGACTTGACCCAAGCACCGACCATCCTGCCCTCCGGCGACCGGGCGCTGACCTTCCGCATCGCCGAGGGAATAGACGCGGCCGCGAATGCCGAGGTGATCGCGCTGGCCGCCGCATTGGATGCCGCAGGGATCGACGGCGTCACTGAACGCGTTCCGACCTATGGCTCGCTTCTGGTCTGCTATGACCCCGAACGGATCCGGGGGGCGGCGCTGGAACGGCGGCTGATCGATCTGCATGCGGCGCTGGACGTGCGCGCGCAGCCCGCGCGCCTTTGGCGCGTGCCCGTGCATTACGGCGGAGAGGCGGGGCTGGATCTGGAAACGCTGGCCGAAGAAAAGCGGATGTCGCCCGAGGCGCTGGTGGCGCTGCATCACGGGGCCGAATACCGGGTGTTCATGATCGGCTTCGCGCCGGGCTTCACCTATCTTGGTGGCCTGCCCGAACCGCTGCACACGCCGCGCCTTAGGGTTCCGCGCCAGTTCATCCCCGCCGGGGCCATCGGGATCGGCGGGCGGCAGGCCAGCGTCAATTCGGTGGCGGGGCCCTCCGGGTGGCGGTTCATCGGCGGCACGCCCGTCCGCCCCTTCGATCCGAAACGGCGCGATCCCGTCCTGTTCGCCGCCGGCGACCGCATTTTGTTCGAGCCGATAGATGCCGCCACCTTCGACCGCCTTGCACGCCGCGCCGCCGAGGGAAGCCCCCTGATCGCGCCGGAGGGGATGTGATGCTGGAAGTCGTGAGGCCCGGCGTGATGCTGACCGTGCAGGACCGGGGCCGGACCGGGCTGCGCCATGCGGGCGTGTCGTCGGCGGGGCCGATGGATGCCGCCGCCTTTGCGCTTGCCAATGCGCTGGTCGCGAACGATCCCGGCGCGGCGGCGCTGGAATTCGCCGGCATCGGCGGGCTGTTCCGCGCCCATGCCGCCTGCCGGATCGCGGTGACGGGCGGGACGCCCGAGATGTCCATTGACGGGCTGCGCATCGGACCGGATGCCGCGCACAGGCTTGCGCCGGGGCAAGTGCTGACCATCGGGGCGATGGGAGGCTCGGTCTGGGGATATCTTGCGGTTTCGGGGGGGATCGATTGCCCGCCGACGCTGGGATCGAGCGCCACCCATCTGCGCAGCGGCCTTGGCGGGCTGGACGGCGGGACGGTCCCGGCGGGGGCGATGCTGCCGATTGGGCCGTTCGATCCACGCGTGCCCTGCCTTGAACCCTATCCAGTCGCGGCCCCCCCTTGGCCCGTAAAGGACATCCGCGTCGTGCTTGGCCCGCAGCAGGATGCCTTTCCCCCGGAAACCTGGGCCCTCCTGCTGTCGCAGCCGTTCACCGTCACCCCCGCGCGCGACCGCATGGCAATGACGCTGGACGGGCCGCCCCTGCGCGCGCGCAGCCACGACATCGTCTCTGACGGGACGGTGGCGGGGTCGATACAGGTTCCCGGATCGGGCCGGCCGCTGGTCCTGATGGCCGAAAGCCAGACAACCGGCGGCTATCCCAAGATCGCAACGGTCATCGGGGCCGATCTGGGGCGTCTTGCGCAGGTCGTGACGGGCGGGACCGTGCGGTTCCGCGCCATCGACCGCGACGCCGCGGAACGGGTGTGGATCGCCCATGCCCAAGCCCTTCGCGCGCGCCTGCATCCATTGCGCGTCCGGATTGCAAGGCGCGACTGACGCCGCTGTAAACCAAATTGAAGAATAAAAATTGGCGCCGTCGGCGTCACTTCGCCTTCGGCATGGGCCAGGTGTCCGCCACTTTGTAACCGCCCGGCCACGGATCGTCGGGGTCCAGCATATGCTGATGGATCCCGGTGACCCAGGCCCGTCCGCTGATCTGCGGAATGATCGCCGCGCGCCCGCCCACGGTCGTTTCCCCAAGGATGCGGCCGTGGAATTCCGATCCGATGATCGACACGCCGGTGAAAGCGTCACCGACCCTCATGCGCCCTTTGGCATGCAGCAAAGCCATCCGTGCCGAGATGGCAGTCCCCGTGGGGGAGCGGTCGAGCTTTCCCGGTTGGATCGACACGACCGATTTCGCCGAAAACCCCTGCGGCCCCTCCTCCAGCGCGCCAGCGAACAGGCAGAAGGAATGGTGCTTCCAGTCCGGCTGTTCCGGGTGATGGAAGGCAAGCTGTTCATTCGCGGCCTTGGTGATCTGCACGCCCAGAACCGCCAGATCGCGCGCCTCGTCCACGCGCAGGTCCATGTTCAGCGCCGGCGCATCGACGACGACGAAACTGTCGCCGCCATAGGCGGTATCGACCGTCAGCGTGCCCAGCCCCTCGACCTCCAGCGGCGCGGCGAGAATGCCGGCGAAGGATGGCACGTTCTGCACCGTGATGCGCTTGGCCTTGCCATTGGCGCAATCGGCGCGCACGCGGACCAGCCCGCCCGGCGCTTCCAGCACCATTTCGGTCACGGGTTCGGTCATCGGGATGATGCCGGTGTCCAGCAGCACGGTCGACACGCAAATGGAATTGGACCCGGACATGGGCGGCGTATCCTCTGGCTCCATGATGATCCAGGCGGCCTGCGCCTCGGGGTGTTTGGGCGGCACCAGCAGATTCACGTGGCGGAAGACCCCGCCGCGCGGCTCGTTCAGCACGAAGTTGCGCAAGGTCTCGTCCTGTTCGATCCAGCTGCGCTGATCCCAGAGGGTATCGCCCGGAGGCGGTGCGACACCGCCGACGATCACATCGCCGACCTCGCCCTCGGCATGGCAGGAAACGACGTGGATGACCTTGGTCGTGCGCATATGGCTGCCTCTCTGCGTCGGGGAAGCATGAGAACCCTCACGTCGTGCCAAAAGCCGACGGCGAAATCTGCGCGTTCACGGTGAGCAAATCAATCCTCAATGTATGGCAGATCGCCGAAGGTCGGTGAAGTCTTCGCACCCTCGCGCGGATGCCCGCGTCACGGAGATGACGGTTCCAGCGTCGTCTTCAAAAACTCTCGCGTGCGTTCTTCGGACGGGTCGGTGAAGATTTCCTCGGGAGCGCCTTCTTCGCGGATGCGGCCCTGATCGAAGAACACCACGCGGTCGGACACTTCGCGGGCGAAACGCATCTCGTGGGTGACCAGCAGCATGGTCAGATCGTGTTCTTCGGCCAGGCGGCGGATGACGCCCAGCACCTCGCCCACCAGTTCGGGGTCAAGCGCGGATGTCGGCTCGTCGAACAGCAGGATGGACGGGCGCATCGCCAGCGCGCGGGCGATGGCGACGCGCTGCTGCTGGCCGCCCGAAAGCTGGTGCGGGAATTTCGCCATGTGCTCGGTCAGGCCGACCAGCTCCAGAAGTTCCTCGGCCCGCGCCTTGGCTTCGGCCTTGGGCAGGCCAAGCACGCGCACCGGCGCTTCGGTGATGTTGCGAAGCACGGTCATGTGCGGGAACAGGTTGAACTGCTGGAAGACCATGCCCATCTCGGCCCGCTTGCGGCGCAGATGCGCCTCGGATGCCGGTGTGACGCCGTCGGCCTCGTGCCACAAGGGCTCGCCGCCGACATGGACGACGCCGCCCTCGATCCCTTCCAGCGTCATCAGAATGCGCAGGACGGTGGATTTGCCCGAACCGGAGGGGCCGATGATGGTCACCTTCTCTCCACGGTTCACGGTGAAGTTCAGACGGTCCAGCACGGTATGATCGCCGAAGCGTTTGACGACATTGTCGAAGCGGATGATCGGATCGCTCATTTCAGCGGTATCCCCTCTTTGGGAAGGTATGTGTCCAGCGCGCGCACCCCGGCGGATGCGATCAGCGTCATGACCAGATAGATCGCGCCGACCATCGACAGCGGGATCAGGTAATCGAAGGTCCGGTCCCCGATGATCCGCGCGACGTTCAGCATCTCCAGCACGGTCACGACGGACAGGACCGGCACATCCTTCATGATCGACACGAGGTAGTTGCCCATCGCCGGCACGATGCGCGGGATGGCCTGCGGGACGACGATATGGGTGAACTTGCGCGCGGGCGTCAGGTTCAGCGCCAGCGCCGCCTCGTGCTGGCCGCGCGGCACGGCCTGCAGCCCGGCGCGATACACCTCGGCGGTATAGGCGCTGTATTGCAGGCCCAGCGCCAGCGCGCCGGTCATGAAGGCCGGAAGCACGATGCCGTATTCGGGCAGCACGTAATACAGGAAGAAGAGCTGCACCAGCAGCGGCGTGTCGCGCAGGAACTCGGTCACCACGGCAGCGGGCCATGCGATGATGCGCAGCGGGGCCGCCTTCAGCACCGCCCAGACCAGCCCCAGAACCAGCGCCAGCGCAAATCCCAAAACGGCGGCCTGAATCGTCACCCACATTCCCGTCAACAACATCGGCAGGATCGAGACGGCGAAGGCCAGCGGACTGCTCAGGTCCCATTCAAATCCGAACAGCATGTCAGCTCCTGACCGGGCGCCAGCGGCCCACGGAATGTTCGATGCCCCGCATCATCGCCGTCAGCACCAGCGCCATGCCGAAATACATCGCCAGCAGCATGGAATAGACGGTGACGCTGTCCTGGGTGAAGTTGCGGATCTGTTCGGCCCGGAACGTCATGTCGCCAAGGCTGATGAGCGAGACGAGCGCCGTATCCTTCAGGTTCTGGACCGCCAGATTACCGAAGGACGGCATCATTTCGGGGATCGCCTGCGGGATGGTCACGCGGGCCAGCGTCTGGCGGGGGGTGAAGTTCAGCGCCAGCGCCGCCTCGTGCTGGCCGGTATGCACGGACTGGATCGCGCCGCGCACCACCTCGGCCCCGTAAGCGCCGATGTTCAGCGACAGCGCGAGGATGCCTGCGATGACCGGCGGGATACGCAGATCCAGCCCCACCGCCTGCCCGGCAAGGGGCAGCGCGAAATACAGCCAGAACAATTGCACCAGCAGGGACGTGCCGCGAAACACCTCGATATACGCGACCGAGACGGCGCGAAGGGCGGCGTTCCGTGACAGCCGCCCCACGCCCGCCGCGAAGGCAAGGATCGCGCCCAGCAGTGTCGAGAACACCGTCAGGCGGATCGTGACCCATGCCCCCTCCAGCAGAGGGGGCAGGTATTCGGTCCAATGAACGTCCACCGGATCAGCCGCAAAGATCGGCGGTCGTGCGTTCGGAAGATGCCGCCACGTCCGCTTCGGTGAAGCCGTATCCGGTCACGGTTTCCGTCCATTCCGGCGTCTGCTTGATCTCGGCCAGCGCCTCGTTCACCGCATCACGAAGCGCCTCGTTGCCCGATGCGAAGGCAAAGCCGCCCCAACTACGGATCGGCTCCCCATCAACCACCGGGTCGGTGAACTCGGCGGCGAGTTCGACCGCGCGGCTTTGTTCGGCCAGCCCGGCAACGGTCAGACCCGTCGCGGCATAGGCATCCGCGCGGCCCGTGGACACGGTGGAAATCGCATCGGCGTTCGATCCGATCATCACCATGCTGGATTCCGGCACGCCCAACTTCTGCATCATCTCCAGCTGGTCGGCGCCGGACATGATCGCGATCTTCAGGTCGGGATTTTCGGCGAAGTCGGCATAAGTGTGCACGTCCTTCTCGTTCCCGGCCGCGACCAGAAGCCCCTCGCCATAGGAGGTATTCGGTTCCGAGAACAGCACCTGGTTGCAGCGGTCGGGCAGGATCGCCATTTCGGCGGCCACCATGTCGAAACGGTCGGCCTGAAGACCGGGGATCAGGGTGGAGAAGTTTGTGGTCACCCACTCGATCTTCTCGACCCCCAGCTTTTCGGCGATCATCTTGGCCACGTCCGGCCCGGCACCCTGCGCCTCGCCATCGAAGCCGACGAAACCATAGGGGATTTCGTTCGCGACGGCGATGCGGATGGTGCCGCTTTGCTGGATCTGGTCAAGGCTGGCCGCATGGGCGGTGCCAGCGGACAGCGCGAGGGCAATGAGGGCGATACGTGTCATCTGTAAATCCTTTTCGTTCATGCAGCGGCGTGCAAACTGGGGCGCGGGGCGCGTTCGACCAGTCCGCGATGCATCGCGCGAAGGGCCGCGTCGTGCTGATCGGGGTCGACCACCACCTGCAGATCGACCTTGCGCATCAGATCATGGATGCCGCGCGGGGCGACCCCGGCCTCGGCCAGCGCCTCCAGCGCGCGCGGCAGGACGCCGTCGCCAAGGTCGCGCCCGATGGCCGATACCAGCGCCACCTTTTCAAGCGAAATGTCGGCCTCGGGCCACGCGGCGGACAGATCGTCCTCCACCTGCCGGATCGCGGACATGGACCCTTTGACGAAATGCGTGATCGTGTTCGCGTTCGAGGTTTTCGCCACGATCCAGACCCCGTGCCGCTTCAGCGCATCGAGGATGCCCGCGTCATATCCCTTGACGCCCAGCATGTCGGGGTCATGGAATTCCAGCGCAAAGACGTCGCGCAGCCCGGTCACGATCTCCACCCCCGGCGTCGCGGGTTGCAGACCTTCGCGGATCACCGTGCCGGCGTGGTCCGGCTCGAACGCGTTGCGAACGCGCAGGGGGATGCCTGCGCGGCGCAGGCTTTTCGCCGCGCCGGGGTGGATCGCCTCCATCCCAAGGTTCGACAGCTGGTCGGCCACGTCGTAATTCGTCTCGCCGATGGTGCGGACCCCGTCGACCACGCGCGGATCGGCGGAGGACAGGTGGAATTCCTTGTGGATCACCGCCTCGGCCGCGCCGGTGACGACGGCGATGCGGGCCAGCGTGATCTCGGAATAGCCGCGGTCGTATTTCCGCATCAACGACTCGCGGCAGCGGGCGTATCCGGTGGCGATGGGCAATTCGCGGGTCAGGTCGATCCCGGCGAAGGCATCGGCGATCACCTCGTCCAGCGGCGCGTCGCCGCTGCGGCACCAGCCCGTCAGGTCCACGAACCGCGCGGCGACGCCGTGGCCCCGCAGCAGAAGCGCGGTGTTGAAGGCCGAATGCGCCTCGCCCAGCGATGCCAGAAGTTCGCGCACCGTCATCAGGTGCTGGTCCATCTGGAAATGCCCGAAAGAGCACAGCCGCGACAGGTCCAAGAGACAGGACCGCGCGCCTTCGATCCGCTCGCGGGCGAAGGCGTCGGCTTCGGCGGGGTTGGCGAAGATACCCGCGTTCACCGCCAGCATCTGCTCCAGCACCCCGTCCAGCGCCGCCTGCCAGTCGCCTTGGGCGGCAAAGCTGGCATAGATGCCGGGCGCGCCGGTCTTCCTGTGCTCCAGCAGCGCATCCGTCATCCCGGCATAGGCCGACACACAGATGATCCGGCCATAGGGGTCACGGCGCAAAAGCACCGTTTCCAGAAGCTCTGCCGTGCGCGACATGGATGTGCCGCCGATCTTTTCGACGCTATGCAAGGGGGCCACCCGTGATCGCGATGGGTGCGTCCGGCGCGCGCGACGACAGGAAGGCCGGGCGCGGCGATTTGGCGGCAAAGGGCTGACCTACGCGATTCGACCACGCGTTATAGACGAAAAACGCATTCGACCGGGGGAAGGGCGTGATGTTGCCGTTCGATCCGTGCAGCGTGTTGCAGTCGAACAGGATCACCGTTCCTGCGCGGCCCGAGGCGTATTCGATGCCATGCGCCTCGGCCATCTTCGACAGGCTTTCGGGGGACGGCACGCCGATTTCCTGCTTCTTCAGCGATGTCGCGTGGTTGTTGTCGGGCGTCTCGCCCGCGCAGGCGACGAAGGTCTTGTGCGATCCGGGGATCAGCATCAGCGGCCCGTTCAGCGGCGAGTTGTCCGTCAGCAGCACCGAGGCCGAGACGGCGCGCATCCGGGGCATCCCGTCTTCGGCGTGCCACGTCTCGAAATCCGAATGCCAGTAGAACTCTTTGCCCGTGAAGCCGGGTTTGTAATTCAGGCGCGACTGGTGCAGATACAGATCGTCATCCAGCAGGAAGCGAACCTTGCCCGCCACCCGCTCGTCCGCCGCAAGTCGCGCGAACAGCGCGTTCTGCTCGTCCAGCCGGAAGACGGTCCGCACCTCGTCCGAGCCCGGCTCGGTGATGACGTTTTCGGGGGCGATGCCGCCGCCCGTCCGCAGGCTCGCGGATTCCTTCTGCAGCAGCGCCACCTCGGCGTCCGAGAACATGCCCTCCAGCACCAGATAGCCGTTCGCGTCGAAGAACTCGGCCTGCTGGCGGGTCAGGGGGGCGTTTTCGGTCCAGCTTTGCCAGACGGTCGGATCGCTCCGTTCCAACCAGCGTTCCTGCGGCAAGCGGGTGGGGTAGTCGTCATGGGTCTGGTCAAGCATGGGCTTCCTCCGGTGCGGGGGCATAGGAGCCGTCTTCGCGGTGGACTTCCTGCCCGGTGACGGGGGGATTGAAGGCGCAGGCCAGCACCAGTTCGGTGCTTGCGCTCAGCCGGTGGCGGTCGTGCAGGTTCAGCGCATAGATCACGCCGGGGCGGATCGGATGGGTCTGGCCAGTCGCCAGATCCTCGATGCTGCCTTGGCCGGAGATGCAGTAGACGGCTTCGAAATGGTGCTTGTATTCGAAGACGTGGCTGGTCCCGGCGGTGATGCGGGTGATGTGAAAGCTGAAGCCCATCTTGTCGCCTTCCAGCAGAAGGCGGGTGCTGTCCCAGCCATCTGCGGTCACGAGGCGGTCGGTCTTTCTTGCATCGTTCAGGTCGCGGACGATCATGTCTTTCTCCTTATTCGGCTGCGGTTTTCAGGGCGGTCATGCGGTCGGCGAAAGCCGCCTCGACGATGTCCAACCCCTTGGCGAATTGCGCACGCGGGATGGTCAGCGGGGCGAGGATCTTTACCACCTCGTCATGGCTGCCCGAGGTTTCGATGATGAGCCCGTGCTGGAAGCAGGTCTTGCAGATGGCGGCGGCGGTTTCGCCATCGCCTGCGTCGATGCCCTGCATCATGCCGCGCCCGCGCAGGGTGAAGCCGTAGCGATCCGCGATTTCCGTCAGGCGCTGGCCCAGATAGGCGGCGTTGCCCGCGTTCGTGCGGGCGAATACGTCGTCGGCCCAGAACTTCTCCAGCGCCGCGCGGGCGGTGACGAAGGCATGGTTGTTGCCGCGGAAGGTGCCGTTGTGCTCGGCCGGTTTCCAGATGTCGTGCTGGGGGCGGATCAGCGTCACGGCCAGCGGCAGGCCCATGCCCGACAGCGATTTCGCCATCGTCACGATGTCGGGCGACAGACCCATCCCGTCAAAGGAAAAGAAGCCCCCCGTGCGACCGCACCCGGCCTGGATGTCGTCGATGATGAACAGCGCGCCGTGTTTGCGGGCGATGGCCTCAATCTTGCGCAGCCATTCGGGGGAGGCGGCGTTCAGACCGCCTTCGCCCTGCACGGTTTCCACGATGATCGCGGCAGGCGCGTCGATCCCGCCCGAGGGGTCGGACAGTTGACGGTCCAGCATCTCCGCCGTGCAGACATCGCCGTGATAGCCGTCGAAGGCCGCGCGGGTCACGCCCGCGAGCGGCATCGCCGCGCCGCCGCGATGCTTGCCGTTGCCGGTCGCCGCCAGCGCGCCCATCGTCACGCCATGAAAGCCGTTGGTGAAGGCGATGATGTTGTGCCGCCCCGTGACCTTGCGGGCCAGCTTCATCGCCGCCTCGACCGCGTTCGCGCCGGTGGGGCCGGTGAACTGGACGCGGTGATCCATGCCGCGCGGCTTCAGCACGATGCTCTCGAACGCGGCGAGGAACTGCGCCTTCGCTTCGGTGAACATGTCCAGACCATGCGCGATGCCGTCGCCCGAGATGTAGTCGATCAGCGCCGCTTTCAGGTCGGGATCGTTGTGGCCATAGTTCAGCGACGAACAGCCCGACAGGAAATCGGTGTATTCGCGCCCGTCCTTGCCGAAGATGGTCGCGCCCTCGGCCCGGTCGAACAGGCGCGGGAAGCTGCGGGAATAGGAACGCACACGGCTTTCGACGCGATCGAAGGTGGCGAGGGTCATTGGATGTCTCCGGTTTGGAATGGGCCGATGGTCACGCGCATTTCGCTGTCGTGACGGCCGCCAAGATGGGTTTCGCGGGAAAAATGCAGCTCGGATTCGATGGGGGCACGAAGCTCGCGCGCAAGGCTGCGGAACAGCCCCCAGGACGGCGCATTGGCGCGGGTGATCGTGCATTCGACGTGGCGCAGATCGCGGCAGGCGGGGCGCGCAAGGACCGAACGGATCATGCGCCGGGCCAGACCCTGCCCCCGCGCCTCGGGCGCCGTGCAGACCTGCCAGACAAACAGTGTGCCCGGCCGTGCGGGCGGAACATAGGCCGACATCCAGCCCATGGGCGCGCCCGCCCGTTCCGCCAGAACGCAGGTCCCGGCAAAGTCGGTGCATTGCAGCAGGTTGCAATAGAGCGAGTTGGTGTCGAGCGCGCCGGATGCCTGGATCATCTGCCAGATCGCGGGTCCATCCTCGGCCCGCGGGGGGCGGAAGGAAAGCGTGTCGGTATCGGGTTTCGCTCGGGTCTGTAGCACGGGTCCTGATGGGTTGCTGCGGCTGCCCCATGAAGGTTAGTTAGTATATACTAAATGTCAAAGATGTTTTGGCAGATATACGCTAATGCGCTGAATTATCGCCGTAACTTGTTGGTCCTCGCGGCGGCGACTGTGGATATTGCTTCGTATCGACTTACCATCTTCACCCGATTGGTTCCCCGCGCGGGGACGGGTATCATTCGCGGATTCGCAACATGATGGATATCGTGGAAGATCGCACCAAACTTGCCCTGACCGCCATGCGGCAGATCCTGCGCAGCACCGAGCTGAGCAGCCGCGCGCTGATGCGCGAGACGGGGCTGACCGCCTCGCAACTGATCTTCATGCACATACTGGAGGAGGCGGGCGAGCAGACCGCAGGCTTCGTGGCAGCCCGCATGGGGATCACGCAGGCCACCGCCACGGTGCTGATCCACAAGCTGGAGGATGGCGGCATCGTCCAGCGCCGCAAGGGCGCCCAGGATCGCCGCCAGTCATGGCTGTCGCTGACAGACCACGGCCGCCAGCTTCTGACGATCGCACCCGATGGCGTCCATGCTCGCTTCCACGACCGCTTTTCGGCGCTGGAGGATTGGGAGCAGACGCAGCTCGTTTCGTCATTGCAGCGTATCGCGGCGATGCTGGTCGATACGGTTGCGGACGAGGAACCGGGATCCGCGCAAATCTGACGGCAACTGGTGGCAGGCCCAAAGGGGTGAGTCACAGTCATTCGCAACGCGTCGATATGCAGGGCCGGGGCGGGGCCCTGTCAGAACAGTGTGGCCATAGTCATGGCGCTTGCACGGGATAAATTTTCGACAATTGGCTACCAACCGGAAGAACATCCCGTTTTATGGTTGCATACGACGGTATGCGGGGGCTAAGAGCGCAGAGGATGTCGGCGGGAAATCGCCAACCTCGACCAGCCACTGACACCGGGATCATGCCCGGTAGGGAGCAAGATATGACCGATCTTCCCGGCTTTCCCAGCCGCCGCAGCTTTTTGAAAGCTTCCGCTGCCGGTGTCGCCATCAGCGGATTCGCCCTTGCCGCGACCGCACAGCCCGCACCGCCGATCCAGCTTGACCAGTATCAGCCGGTATTTTTCACGGACGCCGAATGGGCCTTCGTGCTGGCGGCGACGGCGCGGCTGATTCCGTCGGATGGCGACGGCCCCGGCGCGATCGAGGCGGGGGTCCCGGTCTTCATCGACCGAGAGCTGACCGGCGATTTCGGCACCGCCGTGGATTGGTATATGCAAGGCCCGCACAATGCCGCCGCCGACCCGCTGCTGGGCTGGCAGACGCCGCTGACCCCTGCGCAGATCTACCGCGAGGCGATCCCGGCGGTGAACGCATGGTGCGAACAGACGCATGGCGCGATCTTCGCAGACCTCGCACCCGACCAGCAGGACACCGTCCTGACCGCGATGCAGGAGGGCGAGGTCGAGCTTGCCCCCGAGATCCGCGATTTCTTCAAGATCCTGCTTCAGAACACCAAGGAGGGCTATTTCGCGGACCCGATCTATGGCGGGAACGCAGGCATGGCCGCTTGGGCCTATATTGGCTTTCCCGGTGCGCGGGCGGCCTACAAGGAATGGGTCGGACGGCACAACATCGCCTATCCGCTCGGCCCCGTATCGATCAGCGGAGACCGCGCATAATGGCACGTCAGGAAGCAAAGAAGGACGTGGTCATCGTCGGTCTGGGTTGGACCGGGGCGATCATGGGGATCGAACTGGCGCAAGAAGGGCTGGAGATCGTCGCGCTGGAGCGTGGGCACGACCAGAACACCGTGCCGAACTTCCAATACCCCAACATGATCGACGAGCTGAAATACGGCGTCCGTCTGAAGATGATGCAGAAGCCCAGCCAGCAGACGGTCACCGTCCGCCGGAACGAGGGCGAGACGGCGCTGCCTTACCGGAGCCTCGGATCCTTCCTGCCGGGCAATGGCGTCGGCGGCGCGGGCACGCATTGGAACGGCCTCAACTGGCGCCCGCAGGCCGAGGAGATGCGCCTGCGGTCCTATATCGCGGAGAACTGGGGCGAGCAGATCATCCCCGAAGACATGACCATCGGCGATTATCCCGTCACCTATGACGAATTGGAGCCGTTCTTTGCCCGCTTCGAACGTGTGGCGGGGATTTCCGGCACTGCGGGGAACATCAAGGGCGAGCTGCGCGAAGGCGGCAACCCGTTCGAAGGCTGGCGGTCCGAAGACTATCCGATGCCCGCCATGCCCTCGACCTGGGACGGCGTGAAATTCGCCGAGGCGGCGAAGGCTGCGGGCTATCATCCCTTCCCCAGCCCCGGCGGCATCGCGTCGCGCGCCTATGTCAACGAATACGGAATGCAGATGGGGCCGTGCAACCACTGCGGCTTCTGCGAGCGTTACGGCTGCTTCCAGTATTCGAAATCCTCGCCGCAGACGGCGATCCTCGACCGGCTGAAGCAATATCCGAACTTCAGCTACCGCACCGAATCCGAAGTGCTGCGGGTCGAGATGGCCGCCGACGGCAAGACCGCCACGGGCGTCACCTATTTCGACGAAAAGGCCGGCGAGGAAGTGTTCCAGCCCGCCGATATCGTGATCCTTGCGACCTATCAGTTGAACAACGTGCATTTGATGCTGCTGTCGGGCATCGGCCAGCCCTATGACGCGCGCACCGGCGAAGGGGTTACGGGCAAGAACTACGGCTATCAGATGAACGGTGGCGTGACGATGTTCTTCAAGGACGAGCATTTCAACCCGTTCATCGGCACCGGGGCCAACGGCTTCTGCATCGACGATTTCGGGATGAACAACATCGACTATGGCGCCGAAGGCTTCATCGGCGGTGCGTATTGGCGGTCGGGCCAGACCAACGGTCAGCCGATCCGGTCGATGCCGCTGCCATCCGGCACGCCGACATGGGGCGCGGGTTGGAAACGGGCGGTGGGCGAATGGTATGGCCATGCCATGTCCATCGGCGCGCATGGCTCGTGCATGTCCTATGCGACGAACCATCTGGACCTCGACCCGACCTATACCGACCGTCATGGCCGTCCGCTGATGCGGATGACGTTCAACTGGAATGCCAACGACATCCGCCAGACGCAGTTCATGAAGTCGAAGATGGAGCCGCTGGCCCAGTCGATGAACCCCGACCTGATGCAGTCGTCGTTCAAGAAGGAAGGCGCGCAATACGACGTCCGCCCCTATCAGACGACGCACAACACCGGCGGGCACATCATGTCCGCGACACCGGATACGGGCGCGGTGAACCGTTATTCGCAGGCATGGGACAAGCACAACGTCTTTGCGCTGGGCGCGGGCAACTTCGTGCAGAACACGCAATACAACCCGACCGGGCTGGTCGGCGGGCTTGCCTATTGGACGGCGCATGCGATCCGCACGCAATACCTGTCCAACCCCCGCCCGCTGGTCTGAGGAGAGCGACATGAATACCATCCTCCGCGTGATCGGCGGCGCCGCCGTTCTTGGCGCTGCGGGCCTTGCCGCCTTCGTCTTCGTTCCCGTGCAGCGCACCGTCGCCGTGACCGACCTGCCCGCCGACTGGAAAGCGCCGGAAGGCGCGGGCGAATATGTGATGTATGCGGGCGACTGCATGGCCTGCCACACCGCCGAAGGGGGCGAGCCGTTCGCGGGCGGCCGCGCGATCCATTCGCCGATGGGCACGATCTGGTCCACCAACATCACGCCCGACCCGGAAACCGGGATCGGCGGATATACCCTGGACGAATTCCGGGCGGCGATGATCGACGGCATCCGTGCCGATGGCGCGCATCTTTACCCGGCGATGCCCTATGAAAACTACCGCCTGATGACCGAAGAGGACATCCGCGCACTGTATCAGTATTTCATGGAAGACGTCGCCCCGGTGAACAACGCGGTCGAGGCGACGGCGCTGTCCTTCCCCTTCAACATGCGTTTCGGCATCCGCGCATGGAACTGGCTGGCGCTGGCGCACGAGGCCGGGCCTTCGGCGGCGACCGGGGACGCGGCGTTCGACCGGGGCGCCTATCTGGTGCAGGGCGCGGGGCACTGCGCCGCCTGCCACAGCCCGCGCACGACCTTCATGGCGCAGGACGGCCTGACGGAAAGCGACGAAAACTATCTGACCGGCGGCGAAGTGGCTGGCTGGCACGCCCCCGCGCTGCGGGGCGAGGGAAGCGCGCCGCATGTCTGGGCTGTCGAAGAGATGGCGGCGTATCTGTCCACGGGCCGCAACGCCCATTCGGCCGCGAATGGCGAGATGGGGCTGGTCGTGCGCGACTCGCTCCAGCACCTGACGGATGAGGACAACCTCGCCATCGCCACCTACCTCAAGGCGATGGACGGAGAGCCGGGAACGCCCACCGTCGCCGAGGCTGCGACCACGACGGAAACCATGCTGACCGAGGCGACCGATCTGGACCTTGGCGCGCGGCTTTACATGGACAACTGTTCGGCCTGCCACTTCGTCGATGGCAAGGGCGCGGCGGAAATCTTCCCCGAGCTTGCGAACAACTCCATCGTCACCGCGCCGCAGATCGGCGGTCTGGCCAATGTGATCCTGCACGGGGCTGAACTGCCCAGCACCGAACACCGCCCGATGAAGCTGAAGATGCAGGGCTATGCCGACCGCCTTTCGGACGATGAGGTCGCGGCGCTGATGACGTTCCTGCGCCAGGCCTGGGGCAACGATGCCCCGCCCGTCGCAGCATCGGAGATCGGAGCCTTCCGCGCCCCGGCGCACTGAGCCCCCTTGTTCATGGGCGCAGATACGGCGCCCATGAACGATATGCACCTTTGGCCGTGCCCGGCGGAACCTGTTCGCACGAATGCGCGGTTCTGGAAACAGAAGACATGGCCGCGCTGACAATCGCATTCACCGGGTGAATGCCCATTCCGGCTGGCTGGTGCTGAAACCAGCCAGCGGCTTTCGCCATGCTTCGGCCCGATTGACCGTCACATTTCTGTTACAATATTCACCGCGCGAGGTTACGCTGGGTTCATCATTCGCATGTCAACACGCCAGGGAGGATCAAGTTGGGTGCGTTTTTCACGAGTTCTCGGGTTCATGTTCCAACGCGGGGCCATATGTCGCCCGGCATCCGGATCATCCGGATCGACCTGATCCTTGGCGGCGCATTGCTTCTGCTGCTTGTGCTCAGCCTGTGTGGAACCGCGATGACCTATCGCAGCACGAACGCGACGCTCCACCAGATCGCGGACCTGCTGCTGTTCGAGGAGGAGCGGAACCTTCCGACCCTCCTCAATTTCGTGCTGCTGCTGGCCAACATGGGCGCGCTGGCGGTGGTGGCGGCCTGCGGGTTCGGCGGACGGGACAGGTGGCGCTGGCACTGGCTTGCGCTGTCCGCAGGCTTTCTGCTTCTGGCCTATGACGAAGCGGCGCAAGTTCACGAAGGACTCAACAAACTTGTGGGCAGTGTCGTTGAAACCGGCGGCTTTCTTGCATTTGCCTGGGTCATTCCGGGGGCCGCGGTCGTGGTTGTGCTGGCCATCGCCTTCAGCCGGTTCCTGTTGGCCCTTCCAAGGCGCAGCACGGCGCTGTTCGTGCTGTCTGCCGCGATCTATCTTGGCGGCGCGTTGGGGGTGGAGATGATCGGCGCCCGGCTTTGGGCAGCGCAGGGGTGGGACAACGTCGCCTACAGTCTTCTTGCCACGCTTGAGGAAACGCTGGAAATGGGCGGTCTGATCGTCTTCCTTCACGCGGTGCTGATGTTTCTTGCCGGGCCGGGCGGCACTCTGCAGCTGGAAGTGCAGTGCAGCGAGGGCCGGAGCCTATCGACGCGAAGGTAAGGGGGCGAGCGCGGCAGCCCCCTGCGTGGATGGCGCAAGGGCGAAATAGGCGATACCTGTCACGATGAAGGCCACCAGCCAGCCGATATCGACCTCTCCGATCGCGCGGGCGACGGGGCCGGTATAGAAGGGCGTGTTCAACATCGGGATCTGGCAGGCGATCCCGAGAAAATAGGCGATGGCGGCGCGGAGCTGGAACTTGCCATAGATCCCTCCGTCATGTCGGAAGAAGGACGCGATATCGTATCTGCCGCGTTTCACGACATAGAAGTCGAGGATGTTGATGGTCACCCAAGGCGCAAGCACGATCATCAGGCCGATCACGAAGGAAATGAAGCGCGGCACGAAGTCGGCAGTCAGGGTTGCCATCGCAAGACAGCCCAGAAGCACCGCGATCGACATGACGATGCGCGCGCGCCTTGCCGGTTCCCAATTGGCGGCGAAGGTCTGGATCACCGTGATGAGCGACAGCACCGCGCCATAGATGTTCAGCGCATTGTGCGCGACGATGTTCAGGATGAACAAAAGCAGCAGAACGGGTGCCAGAACGCCGACGGATGCGCTGACGATCTCCATCGCATCGGCTCCTGCGGGCGCCCCGGCCACCGCGATCGCGCCAAGCATGAACGAGGCCGAGGTGCCCGTTGCAGCTCCGCCGAAGCTGGCCAGCATCGGGGCACGGATGCCGACCTGCGGCGGCAGGTAACGCGAGTAGTCCGAGGTGTAGCAGGCGTATGACAGATGCCAGACCGCAGCGAGCGAGAACATCGAGAACCAGCCGAAGACCGTGACCTCGCCCTGGGTCCAGATCCCCTCGGGCAGGGAGGTCACGAGGTTATATCCCGCCGCCAGAAGGCCAATGCCCATGAACCACATGCCGACGCGATTCAGCAGATGGATCGTGCGGTATCCCATGATGGCGATGATGGCCGCCGCCAGTGCCGAGATCACGGCCCCCGAAGGCGTGTTTATCGCAGGCATCAGCGCGTGGACCGATTTTGCCGCCAGCACGATGTTGGAGGTGAAGAAGCCGAGATAAAGCAGCGTCGCGAAGCCCACGACCAGCAGCGCACCATAGCGTCCGAACTGGCCCCGGCTCTGGATCATCTGCGCAAGGCCCATCTGCGGCCCCTGCGCCGAACAGGCCCCGAGGATGAGTGCGCCGACGATATTGCCGAAGACGATGGCGGTCGCGGCCCAGATCAGCGGCAGGTCGAACACCTGAACCGCCATCGCGCCGGTCACGATCGGAAGCGGCGCGATGTTTGTCGTGAACCAGAGGGTGAACAGATCATGCGCCCGGCCGTGGCGTTCACCAAGCGGGACGAAGCCGACGCTGTTCTCTTCGATGGTTGACATGCGGCGGCTCCCCCCTCTGCAATAGTGGTATACCATAATAGGGTATATTTAAGATGCGCAAGGGGGTCGCGCCGCCTCAGGCCGGGTTCAGCCGATGGCCGAGCAGACGTATTTGACCTCAAGGTATTCTTCGATGCCGTATTTCGATCCTTCGCGGCCAAGGCCGGACTGCTTGACGCCGCCGAACGGTGCCACCTCGTTCGAGATGAGGCCGGTATTGTGGCCGACCATGCCGTATTCCAGCGCCTCGGACACGCGGATCATGCGGGCATGGTCGCGGGTGTAGAAATAGGCCGCTAGCCCGAAGATCGTGTCATTGGCCATTGCGACGGCCTCCTCCTCGGTGTCGAAGGCGAAAAGCGGGGCGAGGGGGCCGAAGGTCTCCTCTCGCGTCACGGTCATGTCGGTGGTCACGCCCGTCAGCACGCCGGGCTGAAAAAGCAGCCCGCCCAGGCGCTTGCCGCCGGTAATCAGCTTTGCCCCCTTGGACAGCGCGTCGGCGATATGCGCCTCGACCTTGGCGATGCCCTTTTCTTCGATCATCGGGCCGATCTGCACGCCGTCCTCGGTGCCGGGGCCGACCTTCAGCGCGGCGACCTTGGCCGCCAGTTTTTCGGCAAAGGCGTCATAGATGGCGCGCTGCACCAGGATGCGGTTGGCGCAGACGCAGGTTTGGCCCGCATTCCGATACTTCGCGATCATCGCGCCTTCGACGGCGGCATCCAGATCGGCGTCGTCGAACACGATGAAAGGCGCGTTGCCGCCCAGTTCCAGCGATATGCGTTTGATGGTCGGCGCGCATTGCGCCATCAGCACGCGGCCCACCTCGGTCGATCCGGTGAAGGAGAGTTTCCGCACCACGTCCGAATCGGTCAGCACCTTGCCGATCGGGCGGCTTTCACCCGTGACGATCTGCAGAACGCCCGCCGGAACGCCCGCCCGTTCGGCCAGAACGCCCAGCGCAAGTGCCGTCAGCGGTGTCAGATCGGCGGGCCGCACGATCATCACGCAGCCCGAGGCGAGCGCCGGCGCGGCCTTGCGGGTGATCATCGCGGCGGGGAAGTTCCACGGCGTGATCGCGGCAGTCACACCGATTGGCTGGCGGATGACGGTCAGGCGGCTGTTTGCCTGCGGCGAGGGGATCGTGTCGCCGTAGACGCGTTTGGCCTCCTCGGCGAACCATTCGATGAAGCTGGCGGCATAGGTGATCTCGCCTTTCGCCTCGGACAGAGGTTTGCCCTGTTCTGCGGTCATGATCGCCGCCAGATCGTCGGCATTCGCGATCATCAGGTCGAACCATTTCCGCAGGATCGCGCTGCGTTCCTTGGCCGGGCGCTTGGCCCATGCGGGAAAGGCGGCTTCGGCAGCGGAGATGGCGCCTTCGACCTCGGCGGGCGACAGGCTTGGGACGGTGCCGACGACCGATCCGTCGGCGGGGTTCGTGACTGCGATCACCTCGGCCGAGGTGGCATGCACCCAGTTTCCGTTCACGAGGCAGGTATCGACCAGAAGGCCGGGATCTTTCAGGGACAGCATGGAGGGCTCCTCAATATCGTTCGACATATCGAACGGCGTTCGGTATGAAGAACAGCTAGCAGTCTGAAAGTCCCGACGTCAACGATGAACACCGCCAAACCCGTTCCCGCCGTATTGCGCGCCGCCGCCATTCTGGACCTTGTCACCGCCCGGCCGGGCCTTGGCCTGTCCGAGATCGCCCGCGCGGCGGGGATACCCAAAAGCAGCGCGCATGCCCTGTGCCATACCCTTTGCCAGCTGAACCTGCTGCGCGAGGAAGCGGGCGGCTTTCACCTTGGCGGGCATGCGGCGCGCTGGGCGGTCCCGCGCGATCTGCGGGCCGATTTCCGCCGGGGCCTTGCCGCCGACCCGCTTCTGTCGCGCCACACGGTCACCTTGTCGGTGTTGGAGGGAGCCGAGGTCATCTATCAGGCCTGCCACGATTCGGCGGCGCCCTTGGGCATTACCTTTCGCGTGGGCATGCGCCTGCCTGCCGTGTTCACCGCGACCGGCAAGGCGCTTCTGGCCGCGATGGAGCCGAGCGCACTGGATGTCTTTCTGACCCGGCCCCTGCCACCGCCGATCACCCCGGCCAGCATCCGCACCATCCCGGCCCTGCGCCGCGATCTGGCGGCAACCGCGGCGCGCGGCTGGTCGCTCGATGCCGGGGAGGTGCGCGAGGGCATGTGCTGCATCGGCGCCGCGATTCCAGGCACGAACGCCGCCGTCGCCCTCTCGCTGACCGTGGCAGAGGCGCGACCCGACGTGACCGCCCGCATCGGCGCGGCGATGGCCGAATTCGCGCGAACGCTGGCCTAGACCAGCAGGCGGCGGGCGATGGCGGCAGCCTCGGACAGGTGGGTTTCGACGGCGCGGCCGGCCGCATCGGCATCGTTCGCGCAGATGGCCTCGGCGATCTG
The DNA here is from genome assembly GCA_029846755.1 of Falsirhodobacter flavus. Taxonomy (GTDB): domain Bacteria; phylum Pseudomonadota; class Alphaproteobacteria; order Rhodobacterales; family Rhodobacteraceae; genus Falsirhodobacter; species Falsirhodobacter flavus. Next base: position 12,381 of record JARWBI010000009.1, on the reverse strand, counting down.
GGTCATGCGGGCAAAGCCCGACACATGCCGGTCGGTGGTCGCCAGCGTCATCGCGCGCAGACGGCTGATACGGCTGTTCAGGCGCTGCACGATCTCCCACGCCATGTCGTGGCCGGCGGCAATGAAGATCGTCTGATAGAACTCGGTCGATGCGTCGAACAGGGGCCGCGTCTCGCCCGAGTCATATGCCGCGCCCAGCGCCTTGAGTGCCCGCCGAAGGTCCGTCTTCACGCGGGCATCCGCCTTTTCGGCGCAGGCACGGGCGGCGTTCGTCTCCAGCAATCGGCGGATTTCATAGATCTGGGCCGCGCGGTCCCAGTCCATGGATGCAACCACCGGGCCGCGATTGGACTGGATTTCCACCAGCCCCTCCGCCTCCAGATAGCGCATCGCTTCGCGGATGACGGTGCGGCTGACGCCCAGCGAATCGCACAGCGGACGTTCGACCAGCCGTTCCCCCGATTTGAAATGGCCCGAGATGATTGCAGCGCGAAGCCGCTCCAGCACCATTTCGCGCAGCGTCTTGGGGGGCGTATCTATACGCAGAAGGGCTGTGGCAGCATCGGACATCATGCAAGGTTACCCGATGGATGAGAGAGGCGCCAGCGCCTCCACGATGACGACATGCGTTTGCGCGGCCCCCGTTCTGGCGGCCCGCGCCGCCGTGTATTCCGCGCTGTCGTAACAGGCGCGGGCAGCCGCCAGCGAAGGGAAGCCGATCACGACATGGCGGGCAAGCTCCGGCCCCTCCAGTGTTTCCGCATTGCCGCCGCGGGCCAGGAAAACGGCGCCGTGGGCAGCGAAGGCGGCGGGTGCAAGCCTCTGATAATCCGCATAAGCCTCGCTGTCCGTGACGATGACATGGGCGATCCAATAGGCGCCGTGAGACATGGACTTCCTCGCTGAAAGAAGATTTGCATTTGACATCCTGTCATATGGTATACCAAAATGGGCGGCAGGAAGTCCATTGAAAGGTCCGCGGAAATGAGCGCTCTGATCCGAAAAACCCTCCTCCATGTGGAAACCACCCTGATCGAGGGCGGACGCGAGGCGCAGACCCCGCTGGTCATGGTCGCCGCCACCGCCATCCTGAAGAACCCGTGGTTCGGTCAGGGCTTCGTCGAAGACCTCAAGCCCGAGATCCACCGCGTCGCCCCGATCCTTGGCGAAGTGCTGACCAAGATGATCATCGACCACGCCGGTTCGGGCGAACGGGTCGAAGGCTACGGCAAATCCGCCGTCGTGGGTCTGGGCGGCGAGGTCGAGCATGCCTCGGCGCTGATCCACACTCTGCGTTTCGGCAACCATTACCGCAGTGCGGTCGGCGCGAAATCCTATCTGGCGTTCTGCAACACGCGGGGCGGGGCGAACGCGCCCGTCATGATCCCGCTGATGGACAAGAATGACGAAGGCCGCCGTTCGCATTACCTGACCATCAACTTCTCGGTCCCCGATGCCCCGGCGGAAGACGAGATCCTCGTGGCACTCGGCGCGTCCTATGGCGGGCGTCCGCATCACCGCATCGGCGACCGTTATCAGGACCTGAAGGATCTTGGCCATGACGTCCAAAACCCTGCCGCTGTCTGAGGGCGTCCTCAGCTATCGCGAAGCCGGGCAGGGCGAACCGCTGGTCCTGATCCACGGGGTCGGGATGCAGTCCGCCGCATGGGGCCCGCAGATCGAGGCGCTGGCCGGAACGCACCGCGTCATCGCGCTGGACATGCCCGGGCACGGGGGGTCTTCCCCGCTGCCGCAGGGCGCGGGGCTGGCCGATTTCGTGGCTTGGGCCGCGCAGGCGATCCGTGCGCTGGATGTGGGCCCGGTGAACCTTGCCGGGCATTCGATGGGATCGCTGATCGCGGGCGGGCTGGCGGTCGATCATCCGGACCTGATCCTGCGCGTGGCGCTGGTCTGCGGCGTGCATCGCCGGACCGAAGAAGCGCGCGAGGCCGTGATCGCCCGCGCCACCGCGATCCGGGCCGCCGCCGCCAATGGCACCCCGGCCGATCCGCAAGCCCCGCTGGCGCGCTGGTTCTCGGAAAGCTGGGCCGATCAGGCCGCCAAGGCTCTGACCTCGCAGCTTCTGGCCGATGTCAGCCCCGAAGGATATGCCACGGCCTATGCCGCCTTCGCTTCGGGCGATGACGTCTATGCCGACCGGCTGGCCGAGATCGCCTGCCCGATGCTGGTGCTGACCGGAGAGTTCGACCCGAACTCGACCCCCGCGATGGCCGAGACGATGGCCCGCGCCGCGCCGCGTGGCCGCGCCTTCATCGTTCCGAACCATCGGCACATGGTCAACCTGACCGCGCCCGAAACGGTGACCGAAGCGATGCGCGACTGGCTTGCGCGCCCTGTGTCGGGTGCCGATGCGCTGCGCCCGCTGCGCGATGCCTTCGGCGCGTTCATGACCGGCGTGACCGTGGTGACGGTGGACAATAACGGCCAGCCGCTTGGCTTCACCGCCAACAGCTTCGCGTCGGTGTCGCTGGACCCGCCGCTGCTGCAGGTGTCGATCGCGCGGACCTCGCGCAACTATGACGCGGTGACGCGGGCCAAGGGCTTTGCAATCAACATCCTGTCCGAAGCGCAGAAGGATGTGTCCAACACTTTCGCCCGCCCGGTCGAGGATCGCTTCGCCACCGTCGAGTGGAAGCACGGCCCCGCCGGCAGCCCGGTGATCGAAGGCACCGCCGCATGGTTCGACTGCACCATGCACCGCGTGATCGAGGCGGGGGACCACGCCATCCTGATCGGCCGCGTGGTGGAGTTCGAGAATACGCCTGCCCCCGGACTTGGATATTTCCGCGGCGCCTATGTGCAGGCGGCGAACGGTGCCAAGGCGGCCGATACCGGCCCGGATGTGGTGGTCAGCGCGATCATCGAACAGGCGGGCGCGGTGCTGCTGGTGGATGACACCGGCGGCGGTTCGACACTGCCTTCGCGCATCGCGGGCAAGGATGGCGCGCGTGCGGCGCTGGCGGACCTGCTGGCAAAGACGGGCCTGTCGGTGCAGCCGGGGTTCATCTATGCGGTGTTCGACGACGACAAGCGCGGGCACAGCCACATCGCGTTCCTGTGTCAGGCCGCCGAGGGAACGCCCGTCAAGGGCTCCTTCGTGGCGCTGGACGACTGCACGCTGGGCGACGTCGCGGACTCCGCACTTCGCATCATGCTGACCCGGTTCGCCGAGGAATCCCGGATCGGCAACTTTGGAACTTACTTCGGAACAGAGACGGCGGGCGACGTGCGCCAGCTCGTCAAGGGAGGCAGCCTATGAAGTTTTCGCTTTTCATCCACATGGAGCGCACCGATCCCGCCGAGGATCAGGCCGCGCTTTATGAACAGATGATCGAGCTGTGCAAGATCGCCGACGAAGGCGGGATGCACGCGATCTGGACGGGCGAGCATCATGGGATGAACTTCACCATCGCGCCGAACCCGTTCATCAACCTTGTCGACATCGCGCGGCGCACGAAGAACGTGCGCCTTGGCACCGGCACCGTGGTTGCGCCGTTCTGGCACCCGATCAAACTGGCGGGCGAAGCCGCGATGACCGATCTGGTCACGCAGGGTCGGCTGGATATCGGCATCGCGCGCGGGGCCTACAATTTCGAATACGAACGGCTGGAGCCTGGCCTGACCGCGTGGGACGCGGGCCAGAAGATGCGCGAGCTGATCCCCGCGATCCAGGGGCTGTGGAAGGGCGATTACACCCACGAAGGCCAGTTCTGGCAGTTTCCCAAGACCACATCGGCGCCGATGCCGGTGCAGAAACCGCACCCGCCGATCTGGGTCGCGGCGCGCGATCCCAACAGCCACGAATTCGCGGTGGCCAATGGCTGCAACGTGCAGGTGACCCCGCTGCATCTGCCGGACGAGGAAGTCATCAGCTTGATGGACCGCTTCAACGCCGCCTGCGAAAAGCACCCCGACATCCCGCGCCCCAAGATCATGCTGCTGCGCCACACCTATGTCGCGGACAGCGAGGCCGACGCCCAGCGCGGGGCCGAGGAAATGAACCGCTTCTACAACTATTTCGGAGCATGGTTCAAAAACGAGCGCCCCATCGAACAGGGCCTGATCCAGACCCTGACCGACGAGGAAATCGCGGCGAACACCTATTACGGCGCGGACAAGATGCGTCAGGGCTGCGTCATCGGCGAAGCGCCCGAGGTCATCTCGCGCCTGAAGGCGTACGAGGATCTGGGATATGACGAATTCTCGTTCTGGATCGACACCGGCATGACGTTCGAACGCAAGAAAGCCTCGCTGGAGCGGTTCATCGCCGAGGTGATGCCCGCGTTCAAGGAGGCGTGATGCAGCGGTTCCAGCAGTATATCGACGGCACGTTCAGCGATGCCGAGGCGACGTTCCAGAGCCTCGACCCCGCGACCGCGCAGCCTTGGGCCGAAATGCCCGAGGCGCGCGAGGGGGAGGTGGACCGCGCCGTTCGCGCCGCACGCCGCGCCTTCGATGCGCCGGAATGGGCGGGGCTGACGGCATCGGCGCGGGGCAAGCTGCTGTATCGGCTGGCGGACCTGATTGCCGAACACGCGCCGCGACTGGCGGAACTGGAAACCCGCGATACCGGCAAGATCATCCGCGAAACGTCGGCCCAGATCGCCTATGTCGCGGAATACTACCGTTACTATGCTGGGTTGGCGGACAAGATCGAAGGCGCGCATCTGCCGATCGACAAGCCCGACATGGAGGTCTGGCTGCGCCGCGAGCCGAAGGGCGTCGTCGCCGCGATCGTGCCGTGGAACAGCCAGCTTTTCCTGTCGGCGGTGAAGATCGGCCCGGCGCTTGCGGCAGGATGCACCATTGTCGTGAAGGCATCCGAAGACGGCCCCGCGCCGCTTCTGGAATTTGCGAAACTGGTGCATGAAGCCGGGTTTCCTGCGGGCGTCGTCAACATCCTGACGGGGTTCGGTCCGCGCTGCGGGGCGATCCTGACCGCGCATCCGCTGGTCGATCACATCGCCTTCACCGGCGGGCCGGATGCGGCGCGGCATGTCATCCGCAACTCGGCGGAAAACCTCGCTTCGGCGTCGCTGGAACTGGGGGGGAAATCCCCGTTCATCGTCTTTGCCGATGCCGATCTGGAAAGCGCGGCCAACGCGCAGATCGCGGGCATCTTCGCCGCGACGGGGCAAAGCTGCGTCGCAGGCTCGCGCCTGATCGTGGCGGCAGAGGTGAAGGACCGCTTCCTCGCCCTGCTCGCCGAAAAGGCGAAGGCGGTGAAGATCGGCACCCCGCAGGACATGGCGACCGAGGTCGGCCCCCTCTGCACCGCCCGCCAACGCAGCAAGATCGAGGAGGTCGTCGCTGCGTCCGTTGAGGCCGGTGCGACGCTGGTGACGGGCGGCAAGACGCCGGAGGGGGAGGGGTTCTATTACCCGCCGACGATCCTCGATTGTTCCGCCGTGCCAGATGCGCCTGCGGTCGGGACCGAGCTGTTTGGCCCGGTCCTGTCGGTCATCGCCTTCGACACCGAAGAAGACGCCGTCGCGCTGGCCAATTCGACGCAATACGGGCTGGCCTCGGGGGTATTCACCCGCGATCTGGCCCGCGCGCACCGGATGGTGCGGCGCATCAAGGCGGGGATCGTCTGGATCAACACCTATCGCGCCGTATCGCCGATGGCCCCGTTCGGCGGGCACGGCCTTTCGGGGCATGGCCGCGAAGGAGGCATCGCGGCGGTGCTGGATTACACCGCAGTCAAGACCGTCTGGCTGCGGACGTCGGACGAACCCATTCCGGATCCGTTCATCATGCGCTGAGGAGGCGCATTCAGGGAGGAAGACATGAAATACGCAATGATCGCGGCAGCCCTTGTGGTTGCCGCGCCTGCGGTGGCACAGGACATGGTGTTCACCAGCTGGGGCGGCACCACGCAGGACGCCCAGACCGAATTCTGGGCCGACCCCTTTGCCGAGTCCTCGGGCACCGGCGTTCTGCAGGACGGCCCCACCGACTACGGCAAGCTGAAGGCGATGGTCGAGGCGGGCAGCCCGACATGGGACGTGGTCGACGTCGAATTCGACTATGCCCTTCAAGCCGGACAGCAGGGGCTTCTGGAGCCGCTGGACTTCGCCGTGATCGACAAATCCAAGCTCGACCCGCGTTTCGTGTCGGAATACGCGGTCGGCAGTTTCTATTATTCCTTCGTGCTGGGATCGAACCCTTCGGCGTTTCCCGAAGCGCCACAGACCTATGCCGATCTGTTCGACACCGAGAAATTTCCCGGCAAGCGCACCTTCTACAAATGGTCCGCCCCCGGCGTGATCGAAGCGGCGCTGCTGGCCGATGGCGTGGCACCCGACGCGCTCTACCCGCTGGATCTGGACCGCGCATTTGCGAAACTGGACACGATCAAATCCGAGATCATCTGGTGGACCTCGGGCGCGCAGTCGCAGCAGCTTCTGGCCTCGGGCGAGGCGCCCTTGGGCATCTTCTGGAACGGGCGGCTGGCCGCGCTTCAGGCCGACGGCATGGACGTGAACATCGCGTGGGACCAGAACATCACCGCCGCCGACGCGCTGGTGGTGCCCAAGGGTGCCGCGAACAAGGATGCCGCGATGGCCTTCATCGCCGAGGCGACATCCGCCCGCGGTCAGGCCGAATTCGCGGCGGCGACGGGTTACGCCCCGATCAATATTGAGGCCGCGGACCTGATGGACCCTGAAATCCGCGCCACCCTGCCCGATGCGCAAAGCGCGCCGCAGATCGACGCCGACATGGCCTATTGGGCCGAGCATCGCGACGAGATCGGCAGCCGCTGGTATGCATGGCAGGCCGAGTGAGATGGCCGCGATAGCCGCACGTCGCGGTTTCGGCTTCGCGCTTCCGGCGCTGGCACTGCTGGTGGCGTTTTTCGTGATGCCGGTGATGTGGCTGCTGCTGCGGTCCGTCACCGAACCCGGCCTCGGGTTCCAGAATTACGCCACGCTTTTCGGCACGGCGACCTATGCCAAGGTGTTCCTGAACACCTTCATGGTGGCGGGAATCGTCACCGTCATCACCCTGCTGCTGGCCTTTCCGGTGGCGTGGGCGCTGGTGATCCTGCCGCCGCGCTGGTCGATGGTGCTTTTCGCCATCGTGATCCTGTCGATGTGGACGAACCTTCTGGCGCGGACCTATGCGTGGATGGTGCTGCTACAGCGCACGGGGCTGGTGAACCAGATCCTGATGGGGCTGGGCATCACCGACGCGCCGCTGGAATTGGTCAACAACCTGATCGGGGTCACGATCGGGATGGTCTATATCATGCTGCCCTTCATGATCCTGCCTATCTATGGCGTGATCCGACAGATCGACGCCTCGGTGCTGCAAGCGGCCTCGCTCTGCGGGGCGACGCGGTGGCAGGCGCTATGGCGGGTTCTGCTGCCGCTGTGCGTGCCGGGGATCGCGTCGGGGGTGCTGATGGTTTTCGTCATGGCGCTTGGCTATTACGTCACGCCCTCGCTTCTGGGCGGCACGTCGCACATGATGCTGGCGGAACTGATCGCGCAGCTGGTGCAGTCGCTGGTGAACTGGGGCCTTGGCGGCGCGGCGGCCTTCGTGCTGCTGGTTGCAACGCTGGCGCTCTATGCCCTGCAGATCCGGCTGGTCGGCCTGCCGAAAGGAGCGCAGTGATGCTTCTGAACTTTCACATGCTGGGCTGGTGGCGCTGGGCGCTGGGCGCGGTCTGCGCTTTGGTGGCCGCGTTCCTGCTGCTGCCGATCCTGTTCATCATCGCGCTGTCCTTCGGCGACAGCCGCTGGCTGATCTTCCCGCCGCCAGGCTGGACGCTGAAATGGTATGAGGAGCTGTTCTCCGACCCCCGCTGGCTGGATGCTGCCTTCACCTCGTTCAAGGTGGCGGCGGTCGTGGCGGTGCTTTCGGTGATCCTTGGATTTCTGGCGTCTATGGCGCTGGTGCGCGGCACGTTCCGCGGGCGGGCCTTCCTGCGCGGGTTCTTCCTGATGCCGATGGTGATGCCAGTCGTGGTGTTGGCCATTGCGCTTTACGCCACGTTCCTGTGGCTCGGAATCGCGGGGACGTTCGTGGGCTTCGTTCTGGCGCATCTGGTCATCGCGCTGCCCTTTGCAATCATCGCGATTTCCGGCGCGCTGGAGGGGTTCGACAAATCCATCGAGGATGCCGCGATCCTGTGCGGCGCATCCCCGTGGGAGGCGCGTCTGCGCGTCACGCTTCCGTCGATCAAGCACGGGCTGTTCTCGGCCGCGATCTTTTCTTTCCTGATCTCGTGGGACGAGGTGGTTCTGGCGATCTTCATGGCCAGCCCGCGCCTGCAAACCCTGCCCATCAAGGTCTGGGGCACGCTGCGGCAGGATCTGTCGCCGGTGATCGCCGCCGCCTCCACCCTTCTTATCGCGCTGACCGTGGCGCTGATGGTTCTTGCCGCCTTCACCCGCAAAGGGAAAAAGCAATGACGACCCCGTTTCTGCACATCAACGGCATCCGCAAGACCTTCGGCGATGTCGTGGCGACCGACCATGTCGAACTGAAGATCGCCGAGGGCGAGTTCATGACCTTCCTCGGCCCGTCGGGTTCGGGGAAAAGCACGACGCTCTATATCCTTGCCGGCTTTCAGGAGCCGACGGCGGGCGACATCCTGCTGCGCGGCAAGACCCTGCTGAAGACGCCCTCGCACAAGCGCAACATCGGGATGGTGTTCCAACGCTATACCCTGTTCCCGCATCTGAGCGTGGGCGAGAACGTCGCCTTTCCCCTGCGCGTGCGCCGCACCCCTGCGGACGAGGTGCAGCGCCGCGTGAAGCGCGCGCTTGAACTGGCGCGGCTTCAGGGGTTCGAGGACCGGATGCCCGCCAACATGTCGGGCGGCCAGCAGCAGCGCGTGGCGCTGGCCCGTGCGCTGGTATACGACCCGCCCGTCCTGCTGATGGACGAGCCGCTCTCGGCGCTGGACAAGAAGCTGCGCGAGGAGATCCAGCACGAGATCCGCCGCATCCATCAGGAAACCGGCGTCACGATCCTTTATGTCACCCATGACCAGGAGGAGGCGCTACGCCTGTCCGACCGGATCGCGGTGTTCAACAAGGGCCGGATCGAACAGGTCGGCACCGGGCCGCAGCTCTATAACAGCCCCGCGTCGCATTTCGTGGCCGATTTCGTCGGCGACAGCGCGTTCCTGACGGCGGAATTTACCCGCGCCTCGGGCGGGACCGCCGATCTGCGCTTTGCCGACGGGACCGAGGTGCGCGGCGTGCCGCTGCACGGCGCCGATCCCAAGGGCCGCGCCGAACTGATGCTGCGCCCCGAACGCATCCGTCTTGTGCCGCAGCCCGGCGCGGGTCCAAGCCTGCCGGTGACGATCGCCGACATCACCTTCCTTGGCAACGTGACCTCGATCCTTGCGCGGACAAGCTGGGGCGAGGAGGTGGGCATCCGTCTGCCCTTCGGCCATCCGATGGCGTCGGGACTGGCACCGGGCGCACAGACGCAGATCGAGTGGGATGCCGCATCCGCACACGCTTTTGCCGCACGGGCGCATTGATCCTGCCCCGCGCAGGTGCCAGATAACGAGTGGAAGCAGCCACCTCCCCAAGGCTTTCGGCAGCACTTCCCGTACACATGAAATCACGGCGGCCTGAAAGGGCCGCCCGAAACGGGATATGCCGTATGCCCAAGGACGACTTCATCGCCGCAGGATCCAAAGCCGCCGGAGGCTGGGGCGCGCTCAAAAGCTGCGGCAAGCAATTGCTGAAGACCGGCAAGCCCTTTGCCGGGGCGCGGGCGATGCTGCATGCGAACCAGCCCGACGGGTTCGACTGCCCCGGTTGCGCGTGGGGCGATCCCGAACACGGATCGTCGTTCGAGTTCTGCGAGAACGGTGTCAAGGCGGTTGCGTGGGAGGCGACGAAGGCCCGCGTGACGCCCGATTTCTTCGCCGCTCATACCGTGACGGACCTGCGCGGCTGGACCGACCACGATCTGGAACACCAGGGCCGCCTGACGCATCCGATGCGCTATGACGCCGCCACCGACCGTTACCTTCCGGTCGACTGGGACGACGCCTTCGCGGAAATCGGCGCGGCGCTGCGGGGGATGAAGCCGGATCAGGCCGAATTCTATACCTCGGGCCGGGCCAGCAACGAGGCGGCGTTCCTCTATCAGACCTTCGTGCGGCTTTACGGCACCAACAACTTTCCCGACTGTTCCAACATGTGCCACGAGGCGTCCGGCGTCGCGCTGACCGATGCGATCGGCATCGGCAAAGGCACCGTCCAACTGGAGGATTTCGAAAAGGCCGACGCAATCTTCGTCTTCGGCCAGAACCCCGGCACCAACCATCCGCGGATGCTGGCCGATCTGCGCAAGGCGGCGGCACGCGGCGCGCGGGTCGTGGTGTTCAACCCGCTGAAGGAGAAGGGGCTTCAGCGGTTCGCCGACCCGCAGAACAAGGTGGAGATGCTGCTGGGCGGGTCCGAGCCGACCTCGACCGATTTCTTCCAGCCGCGTCTTGGCGGCGACATGGCGGCGGTGCGCGGCATGTCCAAGGTGGTGCTGGCGGAAGGCACGCTCGACCATGACTTCATCGCACGGCATTGCCACGGTTTCGACGATTGGCGCGCGGCGGTCGAGGCAACGGATTGGCCGCAGATCGAGGATCAGTCGGGCCTGACACGGGCGCAGATCGAGACCGCCGCCCGCATCTATATGCAGGCGGGCAGCGTGATCGCGACATGGGCGATGGGCATCACCCAGCACCGCCATTCCGTCGCAACGATCCGAGAGATCGCCAATTTCATGTTTCTGCGCGGGAATATCGGACGCCCCGGTGCGGGCCTCTGCCCCGTGCGCGGCCATTCCAACGTGCAGGGGGACCGCACCGTCGGCATCAACGAAAAGGCCCCCGCAGCGTTGATCGACGCGATGGAGCGGGAACTGGGCGTGACCCTGCCGCGGCGCGAAGGGCATAACGTGCTGGCTGCCATCGGCGCGATGCTGGACGGATCGGCCCGCGCGTTCGTTGGCCTTGGCGGCAACTTCGCCCGCGCCACGCCCGACAGCCCGCTGATCGCCCGCGCGCTGTCGGGGCTGGACCTGACCGTCCATGTCGCGACCAAGCTGAACCATTCGCACCTGCTTCCGGGCCGCGCATCCTTCATCCTGCCCTGCCTTGGCCGGACCGAGATCGACAAATCCCCCACCGGCATCCGCCAGATCGTCACGGTCGAAGATTCGATGAGCATGGTCCACGGATCGGGCGGCATCAACCTGCCCGCCTCGGCGGCGCTGAAATCGGAAATCGCCATCGTCGCCGGGATCGCCGCCGCGACGGTGGGCAGCGATGTCGTCGACTGGCAGGCGATGGCCGCCGATTACGACCTGATCCGCGACATGATCGCCCGCGTTCTGCCGGGGTTCGAGGGATACAACACCCGCGTCCGCCAGCCGCGCGGCTTCTGGCTTCGCAATCCGGCGGCGGAACGGGAATGGCGGACGGCGACGCAGCGCGCGACCTTCTCGGCCGATGCATTGCCCGAGGCGACGGAATGGCAGGGGCGCGGGGAAGGGGGCTTCGTGCTTCAGACCTTCCGCTCGCACGACCAATACAACACCACCATCTACGGGCTGGATGACCGTTATCGCGGCGTCTATGGCGAACGGCAGGTCGTGTTCATGAACCCCCGGGATATGGAGGCGATGGGCGCCGCGCCGGGCGATCGGATGGATGTCATCGGTCCCGCGGAGGACGGGGTCGAACGCGTCGCGCTCGGCTTCCGTCTGGTGCCGCATGACATGCCGCAGGGCTGCGTCGCCGGATATTACCCTGAATTGAACGTCCTCGTCCCGCTGAGCATGTTCGGCATCGGAAGCGACACACCCGCGTCCAAATCCATCCCGGTCGCCTTTCGCAAGCCATGACCGAAGCAGCACTTGCCGAAGAAATGGAACGGCACATCGCGAACGGTCTGAGCCCCCTCGCTGCCGGTATCCTGAGCGCACTGGACCTTGGCATCGCCAAGGATGCCCGCAGTTTCGCGCGCATCTTTGGCGTCGCGCATGCGCTGGTCATCCGGGAAAGCGGGATATTGGCCGACCGGGGACTGCTTTCCAGAGCAGATGACCATCGCGGCACTTTTTCAGCGCGGGAATAGGGCAGGGATCGACCACTCGGCGCCCGACCGGCACGGACCCTGCATCCCGGACTGATTGCGGTGCCGGCGTCCGGCCCCTATTCCATCGCCGCCCAGCCAAGCGCCTGTTGCCCGCCCTCGACCTGCTGCGGGGTGAGGGGAAGCTTGCTGGCAGAGCAGTCTTGCCGAGCGGTAATCCTCCCCATGGTTAAGGGGATGCGGTTGTAGAATTTTCTCGTAGCGTGAGCTGAGGAGATTCGAATGAGGA
>JARWBI010000008.1 GCA_029846755.1 Falsirhodobacter flavus | reverse complement strand
AAAACCTATGCGAGATGATCGGTATGCAGCGCGATCGTCAAATCTGACCTCACCGTGGTCTTCACCGGATGGATACGCTCATCGGGGAGTGGTGTGGGATTTCTTTGGATGCAGATGGCGAGCAGACCGAAGTCACCGGCCGTAACGTAGAAGTCGTGCAGCGCCAAGCGGATGGCACTTGGCGCTTCATTATCGATCATCCGGTAGGCGCGAACTGAACTATCCGGGGACGGCGTCGCATGGCGTCCAAAGCCGTCCCCCTCGCGCTTCTTACAAGGCTATAGGCTACGAATGACGGCTTCGGGCTCTGAACGCCGATGCCACACGGTCGCGCCGGCACTGACCGTGCAGTAGAGGGTGGGACATTCCCGCCATTCGCTGCACCGCAACGAACTGCGTCAGTTCTCCTATCCTTCGGGCAAGACTCCCAGGTGCAGCATGCCAAGAAGCAAAAAGCAGACATTGGTCTGCTCTGGTGTGTCAGTTTGTAGGCGGCATTCTTCTAACCATGTTCGCCCGCGCAATGCGCATGATTGCTAAGCACCTCGATCACGCGGCAGTCAGCGATCGTGCCGCAAGCGCACTGCTTCAACATTCGTTCGAGTTCGGCTTCTAAGGCTTGAAGACGAGAAATGCGCGCCTTCACCTCTCCGAGCTGTCGTGCGGTGATACGATCAACTTCCGCACAGGATTGCTCCGGATTGTCGGAAAGGCCCAAAAGCTCGCGGATCGCTTCTAAAGGAAAACCCAGATCGCGTGCGTGGCGGATGAACGCAAGGCGGCTGACACTGGCGCTTTCGTAAACCCGCTGGTTTCCGGAAGAACGGCTGGCCTGAGGAAGCATCCCGATCTCTTCATAGTAGCGGATGGTCGGGACTTTGACGCCGGTGGCTTCGCTCAACTTTCCGATACTCAGCATCACAAACCTCTTGAACCTCTAGTTGCTAGAGCAAGTAGTTTCCCGACTCGATGGACACAAGGGTCCAGTTAAGGAGACGGAATGGCAGAGCGGCGGGAATGGACCGTGGCGGGCATGGACTGCGCAGCTTGCACGACAAAAGTCGTGCGTGCAGTGGAGCGGCTGCCCGGTGTCAGCGATGTGAAGGTGGCCCTGATGGCCGAACGGTTATCGCTGAATCTGGATGGCGGTGATGCAGGCGCGGTCGAGGACGCAGTGCGTCGTCTTGGGTTTGGCATCGCGCCGAAAGATCAGGAAGCACCGCGCAGGAAAGCTTTCGTCATGCCGGGCGCACCTGTGTCGGCAGACGGCGATAAGGCGCACGATCAGGATCATGCTGGACGTAACCGATTGGGGCAGACGTCTGCCGCTGGCGAGCAAGTCGGTCATGCTCATAACCATGACAATCCGGCAGATCAGGGCAAGCCGTGGTATCGCACGGCCAAGGGCCGCTTGGTGATCCTGACCGGTGCCCTGCTCGGCGCAGCATGGGGATTCGAGCTGCTGACCTCGGCAGAGCTGGGCTACTGGGCGTTCCTTCTAGCCTGCCTGATCGGCGTCGCGCCTGTCGCCAAGCGTGCATTCGGAGCGCTGCGCATGGGCCAGCCCTTCACAATCGAGTCGCTGATGACCATCGCAGCCATCGGCGCTTTGTTTATCGGCGCGGCTGAAGAAGCTGCATTGGTCGTGTTTCTTTTCGCTGTGGGGGAAGTGCTGGAGGGCGTGGCAGCCGGGAAGGCCCGCGAGGGCATCCGCGCGCTCGCGAACCTCGTGCCGAAGAGCGCGCTGCTGGAAGTCGGCAGCCAGACCCGCACCGTGCCCGCCGACACCCTGGAGATCGGGCAAACTGTGCTCGTGCGCCCTGGTGATCGCATCCCTGCGGATGGCGAGATTGCAGAAGGGACCAGCGGCATCGATGAAAGCCCTGTCACCGGAGAAAGCGTGCCACGGGCCAAGACAGTGGGCGATGACGTCTTTGCAGGATCGATCAACACCGAGGCGGCGCTCCGCATACGTGTGACCCGCGAACCCTCGGACAACACGATCGCCCGCATTGTCCGTCTGGTGGAGGAAGCGGAAGAAGCCCGAGCTCCGACAGAGCGTTTCATCGACCGCTTCAGCCGCTGGTATATGCCTGCCGTCGTTCTGGTCGCAGCCTTGGTCATCGTGGTGCCACCGCTTGCAACGGGTGCAGATTGGGGAACGTGGGTTTATCGCGGGCTGGCGCTTCTGCTCATCGGTTGCCCCTGTGCGCTGGTCATTTCGGTGCCTGCATCGATCGCATCCGCCCTGTCGTCGGGCGCGCGGCGCGGCTTGCTGATGAAGGGCGGGGCCGTGATCGAGGCGGCTGCGAAGATCACGCACGTAGCCTTTGATAAGACCGGCACGCTGACCCGCGGCAAGCCCGCTGTGACCGACATCATTCCCGCAGCGGGCGTGGCCGAGGCCGATCTTCTGGCCGTTGCGGCCGGTGTAGAAGCTGGATCGAGCCATCCGCTGGCTCAGGCGATCCTTGCGCGGGCAGGCACGCCATTGCCCTCTACCGATGCTCGCGCTTTACCGGGGCGTGGCGTGGAGGCCATGGTGGATGGCGCGCTGGCATGGGTGTCCTCGCCCCGGCATGCGGCAGAACGTGAAGGTATAGATGGGATTGCCTTACGCCGGGCCGTTGCGTTGGAGGAAGAAGGGAAGACGGTCGTTGCTGTCTTCCGTGCCCGCCAGCCACTTGGCCTGATCGCGCTGCGCGACGAGCCGCGCGAGGATGCCGCCGAAGCTGTAAGCCAGTTAAAGGAACTGGGCGTCAGCTCGATCATGCTGACCGGCGACAATGCCCGCACCGCTGCGGCGATTGCGGGTGGTCTCGGTCTGGAGCATCGCGCCGAGATGATGCCGGAGGACAAGCTCGCCGTCATCCGCGACCTTGGGCAACAGGTGATGATGATCGGCGACGGCATCAACGATGCGCCTGCCCTCAAACAAGCTGGCGTTGGCGTTGCAATGGGGTCCGGCACCGATGTTGCGCTCGAGACTGCAGATGCCGCCATCTTGCGCGACCGTGTGACCGACGCGCCCGCGCTGATCCGTCTTGCACGCGTGACCATGAGTAATATCCGGGGGAACGTTGCACTGGCCCTCGGGCTGAAGGCGATATTCCTTGTCACCTCCGTTCTCGGGATCACCGGCCTTTGGATCGCGATCCTGGCAGATACAGGTGCTACGGTGCTGGTGACGCTGAATGCTCTCAGGCTTTTGGGGTATGACCCCACGAAAGCATCATAATGGTCACTCTTAGCATCCTTGCAGCTTATCTGGCGCTGTTTGCCCTCGGCACAGCGGGACGTTCCGCAGTTTTGTTCGGGAAGGCAAAGGGCGCGGACCGGCTGGCCGCCCTCGGCTTCTGCACGGCTTTCGTGCTGCCGTTTTTTGCAAGCTCTGCGACAGGCGGACAGCCGATCGGCCTCGTCATAGCTGCGACCGGCGCAATGATTGCCTTCGCAGCGCAGATGTCCATGGGCGCATCGTGGCGCGTGGGTGTCATGAGCGGGCAGACGGGGGAACTGGTAACAGGTGGGCTGTTCGCACTGAGCCGCAATCCAACGTTTCTTGGACAGGCGATTCTTTTGTCCGGCGTGGCTCTGGCGCTTCCCTCCCTGCCGACCGCGCTTGCCGTGTTACTGTTCTTTCTGTCCGCCTCGATCCAGATCCGGAGCGAAGAGAAGACGCTGGCAAGTGCTGCCTACGCCCAATGGGCCGAAGAAACGCCGCGATGGCTACCGTATGGGCCGTGGCGCGCAATGCTGGTTGTGCTGCTGGCCGATCAAATGACCAAGACAGCGGCGTTAAATCTGCTCGGCGGCGGGTCGATACCGGTCCTGCCGTTCTTTGATCTCACACTTGGCTTCAACACCGGCGCCAGCTTCGGGATGCTATCCGGTGTCATGGCGGATCGGCCGATTCTGATGGTGTTCTTGACGGGCGCGATTACGGTGGGCCTTGCCATCCTCGCCTCTCGCGCGCACGGCTGCGAGCGCAACGGCTATGCCCTGATCGCGGGCGGGGCGGCGGGCAATATTGTGGACCGTCTTAACCAAGGGGCCGTCACCGATTTCCTCAACTTTCACTGGCAAGGCTGGCACTGGCCCGCCTTCAATCTTGCAGACGTCGCGATCGTCCTTGGTGCCGTGATGATCCTCTATGCTGGTATCCTTTCGAAACGGAACCTCCATGCCTGACACGTCACGCGCCGCTGCGGTGCAATTTGCGGCCTTTCTGCTCGCGCTGGCGACAACGCTCGGCGCGCTGTTCATTGGAGAGGTCATGGGCCAAATGCCCTGCACGCTCTGCTGGTATCAGAGGATTGCCATGTTCCCACTTGTGCCGATCCTCGGCGTGGCGATCTGGCGGGGCGAGAGCGGCAAGGCCTATGCCTTGCCGCTGGTGCTCGCGGGCCTTGCCATCGCGGGCTGGCATTCGGGACTCTACGCAGGACTGATCCCGGAAGGTATCTCACCTTGCACCCAAGATAGCCCATCCTGCTCCGACCGGATGCAGATGTCGGTTTTGGGTTTTCCAATCCCTTACCTGTCCCTCGCTGCCTTTGCTGCGATTTCGCTTTGCCTAACCACCACAAAAGGACCTCGCCCATGAACCGCCGCGCCGTGCTTCTCGGAACCGCCGCCCTGAGCCTAGCTGTATTCGGTAGCGGCGGTATCTATCTGCGCCGCCAGCGCGAAGCAGAAGCTCGCGCCGCTGCCGAGGCCGCAGTCGCTCGAACCCCGGAGGCGCTGATCCGCCCGCACTCCCCTATTCTTGGGCCAGCCGATGCCCCCGTCACTCTGGTCGAGTTCTTCGATCCCTCTTGCGAGGCCTGCCGCGCCTATCATCCGGTGATCGAGGATCTGCTGCGTCAGTATCCGACCGAGTTGCGCGTGGTGCTGCGATACACACCCTTCCATGAAGGATCTGACGAGGCGGTGCGCATTCTCGAATCCGCGAGGATGCAGGGCAAGTTCGAGCAGGTGCTGAACGCGCTGTTCGAGAAGCAGCCGGACTGGGCGATTCACGGGGCGCCGGACATGGATCGAGCCTGGCGCATTGCTGGAGCTGCGGGCATGGACATCGTGAAGGGCAAGGAAGACCGTCTGTTCCCCGGCACGACAGCGATCCTGAACCAAGATACCTCAGACCTACAGGCAATGGGCGTCCGGTCAACGCCAACCTTCTTTCTCAACGGACGGCCCATTGCGCCTGAAGCACTAGCCGCAGGCGTGCAGGCGGTCGTGAACCGGACTAAGTGATGCTTCGGACTATTCAAATCATCCTATGGGCAGCCGTGGCGGTCGTTCTTGGCTATCTCGCCCTGACGAGGTTCCAAGACGAGCCGGCCGCCACATCCTTTCGCCCAACCTTTGCCCTTCCCGATGAAACCGGCACGGTCCGCACTTCAGGGGAGTTTCAAGGCAAGCATCTGTTGGTCTTCTTCGGGTTCACCAACTGCCCCGATGTCTGCCCGACAACCATGATGGAGGTCGCCGAAGTCATGGATGTGCTTGGGTCCGACGCGGACGAGGTGCAGCCCCTGTTCATTTCAATCGACCCCGAGCGGGATCGGGCACTTGGGCTGACAGAGTATGTGACAGCGTTCCATCCGTCGATCCTCGGGCTGGCCGGGGATGATGCTGCGACACGGACCACCGCCGAGAGTTTCAAGATCTTCTATGACCGGGATGCTGATGCCAATGCGCCTGATGGCTACACCATGTCGCACAGCCCCGCGCTTTACCTCGTCGGGCCGAACGGCGATTGGCTGCGGCAGTATTCCTACGGCACTCCCGCTCAAGAAATCCTCGATGACCTGAAAGGCAGGCTCTGATGTTCAAACCTCTCTTGTTCACCGCTTTGCTGCTGCCCGCCGCGGCTTTTGCTGAATGTGAGCCTGTCGTGGTGGGCGATCTTTCCGTCTCCGCCCCATGGTCGCGGGCGACCATCGGCGCCTCCCGTCCGGCGGTATTCTATGTCACCATCACGAACAGCGGTTCCGAGGATGACGCATTGACCAACATCGCCAGCCCTGTTGCTGGCATGCCGATGCTGCACGAAACCGTGGTTAAGGATGGCATCGCCTCCATGCCTCATGCCATGTCGATCCCCGTGCCAGCGGGTGAAACGATGCGCCTCGCTCCCGGCAGCTATCACGGCATGCTGATGGACCTGACAGGCGCACAGAAGGAGGGGGACAGCTTTCCCGTGACGCTGAGCTTCCAGAACGGCGGCGATGTGACGATCGATGT
The DNA here is from genome assembly GCA_029846755.1 of Falsirhodobacter flavus. GTDB lineage: Bacteria > Pseudomonadota > Alphaproteobacteria > Rhodobacterales > Rhodobacteraceae > Falsirhodobacter > Falsirhodobacter flavus. The sequence goes on along the minus strand of JARWBI010000008.1, from coordinate 125,954 downwards.
GCCTGTGCTGTCCTTGCGCGCCGAGGAGGCGGAATGCGCCGCCGCACCCTGATCGGCGGGCTGGCAGGCACAGTGGGGGCGATGGGGTTCATGCTGGGCCTTGGCGCGTGGCGCTCGCGCCCCGTAGCCGATCCGAAATTGCCCCTGCCGCTGTCGCAGATGGATTGGACACTTACGGATCATCTGGGCGCGACGGTGCAGCCGCAAGATTGGCTGAACCTGCCGGTGATGGTTTTCTTCGGCTTCACCTGGTGTCCCGACGTCTGCCCGACGACGCTGGTGGACATCGAAAGCTGGCTGGTCGAGTTAGGGCCGGAAGCGGACCGTCTGATCGTCGCGCTGATCACCGTGGACCCTGAGCGCGACACGCCGGAAGTTCTTGCCGATTATATCGGCTACTTCGATCCGCGCATGCTGGCCTTGACCGGTCCTGCACCAGAGATCGCCAAGGCAGCGGAGGCATTCCGCGTGCGCTACGAGAAGATCCCGCAGGACGAGGGCGACTATACGATGAACCATACGGCTGGAGTTTTTCTGTTCCGCCGCGGTGGGTCCTTCGCAGGGATCATCGACTTTCACGAAGATCGGCGTTTTGCGGTCCCAAAGATTAGAAGGGCGATGGAATGAGTTTGGCGGCCAGCAAGTCGAACTTCTACCGATGACGGAAGTGGTCGGTCTGTTCTTTGCATCATTCCTTGCCGCAACCTTGCTCCCAGCCCAGTCCGAAGCGTTCCTTTTTGCCCTTATTTGGCAAGAAACCGTGCCCGTTCTAGCCCTGTTTATTGCGGCAACGACAGGCAACGTGCTTGGCTCAGTCCTTAACTGGCTACTCGGCCGCGGTCTGAACCGTTGGAAGGAGCGGCGGTGGTTCCCCGTCAGCGAACGTAACGTTGCAAAGGCGGAATGTTGGTATCAGCGGTGGGGCAAGTGGAGCCTGCTCGCAAGTTGGGTGCCTGTGGTGGGTGATCCGCTCACCTTTGCTGCAGGGGCGTTACGCGAGCCGTTTTGGAGCTTTCTACTGTTTGTCACCATTGCCAAAGCAGGGCGTTACGCAGTGGTATGCGTGGTTGCGGTAAGCAGCCTTTAGCTCACTTGTTCTGTTCACCTAGAGGGCGCAGGCGGGCGGTCCATCCTCTGGACTGATATGGCATACATCATCACTGTGAAGACTAGGTTCGCAATTGCGCAACAAGCGACCCCTACAAGCGTCCCTTCCGGTCCTATGCTCGCGATAAGCGACCCACCCAGCATGGGTGCCGCCGCCTGCGCCAATAACGATGGCTGCCCTAGACGCCCCATGATAACCGGAAACCGATCCGGTCCGAATAAAGCCAAAGGCAATGCACCTCGCGCGATCGAGAAGATGCCATTGCCCGCTCCATAGAGGATGATGGCGAGCGCAGGCAGGTCCATATCCAGCGCCAAGAGCACAAGCCCCACAGCTGTGCTGCCTGTCGCGACCATCATCGTCCAGATCGGGTGATGCCGCCCACGTCCGGCCATTTCCACCAGCCGAGCGGCGACCTGAGCTGGTCCAAGCAGCGCCCCGATGGCGACGGCCTCTGCGAGAGACAAGCCTTGCGCTTGAAGAAGCGTCAGGAGGTGGACGGCAATCAGAGTTGCCGCGAGGCCTGCGGTGACAAGGATCGCGGCCATGATGAAGAATGCGATCCGCTCGCGCCCGGTCAATTCGCCCCCGCTCAATCTGGGATGTCCCGGCTCTGGCCGGATCTGCGGTTCCCTCGGGATAAGGCCAAAGATCAGCGGCAAGCAAAGAAACAGCAGGATCGCCGCATAGGATGCTGCCGTGCCACGCCACCCAAGCATATCCAGCAGCCAGGACGAGAGCGGCCAACAAACGGTGCTGGCAAATCCGCCCCATAAAGTCAGATGCGTGATCGCGCTGCGGGCATCCTGCCTGTAGAGCCGCCCAAGAGTGGCAAAGGCCGGATCGTAGAGGCCTGCGCCCATGCCAAGCCCCATGAGGCACCAGCCTGCATAGAAGATCGGCAGGTCCGGCGCAGCGGCAAGGACCAGAAGGCCAAGCGCGAGAAGGGTGCAACCGACCGCCAGAACCGGTCGCCCGCCGAAGCGGGCAATGGCGCGACCGACCTGCGGCGACACCAGACCGGCACAGGCGAGTGCCGCTGAGATGGCTCCCACCACCCAAGGCAACGGCCAGCCGGTATCAGCGACAATCGGTGCGGACAGAACCGCCATCAGGTAGTAGCTGCTGCCCCAGGCGAATATCTGGACGGTGCCCAAGGCCGAGATGACCGGCCAGCGTCTTGTCGTCATGTAGCGCTTTTCTGGTTCACCCGTGCAGACAGTTCTGCCGCTGTTTCCTTGCGCTCGCTATAACGGTCGGTCAGGTCCGGCCGGTCGCGGGTCAAGAGGGTGAAGCGCACCAGCTCCTCCATCACGTCCACGATCCGGTCGTAGTAAGGGGACGGCTTCATGCGCCCCGCTTCATCGAACTCTTGGAAGGCTTTGGCCACTGAGGACTGGTTGGGGATCGTCACCATCCGCATCCAGCGGCCCAGGATGCGCATCTGGTTCAGGGCGTTGAAGCTCTGCGAGCCGCCTGACACCTGCATCAGCGCCAGCGTCCGTCCCTGCGTCGGACGGACAGAACCAAGCGCCAGTGGAATCCAGTCGATCTGAGACTTCATCACGCCGGTCATAGCGCCGTGCCGCTCGGGACTGGTCCAGACCTGTCCCTCCGACCAGAGGCAAAGGTCGCGCAGTTCCTGAACCTTAGGATGATCGACCTCGGCATCATCGGGCAGCGGCAGGCCGTTCGCGTGGAAGATGCGAGTCTCGCAGCCGAAGTGACGCAGCAAGCGTTCGGCTTCCAGCGTGGCAAAACGGCTGTAGGAGCGGTCGCGTAGGGAGCCATAGAGTAGTAGGATGCGCGGTGGGTGCCCGTCGATCTGCGGCAGTTGCAGCAGATCGGGAGACAGATTCGGCAGATCGCGGATCATGCGCGGCCCTCCTTCAGCGTGGCATCGTGGGGAAACCACTGACGGCCAAGACGCAGGGCCACGTTCACCAGCAGGATCAGCACCGGCACCTCGACCAGCGGGCCGATCACGGCGGCGAAAGCCACGGGCGAGGCCAGACCATAAGCCGCGATGGCAACGGCGATCGCCAGCTCGAAGTTGTTGCCCGCCGCCGTGAAGGCGATGGCCGTGGTGCGCGGATAGTCTTTGGCGATCCAGCGCCCCATCGCGAAGCTGACGATGAACTGGATGGCAAAGTAAATCACCAGCGGGACCGCGATCCGCAGCGCATCCAGCGGCAGGCGCAGCACGTCGCCGCCCTTCAGGCTGAACATCGCGACGATGGTGAACAGCAGCGCCATGAGCGTGATCGGCCCGATCTTCGGCAGGAACGTGTCCCGATACCAACGCTCGCCGTTGCGGGCGATCAGGACGCGGCGCGTCAGGTATCCCGCGAGGAACGGGATGCCGAGATAGATCAGCACGGCCTCCGTCACCGTCCAGAACCCCACGTCGATCACGCTGCCCTCCAGCCCGAACAGCGGCGGCAGGACGGTCAGAAACAGCCACGCATAGGTCGAGAAGAACAGTACCTGGAAGATCGAGTTGAAGGCCACCAGCCCCGCGACATACTGGTTGTCGCCGCGCGCGAGCTGGTTCCAGACCAGCACCATGGCGATGCAGCGGGCGAGGCCGATCAGGATCAGCCCGGTCATGTATTCTGGCTGGTCGCGCAGGAAGATCACCGCCAGCACAAACATGAGGACCGGCCCGATGATCCAGTTCTGGACGAGCGACAGCACCAGCACACGCTTGTCGGCAAAGACCTGCGGCAATTCTTCGTAGCGCACCTTTGCCAAGGGCGGATACATCATCAGGATCAGACCGATGGCGATGGGAATGTTGGTGGAGCCGACCGACAGGGCGTTCAGCGCATTGGGCAGGCCGGTGAACATGGTGCCAAGCAGGATGCCAAGCGCCATGGCTGCAAAAATCCACAGCGTCAGATAGCGGTCAAGGAAGGACAGGCGCTGCATCAGGCGCTCCGCACGCGGTTGCCGTGCTCGTCCACGACCTGTTCGCCATCTTCCTTGGCAAAGGCCGCTTGCTGTTGCGGCAGCAGGTCCAGCACCGCCTCGGATGGACGGCACAGCTTCACGCCCTTCTGGCTGACGACGATGGGCCGGTTGATGAGGATCGGATGCGCCATCATCGCGTCGATGAGAGCATCATCGGACAGCGACGGGTCATCCAGACCAAGCTCCGCATAGGGCGTTCCCTTCTCCCGCAGCAGTTCGCGGGGTGCGATCCCCATTCGCTCGATGAGCTGCACCAGAAGCGCCCGCGACGGCGGCGTTTTCAGATACTCGACCACATGCGGCTCAACACCCGCGTTGCGGATCATGGCCAGCGTGTTGCGGGACGTGCCGCAGGCGGGGTTGTGGTAGATCACGATGTCCATGGTCATACAGCCTCGGGCTTTGCGCCGGTCGAGCCTTCCGAACGCCCGATTTCGTGCAGATGCGAGGTCAGGCTGGCAGCATCGAGGCTGGCGACGGGGAGTTCCTTGAACAAACCGATGCGAGTCTTGACATAGCGTAGCGCCTCGATGAACGCCATTTCACGCTCCAGCTCTGTCCCCTGCGCCGCAGCCGGATCTGCGATGCCCCAATGCGCCGAAACGGGCTGACCGGGCCAGAAAGGGCATACCTCACCGGCCGCATCGTCACAGACCGTGAAGATGAAATCCATCTTCGGAGCGTCCGGACCGGCAAACTCATCCCAGCTTTTCGAGCGAAGACCTTCAGTTGGGTAGTGGTAGTTGCGCAGCAGATCGAGAGCCATCGGATGCACCGCGCCTTTAGGCTGGCTTCCCGCCGAGAAGGCCCGAAACCGACCTTCGCCGTCCTTGGTCAGGACGCTTTCCGCGATGATCGATCGGGCCGAGTTCCCCGTGCAGAGGAACAGGACGTTGTAGATCGGGTCAGACATTTTCTCTCTCCTTCGAGGGAACGCAGGGGGACGCAGCAAGGGCGGGGGCGCAGATTTCCGGATGTCCTTGGCAGCAGTCATGCAGCAGAAATTGGATTAAGCCTGTGAAGGCCGGATAAACCGCGCTGTAGATGATGAAACGCCCGTCGCGGCGGGACTGCACGAGGCCCGCATGTTCCAAGTGGGTCAGGTGGAACGACAAGCGCGAGGTCGTCGCTCCGATTGCTTCACCGATAGAGCCAGCAGCCATGCCCTCCGGGCCAGCCTTCACAAGCAAACGCACGATGCGAAGGCGGGTCTCCTGAGAGAGAGCTGCGAACGCGGCCAACGCATGGTCTTCTTCCATCGAATCAACCCCTCAAATTATGTTGATATAATGAGCTGCGCGGGCGAAATTTGCAAGATGGATCGATACCATAACGAGGTGGGGCGAAGTCACTAACCGCGACTACCTGAAGGTCCGCTTTTGAGGCCCGTCTTGCATCGTCGTGCGGTTTGGATCGATGCTGCACGTGCATCTTGGGACGCTACTCGAATGACGGTTAAGGGCTCCGAGCGACGGAACCGCGCGAGTGTGCTATCCTGACTCGGCATCATTCCGAAAGGCGGGCGGGAGCGGTGGATCGGAAGGCACTGCCATGTCCACCGAACTCATCACCACCCCTCTGCCACCTCCGCGCATCGCCTGGAACAAGGGCCGCATCGTTGGTCAGAAGCGCCCGCTGCAGCCGAAGCACGTCTGGTCCATCCGCATTCGGCTCGAGATGTCGGGTGATCTCCGGGATCTCGCGCTGTTCAACATGGCCATCGACAGCAAGCTGCGGGGGTGCGACCTGGTCCGCCTGCAGGTGCGCGATGTCTTCGCTGCGGGGCAAGTTCGGGAACGCGCGTCGGTTGTCCAACAGAAGACCGGACGGCCTGTCAGGTTCGAGATCACCGAGACGACTCGCGCCTGCCTCAAACAGTGGATCGCCAGTCCCTCGATGACCGGCATGCAATATCTCTGGCCCAGCCGGTTCCACGACCGACCGCATATGTCGACGCGCCAGTATGCCCGGTTGCTTCGCGAGTGGGTCAGTTCCATCGGCTTAGAAGTCAGCAGCTATGGCACGCACTCGATGCGACGGACCAAGGTCGCGCAAATCTACAAGAAGACCGGCAACCTGCGTGCTGTGCAGCTGCTCTTGGGCCATACGAAGATGGACAGCACCGTTCGATACCTCGGGATCGAGGTGGATGATGCGCTGGCCATCTCAGAGGCCATCGATCTTTGATTGCCAAAGGCGGGCGATCGACGAGTCACATTATCGGAGGGCCGCCATCCTGGGCGGCCCGTGGGACATTACCGACATTCGCTGCGCTGCATTGATGCTCTTTAGGGTAACATGCAGGCGCACCGGGAAGGAACTCGAGGTGATATCAGCCCGTTATCCCCGCAGCCGGCTGACGCCGGTATGATATTCGGGAGACTTCAATTGATTAAACTGCTCACCTCTACCGCTCTTGTTGCCATGCTCGCCGCTCCTGTTGTTGCCCAGACGGCAACGACCACGACAACCGAGCCGACAGCCGCGGCCCCTGCTGATACCTCGGCGATGGGCTACAACTACACCCTTGCGACCGGTGATAAGTCTGCCGAAACATTCATCGGCAAGCGCCTGTATGTGTCGGAAGTTGAAGTTGATGCCAATGCGGAAATGACCGAAGTCGATCAGGACTGGGATGACGTCGGCGAGATCAGCGATCTGGTCATCGGTGAAGATGGGCAGGTCAAGGCCGTGCTGACCGACATCGGCGGCTTCCTCGGCCTGGGCGAGAAGACTGTCGCCATCTCGATGGATGAGCTGGCGGTCATTCGCGATGGAGACTCGCCGAATGATTATTTCGCCGTTCTGACGTCGAACCGTGCTCTTCTCGAAAGCGCTCCGGAATTCGAATGGCCCGAGGTCCAGTGATCTCGCTCGACAGGATACGGAAAGCGCGGCAATCGCCGCGCTTTTTTGTTTCTAAGGTTAGTAAGCAGTTGTTCAGCTCGGCAACCGTGAATCCCGCGTCGCCAGCAATCGTGACGGTGATTGATCGCCCGCAGTTGATGAGAAGCGAAGGTGCCTTAGGCTTTCGGGCTGTTCATACGAAATTGGCGATCATGGTTGCGAGCGCAGGCTCAGCAATCTTCGCAGCGGCGTCTGAGGGCGGCAGCCATATCCGTTTACGCTGCCCGCGTTCGGGGAAGCTGTCCAGAACCTCTTTTACGTTCAGAGTAAAGACCGAGACGTCGAGGTGTTTGTGCAGCTGCGGTTTCCAGTAGCTATAGCGACCAAGAGGGATGGGATGAACCACACCCCTGATGCCTGCTTCTTCCCATGCCTCTTCGGCCGCAGTCTCAGCAAACGTCTTGCCGTCCATCGGCCAACCCCTTGGGATGACCCAACGTCCAGTGTCTCTGCTGGTTATCAGCAAGATTTCGACGTCCGGACCAATCTCCCGCCAGCATAGCGCGGCACACTGATGATGATCTCTTTGATTACTCATACCAGCACGCTTTCCGCGCCCGGACCCAAATGTCCAGCGAAAGCAGGATCGGCCCCTTGCGTCGATAGGCTCCGGTCGCTGCTCGCGCGATCAAATCCCCAAGTGCAAGCTGCTGGAGGCAAGAGATCGATAGCGGTATCTGAAGAAGGCACGCCCGCCCGCTTGTCTCTTCCTCCCCCAACATCATCTTCTCCCGGCACGGCTTGCTCGGGACAGAAATGGCACAACACATCGCGATCGTCGGCATGGGGCCGACCGGCATCTATACCCTTCAGCGCCTGATCGAGCATCCCGACCCCCTGTCGATATCTGTTTTTGAGACCGGCGCGCAGGCCGGGATCGGCATGCCCTACAGCGCCGACACCTGCCGCAAATCGATGCTCGCCAATATCGCAAGTATCGAGATCCCGCCCTTGCCGCAAAGCTATCTCGGGTGGATGAGGGGCTTGCCCAAAGCAATCCTGCGCGGTTTTGGGGTAGATCCGGACACGCTTGATGACCGGGAGTTCACGCCGCGCCTGCTGCTCGGCCAGTATTTCCGCAGCCAATTCATCGAACTTCTGCATCGGGCAGAAGCCCGCGGGCATGTGATCCACATCCACGAGGAGACCACGATCACCGATGTGATCCCCGGTGAGGAAGGCGTCAGGCTGGCCGACGCGGTGGCGCTACGGGAAGAGCGTTTCGATCGGGTCATTCTCAGCACTGGGCATGTCTGGCCGGGCGATGAGGATGCCACTGACACTTACTATCCCAGTCCCTGGACAGGCTTGTTCGATGCGGAGATCGCAGCGGCCCGTATCGGCATCATGGGAACGTCGCTCAGCTCGATAGATGCCGCCATGGCGGTCGCAGGCCAGCATGGCGTGTTCACAAGGGGGCCTGATCGCAGCCTGTCCTTTGATCTGGCCGAAGGTAGCGAAGCCCTGACCATCGCCATGATGTCCCGGTCTGGCATTCTGCCCGAAGCCGACTTCTTCTGCCCTATCCCCTACGAGCCCTTAAGTGTCATGACCGATGAAGCCCTGAACGCGCTGCGCGCCAAAGGGAAGCGCGGACTTCTTGATGCCGTGTTTGCCCTCTTTCAGGCCGAGATCGCTGCCGATGATCCGGACTGGGCCCGCGAGGTCGGGCTTCAGTCTGCCACCGCCGACGACATCGCCGAGCTCTATTTCGCGGACCGCCTTCGGCGCGACCCTTTCAGATGGGCGGCCTGCAACCTGGCCGAGGTCGAGCAGAACAAAGCGCAGCAGCGCACCGTGGGCTGGCGCTATGCGATCCTCCGCATGCATGAGAAGATCGAAGCCATGTTGCCCGATTTTTCGGATGAGGATCGCGCTCGCTTCGATGCGGGTCTGAAGCGGGTGTTTGTTGACAACTACGCTGCGATACCGTCGGAAACCATCCGCCGCCTTTTGGCACTGCGCGATGCGGGCATCCTGCAGGTTCTGCGCCTTGGGTCTGACTATGAGAGCGAGACCGGCAACGATGGAACCACCATCATCGCCGAGGGATACGCCCATCGTTTCGACCTCTTCATCGACGCGCGGGGCCAGCGCGCGATGACGTCGGCCGATCTGCCCTTCCCGACCCTCAAAGGTCTTCTGCTTGACGCGGGATGCGATGTTCCGCGCGTCGCCGACGACTATTCCCTTCTACTGCCAGATCTGGCGCCTGGGCAGGTTGCAATGGGGGCCATTCCCTACCTGATGCATGATCGACCCTTCGTGCAGGGGATCACAGCTGCCGCGGAGATAGGCCGCGCAATCGGCCAGCTGGGCGGCGCAACGAACCACAGACACCGCGCGAACTACTGGCTGGCGGCATAAGATCAAACAGGAAGCTGGAAGCGTTTTGAACTGGCAGTGCAGAACGCGTTAACTGCCTTGACTGGTCCTGACATCGGCAACCTTGAGTGCGCGTCTGACGGCTGCGTAGGATGGCTCAGCGGTCGGTGTAAGTCCATTGACGCAGTCCCTGCAGGCAGTCACGGCGTCGGCATATTCCTTTGTTTTTGGCCAAACCCACTGTTTGCGCAGGAACGCTGCTGCTTGGAGCGGTCCTTCCAGGACAACTGGCTGGCCGGGATTGGGATAGTCGAAGATGATGGTATTGACCCATAGGCGCCGCATGCGTGTTCCTCCTCTCGGCCGAAGGAGCAAGACTGACGGGCTCGGTGAATGTTCCCCTGGTCAGGCCGAACAAATCTGCTTGGGCAGAGGTCGTCACGTGGGAGGTTACGGATCAGGACGTAATGTTTTGCCTCGCGAGGATCCGAAGTTGATTGCGCTATGACCGGAAACAGCCTTGGCTTGAGGGCACAAGGAACCGGGTCCGGCTCGATCCGTTTGTTCTTTGTAAGAAGAACGGAGTTTAAGAATGCGCGAGCGCTTTGCAAGTGGACTGACCGATACGATTGCCAACACCTCCATCGAGGTTCTGAACAAAAACCTGAGCCTCGTGATAGATCTCTCGCTCATCGTAAAGCAGGCGCATTGGACGCTTCGCGGGGCGGGATTCATTGGCGTGCACGAGCTGCTGGACACTGCGGCAGGCAATTTGCGCGGCATCCTCGATACAATGGCAGAGCGGGTCGTCATCCTCGGGGGCACACCTGATGGCACCTCACAGAATGTCGTCAAAACCACGACGCTGCCGGAATACCCGGCGGATCTGCTCGCCGTGAAGGATCATGTTCGCGAGCTGACAGAGCGATACAAGATCGTGGCAGCTTCCGTGAGGGACGCCATCGATGCGACGGAGGAGGATGCAGATACATCTGACCTCCTGACCGCTGCCAGCCGCACCATCGACAAGGATGCTTGGTTCATCGGCTCGAATGCCGAGGGCAATTGATCTGGAATAGCTGGACCAGCCGAGCTAGTTTTGCGGGAACAACACTCCTCCCTGTCGATTTAAGCCTTGCTCCCTGTCCTACAGAACCCCGCTGGTGGCCCTCGCCGGCGGGGTTCGCTTATGAAGAAGGCTACTGCACGTTGCAGACTATTCGGCGGCGAGGGCGGTTTCCTCGTCGCAAACCACGGTGAAATTCTTCAGCAGATGCGGGCCGAAGCTGTGGATCATCGCCACGTCGGCGGCGTCCCGACCATAGGCGATGTTGATCCGCCCGATGCGCGGGACGTTGTGACGCGCATCGAACGCATACCAGCGCCCGCCCAGAAACGCCTCGAACCACGCAGAGAAGTCCATCGGCCCGCCATACGGCACCCCGATATCGCCCAGATAGCCATTCACATATCGCGCGGGGATCGACATGGCGCGGCAGAGCGCAATGGCCGTGTGGGCGAAATCGCGGCAGACCCCCGTCCCGTCCCGCAGCGCGCCAGCTGCCGTGCGAAAAGACGACGCGTTCTGATAGTTAAAGGCGATCCCGGCATTCACATGATCGCAGATCGCCTGCACCCGCGCCCATCCCGGCGGCAGGTGGCCAAACAGGCTCCACGCCAGATTGCCAAGCTCGTCGCTTTCGCAATAGCGGCTCGGTAGCAGGAACTGCATTACATCGTCCGGCAACTGGTGGATCGGGGTCTCGCCCGCACCGGGCTCCACCGGGTCGGGGAAGCCGTCATCGCGGATCAACCCGTCGCCGCGCAGGCGCAGATCGCCCGCCGGGGCTAGAATCCGCAAACAGCGGTTGCCGAACCCGTCGACGAATTCGTGGCGCCGGGCGCCGGGGGAAAGCTCGATCACCTCATCCTGCGCCAGATCCGGGCGGCGTTCGTCCCGGATCGCCATACGCGATACCAGCGTCGTTTCTTGCGGGCAGGAAATCGTGATGTCGTAACCGAACCTGATGAACATGCGCACCTCCCAACTGGCGGGGATCAACATGTCGTCGCGAGAATGAGTTCCCGCGCATGCAGGTTCAAGTTACAAAACAGCAATCAGGATCGACAGCGAGGCCAACGAGCCCCAGAGAATCCACCATCCGCTGCGCATATTGATATCTCGGGCGTCACGCAACGAGTTGCTCTTTCCCCGTCAATTGACGGATTGTCTGGACGATTTGCGCTGGAACGCAGGGCTTTTCGAAGAAGATGGCGTCGGGATAACGCGATGTGATCTGGTCGGGCGTGGCGTGGCCCGAATGAAAGATCATCGGGATGCCCCGCGCGCAAAGTTCATCTGCAACTGGAAAGATGTCACCATCCCGAAGCCGGACATCAAGCACTGCACATGCCACCTGAACAGATCCCAACGCCTCATTTGCGCCTGCGACAGTAGAATATGGCCCTTCAGTGGCCAGTCCTACTTCTTCGATCAGATCCTGTATCTCCATCGCCACAAGAAGTTCATCTTCGACGAGCAGCACGGTGTCAGTCTTGGTCATCAAAAACATCGCCTGGTAATGTGCAGATACGTTCGACCTGCTTGTTGCTTATTGTCTGCTTCAGATCACCACCAAGCTGACGAACCGACATCTCGACGAGACGTGTTCCAAACCCTGCTTCGCCAAGCGGCACCTCAACGGGTTCAAAGCTTTCACGCCAGAAGAGTTCCACGCCGGTATCGATTTTCTGCCAGGTCACATGCAAACCGCCAGACGACTTGCGAAGGGCACCATACTTTGCGGCGTTTGTTGCCCACTCATGGAGGGTCATTGATAGCGGCGACAAAAATGCCGGACGCACAAGGACATCCGGGCCTTCGATGCAGATGGACGCATGATCCTTGTAAGGCGCGATCGTGGTCCGCAGGATTGCACCAAGATCGATCGCTTCACCGATCCTGTCCGATGTTGCAAGCGAGTGGGTTCGGCCCAAAGCCGAGATCCGCTCCCGGACGGAGGATGCAAAGGTCCGCACGTCGGTTTGCGTCCGAGCTTGGCCCATGATCATGCTGCCAATGATGGCGAAGAGATTTTTGACCCGGTGGTTCATCTCGCGGACCATCAACTGCCGGGTTTCCGCAATGGCGTATTCCCCTGTGACATCGACCGAAACGCCGACAAGGCGGAGGGGGCCCTCTCCGGGAATTTTACGCCCAAGACCCTTTATCCAGCGTATCGATCCATCGGGCCCATGGGTCCGGAAGTTGACCTCCAGATCCTCGCCTGTGGCAGCGGAGCGGGCCAAAACCTCTTTGACCATTGCATGGTCATCCGCAAAGACCACACGTGCGAGAATGTCGTCCACGGCACCTTCGGACGGCGCATCCAACAAAGCCTGCTCGGCCTCGTCGAAGATAAATTTGTCGTCGTCCACAAGGTATTCCCAGACGCCGATCCCCGCGGCCTTCACCGCGAGATCACGCCAGTCACGTGCTTCTGCAAGGCTGCGCTCGAGGTCGAGAGCATCGGAGATATCTGTGAACACCAAAGTCACGCCGTCCACTGTTCCATTCTGAAGCCGATACGGCAGCGAGCGGAGCGAGAAGGATTGGCCGGAGCTCGCATTACGAACGCGCCGGATCTTTCCAGTGGACCCTTCGATGATCGCCCTGGCATCCTCGATATACTCGTCGTCGACAAGGCGGCTGGCCACGTCCGAAAGAGGCCGGCCATGATCGGTAGGCTGGAGGGGGAAAATCGAGCGGGCCGCGTCGGTATAGCTGCGGATATTGAGGTCACGATCCAAAACGACCACCGCCAAATCCGTCGAGGCAAAGAAATTCCGAAGGTCGGAGTTCGCGACGGTGAGTTGATCGACCTTCGTCTTCAACTCGTCGTTGACCGTCGCCAGCTCTTCGTTGGTCGACTGCAACTCCTCGTTCATCGACATCATTTCTTCGTTGGAGCTTTTGAGCTCCTCGTTCGCCGTTTCGAGCTCTTCGACGGTTGAGCGCAGTCGATGCCGTGTCGCTCGGAGTTCATCCTCGAGCGCGTCGAGGTTGTCATCAGTGTTCTGAAGCTCAGTGATGTCGGAGCTGCGTTCTGGCAGGAAAGACCCAGCCTCCTTGATGACAAGCAGCGTCGTGCCATCGGCAAGGGGATCGCAGATCACGTTGACAGGCTGCGTGCCAAACTCGCTGACAACTTCCACATCCTTGACGATGGCGCGTCTTGCGGTATCGCGTGCTTGGCGCAGCAAAGGTCCGATGACTTTTCTAAGCCCAGGCCGGGCAAGAGATATGGCGCTCGAACCGCCCTCCCTTGTCACTGGGAAATCAAAGTAGGCTCCAAGCCGGCCATAGGCTGCGATAATCCCAGCGTCCTGATCCAGGACCATGCTTGCAGGGGCATATCGTTCGATCAACCGTCGCACTGCAGCGCCCTCCTCGGTCACGAACCTGCGACCAGCTGACTGGGCGGGCGCACGGCCTTGCGCCGATGTGCCTCGGTAGCTGCCGGGAAGATCGATAGGATAGGAGGGTGAGCCCGGCGAGCGCTGGAACACACGCGCTTGTTGATCCATTGCGGGGAACAGGTGCTCGAACCGTCCGACGCTTTCCGAGGGTCCGAGGAACAGATAGCCCTCGGGCCGGATCGCATAATGGAAAAGAGGCAGCACTGACTGTTGCAACTTATCATCGAAATAGATGAGCAGGTTGCGGCACGACACTAGATCCACCTTCGAAAATGGCGGGTCTTTTACAACGCTATGGCTTGAAAACCGGATCGCATCCCGGATCTCGCTGTTGATGCTGAAATGGTCCGCATGGGGCGTCGTGTAGCGCTCGCGCAAGCCTTCAGGGATGTCGGCGATGGCTGACAGCGGATACCGTCCCTCGCGGGCGATCTGCAGCATTTGCTCGTCAATATCCGTCGCGAAGATCTGCAGAGAAAACACGTCTCCGCGCTGACGCATCCGATCGGCAACGAGCATGGCGATGGAATAGGCCTCCTCGCCACTCGAACATCCCGCAACCCAGATTCTGAGTTCTTCTCCGACGTCACGCGCATCGAGGAGCGGATCCAGTGCGAGCCGTGCCAAGGCTTCGAATGCCGCCGGATCACGGAAAAAGCGTGTGACGTTGATGAGCAGATCACGGAACAGAGCATCGCACTCAACCCGATCCGCCTTCACGCGATTCAGATAGTCCCGGGCGGCGTCAATGCCGAGAACATGCATCCGGCGCTCGATCCGCCGAATAAGCGTGCTTCTCTTATAGCCGGAGAAATCATGCCCAATGACCGCGCGCAGGGATCGACACAACTCATCGACATGATCTGCGACGACCCCTGCCTGCGGCGCGGTATCTCCGCTTTTCCGCTCGTAAAACTCGCGGAGGCATTCTGCAATCTCTGAGGGCGATTTGACGAAATCGACCAGCCCTGTTCCGACGGCAGAGAGGGGCATGCCGTCGTATTTTGCGCTCTCCGGTGTCTGAACGACGCAAATGCCCCCATTTTCCTTGACCGCGCGCAAACCTGTCGTGCCGTCAGCCCCGGTTCCGGACAGGATGACGCAGGCGGCGCGAGCCTGCTGGTCCTCGGCCAATGAAACAAAAAAATCGTCGATTGGACGGCGCATCCCTCGCGGCTGGGAAAAGTCAGTCAGTTCGAGACGCCCGTCTTTGATTGCCAGGCCGCGTCCCGGCGGGATGATGAAGACTTTATCTGGTGTGACGCGCTCACCGCCCTCTGCCTGGGACACCTCGAGCGCGGTATGCCGGTCCAGAAGCTGTGCAAGCATGCTCTCATGCGTTGGATCCAGATGTTGGACCACCACGAAACACATCCCCGATGGGACATGGACCGCCGCAAGCATATCGCGCAGAGCCTCAAGCCCCCCCGCAGACGCGCCGATCCCAACGACCGCGGGCCCAAATTGACTTGTCATTCCTGGATCACCTCAGGCGCCCGGTTGTGCATCTTCAAGTGATGAAAGCAAAAGCTTTGCTTGTGCAATCATGGTCGCGCTGTTGGCGATAGTGATCAACGAGCCATCCAGGATCGTGCCAGTTTCGGAAAGGATCGGGCGCAACCCGCTAAGCGTTTCTGCCAACTCGCCTTCATAGGTTGCCAGCAACTCCGGGCGAGACCGACTGATGTCGAACTGCGATGCGAATATGTAGCGCACCTCCCCGGACCTGCCGCGCAGCTTGGACATGTAGAGCAAGTTGATGAAAGGCGTTCCGTCCTTGCGGAAGTTCACCAGATCGGTGCGAACGCTAGACTGGTCGTCGCGCTCAAAGAACGCATGAATACGGGCTTTTGCCTGCGTGTTGTCCGCATCTCTCTGCAAAAAGCGGCAGTTCTTCCCGATCACGTCCCGAGCCTGAAATCCGGTGAGAGCAGAAAAACCCTCGTTAACGAGCAAGAGAGGGGAGTCACCGTCCGGTGCCGCAAGCGCCAAAGCGACACGCGATTGCAGAAGATAAGTTTTGAGATCGGCGGGCAAATCGGCGGTCATGCAAGCTCCTGCTTCATCCCGCGTCATATACATCGCTGTCGATGGAAGGGAAATCGCCTCACGGAAATCTTAGACCGGGGACAGGGCATGAGCATACGCTGCAACTGCATTCGCCGCAGCGGATGCGAATGTCGCCTTTGGGCTCTGAACACCGGTGCTGGTCAAGCGTGCCCGCTGCCGGCCGGGCAGACAGGGGGGGACGAAGCCGCCATTCGCTGCAACGCAGTATCGATAGGCATTCGCAAAGATAGATTTGATATCCCGACCACGTAAGAGCTGCACGGACGATCGAAAGCGTTCGATTGCATTAGTTAACTTCTCTTTGTCGCCCCGCATGTTCGCTGAAGCCGCGAATATCCCTGCAGATCTGCGCAACTCCCGCGAAGAACTCGCGGTAGTAGTCGTTGCGGAAGGTGACGTAGTAATTCAGTTCGGGCAGGTAGATCGGCGTGTCCATTACCCGCAGGCGATCGTCCTGCAGGTAACGGACGAAGAACGAACGCGGTAGGATCGTGATGCCCATCCCGCTGGCCGCAAGCTCTGCCAAGGCGCCCATGTTGTTGCAGTTGATCTTCTTGCGGAAGGTCAGGCTTTCGTTGTCGATGATTGGGTAAAGCATCGGGCGCAGGACAGAGCCTGATGATTGCGCCAGCAGCGTCATCGACAGCAATTCCTCGCGCGTCAACGAAGTCCGGTCGCCGACCAGTTTGGGGCTGCACATCCAGACCAGTTCGATTGCATCCAGCGGCGCGTTAATGAATTGCGGCTGCAAGGTCCCGCGCGGGCAGATCACGAAGTCGATCTTGCGGTCCAGAAGACGCTCGATCAGCACATTGGACAGGTCGATCTCCGGTTCGATCTCCACCCCCGGATAGGTCGCCTCGATTCGTTTCACCAGTTCCGGCAGCCAGGACATCGCAACAAGGTCGGTCACGCCCAGCCGGATCTTCAGCGGCACCGCATCCGTGCCGCGCGCGGCGGATACAAGGCGGTCGTTTAGGCGCAGCATCTGCTCGGCGATTTGCAGGATCGCTTCGCCGCGCACCGTCAGGACCGAATGCCGCCCCGAGCGGTCGAAGAGCGGCTCGGGGAACTGACGCTCCATCTCGGCCAGCCGTTTGGAAATGGTCGACTGTGCCACGTGAAGATAGCTCGCAGCCGCTTCGAAGCTGCCGAGCGACGATGACCAATACAGCGCTTCGAGCTGGCGGATGGTGAACATCGGACCTCATATGAATAAAATGCACCTGTTCCGGCCAATAAATATCGCTTTTTATAAAATTGGAACCCCCATACCGTCGAGGCGAGGAGAGCGCTATTCGCGTTTCGGAGGGACAGATGACGATCAGGGAATATCCGGCAGCCGCACAGGTTGCTGCCGACTTGCTGCGCGATTACACGGGCACCGCCAGCTCCATCATTAGTGATTGCATGGACCGCCTTCCGGGCGCGGTCGGCCTGCTGCCCTATCACAAATCGCAGACGATCATCGGCACGGCGTTCACCGTGCGGACCCGCGCGGGCGACAACCATGCCATCCACGCGGCGCTGAAGCTGGTGCGGGCGGGCGACGTGATGGTCGTGGACGGCGGCGCCGATGTCACACAGGCGCTGATCGGCGAGATCATCGTGCAGAAGGCGATGACTGTTGGCCTCGCCGGTTTCGTCATCGATGGCGCGATCCGCGATGTCGATGCGATCCGCGAATTGGGTCTGCCGGTCTATGCCCGCGCGGTGACGCATCGCGGCCCCTACAAGAACGGCCCCGGCACGCTGAACCAGCCCATCGCAGTGGGCGGCACAGTGGTCATGCCGGGCGATCTGGTGGTCGGGGATGCCGACGGCATCGTCACCCTATCCCCCGCAATCGCCGCCGAGATCCTGCCAGCCGTCCGTGCCAAGGAGGAGCACGAGCGTCTGAAGATCGCGGAAATCCGCAACACCATCACGGAGATGACCCGCCGCGCGGGATAAGACCATCGTCGAAAAGGGAGGAGCCTTTATGCGACATATTATTTTGGCCTTGCTGGCCTGTGCGTCCCCCGCCTTGGCGGGTCCCGAAACCGAGGTGAAGATCGTCCTGCCCGCAGGTCCCGATCGTCTTGACCCGTGCGAGATGCCGCGCTCCGTCATCGGACGGATCATCAAGCAGAACGTGGTCGAAACGCTGGTGGAACTGAACTATGCCGACGCCACGCTGATGCCGCGTCTGGCGACAAGCTGGACGCAGGACAGCCCAACCGAATGGACCTTCAAGCTGCGCGAAGGCGTGACCTTCCACGACGGCGCGCCCTTCGACGCCGCTGCGGTAATCGCGGCGATGGAGCGCACCATCGATCCGGCGCTGACCTGCATCACACGCACCAAGTTCTTTGACGGGGTGGACATCACGGCAACGGCGGTCGATCCGCTGACGGTCAAGTTCACCACCGCCCAGCCCAGCCCGATCCTGCCGACGCTGCTTGCGCAGATGGCGATCTCCTCGCCCAACACACCTCTCGGGGTCTATACCAACGAGCCCATCGGCACCGGCCCCTATCGTTTCGTCGAATGGGTGCAGGGGCAGGACGTGACCCTCGAACGCTCGGGCGAATACTGGGGCGAGGAGCCTGTGATCACCAAGGCGACCTATGTCTGGCGGTCGGAATCCTCGGTCGTGGCGGCGATGGTGGCGACTAACGAGGCGGACCTCGCGTTTTCCATCGCGCCGCAGGATGCGACCGATCCGGATATGGACAAGGTCTATCCCAACTCCGACAGCGCGATGTTCCGGCTTAGCGTCGATGTGCCGCCGCTGAACGACATCCGCGTGCGCCGCGCGATCAACCTTGCCATCGACCGCACCGCCTTCCTTGGCACCATCCTGTCCGAAGAAGCGACCGAGGCGACGCAGCAGGTCGGGCCCAACGTTTTCGGCTGGAACGACAGCCTGACCCCGTGGGAATACGACCCCGACGAGGCGATGCGTCTGCTGGCCGAAGCCAAGGCGGACGGCGTTCCCGTTGACACCGAAATGCGCCTGATCGGTCGCCCCGCCATGTTCGCCAACAGCAACGAGTTCGTGCAGGCCGTGGGCGAGATGCTGCGCGCCGTTGGCCTGAACGTGAACATGGAAACGTTGGAAATGTCGCAGTGGCTGGAGGTGGCGAATAAGCCCTTCGATCCGGCCCGCAAGCCCAACATCTTCCTGACCATGCACGACAACAACAGCGGCGACGCGGCCTTCACCGTCTATTTCAAATACCACTCGAACGGACGGCAGAGCGAGCTGCACAACCCCGAGCTTGACGCGCTGATCGAAAAGGCGGCCACCTTGTCCGGCGACGAACGCGAGGCGGCGTATAACGAGGTGTTCCGCATGATCTATCAGGACATCGTCTCGGACGTGCCGCTCTTCCACATGGTCAACTATATGCGGATCGGCCCGCGCATCGACTTCACGCCGACCATCGCCAACGCGGTCGAATTGCAACTGGCCAAGCTGCAACTGAAATCGAGCTGACGGCCCGCCGGGGCGCTAAGCCCCGGCCACCCCATCCCGGAGGGCCCCATGGGCAGTTTCATCTTCAAACGCTCGTTCCAAAGCATTCTTTCGCTGATCTTCCTCGTCATCGTCGTGTTCTTTCTGGCCCGCATGACCGGATCGCCCGCGATGCTGTATCTGCCGCCCGAGGCGACGCAGGACCAGATCGACGCCTATAACGCGCTGCACGGGTTCGACGATCCGCTGATCGTGCAGTTCGGCAGCTTCATCACCGGCGTGTTCCAGGGTGATTTCGGCAATTCGCTGCAATATTCCCGCCCCGCGCTTGACATGGTGCTGGCGGCGTTCCCGACGACGCTGGCATTGGCGGCGGTGACGATGCCGCTGGTGCTGCTGATCTCTATCGTGACGGGGGCGCTTGCGGCCTATCACCCCGGCGGGGTGTTCGACCGGCTGGCAAGCCTGATCTCGCTGATCGGGGCCAGCATGCCGAACTTCTGGGTGGCGATCGTGGGGGTGCTGGTGTTCGCGGTAACGCTAAACGTGCTGCCGACTTCCGGCACGGGAACGTGGCAGCACTGGGTGCTTCCGGTGGCCGTGCTGGTCCTGCGGCCAGCGGGCGTGCTGGTGCAGGTGATGCGGACGTCGATGATGACGGCGCTGTCCTCGGTCTACGTCAAGGCGGCCAAGGCCAAGGGTGTGAAGGCGCGCGCGATCATCTTCGTCCACGCGCTGCGTAATTCGCTGCTGCCGGTCATCACGGTGGCCAGCGATCAAGCGGCGGGCATCGTCAACGGCGCGGTGATCGTGGAGACCGTGTTCGGCTTCCCCGGCATCGGCAAGCTGATGATCGACAGCGTCCTGATGCGCGATTTCGCGGTCATTCAGGCGGCCATCCTCGTGACGGCGCTGGCCGTCTTCCTCATCAACATCATCGTGGATATCTCATATGCCTTCGTCGATCCCCGCATCCGTCACAGCTGAGCTGCCGGCCGCTCAGGGTCGTCGGAAATCGGCAATCCTGCGATCCCTGCTGCGCGACCGTTATGCCACCGTATCGGTCATATTCCTGCTGATCGTGCTGGGCTGCGCCATCGTCGGCCCGACCCTGCTGGCCGAACAGGCCCGCGCACTGAACCTGAAGGGGCGCAATGCCGCGCCGTTTTCACTGGACGCGGGGTGGATGTTCATCCTTGGCGGCGATGCGCTTGGTCGCAGCCTGCTGGCGCGGATCGTCGTCGCTAGCCAGAACACTATCCTGATTTCCGCCACCGCCGTGCTGTTTTCCGTGCTGGTCGGCGGCATACTGGGCCTGATCGCGGGGTATCGCGGGGGCTGGGTCGGGGATGTGCTGCTGCGTCTGGCCGATGCCATCATGACCCTCCCGTCGATGCTGCTGGCGATGATCGTGCTGTTCGTGTTCGAGCCGGGCGTGACGAACGTGATCTTGGTGCTTGCCGTATCCCGCATCCCGATTTTCATGCGGACCGTGCGGGCCGAGGTGTTGGAGCTGAAGCAGCGCATGTTCGTCGTCGCCGCCCGCGCCACGGGGGCCAGCACGTCCCGCATCCTGCTGCGCCACATCGCGCCGATGGTGCTGCCGACGATCATCAACCTTGCCGCGCTGGAGATGGCCTTTGTGATGCTGGTCGAATCCGGTCTCAGCTTCCTTGGCATCGGCATCCAGCCGCCCGAGGTGACATGGGGCCTGATGGTGGCCGACGGGCGCAACTATCTGGGGTCCGCGTGGTGGCTCGCCTTCTGGCCCGGCCTTGCGATCATGCTGACCGCGATGTCGCTGAACCTCTTGACCAACTGGCTGCGCGTCGTCACCGATCCGGTCGAACGCTGGCGCCTTGAAACCGAAGCGAGGTAACCGATGCTGCTTTCAGTTCGCAACCTTTCGATCCAGTTCCCGTCCCGCGCCGGCCTCGTCCGCGCCGTCGAGGATGTCAGCTGGGACGTGAACGCAGGCGAGACGCTGGCCATCCTTGGCGAAAGCGGATCGGGCAAGTCGGTCAGCGCATCCGCCGTGATGAACCTGATCGAGACGCCGCCCGCCGTGATCCCCCAAGGACAGATACTGTTCGAGGGACATGACCTGCTGCAAGCCGACGCCGAGACGCGCCGCCGCATCAATGGCAAAAGCATCTCGATGATCTTTCAGGACCCGCTGGCGGCGCTGAACCCCGTTTATCCCGTCGGCTGGCAGATCGCGGAAACCATGCGCGTGCACGGCATCGCACCGGATGTGGCGCAGGCCCGCGTGATCGAACTGCTGGCCCGGGTCGGCATTTCCGAACCCGAACGTCGGATGAAGGATTATCCGCATCAGTTCAGCGGCGGGCAGCGGCAGCGGATCATGATCGCCTCGGCTATCGCGTTGAAGCCGAAACTGCTGATCGCGGACGAACCGACCTCGGCGCTGGACGTGACCGTGCAGGCGCGCGTGCTGGACCTGTTGAAGGAGATTCAGGCCGAGGATGGGATGGGCATGGTCCTGATCACCCATGATCTGACCGTCGTGGAACGTGTGGCCGACCGAGTCGTGGTCATGCAGGCGGGCCGGATCGTGGAATCCGGCACCTCGGCCGAGGTGATGCGCAACCCGCAGCACGATTATACCCGCCGTCTGCTGGATGCCATTCCGGGTCGGGCGGGGTTCTCGGACATCGCGGCGGGGCGGCCGATGCTGGAGGTGCAGAGCGTCAGCAAGATCTATGGCGGTCTTGCACGGCAATTCGCACGGCTGAGGACGCAGCCGGTGCGGGCGGTGGACGATGTCAGCTTCACCATGGCCAAAGGCGAGACGCTGGGCGTCGTGGGCGAATCCGGCTCGGGGAAGTCGACGCTGGCGCGGATGATCCTCGGTTTGGACGATCCGACCTCGGGGGTGATCCGGTTCGACGGCAGGGCGATGCAGGGGCAGTCCGAAGCCGAAGCCTACAAGATGCGCCGCCGCGTGCAGTTCGTGTTTCAGGACCCGACCGCATCGCTAAACCCGCGCATGACGGTGCAGCAGATCATCGCGGAACCTTGGGCGATCCACCCCGATGTGCTGCCGAAGAGCCAATGGCGCACCCGCGTGGCCGAATTGCTGGAGCAGGTCGGCCTGAAGCCCGACCACGCCGACCGCCACCCGCACCAGTTTTCGGGCGGGCAGCGCCAACGGATCGCCATCGCCCGCGCCTTGGCGCTGAAACCCGAATTGATCGTCTGCGACGAGGCGGTGTCCGCGCTGGACGTGTCGGTTCAGGCGCAGGTGATCGACCTGCTGAAGGATCTGCGGCGCGATTACGGTCTGTCCTATGTCTTCGTCGCACATGATCTGGCGCTGGTGCGCGACTTCGCGACCTCGGTTCTGGTGATGTATGGTGGCCGGATCGTCGAACAGGGTCCGGTGCGCGACGTCTACGACAATCCGCAGCACGATTACACCAAGGCCCTGCTGCGGGCCAGCGGCGTGATCCCGCAGCAGGCGGCGTGACGGCGCGGCGGCAGATCCTGATCCCGGTGGTCCTGCCGATCATGGCGGCAGGGCTGCTGGTGCAATCGACGATACCGCTGGCGCGTATCCTGACGACCTATGCCGCGCTCGATCTCGGGTTCGGTCCGCAGGTGGTGGGGATGCTCTCGGCGGCATTCGCGATCCTGCCGATCTTTTTGACGGTGATGCTGGGGCGGGTGAATGACCGCGGTGGCGCGGCAACGTCGGCGATGGCAGGGGCGGTTGGAGTGCTGGCGGGCTGCGTGGCCTTGTGGCTGGTGCCCCCGTCGCTCGCATCGCTGCTGATCGCGACGACGACGCTGGGGATCGGGCAGACGCTGGTCTTGGCCTCAATGCAACTGATGATCTCACGCAGCAGCAGCCGGATGCACCGCGATGCGATGCTGGGCAATTACATGGTCGCGATCTCGCTGGGTCAGGCGGTGGGACCGCTGTTCATCGGCTCGGGCGCGGGGTTCGTGGTGCCGGTGATCGGCGCGGTGTTCCTGCTGCTGGCGGTGGCGGGCCTGTTGTGGGCGCGGCCCGAACGCAAACAGCGGTCCCGCCAGGCCGAGATCCCCCTGTCGCAGATCGCCGCCACCAAGGGGCTGCCATGGCTGATCGTGCTTGGCAGCATCTGCGTGGCATCGCAGGACCTGATCCTTGCCTTCCTTCCCGTTCTTGGGGCCGAGCGCGACATCTCTCCCGCCGTCATCGGCATATTGCTGAGCGTTCGTGCCGTGGCGGCGATGCTGTCGCGGATCGTGTTCAGCCGGATGGTGCGCCGCTTCGGCCGCATGTCGGTGACGGTGTGTTCATCGGCGGCGGGCGGCGTCGGGCTTCTTGCGCTTGGGTTCGGGCTTCCGGTCTGGGCGCTTGGCATGGGGCTTGCGCTAACGGGGTTCGGGGTGGGCATGGCGCTGACAAGCACGGTGGCATTGACGCTGGTGATCGCGCCGCCCCCCGCGCGCGGAACGGCGCTGTCCTTGCGGTTGACGGCGAACCGCATCGCCCAGTTTACCATTCCGCTTGTCAGCGGCCTCGTGATCGCCCCGTTGGGGGCGGCCGGTGTCCTTGCAGCGGCAGGCGCGGCCCTGACCTGCGCAGCAGTCTCCGCGCCGCGAGGCATCCTCACCAGGGACGCGAAAGTCCGTTAGAGCGGTTGGGTGACAGTCCAGAACGGGACCACTGCCGTATGCTGCAATGCAGAAGTGAGCATCACTTACGAGCGGCCGCAATGGGCTCTGCACGTCGATCATGGGACGAAGCCGACATTCGCCTACCGCTCAAAAGCCTCTAGGATTGGGCAAGCACCGGGACCTTGATGGGCACACTGATCCGCAAGACGCTGGAGGGCGCTCCGGGCCTTCCTCATCTCAGCAATTTGCCGATCCAAAGCCCGCAACCGCTGATAAGCCATTTCGCGCGCCCGTTCTCGATCAAGGCACGTATCCAGATTCATAAGCTCTCTGATCTCTTCAAGTGTGAATCCGGCTTGTTGCGCAGATCTGATGAACCGTAGACGGGTCACAGCTTCGTCGTTGTAACGCCTGATCCCTGCTGGGACTGTCGGCGTCTCCAAGAGGCCTTTGCGCTGGTAGAACCGGATGGTTTCGACGCCCACACCGGCCGTGTCAGCAAACTGCTTTATTGTCAGTCCCATCCCTTGACTCCGTACTATAGTACAGACCCTATATAACACCCGGTTGATCATCACGAAAGCCGGATGCCATGACTGCCCTCTCGCAAGAACGACCTGTTGCCACACTCTACCGTATGGTTATGGACCAGCATGTCTGTCCGTATGGGCTAAAGGCCAAAGACCTGTTGAAGCGGCAGGGCTATGAGGTCGAGGACCGCTGGCTCACGACCCGCGCCGAAACGGACGACTTCAAGGCCCAGCACGGGGTGAAAACGACACCGCAGGTGTTTATTGGTGGGGATCGGATCGGTGGTTATGACGACCTGCGCCGTCATTTCGGGAAAACGGTCGCAGACCCCAAAGCCACAAGCTACAGGCCAATAATCGCCCTGTTTACGATGACGCTGCTCATGGCTCTTGCTGCGAGTATGGCGGTCTATGGCTCCCCTTTCACCGTGCGCGCTGGCGAATGGTTCATTGCGTTCAGCATGGCCATCCTCGCTCTGCTGAAGCTTCAGAATGTAGAAAGTTTCGCCACGATGTTTCTGAACTACGACCTGCTAGCAAAACGATGGGTGCCGTATTCCTATATCTACCCCTTTGCCGAAGGCTTTGCAGGCATCTTGATGATTGCAGGCGTTCTGACGTGGCTGTCGGTGCCGCTGGCCCTGTTCATCGGCACGGTCGGTGCGGTCTCGGTGTTCAAAGCGGTCTACATCGACCGGCGGGAACTGAAATGTGCATGCGTCGGAGGATCGAGCAATGTGCCGCTCGGGTTTGTCTCCCTGACCGAAAACCTCATGATGATCGCTATGGCCGCGTGGATGGCGCTCATGAGCTTTGGGCTTATCGGCATCCCTCATTCCTAACCGCCGCAGCTCATTAAATTTAACCCAGCAAGACGGAGATCCTGCAAATGCTGACCAAGAAGACCATGCTCGCCGCGTTGACGGCTGTACTTCTGACGACCCCGGCTGTCGCTCAATCGAGCATGGACCATTCCGCGCATGCGGAAGGGCCGATGGCCGACTACATGGCCACCATGGATACGATGATGGAATCCATGAACGGCATGGCATCTTCGGGTAGCGCCGATGGTGATTTTCTCTTGATGATGATCCCGCATCACCAGTCGGCTATCGACATGGCGAAGGTCGAGCTTGAGCAGGGTGAAGACCCCGAAACGCGGGAGATGGCAGAAAAGATCATCGCAGCCCAGGAACAAGAGATCACGGAAATGAAGGCAATGCTGGACCGTCTCGGGGTCGAGGCACCGGAGTAAGCTTATGTGGGGGCGGCTTGCACCGCCCCCACATCAACGTCCGGTTTGGGCTCTGAGTGACGATTGTGGGACAATGCCGTCATCCCGCTTTCAAGTGATCTAGGACGAAAGAAACACGCTCCTCGACTGTCACTTTGGGAAGTTCAACAAGCTGGTAGCCGAAGCGGGCGTAAGTATCAGCCATGACCCGGTTGGTTGCCTCGGCTTCCTCGTGATCCTGCTTTCTTTCGGCGTCCTGCCCAAAAATGGCCTCCCAATATGGGGCGATAAAGACCATACGGTTGTAGCGATATGTCTTCGCGGCAGCCTCCACATGGGCGGGAACCCGAAGGCCAGACAGCGACAGATAGCCGACGACATCGGGAACCCCTCTGTCCATGAAAACTGACCGTTTAAGTTCCGAAGCTTCGTGCCACGAGCGTAGCTCCCATCCGAGCATGAGTTCGGCAAACATGGGTTTGTCTGCCCACGGCAGCGCGGTTCCGCCAATCTTGACCTGATCCTGAATGATTGCTCGGCCGGCCTCGGGCATGGACGCAAATCCCCTGCCACGTAGCGCGTCGATCAAAGTGCTCTTGCCGGAACCGGGTCCGCCAGTCACGACAAACATATGGTCACACATGTGCCATCCTTGCTTTCAAATGGGAAATGAACGCGCAGATGATTGACCATGCAGGTCGATCTTTATGCGCGTCCCAACAGGCTAGTGTCATCGGCGAAGGTCAACAATGGCTCGCGAGTGTCGATCGTGGGACATTGCGGACATTCCCGGTGGATACCCGACTTCGCACCCTTATGCGGCTTCGTAGCGATCTTCCCCGCGCCACGATAATCATTTTGGCCAAAACGCAAAGAAGAACGCCGCCGAGATCGCAAAAATGGCAGCGATAGAGGCAGCATCTCTGATGTCTCAAGAATCGACTGCTAGATGGGCGCCGAGGGCTGCGAGATATCGACTTCGCTTGGTTCTGAGAGTCGCAACTCTGATGCTTGGCCTCAAGGATCTGGCAACTCGAAGCTTCAGCAATCTCGCTAGATCAGGCTTGCGATTGTCGGCCCCATACTCGTGTCGGGATGGATTAGAAGCGCAGGAATTCGTAATCGCTTGGCACCGATGATATCCGTTTCAGGATTGTCCCCGACCATGATCGCCTCGTCGGGCGCAGCGTTCTGCAGCCCAAGAAGGAAAAGCGGCGCGGCCGGCTTGCCGACAAAGGGTATCGAAAGGCCAGGGCGGCAGGTTTGGAGCATCCCGGCGACGGCACCCGTTTCGATGGCTGGCCCCGCAGCGCCGGGATGGGTCAAATCGGGGTTGGCTGTGATCGCCGAAACGCCATGCGTGATCTGGACCAGCACGGATTCCAGTTCCGCCAATGTCGTGTCGGGCGCACGACACAGCACGATCAGGTCCGGCCGCTCGGTGGTAAGATGCAGGCCCAGCGTCTCGGCCCGGTCGCGTATCGCATCCGTGGCGATCAGCCGGACGCGGGCATCGGGATAAGCCGCTTGCACATGAAGCAGGGTTTGTTCTCCGGCCAGGAAAATCTGCGTCTCCGGCACCTCGATGCCGATCCGGGCCAAGCGGTCCGACAGGCCCTTTGCCGTATCGGTCGAGTTGTTGGAGACAAGCGCCAACCTGTCGCGCACGGCACCCACGAACGCAGCAGCCCCGTCGATCGGCTGCCCCCCTCGGATCAGGCAGCCGTCGATGTCACACAGGATGCGCCGCGCACCTGCGACCAGCGCGCGGTAGTCGTCGGGATACGTCACAGGTCGATGAACCCTTCATGCCGCATAGCCGTCGAGTAATCTTCGGACAGATCGCCCTCGGGCGCCATCAGCGGAAAGGTCGGCACGCACGAGGCGAATTCGTGCATATGCACCACGATACGGTCGGCATCGGCCAGAACGACGCCATAGGCAGGCTGCGCCAGATCGCCTTGTATCACGTCGCTGGACAGGTCCAAGGCAACCTGATGGTTCAGCGCGCGCATGCACGAGAATGAAAGCCCGCGCCAATTGCCAAAGATCGCCCGGTGGACGTGGCCGAAGAACAGGTGCCGAATGCGCTGGCTGTGCGGTGCGATGACCGCGTGGAACGCCTCTGTGTCCTGCATGCGGATGTCGTCCATCGCACGGATGCCGACATCGAAGGGCGGGTGGTGCATGAACAGAAGCACCGGCCCCTCGCTGCCCGCAAGCTGCCGTTGTAGCCAATCCAGACGGGCCGGACAGTAGCCGCCCGCATGGGTGCCCTGAACGCGCGTGTCCAGAAACACGCACAGGCCAGCCTCGGTTTCTCGGGTGGATTGCACGAATCCGCTTTCATCGCGCGGCGCATCGGGGAAGGCCCCCGCAAACGACGCGGTGTCGTCATGGTTGCCCACCATTAGCACCAGCGGCGTCGTCAGCCCCGCAATGGCACGGGTAAAGGCGGCATAGGCATCCGCGTCGCCCCAATGGGTCAGATCGCCGGTGATGACGGTGAAGGCGGCATCGGCATGGTCACGGTTGATGCTTTCAACCGCCAGCGTCAGGCGGCGGGCGGGGTCGGCCCCGAACAGGCGGCGACCGCCGCCGATCACGTGGGTATCAGTCAGGTGGATGAATTTCATGTCGTTCTCTTGATGCCGGTCGTGCGCGGGGGCACGACCGGCGGGGGATGGTTAGCGCGGCAGAAGGTCCGCGACCTCGTCCACCAGTTCCTGTTGCAGCTCTTCCATGTCGGTCTGCTCGCCCGTCACCAGACGCTCCAGCCCGTCATAGATCACCTGCGTGATCGCCAGCCCGTTCGCCCCGGGATAGGCCTGCCATTCGCGCATCAGCGGCAACTGCTCCACCGCCGCCGCCTTTTCGGGATAACGCCTGTAGAAGTCCGTAAGGATCAACTCGTTCGCAGCGCGGTTCGGCGGCATGTATCCGGTGGTGCGGGCCACATCCGCCGCCCCCTCGCCCGAGGTCAGGAACTTGATCCATTCCCACGCCGCCGCCCGCACCGCCGGATCGTCAGAGGTGGAGGTCATCATCGCCGCGTTGCCGCCCGCAGGCAGGCCCAGCGGTTCGCCCCCGATGCCGGGGAAGGACGCCGTGGTGAACGGCAGCTCCGCATTCCCGCGCGAAATTCGCCCGACATAGGAGGTGGAGGAGAATAGCATCGGAATCTCGCCCGCGGTGAAGGAGGTGATCGCCTCTTCCACCGACAGGTTGGTCATGTTGCATTCGGTTACGATCTTCTGGATCGTCTGCAACGTCACCAGCGCCTCGGGGCTGTCCAGCGTCATGTCCTGCCCTTCGACAAGCGGCTTGTCCTGCGACCACATCAGCGCCTGAAACAGCCAGTTGCCGGTGATCTGCCAGTCCCAGAAGATCGGGTTTTCAAAACCCGCCCCGCGCAGGGTGCCGCAATCGGCAATCACCTCGTCCCACGTCGCGGGGAACCCGTCGATGCCCGCCTTTTCCATCATGTCCGTGTTATAGAACCCGACAGGCAGAGAGACGGAGAACGGCAGCCCGTAAACCTTGTCGTCAAAGGTCGAAAGCTGAAGCATGGCGGGGTGATAGCCTTCGACCTCGAAATCTGCCTCCTCGGCGATGAACGGGTCCAGCGGTTGGGCAATGCCCTTTTCCACAAGGATCTGCTGGCGGTTCAGGCCCTGCATCGTCACGTCCGGCAGGTTGCCCGACACGGCCTCGCGCAGGACGGTGTTGGACGCATCCTCGTATTCCTCGTAGGAGGCGCGGAACTTCACCTCGATCTCCGGATGCGCTTCCTGAAAGCGGGGCAGGATCGCCTCGTACGTCACGTCGAAGATGGCGGAATAGGGGTAGACGAATTCGATCGTCACCTTGTCCTGCGCCGACAGGGGTGTGGCCGTAAGCATCAGACCGGCAAGAAGGGAAAGGCGTTTCACTGTGGTTCTCCGGTGGGGGTTATTTCATGCCCGAAAGCGCGATTCCTTCGATGAATTTGCGCTGCGCCAGAAGGAACGCGGCGATCAGGGGGATGACGATGATGGTCGCGGTGGCCATCATCGGGCCGTAAAGGCTGCCGTCCGCACCGGCCTGAAACTCTCGCAGGCCAAGCGGCGGGGTGAACAGGTCGCGGTCGCCGGTGATGACGATGCGCGGCCAGAAATAATCGTTCCAATGCGCGGTGATGGAAAAGATGGCAAAGGCGATCAGGGCGGGGATCGCGGTGGGCAGCATCACGCGCCAGACGATGGCGAATTCGCCCATCCCGTCCATCCGCGCGGCATCGACCAGATCGTCCGGCACGCCCATGAAGAACTGGCGCATCAGAAAAATGCCAAAGGCCGATATCGTCCACGGGATCACCAAAGCGGCGTAACTGTTGGTCAGCCCCAGCTTTGCCAACCCCAGATACAGCGGCAGTGCCACCGCGTTCACGGGGATCAGCAGACAGAACAGCACCAGCGCAAAGGCCGCATCGCGCCCCCAGAACCGCAGCTTGGCCAGCGCATAGGCGGCGGGCAGCGCCACGACCACCTGAATGACAAAGATCGACAGCGTCACGATCAGCCCGTTCAGCAGGTAACGCATCAGCGGCGCCTCGGTGAAGGCTTTGGTATAGTTGAAGACGACGGGGCGCATCGAACACGCCTCGCGCCGGTCGGTGTCCAGACGGGACAGGATCGCGTCATCGGTCAGATCGGGGCTGGCGGCGCGGGCGGCGTCCAGTGCGGCACGGTCGGGCTGGCTGCGGGCCACGCACATCTCGTCCACCATCGGGGCCTGCGCACCGAAAAAGCCACCCGTCCCCCGCTCGATCTCCGCCGGGGATTTGAGGGAGTAGCTGAGCATCACCGCAAACGGCGCCAGCACGACGAAGCCGCCAAGCAGCAGGACGATGTGTTTCAGGGCAGCGAACATCAGTAGGCCTTCCGTTCGGCAATGCGGCGTTGCAGGACGGTCAGCGCCATGACGGACATCAGGAACAGGACGGTGATCGCGGCCCCGATGCCCACAAGGTTCTGCACGATCCCTTTTTCATAGATCGCGAACATCATCAGATAGACCGACTTCGACGGCCCCCCGCCGGGGGAAAACAGCACCTCCACCGTGTCGAAGGTCTGGAAGGCGCGGACGCTCGTCGTGATCAGCACGAACACCGTTGTCGGGCGCAGCGCGGGCCATGTGACCAGCCGGAACCGCTCCCACGCCGACCGGGCGCCGTCGATTTCCGCCGCGCCGTAAAGCTCTCGCGAGACGCCGGACAAGCCCGCCAGATACAGCACCATGTTGAAGCCGAAGCCCTGCCAGACACCGATGAAGCACGTCACCCAGATGGCGTAATTCCGGTCACCCAGCCACAGGGGCATTTCGGCGGGGCAGGCCCCGTCGGGCAGCACGCCGCACACCGCAAGCAGGCTGCGGTTCACCACGCCGATGGTCGGGTGCAGCATCATCTGCCAGACGATGGTCATCGCGAGCAGCGTCGCCATCACCGGCAGGAAATAGACCGATTTGTAGAACGCCGCCCCCCGCGTCACCGATTGGATCAGCAGCGCCGCACCAAGGCCCAGCCCGATGGATGCGGGCACCACCACGGCCACATAGGTGCCGGTGGCGATCAGCATCTTCTCATACGTGGAATTGCCGAAAATCTTGGCGTAGTTCTCGAACCCGACCCACCGGATGTCCGACGCCCCCAGCGAGTAATCGGTGAAGCTGAGGATCACCGCCGCAAGGATCGGCAGGATCAGAATCGCCATCATCAGCGCCAGCGCGGGCGCGCCCAGCAACAGGGCCGTGCCCCCATGACCGGACCGCGTCATGCGGCAACCCCTTGGGTGACGGCGACATCGCGGCAGCGCCTGCCTTCGGCATCGAAGATCAGCGCCTGCGCCGGATCGAACCCGATCCCCACCGCCTGCCCAATCGCGGCAGGCATGGCCGTCCGCAGCACAAGGCGCGACGGCAGCCCGGCCACGGCGATCTGGATCACGAATTCATGGCCCATGTTTTCCACATGCACGACCTCTCCGCGTAGTTTCGGGTCATGAGCGGTCAGGAACAGCGCCTCTGGCCGCAGGGCCAGACGCAGCGCCGCCCGACACCCATGGCGCAAGGGCAATGTGCAGCCGGGAATGGCGATGCGGCCCGCGCTGTCCGCCTCGGCCGGGATGACGTTGATGCGCGGGGAGCCTACGAATTCCGCCACGCGCAGATCGCACGGATCGGCATAGATGCGTGCAGGCGTGTCGCATTGCAGGATCTGCCCACCCATCATCACGGCGATACGGTCGGACATGGTCATCGCCTCCACCTGATCATGGGTGACATAGATGAAGGTCGCGCCCAGCTTGCGGTGAAGCTCGGTGATCTCGGTCCGAGTATGGGCGCGCAGCTTGGCGTCGAGGTTCGACAGCGGCTCGTCCAGCAGGAAGGCCGCAGGCTGGCGCACCAGCGCACGGGCCAGCGCCACGCGCTGCCGTTGCCCGCCGGACATCTCGCCCGGGCGGCGATCCAGCAGCGGGCCGATCTCCAGCATCTCGGCGGCGCTCTGCACGTCGGCGGCGATGGACCGCGCCGCCGCGCCACCCATGAAGCCCCCGACCAGCGGGAGGCGCTGCCAGCGGTTCAACCGACGCATCCGCAGCGGAACCGCGATATTCTCGGCCACGGTAAGGTGCGGATAAAGCGCATAGGACTGGAACACCATCGACAGGTTGCGATCCGCCGCCCGCGTGCCCGACACGGACACGCCGTCCAGCAGCACCTCGCCCGCCGTCGGGCCTTCCAGCCCCGCGATGATCCGCAGCAGCGTGGACTTGCCGCAACCCGATGGCCCGACAAGCGAGACGAACTCGCCCTCGGCAATGTCCAGATTGATGCCGCGCAGGATCTCGGTGTCCTTATAGGCCTTCCGAATGCCCCTGAGTGTTACCGTCGCCACGATGAAGTCCTTTCGCTGTCGTGGCGGGCATAGGCGATGCAGTTGTAATGTTTATGACATGATATAAATTTAGCTTATGCCCGGACACCGTTCGGAGCCGCCATGAAACGCCCCACCGCAAGCCAGATCCGCGCCTTCAACGAGGTGGCCGCAACAGGCAGCTTTTCTCGCGCGGCCAAGGCGTTGGCGGTGTCGCAACCCGCGATCACCGCGCAGGTCCGCGCGATGGAGGAAGCGCATGACGTGCGCCTGTTCGACCGTGTTGGCACAGGCGCGGAACTGACGGCGATCGGGGAAAGACTTTATCGCCACACCCGTCAGATGCGCGACACGGAAAAGGAGGCGGCGGTGATTCTCCACTCCGCCCGCACACTGACCATCGGCGAGCTGGTCATCGCAGCGGGCGCACCTGGGCCTGCCATGTCGCTGGTCGCCGCCTTTCGCGCGCATTATCCCGGGGTCCGGCTGGAGATGCATTTCGGCGACTGGCAGCATGTGGTGAATGCGGTCAGGGACAGGAAATGCGATCTCGGCATCCTGACTGAAGCGCCACAGGCGGACGACATCTTCCGCGAGGCGCTGTTCGAACAGTCGCTGGTGGCCCTGATCCCAGAGGGCCATCCCCTGTCCCGTCAGCAATTGGTGAGCCTGAACGAATTGATCGACCATCCGCTTCTATTCCGCAGCGGGCAATCCCAGACCCAGAAGCGTCTGAACAGCGTTTTGGCTGAAGCGGGCCTCCGTCCGCAGCCCCTCCTCTGGCTGGAATCGCGCGAGGCGATCTACGAAGCCTGTGCGCAGGGCATCGGCATCGGCTTCATGTTCGACGCCGCTTCGACGCGCGCCGATCGGGTTTGTCGCATTAAGATACGAGAGATCAACGATTTCTTTCCCGAATATGCTTTTTGCCTTCGGTCGAACCAGAGCCTTCGCCCGGTCGAGGCATTCCTGAACCTCGCTCGGGACATGCAGTCCCAAAGGGCGGACCATCTCGCAGGTTGATCTAAGTTCGTCCACGAATAATTTAAGTGAGAACTGTTCGGATTGATCCTTATCTCGTCCGAAGGCCATAGTGTATTTGGTTACGGTTGCTGGCTGTCCCGCGAATGGCGGCTCTGGGCTCTTCTCTACATCTATCTTCCCCGCTGACGCATGATCCGGTCGAGCTGCGATGGCGGATGTCTCCCCCACCCAGATCATGCTACTGGACCGTCCTTGTCGCGTTTGATGTGGAACTCGCACGCTTCCTTTTGGCGCAGTTCATCGGCCAGCTGTGATGGATTAGGCTCTTGGCTTCTCCCAGATCTGAACACAGCCTATACGCTCGGCAGCGACGATTTCGCCTTCACGCTGCATCATACGCAAGATCCCGAGCGTTCGGGACCGACTGATATCAAGCCGACTTTGTATCTCTCTCTGGGTGCGCGGCTTATCCAGCATGAGAAGGATCACATGCCTCTTGCGCAGACTCGCGGCGGTGTATCTCCGGGCGGGTTTGGGGACGTTCTGCATCAAGATCCGTGCTTGTCAACCAAGCCGCTTTTGCGCGGCAATGCTGTGCTGCGGCTTGGCTTCATGGGAACGTCACGCTGCTTTTGCTTCCTTTGCGATCTTCCTTTTTTCTGCGGCTGGAGGAGAGGTTTCAAAGACCAGACACGCCGCTGTCGGAATAAACACAGATACTCTGTCGCCAGCATACTCCTTAGCGGCGGAGACCCGGATGGCTTCCCTACCCAGATCAAAGGAGTAATGCCAATGAGAACCAAAATAGCTGCGGTGACGAATTTCCACTTCGAGCACCGTGCCGGTTTCGCTGGACGTGGGATGATCGACCAGTTCCATACGCTCTGGCCGCACCGCGACTGCCACGAACCTGCCTGCCGCGATTTCGCGTGGTAGCGTAACCGCGAGCGTTCGCCCGTCCTCCAATCGAACAGTCGCTAGCGAGCCGCCGGGTGCTGTCGCCACCAGTTCGCCGTGAAGGAAGTTGCTCGATCCGATGAAGTCCGCAACGAACGGATCGCTGGGAGCTTCATAGATTTCACGCGGTGTCCCGATCTGCACGATCTTGCCGCCATTCATCACGATGATCCGATCGCTTAGCGAAAGTGCCTCGCCGTGATCGTGGGTGACGTAGACCGTCGTCAGCTTGATACGGTGGCGAATGTCATCGAGCCATGTCCGCGCGCGTTCGCGCAGCTTGGCATCAAGGTTGGACAGCGGCTCGTCCAGAAGCAGGATCGCCGGCTCGTATACCAGCGTCCGCGCCAATGCGACGCGTTGCTGTTGCCCACCGGACAATTCGTGCGGATACCGGTCGGCAAGATGGCCCATCTCGACAAGAGAAAGCACTCTCTCGATCCGGCGTGTCTGCTCGGCCTTGGCAATGCGGCGCAGACGAAGCGGGAACTCGAGGTTCTTACGGACGGTCATATGCGGCCACAGCGCGTAGGCCTGAAAGACCAGCCCGAGATCCCGCGCTTCGGCCGGAAGTGCGATGCCCTTGCCGTCGTCGAAATAGGTTACGCTCCCTGCTTTGATACGCCCCGACGTCGGCATCTGCAGCCCTGCGATGGCTGCGAGCGTCGTCGACTTGCCGCAGCCGCTTGGCCCTAGCAGGGTCACGAACTCACCGTCATTGACGGTGAAATCGACATCCTGAATGGCCATCGTCTTGCCGTAAGACTTACACAGCTTTGATACGATCAGTTCCGTCATGTCGTCACCCTCCTGTTCTCGCCGGAATTTCGCAACCAATTCGGCGCAGTGTCGCTTCGATCCAGTCTTTCGAGCCCGTGACAGGATCATTCTCGTTTTCGTGCCGGAATTTCTGCTCCGCCAGAGCGCAGACGGTCTCGGCATCGCGTAAAGGAATGCAAACGAAACCGTCGTCATCTGACGCAATCAGATCGCCGCTCTCGATCACCATGCCGTCGATGGCGACGGGAAAGTTAATCTCACCGGGGCCGTTCTTGTAGGGTCCGCGATGCGTGACCCCCGCGGCAAAGACTGGCACGGTGTGATTGCGCAGCGCTTCGGCATCGCGGATCGCACCGTTGATGATGATGCCCGCAAGCTGCCGCGCGGCGGCGACCGCGACCATCCGCTCTCCGATGATCGCGTTGGTAAGATCCCCCCCCGCATCGACGACCAGCACCATGCCGGGCATCGCCATATCGAGCGCTTTGTGAACCATCAGATTATCGCCCGGAGGGACCTTGACAGTGATGGCAGGCCCGACCATCCGCGCCTGACCGATGGGACGCAGGCGAGCCCCGCCAGCCGCCATGCGAAACATGGAGTCGCTGATGCAAGCCACCGGAACCTGCGCGAGGCGCCGGATGAGATCGGCCGCGACAGCCGTTCTGTTCGCCGCGATCCTCAGACCCGCAGTGCTCGTCTCTCTATGTTGCACGGTATCAGGCACGGGCGAGGCTCCCCTGACCGACGCGCGGGTCGTATACGGATTCGGAGGTCTCATATTTCTTCAGATCTTCCGCCGGGAGGTATCGTTCCTCCAGCTCCACGAGCTTGGGAAAGCCGGTAAGGTCCAGAAAGCCAAAATCGACCATCGGGTGGCCTTTATTGCCATCCATGAACTCGGCGTAATAGTCCGCACCCCGTTCGGCGTATGTCTGCAGAAAGTCATACATGGCGATGGCCGCGACGACATTCAGTTTGGCCCCCGAGGTCACAAGCCGGAACTCGTTATAATCGGCGGTGGTCAGCCGCGGGCGCATCCCGTGGGCATTGGCCTGCAGCCGCGCCTCGGGGAAAGCCTCGCGCACACGGCGCAGCTCTTCGCGGTTGTGCAGCGCGGTCACCATGATCATGTCCACGCCCACCTTCAGATACGCCTCGCAGCGCCGGAGCACATCATCAAGCCCCCCGCCTGCGTTGCGCGCATCCGTCCGGGCCGTCAGCACCACTTCAGGGTCCATCGCATCGCGCACATCTTTGGCCGAGCGCAGCTTGCCAACCATCTCCTCGATGCCGATCACGGACAGCCCTTTGGTGAACCCGCAGCGCTTGGGCGAAGACTGATCCTCGATCTTAAACCCGGCGACGCCTGCCTTGATGAACTCGCTGGCCATGCGCTGCACGCCGACGGCATTGCCAAAGCCCGTATCGCCATCAACAATGACCGGGATCGAGACGGCGTCGCAAATCCGCTTGGCGCATTCCGTAACCTCGGTGAGCGTCACCAGCCCCGCATCCGGCAGTCCGAACAGGTCCGATGAAGTGGCGGAGCCGGAGATCGAAAAGACCTGAATGCCTGCTGCTTCGGCCAGTTGTGCATGCTGTGGGGTCGAACCCGACACCGAACGGAGCGGGAAGGCCCCTTCATTCAGCAATCGGCGCAATTCTTTTGCGGGCTTGATCTTCACCGCACCTTCTTTGAGACGCATTTTATTCTCCTGATATTCGATATGTTGGGCGATGTTGGACGCTATCGGGCCATGACCGAAGCGCGCTTGCCGAGCCGCGTGGCCAGCCGAAGCATGCCGACGAAGAAGACAGTCAGGACGATCTGGACGCTCGCAAGTGCCGCGACCTGTCCCATCTCTCCCTGCATCCAACTCTGAAACAGGCGCGTGCCGATCACCTCGGTTCCTGGTGTGACGAGGAACATCGCAATGGCGTATTCTTTGAAGAAGGAGATGAAGAGCAGTGAAAAGGATGCGAGAAGTCCTGGCAGGAGCAGCGGCAGGATAATACCCCGCGTCGCTCCCCACCAATCCGACCCCATCACCCGCGCTGCGCGGTCAAGGTCGGGCCCGATCTGCAAAAGCGAAGGCGCAATGGCACCATAGGCCTTGGGGATCGCCTGCGCTGAGTAAGCGAAGATCATGAGGAAGATCGTTCCGCTGAGCGCCCCGAGCGGCGGAAAGAACACCACCGCGTAGAACACCCCGATTCCCGCGATCAATCCCGGTATCGCGCGCGGCACCATCGCGATGTATTTCAGCTGGTTCGCGAAGCGAAAGTCGGAGCGGTGCGAAACGATGGCGATCAGTGCTACGAATAGCGTCGCCACGATCCCCCCGAAAAACGAGATGTTGATCGTATTGATGATGGGCCGCACGAAGGTTGCCGAGTCGAAGATGGCGGCAAAGTTTTGAAGCGTCATCACCTTCCAGAACGGCACCAGCGGGCTGAGAAAGCTGGTGAATGCCCTAAGAACGAGAATACCGATCGGTAAAAGGATGAAGAACACCACATAGCCCGCGACCAGCATGAAGGCCGGCCAGCGCAGCCGCCCCAGATCGAAGCTGCGCGTGTGGCTGGCTTTGCCGCCGATGGTGGTATAGCGCCGCTCGTTCCGCAGAATCCTTGTCTGGACATAGACAAGCAGCGCCACGAGACCGAGCAGTAAAAGCGATGCGGTGGCGATCAGGCCGTAATCGGGCTCCACCATCGGGCCAAGACCCTTCATGTAGAGAAAGGACATGAACAGCCGGATGCCCTGCGCTTCGCCGAAGATGATTGGAATGCTGAGTGCATCCAGCGACGAGGTGAAATTCAACACCGTCCCAAATACCAGAGACGGAAACATCAACGGCACGGTCACGCGGATGAAGATGCGCAAGGGCTTTGCACCACAGCTGCGCGCCGCATCCTCCAACGCCGGGTCGATCATCACCACCGCGGCCATGCAGTAGAGAAAGGACAGAGGCATCTGCGTGGTCGCCGAGACCACAGACATTCCGATCAGCGTGTTCACATTCCAAGGGGCAAAGCCGAGGATGTCCTTGAGGAACAGCGTTGCAAATCCCGACGGGCCATAGGTCAAAGACCAGCCGAAGGCCAGAACCATCGTGGAAACCACCAGCGGCACCAGCATGAAGCTGTTAAAGAAGCCCCGGCCCGGCATGTTAGTGCGCCCGATCAGGATCGCGAAGATCGCGCCGAACGCCTGGGCGAGCACGGTGGTGATCGTCGCGAAGATGAAGGTATTGAACAGCACGCCGCCGAGTTCGGCATCCCGGACGAGATTGGTGTAATTCGCCGCCGTCAGTTGCGCCGCCTCGTTATAGAGCGGCTTGTCCAGAAAAGATTGATAAATGATCGGCAGCAGCGGCGCGAAGACCAGGAAAATGGTTGCAATCAACACCCCCCATTGCACCGCGCCCGCCGTCAGTGATCCGCGCGGGGCGAAACGAGGCCGTTCCGCAACCCGCAGGTGCGCGTCCGTCGTTTCGACGCTCATGCCGGACGCCCGAACGCTTCTTTCCACCGGGCGATGTAGGCATCCTTGTCGGCGAAAAGTTTGGGATCATAGGTCGGCGTCATGATGTTTTCGGCGCCGACAGCCTCTGTCACCGATTCAAGCGTCCATTCCCCGCCCGTATCGGCTTGGGTTACATCCGCCCGTAACGGCGTCCGCGCACCTTTGACGAGACCTTTCTGCCCCTCGAAGGACAGGGTTACATCCAGCCACAGTTTGGCGCAGTTGACGTTCTTGGCTGCCTTTGGAATGGCCGAGGTGCGGATCGCCATCCCCTGCCCGTCATGGCAGAAATCCCAGCCGATAACGGCCTCTCGACTCGGGTCTTTCGACGATTGCCACGGAATGCCGGAGGGCAAGAAATATCCTGCGACATACTCGCCGGTCAGGATTTTCTCCACCACAACCCCGGCGGAGGTTTCTGACTTGGTCATCGGCCCGAACGCGCGCAACGTCTCCCATGCGGCATCGCCGTATTTGTCAGTATAAGCCTTATGAGCAAGGAAGCCGGCAGTGGAGACATCGGCGCCGAAGACCGCAATCTTGCCATCGAATACGTCCGGATGGGCGGTTGCCAGTTCCGCCATATGTGTCAACGACTTCGGACGCATCTCCTCCGGTAGGATCAGTTTGTTGAAGGCTGTGACGAGCGGATCGACAGCGATGGTATAGATGCCGGGCTGCGGGCGCGACCATTCGGGGAAGTTCCCCTCCTCTGGAGAGGCGTAGTGAAGCACTTCATCCTGTGCCATCAGCGTATGCCAGCGTTCCAGCGCGCCAGAGGTCAGGAAATCGCAGGTTGGCGCTCCGGTGCCCTCTTCGGCCAGATAGCGCTCGAGCAGCTCCGAGCTGTCCAGCTCCAGAATCTCCACCTCGATCCAAGGATATAACTCGCTGAACCTTTCCTGGATGCCAACCCAGGATTTGGCCGACATGTTGGAATACATGAAGAGCCGGCCTTCGGCCTTAGAGCCCTCGATGATCGCCCCATAATCGGCAGGGTATCCAGGTGCCGCCGGTTGCGCCCATGCGCCCCTCGCCAGCAGGCCTGCGCCGATAGCCCCCATACCGGCCAGAACCGACCGCCGGTCAACCGAATAACGCATGATGTTTCTCCTTCTCCCGAGAGTTAGAAACTCATGCTCAGCGCGATTCTGTCAACAGATTTTACGATTACTCGCCTTTATCCGAATCTAACGCCGTTTCTGTTGACACACCTCGAGGTATTGAGGATGCTCAGTGCATTGGGGTAACCTTACCGCGGGCCGCTACATAAGCATGAAGGATCAACAATTTGGAGCTCTCTGATGATGCGCCGATCGTTACTACACCGGGAGTAGCTCCGGCCGGTGGCACCTTGGCCGAGCGCCTGTTTCACCAGCTGTTCGAAGCGATCCTGCAGGGCGAACTCGCGCCGGGATCCAAGATCAGCGAGCCCTTGCTGGCGCAGAAATATTCTGTAAGCCGCGGTCCCCTGCGCGAAGCCTTGCATCGTCTGCAGGAACGCCATCTGATCACCCGGTCCGCAAATCATGGATCACGCGTGGCCGAGGCGACACCAGCAAGCCTGTCGGAACTGTTTAAGGTAAGAGAGATGCTCGAGAGTCTGGCCGCGCGCGAGGCGGCACTCAACTGCACCGCAGAAGATCTGATGACGCTCCAAAGCATGGTGGATCTGCACGAAGCGCGGATTTTAGGCACGGCACCGGAACGTCAGACGGGGCTCTCATCGGTGGACCGGGACTTCCATTTCCTGATTGCGCAGCGGAGCAACAACCCGTTCTTGATCCGGCTGCTGTGTCACGAGCTCTATCCGCTCCTTCGTCTCTACCGCAGCAAGTATCGCAACACCGATTACCGCAAACGCGCCCTTCTGGAGCACAGGCGCATCCTCGGCGCGCTTGAGGACAAGGACCCCGACATGGCCGAGATGATGATGCGCCGCCACATTGCGGGCGCGCGCGAACGGCGGCTGGAGACGATGGGCGACGACGGCTCCGCCCAACCGAAACGGCGGGCGAAGCGGGCCGATGTTCAGCGGTGATCGCACGGCTGTTGACACCAGCGGGCGGCCGGGCGCCTTCTTAACGCCCGGGCCACCGCTTCATGAGAGGTCCCGCTGCCTACGCTCTGTTCAGTAACGTATAGTGATTAGAAAGCTTTGCTCCTGCCGCACGGGTCATCGGCGTAGTATGGTGGGCTAGCTTGTGGAATTACAGAGCTTCGCGCTCCGACAGACCTTCCATCAATCGGTTCACGTCTGCAGAGACATTTCCAATGGATTGTAGTCCGTTGACCCGGTGCAGCTTTCCTTCGCGCCAGAAATACCCAACCAACGGTGAAGTCTTCTTGTAATACTCCATCAGCCGCGTCCTTAGACTTTCCGCGTTGTCGTCGGGCCGCCTCAAGAGCTGTTCCGACCCACAGTCATCACAAGAGCCTGAGACCTGCGTCGGCCGCGAAGTGTCGTGATACACCTCCCCGCAGCCGCCGCAGGTGAAGCGGCCCGAGATCCGCTTGACCAGCTGGTCGTCGTCCACGCTCATCTCGATTACGGCGGCGATCGTCTGGCCTTGCTCTTCCATCAGCTCGCGTAGGGCGTCGGCTTGAACCAAGGTGCGCGGAAAGCCATCGAAGATGAATCCCGAGCCGCCAGCCTGTATCCTCTCTCGGATGAGGTCGATCACGATCTCATCGGTTACAAGCTCCCCCCGGTCCATGACCTCGGCCACACGCTTGCCGGTCTCTGTCGAGGATTTGCGGGCCTCGCGCAGCATATCGCCGGTGGAAAGCTGCACCAGTCCGCGATCCTCTGTGAGTTTGCGGGCCTGCGTTCCCTTACCGGCACCCGGAGGGCCCAGCAGGATGATGTTGGTCGTCATCGCATTTCTCTCCCTTGCCGCGGCCTCCCGACGGCATTTTATTTTCCCGAGGTCAGCTCATTGTTGTGCCGCCCAAAGCTGTCCAGTAGTGCGACGAGATCGCGAAAGCGCTCGCCCTGCACCAGCACATGTTCTGTCGTCGCGACTGACGCAGCTGCGGCATCGCCGTCGCGGATTGCCTGAGCGATGATGCGATGCTCTTGAAGCGACCGCGCCAGTCGCCCCTTTGCCTGCAACTGCCGGCGGCGGTAGGGCTGCAGAATTGCCTGAAGACGCAACGCCTCATCTTCAAGAAACGGGTTGTGGGCGGCGTGATAGATTGCCTGATGGAACAGCGTATTCTCAGCATAATAACGGTCGCTATCTTCGGCCTTGGCAGCGAGTTCACAGGCGGTCATGCTTTGCGCGATGCGGGCGTGGTCGGCGGCGTCCGCCCGGCGGCAGGCAAGACGGGCACAGAGCGCCTCCATTTCGGCCATCAGTTCGAACCGGTGCATCAGATCGGTGATGCCAAGGGTTGT
Source organism: Falsirhodobacter flavus (assembly GCA_029846755.1). Taxonomy (GTDB): domain Bacteria; phylum Pseudomonadota; class Alphaproteobacteria; order Rhodobacterales; family Rhodobacteraceae; genus Falsirhodobacter; species Falsirhodobacter flavus. Next base: position 83,670 of record JARWBI010000008.1, on the reverse strand, counting down.
CACGAAGGTGCCGCGCTTGGGCTGCACCTGCACCAGCCCCGACGCCTCCAGTGCCTGCAACGCCTCGCGCACCGGTGTTCGGGAACAGTCGTATTCGGCGGCGATCCGGTCGGGATCGATCCGCGCACCGGGCTGATACACGCCGTCGACGATCGCGTTTTCAAGGGCGAGGCGAATGCGATGTGCTGTTGGAGCGGCCATTTTCCACCTTTTCGATCCTTTGGACGAGTGCACCAGAAAGAGGTTGTAATGTCCATCGCCTTGGCTGTTATATACATCACCACTGTCCGAGAATACAACTCCTTTGGAGGGGAATCATGGCCAAGCAGCGGTTGAGCTTTCTTACAGACTTCGTGGAAGCGATCACACGGCGGAAACGCGGGGGCGAGGCCGAGGCGTTGCGCGCGCTGGCCCGCCCTGCATTGGAGCGGGTAACGGTTGCATCCTCAGTGTTGATGGGGCGGATCGGAGATGCCTCACGGGTGGCGGTAGCCGAGCAGGCACTGACCGCCTATTCCGAACTGGACGACGCCGATCGCCAACGGTTTTTCGAGCTGTTGCGCGATAACTACGGCGTCGATGGGGACGCGATCCGCGCCGCCTATGCCGCGTGGGATGCAAGCCCCGATGCGGCAAAGGTGGCAGACCTATTCCGGGTTGTCGAACCCGCTCGCCAGACGTTGTTGCGGCGGATGAACCTTGCCCCCGGTGCAACGCGGCAGCTTGTTCAGATGCGCGAGGATCTTCTGGCCGCAATCCGCAAGGACCCGAGCCTTGCGCCGATCGACGAAGACTTCGCTCACCTGCTTGCGTCTTGGTTCAACCGGGGCTTCCTGACCCTGCGGCGGATCGATTGGAGCACCTCGGCCGCGATCCTGGAAAAGATCATGGCCTATGAAAGCGTGCACCGCATGGACGGCTGGGGTGATCTGAAGCGCCGTCTTTCAGAGAATGACCGTCGCCTCTACGCTTTCTTCCACCCTGCCACGGGCGACGAGCCGCTGATCTTCGTTGAGGTCGCGCTGGTGCGCGGCATGCCCGACGCCATCGCTCCCATCCTGACCGAGCCGGAGCGGCGCGAAAAGGCGCTCGCGAATACGGCGGTCTTCTATTCCATCAACAACAGCCTTGCCGGCCTAAAAGGCGTGTCTTTCGGCAACTTTCTGATCAAACAGGTCGCGGCCGTGTTGTCGGCCGAACTGCCGGAAATCTCCACCTATGTCACCCTATCGCCCGTGCCCGGCTTCGCCCGCTGGCTGTCGGCGCAGACCGATGCGCGGTCCGTCGCGCTGGCAAAGGCACTGGACTCAGGTGAATGGCTCAACGATGCGGGCGCGGTTGAACGCCTGCGCCCCGAGGTGGAGGCCATCGCCGCCCGCTATATCGTCAAGGAGCGGCACAAGAACGGTCCCGTCGATCCCGTCGCGCGCTTTCACCTCGGCAACGGGGCCAGCGCGCATCGCCTAAATTGGCCCGCTGACCTATCGCAATCTGCGCAGAAGAACGCGCACGGTCTGATGATCAACTACCTTTACGAACTGGCCGAGATCGAGACTCGCCACGAAGCGTTCGTCCGCGATGGAGCCGTCGCGCATGGCGAACAGCTTGCCCAAGCTCTGCAAAACTAGGGAGGAATAAATGCAAACCATACATGAACTGTTCGCTCAAACCGCCGAGGTGATGCAGGGCAAACCCTTGTTCGAGCGACCTGGCAAACCTGCGATCAGCTTTGCTGAGACGCTGGTTCTGGTTGAACGTATGGCGACGGTGCTGGGAGATCTGGGTGTCACCGTCGGCGACCGCGTCGCAGTGCAGGTCGAAAAATCGCCCGAGGCCATTGCGCTCTACCTCGCCACGCTTCAGGTCGGTGCGATCTATCTGCCGCTGAACACCGCCTATACCGGGGCGGAGCTGGACTACTTTATCAGCGATGCCACCCCGCGCCTGTTCGTCTGCGATCCGGCACAGGTGAAGGCGCACGCTGCCCGCGCCTCCGCCACGCTGGCGGTGGAAACGTTGGGCGCGAATGCCGACGGCTCTCTGGCCGACCGCGCCGCCAAGGCGATTCCGCGCGAGGACAGCGTGCCGCGCGGCAAGGATGACCCGGCTTCGATCCTCTATACCTCCGGCACCACGGGGCGGTCCAAGGGTGCGGTGCTGACGCATGGCAACCTCGCCTCGAACGCCGAGGCGCTTCTGGAATGCTGGCGGTTCGACGCGAACGACCGGCTGATCCACGCGCTGCCGATCTTCCATATCCACGGGCTGTTCGTGGCCGTGAACATGGCGGTAGTCTCGGGCGCGACGATGGTGCTCCTGACGAAGTTCGACGCGGAGGAGATCATCGGTCTGATGGACCGCGGCACCGTGCTGATGGGGGTGCCGACCTTCTACACCCGCCTGCTGAAATCCCCGAACCTGACCCGCGAGGCGACGGCGAACATGCGCGTTTTCGTCTCCGGCTCGGCCCCGCTGCTGGCTGAGGATCACCGCGCGTTTCAGGAGCGCACGGGCCATATGATCCTCGAACGCTATGGCATGACGGAAACAGGGATGATCGCCTCGAACCCCTATGAGGGCGAACGCATCCCCGGCGCGGTCGGCATGGGTCTTCCGGGCGTGTCGGTGCGCATTGCCGACCGCGAGACAGGCGCTGCGGTTCCGACGGGCGAGATCGGCCTGATCGAGGTCAAGGGGCCGAACGTCTTCCAGGGCTACTGGAATATGCCCGAAAAGACCGCGGCCGAGTTCCGGGACGGCTGGTTCATCACCGGCGATCTGGGCACGATCGAGGCCGACGGCTATCTGCGCATCGTCGGGCGCGACAAGGATCTGGTGATCTCGGGCGGCTACAACGTCTATCCAAAGGAGATCGAGGAGATCATCGACGCCCTTCCCGGCGTCCTGGAAAGCGCCGTGATCGGCCTGCCCCACCCCGATCTGGGCGAGGGCGTCACCGCCGTGATCGTCCCCAAACCCGGCGCGGATCTGGACACCGACGCCCTGCGCTCCGCACTGTCGGACAAACTGGCGCGGTTCAAGCAGCCGAAGCGATTCATCCTGGCCGACGCCCTGCCCCGCAATGTCATGGGCAAGGTGCAGAAGGCCGAGCTGAGAAAGGCCCACGCGGCGCTTTACGCGTAACGACAAAGCCGCGGGCAAACCGGTTGGGAGGCCGGGGCAAAAGGGAGGGATACATGTCCGCACAGATGGCAACCATACTGGGCCTGGGGGTGATGTTCGTCATCGCAACCGCCCTGCCGATCAACATGGGGGCGCTGGGCTTTGCCTTCGCCTTCTTGATCGGCACGATCTTTGTCGGGATGAGCGCGAACGACATCCTTGGCGGTTTTCCGGGCGATCTGTTCGTCACGCTGGTCGGGATCACATATCTGTTCGGCATCGCGCAGAACAACGGCACGGTGGACTGGCTGGTGCAGGCCTGCGTGCGCGCGGTGCGGGGGCGGATTTCCGCGATCCCATGGGGATGTTCAGGGTGGCGGCGCTTCTGACATCCATCGGGGCGGTCAGCCCGGCGGCGGTGGCGATCATCGCGCCCATCGCGCTTCGCTTTGCCATGCAATATGCGATCAACCCGCTGCTGATGGGGATCATGGTGATCCACGGCGCGCAGGGCGGCGGCTTTTCCCCCATCAGCATCTATGGCGGCATCACCAATCAGGTGGTCGAACGCGCGGGCCTTCCGGGGAACGAGATGTCGCTGTTCCTTGCCAGCCTGATCTTCAACCTTGCCATCGCGGCGATCGCATTTTTCATCCTGGGCGGCCATCGCGGCGCGCGCATCGACGCGAACGGCAATGGCAGCGCCTTCGGCCCCGGCGTGTCGGTGGATATCCGTGGCCATGGCGGGCACGAGGCAGCCGATCCGCACTACCGCGAACGCGAGCTGGCCGAGGTGCAACCCTCTGGCCGGCCCGACATGGAACAGACGCTGACGATGATCGGCCTCGGCTCGCTGGCGGTGCTGGCGCTGGTGTTCAGCCTGAACGTCGGGCTGGTCGCGATGTGCGTCGCGGTGGTGCTGGCGCTGGTCTGCCCGCGCGGGCAAAAGGGCGCCATTGACAAGGTTGCATGGTCCACCGTGCTGCTGATCGCGGGCGTCATCACCTATGTCGGCGTGCTGGAGGAGGCGGGGGCCATCGACTATGTCGCGAACGGCGTCGCATCGCTGGCGGTGCCGCTGCTGGTCGCGCTGCTGCTGTGCTATATCAGCGGGATCGTGTCGGCCTTCGCCTCCTCGGTCGGGGTGCTGGGCGCGACCATTCCGCTGGCAGTGCCGTTCCTGATGACGGGCGACGTGGGCACCCCCGGCATGATCGCGGCGCTGGCCGTGTCCTCCACCATCGTGGACGTGTCGCCCTTTTCCACCAACGGCGCGCTGGTCGTGGCGAATGCGCAGAACGTGGACAAGGACCGCTTTTTCCGCACGCTCCTGATCTATAGCGCGCTGGTCGTGGCGACAGGACCGCTGCTGGCCTGGGCTTTGTTCGTCCTGCCCGGCTGGATGTAGACCTGAGCAGATAGGCCGACCCGGTGTGGGTCGGCCTGATCCATTCAGCCCCTCGGATCGTATTCGCCCTCGGACAGCTCGTATTTCTTCAGCTCGGCTTCGGTCAGGAAGTTGCGCTCGATCTCCAGCACCGATGGGAAGCCGGTCAGGTCCAGATAGGACAGCGCCCCGTGCTTTGACGCCTTCTGCGTTTCCATGAAATCGTTGAACGCGTCAGCCCCGCTTTCGCGGCACTGGCGCAGGAACCCCTCCATCATCAGTTGCGACACCTTGGAGATGGAGATGTTGTAGGTGGCTGCGTTGAATTCCGCATATTCGGCATGGCTCAGCGCGGGCTTCACGGCACTGGTGTTGAAATAGATCGGCACCTCGGGGAAGGCCTCGGCGACGCGCGCGATCTCCTCGCGTGATTTCAGCGCCATGACCATCAGCATATCGGCCCCTGCCCCGATATAGGCCTCGCAGCGGCGCAGCACCTCGTCCACGCTGCCGCCGACTGCGGCGCGCGAATCCGTGCGAGCGATGATAACAACATCCGGGTCCAGGGCGTCGCGACGCGCGGAGGCGGCACGGTATTTCGCGACGGCTTCGTCGGTCGGTATCACCTCTACGCCTTTGGTGAAGCCGCAGCGCTTCGGGAAGGTCTGGTCTTCCAGGAAGAAGCCCGCAACGCCCGCCGTAATGTAGTCATGCACCGCGCGGGTGGTGTTGACCACATTGCCGAAGCCCGTTTCGCAATCGGCTACCACGGGGATCGAGACCGACTGGCAGATGCGGCGAATGTTGTCGACAGCTTCGGTCAAGGTCATCAGCCCGGCATCAGGCAAGCCCATGATATGCGCTGCTGCCTGCGAGCCGGAATGGAAGAACAGCTTGAAACCCGCCTGCTCCGTTAGTTGCGCGTGGTGCGGCGTCGCGCCCGAAATGGCAACGATCGGCCCAGTGCGCTCTGCGATCTGGCGGCGCAGTTCGGCGCTCATACGCCCTTCGACAACCGTCTTTCTCAAATGCATGGCTTACTCCTTCTCCTACATGAGGGATGCCTATCGACGCCATGTATGTCAACACAACAACTGTTTATGAATGGGAAAAGCAGCATTATCGACTGTTTATGACCAAAGATGTTGACAGATTGCGGCTGTGCTGTAGTTTCCGATGAACTGTCGCTGGGGAGAGCGGCTGAAGATTCGCATCAAAGGAGGAGTCGCCATGCAGCAGTCCAGCGCGCCAAAGGTGGCGCTCGCAACGGCCATTACGGTCGCAGGAGGAGTAGTCCTCTGGATGGCAGGAAGCATCCCGCAAGGGTTTGGATATGACGCTGTCGGGCCATCTCTTTTTCCTCGGATCATCGGCATTGGACTTTTGATTTCGGGGGCCCTCAGCATGCTCGAAAGTTTTCGCCCAGCAGACGATGAGAACGGCCGCGCCGATCTACGCCCCGTCCTCTTGATCCTTGGGGCGATGTTGCTCCTCGCGGCGGGCGTGCGGATCGCCGGCTGGATCCCCACGGCAGCGCTCGTCTTTCTCGCCGGAACCATCGCGTTCGGTGACCGGAGGATCGTGCTGAACCTCGTTATCGGTGTGGTGCTTGCGGGGATCATCCTGATCGCCTTCAACGAGGGGCTTGGCCTGAACCTCCCCCTCGGCCCCCTGTCGCGGATCGGAGGCTGACATGCTCGACACTTTCTTTGCCTTGATGGGCGGTTTCGCCGTCGCGCTTACCATCCAGAACCTAGGTTGGTCGCTTCTGGGCGTGACGCTGGGCACGATGATCGGCGTGCTGCCGGGTCTTGGACCAGCAGCAACGGTCGCGCTTTTGATGCCCCTGACAGTCGGGCTCGATCCGATTTCGGCTTTCATCATGTTTGCGGGTATCTATTACGGCGCGCAATATGGCGGCTCCACTGCGTCGATCCTGCTGAACACGCCCGGCGAGGCCGGCGCGATGATGACTGCGATCGAGGGCAACGCGATGGCCCGGCGTGGACGCGGCGCGCAGGCTCTGGCCACGGCGGCCATCGGGTCGTTCGTGGCGGGCACAATCGCCACCATCGGCCTGACATTCGCCGCCCCCCTGCTGGTCGAACTGGCGCTGAAACTGACCGCGCCGGATTACTTTGCGCTGATGATCCTATCGCTGGCGACGGTGACGGCGCTGCTCGGCAACTCGGTCGGACTGGGCCTTGCGTCGCTGTTCATCGGGCTTTTCCTCGGCTCGGTTGGGCTTGACCCGCAGACGGGGCAAAGCCGCTTCACCTTCGGCATCATCGAGCTGATGGACGGCATCGACACCGTCGTCGTCGCGGTCGGTTTGTTCGCGGTGGGGGAGACGCTCTATACCGTCGCCTACCAGAACGGGGTGGTCGAAAAGATCCACCAGATCAAGGGCTCCGTCCGGCTGAGCCGCGAGGATTGGTCGCGTTCGTGGAAGCCATGGATCCGCGGCACGCTGATCGGCTTCCCCATCGGGTCGATCCCCGCAGGCGGCAGCGAGCTTCCGACGATCCTGTCCTATTCGCTGGAAAAGAAGCTGTCCCGCAAGCCCGAGGAATTCGGCACCGGCGCCATCGAGGGCGTCGCGGGACCCGAGGCCGCGAACAACGCCTCGGCCGCCGGTGCACTGGCACCGCTGTTGGCCCTCGGCCTGCCGACCTCGACCACGGCGGCGGTGCTCCTGGCCGCGTTCCAGCAATATGGTCTGCGTCCGGGGCCGATGCTGTTCGACAGCAACCCGGCGCTGGTCTGGGGCCTGATCGCCAGCCTCTACATCGGCAACGCGCTGCTCCTAGTGCTGAACCTGCCGCTGGTTGGGGTCTGGGTCAAACTGCTGAGCATTCCCAAACCTTGGCTTTACGGCGGCATCCTGACGCTGGCGGTGCTGGGCACCTATTCGCTGAACGGCAACTCGTTCGACGTGGTGCTGCTGTGCATCCTCGGCATCCTCGGGTTCACGATGCGGGTGTTCTTTATGCCGATCGTGCCCTGTATCCTGGGCCTCATCCTCGGCCCGATGATCGAGCAGCAGCTGCGCCGTTCGCTCGCCATCAGTCAGGGCGACTGGACCGTTTTTCTGACCCATCCGCTGTCGGCGCTGCTGCTGGCGCTGGCCGCCGCAATCGTCCTGCTGCCGATCATCCTGCAATTGACCCGCCGCCGCGCTTCGCAGCACGGCTGAACTGAGGGAACTCCCATGTCGAAACGCAAACACTATCGCACCCTGTTGGAACAGCGGGCGGGTCACATCGTCCCCGGCGTCTATGACGCGCTGTCAGCTCGTATCACCGAAAAGGCCGGGTTCGGCATCATCGGTGCGGGCGGTTTCGCTACCGTCGGCTCTCTTCTGGGCGGGCCGGATATCGGGCAGTCGAACATGCGCGATTACGCCGAACATTACGGCCGCATCTGCGCGGCGGTGGACGTGCCGGTGACGGTCGATGCCGATACCGGCTTTGGCGACGTGCATAACGTGACGCAAATGGTCCGCGCTTTTGAGCGCGCAGGCGTCGTGGGCATCATGATCAGCGACCAAAGCTTCCCGAACCGCTGCGGCTACCTGCCCGGCAAAGAGATCGTGCCGGTCGAGGAAATGCTGGCCAAGGTCATGGCCGCCGTCGCCGCCCGCACCGATCCCGATCTGGTCATCATCGCCCGCACCGATGCCAAGGCCGATCACGGGCTGGACGAGGCGCTGGCCCGCTGCCGCCTGTTCATCGAAGCGGGGGCGGACGTCGCGAAACCCCAGGGTGTCGATACCCCCGCCGACATCCGCCGCACCATTGCCGAGGTTCCAGGCCCGCATCCGGCGACCTTGTCGCAAGCCGCCTTGAACCGTCACGCCGATATCGCCGATCTGCGCGCGCTTGGGGTGGCGACGATCAGCTTGCCCTCGCTCGGCCTGTTCGCGGCGGCGGGGGCGGTGAACGGCGTCATGGCCGACCTTTACCGCAGCCAGTCGCTCGCCACGGTCGAGCCGCGCCTGCTGCCGCTGGCCGAATACAACGCCATCGTCCGCCTGGACGAGCGCATGGCCGAAGAAGAAGCGCTGCGCGAGGAGGCGCAACGCATCGCAACGACTGCAACTTTGAAACAAGCCTGAATTCCGTAGGGAGGAAAACCATGCTCAAGACGACACTCGCCCTAATTTTCGCGGCCACTACAGCATTCGCCGCCCCGCCTGAGCGGCTGGAGATCACCGTGCCCGGTGGCCCAGGCAGCGGCCTAGATCAAGCCGCGCGCGGGATCGAGGAAGCCCTGCGCAGCGAAGGCATCGTGCGCAACGTGCAAGTCGTGAACGTTCCGGGTGGCGGCGGCATGGTCGCCCTGTCGCAGTTCATCACCACCAAAGACGGCGACCCGAATGTCGCATTGGTTCAAGGCGCGGGGACGGTGTTCTTTCCGCTGACCAACGCGACACCCGTGTCTTTGGCGGATGTGCGTCCGCTTGCCCGTCTTGCCGGGGAATACGAGGTCATCGCGGTGCGGGCCGACAGCGAGATCACCTCGCTGGAAGATCTGATGGCCCGCTTCAAGGCCGATCCGGGCAGCATCGCATGGGGCGGTGGGTCGCCGGGGTCCACTGAGAACATCTTCTTCGCCCGGCTTGGCAAGATCGCGGGAATGGAGCCGCGTCAGGTCAATTTCATCCCCCACCCGAACACGGGCGAGGTGGTGGTGTCTGCCCTGAACGGTCAAGTTTCTGTCGTCGGCGGCGGGATGCAAGACTTCCTGCCGCAGGTCGAGGGTGGGAAGATGCGCATCCTCGCAGTTGCTGCCCCCGAACGGCTGGAAGGCATCGACGCCCCGACCCTGCGCGAGCTGGGCTATGACATCGTCTTCGCCAACTGGCGTGGCATCTCGGTCCACAAAAGCCTGTCGGACGAAGACGTTGCCCCGATGCGCGAGATGATCGAGACGATGGTAAAGTCCGACCGCTGGCACGAGATGCTGGCGGAACGCGGCTGGCTAGACTTCTACCTGCCCGAGGCCGAATATCAGCAGTTCATTGCGGATGAAGAATCCGCGGCAAAGGAAATCCTCACCGAACTCGGGATTACGCAGTAAATGGCACCGGGGCTGCGCGCCCCGGTCGTTCTTCTGGTGGGGGCGACCGGAGGGTTTCTATTCCACTTTGCGCATCTGCCGCTGCCATGGACTCTCGGCGCGATGGCGGCGGCGACCTTGCTTTCGACGTTTGCGCCGCGCATGACGCTTCCGGCTGTGTTTCGCGATGGGGCGCGTCCGGTCATCGGTGTGGCCGCCGGCAGCGCGTTCACACCGGCCGTTGTAGCAGCCCTGCCCCAATGGTGGCCCGTCCTGATCATGCTGACCGGGTTCTTCCTTGTCACCTCGGGCTTGGGGCGGGTTTTCTTCAAGCGCATCGGCCTGGACCGGCAAACCGCCTATCTCGCATCCTCTCCCGGCGGTCTGGGTGAGATGACGCTGCTGGGCATCCAGATGAACGCCGATATCCGGGCGTTGGTGCTGATCCACACGATCCGGATCATCATGGTCGTGACCGTTCTTCCATTCGCGCTGCGATCCCTGTTCCAGATCGATTTCGGCATCGTCCGGCCCCATGTCGCGGCGGCAGCACCCTGGGATTGGTTAAGTCTGCTCGGCTGCGGCATTGTCGGCTATGTGCTGGGGCGACCATTCCGGCGCATGGGTGGCATAACCTTGGTCCCGCTCATGCTAAGCGCAGCGCTCCATGGCGGGGGCCTTGTCACCGCCGCCCCACCTTCTTGGCTGATCGCCGGTATGCAGGTGGTGATCGGTTGCATCACCGGCGCGCGACTGGGTGGTCTGCGCCTGGCCGAACTTCGCCGCTTTGCCGCAAGCGGGGTCATTTGGGCGCTCACGCTGATCCTAATGGCGCTGACCCTCGCCTCGGTCGCGGCTCCGTTCCTCGGAACCTCTCGTGCCGCGCTGTTTCTTGCGCTTGCGCCAGGGGGCTTCGCCGAGATGACGGTGGTTGCCATTGCGATGAATGTTGAAGTTGCCTTCGTTGTGACCTGCCATGTGTTTCGGATATTCTATGTTCTGGCCGTATCGCCCGCCCTGTGTCGGCGCGCGATGCGCGACAACCGCTGAAGGACGCACATGGAGCAATCTGCTGCTGACCCGACCGAGCCAAACGGTCCCGAATTGGGAAAGGCGACAGGAACGCTCGCTGAACGCCTTTTTCACGAGCTCACCGAAGCGATCCTTCAGGGCGACCTTGAACTAGGCTCCAAGATCAGCGAGCCTCTTTTGGCGAAGAAATATGCTGTGAGCCGCGGCCCCTTGCGCGAGGCGTTGCACCGTTTGCAAGAACGCCACCTGATCACCCGGTCGGCCAATCAGGGCGCACGTGTAGCCGAAGCCACGCCGGAAAAGCTGTCGGACCTGTTCAAAGTCCGCATGATGCTCGAAAGTCTCGCGGCACGGGAAGCGACAATGAATTGTTCGGGTTCCGATCTCGCGCAACTAGCGCGTATCATCGAAAATCACGAGGCCCAGATTCTTGGCACAGCCCCAGAACGCCATACCGCGCTCGGGTCCACAGATCGTGATTTTCACTTTCTCATTGCCCAGCGAAGCGAGAATCAGTTGCTCATCCGCCTGCTTTGCGAAGAACTCTACCCCCTTCTCCGTCTTTACCGCAGTCGTAACGACAACCTTGAGCTGCGCAAACGAGCATGTATCGAACACCGCCGAATTCTTGATGCGATGATAGACCGTGACCCAGAAATGGCCGAGCTGATGATGCGTCGCCATATCGATCACGCCAGGCAACGTCGCGTGCGCGCAATGGAACACCCAAAAACTTCCGATTGATATTCGGATCCTCGCTGTTGCGACGCAATTCGGTCAGCGCCTCTCCACGGTCTACCGCGGGGTTCGACCCACCTACTTGCACATTCGTAAGGTGCCCCAAGCCGAATGCTACTGATCGTCGGGCAGATCGACGTCTCCCAGGCGGATGGGGTCCAGCAGACACGGCTTGCGATCGCTCATTGTATTCACGATGCCGATCCTGTCCCGTGATTGGACCCGGCCAGTTGCTGCTGCATGATGGACGCCGCGTTGTAGCAATGGAAGGAGGCAACCTTTCCGTCTGTCAGGCGGAACACGTCGCAGCACGGAGTATCGACGGCGTTTCCAGTGGGCGGCAAGGTTCCTGCGGGGGTGACGAGCGGACCGGTGTGGGTGCCACGGATCGCGAGCTCCACCACGACGACGTCCTCCATCGAGTAGATGTCGAAGATCTCACGGTGGATATCCGGAAAGGCCGTGGCCATGCCGCTCGCCACCAGGGCAATATCCTGACCGCGGAAATCCATCTCGGCCGACACGTTGCGAACATACGCGTCCTCCGCAAAGAATGACACAAACCTCGTCAGGTCCAAGGTATCACCCTCGGCGGCAGCGTAGAGGTCGCGGATCATCTCGTGGTCGTTCTGCGTCATCACTGTCATCCCATGTTTTCGATGTTGGCGGTGTGGCAACTATCGGTGCAGTGAGCATATAGACAGATGGTTACTTGATAGATAGAACCTACCTAAAGGTATGCTCGAGGTAGATATGGACAGGTCGGATACGCCATGTGGGCTGGATGTCGCGCTGGCGATCATCGGTGGCAAATGGAAGCCCTTGATCCTGTATCATGTTCAGAGCGGCCCGACGCGGTTTGCGGACGTGAAACGAAGCGTGGCAGGCATCAGCGAAAAGGTCTTGATCCAACAGCTGCGCGATCTGGTGGCAATGAACGTGCTTGTGCGTCGTGACCATCAACGGGTGCCGCCGATGGTGGACTACGCCCTCACTCCCTTCGGTGAAAGCCTTGTCCAGGCGCTGATCCCGCTCTGCGAGTGGGGCAACCAGAACCGTGCGAAGGTGACGGAGACTTTATGACAGTCTTCAACCGCCAAGCCTGACTGACACACGGTCAGCCCTAGGTCGAAGGACATGCAACTTCATCCCGACGAGGTTGGCCAGTCCAAACACAATGCGACTTTGCCGATGGAACAACAGGAAGATATCATTTGTCAAAGTCAGGGACACGATCAGGAAGCACACGGGCCTATATTGCGGATACGCTGGCTTTGATCCTGTTCTTCACCACCACCGGAGTCGTCAACGAGCGATTTATTGCAGGAATGACATGGGAGCAGATCCTGCACGCCCGCCTGATCGGAGGCGTTCTGATGATCCCCGTAGGACGACCTTATGGAATGTGGCGCGATTGGATGATGCGCCACGCCAAGGATACACGGCTCTCGCAGATGTTGTGGGACAGCGTGGCACTGATGAGCTTCCAGGTTCCGATCTACGCCGCGATCATCGCATTCAGCGGTGCAACAGGAGATGGATTGCTGCGAGGCGTCGCGGGCGCGGCGGTGATGATGATCGTTTTGGGTCGCCCTTATGGAGCCTTCCTCAACCGGGTAAGACATCTCTTCGGCCTGCCACCGGGGGGTGAAAAGCCCATGTCACTCAACACGTGATCGAACGTCCGCATAGGGCTGATTGTGTTGAAAAACACCTGTTGATCGCCCGTTCCTGCGCTGTTTCACTTCCCTTACGGGATTGTGGAGGTGATCGGGATGATGGGATCGCGACAGGTGGCGCAAGGCGCGCTGTTCTACGAGTTCTCGCTGGAAGATCACGTCCCGCAGGGCCACCTGATCCGCGCCATTGACCGGTTCGTTGATCTGAATGGCATCCGCCAGCATCTTGCACCTTTCTACAGCAGCACTGGCCGACCGTCGGTCGATCCTGAACTGATGATCCGCATGCTGCTGATCGGCTATTGCTTCGGCATCCGGTCCGAGCGGCGGATCTGCGAAGAGGTCCACCTGAACCTGGCCTACCGTTGGTTCTGCCGGCTGGATCTGAACACGGCGGTGCCGGACCATTCCACCTTCTCCAAGAACCGGCATGGCCGCTTCCGCGACAGCGATCTGCTGCGCCAGGTGTTCGAGACGGTTGTGCGTCGCTGCATCACAGAAGGGCTGGTCGGCGGGCGCGACTTCGCCATAGACGCCAGCCTGATCCGCGCCGATGCCGGCAAGATGTATTCCATGTCCCAGGAACTCTGGCAGGGCGGCCAGATCAACGAGGAGACCGCACCCCGCGCCGTGCGCGAATATCTGGAAACTCTGGATGATGCCGCCTTCGGCGCGGCCAGCGAGGTGCGACCGAAGTTCATGTCCTGCAGCGATCCGGCGAGCCAGTGGACCGCCGCCATGAATGCGCCCGCGATCTTTGCGTATTCCACCAACTACCTGATCGACACGGACAATGCAGTGATCGTGGACGTCGAAGCCAGCCGGTCCATCCGACAGGCCGAGGTCGGGGCCACCCGCACGATGATCGACCGTGCGAAAGATCGCTTCGATCTGCAGCCGGAACGTCTGGCCGCCGATACGGCTTATGGCTCGGCCGACATGCTGGCATGGCTCGAGGAACGCGAGATCACCCAGCACATCCCTGTCTTCGACAAGACCGAGCGCGCCGATGGCACCTTCCCGAACACCGTCTTCACCTTCGATCCTGTGGCCGATGAATACACCTGCCCCGGCGGCCGAAAGCTGAAGAAGTATTGGCGCGACATCGGTCGAGAACGACCGTCTTACGGTCCAGACGGCTTCCGCAGATACTACGCCAGCAAGGCGGACTGCGGCACCTGCGAGCTGAAGGCACGCTGCACGCCGAACCAGGCGATCCGCCGGATCTCCCGCCACCGTCACGAGGCCGTCCGCGACAAGGTTCGCGCCTTTGCCGGAACCGACGCATACCTCGAAAGCATGCGACGGCGGAAGAAGGTCGAGATGCTCTTCGCCCACCTCAAGCGCATCCTGCGTCTCGGCCGCTTGCGCCTGCGCGGCCCGAACGGTGCCAAGGACGAGTTCCACCTCGCCGCAACCGCCCAAAACCTCCGCAAACTCGCGAAACTGATCCCCGATGGGCCGCAAACAGCTTGAAGGGAGCGAGCAGGCCGATCTCAGCGCGAAATCACCGCAGGATTTGAAACGAGTTTTTCAACACAATCGGCTCTGAGCGTCGTTCCGATCGGCTCTCCCCCTGAAAAGCGGATTCGAGCAAGCCGCGGCCGGGTGCGTGTGGAAACAGTCGGTTAGCGGCGGGCGAGGTATTCGTGCTTGCCACCCCGGCAAACCCACACCGACTGCGTCAGCCAGCGAATTCAGAGGCTGGATGCCGATCAGGGAGATGGTCCGTTTGATTTTATATGCGAGGACGTTGGCGCGGCGCTTTGGCCCTGCGCCCGCCGTGCGCCGTTCAGGTCGGCCAATCCTGCGCCGGACGCCAAGCGGCAACGCCACTCTACCTCGCGGGCCTCGTCTGCCTCGGCCTTACCAAGGAGTTCGCTGAGCTCGAACGTGGCGGGCAATCTCATCAAGCCATTCGCATCTCCAAACATCAGATCGCCGGCTCTGACGATCACATTCCCGATGATAACGGGTCCGAACAGCTCTGCCCCCGGAACCTGCAGCAATCGTGTCGTGACGACATTCGTGCCGCGGGCATATACCGGCAGGCCTATCTCCCGCAATTCCTCGATGTCCGTCACAATCCCGTCCACCACGATGCCCACCGCACCGGCAGCCTGGGCGGCGCGGGCGACCATCTCGCCCACGCAGGCGATGTGGTGGTCTCCTGCGCGGTCGATCACCAGCACGTCGCCGGGCTGCAATTCATCCAGCACAAGATGCACCGGCAAGGCGTCCGGCAAAGGCTGTCGCACTGTGACGGCGCGGCCAATCATCTTGCCCGAGGTCAGCGCGTGCACGGCGGGCGAGACTATGCCCTCGGTCAGATAATGGCCGAGGGATGCTGGCTGGATTGCCCGCATCCGGTCCAGAATTGCGGGATCGTTGGATGTCCGTTTGAAGTCGTGGCGGATCATCCCCGCCCCCCTTTCGCCAGCTCCGCCGCATTCCGGCAGCCCGCGTTCAGGAATGCCATGTCATTGCCAACCAGCAGCATATCGCCCCCCTCGGCCAGCAGATCGGCCATCTGCGCGTGATCGGCGGGGAAGCAGGGCAGCATCACCTTGATCCCGCGCGCATGGCATTTGGCAATCAACTCGCGCATCGCCTGGCGCACCTGAGGGTGCTTCATAGAGTAATCAACCGGAATGCCGCAGGATAGCGCGTAATCCGCCGGGCCGAAGTGGACAGCGTCGATGCCCGGCACGTCGAGGATCGCGTCGATATTGGTGAAGAACTCGTGGCTTTCGGCCATCGGGACCAGCAACGTCTCGCGGTTGGCGCGGGCGGCATAGTCAGCCCAATCAAAGCCCGGCCCGCCGTAATTCGCGGACCGAACGGAGCTGTCGCCGCCGCGACGGCCCAAGGGGGGGAACTTGGTTGCAGCGATGATCGCACGCATCTGCGCGGCGTCATGAACCTGCGGGATGATGACGCCCGCCGCCCCCAGCTCCAGCGCCTTGCGAAGACCCGTGGCATCGCTGTCGGGCACGCGGATCAGCGGCGCAACACCCGCAAGACGTGCGGCCAGGATCATCCGCTCCATCGGCAGATCGAGGCCGAGCGCGGTGTGCTCGGCGTCGATGAACACGAAATCCAGACCGTGATGCCCTGCGATTTCAACCACCGCCGGCGCACCGGAATAGACGTTCATGCCGAAGGTCGGGCGTGACAGGTCCATCATACCACCGCCGCCATGGTGCAGACGCCGTAATCCTGCGGGCGGCGGTCGCGCCACGGGTGGACCTCGTAAACGCCGGGATCGCGGATGATCGATTTCACCCGCGCTTTTTCAAGGTCCAGATCGACGGTGAAGATGCCGTCCTCCATGCCCGCGTTGATGATCTCGGTCCCGTCGGGGCCGATGACGTGGCTCGATCCCATGAACTGCATCCCGTCATCCATGTCGTTGCGGTTCGAGGAAAGGAAGTAGACGAAGTTTTCCGCAGCCCGCACACGGCTGAACAGGTCGGGCAGTATGCGCGCGGCTTCGGGCCATGCGGCGGGCAGGACGATGATGTCGGCACCCTCCAGCGCTAGCGTGCGGGCAACCTCGGGGAAGCGGATCTCGTAACAGATTGCGACACCGACGCGCCCGATCTCAGTATCGAAGACCGAGGGGCCGTCAATCTCCGGGATGTCCACGAAACGGTCGCCGATCATGAAGGGCAGATGCATCTTGTGATGAAGCCCGATGATCCCCTGCGGGCCGATCAGGGCTGCGGTGTTCAGCGCCTGATCGCCCCGCCGCTGATAGAAGCCGACAATGATATGGATGCCGGTGTCGCGCGCGGCGGCAAGGATCGGCTCCAAATCGCCGCGTTCGATATCCACGGCGGCGGCGACAAGGCTGGTCCGGTCGTCGAAAGAACCGCCAGTCAGGAAACATTCCGGCCAAGCGATCAGGCGCGACCCCGATGCCGCCGCCTCGCGCGATTTTGTGGCAACAAGGGCCGTGGTGGCAGCGGTATCGCCGTGAAGCGGCGAGAACTGGGCGAATGAAATCTTCATGGCGTTTCCTAAAGGTCAGTCGAGCTTGAAGCCCACCGCGTCGAACACGGTCTGCGTCATCTCGGGGTCGAAGGTGGTTGCGTATTTGGCGATGACGGGGCGCACGGCGTCCTGCATGCGGGTCAGCTCGGCTGGGTCGATCTCGGTCACGGTGTTGCCCGCCTCGCGGATCGCGGCCAGCGCGCTGGTCTGCGCATCGCGCGAAATCTGGCGCTGTTCGATCGCGGTTTCGCGGGCGACCTGGATGATCAGCGTCTGTTCATCCTCGGTCAGCTTGTCCCAGAACGGCTTGCCGATCAGCACGATCTGCGGGTTGTAGTTGTGGCGCGTGACGGAGATGTAGTCCTGCACCTCGTGATACTTGGACCCGAGGATGAAGGGCGCGGTTGTCTCTTGCCCGTCCACGGCCCCGGTTTCCAGCGCGGTGTAGAGCTCGGTCACGGCCATCGGCGTCGGGTTGGCGCCAAGCGCCGCCCACATGTCCACCAGCAGCGGGTTTTGCTGCACCCGGATCTTCAGCCCCGAGATATCCTCCAGCGTGCGGACCTCGTGCTTGTTGTTGGTCAGCAGGCGGAAGCCCTGTTCCCAGAAGGCCAGACCGATCACGCCATGTTCCGGCAGCTGATCAGTCAGGTGCTGGCCCACCTCGCCATCCAGCAGGGCATCGACGGCGTCCACGTCCTGATATATGAAGGGCAAGTCCAGAATGCCGAAGTCCTGCGCCTGGGAGATCATGTTGCCCGCGTTCCAGACCATCATCTCCACCACGCCTCCCTGAAGGGACGACAGCACCTGCACGTCGCCGCCCAACACGCCGTTGGCGAAGACGCGGGTGTTCAGCTTCCCGCCGCTCTTCTCGGCCAGCTTCTCGGCAAAGAGGTGCATCCCAAGGACGGGGGGCGTGCCCTCCTGCCCCGTGGCAGCAAATTTGATGGTGCGCGAGTTGTAGTCCTGCGCGTTTGCGCCCGTGGCCAGAAGGGCGGCGGTCAGAAGGCCGATGATGGTTTTCATATGTCTATCCATGTTGGGGTTGCGGGGTCTTTTCGCCCCTTAATGAGAGATCCAGGCGGCAGGCACGGTCACGAGTTCCGGGAACAGCACCAGCAGGAACAGCACGGCGACCTCGGCCACGAAGAATGGAAGCGTGCCTTTGAACAGCGCCTCGTAATCCATCTTGCCGACCGCGCAGACGACGTTCAGCACCGTGCCGACAGGGGGCGTGATCAGCCCGATGGCGCAGTTGATCATGAACAGGACGCCAAAGTAGATCGGGTCGATCCCCGCCGCGACGACCACCGGCACAAGGATCGGACCCAGAAGCAGGATCGTCGGCGTCAGGTCCATCGCGGTGCCGACCACGATGATCAACAGCATCAGGACGAACATCAGCAGCTTGGGATCGTCCATGAACGGCTCGATCATGCCAATGACCTGTCCGGGGATGTCGGCGATGGTGATCATCCACGCCGGAATCGCTGCGGCGGCAACAAGGAACATCACCCCGGCGGCGGTCTTGCCCGCGCGAAAGGTCAGCTCCTTCAGATCGTCCAGCGACAGTTCGCGATAGACGACCATGGCGACAAACAGGGCATAGGCAGCGGCGACGGCGGCAGCCTCGGTCGGGGTGACGACGCCGAAGCGCAGGCCCACGATGATGATGACCGGAAGCATCAGCGCCCAGAGGCTGTCACGGAACGCGCGGCCCCGTTCAGCCCAGCTTGCGCGGGGGGTGGGGATCACGTCTTCCTTGCGGGCGACGAAGAACCAGGTGATCGCCAGTGCGATCGCGATCATGATGCCCGGTGCGATGCCGGCCAGAAAAAGTTTGCTGATCGACAGATTGGTCGCGACACCAAAGACGATGAAGCCAATGCTGGGCGGAATGATCGGCCCGATGATCGAGGCCGAGGCGATCAGCCCACCTGCCCGTTCCTTGGCATGGCCCGCCGCCACCATCATCGGCAGCAGCAGCGCCGAAAGCGAGGCTGCATCCGCCAGTGCCGAGCCCGAAAGCGACGACAGCAGCACGCTGGCAAAGATCACCACATATCCAAGGCCACCACGCTTGTGCCCAACCAGCGATTGCGCCAACGCGATGATACGGCGCGACAGACCGCCGGTGTTCATCACCTCGCCCGCCAGAATGAACAGCGGGATCGCGATCATGGGAAAGCTGTCGACCGCGTTCAGCAGGTTTTGCGCGATGATCTGGCCGTCGAACAGCCCCATCTGCCACATCAGCGCCGCGCCCGTGATGATCAGCGCATAGGCGATGGGCGCGCCGATGGCGATAACGGCCAGAAGCGTTCCGGTGAAAAGTGCGACGGTCATTTCAGCGCCCCTTCGGCCATCAAGCGCTCGGCCTCTTCCTCGTCCTCGGACACGGCGACGGTCAGGTTGGTCAGGCGACCCGTCAGCAGCAGCAGCAGTTGCGAGATCAGGAACAGCCCGCTCATCGCCGCAAAGAAGACCCCGGCGGCATAGACAAGCCCGATGGGCAGCATCGTCGCGGGCGATATGACGTGAAGGTTGATCTGCATCTGCTGCCAGCTTCCGACCAGCAGCAGCCAGGTGACATACAGCATCACCAGATGCGTGACGGCAAAAGCCACCCGGCGCAGCGCCATCGGCACCCGGCGCACCAGCATGTCCACGCCGATATGGCCCCGCTCATACAGCACCAGAAGCGCGCCGATGAAGGTCATCCAGACGTAAAGCAGGCCCGAGACACCCTCGGACAGATAGATGCCGCTGTTAAACGCATAGCGCAGCACCACGTTGCAAAAGATCAGGCAAAGCATTCCCGCCATGCAGAGGATGACGATCCACCGCAAAATCCCGAGATAGATGTTCCTGAAGGCGGTCATGTTACCCTCCGCTGTCAAACAAGGGGTATTCACCCCGGAACAGAGGACGCAGATCCGCCATCGGCCAAAGCCGTTCATCTTCCGACGGCACGCCCGTTTACGGGTCTTTCGCCACGGTCTCCCTGTTACCCAATTGCTAATTTAATTGTATGATGACTGTCAACGTATGATTCAGGCAGCCTTCAGTTTTCGATACCGCTCCAAACTTCCGACGAGATGGAAGCGCATCGCATCGCGGGCATCCAGCACGTCCTGCCGTTCGATGGCATCGGCAATACGCCGGTGTTCTTCCAGCATTTTCGCCAGATATTCGCGGGTGATCTTGGGGATGGATGCATGGATGAGCTGGCTTCGCGGAATGATGACCGGACCGATGAAGGACATGAAGCGCGGCATGTAGCTGTTCCCGCTGGCCTCGGCGATGGCCATGTGAAAATCGAAATCCAGTTCGCGCGGATTCGCGGAAAAGGCATCCAAATCGGTCGTCCGCTCGAACGCATCCAGAATTCGGCGCAGGGCCAGGGCATCGCGGCGCTGAGCGGCAAGTCCGGCCGCCTCGACCTCGACCCCCAGACGAAGCTCCAGTATTTCGAGGATTTCGGCCAGCTCGCCCAGCCTGTCGGGGCTGATCTTCAGCACCATACCGCCGCGCGCGGCCACGAAAACCCCGACGCCCTGACGCGATTCGACCAATCCCTCGGACCGCAGATGGGCGATGGCCTCACGCACGACGGTGCGGCTGACGTTATATGTTTCGCCCAGTTGCGCCTCGATCGGGATGCGGGCTCCCACGGCATATTCGCCAGCGTCGATCCGTTCGGCTATGTCCTTCGCCACGATGGAAGACAGGCTGTCGCGCCGTCGCTTCATGTAATGACCCCTGATTTGTTTTATGATGTCATATCTCATGCGGGCGCGCGAAAGAAGTGCGTCGGATCGCCGTCCCAGCATGTCTTTAGAAACCAGATCGTGGTCGGGGCACCCGAAACCTAAGAGTTCCAAGAAAATTCGAACGTTGTATGAGGCCGCAGTCCGGCCCGAGCATCCCCCCGAAGGTCAAGGGCCCGCGACACATAGCCGCCGGTCAAACCGGCAGCGCTGCTTCATTGCAAAGCAGACGTCAGATTGGGGTGCAGCTGGACTCTGGCTAAACGTCTCGAGGGGGGACATTGCAGTCATTCGCTGCACCGCGGCAATCTATGTCGCAACGGGTGCTCCTCAGCTTTGAGCACCTCCGAGAGCGCATGATCCACCGTCAGATCACTTTTGATCAGCCCATGGCTCCACCGCGTGCGCACGCGCGGGGCATGCTAGGGTGGGCAGTCGATGATGGGATACCACACACCCGTGTCGGTGCATTCATAATGGATACTTGACTTATAACAGCGTGATCTACCCGTGCCCCGCACGGGGGGGAAGTTAAGTGTAACGCGGAACATCCATGTCTCGGCCCTGTTCGTTGACAGGAGGAGTTACAATGTCACCAAATAACAAGAAAGAGTCCGCGCTCCGCGAAGCGGAGCAAATTGCTCGTGAGTCGCAAGACCCCGGAGCCGATAGGCCAGAGACCGGATCAGAGCGGGACTGGCCTTCCGAGCCGCGCGGGGCGAAATCCAATACCGCGATGTGCGAAAATCTGAGCAAGCCTGGCATGATTGACAAGAACGAGGATTGCTAAGGCCCGCTACGACGTCGGGCCGCGTAATCTGGTCGCCAAGCGTGACCAATGCCAAATAGCGTGTAACTATCAACGCCGCAAACTCGCTCCGAAGCCGCAAGGAAGCATTAGACCCGATAGCAAAATTTAGATCGGGACCGCTCAGATAGCTCACGTCTCCGCCCGCATGAACCATCCGATCGTCCAAAGTATGAAGGAAAAAAATGGACAGTTCTGTGCTCGACGTGTGGAAAGCATTCGTGGCAGCGCCTTCGCCAAGCGGGTTTGAGCAGCCGGTGGCGCGGCTCTACCGAAACTATGTCAAGCCATTTGCACATAGGGTCACCACCGACGTTTTAGGCAATGTCAGTGCAGTGATAAACCCCGATGCCCCTCTGCGCTTCATGTATGCAGGCCACATGGACGAAGTCGGCTTCATCGTCCACCATATCGATGACGCAGGCTTTCTTTTCTTCAACGCCATTGGCGGCACCGACGTTGCGACCGAAATCGGTCAAAGGGTTTGGGTCCACGGGTCCGAGCCCGTCCTTGGCGTGATCGGGCGCAAGTCAATTCAGACTTTCCAATCTTCGGACATGACACAGACGCCGACCCTCAAAGATCTCTGGATTGACATTGGCGCGTCCTCGCGAGAGGACGCGGAGAAGCGCATTCGCATTGGAAATCCGGTGACGCTAGCGGCAAAGTTCGCCTTGCTGGGGGACCGATTGGCCGTGGGGAGGGCCTTTGACAACAAAGTGGGGCTGTTGATTGGGGCTGAACTGGTCCGGCGCCTGTCCAAGGATGACAGAGTTCATCCAGACGTAGGGTTCCACGTGCTGGGAACCGTGCAAGAGGAAATCGGCTCACGCGGCGCCAAGACTGCGGGTTTCAACATTGCGCCGCATCTGGCGCTTGCGATCGATATGGGCGTCGCGGTGGATTACCCGCGAGCTCGACCGGAGGATCAAGGTGCGCTCTATCTTGGCGGAGGGCCGGGTATATCCCAAGGCGCAAACACCAATCCGGTCCTCTTCGATTTGCTTGTGAAAACAGCAACCGAGGCGGCTATCCCGTATCAGCAGCAAGCGGTCGGTGGGACCAGCCCTACCGATGCGCGCGTGGTGCAGGAGTTGCGCGGCGGTGTTGCAACGGGCGTCATTTCAGTTCCGCTCCGGTATATGCACACACCGTCCGAAGTCGTCTGTATTGACGACATCCAAGCGACGATAGAGCTTGTCCATGAATTTTGTTGTCGCTTGCGGCCGGATATGAATTTTACGCCGGTCTAAGGCTATCTCACCCTTCCATCTGACGGGTGCTTTCGGGATGGGCCTCCGAATTTTCCCGGGAGCGGGCAACATAAGCGCGCACCTTGTCGCCATCATGCGCCTGCCCCAATTCGACCTCGTTCGCCGGCACCTCGACCTGCTATCCCCCCAGACCCATGTCGACGGCAAATGGCTTCGACATCGCCATCCACAGTAATCGTGAAATCGACAATCGTTCCTATGCGATCATCGTTGTTCATATAAAGGCACAAGCCAGCCGGGCCGCCGCCCACGACGATGCAATCCAACATATAGGTCGAAGGCGCCCGCCCGCATTCAGACTTGCGGGGGCCTTATCTGGCCTCGTTCGCGTTCGGCGCGGGATCGGACACGCCTGCCGGTCCGTCCGGGCCGACGTCGAAATCCAGCGCATCCGATGGCTCGAGCGTTTCGGGTATGGCGTCCTCACTATTCCAGCTACAGCCATAGGCAAGTAGCCCAGCGACCACGACCGCGATGAGTAAAAGGAAAGGGATTGCGCGGGCCTCTTTACGAGGATCGGTCATGAAACGCTCCTTGGACATAGCGGCCATGCTTTGGCATGGCCACGGAACTGAAATCCTCCGCGAGCCGTGCGAGGGCCGCTTTAAACTCGGCACCGGCCAAAGCCGGACCATGGCCGGCAACAAGGATATCGGGCGTTAAACCTGCAAGACGGCGCGCAGACGCTTTGGCTGCGGCCCAATCCGGCGTAAAATAGGCGGGGGGGCCATGCAGCTCCGGCCTTTGTGTCACCGCGTAATAGCAGGATTCCTGCCGTGTGGCCGAAAGTGCGTCGCCAGCAATCAGGATGGCTCGTCCGGCATGCCAGAGCGAGACATGCCCCGGAGAATGGCCCGGCGTGTGGATCCAACGCCATTCGGGCATCGCCGGAAGTTCGCCGGCCTGCGGCAGATCGCGCAGCCGATCCGAAACATCCAGCGGCCCACGCGGGAACAGAGGCGAGAGGTTCGCCATCAGTCCGCCCCCAACTTCGGGCGAAGCGGAAGGATAGCGGGAGCTGCCATCGAGAAAGGGACGCTCGTTTGGATGGGCGTAGATCGGGCAATCCCAGTGCTCAGCAAGATCGCGCAGCGCGCCGACATGATCGAAATGCCCGTGCGTCAGGATGATTGCGGCAGGGCGTGCAGAGTCGAAGCGCCGCGCGGCCGCGGCACGGATTGCATGGCCGCTGCCCCCGATGCCGGCATCGATCAGAACCCAGCCTCGATCCGCTGCGCCTACCCTGCCAAGGAACACGACGTTCACGATGGCCAGCCGCATATAGGCGACATCTTCGGCCACCTCGACCAAATCGCCGTTGCGAATGGGCAGGGCAGCACTTCCGACCGGCAGACCGGGCGCGCCCTTCGGCGCGGTCAGGGCGGCAGCGGTTAGCGAAAAAAGGCCGTAAGCCGTGACTGTTTTGCGGATCACTGGATCGCGTTCACGCAGCGCCAGCCCAAGAGCAAGCGCGCCCTGTGCCGCGTCCAGCATCCGGTGCTCGGACAGGCCCAGCGGGGCGCGGCCCCCATCATACCGGGTCAGAAGCGAATAGGCCGCGACGCCTAGGCCAAGCGTCGCAAGCCCTCGGCTCACCCGCGCGGGCCAGCCAAGCATTGTCGGTGCGGCCAACAGCAAAGCGGCGGATGCGGCATCCAGCACAGCATGGGTCTTGGGCGGGATCATCGTCGCCCTTCCTTATTCTGGGGTCGCATCGGCTGGGGTCATCCCATCCGCATGGGCCTTATGCTCTCGCAAAATCGGAAGAAGCTCGCCTGCAACGGTGCGCAGTTCCCCCTCGGGGCCGGAAGAGGAATAGTCTTCGAACAGGGTCACGGCCTCCTCATGGGCCAACTGCTGGGTCTTGAGGTAATTGGCATCGAAAGCCCCCTTGTTACCATCTGCAAGGGCATCCAGTTCGTCCGCGTGTTTCGGCGCGAGTTCCTCGGGAACCGCGACCCCGTCGGACATCGCCGCCGCCGAAAGCTTCTCACCGGCATCGCGATGGTCGCGGATCATCTGTTCGGCAAAGGCGCGGATGGCGGGGTCTTCCGAAACTTCCAGCGCCAGTTGGCTCGATCGGATCTCCAGCATGTTCGAGCTGGCAGCGGCGGCGGCGAATGCTTCGGGCGTGGGCTTCGTCTGGGCGAAAGCCGGGGTGGCCAAGGCGAGAGCGAAGCAGGCGGCGATGCGGGTGAATGTCATGTGAACCTCCATTTCGGCCCTGAACCGATGGGGGTGCGATACGTTCCCGCAGAG
Source organism: Falsirhodobacter flavus (assembly GCA_029846755.1). Taxonomy (GTDB): domain Bacteria; phylum Pseudomonadota; class Alphaproteobacteria; order Rhodobacterales; family Rhodobacteraceae; genus Falsirhodobacter; species Falsirhodobacter flavus. The sequence goes on along the minus strand of JARWBI010000008.1, from coordinate 58,540 downwards.
GGACCATGCGTTTGTCGCAGGCAATTACATTTTGATAGGGTAACAGAGAAACGAGCGACTGCGTGATCGGTGCGCTACATCAAGGGTCCTCGCGGATTTCTAGTCGATCGCGCGGTCAGAAGTCACGTATACCACCTATCCTCTCGACTTGCCGCTTCTACCGGCATGAGAATGCAAAGCGGGAAATATCCTGGCTCGGTCCGATCGCCGCAACGCGGCCCTTCTATTTGATCCACGGCAAACGGAAATCCGAACGCCCACGAGGGATATCCAGCAGATGTCGCATCAGATCTCCGTCCAGCCGAGACACCCCGCCGCCGGCCCGCGGCCGACCATGATCGCACCGTGCAGGTAAAGGCGCCACCAGTCCGATCCGTCTGGTATATCGAGTGCCCAGATGAGACCCGAAGCGTCTGTGGTGATAAGGGTCGCGCCCACTGCGTCTGCTGCCTCTGCAACGGCAGCAAAGCTGGTGGTCGGCGCAAAGGCGACCATTACCGGCCCTTTGGGGTCAACCAAGGGGAAAGCGTTGAGCGTTCCCAGTCCGACTGCAGCCATAGGGAGGAGGACAAGGACGCCGCGCATCGGGGGCGGAGGCCGACGGAGGGCCAAAAGTCCCAGAACGATCGGAATGATCCCGAAGGCCGCGACCCAACCCAAATCCCAGAGAAGCGGGTTCGCGGCGGCGTCCTTGATGCGGTGAATGCCCAAGACCCAGTGTGACAAGACGGCATCAAAGACATGCCATAATCCGAAGCCGATCAACGTGCTCTCCGCCAACCGCTCGGGGCGCTCATTCCTGTGCCACAGCATCCAGAGGGCGATGATGAGCGCCGCGAACATGGCGAGATGGAACACTCCGTCGGTCATGATCACGAACCAGGCGTTTGCGTTCCAATCCTCGATCCCGCTGAACAGATGGTGCCATTGCAAGATCTGATGCAGCAGGATGCCATCGAAAAATCCGCCGATGGAAATGCCTAAAAGAATGCTGGCGCTATGCAGACGCATTGCCCTGTCCTTTCATCCATTCGCGCAGATGCGCATCCGTCAAATCCTCGCCAAGCTGCCTGCGCCGGTCCAGCGAGGCTCGACTGTAATCGAATGCCTTGAGTGCGTAGTTATCCGCCGGATCATCGAGAACGAGGTGGAGGAACCGTCGCTCGGTCGCGCGTGTGAGCTCTATAATGCGCGCCGATTGCCCCGCGAAGGCAAGCGCCTGAGCACGGTCGGCGATCCCATTGACCGTCCGGGTCATCCGTCCGGCGAGGGGATAGAGATCGAGCGCGATCACCGCGGCATCCCCCTCGCGGTCCAGCAGAGACGGCAGCGGCAGGTTCTCGCACAGGCCGGGATCGAGGAAGGTGCGGCCCGCGATGGTCACAGGTGGGAAGAGACCGGGAAGTGCCGTGCTGGCCATCACGTGATCGACCGTCAGCGGCTGCTCGCCCGTTCTGAACCGGGTAATTGCCCCGGTTTCGGCATCGAGGGCGGTTAGCGTAACCTCCATCCCGCCGCCGTTCAGGATGTCGAAGTCGATGCTTTGCTCCAGAAGCTGCCGCATCCGGTCGCGCCGGAACAGCGAGACATCCGGCGGCATAAACGGCAGAACCTCCAGCAGTCCCGGAAATGAGGGAGAAAAGAGCGCCGGGTTCCCCGCCATCAGCGTTGCGGTGACGAGCATACGCCGCCCGCCGACGAGAGGAGAAGGCTGGGCGATCCTATGCAGGAACTCCGTGAGCATTCCGGCCCGGTCGGCAGGCGCATTCCCGGCAATGATCGCGGCGACGACGGCCCCGATCGAGGCTCCGGCAATCCGGGTAACATTCAGGCTCGATGTCTCGATCGCCGTCCACGCCCCGACATGAAAGGCGCCAAGGGCATTCCCGCCCGCAAGGCAAAGCCAACATTCCATCTCAGTCCCTCGGTTCGGCGATCTTGCGATGCAGTTCCGCAACCATTCCCGCTGGTAGGATTTCTGCGGCAGTGGCCTGAATCTTGTTCATCACCCCTGGGGTGATCTGCTCGCGCCCTGCCATCATCGCATCATAGCCGGATCGGGCGACCTTGACGGGATCTTCCTTCTTCATTTCGCCAATGGGCGTCTCTTGCATTCCTGCCCGCTCGAACACCTGCGTATCCGTCGCGCCGGGCATGAGGCAGGTGACCGTAACCCCACAGCCCGAAAGTTCATTCGAAAGCGCAACGGATAGAGAATTCACATAGGCCTTCGTCGCGTTATAGACCGCCTGATAAGGTCCCGGCATATAACCGACGATGGAGCCGGCAAACATGATCCGCCCCGATCCCCGCGCCGCCATCCTCTGCCCGATGCGCCGAGCGAGCATCGTCGTGCCGATCACGTTGGTTTCGATTACATCGAGAATTGCGTCCTCCGACTGCTCCATGAACGCATGGCCAAGGCCGCGTCCGGCGTTCAGCATTAGCAAGTCCGGGGCGTTCCCGGCGAGCCGGCTGCAGAGCGCGTCTACCCCGTCGCGCGTCGAAAGGTCCGCGACAACGGCGCCGCCCGACAGCGTCGCGGCGACCTGCTCAATCGCGGGATCGCGGTCGACCAGCAGAAGCTCGTGGCCCTCGGCTGCGGCGATCCGTGCGAGCTCAAGGCCAATACCGCTGGCCGCTCCCGTGATGACACAAAGTCCCATCGTATCTCCCTTGATAAAAAGGCCCGGCGCAAGTGCCGGGCCGTGCCGCCTACATCTGTTCGGACTGCGCGCCGCTGTCGGGCCGGGCCTTGCCAAGATCGGGAACCTGCGCCGACGGCTCCAGCACGCCCGAGGTGAACTGCCCCTTGCCGTCGATGGACGGCCCTTCGGACCAGCGGCCCGGCGCGGGCGCGCTGCCATCGGCCTGAAAGCCCAGATAGGCATAGCTGAACTCGGTCTTCTCCTCGGCCTGCGGGTGGCTGTTGGGGATCGGGAAGGCCGCCGTGCCGCCCAGCTCCTCCAGCGCGGCCATCCACTGGTTCTGGTGCATGGTGTCGCGCGCGATCAGATATTGCAGCATGTCCTTCATGCCCGCATCGTCCGTCATGTTGTAAAGCCGGACGGCCAGCGTGCGGCCCGTGGATTCGGCGGCGATGTTGGCTGTCATGTCCGCCGCGATATTGCCACTGGCATAGATGTGGGACATGTCGAACGGCACGCCGTCGCTGTCCACCGGCATGGCCGACAGCCCCGAGGACAGCAGATTCTTCAGGTTGATCCCGCCCATCACCGCACCGACCGCGGCATCCTTGGCCATCCGTTCCTGCAGGCTCAGCGAGGCACCTTCGAGGTTCAGGGCGACGGCGGTGGCCAGCATCTCGATATGGCCAAGCTCCTCGGCGGCGGTGTTCATCAGCAGATCGCGGAACTTCGGGTTGCCGCGCGCACCGCAGGCCTGGAAGAAATACTGCATGGCCACGCGGATCTCGCCCTCGACACCGCCGATGGCCTGTTGCAGCGCACGCGCGAACAGCGGGTTCGGCGCATCGACGCGGACGGGATATTGCAGCTTGTTGTCGGTATAGAACATTGGGGCTTCCTATTTTCTTTCATCCGTTGCCGGAGAGGCGAGCCAAGATAAAGAAAGGCCCGCCGTGCGGCGGGCAGCGATCAGGCCGCCTTTTCCGCAGCGGCGTTCACCACACTTTCCGCCAAAGCCGAAAGCTTTTCATCCGCCGCCGTTTCTTCCTGAAGCGTCGCGTCCAGCAGTGTCACGGCTTCATCAAGCCCAAGCTGGGTCGCCCATGCCTTCAGCGTGCCATAGCGCACGATCTCGTAATGCTCCACAGCCTGCGCGGCTGCCAGAAGGCCCGCATCATGGGCGGGGCTGCCCTTGAACTCCTCCATGATCTCCTGCGCTTCGGAAATGATGCCTTCGATGGCATCGCAGGTCTTGGCGCGCGGGCGCTTGCCGATCAGCTCGAACACCTGCGTCAGGCGCTCGACCTGAGTCTGCGTCTCTTCCTCATGCGCTTCGAACGCCGCTTTCAGGTCCGGCGATTGTGCGGCACGCGCCATCTTGCGAAGGTTCGTCGTCAGCTTCTTTTCGGCATAATAGACGTCTTTCAGGGTCTCGTGGAAAAGCGTCTCGAGGGTCTTGTCGGCCATTTGGCTCTCCTGTGGTGGTGTGGGGAAGGTCAGATGTCCGCACGCTGTTCGGTGCCGGACAGTTCGATGTAGCGGCGCACGACGCCGGGCAGCCCGTCTTCGATCTGGGCCGCCATCTGGCGCTCCTCTTGCAGGCTCTGGTCCAGCAGCGGGATTGCCGATGCGGCACCCGCCTGTTCGGCGGCGGCGATCAGCGCCGTATAGGCGGCGATCTCGAAATTCTCGAAGGCGAAGTTGGCCATCGAGTTCTTCAGGATTTCATCGCTGGCCATCGAATGGGTGACGGCGGCCATGGTCCCGGTGAAGGACAGCGACAGATCCTTCAGCGTCGAGGAGCTTTCCGCGACGGTTGCGAGGATTTCGTCCAGCCGGGCGATCTGGCCTTCCGTCTCACGGATATGGCGGTCCAGAAGCGCCGAAACCTCGGGGTAGTGCTCGAGCCGCTTCAGCTGCGGCTCCATGATCGAAAGCGCCTGCTTCTCCATCGCAAGCCATCGACGAAGACGTCGCGGGCGGACAGCGTGCTGGTCATGTCGGGCTCTCCTTACCTGCCCTGCAACCGAGGGCGCCTCGGAAGGTTCCTGCGGTTCCGATTAGGGGAGGATGGCCTTAGGGGAGGATGGCCGCTAAGCCTTCTTCTCCGCACGATGCTGGTGCCTTCGCCGTTCCCTAAAAACGGTGAAGTTAGATCGGCTATCCCGCGCATTCTAAATCAGGGATGATGGCCCTCTGAACGCGGATCATCAAATCTTAGGCTTGCCAACACACGCTCTTCCCGCAGTTCGCTCATCCGTCCGGCAAGGCGAGAAAGCCCCGCGTCCAACGCGATCGAATTTAGATCGCGTGAATACTTACGGCGCCAATTCGGGTGCTCGTCGTTTGAGCCTGGTAGATTGACCTGATCGGCTTCGCCAAGAAGATCGTCCAGCTGCGCGATCATCAGCATGGAGGCGGTGCGGGCAAGGAATTCATGTGCGGCGATTGGTAGTTGATCTGCGGGGGAACCATCTTCGAGACCAAAGGCGTGCGCGAGGATATCACGCTCCTGTGCGCGTTGCTCACGGTGCAGCCGCTCGTCATCGGGTTGGCCGTAGAGGCCGAGGCTGACGCGCACTTGAATGTCGTTGCCTGTCCACCAGCCATTCAGCGTCGGCAGGTCGTGACTCCCCAGCACGGAAAGTGAGAGGCGGGGGTATTTGCCCGGCGGGATGAGCGTGCCATCTATCCGTCTTTCGAACTGCACGACACGATAGGACAGGATACGGGCAGCGGCCATTCGTTCGCGGAACCCCTCCGGAACCGTTCCGAGGTCTTCCCCAATCACTATGCATTGTTGCCGCTCGCTTTCGGCAGCAAGCACAGCCAGCAACTCTTCGGTCGGGTAGCGCAGGTAGGCACCAGCATCGGTAGGAAAGCCATGCGGGATCAAATAAAGCTGCTGAAGCGCCATGACGTGATCGATCCGCAGCGCGCCCGCATGACGCATATTTGCACGGATCAGCTGGCCAAACCCCTCGATTTCGCGGGGGTGGAGCGGGGGCAATCCCCAGTTCTGACCGGTTGGGCCCAAAGGGTCTGGGGGTGCGCCGATGTCGGCCCCCGGCAGAAAGCGCCCCGGATTACCCCAAGCCTCTGCGCCTTGCCGATCGGCGCTGACAGCCAAGTCTCGGTAAAGTCCGATTTCCATCCCCGCATCCTTGGCCTCGGCGGCTGCCTGCGCTAGCTGGGTATCAGCGATCCACTGCATCCATCCGAAGAAGGCGACACGGTTTGCGTGGACAGCGGCAAAGCGTTCCACCGCTTCGGACAGGCAATCGTCCAAGCGATCCGGCCAAGCCGTCCAGTCGCCGCCCGCGCCATGCTGTGTCATAACCTCTCGCAGGGCCTCATAACGGCAGAAGCGTTGGAGTGTCTCACCGCGCTCGGCCAAGAAGTAATCGAACTGCTGCATCTCCTCGGCAGAGGCTTGCCGCAGGAACCGAGCGAAAAGTGTTTCGAGAACCGGGAGCTTCAATGCGGCGACTTCGGCGTAATCAACGAGCGCCGCCCGACGGCAGGCGCAGAGGCGTTCGACAAAACGGTCATTTGCGACGATCTCACGCGCTGCTGGATCGCTGTCAAAACCGTCGATCGCGGTAACATCGATATAGAGAACATTCAGGTGGTGGCGGCAGGACGGCGAATAGGGACTAGCCTGCTCGGGCCGATCAAGGAACATCGCGTGCAGCGGGTTCAACCCGATCATGGAAGCGCCAAGCCCAGACGCGATCCTCGCGAAGCAGCGCAGGTCGGAAAAGTCGCCGATGCCCCAATTCTCATCCGATCGCAGCTGGTAGAGCTGGATCGCGATCCCCCAAGGATACTTTCGCTGTTCGGGAAGCCAGCATCGTCCACTGGAAACTATGAGCGTCCTTTCAAACGTCCCTTCATCCGTCATGACTGCTGAGAGCCTGTATCGCCCCACGTCAGGCGCGACAGAAGCATCCAACACAGCACCCCCTTCATCTACGAGGGTCCAGTCGCGGGCCTCCGTCGGAAGGTCGAGGCGTGCACCCGGGGCCGAGATCATGGCTGGCGAGCCACTCATTGTGCCCTCACGGCCGACCGCCTCCAGCAATTTCCATAGCGTTTCAGGCGATGCCTCACGCACTACCCCCGTCGCATCGAGAAACGTCCGTTCCAGGCCAGCTGCGGCGCACAGGCGCTTCAGCTCCTCAAAGCTTCGATCTGCCACATCTGCGTCAATCATTCCTTCCCCCCGACAACAAGGCTGAGAACCATACCTTATCGGCGTTGTTCCGGATGGCGGGTGGTGGAATCAGTCTGCCTTGCACCGGGAGCGAGCACGAACTCTAGCGCGTCCTTCATCTACCGATCTTTCGATCGACATACACACATCAACGAAACTCGGTTATTCGCCCGTCTCGGTTTCCTAGTCACGTCGCGGGAGCGACAGCTTGGGCGAGTGCGATGCCGCGACTGCATCCGCCGCGCGATGATTGAGTGGCGGCTTCGGGCTCCGAGTGTCGATCGTGGGACAAACCCGCCATTCGCTGCATCGCGGCATTAAGGCGGATGGACCGGTCGGATTCGCCATGATTTCATATTTCGCGGAGTCGAGGGATCGCAATGACGATGAATAGGTAGAGGGCAATACTATAGTTTAGCGTGCGCCACGGTGACGGGGTTCATAATCTGAATGTCCACCGAAATGGTAAGCGGCCTGCCGGGGATCGGAATGACGCTGGCAACGATCTCGTCCCGGACGCTGGCGGATATCGCAGCGAGCACTTGATCCTCGCGGCCCGGACGCGTGCGGATAGATACGGCGATAAAGCCTTTTCCACGGTCTGCGTCATTGCCGATCAGGACCTGGTCGTGATGAAATACTCTCGTCTTCACCGCGTCTGCGGGAAGATGGGGGCTGGCGCACAGGACATCATGCACAGCCCTGGCAATCGCGACCGGATTTGCCCAGTTGTCGATGTTCGGCGAAAATTCGATAGAGACGTGTGGCATGGGAAGGCTCCTGCCTCAGGGAAGCGCGCTGCGATGGATCGACGCGTCCAACGCTTCGAAGTCGAAATAGCCGATCGTGTCGTATAACTCTTGCCGGGTCTGCATTTCGGGCAGCATCGGCGCGGTAGTGTCATGGTCGCGGATTGCCGCGTAAAGCCGTTCCTGCGCACGGTTCGCAGCGCGCAGCGAGGAAACCGGCCAGATCACCATGCGGAAACCGATCTCCTGCAGTTCCGCCCCCGTTAGGGCGGGGGTGCGTCCGAATTCGGTCATGTTCGCAAGCAGCGGCACACCCGGAAGCGCATCGGCGAAGGTGTGCATCATCTCGGTGCTGGTCAGCGCCTCGGGGAAGATCGCATCGGCTCCAGCTTCGAGATACAGGCGGGCACGGGCGATGGCGGCCTCCATGCCCTCGTTCGCGATCGCATCGGTGCGGGCAATGATGACCAGATCGCGCCGCGCGCGCGCCGCCGCCGCGATCTTGGCCGCCATTTCCGTGGGCGAGGCAAGGCGCTTGTCCGACAGGTGACCGCATTTCTTGGGCAGGATTTGGTCCTCGAGATGGATGGCGGCGGCCCCCGCCTCCTCGAACCGGCGCACCATGACCATCGCATTTAGCGCCTCGCCATAGCCGGTGTCGGCATCGACCAGAACCGGCAGCCCCGAGGTCGCGATCTGACGGATGAAGAAACACACATCCTCGATGGTGATCAGGCCGAGGTCGGGCAGCCCCATCGACGCGCTCATCGCGGCGCCGGACAGATAAAGCCCCTCGAACCCTGCGGCGCGCGCCTGAAGCGCCGCCTGCCCGTTATGCGCACCGGGCAGCCGGAAGATCGCAGGATCCGCCAGCCTGTCGCGAAAGCGGCGACCGGCGGGCACAGTGTCATGGCGGATCAGATGGGTCATCTCAATCCTCCGCGATCCGGGCTTCGGCGGGAAGCAGGCGACGCATTACGCGCGGCAGGACAAGGATAGCGACTGCGCCCACCCAGAGAATAATAGCGATGGTGCTGGACCACAGGATCTGCGGCTCGCCAGCGGAAAGCGACAGGGCGCGGCGCAGGTTCGTCTCCAGAATCCCGCCCAGCACGAACCCGAGGATCAGCGGCGCCATCGGCACAGACATGCGCCGCAGCCAATAGGCGATCACCCCGATGGCGGTCATCAAGACCAGATCGAAGCTTGCGGACTTGCCCGAATAGACCCCCACAGCCGAGACGACGACGATGAACGGCACCAGCACCCACGCGGGCACCGACAGCATCCGCGCGAACAGACCCACCATCGGGATGTTCATCGCAAGCAGCATGATGTTTCCGATGAACAGCGACGCGATCAGACCCCAGACCAGTTCCGGCTGCGAGGTGAACAGCATCGGCCCCGGCGTCAGGTTATAGAGCGTCAGCACCCCAAGCATGATCGCCGTCGTGCCGGAACTGGGGATGCCCAGCGTCAGCATCGGGATGAAGTTGGAGTTGGAGGCCGAGTTGTTCGCAGCCTCGACCGTAGCCAACCCGCGTAGATCGCCATTGCCGAAGCGGTTGGTCGCGGGGCTGCGCGCCGCCATCTTGCGCTCGGTCGAATAGGCCAGCGCCGAGCCCACGGTCCCGCCCGCGCCGGGCAAAAGACCGATGAAGAACCCGATCACCGATCCACGCAGGGCAGCGGGGAAGGTGGATTTCAGCTCGGACATGTTGAACAGCTTGCGCTCGCCCTTGTCCATCGACACGGAATCGCCGTCATGGTGCGTTTGCAGCAGGATCAGCAGTTCCGAGATGGCGAACAGACCAATCACCAGCGTCGAAAATGCCAGCCCGTCGATCAGGTTCGGCATGTCGAACGTATAGCGCATGACGCCCGAGTTCGCGTCGATGCCGATGGTGGACAGCGCAAGGCCGATCCCCGCCGCCAGCATCGCCTTGACAGGCTGATCCGCCAGAAGCCCGGTCAGACAGGCGAAGGCAAAGACCATCAGCGCGACATATTCCACCGGCCCGAAGGCCAGCGCCCATTTCGACAGGATCGGCGCGAACAGCACGATGCCGATGGTGGCCAGCATCGACCCGATGAATGACGTGACCGCCGAGAGCGACAGCGCAACGCCGGCAAGGCCCTGACGCGACAGGGGATACCCCTCCAGCGCGGTCATCACGGCAGACGCCTCTCCCGGCACGTTGATCAGGATGGCGCTGATACGCCCGCCATATTCCGACCCGATATAGATCGCCGCCATCAGGATCATCGAGCTTTCGGGCGGCAGCCCAAGGGCAAAGACGACCGGCACCAGCATGGCCACGGCATTGACCGGACCCAAGCCCGGAAGGACGCCGACCATCGTGCCCACCACCGCGCCGATCGCGGCCAGCAACAGGTTCGTCGGCGTCGCGGCGACGGCAAAGCCGGTCAGAAGGAACGCAAGCGTTTCCATTAAAGAAGATCCCCCATGATGCCGGTGGGCAGAACCACATCAAGGCCGTGGTCGAACAGCAGGTAAGAGCCGACCGAAAGCACAACGCCCGAGATCAGCGCCTGATGCGGCTTGGCGCCGAAGATCAGCGCGACGACCGCGCTCATGGCAAAGGTGGAGGGAACGTAGCCAAGCCGTTGGAACAGAAAGGCATAGACCAGCAGGGTGATGGACAGAAGAATGATGCCGGTCAGGGTCTCGCGGCTGATCGGTTCGGCATCGCCGCCGCCCTGCACCAGCAGGATCGTGCCGCAGATGGCGATGACCAACGCGGTGATCATCGGAAAGGCGCGCGGCCCGACAGGTTCATAGGCAAAGGGCGCCACCAGCCCCCAGCCGAAGATCGCAAGGATGGCGGCCATGAGCAATGCCATGGCCCCGAGGGTTCTGTTGTTGCTCATGGCACTGCCCTCAGTTCCGAACCAGCTCGAACTCGGTGGCGAGGGTGCGGTAATCCTCGACCGATTTCTTTACAAAGGCGTCCAGTTCGTCGCCCGTCATCGGCAGCGGCAGCAGGTTGCGCGATTCCAGCAGCGCGGCGTAGCCGGGCGCTTCCATCGCGGTGCGGAACGCATCCGCCCACCACTGGTAATCCTCGTCCGAGACTTCGGGACCGACGTAGAAGCCGCGCACGATGGGCCATTGGATGTCGAAGCCCTGCTCCTTGGCGGTCGCAACCTCGGACAGTTTGCCGGGCAGCCGCTCGGGGGCAAAGATCGCCAGCAGCTTCAAGGGCGCGCCGCCGTCGATGGCGGCCTGACTGTCGCCCACATCGTTCATGCAGGCCTGCACATGGCCACCCTGAAGTGCGGTGGCGCAATCCCCGCCGCCCTCGAACGCGACGAAACGCATGGTCTTGTGATCGATCCCTGCGGCACGGGCGGTCAGCGCGGCCTTCATCCAGTCCTGGCTGCCGATAGTGCCGCCAGCCCCAAGGATGACCGAGCCTGCATCGGCCTTGATCGCGTCCATCATCTGCGAAAGCGATGTCCATTCGCTGTCCGCAGGCACGACGACCGCGCCGTAATCTGTTCCGATCGACGCGACCCAGCGGACGTCATCCGCGTCATGCGCGCCGAACTTGCCCTGCGCGAGGTTCAGCAGCGAGCCTGCCGAAAAGGCGACGACGGTTCCCGGCTCGTCCGGGCGCTGGCCGACGATAGTGCTGTAGGCGACCGCTCCGATCCCGCCGGGCATGTAGGACACGCGCAGGGGGGAAGGCAGGACCTCCGCCTCGGTCAGCGCGGCCTGTGCCAGTTTGCAGGTGATGTCGAAGCCGCCGCCCGGCTGCGCGGGTGCGATGCATTCGGGGCGATCCGGCTGGGCCGATACGAACGTAGCCGACAGCAGAACAGCGGTGCCGGCAAGCGCAGCGATGCGCCCCAAGTTGCTACGGGTCATGATTTCCCTCCCAAGGAATTATGTCAGGCCTCCCAGCCCATCGGCCCTTGGTAGCGATGCCAACCTTTCAGTTAGCTTTCAGTCTGCGGAATGGTCAGGGTCGCCGAGAGCCCGCCGCCGCCGCGGTTCGCCAGCACCAGCGAGCCGCCCATTGACTTCATGATCTGCTGCACGATGGCAATGCCAAGGCCACTGCCTTTGGGTTTTGCGCTTTTCCCAGAAATGAATCGCTGCCCCGACGCGATGCGAGCAAGCAAATCGGCGGGCAAGCCCGGGCCGAAGTCTCGCACCTCAATTACCGTGGATGACCCCGACTGCTGCGCGGACAAAACGATCCGCGATCCGCGCGGGCTGGCGGCGATGGCGTTATCCACAAGGTTGCTGACCGCCTCGAACAGCATGTCCTCGGGTGCGCGCAGAGCGGCAAGGGTCGGCTCCGCTTCTATTTCCAGTATGATGCGCCGCTTTCGCGCGGCGCCGATATGCAGGCGGACCACCGCGTCCAAAAGCATAGGCAGGCTAACCCGATCGCGAACCCCCTCGCCCCAAAGGACGGCGTTGCGCGCCTGCGCAAGGCTAAGAAGTTGCGACGTCATGCGGGCGGATCGGGCGGTAATCTCACGCATCGAGCCAAGGATTTCATGCATCCGCGCCGGATCATCTGACCGCGACGCAAGATCGATCTGCGCGCTCAGCACCGCCAGCGGTGTCTTGAGCTGGTGCGAGGCATCCTCGATGAAGCGGCGCTGCGCCTCGCCCTGCAGACGGTGGCGGTCAACCAGCCGGTTCAACGACTGGACCAACGGTTGCACCTCGCGCGGCAGACCTGCGGGGTCGACCTGACGGAGATCGTCGGAACTGCGCCTGTCCAGCCGGTCGCGCAGCGCCCGCAGCGGCTTCAACCCCGCGTGAAGTCCAAGCGCCAGAAGCAACGCCGCAGCGACGACTGCCGCGATATCGCGCATCATCGTGCGCCGCAGGACGGTGCGCATGAACCCTTCGCGCGAGCCTGTCGTCTCGGCCACCTCGATGATCAGATTCTGGCCCCCGTCCGCTCCGTAGAGCGGCAGCTCCAACGGACGCATGAAGGCCGCGACGCGGATGGGTCGATCGAAATATGCGGCATCGTAAAAGATGACCTCGTCCAGCGTCAGTTTCGGTGGTTCGGGCAATAGTGCATCGCCGATCTGGACCAGCCCGTCGCTGGTAGAGACGCGGAAAAGCACCTCCCCATCCGCCGTCGCCTGAAAGCTTTCGAACAATGGATAGGGTAGTTCGATCCCGAGACCGCCGCTTTCGGTCGAAATGCGCAGGTCGATTGCCCGGATCGCGCCCGCCAGCGATCGGTCATAGGCGCTGTCGGCGACTTCGCGCAGGCTTTGCACGGTCAGGATCAGGCCTGCCGTCATCAGGAACAGCAGCGTCGGGATCATCCACAACGCAAGCGTCTTCCATAACGCGCGGCCCACGGGGGGGCGGTTCCTCACGCGGCGTCGCCTTCTTCAAGAAGATATCCCACACCGCGCAGGGTCACGATCTGTATCGCGCCTTCACCCAGCTTCTTGCGCAGGCGATGGACGATAACCTCCACGGCCTCGGGGTTCAGATCGCTTTCCATCGACACCAGCCGATCAAGGATCTGCTGCTTGGACAGAGGGTCGCCCTGTTTCTGGATCAGCAGGCGCAGCACAGCGTGTTCGCGCGGAGAGAAAGAGAGATTTTGACCGCCCAGCGTGAACCTCTGACTCGCCTGATCATAGACAAGCGGTCCGCAGGTGAAGATGCCCCGTGCCCGCCCATGACTGCGCCGGATCAGGGCTTGAAGTCGGACTTCGAGCTCCTCGATTGCAAGGGGCTTGCCCATGAAGTCGTCCGCGCCGTCGCGCAGCAAGGCGACCCGCTGCGCCAGCGTATCACGCGCCGTCATCACAAGGACGGGCGTGTCGTTCCCCTTTGACTTCAGGCGGGAAAGCACTTGCGCACCCGATATGGTCGGTAGGCCCAGATCCAGAAGAATGACATCGAAGTCTTCGCTCAAAACGCGGTGTTCGGCACTGCGACCATCATCTGCCCAATCGACCTGGAATCCGCGCTGAACAAGGTTCTGCATCAGCCAACTGGCAAGTTCGTGATCGTCTTCGACCAACAGCAGGCGCATGCACGATCCTTTTCAAACGCTGTTACGCGGTTTTTCAGTTGCCTATCCTACAGGGCTGAGCACCATGCATAAATGGGTGGGTGATGGGCGACACGAGCGGCATAATCTGAAATGTCGCCCACGGGTAGCGCGAGTTGGGACAGAGCAGACCTTCGGCCTAGGCCGCGCCCGACACGTAGCGAAGTAGTCCACCTTTCCACGGCAGGGTTTTCCTGCGATTTAGGCTCAAAATCATCTTGCCCAAACGCGGCTGCAACTTTGAGAAGTGAGGACTGCCTTTGGATTCTACGACGAGGGATACAGGTTCGGGCCATTTTCCGATGCCGGATACCAACAATCCTTATGCGGCGGCGGTCGCGGCTACCCGTATGCCGATGATCATCACCGACCCGCACCAACCCGACAATCCGATCATCTATGTCAACGACGCATTTCTTAAGCTCACGGGCTACGGGCGTGACGAACTGCTGGGTAAGAACTGCCGCTTTCTGCAAGGGAGCGGCACCAACCGGGAGGACGTGGCGAAGATACGCCAGGCCATTGCCAATCTCGAAAGCATCGAGATTGACCTGCTGAACTACCGCAAGGATGGATCGTCTTTCTGGAACCGCCTGCTCGTATCGCCGGTATTCGGCAAGGATGGCAAGCTTACCCATTTCTTTGCATCGCAGTTCGACGTCTCGCCCGATCGCAATCGCTTGACCGAGCTCTCCCGCGCTCAGAGCGAACTAGAGACGCAAATCGCGACTCGTATGCAAGATCTGACGCTGACGGAGGCCCGTCTGCGCTTCATTCTAGGTGCGGCCAGCATGGGCACATGGACCTTGGATGTCGCAACTAACGATCTGATCGTGTCCAAGGCTTGCCGTGAAAACTATGGCATCACCCTAACGGAAAAGTTTGGCACAGCGGAGTTGATGACGATCATCGCGCCCGAGGACAAAGAGCGCTTACTTGCGGCCATCGAACGCACCGCTGCCACAAAAGAAGACCTTCAGGTCGAGTATCAGGTGATCACTCCGGCCGGGGAGCGTCGCTGGGTGGAGATACGCGGCTACGTCACCCCGAATGTCGATGGCAAGAATGATCTTATCGTCGGCGTGTCCCAGAACATCACCGAACGTAAAGAAGCTGAATGGCATCGCAAGGTGCTGGCCCGCGAGCTGATGCACCGCGTCAAGAATTCGCTCGCCACGGCGCAGGCTGTCTTCAACCATTCGCTGCGCGGCGCAACCGACTTGGAGGATGCGCGCCGTAAGGTCGCCGGACGCATCAAGGCAATGTCGGCGGCTCAAGAAATGCTAACCCAAGACAACTGGTCAAGCATGGCGCTGGACGAGGTTGTGAAGACCGCCCTCAAGGCGTTCCGCGCCTATAAATTCCGGATCAACGGTCCCCGGATCATGCTGAATGAGCGAGGTGTCTCTGCGCTGACGCTTGCGCTGTATGAGCTTGCTACGAATTCGCTCAAATACGGTGCGTTGAGCGTCGAGGGTGGCGCCGTTGAGATCGTATGGAAGATCACAGGCTTGGCGCAGGACCGCTTCCAATTCAATTGGCGCGAGTCCGGGGGGCCGCAAGTGGTCGAACCATCACGGCGCGGGTTCGGTTCTGCAATCATCGAACAGATCACCCCGACGGACATGGGCGGGACGGCAACCCTTGTCTATGACCAGACAGGGCTGGTGTATGCGTTGGAAGCGCCTTTGAAGATCGAGGACGGCGACGCACTTGGCGCTACCGCACCCGACGCTTGAGCGGTTCGGGCTTTTCGCCGTCAGGCAAAAGCTCTTCTAACCGTTCATAGACTACTTCCGCGCTGAACGGTTTGCCGATGAACACCGCTCCATCCGGCATGTCACCGGGGGAAGGTTTTGCCTGACCTGATGCGACCAGTATTTTGATGTGCGGCCAGTCCTTCGCACATTGCCGAGCCAGCTCGAAGCCGTTGCGTTCACTCGGGGGCATTTGCACATCGGTGAACAGTAGCTGGATGCTTTCGCCCGCCCGCCCAAGGATCGACAAGGCTTCCTCGACGTTAGCCGCTTCATGGACGCGATAGCCCCCATCCTCAAGAATATGCGCCACGTCCATCCGGATCAGAGCGTCATCGTCGGCAATCAGTGCAAAGGGGGTAAGGTCGTTTGACATGAAAGCTCCATCGCATTCGTGGAGGAACGCGACAGCTTCGGTTTCGATCCAACCAACCACGTGCACGAATGTCCGCTCTGGGCTCTCGAGCGTCGATCATGGGACAATCCCGACAGTCGCTGCAAGGCAGCAATCATGCCGCAATGTGTTTCTCGAAGCTTCGAAACGCACCTGACAGCGCAGGATCCACCGTCAGATCACTCCGGATGAGCCCGTGGCTCCACCGGGTGCGCGAGCGCGGCGCATGCCAGGGCGGGCAGTCGATGATCGGATACCAGCACACCCCCGCGATCTTGACCCCGCGCGCTTTGGCAATCTCAACTTCCTCCAGCACATGCTCCAGCCAGTGGCCCTTGTTGAACCCCGGATATCGGCGGTGATGCACCGGATGGCCGTCGTGCCAGCTTGTCTCGGACACCATGACCGGCTTGCCATAGCGGCGCCAGGTCTTGATCAGGACCTTTGACAGCGTCGTCCGCGCGGTGTGCGGGTAGTAATTGACCCCGACCACATCCACATCGATTGCCGATACGATCGCATCCGTTGCTGCGAACTGCCGCTCGCCGATGCCGGTGATCGGATCGTTGCTCAGAATGCCGACATCCGGGTGATGGTCGCGCGCCACCCGCGCCATGGTGATGGCCATCTCCACCGCCTCATGCTCGGGCATGCCCGCGATGAGGGGATAAAGCGCAGGCTCGTTCACCGGGCAGAGCCAGAGCCGCTCCTTGACGGCGATGGCGAGGGCGGCCTCGGCGACGATGCGGGCACAGCGGGCCGGATCCTGATTTCGGTGGTAGTGGGAAAGATCCCAGATGGCCTGAACGCCCGCGTGATGGGCTGCCTTCAGCCGCTCGACCGCGTTATGTCCCGGAACCAGCCCGTCACGGATCGTCAGAAGACCATGCTCGCGCGCGATCCGCAGATGCTCCTCCATCCGGTCCCCCGGCAGATGCCGGGTGGTGCAAAGCAAATCGTGCCGACCGCCATGGACCAGCCCACATTCAAAACCCGCAATCAATTCGGATTGGAAAAGCCGATCCCCGATCGGCAGGGACAGCTGTGTCAGTGCATTCATGAAAGGCGTGTCGATCTTGCTCGGCGGCAGGGAATACCTTTGGCGCTCGAACAAAGCAAGCAGCGGCAAGACTTAATAGTGTTGCTCCGCTCAACTAATGATGCCGCACCCATCTTCACAATGCAGACATGAAGAAAAAGACAGGTGGCTAATGACCTGTAGAAGCATCAACACTACCTGATTGATCCGCCATTTCGGCTGCACTCTCTAGGAAGACAAATGACAGACCTGAACGCCCTTTCACTGAACGAATTGAAGACCCTGCAGAAAGACATCGGCAAAGCCATCGAGACGTTCGAGAAGCGCCGCAAGGCTGAGGCGCTTCAGGTGCTGCAAGCGGCTGCAAAAGAACACGGCTACCGTCTGGCCGATCTTTTGGAAGAAAGCGAGGGCGCTCGGAAACCGGCCCCTGCGGCCAAATACGCAAACCCAGAAAACCCGTCGGACACATGGTCGGGGCGGGGTCGGCAGCCGCGGTGGTTCAAGGAGGCTGTCGCGGCCGGACGCCCGACCACCGATCTCGAGATCTGACGTCAACAGAGCGCGAATGTGTGGCGGGGGTCTTTGCAGAGAGCGCCCCGCCACTTCACGAATGACGTGGGTGTCATGTCATGAATGGGGCAAAGCTAGAGCAATCGAAGCCAAAGCCCAACCGTGTTTCGCTGAGACGACCTTTCCATTTCCAGCCTCCTCTCGTGCGCATCATCTTAATGAATTTGTGCAGTCTGAAAACGTTCGTGATCGCAGGAATGGCGGGGACGGCGTCGCGAAGTGCGTCGAGCAGCGTTGGTGCGTGTAGAAAGCCATGGACTTTCAGTTGGCAGGCCCGCCAGATACCAATGCCGAAAGCTGGGAACAAAACCTAAGGTTGTGCTGTTCGGCGCTTAGTCTCTACTATGACCCGCCAGTAGCCCCCGATGCTGGCGGGTTCTTCGTTGGAGGCGGAGCTGCGACGCCCACCGCACACTCAAGCTATCGTTCTTATCGCACAACGCAAAACGAAGTCACCTTATCGCAGAACTTCTCGCTGCTGCTGACGGACGGTGTCGTGAGCCCCGTCCAGCTCACCTACAACTTCGTGGCCGAAGTGCCGCCCCCCGCACCGGTTCCCCTCCCGGCGGCAGGCTTCCTGCTGGCCGGCGGCCTGTCCCTGCTTGGGGCCGGAAAGATGCTCCGCCGTCGCCGCGGCGCGGATGTCGGGGCCTCTGCCTGACATCGATCGACCGGACAGGGCAACAGCCCTGTTCGGTCACGTTACCAATTGGGGACGCCTGGAGATGGACGGATCTTCTTTAAACACTGCGGAGCCCAGCACTGCGAGTTGGCCCGCCACGTCGGCCCCGCGGAGCCTTTACCGCCGCCGCCTCAAACGGATTTTCGATTTGTGTCTGATCGGTCTGGCTTTGCCATTCCTGCTGCCGATCATGGCCCTGATCGCGTTTCTGGTGACAATGGATGGCGGCGCACCGCTTTACAGTCAGATCCGGATCGGAGCCGCAGGCCGGCCGTTCCGACTGTGGAAGTTCAGGACCATGGTCACGGATGCCGAGGACGCGCTGGCGCATCACCTCGCTGCCGATCCTGCCGCCCGCGCCGAATGGGACGTTCGACAAAAGCTGATGAGCGATCCACGCGTGACACGGGTGGGAAACATCCTGCGCCGCACCTCCCTCGATGAGCTGCCGCAGGTCTGGAATGTGCTGCGGGGCGACATGAGCCTTGTCGGGCCTCGCCCGATGATGCCGCAGCAGGCCGCTCGTTATCCCGGTCTTGCCTATTATGCCGTAAGGCTTGGCCTGACCGGACCCTGGCAGGTCGCGGCGCGCAACGACAGCAGCTTTGCCCGGCGTGCCGAGTTCGACGACGCCTATGTCGAGACCCTGACGTTCTTTCGCGACCTGACCCTGATCACCAAAACAATGGCGGTCGTCTTGCGCGCCACCGGGCACTGAGGCGATGCAATATGAAAGGGAAACAGAATGCCCTTGAGCAAACCGCAGAGCCCAAAGCTTCCAGGAGGCAAACCAATCGAGGGCCAAACCCGAGAAGCATCGATCCACTATCTCCAGAGTATCCGAGCTGCGCGCGATGCGCGGGAGGCCGTGACGAGCGGAGGGCATAGGCTTCACGCGTGGCCGCCTCTCCCGAAGGATCCATGGCAGCTCGAGACGCGGTGCCCCGAGAAGGGCATGTTGGCTTGGGTGGATGACAACACTGCTCGCCTTGCCGAGCAGCTTAGCGGCTTCGATCGCATCCGGCAGGAGCGCTACGGCCTCTTTGCCCGCATCCTCGAGCTCGAGCGCGAACTGATCGAGTGCCGCATCGAGCGCAATCGGCTGCGCAATCCGGTGGCAGCGTTGGCCGATTGGTTCAGGCGCAAACGTGAAAGCAGTTAGCGAGCCGGGAGCATGGTGTAACTTTCTGCCTAAGAATAGAGAAAGAGGAGGCGGGGGAATGCGCCTGGCATGTGAGCTGGACATGGAAACTCAATCCACGGTCCCAATGTCTGATGGGTGGGAAGCAGATCTGATGTTTCCCCATCCCCAAACCGGGGCCATGACCATCATAGGGAATGCCAAAGCTGCTGATGCCTTGTTCGTTTCCTATTCGGCCTGGGCACTGACCCCGGAGTTTTACGAAGCGGTCTGGGCTTGCGAGGCGGCAAAGACCAATCCGCTGGGCGCGGGCGATCTCCGAACAAAGGTCAGAAATGCCCTTCGATCTTCTGGAATTGATGTCGATTGAGCCGCTGAGCGAAATAGCGCCCAAACCCTGCAATCCAGAAATGCGCATTAAGATCGGTATTCTGAACCACCAGAGCATTGTGTAATCGCACGCGATGCATCGCGCCTTTGCCATCCCCATTCGATTCACCAATCCCGAGACAGGGGGTTCTGTGGTGCTGGTCGATACAAGCAGCGCGGTGATGTTTCTGTCGACCCGCTGGAAATGGGATCGCGGTCTTGGCTTTTTCGCCGCCGCCCGCGCCTGCATGATGGTGCTGGACGAGTTCGACGATCCCGAGAATGCACGCGCGGCCGTCGTCTTCGCACTGCGACAAGCAGAGATTGATGCCTCATAAGCCCTTGGCTTTGCAGTTGCGCAGGGTCGCTATCCTACTTTGCAAAGGCATGCAGGCAGCGGGCAAAGGCTATGGACGCAAAGGCTGCCGCTTCATGCTCCGGCAACTCGAATTCGGCGATCAAGCGGTCCTTGACGCGAATCTCTGCCGGACATGAGGCGGATTTCATGATCTCTTGGCTCATCACTGTCAGGGCGACCTCGAGATAGGAGAAATCATAGGCAAACTGACCGTCCACCGTAAGCGCAGGATGACTGTTTTCGCCCATAGTGCCTCCAATTGCGGGAGTGCGGTCCTGCAAGCGCCCAGCTTGCACCTGCGCGGGGGGAAAGATAGTGCCCGCGTTCCGCTGTCCGTTATCTTACCGAAGTGAGGCACCTCTTGCGGTCAAACGCTAAGGACGTTCCGGCTCCGCACCGGATGCGCTGAGACGCGCCCATGGAATTGACCTGGACTGCGAGCGCTGCAACTCCTAGCGCAAAGAGTTGAACACGGGGGAGCGCGTATGAAAATCACCACGGACATGGAAAAGACCGTCGCAGCTGGCGATGGTCCACAGGCCTCTGTCCCAGAGCCGTCCCAATCCATCTTCAGCAGCGTTTATGACCCGATTGGGCGCACCAAGGGCACGACTGGCAGAAAAGCAGGAGCTTTGAAAGGCCCTCAACTGGAAACGCTGGATGACTGGGTTTGGCGCAACTGCCGCCGTTGAACGAAGGACGGGAGCCACATTATCGGGGCCGGAGGGGATCGTGCGACCATCTGCCCCAAAGGGTGTGGCGGAAGCGATGCAATGATCGCAGTCCGCCACGCTCGCTGTCGTGTGGGGCCATCAAACAACGAGACGCGATAATTAGGCCGACGATCCTCGAAGAAAAGGGGCGAGGTCTTTAGCATGCTGGCTTGTCAAAAACACCCGTTGGCAGCAACTCAGACCCCGAGGCATGTGGGGCGGCGGCATCAGCATTCAATCGATGCTGGGTTGAAGCACCCAATATGATTAACGAAAGCGCACGCCCTGAAAATCCCGACCATGTTTCGGCATTGGTGCGTTTATGATACGATCAACGCATGCAGCTGATCGGTGATCGTGATGCACGACAAATGGTCAAAGGATTTAGTCTTTCGGCATCCGAAAACTGGACAAACTGCAGTGATACAGGATGCTGAAAGCGCGAACATCTTTCTGACCCATTACTGGGCATGGTCGCTGACGGGCGAGTTTTACGAGGCGGTGTGGGCCTGTAAGGCGGAGCGTGCCACGCCTGTCTCTCCGGAAGACGTCAGAGACAAGGTCAAACGGGCGCTCCATTCGGTTAGTATAGGCGCGGATTGACTGTCCTCACGTAAGTGGGCCGGGCGATGGCACAGGACCTACCGCGGACCGTCCGGCGGCCATAGCCGAGGTCGCGGCCTGTGTCGGCTGCGGCTCCGCCAGCGCCTTCAGCATCGCCTTTGCCCGGCAGACGGGTCGCCCGCCGGGTCGGTTCATGGCCGGAGTGTGATGCCGTGGCACGACGAGAATGGGATCCCGTCAGACTGGAGGATACAGGTGCTACGAAACTACGACTGCTTCGCCCTAAAGCGCACCCCACCGCTTCGTCACGCCGGAGGCAGGATCGTCATGCCCGAAGCCGCCGCCACGGCAAGGATGCGGGCAACATCGGGCGGCCCGTCCATTGGCCCGGGAAGCGTGGTTTCGGGGGCGACGGGCTCCCCCGTCTGGGTGAAGAACTGTTCGTGCATGTGGCCGGGGGCGTTCAGCACCAAGATCCGCGCAGGATTCGGCCCCACGACGCGGAAGCTGTGGACCGCACCATCCGGCACGGACACGAAACTGCCCTCTCCCGCGGTCCGTGCAACGCCCTCGATCTCGAACGTTACCTCGCCTGACAGGATGTAGAACGCCTCGGTCTCACCCGCATGGTGGTTGGGCGGGGCGCCCTGTCCCGGTGGCACCACGGCTTCGACGAGGCAGAACTTGCCCATCGTGTCGACTGGAAAGGCGTGGAAGCGGAACAGCATGCCCATTGACTGATAGACCCGCGCGCGGTCGGTCATCATCCTTCTCCTTGTAACTCGCAAGACAAAAGTCTTATGATCCGGGCTAACGATTCTCGCAAGACAAAGTTCTCATGAGCCAGCGCGAAGAGCAAAAGACCCGGACCCGCCGATCCCTCGTGGAGGCCGCCCGTCGCCTTCTCGGCCGCGGCGAGCCGCTGACGATCGCCAGCGCTGCACGAGAATGCGGGATTTCTAAGGCCTCGGCCTACCGCTACTACTCGGACCCTGCGTTGCTGGCGGCCGAGGCGGGACTTGAGGTGAAGATGGCCCCATATGAGGAGATCGTGGCCGGAGCCGACACGACGCGCGACCGTCTGGTCGCGATCTGCCTTTACAACTTCGACCTGGCCATTGCGAACGAGGCGGCGTTTCGCGCCTATCTGAGCCTGAACCTGCAGGCGCCTCCGTCGGATATTCCGCGCCGCGGTGCGCGACGCATCGCAGCCTTCCTCAGGGCGTTGGATGCCGAGGGGCTGCCCCCTGAACAGGCCCGCCGCATCGCCGCGGCCCTTGGCACCGCGACGGGGATCGAGGCGATGATCGCGCTTGTCGACGTCGCCGGATGTCCCGCCCCCAAGGCGCGGGGGATCGTGCGAGAGATGGCCGAGGCGATTTGCGAGCGGATGCTGCGTTGAGCCGGATCCGCACTCGGTCGAGTCGGTGCGGGCGATGTTCCCTCTGGGCGGATCGTGCCAGAGACGGGAGCATCCGGAGGCGCGATCACGGACGCCCTACACCACCCAGCTCCCCGGCCTCCTCGGCCACCATCCCCCTCAGCTAGGCGGTCCTTCTCCGCCGCCCTTGACAGTCTTTGTCTCGGTCAAGCCGCGGACCCGCCCCGTAAGGCGGGCCCCTTGTGAGCTCTGCACGTTCCTCGATGAGACGTTCTGCGGCTACCAATGACAGGTCGCAGTATGGGCGAAATCATGCCGCGCATGCATTAGCCGCGATCCGAACGAATGACGGCAATGGGCTCCGAACGTCGATCGTGGGACGCCGCTGCCATTCGCTGCACCGCAAAATTGCTTTGCTCCCGCAGCGCTGTGACAAGGAAGGCATTCCGTCAGTGCTAGACGTCCACTCTCCTTCACCGTAGGTTCTAAAAATTCTATAACAATCTGATAATGCTGATTAAAAAAACGAGTGACGATCTTGAAACCGTCTACGGCTTTTCCAAATTAATGATCGCCGGATGCCGTTCGGGTCCGGCGACAAACACGGGAGGGTCTTCCACGAGCCTCCCGGTTGCGATCATATTGCTCAATGGAGGATGTGGTTATGACCACCAGAATCGACTTAACCCCCTTGTTCCGGTCCAGCATCGGCTTCGAGCGCGTGCTGAACACCCTGGAGACTGCCAGCCGACTTCAGGCGCCGGAGAACTGGCCCCCTTACGACATCGTTAAAACGAGCGATGATCTGTATCGTATCGACATGGCCGTTGCCGGCTTTGCGGAAGACGATCTTGAGTTGCGACAAGAGAGAAACCTTTTAATCGTATCCGGGCGGAAAGCAACACCGGGGAGCGAAAACGGAAGCTATCTCTATCGCGGCATTGCTGCTCGCTCCTTCGAGCGCCGGTTCGAACTGGCAGATCATGTAAAGGTCGAGGGTGCCCGGCTTGAAAATGGCCTACTGACGGTTGAACTCCGGCGCGAAATTCCGGAAGCCCTGAAGCCTCGGCAAATCCCCATCGCTGCCACAGGGTTGCGATCAGGGATTAATACCCCGCAGATCTCGGATACCCGTGTTCCTGAGGACGTTGCCGCCTGACACTGGTGCCAATCGGAACGCCGGACTTTCCGGCGTTCCTCAATCGGTTCAAAGAGAGGAATGCGCATGTGGTCAAAACCGCTTACATTTATTAATCCCTCGACAAAACTTCACGCAACGGCTCGAACCTCCCGCGAGGCTCTGAAGATCTTGAATGAATATTGGTGGATGTCCGACGGGGCAGCCTATGCGGCCGCAGTTGAAACGTGCTTAGCCGAACTCCACGGCGACGCCGGAGCGCATGAGGCGCGGATCGCGTTTAGCCTGGCGCTGAATGAGATGGGCATGTCATTGCTCGCGGACGCGACCAACGAGGCCGCCTGATCGGCTCGGGATCGCTTTGCACATAGTGCGCCTTCCCGTGCCCTATCCAACACCTGTTCGATGGAGCTCCGCTTACGATGAAAGATTTCTCTTCGCGCCTCGAAGAGCGTATCCCCGAAGACACCTCGCAGGCCGCCCGAACAATGGCAAAAATCCTTCGACGCATTGCGCGCACCGTTGAAGAACGGGCGGATATCGCGTTCAACCTGCGATGGGAAGGAAAGCGGGCTCGGGAAGAGGGGCGCATGAAAGAATGGGAGATGTATGTGGTGGCAGCCGATATGGTAGAGGACGGCTGGAATACCACGTCTAACGGACAATCCGGCGCGTGAGTTCTGTCGCCTATCGGCGGCACAGCCCGGATTGCCCCGCGTTGCTCGTAAAGCTATATTTATTGTAGCTTCGCCCGTGACGGCTAGGGTCAGGACTTCGGTAACGGGGTCGTCCCAGTCAAGCGGTTTTGCGCATACGGAATGTGCCGCCGGGGCGGGCGGCCTTGTTCTTTGGTAAAGTGGTATGCTTGCCTGTTCGGTAGCCTTCGCCTGAGATCGACCCGGGTGCATGCTTCGGTCCGTGGTCAGCGCTGTGACTGCCAACATGATGCTGGTTCAATGCAATTCCGATGTGCCCATCTCATTGGCGTGCTCGATAGGATCGGCATCAGTCCTGAGCACGGCATCACCGGAACCGCGTCCCGTGGGGACCTCAAAGGCCCGCGATCAGGCGGGCAGCAGTCTGGAATCTGTGTCTTCAGCCGGCATGAAGCACAGGAATGTCAAAATGGAAGTCGGTGTCATTCTTCCACATCCGGTGCAGGATTACGGCGATGCGGCGGGCCAGCCCAAACATCGCGCGCTTGGCACCACGACGGCGCGCGAGTTTTGCCGCCCAGGTTCGCAGCCAGTTCGCCCGTCCACGATGCATCATGACGGTTGCCGCCTGGCACAGCGCTCGCCGAAGGTTGACGTCGCCTGCCTTTGTGATCCCTCCCGAGACGTCGCGCTCGCCCGACTGGTTGCGAGACGGCGTCAGGCCGACCCACGGTCCGACATTCTTCGAGGACGTGAAGCGGTCGGGATCATCGACAGCAGATCGATAGGTCAACGCCACGACGGCGCCGATCCCGGGCATCGACATCAGCCGACGACAAACCGGATCCTCCAAGGAAAGTTGGCGGACATTGCGTTCAAGACCCGCCAACTCTCGCCGCAGTGCCGAGCGCGCGCGAAGCATGGGTTCGGTTGCCGCTTCCAGCACCAGGTTGCCCGCCGCCAGTTCGCGGATACGTTGTTCGAACCTGCCGCGGGATATGGTGCCAACCTTGAGCCCAAAGTTCCGCAGCAGCCCGCGCAATGACATTTCCAGCGTGATAAACCCTTGTTGCACAGCTCTACGAGCGCTGAGCACCGCCCTAACCTCCTGTGCAGAAACCGATTTGCAATGAACGGGTCGGAACCACCCAAGATGAAGCAGGCGTGCAATACCCTCTGCATCCCGCCGGTCCGTCTTAATCGGCATGGCCTTCAGGGCGCCTTTTACCTGTCTGGTTTCCATCAGAACGACAGGTAGTCCCGCATCTGACAACCCGCGATGCAGCCATTGCGACAATGGACCGGCCTCAAGCCCCACGGCGGCAATTGCGCCGTCCTGATCGCAGATCCAGCACGACAGCGCTTCAGGCTCACTGGCCACCTGCGCCTCCTTCACGATCTTCCCATGCTCGCTGATCACGCAGATCGCGGTCTTATCCAGCGATACATCCAGCCCGACAAACAGTTTCATCCCGCAGTCCTCCATGTGGATCCGATACGGGAATGGCGCCAGCTTGCCCTCGATCTTGCAACAGTAACGGGCGGGTCGCGACGCAGGCCCCGTTAAGGCATCTCATTGCGTTTCATAGCCAGAACAAGACGGTTGCGGCGAGCATGATCGCTGAGAAGAAGGTTTCGGGGCATCGGTCGTATCGGGTGGCGACGCGCCGCCAGTCCTTGAGCCTGCCGAACATGATCTCGATGCGGTTGCGGCGTTTATAGCGGCGCTTGTCGTATTTGACGGACTTGCCGCGAGACTTACAGCCGGGAATGCAGGGCGTGATGCCCTTGTTTTGCAGGGCCTCGCGGAACCAGTCCGCGTCATAGCCGCGATCTGCCAGCAGCCAGTCGGCCTGGGGCAGATTTTCATCAAAGCCGCCGCACCGGTGTAATCACTGACCTGGCCCGCCGTCATGAAGAGGCGGATCGGTCGGCCCTCGGCATCGGCGACGGCGTGAAGCTTGGTGTTCATACCGCCTTTCGTGCGACCGATCAGCCGCCCGCGCCCCCTTTTTTCATCCCCAGGCTGGTCGCCGTGCGGTGAGCGTTCAAATATGTGGCGTCGATCATCACCGTCTTCGGAGCCGCGGCCTCAGTGGCCAGGCCCGCCATGATCCGCGCAAAGACCCCCATGTCGCCCCACCGCTTCCATCGATTGTAGAGCGTCTTCGCCGGACCATATTCCCGAGGGGCGTCCCGCCACCGCAAGCCATTGCGATTGACGAAGATTATACCGCTCAACACGCGCCGGTCATCCACGCGAGGACGACCGTGAGACTTGGGAAAGTAAGGACGCAGACGCGCCATCTGCGCGTCACTCAGCCAGAAAAGATCACTCATCAGTCGACTCCTTAGAGGCAACTGAATCAGCTCAACCCAGTGATTTCAATGGGTCCTGACCCTAGGGTCAAAGCGTATCACCCACCTCAAGATGGACGGCGGCTTTGCATGCATTGACCCTTGTCGTAGATAGGAAACCCAGCACGCTGACGGGCAGATATGATGCCCTGATCGATGAACGCGCATGGCGCGCGAAACATTCGGCACGACGGGGGTGCGTAGTCTGGCGTAACGGCGCTTCTTCAGTTCCTCTTATTGAGACCCTAAGATCCGCCCCCAAAGCAGGCCATAGGGCGGTAAGCGAACTTCGACCCCCTCCGATCCCCGCATGATTTCGGCATCCCCTAGAAGGGGAACAAGCTCGCCACCGTTGGGCACCTCGGCCAAAGGAAGCGTCACTGTGCATCCCTTCGCCGAAAGGTTGTGGATAGTCAGCAGCGATGACGGCCCCCAGTCATGGCGCAGCGCCACAATGGCGGCCTCGGCAACCGCGAGCGCCCGGCTTGTGCCAAAACCGATCTCGGGCGATTCACGGCGGCGGCGGATCAGGCGCGTCATCCAGTGGAGCAGCGATGCCGGGTCACGGTCTTGATCGTTGGCGTTGACCGCTGAGGGCGCGAAAGCTTTGGTGGCAACCACCGGACGGCGGATCAGGTCCGGTGGAGCGCCCGAAAAGCCACCATTCGTCCCCGCGCTCCATTGCATCGGGGCGCGCACGCTTAGCCGTCCGGGAATAGCAAGATTCTCGGCCATGCCTATCTCCTCGCCATAGAAGAGAATGGGCGCACCCGGCAAGGAAAAGGCGAGGCTGTAGACCATCCGCAACCGTGCCTCGTCCTGTAGCATCGAAGGCATCCTGCGACGCAGACCTCTCCCATAAAGCTGCATGTCCTTCCTTGGGCCAAAGGCACGGAACACCTCGCGCCGCTCGGCCTCGGTCAGCTTGTCCAGCGACCATTCGTCGTGATTGCGCACGAACTGTCCCCAGGCACTGTCCCGCGCGAGGCTGGGCATGGCGGCAAGGGTATGAAGGATCGATCCTGCATCCTCGCGGACAAGGGACAGGCCTATCGATTGGTTCATGTTGAAATCAAGGCACATGTGCAGCTCGTCGCCACCATCGTCCCCCATGAAGGCGCGGGTCTGCTCGTAGCTCAGGTTGACCTCACCCAACAGGACGCCGTCGCCCCGGCGACGGTTGAGAAAGGCCCGCAGGTCCCGCAGCCAGTCATGCGGATCGAAACCGAGCGGATGCCCTATCCCTTCGGTCTCCAGAAGAAAGGGCACTGCGTCGACGCGAAAACCCGAAAGGCCCAACTCCATCCAGAAGCCGATGATCCTTCGGATTTCCTCGCGCAGCGCGGGGCTGGCGATGTTCAAGTCCGGCTGGTGCTTGTAAAAACGATGAAGATAATACTGCCCCGCCACATCGTCCCATTCCCAGATGCTGCGTTCCTGATCGGGGAAAACCAGATCCGACGGGGGCGTTTCTTCAGGAGGATCACTTCGCCAGACATACCAGTCGCGGTGGGGCGATTTCGGATCGGAGCGTGCCGACTGAAACCACGGATGCGCCCGCGACGTGTGGTTAACGACCAGATCGGCGATTACTCGGATACCCCGATCACGCGCGGTGCGCATGAATTCGACAAAGTCGCCCAAAGTGCCCAGCCGCGGATCGACGGCGTAGTAGTCGGTGATGTCATACCCGTCGTCGCGGTCATCGCTAGGATAAAAGGGCATCAGCCAGATGCAGGTGACGCCCAGCCCCGCCAGATAATCAATCCGATGGGTCAATCCGCGGAAGTCGCCTACCCCATCGTCGTTGCTGTCCTGAAACGTCTCAACATCGAGACAATAGAAGATGGCGTTCTTCCACCACGCGTCTCCGGTCCTTTCCATGTCCATCACATCAACTCCGGCAGAACACGGCAACCGAAGGTTTCGATGAAGGTGCGCTGCTCCTTCCCGACGTGATGCAGGTAAAGCCGTTCGAAACCGAGCTCGAGATACTCGCAAAGCCAGCCTGTGATCTGCGCTGGATCGGCAGATATGCGAACTGCGGCGTGCATATCCTCCGGGCGGACCGTGCGAGCCGCGCAATCGAACCCCTCGACGCTGTCGATGTCCCATGACAACGGTGGGCCCGCCACGTTACTGCGCCACTGGTCATGCGCAATGGCAAGCGCCTCAGCCTCGGATGCAGCATATGACACGTGAACTTGCAGGCAAACGGGCCCCTTCCCACCGGCACTGCGATAGGCATCGAGGACGCGGCGCAAAGTTTCATGATCTTGGTTCACCGTTATCAGCCCATCGGCCCATTCCGCCGCCCAAGCCGCCGTTTTCGCCGAAACTGCGGCTGCGAGCAGCGCAGGCGGCGTCTCGGGCCGGGTCCACAGCTGGGCCCGATCCACGCGGATAAGCCCATCATGACTGACCTCCTGCCCGGCAAACAGCTTGCGCATCACGTTGACGCATTCGCCGAGGCGTTCATTGCGGCGCGCCTTTTCCGGCCAGCGGTCGCCGGTGATATGCTCATTCGCCGCCTCCCCCGAACCAAGCGCTGCCCAGAACCGGCCCGGATACATCTGCGCCAATGTTGCCGCCGCTTGCGCGATGATCGCGGGGTGATACCGCTGCCCCGGCGCATTAACCACACCGAAGGACAGAGACGTCGCCTCCAGCGCAGCACCCAACCAGGACCAGGCAAACCCCGATTGGCCCTGTCGCTCGCTCCACGGCACGAAATGATCTGAGCACATGGCGGCAGCGAACCCTGCCTCCTCGGCCAGCTTCACATCTGCCAGAAGCTGCTTCGGGTCGATCTGTTCGTGAGATGCGTGAAAGCCGATGATCGCCATGACGTCTCCTGTATACTGAATGTCAAGGCAAGACCGGGAGTATGGTTCCGAGGGATACCGTTCTCATCCTGCGCATCTTCAGCGCCAGGAGTTCCGATATCGTCCGGGGCCAAGGCGATACAGGCAACCGGAAACGCGTCCGTCAAAGTCCCAGCCGATCCGAAAAGCAGTTGAGAGCTCGCCGACAATCACTGGGCATTGCCGATTTTCGCTGCGACGCCGCAAGTGTGCTGCAAGGTTGCTTTCGAATGACGTGGGCGGTGATTTTTACGAGACATGACCCGGTCAGGGGGCTTCCCAAAGCAACATGAAAGTGGTCCGCGAAATGGTAGAGGCGATCCACGAGCCTTTCCGCTAACGGGCATTGCTGACCCTTCTGAACGGTGCAGCCAGGGCAACAGAGACACCACGGCGCGTTTGCGCCGTGGTGTGAATCGATCATGTGCGACGCTTGCGCGCGGCAAGGCCCAGCGCGCCGATCCCTGCGAGAAGCAGCGGGAGCGCCGCAGGCAGCGGCACGGGCGCCGGGGTATTAGCGTCGACCACCGTGCGGACCCAGTCGGGGTTGTCGGTGATGATCCCGTCCACACCCAGATCGATCAGCGGCTGGACCTGGGCAAAGGCTTCTTCCTGGCTGCCCGGGCGCAGTGTCCAGACGTTGACGCCAAGGCCAAGCGCATGAGCCGCATCGACGAAGGCAGAGCTAAGGGTCGCAGCGTTGTAGACCGCAACGGTATCGAGATAGGAGGACAGGAATTCCAGGGTTTGGAAAGTGCCCTGCGAGGCCACACCAAAAATGCCGTTCTGCTCGCTCGGATCGCCAAGCTGATGCGCCTCGGCCACAATGCCCGCCTCGTCGGCAAGGCTGTTGAGTTGCGCCGTGTTGGAGAAGTTGAACGCTTGCAGCACGACGTTGGACGCCGCGTCATAGCCTTTGGCCGCCAGCGCGTCGATAATGTAGCGGTTCATGTCGGGACGGAACGCCCCTTCCTTGGCTTCGACAACGATCCCGACATCGGTGCCGTTCGCCTCGTTGTAGGCAGTCATCCCGTCGAGGAATTCATCGAAAGTCACAACCTTGTCGGCATTCGGCAGCGTCGGCGTGAAGCCCGGATAGCTCGTGCCCGCCGTGCGCGTCGGCTCGGTCGTCAGCGTCTTCATCTCGGCTGCGGTGAAGTCAGCCACCAGATAGCCGCCATTGCGGGGCGCGAAAAGATCCTCGACGTTGGTGGTCCGAGCGAGGCTGGCATCATGCATCACGATGCCGATGCCATCCTTCGACATCATGACGTCGGTCTCAACATAGTCCGATCCCATGACCGCACCAAGCTCGTAAGCACCCATCGAGTTCTCGGGCAGATAGGAGGACGCGCCACGGTGCGCGATCACCGCCGGGGGCTTGCCGGAGAGCGTATTGATGGTTGCACTGAAAACGGACGGCGCCGACAGGGAAAGCGCCAGCACCGCGCCGCCCGAGATCATGGAAATGGTCTTCATTATATCCTCACTTGCTACAAGCCCGTTCTGGACCCGCCGTCGTCGGACTAGGCACCGCCTGTGACGTGGGCCTGACGTTAACGTGACGTTGACGCTAACGTTTCGTGACGTGTCAGGCCGTCGCTTATGTGAATTGTCGTGAAGGGCTGGCAGCGGGTATCCGATCCCCCCAACCTGGAGGAGAAATGGCACCGCGTCGACGCGATAGCCCCCGGGCGCAATTACGCGGCTCATGCATTTGCTGCGGCCCGAACGAATGACGGCAGGGGGCTCCAAACGTAGAGGATGGGACGAAGCCGTTCGCTGCGGCGAAGCTATGTCATGCGCTGAGGTCTGGAGCTTCAATCCCATAAGAGCACCCCCCGCGACCTTCTGCCCTTCAGAAGGGCATTAAGCCATTTGACGCTGGACGCGACCTCCGCGCAAGACATTTCCCTCTTCGCATTATGCGACCCAAATTATTGTCGGAGTATCGTTTGTGAGCTTTCGTCTTTCATACCGGATCAACCTGCTGGAAGGCTCCCTGGAGGGCGACCTGCCAACCGTTCTTGCGGATTTCACCGCGATGATCGGCCACCGGCTCTGCCTCGATCCTGACTGGCGCAGCTACAAGCCGCCTTCGGTGCTTGAGCTGCGCGAACTGATCCGCAAGTCGGGCAAGGACATCGTTTTCGAGCTGAGCTACGCACCCCGGGCGCTACCGCTTGTAGACCCTGCACACCCTGCGCTGAACCCGTCTCCGCCAGCGGTAAGGGCAACGTCGCGTCCCCTTGTCGCGTAACGGGGTAAAGAGTGTGCAGATAGGGGCTGTCGTATCTCCGGCTTAACCTCCCTGGCGGTGGTGTCAGGCACGTCTACGCCTTGCTCACTTGATCTTCGCCGTCACGATGGCCCGAGTGCCGGGTTGCCCGTCTTCGAAATCGAGATGTCCGTCCAGCCGATCGACCAGCGACGTCAGCATGCGCAGACCAAAGCCTGTGCCTTTAGTCGAGCCGTCGCGCCCGACGCCCTGATCTTCCACGACGAGCCTGAAGCTGTCGCGATGCTGCGCCAAAGACAGGCTTACAGGACCGACAGCACCACGATAGGCATATTTGGTTGCGTTCAGCACCAGCTCATTGACGACGAGGCCGATACTGATCGCCTTGTCTGTGCTGATGAGGATTGGCGTGAAACTCGTATTGATGTGACGCGCCCAGTCTTCTCCGAGAGTGCCGGACATTTCCGTGCAGAGATCCCCGAGGTATCGAGCCAGATCTAGGACCTCGCCGTTCTCATGTTGATGCAAACGCTGGTGGACCAAACTGACCGCTTTCAGTCGGTTCTCAGCTTCCGCCAGCTGCGCCTTCACATCACTCGACGCCTCGCGCGCTTGCATTCGCAAAAAGGCGGCGACTAGTGAAAGGCTGTTTTGAACCCGGTGGTTCACCTCACGTAGAAGGTAATCCTTCTGCTGCATGAGGGCTGCGTTTTCCCTGAGCGTGATATTCAAGTCACGGTTGATTTCACGCATGTGCCGGGCGTTGCGCGACTCCAGCATCAGGCGCACGATCCGAGACGCGGATTCCTCTTCGCCGAGCGTCCAGTCGATCGACCGCCCCTCGACGGATTGCTTCCAGTCTTCGAACGAAGTGCGCGGGTTCAAGATGGTCTGCGGGTCATGCGGCACATCCTTGTGTGGATCACCCGCCCAGACCACGGTTTGGCGGACCTCGGCCCGAAACCACATAAGGATGATCGGGATCTCCGTGGACATGGTGACAGCTAAAAGCCCGCTCGCCAAATCCTTAAACGAGGCCGCAGCGGGGTATTGCGCCGCGAGGGTGCTTGTCACATATGGCCGGGTGGCCGCGGGAAGGCGAACATATTCGGCGAGCGCCCGGATGTCGATGGCATCGGGACAATGGCCGATCGTGTAGAGATCATCGCTCTGGATCGCGGCGAAGCCATCCGCTTGTAGCAAATGCGCAATGTGCTTCCCCGCTGAGGAAAAGAAGTCATGCAGAGAGCGATCAGACCCGATCTGGCCCAGGACGATGTCCTCCTGTGCACGCAGCCTTATCCGCTCGCGATAGAGTTCGGTTTCCTCGCGTGCCTTGACCTGCCGCGCCAGACTGGTCGCCAGCGTCTGGCAGGCCAGCCGCGAGGTGAGCGACAAGTCCTTGGGTTCGAGATTGTGGCAGGCCACAAGGCCCCAAAGCACCCCGTCCTTCACGATCGATGCGGACGCAGAGGCCGCGACGCCCATATTGGCAAGGTAGCGCAGATGCGTTGGGGAGACACTTCGCAAGGTGGAGTCGCTTAGATCCAGCTTGCTGAAATCCCCGTCGCCTTTGATGACCGATGGCACGTAGCCCGCGTCGGCAATCACCCGCACGCGGTTGCGCACATAAAGCGCCCGTGCCTGGCGCGGGATATCCGTCGCTGGAAAGTGGTGGTTCATGAAGCTCTTCATGCCGGGGGCGAGGCTCTCCCCGACGACCGTGCCCGCGTCCTGATCCACGAACTTGTAGATCATGACCCGATCATAGCGGGTGATCTGCTGGAAGATCCGCGCAGCCTTCTGGAACAGATCCGTGTCGGAGATGGATCGATCGATGTCGTTTCCGAATGCTTCTATCGCCGCAAGAAACCGCGCGTTCAGCCTCGGACCAGCGATTTGCGGGGTGAGCTCGACCACAATTCGATTGCTGACCTCGAAAGCCACGACATCGTAGGATTTTGCCCCAATGGTCACGTCACCAAGGATGTTCAGGCCACGCTGCAAATCAGCGAACTGGATATCCTCGAATGGCGTGAAAAGGTCGAGAAGCCTTTGGCCAACGACTGGCTTGCCCCAGGCACGCAGGCCCGCCTCGCCGATCACACGCAAGGTTGCCGGGTCGGCGACGAGCAACGCCCCATGCGGCTGGATCGAGCCGGGAATGTGGATCGGTTCCTTATCGCACAGCGTCAACTCGACCTCGGTCGTCATCTGGGTCGCGCCCTCGGGCATGGCTACCTCGTTGTTCTGCAAGTGCGATCGTTGTCGAATGCGTTTATAGCCGCTTTCGGGAAACAAAACCAGAAAACCACAGAATCGTGAAGGCCTCGCGTTCTCATCTCATCGCGGAACCAAGGGGTCCAACGCTGCGTTTGCCCCGTAAACGATAAGGGCAGTCTCATGGGCAAGTGGTCGGAACCCGTCATCCTAGATGCGCCATGCCGGGGGATCGAGGGCACATATGCGCGCACCCGCGATGCGCTTGCTGCACTTCAGACAAAATGGCCGAAACGCACCGGTCGCGGATACGAAGAGGCCGTAAGCATGTGTTTTGCGGCAACCGCGGGTCAGGTAGGCCACGATCAGGCGCGGATCGCTTTTCTGAATGCCGCAGATGAAATCGGAGCTTATGCCCGTGTGTATGGTCAAAGCTCGACCTAAGCTCCGTGCTCGAAGAAAACGTGCAGCGCATTTGTCAGGGCTTCCTGATCAATAGGCTTGCTCAGAAACCCCAAGGGCTCTGCGCGATCTGCCAACGCACGCACGTTGTCGTCCAGACTGCCCGAAACGAACAACGATCTCACGCCGAGAGCACGTAGCGCGATTGAAGTGTCCACGCCGTTATCGCCAAGCGCCAACTCGATATCCATCGTTGCCGCGTCCACCCGCTCAGAGCGAGCAATACGCAAGGCCTGTGAGGTCGTCGCAGCGATACCGACCACCTTGTAGCCGGCAGCGCTGAGCAAAGCCTCTAGGTCGAGCGCAAGGATGGCCTGATCTTCGACAATCAGAATATTTCGGGTCATTTGGGGGGCTTATCGCAGGATCTGTGTATTGGTCAAACAACGCCCAACACCGACCTTTGTTCAGGTCGGAACTTTCGGCGCCGCTGCCCAGTCTTTTTGCCAGCACAAGACAGGACGAGGCATGCGCAAGATATGGGTCAATAGCATCGTTTTTGACCATCCCAATCCGGGACACCCGGTGGTGTTGGACGGGCCTCTCCATGCGATCGCATTCCTTAGAAAGCAATGGACGTGGCCAAGGACAGAGGAATACGGGACAGTGAGCAAGATCCTGTGGGAAGGTGCGGGCCGCGCAAGCGATCGTCCCTTGACAACGGTTCGACCTGTCAACCTAAAACGGTAGATGTTCCGATGAGCTGCTGCCGGTTTCGTGGACAGTATGTTAAGCTAGCATAGCGCGGGCTTCGAACTCCATGGGGCTGATGTAGCCCAGTTTCGAGTGCCGCCGCCGCGGGTTGTAGAAGCGCTCGATGTAATCAAAGACATCGGCCCTCGCTTCGTTGCGAGTTCGATAGACCTTGCGGGCTGTGCGTTCGGTCTTCAGCGTTGAGAAAAAGCTCTCCATTGCCGAATTATCCCAGACGTTACCCGCACGGCTCATTGAGCAGGTGATGCCATTGTCAATCAGAAGCCGTTGAAACTGCTCGCTTGTGTATTGCGATCCCTGATCCGAGTGATGCAGCAGGGCGTCGGCTTTGCCACGGCGCCAGACGGCCATCATCAATGCGTCCATGACCAGTGATGCATCCCGGTCTGCCTTCATTGACCAACCGACCGCGAGCCGGGAAAACAGGTCCAGCACGACCGCGACGTAAAGCCAGCCCTCAGCGGTCCAGATGTAGGTAAAGTCGGCCAGCCACTTCTGGTTTGGTCGATCGGCTTGGAAGTCACGGTCCAGAATGTTGTCGGCGATGACCGACCGTTCCCCATCATCCTTCGGCTTTCCACGGCGCCGGGGCCGCGCCCGTAGGGCATTGAGCCGAATCAACCGTTCGATCCGGTGAAGCCCGCAGGTAAGCCCCTCCTCGAGAACATCACGCCAGACGCGGCGCGCGCCATAGGTCCGATCGCTGGCCTTGAAGCTCGACTGGATCGCTGTGACGAGTTTCGCGTCATGGATCTCGCGGGCGCTGGTCGGGCGTTTGAGCCAGGCGTGGAAACCGGATCGTGACACATCCAGCACGTTGCACAGCCAACTGACGGGCCAGATGTGGCGGTGTCTGGCGATGAAGGCGAACCTCATGTCGCCTCGCGCGCGAAAAAAGCTGCGGCTTTCTTTAGAATATCACGCTCCGCACGCAGCCGTGCGACCTCTTTCTTCAGCGCTGCAATCTCGGCCAGATCGGCCCGCATTTGACCATTGCCGGGAAACGCCGTGACTGGTGTTGCGGTCAGTTCCCGCATCCACCGACGCAGCACACTCTCGGCAACACCGAGGTCACGCGCGGCCTGAGCCACCGACACACCACGGTCCGCCACCAGCCTGACGGCCTCAACTTTGAACTCACGGCTGAACTTCCGTCTCGTCATATCTGCACTCCAGTTCCTTGGTCACGATCTTATCTTCGTGTCCACGAAACCGGCAGCAGCTCAGAACAACGCTTGATACCCTTCGGCAGATGGTCGCGACGGGCAGCCGAGCCTGGTTTGGAAGAGCACAAGATTACTTTCCTATATGGCGAAGTCATCGAAGCTGCGAAAGGGTCCCGATGGGTTATGGCCCTGACACTGGCCAGCTCGATCGAAGCAGTCGTGAAACGCATCGGCGAGCGCAGCGTCCCCCTGAGCGCGGTCGAACTGCAGGCGGTTGACGAATTGAAAGCATATCTTGCCAAATCGCCCGCGCCGGAACGGATCATCAGGCGCGTGGAGACCTCGCTGGATACACTCCCCAGCCTGTCGACCGCAAATGCGATGCGCAGGCTCGCGGACGCCGGGGTCATAAGGAGAAAAGGAGTCGAGACCTGGAACCAGATCAGGAACAGAGTGATGCACGGTGAACTGGTATCGCCCTATTCATCCGAGAAGGATGATCAGAACATTCTATCACTTGCTCAGCTATTCCACGATCTTACGCGCGAAGCGGTAAAGCGTGCTTCAGACAATATGCCATTTTAGCGGCCATGCGCGTCACCTCTGTGCGTTCGGAGAGCCTCGATGACCGCCACCGAGGTCGACAGGCCCAAAAGTATCTCCCGGACATCGTTCGCGATGAATGAACCAATATCCGGGCGGTTGGCGACAGGCCGAGTGGATGCTTCACTGCGTTATAGAGCCCTCGGACATCATTCCTGGCGGGTTAGCGGAGACCAAGTTCCACGAGACCGGACCGACAAACGCTCTCGAGCGCTGCATGCCGCGTGATGGCATTCTTCGGAAACGGTCAGCCCGGCAGGGACGCGTGTCGGGGCGTCAGATGCGCGAGCAGCCTGAGGCGGAAATCTCCTCCACGCTACGACAATGGTGGGGAGGTTCATCAGTTTGAATCTCGACCAGCGCGACAAACTGAGTTGAAGCTATGCTGAAACGAGTGTTCCCTGCTGCGGGAACGACTTCTTATCCGAGGTGAGGAAACTAAATATGGTTGCAGGTTCCGAAAAGCTAGATGAGGATGGCCCGGTCCTCGGTGCCTACTACAATGATTTGCCGCTCGGTCTTTGGGAGACAGCCGAAGGACGCGTTCTTCGCATTTCGGAAATGTCAGACGAACACTTGTCGAATGCAGCAGAGCATGCTGCCTCTCATAATTGGAGTAAGAAGGTGATCGAGCTTCGGGATGAAATTTCTGGACGCGACATCTCAATTGGTGGATGTCAGGATATCTTTGAATGAAGCCTCTCCCTTTCGAGTTGGTTTCCGAAATTGCCGACTTCATTATGGCGAATCTGGATCGACATTCGGACGGCACCTACGGTCATTCATTCGTCAGTGCGCAGGAAACAGCGTGTGAATTGCTTGAAGCTTTAGGCTATGTCGAAAGAACTGAATGGGGTGCCGTTCCGCTCAGCAGCCCGCGATTACCTGCTACCCTGCCCCGCCACGACGACACATGTGTCGTCGTCCTCGCACTTGCCGACCAGCAGGGTCTTATCTCTTTTTTGGCGGATCGAGATGATCCGACCAAGAATATTGGACCCAATGCAACGTTTGGTGCCGCACGGGCAGACGATGAACTCATTCCATTACTCAACCGCCTCGGTATCATTTCCAAGGAGGGCGCATGGATGCCGGGGACGGAGCCCATCCTATGGCGGTGTTGGCCATACGAGTGGCCAACTTTGGATTTTTCGATGAATCCAATCGTAACAGCTGCTGTAACAGAAGCTTGCCTTGTGCAACCGAGCGCTATTTCCGCAATGCTTGCTGATGCAAACCAGCATTCTGAACACGTTATCTCTGACTTTTACGGGCAGTGGGTCGTGGTCAGGCATTGGCGAATCGAAGAAGGTTGGCTTCCCTGCCCTGATCCTCCGACTATAGGCATATTTCACGATGCCGTTTCTTTCGAAGTGTGGCGTGCGATAAAAGCAAAAATGTAGGGTAGTTCTAATGTGCCAAAAGCCCGGTAAATAATTCTGACATTCCCGAACGCATGGTTCAGTTGACGGAAAAGCAAATTTAAATGCAGATTTGAATCCTGAACGCAGGCCTTGAGACAGCATTATGACACCTCCGAACCCGCCCCAAAAACACCACTATGTTCCAGCGTTCTATTTAAAGGGTTGGACAGACGAACTTGGAAAGATTCATGAATTCACTCAGCCGCGCTCATCTTTAATCTATGTTCGCCACGTCAAGCCTGAGGCCACTGGACACCTCCATCGTCTCTACACGCTCGAAGACACACCTGAGGAACTGGCGCAGGTCATGGAGGAGAAGTTTTTTAAGCCCCTAGACACGATGGCATCCGAGACGCTTTCGTGGATGAGACGGCATGGCCGCCGGTCAGGTTGGGACTCTTCCGCACGTCAAGTCTGGAGTCATTTCCTCTTGTCAATGCTCGTCAGGGCTCCTGAAGATATTGATATTTTCCGGCCTAATTTCCGTGAAGAGTTTGGGAACGTTACGGCATCAGAAGAAGAAGCATACCAGCATGTCAGAGATAAAGACGATCCACTGACTTATGAAGAGTATGCGCGCTCTCGTTCCACCGGCTTCAAAGAGCGATCTATGTTCCGAGTTTACACCGGTCTGATTGCGAACGAAAGCTTAGCCAAGAAAATGAGCGACATGCACTGGCGAGTCTTTGATCTACCGTCACATGCGCCTACGCTCTTATCTTCAGACCGTCCGATCATTTGGACACCTCTAGGCTCATCTCAAGGGCACCTGGCTTTGCCGCTATCGCCACGTCAACTTTTTGTTATTGCTAGAACCACGGAACTTATCCAGCGCATTGAGGACGTAAATGCGTCACAATTGGCGAAAGAAATCAACCGTCAAATCGTTGGCGCAGCCGCGCGATATGTCTATGATGTTGACGCCTCTCGAAAGGAATTTATTCAGAAGCATTTTGGCACACGACCGCAAATCCGCCTGTTGGCCCAGATAGCTGCTGGAGGGTCGCTGTTTTTTTCGTCGTAATGCTTGAAGGCGGTGGCTACGAAGAACTCCGGAAGGGTCATAGCGGTGCCTCCCCGACCTTCGTCGGGTTTGATTTTGGGTTGAGCTCGATATCAAGATATTTTGCCAGTGTGGACGTGACACTCCGCCGGCTGAGTGTCACCAGCATCAGGGCACCCAGAGCAAGGTAAGTCCGGTGGAGGCGGCTACCGGCGACGAGATCGGCTCCTGTCGGACTTGTGGCTAAGTTACATCTCTGGGCGGATCGAGAAAGCCCGCTCCAAGGGGGTGCATGTTCTCTGCCAAGAGACTGCAGGCGGATAATAGGGAACCGTCGGAATGAAATCGGAGCGCTGAACCAACTCGTGCGCTCGGGTAAGCCCTCTCCAAGTGGGCTTGCTAGGTTACTTGTGGCGGCTCTACTATAGCGTCAAAGCGGTATCGCGCCTTTTGTCCCGACGGAAACGAAATGAGAATGAATGCGGGCATGCCGTTTTCCACTGTGGCCCGCCCCACCCGATCAACAGCAAGTCGCGTCCAGTTATCTGCCAGCGAAACGTCAACGCGTTGCCCTTCGAGCCTTTGTGCTGTCCTTGGATCTGACCGCCTAGTCTGGGAAGGCTTATCGCGCGGGGACACCCATTTGACTATCTGTAGTATCCCGATCAGCAATCCTGCTTGAAGAAGAAGAGCGATCGCCCCAAGAAACATCCAGTCAACGGCACTCATCGCTCCGATCCCTTCGCTGTGCATAATCACCTCACGACCTTGCCAAGTAGCACTGCAAGCTTACCAGAGTCATTTTCTAGGCTTCTTGTTCTTGCGCACACCAGGAGCAATTTCGCGATCCGAGCGCGCGCCCTCCCCCGCCAAATGCGCCTCGCCTAGGGGGTGCATGGCCAGCTGCCCAACAAATGCGGTCAGTTTTGGGTCGAGAAATCCAAGCTGCATCATCGGGCGAAACAGCCCGAGTTTTCTGATACGCTCGTGCGCGATAGAGATTTGGGATGGCCTGTCAGCCTGTCGATGGCTTATGACGATTGTACTGGCCCTTGGTCTAAACCAACTCCAGGATTGCTCATGTGAAATCATGCCTTGGGCCGGCTCTCGGTTCGCCGCGACAAGGCGGGCGCTCTCATGGCTTGTTTTTTCGCCTGCATCTCGCACGCGAAAAAATGGTTTGCGTGTGTGAAAATCCACAAGGACTGAGAGGAGCTCGCTATCATCGGCATTAATCGCATATTCGGCCATGCGCCGCGTCGTGCAGGCACCCTGCCCTTCATCGCGCACCGCGTATGCCAGGATTTGTCCAAGAACTTGCGGGAACCAGGATGTCGTCTTGTGGCGCTTGATTGCGTTGACAACGAAGTCTTGCAAAACGTGCGTAGGCTCAACCGTGGCGACCTGCATGACGAAAGATGCCACAAAAAGCTCTGTCTGGGCGACTGTTGCAAGATCGTAGGCGAGCAGCGCATCGGCCGCAGGTGCAGTGGCGGCGCCGTTAAAGAACAATTCCAGTGCAGGAACCAAGCAGTCCCGTTCGCCTGAGCAAAGGTCGCTTTCAAGAAAAGGCACGCCGCTGACTGGCAACGCGAAAAGACTGTCATCGGGTGATTGCATTGCATTCATGGTGTCATGTGTTTCGCTGGCTGCGGTGTTTGAGCGAACGCCTGAGGAATGGACTCGACGCTGCGAGACGGCGTCATCGGCCGCGTCCTGCGCTCGGCATTCTTTTACGTTCGCGGTGTTTTTCGCATCGAGCCTACCAGCAGTTGTCCTATTTTTTAGGACTACTAGGACGTGGGCTAACCGGTGTCAACAGACACCGGGATCATCATGACAAACACCATTCGTAGTTCGGGGTTTCAGGCGCTTAGTGACGCCCTCAGCGCAGCTCGCAGTGCAAAGGGCTGGACAATCCGCGACCTCGCAAAGGCTTTACGATGCTCTCCAAACACGGCGCTAAACATCGTGAATGGACATCGCCGGATCGACGTCATTGAGCTGATTGCACTTGCTCGCGTGCTCGATCTTGATCCTGAGGACTTGTTTGCCGTCGTCGTTCGAGCCGTTGAACCAAATGACTTGATCAATAATTTTACCCGAGGAGCCATCAGGAGTCCGCATAGCAAAAAGCGATGACAAGCGTTGCTCGCCCTGCCCTCTTCGATCGTTTTAAGAATAAGCGATCGCTGCTGAGCATCTTTAGCCATCCATTGTGATCAATATGGCGGCGTGCTTGCACAGGCAGCCGAACCTTCGCTTTGGCGAGGACGCTTTTTGACGTTGGGAGAGAACTTGATGTGGTGAGTTGAGCCATGGCTCAACTTCGACCGCAGCACTCAGGTTTTCTGCGGACTGCTCTGCGATAGCTCACTTGGTGATAGGGATAGAGTGGCTCGTAGGCATGTATCGTCTAGTTCCGAAAAGCGAAAAACGCTAACGGTTCTTGTAAGGCCCTAAAGCGGATCTTTGACGATATCCTGCCGGTGTCCTCAAGAGCTTTGCTTGCGGCCATCGCTTCGCGCCCCGCACGTCGGCCTTTCGACCAGCGATCGCGCCAAGGGCCCCATCGGCCATGACCGAACCGATCTTTTCTAATCTCAGGGATTTGCGTCAGTAGCTATGATAGCATCGGGCTGTCGCCCTCCCGGCGTCCCTGAACACTTTGGACGGCGGTAGGAACCTGCACCGCAAGCTGGGCCTGACGTCGGCAGAACTTAAAGTAATCTGAAACCGGTTACTCCAATCCCGATATGTCAATCAGGCTGGCGACCAGCCTGACTTTTGCAGAAGTGTCGCGTCGAACAACACCTTCAGCGTCAAGCAGGCCTAGATAGCGCTCTCTGAGGGGGCCGCCGGATGGCCAAGCTTGCCGGTCGTTGCAGTCATAGTCGGG
Source organism: Falsirhodobacter flavus (assembly GCA_029846755.1). Classification (GTDB taxonomy): domain Bacteria; phylum Pseudomonadota; class Alphaproteobacteria; order Rhodobacterales; family Rhodobacteraceae; genus Falsirhodobacter; species Falsirhodobacter flavus. Next base: position 16,142 of record JARWBI010000008.1, on the reverse strand, counting down.
TCGAACAATGGAGAGCGAGCTGCGGCAGCGCAGGGCGATTTTAGTCAGGTCAGCTCGTCGCGCGGTCGCGGGAGAGGAAGGTTTTTGGCATGGCCCGAACTTGGCACTCAGAATTCACGAAGTGAAGCTGCTTTACCGACGTTCATCAACACCGACTGAACGCATCCGTTCTTAGGTTTTTATGACGAAGTCATATTGCTCTTGGATAGTTGAGCCATGGCTCAACATCGGCTCAACATTGCGGTCGGCGATGCAGTCGGTTCTTGGGTTAGTGCTTGTCGGCATGCGGCAACATAGTCGATTCTGGCACTGACCGACGATCAAGGACCTGGTGGTGTGGCTCGAGGTTGGCTTCATTTAGGCTCATTCCTAGTTCCCCTCAATTGATCTGCAACGCTGAGCCGAAAGTCAGCATCAGTTCAATGTATGTGCCTTCGGCGGGGCCGTTTAGGTGGAGTGCTGTGGCTTCTGGTTATCATCGATGCAAAGTATGCCCCAGGATTCCTAATGGCATCGAGACGTTCGAAGATACCGCAAATGAGCGTTGCGACGTGACGCCTTCCGGTCTTTTCGACTGCGGCAGCAGTTACTGTAGTGCTGATGCCGGCCCATTTCGCTAGACGGAAACATGCGTCCTCCATCGTCCGCCAGTCCTTCGGATAGTCAGTAAGGTAAGCCATAGCTGCCGGTGAACTTGCCATCAGTTGGGCGAGTGAGAGATCATCATCCGACGCCATTCCCTTCTCTGAGATCCCTTCCTTAGAATCTATATTTATGATTCTCGTCTTGTCTATGTGCCGGACAATATGACTGGCATTGGCGGACATTTCATCGGTCATGTCGGTTTTCGCGTTCGGCTCGACCGCGGGTTCGTTCAGCTTTTCCTCATCGATCAGGGTCTGTTCCAGAAGTTTGACGAGGCGTTCGCACAACTGTTTAAGGGCGGTGGAACCTGAGACTCGGCGTGCGATGGCTCGCGTGTCATTGCCCAGTTCGTGGTCGACGCCATGACGCTCACAGGAGTATACCAAGCCGGAAAGCTTGCGGCGATAGAATTTGATAAGTTCAGCTTCTTCGTCGGCTTCGGCGGCAGCGGAGTGAAGTTCATGTCTCCGGGCGTAAAGAGGACTTAGGTCGAGACCGTAGTCTATCCGCTCTCCACCCGGTTGGCTGATGGTGAACCTTTTGCCGTTCGAACTGTCCAATCGGCGGATTAGCCCGGCATCTGCAAGTTTGGCAAGATGGCGACGAAGGGTGCGTTCATTTGTTCCTTCGGCTCTCATGCACAGTTCTTTGTTCGATGCGAAAACCGTAAGACGATCCGTGTCTTGCACAAAGCTAAGGAGGGCCCTGAGAGTGGTCAATGGAGGTTGTTTCAAGCCCAGGATATGCCGGGCCTTCACGATAGAACGCAAAACACTCCAAAGCTCATTTTTCGTTGTCGCACGGGTGTGCTGTTGAGACCCGCCGCGCGGGGCAGGGGATGTGAAAATCTGTTGTTGCATCATTTTCTCACGAGGAGAAACGGTGGCCAATCCGAGATGAGCACCTAACTTTGCGAAAAATATCGCGCAGAATACCGTCAGCCGAATCGGCTGCTCTTGACGGTTGCTACGGATCGCTGGTAAATCTGCTCTTGCTAAGGACGCAGATGGGGCTCTCCGAGGGTGACTTCGGGGGGCTCTTCTATATTACCGGTTCTCGGGTGCTCCTTTCTTTGAGGGTTTCTCGGTCTTGAGTCGAACCGACGCTTCCGGACTCACAGGGATTTGCTGCGCCGTCTGGAGTTCGCGTTCTTCAAAACGAACTAACATATCCTGGATGAGCTGTTCGTAATTCTCAGTAAGCCACGCGTGAAACGCTTGCGAACTTTTCGTGGAAACGACAATCGAAACTTTGTCTCGTGTCGATGTGAATTCGACCTTCGGCCGTGCATCATCCTGTCCGAGCACAACAGCAGTTGAGCCATGGCTCAACTGCTGTTGTTCCAACAGCGATACTTCGTTGCGAATAGCGGAGAATGCAGTGTGAAAGCGCTCAGAACTGGATAATTTCCCAGCCTTTTCATTGATCGCGCTGGTGACAACCGAGACAGCGTCAAAAGTTACGCTTCCGAGCAGGTCGCTCATATTTTTCCAGGGACGTCGACCAATGTCGTGTGCTGCTCCTATCAGTTCGATGATGGCGAGAGGAATGTTGTCCACGACCTTTATCATCCGAGAGATCGTAAACCGATCGACTCCAAGAGCGTCGACGATGACACTCGTAGAATAACCTTGCTCTCTCAATTCGCGGGCAAATAACGACTTTTCAATATGCGAAGGATCGAGGCGCAAGCTATTCTCTTGCCCTTGGGCAACAATGGCTTCTTCGTCCTTGAGTGTCCTTACAATCGCTTTAACCGTTCGACCGGCGCCAAGCGATCTGATGGCCGCTATTCGACGCCGACCATAGACCACTTGGAAGCGGTCAGACGCGTGGGGCAGGGGGCGCACCAAGATCGGAACTTGCTGTCCGTGAGCTGCAATAGAGGCAGCAAGTGCTTCAACGTCATCGTCGGCGCTGATCCGGTCCTTGATACTGGAGGACTCTATGCTCTCGAGTGGAATGAGGCGGATTGAGTTCGCCGACATATCGAGCAAGCTGTCCGCCATTCGCTGGACGGGGCGAGCGCGCCCTTGAGAAGTGCTCACTTCATCAGAAGCCTTGCCATCTGATGCGTCGCTACCCGCGGCGATCCTGTCAAATAGCTTACGCCCCATTTGCCGATCTCCCCCAAGCAGCTTGTATTACTTTCTCGATCTCGTTGGACACGGCGTTCATAGAGGTTACCGCTCGCTCCAACGTGCTCCGAACGAGCTGTTTCGGATCTACCTCGTAGATGGTTTGATGAGTCATCCCCGCGTCGCTTATCGCAGTCGACTTCAGCATTGCCTCCTTCAACACGTGGCCCCCGAGGATATGCCTAAGATAACTGGACATCTGGATTTGTGGTCCGTCTGCCGGTTCGTATCGAGTGACAAGGAACTTAAGGAAGTCCCACTCGTCTTGCGTATGCGTTGCGCCCTGCACTGCGCGCATGGTTTCAGACGCGAGTTTCAAAAATTGGGACATTGACGCGACATCAAGCATCCCAGGCACAACCGTCACAATAAGTCCGGTGGAGGCTGCAAGAGCGCTTAGCGTTGTGAATCCGAGCTGCGGGGGACAATCAATGACAACGAGATCATAGTCGGCCTCGACCGCGCCTAGCGCCTTTGCTAGGCGAACTGCAAAGATATCGTGAGGCGGTTGGACATTGTGCTCACGTGCCACCGCATTCGCGCTCAAGGCGTGCGCAGTCTCGGTCTCGTATTCAGACAAGAGCAAACTCGCCGGGACCATGTCCAAATTCGGAAAGTAGGTCTTACGAATGACATCCCGAAGAGGACGTTGCCGCACGCCGGCGACAGGGTCATCATAACAGATGGCGTCGTAAATGGTCAGTGCATCAGGTTCTTCGAAATCGAGCTCGGGACGCAGCCCGAAGAAGGTCGAGAGAGAGCCCTGCGGGTCAAGATCGATTGCCAAGACTCGATACCCACGCAACGCCCATCGCTGGGCGAGGTGGATGGAGGTGGTGGTTTTTGATGATCCACCTTTGAAGTTTACGACAGAAAGAACCTGCAAATGATCTTCGGGGCCTCGCCGCCCGGGTCTGAACAGATCTCCCGTTTTACTGGTTCTTGCCATCACCTCGCGGATCGCCTGTATATCCGTGGCTGCATACGTTCTGTGACCGCGAGAGTCCGTCTCGACGTGAGGAAGTGTCTTGTCGTTGTGCCGCTGACGCAGGTTGTTGGCGCTGATGCCGGTGATTTCGGCAACTTCGCCTACGCTGAAACGCCTTAATGTCTTACGTTCGGTCGGACGATAGGCTTTTCGCATCTCCTCATCGAGAGAGCGAGCGAGCGCATCGGCAAAGCGGCTGACAGTGTCAACACCGACCCCGGCTGTCTCGGCTTGTCGCAGCTGCTCGTTCATCTCACCCTCGGCGCGGCCTTTTTGGCACTTAACGTTGCGGACCGCTGAAAGCGGTGCCGACCGTTAGAATGAATGACACGACATGGCTCGATGGGCAACGACTTTGTTTTTCGCGCTCTCGATGGGCAGAGGCGGCCAGCGAGATCGTAGCCTCGATGCGCCGTTGCAGGCAAAGAGCACCCCTCGGCGGGCAACGTCGTAACAACTATCTTAGTGCCTTTTAGTCAACTTGCGAAGGTAGAGACCGATCGTTGAAGACGTTACGGGCCGGGGAGTGTCACTTCCCCCGCCGCAATGTGAAAACCGAATTCTTGGCGCGGATCTTCTTGCCTTGCGCGCAGGCGAAAATCGCCCAAGACCCGAATCAGTCTCTCGGCGGTTCCGCATTTCGTCGATGAAGCTGGAGATTTCGAGGCTCTCTTTGTGCCTTACCAAGCCCGGAAGAGCCGTATCACAGAAACTTGACGACCCAATTGACTGATGTGAAAAAATTTGGGGTTCGCGAATAAATCATATGAACCATTTATTCGCATTCATGAGGTCCCCGACTAGCCAGCCTTCCTTGAGTATCATCGTTCGCTCCCCTTCAACAATCTACTAGAAGCGCATTGCGAATATAATATTCAAGTTCCATTTCCAGCTTGTCCTAATGTTTAGGACAATTTCTCTCTCATGCCAAGCACACCCACCGCGTTTCTGAAGCGCATGGTCTTTCGTTTCTCAGGTTGGGAGTGTTGAATGTTCGCATACAAGGATGAGTTGGCAGAGCATTGGCAGGTGAGTAGAAAATCCGTGAACAAGATCGTATCGCGGTTTGGAGTCCAGGTTTCTGGACACGCGAGGCCCAGGTATCTGATTATGGACGTGCTCATGAAAGTCGACGGTCTGCCGGAGGAGGAGGCTATCAGTCTCATGGAGAAGGGTGACCCGCTGGTCCCGAAGCTGCTGAAGACAACGGAAGTCGCGCGATGCTTGGGACTAAGCAAGTCCACGATATACAACAGTCGCAAGATTTATTCATTCGATATCATATACATATTGGACGGAGATCATCGTTATCACCCGTTTAGTCCGAACAACGCGCCGGATCTACGTATGTTTTTCGACCCGGCTTTGCGCTACGCTTCCCACAGTCGTATGCGCATCAAGTAGCGTTTGATGTGCGAAGATGCGTTTTGGTATCAGTTTGGGCTCTTTGATCTTCATGTTGTCCGTTTGATATCAACGTGAGCCATACCCTATATCATAAATCCCCCAACGCTGATTTAACTCCTAAAACTCACCGTGTTGTGGCATGATCTCCAACAGGGTTGGAATCGGGGCAGGGGGCTGATATGAAAACTATGCAAGATGCAATCGATCATTTCGTGAAGAATATTGTCTTCTCGGCCAACTATGATAGAAAAATCAGAGGGTCTGGTCGTAAATTGGCACGGATCTCAAATATGCCACTTGCCTCCTTGAGTTGCGATGTGGCGATATTCGAGAGCAGATGGCCGAAGGACCCGCCGATTGGGATTCTCTCGCAGTGGAGCTCGATGAAATCATATCAGGTCTGGCGGAAACAATGCATCGCCATGATGAAAGGCTATTTGGCCTGCATCGATCCGGTCGATCCGGCTGGATATGATGATGACTGGACGAAGGTCAACGCGAAGGCGGACGAGATCTACGGTGTATTTCGCGCTATAGCAGTGAAGTCGCTTGCTCGAGAATCCCGGAAACGAAAGCTCCAGCCTGGCGATCTGGATGGTCAGCATCTGGTGAGCATGACCAGAGGCTGTGAACGCGCAACCACGGCACGCACCCTGATCACGGGTTGGAGACGTCTGGAGGCTATGGCTGACGAGCTCGATTGCCCCACGCCGGCGTCTTACGACTTCGATGCTCTGCGGCGGCGAAATGTCGCTTGGAGGATCCCGGCACCGGAAGATCTGGCGTCGGCTCGCGATGATTGGGTTGCCAAGAAACGCTCCGGTTTCCTGGGCATCGATGACATCAGCGGCGATGGCGTGACGGATGAAACAGCCTACGGCATCGCGGATGCAATCAACTACTTCTACACAGCCGGAGTAACTCTGCATCCCGAACGCAGTGAACACTCGGGCCTCGACGTCGTCTGTGACGTCGATCTTATCGTCGGTGTCATTCGCGCGGAGGTGGCTGGAGCCCTGCCGTGGAAGAAACTGGCACCTGTGACCGTGCTAAGCCGGTTGAGGTTCTTAACGGCATTTCTCGAAGAGAAAGGCCTCGACTCAGTTAAGTTGAAGAGGCTGAGGGATCTGCCGAATTCCAGCTATTTCGACAGCCGAAAGCAGATGTCGGCATCCCGGCAAGCGTGGTGCCACGCGCTCATGTTGCGGCCCGACATGAAAGAAACCTACCTTAATCTCCCGGGAACGCTCTGGGAGACGGCAAAGTCCAAGCTTGCCCTTTACGACACGGCCGGAACCCATGATCGATATCGCATCACCAACTGGGGAACTGCAGCGTGCCTCAGTGCGGTATGGCGACATCTTCCGTTGCGAATCAAGAGCACGGAAAATCTGACACTCAATGGTGCGGCGCCTGACATCTGGTTTCGGGGCAGGAGCGTGTTCATCTCGACGCGGGCCATGGTCGTCAAAAACGACTATGAGCACCACAATATAGAGTTGAAAGCCACGTCGGGAGCGGACCCGGCTGCAATCATCCGGTGGTATCGCGACAAAATCCGTCCGTTGCTCCTCCGCGATGACAACCACTGCAACGATCCGGATCTTCTGTTCTGCGGGATGAACAAGCAGCGGCTGCGGCGCATCTGGAATAAATCTTCCCGGAGCCAAAATATCCCGATGACCCCCCACGTCAACAGACACGCCCATGCAACACTTCTGCTCAACGATGCAGAGCTGGACATGAAGGTCATTGCCGCACATTTGGGCATCTCCGAGGAGGTCGCGGAGCGAAACTACGCATTCATCGACGAATCGCGTCGACATAAGGCGGCTCAAGGGGCCTTGGCATCTCTGTCGAGGAGAAACACATGACGCGCCGCTCATCGTTTCTCTTTCAAGACCTTCCCGAGGATTTCTGCGCTGCCCTCAGATCCATGGAACATGTCGACTTCACAGAGCGGCAGCTGGCACCTGACATCCTCCTGCGCGTTCAGGCATGCGTCTTACGATTCGCAAAGTATTGCACCGATCGCAACATGGCGGTTGGGATGAGCAGCCAGGCCATCCATGCCTACCTCCTCCATATCCATCACTCGGCGATCAAGAACATTTCCAAGAAGGTATATCTGCAGTTCTTCGGCTACTTCGCTGCTGCGTATGGCGTTGCAGATGCAGACCTCGAGAAGATCGCGAAGCTTCGGCGCTTCCACCGGAATGCGGCGCGGAGCGATCCGAAGCGAAAGGTCATACTGCTGGCCGCTCACCCGATGACACTCGATCAAATCTTCAACCTTGCTGTTGCAGAGTTGCAACGAGGTCTGCTCGAGTCCGTGCCCGTCAAGAAAGAAAGATGCTTCTTCCTTGCTGCGATCTGTGCGCTCCTGTCGCGCGAGCAGATGAGGCGAAAGGACGCTCTGGCCATCGAGATCGGCAAAAATTTTGTGCTCAACGGCGCGTCCTGGGCGTTCGACTACCGCTCCAGTAAAACAGGCTACGTGGCCCTCGTCGACATACCAGATTGCCTGAATGTATTTATCGATCGTCTGCTTGATCCTTCCGGAGAGTTGGACCGGGACCTGATCTATGTCTCCTCCATTGGCAGGCCGCTGTTTTCTTACGACGGCAAAACTCCGTGTCAGCCGGAGGCGTTTTCCTATGCCTTCAAGAAGGTGGTGGGCCATTCGCCCCACATTGTCAGAACGCTCGTGCATACCGAGCTGGCGATGGCGGGTCTTGCGGGTGACCATGCGTTGGCGCTTTGCGGACAGTCGCGCAGCGGCGTCTCACGCGACGACTATGAGGTTGGCATGGCACCCCACCGCATTACGACGGCAATGGCAGCGCTCGATAAGATTCGCTTCGATCTCGCGAAGGGCACTGGCTGATCAAACTCTAAGTCGCTGCCGCAGTCGGGCGTGGAGTTGGATTCCGGGCTGATGCTCGAGTTCCACGGTTACCGCGAAGTTTTGAAAAACTTCCTGCCCCTCGGCCCAGCCTCCGACGCAACGCACAACGAGATAGTATTCGTCGCCATATGCATCCGTGTCGCGCTGATAGGTTTGCGCTGCTGTTTGCAGCGTGTTTCCATCGCGTCTGCTGGGCGTCGGTTCCAGAGCACATTTGAACCTATCGGGAATGTCCGGGGGATCACCCTCTTCCGCTCCTCGTGCGCGGAAGTGTTCGAACACGCGATCTATCTCGCAGCCGCGCAGCAGGCGAAAGTTCATCTTCGTGCCAATGTATTCCGCCCGCGTGCGCCGAACCGGAGGATCGAAGGCGAGTGAAACCCGAATTGTCCGGCGTCCATTTCCTTGGAAATCTTGAGGGATAGGAACCCGGTAAACGGCGAACTGGTTTATCTCCAGACGCTCTTCCGCGAAGAGAACCACTCTGTGGTCGTCCGAATAGGCTGCCCGAAGGGTGTCGACCTGACCGTAACCGCAGATACGGGTCTTTTCATCGGGTGCGATTGCCGCGAGCGCCCGATCGGCGGCTTCGGGCAGAGCAGCGGCCCCGGCTAAGAGCGCACGGATGAGATTGGCGCTGGCCCAGGGAAAGCGACGCATCAAGTAAGCCGTCTTGTTCGCCAGCATGGGGGCGGCGTAGGAGGTCCCGTTTCCGCTGGTCAGCAGCTGCCGTAGATATTGATGGTTGAGCGTGATGACGCCCGCCTCGGGAAAGATCGGAGCCCCTTGTAGTCGAGCGGAGGGCGCATCGAACACCAAGGTCCCACCGATATCAACGAAGTCAGGCTTCCTCACGCCCCCGGCCCCCGGGCCGGTCCTCGTGAAAGGCGACGGCTCCAGAAAATTGGTGATGGGCCTCACGTGAGCGTCGTGCTGGTGCCGAATCCCAAGGCCTGTGCCATTTGCCAAAGACCCTACTGTGATAATGTTTGCAGCGCCTGCAGGTTCGAAGAGCCGGTTAGCCGCCTCCAGAAGATAGCCTGGATATTCGGTTATGCCCTGTTCAACTGAAGCTCCCCCTCGAGGGATGCGATTGCCGGCTGAGACAAAGATGAGAACGTCGAGTTCGCGGGCGAGCTCGTCGAGGGTCGCCGCCCATGGGCCAACGCGCCCAGATTCATTCCGAGCGCGGGTGTCTCCGAGCGAAATCACGAAAATCCTACAGCCGTAATCAGCATGCAGCCGTGTGATTGCTTCGCGCATCTGACCCGGCAGCGTTCGACGTTCAAAGAAGGCACCGTTGTCTTGAACGACCTTGGCGGAAACAAGCCGGGCAGCCGGCTGAAGCGGGTGCTCTGGGGGGTGGTTTCTCAAGTCCCCAAACGCGGCGACGCTGGCCACCCGCGTGCCGTGACCCCAAACATCGGCAAGGCCGAGTGAGGGGGGGAATGCAGCGAGGCCAGCGATGCTTTGCTCTAGGAAAGGGTGCTCGTTCAGGCCACTGTCCAGAATGCCAATCACCGGAGCATCTGCATCAGCAGGCAGGATCGCAGGAGCGGCGGGGAGTTCCATTCGGATGAGCTCGTGAGCTTCGAGGTCCGGAACCGGAGGTAGATCTATGTAGGCGATCTCGGTAACGGAAAGCAGTGGACGCAGCACCTGACCGGGTGCTGTTGCGCGCATAAGAGTAATCGATGGGCCGACATACAGATCATGCACGACCCCCTCAAGGTTTTCGATGAAGGCCTCGATTTCCGCAGCCTTGCGCTCGCGAACACCACGCCCGCCGAAATCCCAGAGTTCGATGTCGACGATATAGATATCGCCGTCCTGCAGATCACCAGCTTCGGTGATTCCGGCTTCCCGAAAACGGATACCGAGGCGATCTCTCGGAGAAAGTGTCCCGACGTTTTCGATGCGGGAAACAAAGCTCTCGTAACGTCGGCTTGCTTGACCTTGCGGAATCGGGCCGTCAAAAGCATCCAGCCGCTGCATCAGCGCCGCAAGATCACCGGCAGAGGAAAAGAGGACGACATTCTTGTCCTCATCGCTTGACAGGAGGGTCAAGCCCAATGCATCCCATTCTTCCTCAAGGAGCATTCCCTCCATTCTGACGCGAAGAATGAGCGATGGATCCACGAATTGCGCGGGGCGATGGCGAAGCTGCTCTTGAACAGCTGCGACCACTTCGGCCCTGACCCGCCGACCGTAGCCGCCACCGCGCTGCGGGGTGGGGCCAGGAAATCCAGTTTTTCTACGGAGGAGAGTTTCTGGCAGGCGAATGAGCTGCAAATGATCAAGTGGCGGCAATGGTCACCCCGCCGCACTTCAGCTCTCGACCTGTGCCTCGCGTTTGCGGCGGCGCTTTGCCTGCCGCAAGGCTGCGCGGAACTGGGTATCGCTCACTTGTTTGCTGCTTTCGAGTATCGAAAGCTTCAAAGCCTGAATGCATACCTTCTCCAAATCAGCATAAGAAAACCCGTCTAACTCAGCAATAAATGCGTCAGGATCAAAAGCAATCTTCGTATTCTTAAAAGCGTGTGCGAGATACTTTCTGATCATTCCTGCGTCAGGCAATTCAAACCAGACCACTTCGTCGAACCTCCTCCAGATTGCTGGATCAAGGTGACGATCAAGATTTGTCGCGGCGATCAGAAATCCGCTCGGTGCAATTTGTTCGATGAAAATCAACAGGCTATTGACGACCCGTCTTAGTTCATTATGTTCACCGGACTCATCTCGGGACCGTGCCAAAGCATCGAATTCGTCGAAGAACAGCACACAAGGCTGCCGCCGGGCAAACTCAAAGGTCTTCCGAATATTGCTCGCGGTCTCTCCCAGATAAGAAGAGATCAGGCTGTCTAGGCGGACATGAAACAAGGGCAGACCGAGCTCAGCCGCAAAAGCCTCGGCGCAAAGTGTCTTTCCGGTGCCGGGTGGGCCACAAAACAACAACTTTGATCGCACGGATAGCCCATGGCGCTTGAGGCGATCAGCTTGCCGGAACTCCTGTATCAGTCCGACGAACTGCTCCAGGTTCTCGTGCGACAGCACGATGTCTTGGGACGTATGCCTCGGATCGATACGTTGAATGAATTCCTTGGCTTCATCAGGGAAGGGCAAAAGCCGCGAGAGCCCCGCCGTCTGTGGTGCGGCGGTGTGACCAATGTTGTCTAGGGTTTTGCGCAAAGAACGGGCGAGGACGTTGTTGTTTTTCTTCTCCTCATCGGTGATGATCTGCTCGACAACGGCGCGGAACTCTTCGTCCCGGCCGTAGCTGGCAAGCAATTTTTTCATCAGTTCGCCGCGGGCCAAGGAACTACCTCCAAACCTGCATTGTATTCGAACTGCAGACCGGTGGCCATAGTTAAGCGAAGTGCCGAGCACGACGCAAGGTGCCGTCTGACGATCGGTCTCGTCGGAAGCGGGTTGGCAGCTGAACGCGATTTGCGACCCCACACTAATAGGCCGCTCTCATCGAAGATTTATGATTACATAAGCATGATTCTAAGCCACAAACCTGTAAGCGCAAAGTAGACTTGTCGCTATCCAGCAAAGTTAACCTGTCGCCTCTTGTCGGTTTCGCAGAGGTGGCCCCGGATGGGACTTGTTGTGATGAGCGAACACGAACTTCAGCGTGTCGAGGTGCTGTCGCGCGTTCTGGACGGTAGCATGCGGATATGCACGGCGGCGGCGGTGCTGGCGATCAGTCCACGTCAGGTGCAGCGGCTCCTTCGGCGCTATCGCGAGAATGGCGCTGGTGCCGTGCGGCACGGGTTACGCGGCCGACCGTCGAATAACCAGCTTAGCACTGGCCGTCACGACTTGGCGCTGCTTCTGGTGCGTGAGCACTACGCCGATTTTGGCCCGGCACTGGCCGCCGAGAAGCTGGCCGAGCGGCATGGGCTGAAGGTGTCGCGCGAGACGCTGCGCAAATGGATGATCGAGGACGGCCTTTGGCGCGACCGCAAGGCCCGCCGCAGCTTCCACCCACCGCGCCTGCGCCGCGAACGCTATGGGGAGCTGATCCAGATAGACGGCTCCGACCACCGCTGGTTCGAGGATCGGGCCGCGCGCTGCACGCTGCTGGTGTTCATTGACGACGCTACCAGCACATTGATGCAGATGCGGTTTGTGGAAAGCGAGAGCACGTTCAGCTACTTCGAGGCGCTGGACGGCTATCTGCGCGATCACGGACGCCCGGTGGCCTTCTATTCCGACAAGCATACGGTGTTCCGCGTCCCGAACCAGGCAGCGCGGACGGGTCACGGCATGACGCAGTTCGGCCGCGCGCTGGCGGAGCTGAACATCGAGATCCTGTGCGCCAACAGCTCGCAAGCCAAAGGCCGCGTCGAACGCGTCAACCGCACCCTGCAAGACCGGCTGGTCAAGGAACTGCGGCTTGCGGGGATCAGCGACATGGAGGCGGGCAACGCCTTCCTCGCGGGGTTCATGGCCGATCACAACACCCGCTTCGCCCGGTCCCCGGCGCGGCCCGACAACCTGCACCGCCCCGTCAACGAACCGGCGTCCCGCATGGCGGACATCCTGTGTTACCGCGACGAACGCGCCGTCAGCGCCCAGCTTGTCGTCTGCTACGAGCGCAAGCGCCTGATCCTGAATGACAGCGATCTTGCGCGGGCCGCTGCGGGCAAATTTGTCGAGACGTTCGCTTTCGCGGACGGTCGGATCGATCTGCGCTGGAAAGGCATCTCCCTGCCCTACAGGATCTTCGACAAGGACCAGCAGCGCGTGACCCACGCGGCCGTCACCGAGAACAAGCGTCTGAGCGCGGCCTTGGCGCATGTCATGGAGCTGCAGCGAACGCCGCCCAAACCGCTCAAGGTGGGCAAGCAGGCCACGGTTTATACCCCGACCGGCCGCCGCAATGACGGTTGGAGTTCCGGCGCCGCAAGGGCCGCAAAGCGCAAAGCTGCAGCGATCGTCGGAACTGCGACGACGTAAATTTGAGCCCATACCGGACCTTGAATAAACGTGCATACTAAGGCCATGCCAAAGCCCCTTTCGCCGTTCTGCCGTCATCTGATCCAGTGCCTCGACCCTCTCGGACCGGTTTTGGGACGCGCCATGTTCGGCAGCACCGGCCTCTTCCTGAACGGCCTGATGTTCGGCCTCGTGTCGACCGACGACGGTGTCCACATCAAGGCGGACGATCTGACGCGGGAGACGTTCACCAAGGTGGGATGCACCTCCTTCACCTACCGGAGCCGCAAGGGTGAAGTCGCTTTGTCCTATTTCCGCCTGCCGGATGCAGAGGCCGAGGACAATGGCGCACTGCTGAAATGGGCCTGGCTGGGGCTGGAGGCGGCCCGGCGGCAGGCGGAGGATCGACAGGGGACCGATCGGCCCGCGTCTGATCCGTGGCGCAGTCTCATCCTGTGAGGGAGGCGGCCGCTTCCAGCTCCGGCACCCGTGCGAGACAGAAGTCCAGATAGGTCCGCACGATGGCCGACGGGTGCCGGTGACGGGGGTAGACCAGATGGATGTCCTCCTCCGGCAGGGGATGATCGGGCACGCGGTCGTCCACCATGATCTCCATCGTCACACCGGGATGCAGGGCCAGAAAGCGCTCCACCAGCGGGGGCAGGATGTCGACCATCACCGCCCCCGGCACGTTCAGCTTCAGATGTCCGCGCAGATCGCCCGACCGGCTGCGAATGCCGTCCAATGCGGCGGTGGTTTCGGCCAGAAGTGGCGCGATGCGGGCGGCCAGGTCGCGGCCGGCGTCGGTCGGGGTGACGCTGCGGGTGGTGCGGGTCAGTAGGCGGACGTCCAGGCCTGCCTCCAGCCGGGCGATGGTGTCGCTGACCGTGGCGGGCGACAGGCCAAGGTTGCGGGCGGCGCCGCGGAACCCCCCGGCCCGCACGACGGCAAGGAAGATGTTCAGGTCGTCCAGCGGAAGAGTGTTCGGCATGCCGATCAGCCTATTCGGATCTGGCGGTATTATCAAACGATGTCCGCCGGTCCAGATTGCGTTCCAGACAAAAGGAGCACTCTCATGACCGTCTTCGCTTCGGCCGCAGGCCGCTTCACCTTTCCTGGCACCGACCTTTCGGTAAACCGCATGGGCTATGGCGCCATGCAGCTTGCCGGCCCCCACGTCTTTGGCCCGCCCAAGGACCCGGACGAGGCCCGTGCCGTGCTGCGCGAGACCCTCGCGCTCGGCATTGACCACATCGACACGAGCGACTTCTACGGCCCCCACGTCACGAACGACCTGATCCGCGAGGCGCTTCACCCCTATGCCGACGATCTGGTCCTGGTGACGAAGATCGGCGCATGGCGGGACGATCAGGGAGGCTGGAACCTACGACGGGACGAGGCCTTTCTGCGGCAGTCGGTGGAGGACAACCTGACCCGCCTCGGCCTTGACCGGATGGCCATCGTCAACCTGCGCATGGGCGGGCCCGACGACGATATTGCCGCCCCGATGCGCGTCATGCGGGCGATGCGCGACGAGGGGCTGATCGCCCATATCGGCATCAGCAACGTCGAAGCCGCGCAGGCAGACATCGCCCGGGACATCGCGCCTGTCGTCTGCGTTCAGAACCAATACAACCTTGCGCATCGAGGGGATGATGCTCTGATCGAGCGGCTTGCCGAGGACGGGATCGCGTATGTGCCTTTCTTTCCGCTGGGCGGCTTTTCCCCTCTCCAGTCGTCTGAACTCGAGTCCGTTGCCGAGGATATGGGCGCCAGCGTCCAGCAGGTCGCGCTGGCATGGCTGCTCGCGCGCGGCCCGAATGTTCTGGTGATCCCGGGAACATCGTCCCGCGGCCATCTGCGCGAGAATGTGGCTGCGGCGGAGCTGACGTTCACTCCGGCACAGGCCGCGCGGCTGAATGCGATCGGGCGGGCGCAGAGCGCGCCGTCCATCTGAAGACGAAGGCGACCGGGCAATCGGCTACTTCGCTTGATCCGCCCTCGCCGGATGTCGGGGGCAGATCTCGAAGTTAGCGAAGGGGATCCGGATGGGACTAAGCGGACGTTTCTTGACCGCCAGGTGTAGCTCGTAGGCTATGCAGCATAGGTTCGAGTGATGCTACGATACGCAGAAGCTCGCTAGAGCTAGCACCATCCTTTGCCTGCGCCGACATGCCTTGCCGCACGCTCATCACGAGACGTGCGATACCATCCGTGTCGATAGTCGGATCAATTTTGCCAGCCTTCACTCCTCGCGCCAAATGCACTTCCAACTCAACGATCCGGTCCTGCCGCATCTTGCTGCTGTAAATGGCGATGTTGCTGTGCTCCTGGGCCACGGCAAGAGCCGAATTGCAGATGAGACAGCCTTGCGGCCTATGCCTATCTGCGAACAGGACCGCTGACTCTCTCAGCACCCGGACAATCCCGTCTATTGGATCGACCTCTTCAGCCAAAGCGCGGGGGCCGAATGCTCCGGTGTGTGCCAGATACCATTCCAAAGCTTCCTCGAAAAGCTGCGCCTTGGTGCCAAACGCAGAGTAAAGACTTTGCGCGCTGATACCCATTGTAGCAGTCAGATCGACGATCGAAGCTCCTTCATAACCTAAACGACCAAAGCATTCTGCCGCCGCTTGTAGCACAGCAGGACGTTCGAACTTGCGAGGGCGACCACGACGTTGACGCTCTTCCATTATCACACCGATCACTGTTGTAATGTCTTGCTTGCCAATATAACCATGACCAGTGTGATTAACATGCCCTCTTACGAGGCGCCATCTGGAGAACGACAATGGATATGCTGCGACCCGAAGACTGCGACCGTGGGATGGAGAAAGCAATTAATGCCGCCGATCTCGACGCGGCAGTTATGCTCTACACATCGAACGCTGTGTTCGTTGCTGAGGGAAATAAGTTGGTGTCTGGGCTCGATGCCATCCGGGACACAATCCGTCCATCTATGGATTTAAGGGATTTCCGTTTCGTCAAACTGGAGAGCTTTACTAACGAAGATGCAGGCATTTCGCTGCTCATCGGTAAGCGTGCGGTGAGGGCCGTCTGCACTGATTGAGCAAATGGTTGTAAGGCATTGCCTTATGGCATACCCTTCAGT
>JARWBI010000007.1 GCA_029846755.1 Falsirhodobacter flavus | reverse complement strand
CAGATATCATCAATGTCAAAGAGCATAGAAGACAAAAATCAACAGCAGCGCCAAAACCTCAGCGCAACCACCGCCCCATCTCCAACCAGTTCCGCCTCCCGGCTTCCCCGCTCCGCAACGTCTCCGTTTCGGTGAAGCGGTATCTACGGATACAACAAACCAACAGCAAGAGGAAAAATGCGAAAAACCGATGACGGAACCAAAATAGTTTTGCGAACACCATATCTAGTGTCAGGAGGCGCAGAAAACACTATCTTGTAGTCCAACGCCCCCGAACCATCCGGAACGCGAGCAAAATCCCCACGCTGCCCAGATACAGCATCGGCTCCGTGGGCCATGCTTTCACGACCAGCATGAAATGCACCGCCCCCGTCAAAGCGGCCAGATAGGTCAGGCGGTGCAGCACCCGCCATTTCGCCCCCAGCCTGCGGATCGCCGCATTATTCGATGTCGCCGCCAAGGGAATCATGAGGGCGAATCCCAGCATCCCGATGGTGATGTAGGGCCTGCGCAGGATATCCGCCCCGATCTCGCCCCACCGCAGCTGGATGTCCAAAAGCAGCCAGACCGCCAGATGCAGCACCACATAGAAGAACGCGACCAGCCCCACAGCGCGGCGATAGCGGATCAGGTTCACCCCGGTGATCCAGCGCAGCGGCGTGATCGCAAGGCCACCGACCAGAAATTGGAGCGCCGTCAGGCCCAGCGCATGCTCGACCTCTTTCACCGGATCGACGCCCAGATCGCCCAAGGCCCCACGGACCACAAGCCACGCAAGCGGCAACAGCCCCAGCGGATAGACGACCCAACCGGGAATCGGCCTCAGCGCCTGATTCACCCTTTGCACGTCAGAAATCCTTGGTCAGGTCCTGTCCCGCATACATCTGCGCGACCTGATCGCCGTAACCGTTGAAGATGACCGTGTCCTGACGGCTGGAAAAGAAACCGCCGCCGATCCGCCGCTCGCTGGCCTGCGACCAGCGCGGATGGTTCACCTGCGGGTTCACATTGGAATAGAAACCGTATTCCCGCGTGTTCGACTGCTTCCAAGTATTCAGCGGCTGATCGGCGGTCAGGGTGATCTTCACGATGCTCTTGATCGACTTGAACCCGTATTTCCACGGCACGACCAGCCGGATCGGCGCGCCGTTCTGCTTGGGCATGTCGCGCCCATACAGTCCCGTCGCCATCAGGGTCAGCGGATGCATCGCCTCGTCCAGCCGCAGTCCCTCTCGATAGGGCCAGTCCAGAATGCGCGATCGCTGGCCCGGCATCTCCTCGGGGCGCAGCAAGGTCTCGAACGCGACATAGCGGGCCGAGGGCTGCACCCCCACCTTGTCCAGCAGATGTGAAAGCTGGAACCCGTTCCACGGAATCACCATCGACCACGCCTCGACGCAGCGAAAGCGATAGATGCGCTCCTCGATCGGGCCCATCTTCATGACATCGGCCAGATCATAGCTGCCGGGACGGTCCACCAGCCCGCCGATCTCTATCGCCCAAGGGTCGGTGGTCATCTGGCCCGCATATCGCGCCGGATCGCCCTTATCGAGGCCGAATTCATAGAAATTGTTATAGGTGGTGATCTCCTCGAAGCTGTTTGGCGCCTCGTCCGTCGAATAGCCCTGCGCCAGCGCGGGCGTCGCAATCAGCCCCGCCATCCCGCCCAGCAGTGCGCGGCGATTCAGCCAGACATGTTCCGGCGTGACATCTGACCATTTGAGATCGTTGCGGCTGGGCATGGCGGCCTCCTTCTTCCCGATCAAGATAGGATGCCCTGCGGCAATCCGCGCATCACGAAGGCGTTTGGAAACGAAAAAGGCCGGGATCGCTCCCGGCCCTTTCATTCAATGCACCACGGCGTCCTGCGGCTTTTCCCGGCGCGAGGGTTGCACGCGGTCGCCGACGATCAGACCATCCGCCCCAGCCGTCAGATGAACCACCCCCCCGTCCAGCACATCCCCGGCAAGAATCATCTCGGCCAGCGGGTCCTGGATATGGCGCTGGATCACCCGTTTCAGCGGGCGCGCCCCGAAGACGGGATCGTAGCCTTCTTCGGCCAGCCAATCGCGGGCAGACTGGTCCAGATCCAGCACGATCTTGCGCCCGGCCAGCCGCTTCTCCAACCGGCGAAGCTGGATATCGACGATCCCCGACATGTCGCCCCGGCCCAGACGGTCGAAGATGATCGTCTCGTCCAGACGGTTCAGGAACTCGGGCCGGAAATGCCCGCGCACCGCCTCCATCACCGCCGCACGCGCCGCCGTGGGGTCCGCCCCATCCGGCAGAACGCTCAGCGCATGGGCGCCAAGGTTCGAGGTCAGCACGATCAGCGTCTGCTTGAAGTCCACCCGGCGCCCCTGCCCATCGGTCAGAACGCCATCGTCCAGCACTTGAAGCAGCACGTTAAACACGTCTGGATGGGCCTTCTCCACCTCGTCGAACAGCACCACCTGATAGGGGCGGCGCCGCACGGCCTCGGTCAGGACCCCGCCCTCGTCATAGCCGACATAGCCGGGGGGCGCGCCGATCAGGCGGGCGACAGCGTGCTTCTCCATGAACTCGGACATGTCGATGCGCACCATCGCATTGTCATCGTCGAACAGGTATTCGGCGACAGCCTTGGTCAATTCGGTTTTGCCCACGCCGGTCGGCCCGAGGAACAGGAAGCTGCCCAGCGGACGGTTCTCGTCATTCAACCCCGCCCGCGCACGGCGCACCGCATTCGCCACCGCCGTCACGGCCTGCCGCTGCCCGATCACGCGGCGATGAAGCTCGTCCTCCATCTTCAGCAGTTTCTCGCGCTCGCCCTCCAGCATCTTGGAGGTCGGGATGCCTGTCCAGCGTTCCACCACCTCGGCGATCTGTTCGGGGCGCACAGCTTCGGACACCAGCAGGTCACCCTGCGACTCGGCCTCGGCCAATTGCTTTTCCAACCCAGGAATCGTGCCGTATTGCAGCTCCCCGGCCTTGGCGAAGTTCCCCTCGCGCTTGGCCACGTCCAACTCGGCCCGCGCGCGGTCCAGATGCTCCTTCAGCCCCCGGCTTGCCTCCAGCCGATCGCGTTCGGCCTGCCATTTGGCAGTCAGGCCCGCCGCGCGTTCCTGAAGATCGGCCAGTTCCTTCTCCAGCTTCTCCAGCCGGTCCACGGATGCGGCATCGTCTTCTTTCCGCAACGCCTCCTGCTCGATCTGCATCTGCAGGATCTGGCGGTCCAAGGCATCCAACTCCTCGGGTTTCGAATCCACCTCCATCCGCAGGCGCGAGGCAGCCTCGTCCATCAAATCGATCGCCTTGTCCGGCAGGAAACGGTCGGTGATATAGCGGTGCGACAGCGTCGCCGCCGCCACCAGAGCGGCATCCGCAATACGGACCCCGTGGTGAAGCTCGTACTTCTCCTTGATCCCGCGCAGGATGGAAATCGTGTCCTCGACCGTCGGCTCCTCCACCATCACCGGCTGGAACCGCCGCGCAAGGGCTGCGTCCTTTTCCACATACTTGCGGTATTCATCCAGCGTGGTCGCGCCGATGCAGTGAAGCTCGCCCCGCGCCAGCGCCGGCTTTATAAGGTTCGCCGCATCCATCGCGCCTTCGGATTTCCCGGCACCGACCAGCGTGTGCATCTCGTCGATGAACAGGATCACCTCGCCGGCCGCCGTCTCGATCTCCTTCAGGATCGACTTCAGCCGCTCCTCGAACTCGCCGCGGTATTTCGCACCGGCAATCAGCGCACCCATGTCCAGCGCCAGCAGACGCTTGTTGCGAAGGCTTTCGGGCACGTCGCCATTCACGATGCGAAGGGCCAGCCCCTCGGCAATCGCGGTCTTGCCGACGCCCGGCTCGCCGATCAGCACCGGGTTGTTCTTGGTCCGGCGCGACAGCACCTGCATCGCGCGGCGGATTTCCTCGTCACGGCCGATGATCGGATCGATCTTGCCTTCCTCGGCCGCCTCGGTCAGGTCGCGCGCATATTTCTTCAGCGCGTCATAGCCCTCCTCGGCGCTGGCGGTGTCTGCGGTGCGGCCCTTGCGGATATCGTTCACCGCGCCGTTCAGCGATTGCGCGGAAACCCCGCCTGCCGTCAGCGCGTCCTTGGCCTTCGACGGCGTCATGGCCAGCGCCATCAGCACCCGCTCCACCGGCACGAAGCTGTCGCCCGCCTTCTTTGCGATCTTCTCGGCCTCGTCCAGCACGCGCACCAGCGCAGGGTCCGTGAAAGGCTGCGCATCGCCCGACACTTTCGGCAGCTTGCCGACGGCCAGATCGACAGCTTCCACCACCCGCGCGGCATCCCCGCCCGAACGCTGGATCAGGTTGCTGGCCAACCCCTGATCGTCATCCATCAATGCTTGCAGCAGATGTTCAGGCGCAAGCCGCTGATGGCTTTCCCGCATCGCGATGGTCTGCGCCGCCTGCAAGAAGCCGCGCGACCGCTCCGTGAACTTTTCGAGGTTCATCGGCACTCTCCTTTTCCAAAGCCCCCGGCCATCGACCGCGCCCGATTGCGGCACGCGGACCCTCCGGGTCTTGCAGATCAGATGGCGGCACCCCGGACGGCTTTCAAGAGGCATGCCTTGTGGATAATTCACCGGGTGGTGATCCGGACGCCCCTGTAAAACATGGAACAATCGCCCCATGTGTGGGTTATGTTTCCGTTACATGAAAGGGAACGCCATGCGCATTCTTTCTGCCGAAATCGAACATGCCCGCTATGCCCGCGACTTCGGGCAGGTCGAGGCGATGGTGGTGCTGCTGATAAAAGAGCCGCACCGCCCCGTGCCCTATGAAGTGCGCATCCGCACCGCCGAGCCGAGCCTTGGCGAGAACCTGCGCCAGCGCCTCGTGGACAGCGCCAAGACGCTCTATCTTGCCCGGATCGAAGGGCAATCGCAGGTCGAACGCGCCCAGATGAACCGCGCGGCCTAGCGTTTCTTCGGCAGGACCAGCTTCTCGGGCCGCATCTGTTCGGCGGCCCGGAACAGGCTGAAGGTCTGGCCGACATAGTTCACGACGCCCGAAATCTTCTCCAGATACTGCGCCAGTTCGGGCGTGCGTTCCACTTCGACAAGCTGAACGGGACGCTCCGGCCCATCCCCCTCGAACTGGACATAGAAAAGCGGCTCCCCCCGGCGCAGGATGATATCCTTCGACGTGTCATGCCATTCGAACGCCCACATCACCGGGCGGGGCCAGATGTCTATCGGAAACCGCCCACCGAAGATCGTGCCGGGCAGCGGGTCCGCGCGGTAGTGGGCGAAGGTGCCGATCTGCGTCAGCCAAGCCGGCTCGTCCGCGATGAAGCAATAGGGCAGTGAAAGCTGCACCGTCGGGCGGTCAGGGAACCGCCATTCCTGCTCGCTCACCAAGGTCAGGATCTCGTTCAGCTTGTTCGACCGCACGGGACTGGCGGCACCCAGACGGTTGACCAGATGCGCCTTGCCCTTGTCGTCGCGCCCGAAGCCCAGATGCAGATCGAACGGGCATTTCACGACGAAATACCGGCTTTCCATCTGCACCACCGCAGGGCAGCGGGCGGCGGATTTCGCATGGCCCTTGTTCGGCGGGCGCTGCACCAGCCGTTCAGGCGCATCGAACATCACCGCACCCTTGTCGCTGGTCAGGAACCAGCCGACGCTCAGCGGGCCGGATCCCTTCCCCTCGGCGCGTTCATGGGTGATGTTGATCTGCATGCATAACTCCCGGTTGTGCCGCAGGTTCGACCGCGCCGCAGGGCGTGTCAACCTTGACAGAACGCCCCCTTCGCCGCATCACGCGCGAAACTCCAGCGAAAGGTTCCGCCATGTCCGACGATCGCCTCATCGTGGCCCTCGACGTTCCGAATGTCGTCCAGGGGCTGGAGCTTGCCGACAGGATCGGCGATGCGGCCTCCTTCTACAAGGTCGGCCTCGGGATGCTGACGGGCGGCGGTTTCGCCCTGGCCAACGAGTTGAAGCACGAACGCGGCAAGCGCGTGTTCCTCGACATGAAGCTGTTCGACATCGGCGCGACGGTGGAGGCGGCGGTGAAGGGCATCGCGCAGCACGGGCTGGATTTCCTGACCGTCCATGGCGACCCGCAAGTGGTGCGCGCGGCGGCGAACGGTGCGGCGGGATCGCAGACGAAAATCCTTGCGGTGACGATCCTGACCTCGCTGGACCGCGCCGATCTGGACGCGAACCTGATCCGCCCCGGCGATCTGGCCGAGATCACGCTGGAACGTGCCGCCCGCGCGCTGTCCGCCGGGGCCGACGGCGTCATCGCCAGCCCGCAGGAGGCAGGGATGATCCGCGCGCTGCCCGAAGCGCAGGGCAAACTGATCGTGACGCCCGGCGTGCGTCCTTCGGGTGCGGCGCTGGGCGATCAGAAACGGGTGGCGACCCCCGCTGTCGCCATCGCGGACGGGGCCGATCATATCGTGGTGGGGCGTCCGATCTGGCAGGCCGCCGACCCTCGCGCGGCAGCACAGGCCGTGATCGCCGAGTTGAAATGACAAAAGGGCGGCCCTCGGGCCGCCCTTTCCGTCAATCAGGAACCGTTTACTGTGCGGGCGCCGGGGTCGTCGGTGCCGGTGCCGGCGTTGCTTCCGGAGTGGTCATCGTCGCATCCGGAACGGTCGGCGTCACTGCGGTATCACCCGTCGCCGGAGCCGTGCTTTCGACCGCCGGCGGTGCCGCCGTGTCCATCGCAGAATCGCCACCCGAGAATGCGAACCATAGGATCGCAAGAAGCGCGATCACCGCGCCCACGATCAGAAAGATCGAGCTGCCCGAACGCTCGGGCTGGACGGTGTTGTTGTAATGGACCCGCGGGGGGGTCTGTTCGTCGCGATAGTCAGCCATGTCGTAATCTCCATTTCAGACTGTCTGGCGAACAAACGAACGATCCCCGCCCCGGTTCCCCGAAGCCCAATGAAACAAGGGCGAAAACCCGCCGATAGCTGCACAACCCTCTGGAGTCCCGCGACTTTAACACGCTGAAAAAATCAGCCGATCCGTCCTCGCTTGCCGCCCGTCTGGCCGCGATCCAGCAGGATATGATCCAGAATCACGCAGGCCATCATCGCTTCGGCCACCGGAACAGCGCGGATGCCGACGCAGGGGTCGTGACGGCCCTTGGTCACAAGCTCGACCTCCTCACCCGCCATGTTGACCGTGCGGCGCGGCGTCAGGATCGACGAGGTCGGCTTCACCGCGAACCGCACCACCACGTCCTGCCCGGTGGAGATGCCGCCGAGGATGCCGCCCGCGTGGTTCGACAGGTATTCGGGCCCGTTCGGCCCCATGCGGATCTCGTCCGCATTCTCGGACCCGGTCAGCGATGCCGCCGCCATGCCCTCGCCGATCTCGACCGCCTTCACGGCGTTGATCGACATCATCGCAGCGGCCAGATCGGTGTCCAGCTTGCCATAGACCGGCGCACCGATCCCCGCAGGAACGCCCGACGCCGTCACCTCGATCACCGCGCCGACGGAATCGTGGCGCAGACGCAGATCGTCCAGATACTCGGCCCATTCCACCGCCATCACCGGATCGGGGCACCAGAACGGGTTCCGTTCCACCTCGGCCATGTCCACCCGCGCGCGGTCGATGGCATGCGGCCCCATCTGCACCATCGTCCCCGTGATCCGCAGCCCCGGCGCCAGTGCTGCCAAAGCCGCCCGTGCAACGCCGCCCGCCGCAACCCGCGCCGCCGTTTCCCGCGCCGAAGACCGCCCGCCGCCGCGATAATCCCGGATGCCGTATTTCAGGTGATAGGCGATGTCGGCATGACCGGGGCGGAAACTGGTCGCGATGTCGCCGTAATCCTTGGACCGCTGATCCGTATTCTCGATCATCAGCTGGATCGGGGTGCCGGTCGATTTCCCCTCGAATACGCCGGACAGAATCTTGACCTCGTCCGCCTCGCGCCGCTGGGTGGTGAACTTGCTGGTGCCGGGCTTGCGACGGTCCAGCCAGACCTGAATCGCCGCCGCATCCACATCCACGCCGGGCGGGCAGCCGTCCACCGTCGCGCCCAGCGCGGGCCCGTGGCTTTCGCCCCATGTTGTCACGCGGAAAAGATGGCCGAAAGTGTTGAAGCTCATGCCCGGACCCCCTGCTTTGGGCCGACCCATAGCCGGGATGCCCCCTTGCCCGCAAGGCCACCGCGCTCTAACCTTGCCGATACCTCGGGGTGCCTTCGGGCTGAGATGCAATCCGCGAACCCGTAGAACCTGATCCGGCTCGCACCGGCGGAGGGAAGGTTGGCACGGCACGCCATCCCCTTTCGATAACGGAGGATGACCATGCGCCACCTGATCCTTGCCCTTCTGCCCTGCGCGGCGAATGCGGAAACGCTGACCGTGATGACCTATGACAGCTTCGTATCCGAATGGGGCCCCGGCCCCGCCATCGAAGCGGCGTTCGAGGCCGAATGCGGTTGCGATCTGCGCTTCATCGCCCCCGGCGACGGCGCAGCGCTTCTGGCCCGGTTGAAGCTGGAGGGCGCAAGGACCGAGGCTGACGTGGTCCTCGGCCTCGACACCAACCTGATGGCCGAGGCGAAGCGGACGGGCCTGTTCGCCCCCCACGGCCAGACACCCGCGCTGGACCTGCCGGTCGCATGGGCCGACGACACCTTCCTGCCCTTCGATTGGGGCTGGTTCGCCTTCGTCCACCGCACGGACCTGACCCCGCCGACCAGTTTCGAGGAATTGGCCGCGTCCGACCTGCGCGTGGTGATCCAGGACCCGCGATCATCGACCCCCGGCCTCGGGCTGGTAATGTGGGTCAAGGCGGCCTATGGCGAGCGGGCGGCTGGAATCTGGGACGGGCTCTCGGACAACATCCTGACCGTCACACCCGGATGGTCCGAAGCCTATGGCCTGTTCACGGAAGGCGAGGCGGATATGGTGCTCAGCTATTCCACCTCGCCCGCCTATCACCTGATAGCCGAGAGGGACGCCACCAAGGCCGCCGCCATCTTCACCGAAGGCCATTACCTTCAGGTCGAGGTCGCGGCGAAGCTGGCAAATGCGTCACCGCTTGCGGATCGGTTCATGGAGTTCATGCTGACCCCCGCCTTCCAAGCCGCAATTCCCGAAACCAACTGGATGTATCCCGCCGCCGGCCCCGACCCGTTCGGGGACCTGCCGAAACCCGGCAAGACACTGACCTTCACGCCCGACGAGGCCGCATCCCTCCGTGCGAACGCGATTGCCGAATGGCAGGCCGCATTGTCGCGCTGATCGTCGCGGGGCTGGTCTTCGGGCCGCTCGCGCTGGTTGCCCTGCGGGCCGAGGGCTGGGGATTGGACTGGCCCGCCCTGCGCTTCACCGTCACGCAGGCGGCGCTGTCGGCACTGGCCTCGGTGCTGCTGGCGATCCCGGTGGCGCGGGCGCTGGCGCGGCGGCGGTTTCCGGGGCGCGGGGCGCTGATCGCGCTGCTGGGTGCACCCTTCCTGCTGCCGGTCATCGTGGCGGTGCTGGGGCTGCTGGCGATCTTCGGGCGGACGGGGCTGTTGAACCGGACGCTCGGGACCGACCTGTCGATCTATGGCCTGCATGGGGTCGTGCTGGCGCATGTGTTCTTCAACATGCCATTGGCCGTCCGGCTGATCCTGCAAGGCTGGCAGGGCATCCCAGCGGAACGCTTCCGCCTTGCGCAATCGCTGGGCTTTGCCCCCCGCGACATCGCCCGCCACCTCGAACGCCCGATGCTGCGCGAGGTGCTGCCCGGCGCGCTCACGGTCATCTTCGTCATCTGCCTTGCCAGCTTTGCCGTCGCACTGACCCTTGGCGGCGGCCCTGCGGCCACGACGGTGGAACTTGCCATCTATCAGGCGCTGCGGTTCGAATTCGATCTGGGCCGCGCAGCCAGCCTGTCGGCGCTGCAATTCGCCATCTGCGCGGCGGCGGTGCTGCTGGCCTCGCGGGTGGCGCTGCCATCGGGCTTCGGGGCGGGTCTGGACCGGCAGGTCGCCTTCGGCCCTGCCGGATGGCGGCGCGTGGCGGATGCGTCAACGCTGCTGGCGGCGACCCTGTTCGTGGCGCTGCCGCTGCTGATGGTGGCGCAGCGCGGTTTGCCGGGGGTGGCATCGCTGCCGATGGGGGTGTGGGCGGCGGCGGGGCGGTCGTTGGTGGTGGCGCTGGCCTCGACCGCGCTGACGGTTGCGGCGGCGCTTGCCCTTGCGCTGGCCCGCCGCCGATGGGCGGAACTGGCGGCGACGCTGCCTCTGGCCGCGTCCTCGCTGGTGCTGGGGACGGGTCTGTTCCTTGCCATCCACCCCTTCGCCGCCCCCGAACGTCTGGCCCTGCCGGTCACGATGCTGGTGAACGCGGTGCTGGCGCTGCCCTTCGCTTACCGCATCCTCGCCCCCGCCGCCGCGCGGATCGAGGCGGATTATGGCAGGCTGGCCGATTCGCTGGCCATGCAGGGCTGGGCGCGGCTGCGCTGGCTGATCCTGCCGCGCCTTGCCCAGCCACTCGGATTTGCAGCGGGCGTTTCGGCGGCGCTGTCGATGGGCGATCTGGGCGTGATCGCGCTGTTTGCCGGACAGGGCGGCGCGACGCTGCCGCTGATGGTGCAACAGCTTATGGGCGCCTATCGGATGGAACAGGCCGGAGCGGCAGCGCTTCTGCTGGTGGTGCTGTCCTTCGGCCTGTTCTGGAGTTTCGATGCATGGGGGCGACGTGCTGCAACTTGACCTGACTGTGATCTGGGACGACTTCCGCCTGACCGCCGACTGGGGCGCAGAGGCGGGCGAGCGGATTGCGATCATCGGCCCCTCGGGCGCGGGGAAATCGACGCTGCTGATGGCGATTGCCGGATTCGTGCCGATGCAGGGCCATATCCGCTGGAACGGGACCGATCTGCTCGCCGCCCCCGGAAAGCGGCCGGTGACCACCTTGTTTCAGGACCAGAACCTGTTCCCGCATCTGACTGTGGCACAGAACCTTGCGCTGGGCCTGTCGCCCGACCTGCGGCGCATGGATGGCGTGGACGAGGCGTTGGCGCGTGTCGGCCTGTCGGGCCTTGGCGCGCGCAAACCGGCGCAGCTTTCGGGCGGGCAGCAGGGCCGCGCGGCACTGGCGCGGGCCCTGCTGCGTGCGCGGCCCGTCTTGCTGCTGGACGAACCCTTCGCCGCGCTTGGCCCGGCGCTGAAACACGAAATGCTGGATCTGGTCGACCGGGTCGCGGGTGATGCGCTGGTTCTGATGGTTACGCATGACCCGGCGGATGCACGGCGCATCGCCGGGCGCACGGTGATGCTGGCGGACGGCATCGCCCATCCGCCGATGCCGACGGCGGCGCTGCTGGACAGCCCGCCGCCCGCCTTGCGCGATTACCTCGGGGCGTGAGGCTTCTTGACCCGCGCCCAGATGCGTTTGTTGGTCAGGTAAAGCAGGACCGACAGCACCGACAGGAAGATCACCGCCGTCAGGCCCGCATGTTTGCGCGCCATCAGCTTCGGCTCCGCCGCCCACATCAGGAAGGCCGAGACGTCCATCGACATCTGATCCACCGTCGCCTCGGTCCCGTCCTGATAGGTCACCTGCCCGTCCGACAGCGGCGGGGTCATGGCGATCAGACCGCCCGGGAAGGCATGGTTCTCATAGAATACCGAACCTGCCTGCTCCACTTCCTCGCCCGTGTATCCGGTCAGGATGGCGTGGATATATTCCGGCCCGCCGATCCCGTTCAGGAACTGGCTGATGCCGGTGCCATAGGGGCCGTGGAACGCTGCACGCGCCTTGGCCATCAGACTCAGGTCCGGGGCATTGGGCAGGCTGGAATGCGGGAAGTGGTCGGTGGCCGCGCCGGGGCGATCCTCGCCCGTTTCGGCATCCGTCACCGTGAACTGCGCGGCATAGGCGCGGACCTGATCCTCGGGCAGCGCGGGGCCGCCCTCGTCCGCCAGCGTGCGGATCGGCACGAACTTCATCCCGTGGCAGGCCGAGCAAACCTCGGTATAGACCTGAAGGCCGCGTTGCAGCTGGTGTTCGTCGAACTTGCCGAACGGGCCTTCGAAGGAAAAGGCCACATCCTCGATATGGGCGGCCTCGCCAGCGGCGTTGGCGGCGATGGGCAGGACCGCGACAAGGGCGGCAAGAATGGTGCGTTTCATCATCTTCCCGCTCCTTATTCCGCAGCCACGGTCTTGGTGCCGCCGGTCTTGTCGTCGTGATGTGCGGCGAAGTCTTCCTCGATCGTGGCGGGGATCGGCAGCGGTTTCTCGATCACGCCCAGAAGCGGCAGGATGACGAGGAAATACGCGAACCAATAGGCCGCGGCGATCAGCGAGATCGTGGCATAGGGTTCCTCGGCCGGCATCGCGCCGCACCACATCAGCACGATGAAGTCCAAGGCCAGCAGCGCGAACCACCATTTGAACATCGGGCGATACCGGCCCGAGCGCACCGAGGACGTGTCCAGCCACGGCACCAGCGCCATGACCGCGATCGCGCCGAACATCGCCAGCACGCCGAAGAACTTGGCGTCCACGATGCCGAAGGTCACGAACTGCACGATCTGCACGATCCAGACATCCGCCGTGAAGGCGCGCAGGATGGCGTAGAAGGGCAGGAAATACCACTCGGGCACGATATGCGCGGGCGTCGCCAGCGGGTTCGCCTCGATATAGTTGTCCGGGTGGCCGAGGTAGTTCGGCATGAACCCGACGATGGCGAAGAACACCACGAGGATCACTGCGAGCGCCAGCAGGTCCTTCAGCACGAAATAGGGCCAGAAGGGCACGGTGTCCTTGGCGGCTTCCTCTTTCGACGTGCGGCGCACCTCGACCCCGGTGGGGTTATTGTTGCCGGTGCTGTGGAAGGCCCAGATATGAACCGCAACCAGCCCCGCAATCACGAAGGGCAGCAGATAGTGCAGCGAGAAGAAGCGGTTCAGCGTCGCATTTTCAACCGCCGGTCCGCCCAGCAGCCATTCCTGCAACGACGGCCCGATGCCGGGGATCGCCCCGAACAGGCCGGTGATGACCGTTGCGCCCCAGAATGACATCTGGCCCCAGGGCAGAACGTAGCCCATGAACGCCGTCGCCATCATCGCAAGGTAGATCAGCATGCCGATGATCCACGTCACCTCGCGCGGGGCCTTGTAGCTACCGTAATACAGGCCACGGAAGATGTGCATATAGACGGCGATGAAGAACAGCGACGCGCCGTTCGCGTGAAGATAGCGGATCATGAACCCGCCGTTCACGTCGCGCATGATGTGTTCGACCGACGCGAAGGCCAGCGTGGTGTGCGGCGTGTAATGCATGACCAGCACGATGCCGGTGATGATCTGCAGCGCCAGACAGAAGGTCAGGATGATGCCCCAGATCCACATCCAGTTGAGGTTCTTGGGCGTCGGGATCATGATCGTGTCATACAGCAGCCCGACGATCGGCAGGCGCTTGTGCAGCCACTTTTCCGGTGCGGATTTGGGCTCGTAATGATCGTGCGGAATTCCGGCCATCTTACGCAGCCCCCCCAAGCTGGATCGTCGTCTCGTCGGTGAAGGCCGCGACCGGAACCGGAAGGTTCTTGGGCGCCGGCCCGCGGCGGATGCGCCCCGACGTGTCGTAATGCGATCCGTGGCAGGGGCAGAACCACCCGCCGAAATCACCGGCGCCATTGCCCAAGGGCACGCAGCCCAGATGGGTGCAGACGCCCATCATCACCAACCATTCGCCAGCTTCGTCCAGCGAACGGTTTTCGTCGGAGGCATCGGCCCCCGACTGCGCATTGGCGTTCTCCGCAAGCTGGTCCGGCAGATCGCCCAGCGGCGTCGCGCGGGCGGCATCGATCTCATCGGGGGTGCGGCGGCGGATGAAGACGGGTTTGCCCAGCCATTTCACGGTCAGCTGCGTGCCCACCTGAACGCCCGACACATCGACGAAGATCGACGCCAGCGCGCGCGTATCGGCCGATGGGTTCATCTGGTTGACCAGCGGCCACACGGCGGCACCCGCAGCGACCGCACCTGCACCGGCGGTTGCATAGTATAGAAAATCTCGGCGTGTGCCTGCGTGATCGTCGGCGTGGGACACGAAACCTCTCCTCCTGGCAAGGCCGCCTTTCGGCGGCCCTCTCGCTTGCGGCGCGCCCCATCCTCCGGGCGATCCTGCCGCTTTTTCTAGACAACGGAATCGTGATCGTCCAGCAAACAAAAGCGGCGCATCACTGCGCCGCCCCCCGTCCGTGTCATGTCTGCCGCAGCGTCAGGCCTTCTTTCGGCGCGCATTCCGCGACACCATGTTCAGCAGCTCGACCAGGGCCGAAAACGCCATCGCGGCATAGACATAGCCCTTGGGCACATGGAACCCCATGCCTTCGGCGATCAGCGTCGTGCCGATCAGCATCAGGAAGGACAGCGCCAGCATCACGATGGTCGGGTTCTTTTCGATGAAGTTGGCCAGCGGGTTCGCGGCAAGAAGCATCACCGTCACCGCCACCACGACCGCGATCACCATGATCGGCACATGCGGGGTCATGCCCACCGCCGTGATGATGCTGTCGATCGAAAACACGAGGTCCAGAAGCAGGATCTGCGCGATCACGCCGCCATAGCTGACGGTGGCTGCGCTTCCGACCATGGTGTCCTTGTGGTCCACCGGGTCCATCGCGTGATGGATCTCCTTCGTGGCCTTCCATACGAGGAACAGCCCGCCTGAGATCAGGATGATGTCCTTCCACGAGAATTCGTTGCCAAGGATGGTGACGACAGGCTGGGTCAGCTGCACGATCCACGCGACCGTGGCCAGAAGCCCGAGGCGCATGATCAGCGCAAGGCCGATGCCGATGCGGCGCGCGCGTTCGCGCTGATGCTCCGGCAGCTTGTTTGTCAGGATCGAGATGAAGATCAGGTTGTCGATCCCCAGCACCACCTCCATCACGATCAGCGTGAAAAGGGCGACCCAGACCGTCGGGTCCTGGGCAAGTGCAAGAAGGTCCATGAGTTCTTTCCGGCTGTTGCGAACGCGGGATTAGATAGAACGGCGCGGGTTGCGCTGCGATGAAACCATGCTGCGCCCGATTGTCGCAGTCACAGTTTGCGGATGCGCACCCGCGCCAGCATCGAGGCGTCCACCTCGACCCCGCCGCCCTGCCATGTCAGACGGCGGCGGAACCGCGCCCCGGCATTGGTCTGCCCGTCGCGGTCCGCAGGGCGGTGCAGCGCGACGCCATCCTCCAGATCGTCCAGCGCATCCTCGGCCCGCTGGTCGGTGCGGCCCCGGTCCAGACCTCGGCGAACGGCCCAGACCGCAAGGGCAAGCGCACCTGTGCGAAGCGCGATGGCGGCGACGGGGTGAAGCGGTGTCGGCATGGCGGATGCTCCTTTGCCCTTGAATCGTAGGGATTCGCCGCCCGCCTGTAAATCGCCTTATCCGGCGGCGCGGAACCCGGCGGGGCGGCGCAGCAGGAACACGCCCGGAAGCGCGGCCAGCAGGATCATGGCACCAAAGGCCACGCTGGTCGCGATGGCCCCCTGCGCCCCGGCCCCGGCCAGCGGCAGAAGCAGCGCCGCCGCCCCCTCGCGGAACCCCCAGCCCGCGACCGAAGCCGGGATCAGCATGGCCACGAGGATCAGCGGCACCAGCGCGGCGGCCGCCAGCGGCGACAGCGCGATCCCGATCGCGGCAGCGCAGAAGGCAAAGCTGAGGATGTTGCACCCCGCGATGGCAAGGCCCAGCACCGATTGCAGTGGCCAGATATCCACCACCCCCACGCGGACATGGTCGCGCATCTGGTGCAGGCGGCGCGGGGCGAACCGCAGCGCCAGCGGCAAAGCCAGCGCGATCCCGATGCCCAGAACGAAAGGCAGCATCCCGAGCCGCGCCGGAAGCAGCCCCTGCATCATTGCCAGCGGCAGCGCCACCAGCAGAATCGCCAGCATGCCAAGCTGACCGCTGATCCGCTCGATCGCGACGGCGGCGCCCGACCGGGCCATGTCGTCGCCCCGAACCCGCACCGCCCGCGCCACGTCGCCCGCAACGCCCCCCGGCACGGTCTGGTTCAGAAATTGCGCCAGATAATATTCGCGCACCGCGACCCGGCCCGGAAGGTGCTGTCCCAGACGCCCCGCCGTCAGGCGCCAACGATAGGCGCAAAGCAGCGTCTGTGCATGGCACACCGCCAGCGCCGCCAGCAGCCACCCGGGGTCTGCCCGGCGCAGCTGGGATGCGATCTCCTGCCCATCGGCGAAGACCCACAGCAGGGCAAGGATCGCCAGCGGCACCGCAACGCGAAGGATGCGCCAAAGCGGGGCGCTGCTGTCAATCCGCACTGTTCTCTGCCTCATCCGTGAAAGCGCCGAGGTATCTGTCACGAAACGCCTCCATGGGCCATGGGGAAAGCGCCGGGTCCGGAACCAGCCCGTTGGTGAACCCCCAACCGTCCAGCCGCCGGATCAGGTCCGGAGGGCCGATCACATGCACCGGAACCTCGCGGCTGTCACCCCCGGCCACGAATGTGGCAGGCTGATGATCGCCCACGATCACCAGAAGCGGCAGGTTTTCGCCCCGCCGCTCGGCGAATTCCGTCACCACACGCAGGGCATAGGCGAGCGAATCGCGATACTGGTCGCGGATGGTTTCGGGGTCGCGCCAGACCTCCTCGGGGCTGCGGGCATCCCAGCCCCCGCCGTCGAAGATGACCCCGTCGCCGATCCGGTCCCAATCCTCGACCTCGATCACCGGAACCCATGGCGCGTGCGAGGATATCAGCGCCGCCCCGGCGAACAGCCCCTGTCCGGTCATCCGCCGCCCCAGCACCGACAGCGTGTATTGGTCGGGCATGGTCACCCAGTTCAGCGGACGGCCCGCATATCCCATGTCCTTCGCGGCAAGGATCTCGGCAAAGCCCAGCATCCGCCCTTCGGGCCAGGGCAAGGTGATCGCAGGCATGACGGCCAGCGTGTGCAGGCCTGCCCGTTCCGCCAGGTGGAAGATCGTGCGGCGCGGGCTTTGCAGCAGCGCGCGGTATCGCCCCTGGTCCGCGATGCGAAGCCCCGAAAACAGCGTCGCATGGGCCAGCCAGCTTTGCCCCCCGATGACGGGCGAGGTCAGCCAGCCCGACCGCAGCGCATAGCCCCTGGCGCGCAGCCGCGGCTCGGCCCCGCGCAGGATGTCCGTGTGGGTGGCATAGCGCGGGTTGTCGAAACTGGCCCTCCCATAGCTTTCGACGAACAGGATCGCCGCATCGCGCCCGCGAAACGCAGACAGCAGCTCGGGTGCGCCGTCGAAAGGATCGACCTGCGCCGCAATCTCGAAATCGCGCAGGTCGGCCAGCGTGCGCCTGACTTCGGTCGTCTTGGTCAAAGCCAGCTTCACCGCCGGGGCATCGACCGGCAGGACCAGCACCAGGGCCAGAAGCGGCAGCGCCATCCGCTGCCGAAGCGCAAGGCCCAGACCGAGGCCAGTCATCAAGACAGCCAATCCCGCCGCCGCTCCCGCGCGCATTGCGCCGAAGGAGGCCGTTGCCAGATCCCAAGCCGACCTCAAGAGCGGCCAATCCGTGACCAGATCGAACGGGCGGGCGAAAGCCGCCCCCATCCCCGCATCGGCCACCCGGATCGCGAACACCGCAACCAGCACAAGCCAAAGCAGGGGCCGCAGCACGCGCAGGCGCGACAGGATCAGAATGACCGGAAGCTCCAGCGGGAAAACAGGCGGGCCGGGCAGGACCAGAATCGCCCAGATCAGCAGGGCCGCCGCCAACGCCCTCATCCCCGGCGCAGCAGCCACAGCGCATCGCGCCCGAAGGACCAGATCAGCAGCAGCCCGGCAAAGCTCGCCGCCGCGATCGCCGCCAGTGGCGGAACGGCAGGGCAGATCGCCGCGATCAGCGCCGCAATCTGGATCACGCAGACCGTCTTGCGCGCCATGCTGTCCGGCAGCGTTCCGTTCAGGCGCGGCACCAGCGATGCCGCCGCCAGCCACAAGTATCGCATCACGCCAAGAACCATCACCCAGCCGCCAAGCCGTCCCGCCGCAAGGCAGGCCAGCACCAGCGCAAGGCCCGAATCGACCTCCATGTCAAATCGCGCACCGAATCGAGAGATGAGGCCCGTTCGCCGGGCCGCCCAGCCGTCGAATCCGTCGGTGGCAAGCGCGGCTACGGCGACAAAAACCTCCGGCCAGCCCGGCTCGTCCCCGATGCGAGAGGCGAGCAGACATGCCAGTGCCAGCCGCGCAAAGGTCAGAACGTTGCAAAATCCGATGCGCGGATGCGGATAGCGGCTTGCCCCCGCGACGACCACGCTCGCCACCGCCGCAAAGATCGCCGCCGGCACCACCCCGCCCGCAAACCAAAGCGCCGCGGCCATCCCGGCACCCGCCGCCGCGAATCGCACGCGCGGGCCGGGATGGGACAGACCGAAGGCAAAGGCGGGATCGCGCAGGCTCATTCACACGATCTGTCGCGGCCGGAAACAGCGTCAAGCGCCAAAGAAAAAACCGCCGGGTGTTCCCCAGCGGTTTTCAGGAATTCCGATGATCGACCGGGCTCAGCCCTGACGCGCCTTGAAGCGCTTCTGCGTCTTGTTGATCACATAGACGCGGCCCTTGCGGCGCACGACCTGGCAGTCGCGGTGGCGCAGCTTGAGCGAGCGGAGCGAATTCGCAACCTTCATCTCTCTTCTCCCATTCAGCGGCGCGCGTGCGCCTTGAAACAAACATGCCCCCACGGATGGGGGCGGCGTAAGATGGTGGGCGGTACTGGGATCGAACCAGTGGCCACTACGATGTCAACGTAGTGCTCTACCGCTGAGCTAACCGCCCACGCTGCCGTCTGGACCTTCGCCCGTTCGGTGGCGTGTCTATAAATAGAGTCGCCGGGGTGTTCAAGGGGTTTCGGCACGGGAAAAATCCGCGCTATATCCAAACCCGTGAAGGAGGCGCGCATGAGCGGCACCGATGCCTACAGCCTGCACCTGCCCGGCAGGCGCACGACGTCCGTGGTCTTCTCGTCTCCGCACAGCGGGCGGGACTATCCCCTGCCCTTCCTTGCCGCGACGGCCCTTGATGCATTGGCGATCCGTTCGTCGGAAGACGCGTTCGTGGACGAGCTTTTCGCGCCCGCGCCGATGCATGGCGCAGCCCTGATCGCGGCCCATGCGCCGCGTGCCTATATCGATCTGAACCGCGCCTCGGACGAGCTGGACCCGGCCTTGATCGAAGGCATCTCGCGCAGCCCGCACAATCCGCGCGTTTCGTCGGGGCTGGGGGTGATTCCCCGCGTCGTGGCGAACGGGCGTCCGATCTATCGCGGCAAGATCGCCATCACCGAGGCCGAATCGCGCATCGCCCGCCACTGGATCCCCTATCACGGCGCGCTGCGCGAACTTCTGGAAACCACCCGTGCCGAATTCGGCGAAGCGGTTCTGGTCGATTGCCACTCCATGCCGCGCGAGGCGATCGAATCGCATACCCGCAATGGCCAGCCGCGCCCGCAGGTCGTGCTGGGCGACCGTTTCGGCGCCGCTGCCGGGCGTGACATGATGGACCGGGTGGAGGCCGCCTTCGTGCGCACCGGCCTGCGGGTCAGCCGCAACGCGCCCTTCGCGGGGGCCTATATCACGCAGGCCTATGGCCGCCCGTCCCGCAATCAGCATGCAATCCAAGTGGAAATCGACCGATCGCTCTATATGGACGAGGAGCGGGTCGAACGCAGCGCCGACTTCGCCGATTTCGCGTTGCTGATGCAGGGTGTTATCGCGGACCTATGCCTGATCGGGCGCGAAAGCCTGCCGCTGGCGGCGGAATAGTCAGCGCAGCGCGCGCCCCTTGATGATCGCATCCGTGCCGAACCGTGCACGAATCGCGTCGGTCGCAGCTTCGGTCTTGCGGCGACGCGTGGCATCCGGGTCCAGAAGATCTCCGCTGCGATCCGCCACCGCCGCAGGGGCCAGATCGGAAATCCCGATCCCGATCAGCCGCAGTGGCCCCACCCGCCCCGCCGCATCGAACAGCGCCCGCCCCTCGCGATAGATGCGGTCCGCCGATTGCGTCGCATCGCCCAAGGCATGACGGCGGCTGACGAGCGAGAAATCCGCCCGCTTCATCTTCAGCACCACCGTTCGCCCCGACAGATCCTTCGCCTTGGCCCGGTCCGACACCTGCACCGCCAGCCGCCACAGATGCCCGTCCAGGATGTCCGGATCCGCTGTGTCCTCGTTGAAGGTCGTCTCCTTCGAGATGGACTTCACCCGGTGGTCCGGCGCGACCGCCCGTTGATCCTCGCCCCGCGCCAGCCGCCAGAGCCTGTCGCCCATCGATCCGAACCGCGCGCCCAGATCGCGGCGGTCCCAGCGCAGCAGGTCCGAAATCGTCCGGATCCCGGCCGTTTCCAGTGCCGCCTGCGTTGCAGTGCCGACGCCCCAGATGATCCGCACCGGCTGGCGGGCCAGGAACTCCTGCGTTTCGGCCCGCCCGATCACGGAAAACCCGCGCGGCTTGTCCAGATCCGACGCGATCTTGGCCAGAAACTTGTTGTGCGACAGCCCGACCGAGCCGGAAACGCCCAGCTCCTCCTCCATCCGTTTCACCAGACGGGCCATCATCACGGCTGGCGGTGCCCCATGCAGCCGCGCGGTGCCGGTCAGGTCCATGAACGCTTCGTCCAGCGACAAGGGCTCGATCCCCGGCGTCATCTCGGCCATCATCGCGCGGATGGCGCGGCTCGTTTCAACATAGGCGTCGAAGCGCGGTTTCACGACCACCGCCTCGGGGCAGAGCTTCAGCGCCTGGAACATCGGCATGGCCGATCGCACACCCGAAATCCGCGCGATATAGCAGCAGGTGGACACCACCCCCCGCGTGCCGCCCCCGACGATCACCGGCTTGTCGCGCAAGTCCGGGTTGTCGCGCTTTTCCACGCTGGCATAGAAGGCGTCGCAATCCATATGCGCGATGGACAGATCGAACAGTTCGGGATGTGCGGTCACGCGCGGGCTGCGGCAGGCGGGGCAACGCGCGCCTGCATCGAAGGTCTTCAGACAGGCGCGGCAAAGGCTGGGCATGTTCCCCTTATACCCCTTGCCGCGCCACCTTTCCAGCGGGTCAGAACGCCTTGGCGATGGTGAACTTGATGTTCCGCCCCGGCGCATCCCGCGTTGCCAGACGCGGGCGGTAATCGGTGTCGAACAGGTTCTCGACCCCCACCCGCAGCTCCGTCCCGGCCAGCG
The DNA here is from genome assembly GCA_029846755.1 of Falsirhodobacter flavus. Lineage (GTDB taxonomy): Bacteria > Pseudomonadota > Alphaproteobacteria > Rhodobacterales > Rhodobacteraceae > Falsirhodobacter > Falsirhodobacter flavus. The sequence goes on along the minus strand of JARWBI010000007.1, from coordinate 111,967 downwards.
GCCCGGTCTCGGGGGTATAGCTGGCGCGCAGGTTGTGGACCACGCTGCCCGGCACTTCGGGGGTGGCGGCGTTCACACGGTCGAACCGCGCGCTGGCAACAGTTTCCAGCGACAGGTCCAGCCCATTGTCCAGTCGCTGGCCCAGCGTCACGCGCAGACGGTCGGCGGCGGCGTTGGTCCAGTATCCCTCGGCACCCGCCGCGTCGCGCGCATCGCCCTCGGCGATATTGGCGTTCACGTCGACATAGAAACCACTGGCCATCGAGTAGGCCGCCTCCAGCTCGATCCCCTTGGTCTCCACCTCATCCACGCCGCTATAGGAGGTCACGTCCCAAAGGTCGGTCTGATACAGGTTCGCCTTGACCGCCAATGCGTCCCCGGCCATCGCCACATCCCCGCGCTCGAACGCACCGCCGATTTCCCATGTGCGCGCCTTCTGGCTCTGCTCCATGTAGATCTGGTTGCCGAAATCATCCAGGATCGGAAGGTTTTCGGTATAGGCTCCGCTGGCAAAGGTCGAGAAACCGTTGCCGAAATCATAGCGGACCGAGGCGCCGCCCATCACCGCATCGTTGTCGAACTGCGTCCCGGTCGCTGCGGCGGCGCTTGCGGCGCGTTCCAGATCCTGCGTCTCGTATCGCAGCGCGGGGCTGAAGGTCCACGCGCCGGCGGTGATGTCGTCCACCGCGAACAGGGCAAAGCGCTTGTCCGTGCCACCGGGGGCCGACGACGCCTCGGCCCGCTCCTTGCGGATCACCTCGAAGCCCGCGCGAAGGTCGTGGTCGAACGCGCCCGTTGCAAAGGCTGCGGTGTTCTTCACCGTCAGCTTGGTCGTCTCGTAGCGATGGTCCGCATCGCCCAGCGCCGCAGCGGTCGGACCGAAGGGCGACGAGCCTTCGATATAGGTGCTGTCGATCTTCTGGTCGGCATAGGACAGGTTTGCCTCGATCTTCCACAGCGGGCTGGCGGGGTCCCATTCATACAGCATGACCATCGTGCGCGTGTTGATCTTGCGGTCCACGTTCCCGAACATGCCCGCCCCCAGACCGAACTGGTCATAGGGCACGTCACTCTCGTCGGTGTTCGTGTGGTTGTAGGAGAGGGTAACGGATTGGTTCCGCGCCGCCCCGAAGGTGTATTTTCCCTTCAGCAAATAGGAGGGCAGGATGAACCCTTCGGCCCCGACATCCTCGCCGTCGCCGTCTTCCTGCCGGTTCTGCTTCTGCCATGTATATTGGCCAAGGAACTCCAGATCGTCGGTCGGCTGCCATGCAAGGATCGACGACGAGATGACGCTGTCGCCATTGGTGCCGTATTGCAGCGTTTGCCGTGCGGCGATGCCCGGAACGCCGCCGGTGAAATCCGACGCATCTTTGGTGCGCAGCCGCACCATACCGCCCACGACGCCCGATCCGTATTCAAAGCTGCCCACGGTCCCACGATTGACCGTCACCTCCTTGTAGAGCGACGGGTCGGTGTAAAGCTGGGTGCCAAGGCGATACAACTCCTCGGACCCTTGGGTCGCGCCGTCGATCTGGATCAGAACCATCTGGTCGGTGCCATAGGTGCCCGTCGCGCCGAAGCCACGGATGTTGATCCCGGACCCGGACGGCGTCGATCCGTTCATCAGCGTCACGCCCGGCACGGAATCGATCAGTTCCGCAATGGTGCTTGCCTGCCGGTCGTCGATCTCGCGCTGGTCGATCGTGGTGGTCGGCGCGGCGGTGTCGGTGGCGACGTCGCGCTTGCTTTCGACGACGATGGGCGCAAGCAGCATGTCCTGCGCCAGCGCGTGAATGGGGAACAGGAATGCGGCGCTGCCCAAAAGGGCGACGCGCATGCGCGAACATGCAGCCATCTGGCTTTCCTCGTGAAAATGACTTCGGGGATGGAGGCTCGCGCGATGGCTGGCGGTCCGGCACAGTGCCCGGATGACAGCCGGATTAGTCCCGCCCGGCCCGAAGGTCAATTACCCGAGTGAAGTTGTAAGATAAATTCAGGCCCGCGTCTTCGACATCTGCACGGCAAGAATGCCGACCGCGGCGATCACCACGCCCACGATGTCCCAAACCCCGATCCGCTCGCCCAGCAGGGCCGAGGCGATCAGCACGCCGAAGAACGGATTGAGGAAGTGGAAGGTCGCCGCCCGAACCGCGCCGATGCGGCCAACCAGCATGAACCAGATCCAGGTCGCCACCAGCCCCGGCACCAGCACGGTATAGACGAAAGCCGCAAAGAAGCGCGGCGTCGGGTTGAAACGATATGGCTCGAACAGCAGCGAAAGGACCAGCAGAACCGCCGCCCCGACCAGCATCTGCAAGCCCACGACCATCAACAGATTTCCCCTGCCCGACGCGCCGCGCACCGTCAGCGCGGCAAAGGCCAGCGCGGTCACGCCGACAAGGCACAGAAGCACGCCCCCGATGCCGATCCCGCCCGACAGGCGCGAGCCCATGATGACCAACACCCCCGCAAACCCCGCCACCAGCCCGGCGATGCCCAGTGGCCGCAGCCGCTGGCCGAAGAAGACCCATCCCGCCAGCGCCACCACCAGCGGCATGGTCGATGCGATCACGGCGGCAAGGCTCGCCTCGATCCACTGCATCGCGACGAAGTTGCAGCCCAGATAGATGACGTTCTGGCAAATCCCGAAGATGATCGTCGCGCGCCATTGCTCCCGGTCCAGCCTTGGCCGCTGGCCCAGCGCAAAGGCGATCGCGCATCCGACGATCCCCGCCAGCAGGAACCGCATCGCCAGTGCATGAAGCGGGGCGGCGTCGATCACGACCATCCGGCTGGTCGTGAAGGCCGAAGACCACATGAGCGCAAAGCCCAGCCCCATCAGAAGCGAACGGATGTCCATGCGGATGCCCCGGAATTGAAAAGGGCCGCCCTTCGGCGACCCCCATTTCGTCGTCCCGAAGGATCAGACGTTGACGCTGTCCTTCAGCGCTTTTGCGATGGTGAACTTCACCTGCTTGTCGGCCGGCTTGGTCATCGTTTCCCCAGTGGCGGGGTTGCGGACCTGACGCTCGGGACGCTCGCGGCAGACGACCTTGCCAAGGCCCGGCAGGGTGACGGCGCCGCCGGCGGCGACTTCGCGGGTGATGATGGCTGCGATCGCATCCAGCGCGGCGGTTGCGGTCTTCTTGTCGCCGCCCATTTCTTCGGCCAGCGTTGCAACCAGTTGGGTCTTGGTCATCGGTTTGGTGGACATCTGCTGTCTCCTGATCGTTTATTCTTCAGCCACCGAAGGCATCTGAGCCGCTACACAGGTTTTTCCCGCGCAAGGCAACCCCTTTTGGCTGAAATCCCCCGTGAAGGCGTTCAAAGGAAGGCCGTCTCGTCGAAACTGCGCAGTTTTCTGCTGTGAATCCGCTCGATCGGCTCCTCGCGCAGCCGCTCCATCGCGCGGATGCCGATATGCAGATGCCGCGCAACCTGCGTGCGATAGAAGTCTGATGCCATGCCCGGCAGCTTCAATTCGCCATGCAGCGGCTTGTCGGACACGCACAGAAGCGTGCCGTAGGGCACACGGAACCGAAAGCCGTTGGCCGCGATCGTCGCGCTTTCCATGTCCAGCGCGATGGCGCGCGATTGCGAAAGGCGGTGCACCGGGCCGGACTGGTCGCGAAGCTCCCAGTTGCGGTTGTCGATGGTCGCGACGGTGCCGGTCCGCATGATGCGTTTCAGCTCATACCCCTCCAGCTGGGTCACTTCTTCGACCGCGTCTTCCAGCGCGATCTGGATCTCGGCCAGCGCGGGGATCGGCACCCAGACGGGCAGGTCCGCGTCCAGCACGTGATCCTCGCGCAGGTAAGCATGAGCCAGCACGAAATCGCCAAGGTTCTGACTGTTGCGCAGCCCCGCGCAGTGCCCGACCATCAGCCAGGCATGGGGGCGCAGCACGGCGATGTGGTCGGTCGCCGTCTTGGCGTTGGACGGGCCGACGCCGATATTGACCAGCGTGATCCCCTGCCCACCCGGACGTTTCAGGTGATAGGTCGGCATCTGCGGCAGCTTGGCCAGATGCGCGATGGGGGCCTCGGCCTCGGTGATTTCTTGGTTCCCCGGCGCAACGAAGGCGGTGTATCCGCTGCCTTCATCCGCCAGCGCCGCCCGCGCGATCGCCTCGAATTCATCGACATAGAACTGGTAGTTGGTGAACAGGACGTGGTTCTGGAAATGCTCGGGGGCGGTCGCGGTGTAATGGGTCAGCCGCGCCAGCGAATAGTCGATCCGCTGCGCCGTGAACGGAGCCAGCGGGGCCGATCCGTCGTCGTTGAACTGACGCTGGCCGTTCACGATGTCGTCGCTGGTGGTGGCAAGATCCGGCACGTCGAACACGTCGCGGATAGAAAAATCCAATGCCCCCTCCTGCGGCACCAGAACCGACGGCGTGCCTGCCAGCGCGAAATGCACCGGCATGGGCGTGTCCGACGCGCCGATCACCACCGGAACCCCGTGGTTCTGGATCAGCAAATCGATCTGCTGTGTCAGATAATTTGCGAACAAGTCGGGCCGCGTGACCGTGGTGGCATAGGTGCCAGGCGCCGCGACATAGCCGAAGGACAGGCGGCTGTCGACGCGGGTGAAGCTGGTCGTCGTGATCCGCACTTCGGGATAGAAGGCGCGGACACGGGTGGCCGGGCGGTGGCCGCCGACGGTTTCGGCAAAGGCCTGCGCCAGAAATCCGGTCGCGATGTCATAGATCTCGCGCAGGCGCGCGACGGCGGCGCCGGCATCCATGAAAGCCTCGGGGGCGGGGATCTGCGGGATAAGAAGCGTGTCCTGGCTCATGTCCTGTCCTTTTGGCGGCATCTAACACCAGCCCGCGCCGCCGGACAAGAAAACGCCGCCCGCAGGAGAGGGAACATCCCACGGGCGGCTTTTGGACCATCAACGGTGACAACAGGCAGGCGATGGGGACGCACAACCGTCGATGCACATGAGGAACCCACCCTGCGACGAAAGGTTCCCAGAGGCTCCGCTCTTTTTTCGCGTTCAGGATGCGCGGCACGGAGGAACATTGCAGGGCGGGCGGAGTTGCCCGCACGGCTGGCAGTCCCCACGGCCCCGGAGGATACGCAATGACGATTTTCCCCAAACCCCCTTTCGCGGAACAGTCGCAGCCGCTTCCGGGCGACGCGCGCCGGATGGACCCCGTGCCCGATTGCGGCGAGGACAGCTATCAGGGCAGCGGCCGTCTTGCGGGGAAGGTCGCGCTCATCACCGGCGCGGACAGCGGCATCGGGCGCGCGGTCGCCATCGCCTATGCGCGCGAGGGGGCGGATGTCGCACTGTCCTTCCTGTCCGAAGCCGCCGAGGCGCGGGAGACCGCCGCGCTGGTCGAACGGGCAGGCCGCCGCGCCCTGCTACTGGAGGCCGATATCGGCACCCCCACCAATTGCCGCGAGATCGTGCGCCGCACGGTGGAACAGTTCGGCTGGATCGACATCCTGGTGAACAATGCAGCGCATCAGAACGCCATTCCGGAATTGGCGGACATCCGCGATGCGGAATGGGACATGACCTTCCGCGTGAACGTCCATGCGATGTTCTGGCTGTGCAAGGCGGCGGTGCCGCATATGCGTCCGGGCGCGTCGATCATCAACACCGCCTCGATCCAGTCCGACAAGCCCAGCGCGCAGCTTCTGGCCTATGCCACGACCAAGGGGGCTATCCAGAACTTCACCGGCGGGTTGGCGCAGATGCTGGCGCCCAAGGGCATCCGGGTGAACTGCGTCGCCCCCGGCCCGGTCTGGACGCCGCTGATCCCTGCCACCATGCCCTCCGAACAGGTCGCTCATTTCGGAGAGCAATCACCCATGGGCCGCCCCGCCCAGCCGGTGGAGCTTGCGTCATCCTACGTCATGCTGGCCGATCCGATGTCCAGCTACGTCTCGGGGGCCACCATCGCGGTGACGGGCGGCACCCCGATGATGTGATCACGCCTCGATCCAGAGCGACAGGCTGCACTTGCCCTCGGCCATTCCGAACAACCCGCGCTGCGCGCTGCCATCGCCGAAATCCACCGCGATCCGCAGCCGGCCGGCATTGAACGGCCATTCCGCCACGGCTGAGCGCGGCCCCGTCCGCTCCACCGAAGCCTCTCCGGCACGTCCGCTTTTCACCAGCGGCACGATGCGGTCGTGGCGGAAATCCAGCAGCCGTTTCGTCAGATCGCGCCACACCGGGTCATCTGCGCGGGGGCGGCAGGCCTCATAGGTTTCCGGATCGATCGGATCGGTGAACTCGAAGCCCGGAAACTCCTTGGCGCGCCCCTCGCGCGTCTTGACGGCCAGTTCGCCTTCGTAGTCGGCGAAGAACTGGAAGGGCGCGGTCTCGCCCGCCTCCTCGCCCATGAACATCAACGGGGTGAAGGGCGACAGCAGCAGCAGCCCATGCGCCACCTTCACCGCATCCGCATCCGCCAGCGCCAGAAGCCGCTCGCCCTTGGCGCGGTTGCCGGTCTGGTCGTGGTTCTGGTTGAAGTTGACGAAAGCGGGCCAAGGCAGATCGCAGGACGGCTCGCCCCGCCCGGTCTTGTTCGGCGGTCGCGGCTGACCCTGTTCGACATAACCGCATTGCAGCGACAGGCACAGATCGCCCATCGGATCGTGACCGAAGCTGGCATAGTAGTCATGCGTCTCGCCCGTCAGCAGGACGTGGATGCAATGGTGGTAATCGTCGTTCCATTCGCCGTCATAATCGCCGCTGTCGGGATGATGCAGCGCGGTGATGTTGCGGTTGTCCTCGGTCGTCAGGTGGATGGGACGCGTGAACCCCTCGGCGCGGATCGCCGCCGCCATCTCGGCCAGGAAATCGGGATCGCGGATCTGGTCCACTGCGTCGAAGCGCAGCCCGTCCAGCCCAAAGTCGCGGAGCCAGTAGATCGCGTTCTCGATGAAGAACCGCCGCACCGGGGGCTGGTCGAAGGCAATGGCCGCGCCCCAGGGCGTATGTTCGGACGGATCGAAGAAGGACGGCGTCACCGCCCCGATCCAGTTCCCGTCCGGCCCGAAATGGTTATAGACCACGTCCAGCAGCACCATGATCCCCAGATCATGCGCCGCCGCCACGAAGTCGCGGAAATCCTGCGGGCTGCCATAGGTGTTGTGGGGCGCATAGGTCAGCACCCCGTCATAGCCCCATCCGCGACGGCCCGGAAATTGCCCGACCGGCATGATTTCCACCGCCGTGATGCCCAGCGCCGCAAGTTCCGGCAGCCGTGCGCGGGCCGAGGCAAAGGTGCCGCCTTCGGTGAACAGGCCCAGATGCAGCTCATAGATCACCGCTTCTTCCCACGGACGGCCCGCCCATTCGGGCGGCGGCGCGGGCGGGGTCAGGACCGATGCGGAATGCACATCCCCTTCCTGCGCGCGCGATGCGGGATCCGGGATCGCCTGCCCGTCCACGATCAGCTTGTAACGCTCTCCCGCCTCTGCCGCGCCCTCGCCGATATGCCAGCCGTCCTTGGCGTCCAGAGGGATGCGCCGCCCCTCGACCTCCGCCGCCACCTCGCGCGCCTCGGGCGACCAGAGAGCGAAGCTCCATCGTCCGGGGGCGACCTGCTCTGCCCCCCATGAATAATATCTTGGCATCCGGCACCCCTTGCGTTTCCCGCGACACAAGCGCCGCAGCGCCGCAAAGTTCCTTGCAACGCGAATGCGAAGCCGATAGGCCTTTGCGAATTCACAGGGGTGTCCCGTATCGCCGGGGCTGAGATGTGGGCGCCATGCCCCCGGACCCTTTCAGCTGATCTGGATCATGCCAGCGTAGCGAGGAGAAACGAGATGTTTTCGGACGCACAGATATCCCTCTATCCCATGACGGGCGATTTCGTCCGAGTCATCACGGCGGCGCTTGCGGCGCTGGACCCCTACCGCAACTATCTGCGGATCGAGACGGACGACATATCCACCCTGCTGGTCGGCCCACCCGAGGTTCTGTTCCCCGCCATGCGCGACCTTTACGCCCATGCCGCCGGGACGGGCGCGCATGTCGTGCTGCACGCCACGATCTCGCGTGGTTGCCCCGGAGAGCCGGACGATCCGATCTGCGAGACGTCCAGCTATGGCATCCGCGCCCCGCTGGAGGATCGCAAGACCGCCGCCCTTGCCGCCGTGTCGCAGGCCCCCGTGCTGGACCGCCGCGCCGATGCGCAGCTTTCGCTGTATGTCATGGGCGCGGGCGACCATATGGAGGAGATCTATGGCTGCATCGAATTCCTGAAACGGTCGGGCACCTTCGATCGGTCCAAGAACTTCTGCACCCGGATCGGCGGCGATAGCGGCGCGGTCTTCGCCACTGTCCAGCAGGCGCTGTGCAGCTTCGGCCCGCCGAACGGGCATGTCACCATCGACCTGACGGTCTCGGCAAACTCGCCCAGCCGCCGCTGATGCGCGCCCTCCCCGTCCTTGTGGCGGTGGTTCTGGCGTGGGAGCTTTACGCCCGCCTGTCGGGCATCCCACCGCAGATCCTGCCCGCCCCGTCCCGCATCGCCGTCCAGGCCTGGCTTCAGCGCGAGGTGCTGTGGCAGAACACCCTGCCCACCATCCGCGCGACCTGCCTCGGCTTTGCGTTTTCGACCGTGCTGGCGTTCCTGCTGTCGGTGCTGCTGGATTTCGCGCGTCCGCTGCGCCGCGCTTTGCTGCCGGTCTTCGTCATCAGCCAGACTTTGCCGCTGGTCGCGATCGCGCCATTGGTGGTGCTGTGGTTCGGCTTCGGCCTCGCGCCCAAGATCCTGCTGGTGGCGCTGGTCACGTTCTTTCCCATGCTGCTGGCGCTGATCGAGGGTTACGATTCCACCGAACCCGAGATCGAGGCATTGCTGCAATCCATGGGCGCCTCGCGCGCCAAGGTGTTCCGACTGGCGCGGCTTCCTTCGGCGCTGCCGTTCTTCTTCAACGGGCTGCGGATTTCGATCACCTATGCCGTCGTCGCCGCGATCTTCGCCGAATATGCGGGCGCGGTCGAAGGTCTTGGTATCTTCATCCTGAACGCCAAGAACAACTTCCGCCCCGATCTGGTGCTGGCGGCGGTGGGCATCAGCTCCGCCCTAACGCTGACCCTGTTCGCGCTAACCCGCGCGGTGCAGCGCATCGTCATGCCATGGGCGCGCTGATGCTCGATGTGCGTGACCTTTCCGTGACCCTTGGCGGCCGTGCGGTGCTGGACCGGCTGTCGCTGCGCGTGAACAAGGGCGAATTCGTGTCGATCCTCGGACCTTCGGGCGCGGGGAAATCGACGCTGTTCCGGGTGCTGACCGGGGCACTGCGGGCGACAGGCGACATCCGCATGGACGGCGCGCCGCCGCGGGGCCAGCCCTTTGCGTTCATGCCCCAGCGCGATGCATTGATGCCGTGGCGGCGCATGATCGACAATGTGACCCTCGGGCTGGAGGTGCAGGGCATCTCCCGCGCCGAAGCCCGTGCCCGCATCGCGCCGATGTTTGCCGAATTCGGGCTGGACGGGTTCCAGCGCCACTGGCCGCACCAGCTTTCCGGCGGGATGCGCCAGCGCGCCGCCCTGATGCGGACCGTGGTGCAGGACAAACGGATGCTGCTGCTGGACGAACCCTTCGGCGCGCTGGACGCGCTGACCCGCGCCGGGATGCAGCGCTGGCTGAAGGACCGCTGGCAGGCGCATCGCTGGACGGCGCTGCTGGTCACCCATGACGTGCGCGAGGCGGTGACGCTGTCGGACCGCATCTATGTCCTGTCCGCCCGCCCGGCGCGCGTCCTGCATGAATTTGCCGTCACCGGCGATCTGCACCGTCTTGAGACCGAAATCCTCGAAACCCTGCTGGAGGGAGACGCATGATCCGCGCCCTTTGCCTGATGCTTTTCGCCGCGCCCGCCGCTGCCGCCGACCTGACCGTGGCGCTGGACTGGACACCAAATACCAACCACATCGGCCTTTACGTGGCCGAAGCGCGGGGGATCTATGACGCCGCCGGTCTGAACGTGACGATCCTGCCCTATACCGACACATCCTCGGCGGTGCTGGTGGACAGCGGCGTGGCCGAATTCGGGGTGCTGACCTCGGGCGGGTTCTTCACCCGCGCAGCGGCGGGGGCGGATCTGAAGGCCGCCTTCGCGGTCGTGCAGCACGAAACCGGGCGGCTGGTCTTCAACGAGGGCGAAGGGATCGAAACGCCCGCCGATCTGGACGGTCGCACCTATGGCGGCTTCGGCAGCGACTACGAAAATGCGCTGATCGGTACCATAATCCGCAATGGTGGCGGCAAGGGCGAATACACCAACGTCACGCTCGGCACCTCGGCCTATGAGGCGCTGGCGTCGGGCCGCGTCGATTTCACGCTGGAGGTCTATACCTGGGAAGGCGTGAACGCGCAGCTTCTGGGGCTGGAGCAAAAGGCGTTCCGCTATGCCGATTACGGCGTGCCGGATCAGCACACGACGCTGATCGGCGGGCGCGGATCGTGGATGGCGGATCATCCGGACGATACGCGCGCCTTTTTGCGCGCGACCGCCGAAGGTTACGCATGGGCCGCCGCCAACCCGGATGTGGCAGCGGATATCCTGATCGAAGCGACGGCGGGGATGCTGTCCAATCCCGATCAGATCCGCGGCTCGATGGAGGCACTGGCGGGGGGTGCTTATCTGGTCGACGCGAATGGCGAGGCGGGCCGGATCGACCCCGCCAAGATTGCGGCAACCGGGGCGTTCTTCTTCGACAACGGCATCCTGAAGGACGCGGATGGCGCCGTGCTGACCGACCGCCCCGATTTCACAAGCTGGCTGATGACCGACTGGTGATCAGCCGTTCACCGGGATGCCGCCGTTGGGGTGGATCACCTGCCCTGTGATGTAACTCGAATCCTCGCAGGCAAGGAAAAGAAACGCGGGGGCCACCTCGTTCGGCTCGCCGGGGCGGCCCATCGGCACGTCCTGCCCGAACTGCGCCACGTCGTCGGCGGGCATGGTCTGGCCGATCAGCGGCGTCCAGATCGGCCCCGGCGCAACGCCGTTCACGCGGATGCCCCGATCCGTCAGGTTCGCAGCCAGCGATCGCAGCAAGGCGAGTTCCGCTCCCTTGGTGGCAGAATAATCCACCAGCATCCGGTGACCGCGATAGGCATTGACCGAGGTGGTGAACACGATGGCCGACCCGCGCCGCATATGGTCCAGCGCCGCCTGAACCAGCCACAGATATCCATGGACATTGGTGGCGAAAATCTTCTTCACCCAGTCCTCGTCGATCCTGGTCACGTCGGTTTCGGACCTCTGGATGCCCGCGTTGCAGACCAGCACGTCCAGCGCGCCGAAATGCTGGACAGTCTCGCGGATGGCGCGGAAGCAATCGGCGCGGTCCGCCGCGTCCAGCTTCAGGACCAGAACCTCGCCGCCCTCGTCCCGGATCTCGGCGGCGGCCTCGTCCGCCTCGTCCTCGTCGCTGTGCCAGGTGATCGCGACCTTTGCGCCTTCGCGGGCGTAAAGGCGCGCCACCGCCCGCCCGATCCCGGAAGACCCGCCCGAGACGAAGCATACCCGCCCCTTCAGTCGGTCCGATCCGGCAAAGCGCGGGGTGAAATCGGCTGGGGCGTCGCGGTCCATGCAATTCTCCTGTTTCCACGCGCAACCGCACCGCAGCGCAGCAGGTTCCCCGCAGAAAAGGTTGGACATCGTGGCAAGGTGCCACAGCTTCTCCCCTGCCCCCGGAACAACAGCCATGGATTCATGCACCCGCTTTCCGACCTTGCCGCCCGCCCTCTGGACCATGCGATCTTCCTCGACATCGACGGCACGCTGATCGACCTTGCCCCCACCCCCGAGGGGATCACGATCCCGCCGGACCTGACCGGGATGCTGCGACGGTTGTCGGATCGGATGGGCGGCGCGCTGGCGCTGGTCACGGGTCGCCGGATCGCCTGGGCGGACGGGCGCTTCGGTCACGCCTTCCCCATGGCGGGGCTGCACGGGTTCGAACGCCGTGGCGCGGACGGGGTGATGCATCGGGTCGATGTCCCGCCCGGCCTCGATCTGGCCCGCGCGCGGCTTGCCCATTTTGCAGAGATCCCCGGCATGGTCGTCGAAGACAAGGCCGCCGCCGTCACGCTTCATTACCGCGGCGCGCCCGACCGTCAGGCCGAAGCTGATGCTGCGATGGAGGTCCTGTCGCACGATCTTGGCAGCGCGTGGACGCTTCAGCGCGGCAAGATGGTGATCGAGTTGCGACCCGCAGGGGCAAGCAAGGGCGCCGCGCTGACCGCCTTTCTGGCCGAGCCGCCGTTCGCAGGCCGCCGCCCCGTCGCCATCGGCGACGACGTAACGGACGAGGCTATGTTCCCGGTCGCCGATGCGTCGGGCGGGCTGTCGGTCCGCGTCGGCGATCCATCGCAGCCAACGGCGGCGAAGGCGCATATCGCCTCGCCCGCCGTGCTGCGCGACATTCTGGGGGGGATCGCATGGGCCGCCTGATCGTCGTGTCGAACCGCGTGCCGTTGCCGGACAAACGCGGCAACATCCCCGCGGGCGGGCTGGCCGTGGCCGTCCACGCCGCGCTTCAGGACAAGGGCGGGATCTGGTTCGGCTGGTCGGGCAAATCCGTCGGCGCGAACGAACCCGGCCCCGTGACCACGCGAGAGAATGGAAAGATCAGCTATGTCCTGACAGACCTGTCGAAGAGGGACATGGACGAGTATTACAGCGGCTTCGCCAACCGCGTGCTGTGGCCGATCTTCCATTGCCGGTTGGACCTTGCCGAATATGCGCGGCGGGAAAAGGACGGCTATTTCCGCGTGAACCGGATGTTCGCGGACCGCCTGCTGCCGCTGCTGGAACCGGATGACACGATCTGGGTGCACGATTACCACCTGATCCCGCTGGCCGAGGAATTGCGCCGCCGGGGGGTGAAGAACAAGATCGGGTTCTTCCTGCACATTCCGTGGCCGCCCGCGGACATCCTGTTCGCAATGCCGATCTACGACCAGATTCTGCGCGGGCTTTCGGCCTATGACCTCGTGGGGTTCCAAACCGACTTCGATCTGGACAATTACATCAGCTGTTTGATCCGCGAAGGCGAAGGGGGGCGCGCGGCAGGGGATGCGGCGAGCCCGTCCTCGGCCAGCCTGACGGCCTATGGCCGCGACTTCCGCTCCGCCACCTTCGCCATCGGGATCGAGACCGAGGACTTCGCCCGCCTTGCAGCCAATTCGCGCCGCACCCAGACAGTGCGTGACATGCGCGCCAGCATGGGCGACCGCGCGCTCATCATCGGGGTGGACCGGCTGGACTATTCCAAGGGCATCCCCGAACGGATCAACGCGTTCGAGCGGTTCCTTCAGGATTACCCCGACCGTCAGGGCAAGGTCACGCTGCTTCAGGTCGCGCCAAGCTCGCGTTCCGACGTGCCGGAATACCGCCAGATGCAAAGCCAGGTGGAATCGCTGGCCGGGCATGTGAACGGCACGCTGGGGCAGATCGACTGGACGCCGGTGCGTTATGTCAACCGGGCGGTCGGGCGGCAATCACTGGCGGGGCTTTACCGCGAGGCGCGGGTCGGGCTGGTCACGCCCCTGCGCGACGGGATGAACCTTGTCGCCAAGGAATACGTCGCCGCCCAGAACCCGGACGATCCGGGTGTGCTGGTGCTGTCGCGCTTTGCCGGCGCGGCGCAGGAACTGAAGGGCGCTGTCCTGTGCAACCCGCATGACAGCGAGCAGACCGCGCAGGCCATCGAGCGGGCGCTGTCGATGTCGCCCGAGGAACGCCGCGAGCGCTGGCGCGGGATGATGGATCATCTTCTGGCGCATGACGTGCAGGCGTGGTGCCGCGACTATCTTGAGGCGTTGGACGCCTGACTGCGGCAAAAAGTCTCGGATTCGCGGCGGTCATCAGGCATGATGGCGATGGGGAGGCACCCTTCCGCACGGGTCTGCCAATGATCGAGCTTATCTTCATCGCCTGCCTGACCGCCTCGCCATCGGCCTGCGAAAAGCGAAGCGTGGCCTATTACGCCGAAAATCCCATGGTCTGCGCGTTCGAAGCGCAGCCCTACCTTGCCCGCTGGATCGATACGCATCCCGACTGGCGCATTGCCCGCTGGAGTTGCAAACGAGGCCGCGCGGCCTGAGTTCGGCGGAGTTTCGCTTGACCTGACGCGGTTTGGATTATATCCGAACGGGCGTATATCTATTTTCCGCAGTGCAGCGAGGGCAGCTTGGGACGCAAGCGCACCATTGACCGCAATGTTACCATGGAGGCGATCGAGTCGGTCGTCCGCCAGTCCGGCATCGCCGGGCTGAGCATTGATGCCGTGGCCAAGGAAGCCGGCATCAGCAAATCCAGCGTGGTCTACGACTTCCAGAACAAGAACCAGCTTCTTGCCGCCTTCATCAAATCGCGCGTCGACGAAAAGCGCGCGAACATCGCCAAGGCCGCCGAAGCCCGCGAGGGAGAGCCGAACGCATGGCTGCGTGCGCTTCTGGACTGTTCCTGCACCCCGCCATCCGAGGAAGACATGGCGACGGCGATGGTCATCTCGGCCGGGACGGGCAGCAACGACGTCTGCCGGACCCTGATGCGCGAGGCGTTCAACGAAGACGTCTGCCGCATCCTGTCGCAATCGGACGATCCCCGTTCGGCCCGCCTGTCCTGGCTGGCGCTGAACGGGCTTCTGTCGATGGAATATTTCGGCTTCCACACCTTTCCCGAGGCGGAACGCCAGCAGATCCTTTCCGACATCGCATGGCTGATGTCGGGTGAAAACGACTCCTCCCCCTCCAATCCGCAGGTCCGAAAATGAAAGCCTTTCGTATCCTGGCCCTGAGCCTTCTTGCCGCATCGCCCGTCCTTGCGCAGCAGGGCGGCGAAATGCCCCCAACCCCCGTCAGCGTGCTGGAGCTTCGGCCCGAACCGCTGCCGGTGGTGAACGAGCTTCCGGGTCGCATCTCGGCCACCCGCACCGCCGAGGTGCGCCCCCGCGTCGGCGGCATCGTGATCGAACGCGTGTTCGAACAGGGCAGCGTCGTCAAGCAGGGCGATGTGCTTTACCGCATCGACCCCGCGACCTATCGCGTCCGCGTCGCCAGCGCCGAAGGCACGCTGCAGCGTGCCCGTGCCGCGCAGCTGAACGCCCGGACCGAAGCCGACCGCCAGCAGGAACTGCGCGACCGGAACGTGTCGTCGGCCACCACCTATGATGCCGCGATCACGGCGCTGGCACAGGCCGATGCCGATGTCGCCATCGCCGAAGCCTCGTTGCAGGAGGCGCAGCTGAACCTCGACTATACCGAGGTGAAGGCGCCCATCGATGGCACCATCGGCCGCGCCACCATCACCGAAGGGGCGCTTGTCGCGGCCCAGACGGATGTGATGGCCACCATCCAGCAGCTCGACCCGGTCTATGCCGACTTCACGCAGTCCTCGTCCGAGGTTCTGCGCCTGCGCCGCGCAATGGAAGCGGGCCAGCTTGTCGCCACCGCCCCCGGCGAAGCGCAGGTCCAGATGTTCTATGACGACGGCACCGAATACGATCACCCCGGCAAGCTGCTGTTCTCCGAAGCGACGGTGGACCAGTCCACGGGTCAGGTGACGCTGCGCGGCGAATTCCCGAACCCCGATGGCAACCTGCTTCCGGGCCTCTATGTGCGCATCCGTATCGAACAGGCCGTCCGCAACGACGCGCTGGCGATCCCGCAGATGGCGGTGATCCGCAACCAGCAGGGCGACGCACAGGTCTATGTCGTCAAGGAAGGCGACACGGTCGAACTGCGCACCGTGACGCTGGGCCAGACCGTAAACGGCCGCTGGCTTGTCGATGACGGTCTGAAAGCGGGCGAACGTGTCGTCGTAGAAGGGGCGCAGAAGCTGTTCCCCGACGCCAAGGTCGTCCCCGAGGCATGGCAGCAAGCCGCGCTGGCTGAATAACGGCAGGAATTCATGGCACAATTCTTCATCACGCGCCCGGTTCTTGCCTGGGTGATATCGATCTTCATCGTCATCGCGGGGCTTTTGGCACTGCCCCAGATGCCGATCGCGCAATACCCGCAGGTCGCGCCGCCGCAGATTCAGATCTCGACGGTCTATACCGGCGCCACCCCGACCGAGATGTATCAGTCCGTCGCCCAGCCCATCGAGGAGGAGCTGAACGGCATTCAGGGCATCCAATATTTCGAATCGACCTCGGACGTGTCGGGTTCGGTGTCGATCACTGCGACCTTCGCGCCGGGCACCGATGTGGGCACCGCGCAGGTGGATGTGCAGAACGCGGTCAGCCGGGTGGAACCCGTGCTGCCGCAATCGGTCGTCGATCAGGGCGTCACGGTCGAGGAGGCCGGCGCGGGCTTTCTGATGGTGGTCGCGCTGACCTCGTCCGACGGAACGATGGATGCGACCGCCCTGGGCGATTACATCAACCGCAACGTCGTGGGCGAGATTCGCCGGATCGACGGCGTGGGCCGCGCGCAGGTCTTCGCCTCTGAAGAAGCGATGCGCGTCTGGCTGGACCCGGACAAGCTGACCGGCCTGAACATGTCGCCTGCCGATGTCGCCTCGGCCATCCAGGCGCAGAACGCACAGGTCGCGGCGGGCCAGATCGGCGCCGACCCCAATCCCGTCGGCCAGCAGCTGACCGCGACCGTTCTGGTTAAAGGTCAGCTGACCGAGCCGGAAGAGTTCGGCAACATCGTCCTTCGCGCCAATCCCGACGGATCGACCGTGCGTCTGCGCGACGTCGCCACGGTCGAGATCGGGTCCGACAGCTACAACTTCGCCTCGCGGCTGAACGGGCTTCCCGCCGCCGGGATCGGGGTCCAGCTTTCGACCACCGGCAACGCGTTGGCCACGTCCGAACAGATCCAGTCCAAGATGGCCGAACTGGCGGAGTTCTTCCCCGAAGGCGTCGAATATTCGATCCCCTACGACACCTCGCCCTTCGTGGCGAAATCCATCGAAAAGGTGATCCACACGCTGATCGAGGCGATTGTCCTCGTGTTCATCGTGATGTTCCTGTTCCTCCAGAACTTCCGCTATACCGTGATCCCGACCATCGTGGTGCCGATCGCACTGGCGGGGACCATCGCGGTGATGCTGGTCGCGGGCTTCTCGATCAACGTGCTGACCATGTTCGCGATGGTGCTGGCCATCGGCATTCTTGTCGATGACGCCATCGTGGTGATCGAAAACGTCGAACGTATCATGGCGACCGAGGGGCTGCCCCCCAAGGAAGCCACGCAAAAGGCCATGGGCGAGATTTCGGGCGCGATCATTGGCATCACGCTGGTGCTGGCGGCCGTGTTCATCCCGATGGCCTTCTT
Source organism: Falsirhodobacter flavus (assembly GCA_029846755.1). Classification (GTDB taxonomy): domain Bacteria; phylum Pseudomonadota; class Alphaproteobacteria; order Rhodobacterales; family Rhodobacteraceae; genus Falsirhodobacter; species Falsirhodobacter flavus. The sequence goes on along the minus strand of JARWBI010000007.1, from coordinate 94,683 downwards.
CCCCGGATCGACGGGTATCATCTATCGCCAGTTCGCGCTGACGATGGTGGTTTCGATCCTGTTCTCGGCCTTCCTTGCGCTGACGCTGACGCCCGCGCTGTGCGCGACGTTCCTGAAACCGATCAAGGGCCACCACGAGAAGAAGGGCTTCTTCGGCTGGTTCAACCGCAAGTTCGACGCGGCAACCAACCGTTACAGCAACGGCGTGAAGGTTCTGACGCGGCGCACGGGTCTCGTGATGCTGATCTATGTCGGCATCGTCGCGATCACCGGCCTCGGCTTCACCTCGCTGCCGACCTCGTTCCTTCCGAACGAGGATCAGGGCTTCATCATCTCGGACATCCAGACGCCCGCCACCGCCAGTTCGCAGCGCACCGACGCCGCGATCCGCCGGATCGAGGGCTATTATCAGGAAAATCCGGCGGTCGAGAACATCTTCGCCATCCGCGGCTTTTCCTTCTCGGGTCAGGGGCCGAACGCGGGGCTTGCCTTCGTCACCTTCACCGACTGGGCCGACCGCGACCAATCCGCGGACCAGATCGCGAACAACGCCAACATGACGCTGTTTGCGGAAAAGGATGCGCAGATCTACTCGCTGTCGCCGCCTGCCATTCCCGGTTTCGGCACGTCGGGCGGGTTCACGTTCCGACTTCAGGACCGTGCGGGCAACGGGCAGCAGGCGCTGAACGCGGCTGCGGCGCAGCTGATGCAGGAAGCGCAGGCGGGCGGCATCGTCACCGGCCTGCGGACCGAAGGGATGCCTGCCGCCGCGCAGGTGTCGATCATCATCGACCGCGACAAGGCCCAGACCTTCGGTGTCGCGTTCAGCGACATCAACCAGACCATCTCGGCCAACCTCGGATCCACCTATGTCAACGACTTCCCGAACCAGGGAAAGATGCAGCGCGTGATCGTTCAGGCGCAGCAGGACAGCCGGATGCAGGCCGAGGACATCCTGAACCTGACCGTCCGGAACGCCAACAATGGCATGGTCCCCTTCTCGTCCTTTGCGACGGTGGAATGGGAACAGGGGTCGAGCCAGGTCGTCGGCTACAACGGCTACCAATCCGTGCGGATCGCGGGGCAGGCGATGCCCGGCTATTCCTCGGGCGCCGCCGTGGCCGAGATGGAGCGGCTGGCCGCCCAGCTTCCGCAGGGTTTCGCCTATGAATGGACCGGCCAGACGCTGGAGGAGATTTCCTCCGGCAACACCTCGACCATCCTGTTTGCGATGTCGGTGCTGTTCATCTTCCTGCTGCTGTCGGGCCTGTATGAAAGCTGGTCGATCCCGCTTTCGGTGATGCTGGTCGTGCCCTTGGGCGTCATCGGCTGTATCGCGGCGGTGATGCTGCGCGACATGCCGAATGACGTGTATTTCAAGGTCGGCCTCATCGCGATCATCGGGCTGTCGGCCAAGAACGCGATCCTGATCGTGGAATTCGCCAAGGACCTGCGTGAACAAGGCATGACCCTGATCGAAGCGGCGGTCGAGGCGGCGAAGCTGCGCTTCCGCCCGATCCTGATGACCTCGATGGCCTTCACGTTGGGCGTGGTTCCGCTGGCCATAGCGACGGGCGCCTCGGCCGCGTCACAGAACGCGATCGGGACCGGGGTGATCGGCGGCATGATCTCGGCCACGATCCTCGCGATCTTCTTCGTGCCAGTGTTCTTCGTCTTCGTGCTGAACATCGTCAGCAAGATCCGCCGCAGGGCGTGACATGAAAAGGGCGCCCCACGGGGCGTCCTTCTTCAATGCGGCAGGTGCGTCACGATGCTGATGCGCACCCCGCCCGGATCGAACACCTGTTCGACCGTTCCGTCCAACTGCTGACCCAATGCCTGTTCCAGCAGGATCGAACCGAAGCCGCGCCGCGTCGGCGGCACGACCGGCGGCCCGCCGCTTTCCTGCCAGTCGAAATGCAGCATATGCCCGTCTTCAAGCCGCCATTCCGCCGTCACCTTGCCGGAGGCGACCGACAGGCTGCCGTATTTCGCGGCATTCGTCGTCATCTCGTGGATCGCCAGCGCCAGAGGCAGGGCCGTATCGGCGGGCAGATAGATGTCCGGCCCGTCCAGCGTGACGCGGCGCGCATCGGCATAGGCGGCAAGCTCGCTCAGCACGACCTGACGCAGACCGATGCCCGACCAGTTGTTGTCGGTCAGCAGCGTATGGCTTGATGCCAGCGACCGGATGCGGCGGCGGATGCTCTGCGCGAAATCCTCCATTCCGTCCGAGGTGCGCAGGGTGAAGTTGATGATCGACTGGACCGAGGCCAGCGAGTTCTTCACCCGGTGATGCAATTCGCGCATCACCAGCGCCTGCTGTCGTTCCGCCGCGCGCCGGTCCGTCACGTCGAACAGCACGCCGTAAGCGGCATCGCCCTCGCCCGTGGTCAGATCGCAGATCATCATGATGCTGCGGACATCGCCCGTCGGCAGCGGAAGGGCGAAATCCGTCTCCAGCCGCATGCGGTCGCGGGTGGCATCGTCCAGCGCATCGCGCAGCCCGTCGCGGTCCGGCCCGTCGACCAGCGCGATCAGCGCCGCCATGGACCGGGGCGCGGCGCGCAGGATGTCGCGCGCGCGCGCGTCCAGCACCAGCCTGTCGCCGCCCGCACACCATTCGAACGTCCCGAGCCCTGCGATTTCCAGCGCCGCATCCAGCCGGGCGCGGCTGCGGTCAAGCTGAACCTCGGCATCGCGCAACGCGCCGCGCTCGTTCGCCTCGCGCAGCGCGCGCGATACGCAGGGGCCAAGCCGCTGAAGCCGGGTCTTCAGCACGTAATCGGTCGCGCCGTCCTTCAACGCCTCGACCGCGATTTCCTCGCCCAGCGTGGCGGACACGAAGATGAACGGCAGGTCCGGCCGGGCGACACGCGCCAGTTTCAGCGCCGACATGCCATCGAAGGCCGGCAGCGTGTAATCGGCCAGGATCAGGTCGTATTCGCCATCCAGTGCGGCGGTGAAATCGTCGCGCGTCCAGACGCGGTGCATGTCATGCGCGATGCCCCCTCGGCGCAGATGTTCCGCAACCAGGTCGGCGTCGAGCGCGCTGTCTTCCAGCAACAGGATGGAGGCCTTGTCGGTCACGCCTCGGTGATCCGCATCGGCTGGTTGCGAGGGCGCGGCGGGTGCGGTTCGTTCAGGATGGCCCAGAACATGCCGACTTCCTGGATGGCCTTGAAGAATTCCTTGAAATCCACCGGCTTCACGACAAAGGCGTTCACCCCAAGCTCGTAGCTGCGGACAAGGTCCTGTTCCTCCTTGGAGGCGGTCAACATCACGACCGGGATGTGGCGCAGATCGGCATCGCCCTTGATCTTCTCCAGCACCTGAAGCCCGTCCACCTTGGGCAGCTTCAGATCCAGCAGCACCACTGCCGGATCGACCGGCGGGCGGTTCGAATGCGGGCCGCGATACATCAGCCAGTCAAGCGCCTCCGCCCCGTCGCGCGCAGTCACGACCTCGTTCGCCAGCTGGCTGCGATCCAGCGCGGCAAGGGTCAGTTCCAAATCCTTGGGGTTGTCCTCGACAAGCAGGATCGGCTTCAACTCTGCCATGTCTTCTCCTTCACCGGGTCGGGCAACGCAAAATGGAAGGTCGCACCTTTGCCGAGTGCGCCTTCCGCCCATGTTCGTCCGCCGTGACGTTCCACGATCCGGCGCACATTGGCAAGACCGATCCCGCTGCCCTCGTAATCTTCCATGCGGTGCAAGCGCTGGAAAACCCCGAACAGTTTTTCCACATAAGCCATGTCGAAGCCCACCCCGTCATCGGCAACGGACCAGACCGTCTCTGCGCCGTTGCGGGCAGAGGTGATGGTGATCGTCGCGGGGTCCTTGCCGCGGGTATATTTGATCGCATTGCTCAGCAGGTTCTGCCAGACCGACCGCAGGAAGGACGCATCCCCCACACCCGGATGCAGGTCCGATACGTGCCATTCGATCGCCCGCCCCTCGGTTTCCGGGCGCAGCATCCGTCGCACCTCGGCCACCAGCTTGTTCATGTCGATCGGCAGCGGCGTCAGCACCGCCCGCCCCATCTGCGAAAAGTTCAGAAGATCGTCCACCAGCCGCCCCGCCGAAAAGGCGCTTTCGATGATCGTGTCCAGATATCGCCGCCCCCGCGCATCCAGACCGTTCTCCTCCTCGCGCAGCAATTCGGCATAGCCGACGATGTGGCGGAAGGGCGCGCGCAGATCGTGGCTGACGGAATAGGAGAACGCCTCCAGCTCCTTGTTCGACCGGCGCAGTTCCTCCGTCAGTTCGGCCATCTCCTCGGCCTTGCGCATGACGATGCCGGTGACGGCGCCTTGCAGGCTACGGACGGTTTCCATCTGTGCGGGAGTCCACGGCTCGGCGCGTTGATGGACCAGTTCGCGCCACGCGGCGAAGGATTCGCGCGGGTTGATGCTGCCCGTCTCCTTCCGGGGATCGCCGCCCCAGTTCACCGTCTGCACCACCTCGGGCCGGAACCAGAGCATATACGATGTGTGGATCTGCGAGATGGTCATGCCCATGACGCCGCTTGCCACCTCGGCGAAGCTGGCCGCCCCGGGCATCTGTGCGGCCAGCGAATTGGTGTGGAACAGCGTGTCATGCGGCTGCGTGCGGTTCAGCCAGTCGGCAATGGCGCGGACCTGATCCTCGGTCGGCGCCTTGCCTAGAAGATGGCAGTGCCCGTCGAAGATCAGCGCCGCGCCCGTGGCATCGGTCAGGGCCAGCACATCCTCGGGGTGGCGCGTCAGCCCGTCGATGAAGCGCGACTCGGCGGCCATATGCGACAGGAGCCGGGATTCGATGGCGTGAAGGGCGACCCGTTCGGCGCTTTCGGCGCTGCGCGTACGCGCCCCGATCAGCATCGCGGCGATCTGGCCAAGAAAGTCGCAGGCGTTGCGCACATGGATCGGCACGCGCTTGGGCTGCGCGTTGTGACAGGCGATCAGCCCCCAAAGACGCCCCTCGTCCAGGATCGAGATCGACATCGACGCCGCCGTCCCCATGTTCCGCATGTATCGCGCATGGACGGGCGACACGCTGCGAAGCACCGAATGGCTCAGGTCCAGCTGGTCCGCCGGCAGGATCGGAACCGGCTCGTATCCCGCATCGGGGATCAGGCGCAGGCGGTTCAGGCGGTAAAGCTCGCGCGCCTGCGCCGGGATATCTGCCGCGGGAAAACGCAGGTTCATATAGGACGGAAGCGCCCCGTTCCCGTCCTCGGCGATGACGATGCCGTTCCAGTCCTCGTCAAAGCGGTAAACCAGAACGCGGTCGAAATCCGTCAACTCTCGCACCTGCTGCGCGATGGAGGCGGCCAGCGCCGGAACATCGGCCATGGCCTGAAGCTCCTCCACCCCGCGGCGGATGCGCGGGTGCAGCACGTCCAGCGATCCGGCGCCGGGATGCGACTGTTCGAACTCGACCACGATCAGGTCGGGAAGGCGATGCGCGACGACCGTCCACGCCTGACCGCCAAGCTCCATCGTGCAAAGGGTCGCGGTGCCGTCGCTGGGCAGATCGCCGCGCAGCGCCTCGCCCAGCCCTTCGGCCCCCGGAAGGTCGGTCAGCACCTTGCCCAGCGGATCGCCGGACAGGATCTGTCCGACATTTGCGCTTGCCTGTACGACCGTCAGATCATCCGGGCGCATCGCCAGCAGCACGCCATGGGGCTGGATCGATCCCGGAACGTGGATGGGTTCGGCGGCGCAGGCGCTCAGGTCGGGTCGATCATCCGTGAAGTCAGTCACTTGGGCGCCTTTCATTCGGATGCACAACCCAGAGGAACCGGGAGGCCGGTGGGATCGTTCACGCATGGCCGTGACCATGCGTCAGGGGCGGCGCACGGGCGGGACTTCCGGGGGGAAGGTCCGGCCCGTGTCGTCTTTCACTTGCGCAGTTTGATCTGCCGCATCTTCAGCCCGTCCGACGCATCGTCATTGGTCAGCCCCACCAGATAGCGCCCGGGGGCAAGCTCGGCCACGAACTCGGCCGAGGCAAGCGAGCCGCTGCTGACGGCTTCCTGAAGCAGCTCCCCGCCTTCGGTGAACAAGCGCAGGGTGAAGGCGCTGGTGACGCTGACGCCCTCCACAGTGACCGGGCCTTCGCCCGCGACGTCGAAGGCGGTCCAGAGCGTGCGGGCACGGTCCAGCGTCTTGCTTTCCAGCGCCGCCTCCAGCGTGCCCAGTTCCTCGATCGCGGCGCCGTCGCCTGCTTCGGGAATGCGCACGCCCTGCGCGACCTCGGCCCCCGAGGCGCTTTCAGCCGACACTTCCAGCGTGAAGCTGCCCGACCCTTCGCTGTAGGGCGCTACGGTGACGCAATATTCGCCCGGCTCGAAGCTCTCGGCGATGCGGCTGTCGGTGCCGGGCATCTCGGCATGGTCGTCGTTTTCGAACAGCAGTGCGCCCGAGGCATCGCGCACCGTCAGGAAGGTGTCGATCTCGGTGCTGCCAGCATCGATACGCAGGCCGACCGGAGCATCCACGCCGATGCGATAGGATTGCGATCCGGTGCCGCCGATGGTCCCGGTGACGTTCTGCGTTTCGCCCCCGGCGATGCCTTCGGCCAGAACGGGGGTCAGGTTCGGATCGGCGCAGGTCGCGGCGATGGCCTCGTTCTCTGCTGCCAGCGGATCGGGCGGCAGCCCGGGCGAGGCCAGAACGATGACCATCGCATCGCTTGTCGGCTCGGCCGAGATCAGCCGCGACTGGGCGCAATAGGTGCCGGGCTGAAGCGTCGCGCCGATCTGCGCATCCAGATCACCCGCTCCGTCATCGTCCCACGAGATCATGTTTCCATCGGTGCCATAAAGCGTCAGCACCGTGTCGGTCCCGCGCCCCAGCGTCTGGAGCGTCAGATCGGTCTGCTCGGTCACCTCGAACTCGACATAGGCAGGTTCGGACCGCGCGGGGCGCGTCACCAGCGTCACCTCGGCAAAGTCGGGCGACAGGGTGGCGGGCATCTTCTGGGTCAGCGCGACGGGCTGGCCGCAGGCGCCGGTGTCCTGGGCAAAAGCAGGCACGGCGAGAAAGGCGGGGAAAATGCAGCTTGAAAGGAGCTTGGTTCTGAACACGGCTAATTCCTTCGCAGGATACGGGTCTGCCTGTTCGATGCCCCAGATCGCGATGAATTGAAAGGAAAGACTGCCCGCATCGACGATTCAGCGCGTCAGCTTGCCGCCGTCCAGCCGCCGCAGCGAAATGTCCAGCTGCGCCTCGGCCTCCTTCACGCGGCGAACGGCATCGCGCAGCCAGTCGATATGCGAGCCCGCCGCATTGGCCGCGCGTTCCGGCTTGCCCGCAAGGATCGCGGCGGCGATGGCGCGGTGCTGTTCGCGCAGCGCATCGCGCGCCTTGGGCAAGGTGAAAAGCTGCGCGCGGTTGCCCATCACGTCCGATCGTAGCTTCCCCGACAGCGCGCGCATGATCTGCAGAAGCACGACGTTATGCGAAGCTTCATAGATCGCCATGTGCAGGTCGGCATCCGCTTCGGCCTCCTGCACCGGATCGCCCGCCGCATGCGCCGCGTCGATGGCCGTCAGGCAGGCTTCGATCACGCCGCGGTCCACCTCGTTCGCCCGCATCGCCGCCATCCGCGCCGCGCTTTGTTCGATGATCGCGCGGAATTCGAGGTAGTCGTCCGCCACTTCGGCCCGCGAGGCCAGAAGCGCCACCAGCGGGTCCGCGATCAGCGCCGCCCCCAGCCGCGCCACCGCGATCCCGCGCCCCGACGGCGCCAAGAGCCCCCGCGCCTCCAGATCCTTCAGCCCGTCGCGCAATGTCGGGCGCGAGACGCCCAACCGCAGGGCCAGTTCGCGTTCCGGCAGCAGCATCTCTCCGGGGCGGAGCGTGCCCTCAAGGATCAGCCCCTCGATATGGCGGGCGACGGCATCGGCGGCACGTTCGGTCTTTGGCGTTTCTGTCATCGGTGGCATCCGTCTGTCTGCCATTCTTCTGCATCGGGTCCGGGGAAATTACCAGTTGCCAGATTCGGTCAAATAATCTTACCAATTAAGAGCGACGAGGGGAGACGTCGCATCATACGGGAGGAGAACGGATGACCTGGTCGCAGGTATATGACCCCCTTGGCAGCATGACATGGTCCACATTGCTGGCCGCATTGCCGATCATCGTGCTGCTGGGCGGGATCGGGATTTTCCACATGAAGGCCCATGTCGCCGCACTGGCCGGGCTGATCGTGGCACTGGCCGTCGCGGTGATCGGCTTCGGAATGCCGACGCATATGGCGGGTGCGACCGCCGCCTATGGCGCGGCTTATGGGCTTCTGCCGATCGGCTGGATCATCCTGAACGTCATCTTCCTGTATCGGATGACCGAGAAGTCCGGCCAGTTTTCCATCCTGCGCGATTCCATCGCCGGTTTGACCCCCGACCGCCGCCTGCAATTGCTGTTCATCGCCTTTTCCTTCGGCGCCTTCTTCGAGGGCGCGGCCGGTTTCGGCACCCCCGTCGCGGTGACGGCGGCGATGCTGATGGGCCTCGGCTTTGCGCCCCTGCCCGCGGCCGGTCTGTCGCTGATCGCCAACACCGCCCCCGTCGCCTATGGCGCGTTGGGCACGCCGGTCATCGCGCTGGCCGCCGTCACGGGGCTGGACCTGCTGGAACTGTCGGCGATGATCGGGCGCCAGCTGCCGTTCTTTTCCGTGATCGTGCCGTTCTGGCTGATCTGGGCCTTTGCCGGACGGCGGGGGATGTGGGAGGTGTGGCCTGCGCTGCTGGTGGCAGGGGCGGCCTTCGCGATTCCGCAATACCTCGTGTCGAACTTCCACGGGCCGTGGCTGGTCGATATCGTGGCCGCGATCTGTTCGATGGCAGCGCTGGCCGGGTTCCTGCGCGTCTGGCAGCCCGCCCGCATCTGGACCTCGACCAAACTGGGCGGCGGCGACGATGCGCCCGCCGTTCAGCCGAAGCATTCGCATTCCGGCGGCACGGTGTTCCGCGCCTGGCTGCCGTGGATCATCCTGTCGGTCTTCGTCTTCATCTGGGGGATGCCCTCGACGAAGGCGGCGCTGGACGCGCTCTGGGTCTGGCGGCTGGAGGTTCCCGGCCTGCACAATCTGGTCATGAAGGTCCCGCCCGTCGTTCCCGAAGCGCATCCCGAGGCTGCGATCTATTCGCTGAACCTGCTGTCGGCCACCGGCACCGCGATCCTGCTGTCGGCGATCATCGGGGGGCTGGTGCTGAAATTCTCGCCCGCGACGCTGGTGCGCGAATATTTCAGCACCTTCTGGGTAGTCCGCTTCTCGCTCATCACCATCGCGGCGATGCTGGCGCTGGGCTATGTCACGCGGTATTCCGGTACCGATGCGACGATGGGTCTGGCCTTTGCACAGACGGGGTGGATCTATCCCTTCTTCGGCACGCTTCTGGGCTGGCTGGGCGTGGCACTGACAGGGTCCGACACGGCATCGAACGTGCTGTTCGGGGGGCTTCAGAAGACAACGGCGGAACAGTTGGGGCTGAACCCGGTTCTGATGGCCTCGGCGAACTCCTCGGGTGGGGTGATGGGCAAGATGATCGACGCGCAGTCCATCGTCGTCGCTTCGACCGCGACCAACTGGTATGGGCATGAAAGCCAGATCCTGCGCTATGTCTTCATGCATTCCATCGTGCTGGCCAGCCTCGTCGGCCTTCTGGTCATGGCGCAGGCGTATCTGTGGCCCTTCACGCTGCTGGTGCCGTGATGTCCACGATCCTGATGCCCGAACCGGACGAAGGCATCCTCGCGCGGCGGGGGGAGATCGTCGCCGCGCTGACCGCCGCCCTGCCGGAGGGCGCGGTCATCCACGATCCGGCGGAAACGCGGGCCTATGAATGCGATGCGCTGACCGCCTATCGCTGCCCGCCGCTGGCCGTGGTCCTGCCCCGCACGACCGAGGAGGTCGCCGCCGCCATGCGCGTCTGTCACGGCTTCGGCGTTCCGGTGGTGCCGCGCGGGGCGGGCACGTCGCTGGCGGGGGGCGCGCTGCCCACCGCCGACAGCGTCATCATCGCCACCCTGCGCCTGCGCGAGGTGCTGCAGATCGACACTCGCAACCGCTTCATCCGCGTGCAGACGGGCGTCACCAACCTGTCCGTCAGCGCGGAACTTGAGCCGCTCGGGTTCTTCTACGCCCCCGATCCGTCCTCGCAGCTTGCCTGCACCATCGCGGGCAACATCGCGATGAACTCGGGCGGGGCGCATTGCTTGAAATACGGCGTCACCACAAACAACCTTCTGGGCGCGCGCATGGTGCTGACCGATGGCAGCATCGTCGATCTGGGCGGGCCGGAGCCGGGCCCGATGGGGCTCGATCTGATGGGGCTGATCTGCGGGTCCGAAGGCCAGCTTGGCATCGTGACGGAGGCGACGCTGCGCATCCTGCCCCGGCCCGAAGGTGCGCTGCCCATGCTGATCGGCTTCGACAGCGCCGAGGTGGCGGGCGAATGCGTCGCCAGCATCATCCGCGCGGGCGTGATCCCCGTCGCGATCGAATACATGGACGATGTCTGCCTGCGCGAGGTCGAACGCTTTGCCAAGGCCGGATACCCCGATTGTCAGGCCGTCCTGATCGTCGAGGTCGAAGGATCGCCCGCCGAGATCGAGGACCAGACCGCCCGCATCCGCGCCATCGCGGAAAAGCTGAACCCGGTGGAATTCCGCGTCAGCCGGAACGCGGATGAATCGCTGGCCATCTGGAAGGGGCGCAAGTCGGCCTTCGGCGCGATGGGGCAGATCGGGGATTACCTGTGTCTGGACGGCACGGTTCCGGTGTCGAAGCTGCCCTTCACCCTGCGCCGGATCGGTGAGTTGTCGGTTCAGCACGGGCTGAAGGTCGCCAACGTCTTTCATGCGGGCGATGGCAACATGCACCCGTTGATCCTGTTCAACGCCAACAAGCCCGGCGATCTGGAAAAGGCCGAAGCTTTCGGCGCCGAAGTGCTGCGCCTTTGCGTCGAGGTGGGCGGTTGCCTGACGGGCGAACATGGCGTCGGCATCGAAAAGCGCGACCTGATGGGTGCGCAATACTCGCCCGATGATCTGACGATCCAGATGCAGGTAAAGGACGCCTTCGACCCCGGCTGGCTTCTGAACCCCGCCAAAGTCTTTCCGTTGGAGGCGAGCCGCGCGCATCGGGGTCTTGGATGACCGAAGACGACCTCGCCGAAGCCATCGCCACGGCCCATGATACCCGCACCGCCATCCTGATCGAAGGGGGCGGCACGCGCAGCCATGGGACAGCCACCCTGTCTACCCGCGCCCATTCCGGCATCGTCACTTACGAGCCCGGCGCGCTGACCCTCATCGCCCGCGCGGGCACCCCCGTCGAGGAGATCGAGGCGGCGCTGGCCAGCGAAGGCCAGATGCTGGCGTTCGAGCCGATGGACCACCGCCGCGTGCTGGGCACCAACGGCACGCCCACCATCGGCGGCGTTGTGGCGGCCAACGTCTCGGGTCCGCGGCGCGTGCTGGCGGGGGCCTGCCGCGATCATCTTCTGGGGCTGCGGTTCATCGACGGGCAGGGACGCATACTGAAGAACGGCGGGCGGGTGATGAAGAACGTCACCGGGCTAGACCTCGGCAAGCTGCTTTGTGGATCGCATGGCACTTTGGGCGTCATCACCGAGGTTGCCCTGAAGACCCTGCCCCGGCCCGAAACGGTGACTACGCTGGCCTTTCAGACGACCGCGGCGCAGGCGGTGGACCTGTTCTGCACCGCCCTCGGCACCCCGTTCGAGGTCTCGGGCGCGGCATGGCTGGACGGTGCCGCCTATCTGCGGATCGAGGGGCTGGAGGCGCAGGTCGCCTATCGCGCCAAACGCCTGTCGGCGCTGTTGCCGGGGGCCGAGCCCGCCGCGCCGGACTGGGCCGCGATCCGCGATGCCGCCAGCTTCACGGGTCCGCTTTGGCGCATTCTGTGCAAACCCACCGACGCCCCGGCGATCTGCGCAAGGCTGGGGGGCCGCGTCGCGCTGGACTGGGCTGGCGGTCTGATCTGGTATCAGGGCGATGCGGATGTCCGCGCCATCGCGCCGAATTCGATGCAGATCGGCGGCCCGCTTCCCACCGCCCCCGGAACCGAAACCCTTGTTCGGAACCTGCGCCGCCAGTTCGATCCGGCGGGCATCCTCAACCCCGGCCTGATGGGGGCCTGACATGCAGACCAATTTCACCGAAACCCAGCTTGCCGATCCCGACACCGCGCGGTCGAACCAGATCCTGCGATCCTGCGTGCATTGCGGCTTCTGCACCGCGACCTGCCCCACCTACAAGGTGCTGGGGGATGAACTTGACAGCCCGCGCGGGCGCATCTACCTCATCAAGGACATGCTGGAGAACGCGCGCGTTCCCGATGCCAAGACGGTGAAGCATCTGGACCGCTGCCTGTCCTGCCTGTCCTGCATGACCACCTGCCCGTCGGGCGTGCATTACATGCACCTGATCGACCACGCCCGCGCCTATGTCGAGGCGAACTATCGCCGCCCGTGGCACGACCGCGCGCTGCGCTGGATGCTGGCGCAGGTGCTGCCCTATCCGGGGCGGTTCCGGGCGGCAATGGCGCTGGCGCGGCTGGGACGCCCCTTTGCGCGCCTGATGCCGGATGCGCGGCTGCGCGCGATGCTGGAGATGGCCCCCCGCCGCCTGCCCAAACCGGGCGATGACAGCCCCCGCACGATCCCTGCCGCCGCGCCGACCAAACGGGTCGCCCTGCTGACCGGCTGCGCCCAGCGCGCGCTGAACCCGGACATCAACGCGGCCACCATCCGCCTGCTGACCCGCCACGGGGCCGAAGTCGTGATCGTGGACGGTGTCGGCTGCTGCGGCGCGCTGACCCATCACATGGGCAAGACGGACAAGAGCCACGCGATGGCCGAGGCGAACATCCGTGCGCTGATCCCGGAGCTGGACCGGCTGGACGCGCTGGTCATCAACACTTCGGGCTGCGGAACGACGGTGAAGGATTACGGCCATATCTTCAGGGGTCATCCGCTGGCCGAAGCGGCGGCCCGCGTCTCGGCCATCGCCAAGGATATCACCGAGGTCATGGCCGGCCTTGGCCTGACGGATGCCACCCATGCCCCGCCGCTGCGGATCGCCTATCACTCCGCCTGTTCGCTGCAACACGGCCAGCAGGTGCGCGCGGCGCCGAAGGATCTGCTGAAGGCGGCAGGGTTTACGGTGGTGGAGCCGAAGGACAGCCATATCTGCTGCGGATCGGCAGGCACCTACAACCTGATGCAGCCCGAGATTTCGGCGCAGCTGAAGGCCGCCAAGGTCGCCGCGCTGGAGGCGACCGCGCCACAGGTCATCAGCGCGGGCAATATCGGCTGCATGATGCAGATCGGGTCTGGCACAGGCATCCCGGTCGTCCATACGGCAGAGCTTCTGGACTGGGCGACCGGGGGGCCTAGGCCGGCGGCGCTAGGGTAAGGCGCAGCGGGCCGTCGGCTTCCTGTCCGATCAGGATGGTCGCCCCCGTCGCCCGCGCCAGCCGCGCCAAAGCCGGGTCCTGAGGCAAGATGCCGGGATGGTCGATCACCACCAGATCGGGGCGCATCAGCGCGGCGCGCGTCATCTCGACCGCCAGCCTTTCGCCGTGCGACAGGCCGCGCCCGCCTTCGGCCACGCGCGACCGGGTCGAGCCCATCCGGTCCAGAAGCGCCGACAGGCCGAATTGCCGTGCCGCCTTGCGGATCGCATGCGGATGCGGACGCGGGTCCACCCCCATCGTCAGCGCGCGGCGCAGACTGCCGCGCAGGATCATCGCCCGGTCCGAGATATAGGCGATGCGCGGCAGTTTTCCCGGCGGCAGGCCGTAATCCACCCCCATCGCACCACCCTGTGCGGCGGCGCTGCGAAGCGCGGGCCCAGGCGACGCGCCGCTGACCACCGCCAGCGCCCCCGGCGGCACCGACCCCAGACCTTCCAGCGCCAGCGATACCGCGCCCGATGTCTCGGCCCGCCGGGTCTTCGAGGGCAGCGCCAGAAGCGACAGGCAGCGTTCGCGCGCGATGCGCCATGCGCACCAGCGGTCCCAAACCCCCGCCAGATCGCCAAGCGGGAACATCAGGATCGACAGGGTGGCCAGCATCGCCGCCACCTCGGCGGCAGGCACGCCCATGCGGGCGGCGGAGGCGAGCACCGCGACCCCCGCCAGTGCTGCGCCCATCGCGGGCAAGGCGCGCAGCAATCCGGCGCGCCCCGCGCGGGATGCGGCCTCGGCCTCCAGCGCGCGGCTGGCACCTGCGAGACGGTCCAGTTCCTGCGCCGTGCGGCCCGCAAGGTCCAGCTGCGGGGCAAGCGCGATGCGTTCCATCATGTCGCCCGCGATGGCCGCGCGGCGGCGGCGCAATCCGCGATGGCGATCCGCAAGACCCAGGGCCACCGCCCCCGTCGCCACCACCGCCGCCAGCAGCGGAAGCAGCGCGACTGGCGCCAGACGCGGGCTGACCAGCCAGATCGCGACGACCGCCCCCGGCAGAACGGCAACCGCCGCAAGGCCCCGCGTGACGCCCATCGCCACCCAGTTCTTCGCCGCCGAAAGATCGCCGACGAACCGCATCGACAGCATTCCCAGACGGCGGCCCTGCAACGTCTCGGCATCCATCCCGGCGATGTGGCGGTAAAGGACGCGGCGCAGGTCCGCAACGTAACGCTGGCCCAGCCGTTCGGCCTGCACCCGCGCGGCAAGATGCAGCAGCGCCCCGGCGATACCCCCGGCGGCCAGCGTGAACAGGATCTCCGGCCCTGGTCCCAGCCCGCCATGCAGCGCCGAGAACGCGGCGCGGGTGCCGAAGGCGACGGCCCCGAGGCTCGCCGCCTGTGCGATCCCCAGAAGGATCACGAAGACGAGGGCCGAACGGTGGCCCCCGTCCGTGATGCGTGGCAGCGCTGTCATGCCGCCGCTGCCACGCTCAGCCCCAGAAGGGCCGTCACCTGCGCCGGATCGGTCAGGTCCTGCCGCGACAGAAGCGGAATGCCCGTCGCGCGCTCCGCCTCGGCCCGGCCCAGCGGCGACAGCGTGACCATCCCCGAGATGGCGAAGGGGCGCAGGCCGAAGGTCTTCAGCAGCTCGACCCCGCCATAGGCGCCCAGCGCGTCCGGCGCGGCAAAAAGGATGCCGTCCATCCGGTCGCGGATCGTCGAAGACCGCAGGATCGCCGCCGTCTCGGCCTGAAAGACGCCGTCCGCGATCTCGACCACGACGACCTCGGCGCCACGGGCGGCGGCATTGCCGACCAGCGTTTCAAACCCGCGTTCGATCCGGTCCATCGGCATGCGATAGGTGGTGGGCATCCCGGCGTCGGTAAAATCGGTGGCCGGCACGCCCGCATCCTCGAAGGCGTTGAAGTCGCCGAAAGCGCCGGTGCCGGTCGCCTTGACGCCTGCCACGCGCAGACCGGCGCGGGCCAGACCATGGGCAAGGCTGACGGCGGCAGTCGTCTTGCCCGCGTTCATCGATGCGCCGAATACGCCCAGCACCGTGACATGATCCGGCACCGTCGCACCCGGCAGGGCATAGCGCGCGACGTTCAGCACCCGGCCCGCGCCATCGGCCACCAAACCCAGCACGCGGAGCTTCGTCGGCGGCGCCATCCGGGCATGGGCATGTTTCATGCTGCCGACGATGCCGCCGCCCGCCAGCAGGTCGGACATCTCGGCCAGTTCGGCGCGGCCCTCGAACTGGTCGGGGGCATAACGGTCGCCAAGGCACAGCACCACACGGTCGCCGACATAGCTTTCCGAGTTGCGGCGGTCGGCCAGCTGTATCTTGCGGTGCTGGCCCAACGCGGCAATCTCGCACAGGACCAGATCGCCGGGAATTGCACCCGACAGGTCGGGCTGGAGCAGCACCGCATCGGTCTGCGCGACGCGGCGGGTGGTGAAGGCCCATTTCAGGCCGTGACGGTTCAGGTGATGAATTCCGGTCATTGCAAGCTTCTCCGTTGCATTTGCACGGGGAAGACGAGAGGGCTGCCGGATTATTCCGCCGTCACAAAAGTTTCACGCAAAAACCGAGGCTTTGCCGAAATGGTCGGCCAGAAGGTAGTAGACGACCGCACGATACTTGTTGCGGTTCGACCGCCCGTAACGCTCCATCACGGCGTCGATGCCTTCGGCCAATGCAGGGCTGTCGGCAAGACCGAGCTTCTTCATCAGGAAGTTGCGGCGGATGCGCTCCAGCTCCTCGGGATCGGATGCCGCGACGGTTTCGGCGTCGGCGGAATAGATCGAGGGGCCGCAGCCGATCACGACCTTCTTCAGCAGGTCCGCATCGGGCGTCACGCCGCATTTCTCGGAAAGGTCGGCGGCGTATTTCGCGATCAGCGCGTCGCGCTTGCTCATAATGTCCTCCTTGATGAAACGTCCGGCGAGGGTAGGCCCCCGCCGGACATTCGCAAAGAGATTTCTCAGTAACGGTAATGCTCTGCCTTGAACGGACCTTCCGGTGTCACGCCGATATAGTCGGCCTGATCCTTCGACAGCGTCGTCAGCTTCACACCGATCTTCTTCAGGTGCAGGCGGGCCACCTTCTCGTCCAGCTGTTTCGGCAGGATATAGACGCCGGGCTGGTAGTCTTCGCCCTTGGTCCAAAGTTCGATCTGCGCCAGCGTCTGGTTGGTGAAGCTGGCCGACATCACGAAGCTGGGATGGCCGGTGGCGTTGCCGAGGTTCAGAAGACGCCCTTCGGACAGAAGGATGATCCGCGCCCCCGAGGGCATCTCGATCATGTCCACCTGGTCCTTGATGTTGGTCCATTTGTGGTTCTTGAGGGCGGCGACCTGAATCTCGTTGTCGAAATGGCCGATGTTGCCGACGATGGCCATGTCCTTCATCGCGCGCATATGCTCGATGCGGATCACGTCCTTGTTGCCGGTGGTGGTGATGAAGATGTCGGCGCTGTCCACGACGTCTTCCAGCAGCACCACCTCGAACCCGTCCATCGCGGCTTGCAGCGCGCAGATCGGATCGACCTCGGTCACCTTCACGCGCGCGCCCGCGCCTTGCAAGGATGCCGCCGAGCCTTTGCCGACATCGCCGTAACCGCAGACGACCGCGACCTTGCCAGCCATCATCACGTCGGTCGCGCGGCGGATGCCGTCCACCAGCGATTCCTTGCAGCCGTACTTGTTGTCGAATTTCGACTTGGTGACGCTGTCGTTCACGTTGATCGCCGGGAAGGGCAGCAGACCTTTCTTGTGCAGATCATACAGACGGTGAACGCCGGTCGTCGTCTCCTCGGACACGCCCTTCAGCAGATTGCGCTGTTTGGTGAACCAGCCGGGGGATGTCGCCAGACGCTTGCGGATCTGCGCGAACAGGATCACCTCCTCTTCCGAGGTCGGCACGTCGAGGATCGACGTCTCGCCCGCCTCGACCCGTGCGCCCATCAGGATGTACATCGTGGCATCGCCGCCATCGTCGAGGATCAGGTTCGCGCCCTCCGCGAAATCGAAGATCCGGTCGGTATAGGTCCAGTATTCCTCCAGCGTCTCGCCCTTGACGGCGAAAACGGGAACACCCGCCTCGGCAATGGCCGCCGCCGCGTGATCCTGGGTGGAAAAGATGTTGCACGACGCCCAGCGTACTTCTGCGCCCAGAGCCACCAGCGTTTCGATCAGAACCCCGGTCTGGATCGTCATGTGAAGGCTGCCCGCGATGCGCGCGCCCTTCAGCGGCTGGGCCGCGCCGTATTCCTCGCGCAGCGCCATCAGGCCCGGCATCTCGGTTTCGGCGATGGTCAGTTCCTTGCGGCCGAAAGCGGCGAGGTTGATGTCCTTGACGACGTAGTCGGCCATGTCACGCTCCGTATGTTTGCGCGGCAAGGCATATCAGCCAAGGACCCGTCCGGCAATCAGAGGTCGATGCCCAGCGCCTGCATATGTCCTGCGGCGCTGTCCCCTTCGGTCCATCCGGTGCCGGAGCCGACGACGCAGTTGACCCCGTCGGCGCGGACGTAGCTGACCGTCCATGTCCCGAATTCGTCCGATGCCCAGAACCGGAAGCTGGTGCCGTTGGGGTTCATGGCGGCAAGCATGACCTCCTCGCCATATTCCTCGCCCAGCGTGGCGGCCAGCGTATCGGACCTATCGCAATAGGGGTCGGTCGGAAGCTGCGCCTCGCCGATGCGAGGCATCGCGTCATAGAATGCAAGGTCGATGGAAGGGGTCTCGGGCCGGATCGCGGCAAAGGCGGGCAGTGCCGTGGTGGCGATCGCAGCCAAGGCCAGGGCCGGGCGCGAAAGTTTGATCATGGTCTTCCCTTTCTTACACCACTTCAACGCATCAGAAGGCGTGATGTTCCAAAGCAGGGCTTGCGCTTTGGCCAATCCGGGCGCAGCAAGCATGAAGGAGGCCGCGAAGGATCATCATGTTCGAAGTCACGTCATCGCGTCCGGCAAAGACGCGCCGCGCCATCGTCCTGTGCTGCGACGATGCCTATCTTCCCTATGCAGCCATGGCATTGGACAGGATCGCCGCCCTGTCGCACGACAGGGATTTCGATCTGTGCCTGTGCAGCAGCGTGTCGATGCTGGCATTGCCCAAAAGCCTCGCGCATCTGGACATCCGGAGTTGCCACGTCGATATCGGCAATGCGTTCGACGGATTGCGGCTCGATCCGGGGCGCACGGCCGATATCTATCTGCGCCTTGGCTTGCCCGCCGCCTTTTCGAAGGACTATGACCGCATCCTCTATCTGGATTCAGACATCTTCGTTCAAAGGGGAGATTTCGGCGCCCTGCTGTCGGTCGATCTGGGCGGCCATGCCATCGGCGCGATCCGCGACAATACCCAATGGCGCACACCGGGCCGACGCCCCGAACAATTCAGGCGCCTCGGCCTTCCTGCGGCTCCTTATTTCAACGCGGGCGTGTTGCTGATGGATGTCGCCGCTTGCAATGCAGGGCGCATACTGGACCGTTGCGTAAAGCTGGGACGCGAGAATGCGGCACTGATGATCCGTCATGACCAGAACCTCTACAACGCGGTCCTGCGCGGCGACTGGGCGGAACTCAGCCCGCTTTGGAATTGGCAATACACCTGGTCTTCGCGGCTGTTCGAGACGATGGCGGACGCCAATGTCGTGCATTTCATTGGCAACCGGAAACCATGGGGTCATGTCGGTGGCGAATTCCCCTTGCGCTTTCGGCGGGCCTATCGCGCATTCAACGCCCTGCATTTTCCGCAGAATCCGGTGCCGGCCGATGACGGAATCCATCCGATCGCGAATGAAGGATTCCTGCGCAAGATGCTGCTGAAGCATCTTTTTTCCCATCGGCGGATGGCCCGCTATCTGTCCCGTTTTCCGACCGACCTGACGGTAGTCACATGACCCGAGCCTGGCAAAGGATGCTGTCAGGACGCAGGCTGGACCTGCTGGACCCGACCCCCATGGATATCGAGATCGAGGACATCGCGCATGGCCTTGCCTTCGTCGCGCGCTGGAACGGACAGACGACGGGGGACTTCCCCTATTCCGTGGCGGAACATTCGCTGCTGGTCGAGGAGATCTTCGGGCGGCTCAATCCGGCGGCGTCGGCATCCGACCGACTGGCGGCGCTGCTGCACGACGCGCCCGAATACGTCATCGGCGACATGATAAGCCCGGTCAAGGCGGCGGTCGGAAAGGCCTATGGCGATCTGGATGCGCGGCTGACGGCGGCGGTGCATATCCGCTTCGGGCTTCCCGCCGCGTTGCCGATGCCGCTGAAGCGGGCGATCAAGCGAGCGGACCGGATTTCGGCGCATATGGAAGCGACGCGCATCGCGGGTTTCACGGAAAAGGAAGCCCTGCGTTTCTTCGGCAAGCCGGATGTCGCTGTCATGAACGGCCTGGAAATCCGTCTTCGGCCACCCGTCGAAGTTCGGGCCGAATTCGTCGCCCGCCATGCAATTCTGCTGGCGGGCGGAAACAATAATTAGCTGATTTCCAGCTCGGCAGGTTCCTTGCCAGCCTCGATCGCTTCGATATACCAGCGCGGTTTGCGCCCGCGGCCCGACCAGGTTTCATCGGCATTGTTCGGGTTTGCGAAACGCGGAGCGGTTGCCGGGCGTTTCTTCTGCGTCTGCGCGTCGACCAATTCGGAAAGAGAAAAGCCCAGATCCCGTGCACTTGCTTCGAGCTGCGTCAGCGCCTCGCGCTTTCGACGATCCTCGTAGGTGGCTATGGCCTTGTTGACCCGAGACTGAAGATCTTTGAGTTCTTTCAGGGAAAGGTTGTTCAGTTCCATATCGATACTTTATTCCTCGTGCTCCGAAAATGGAGACAGATCCGGTGTAGCCCCTGAAAACAAACTATCGCAATACGATTGGAAAAGAAACGACCCTGTCCTTTTGGTCATTCAATTATTTGGGACTGCGTTTGGCAAGGATCCGCTGCAAGGTTCGGCGATGCATATTAAGCCGTCGTGCGGTTTCCGAAACGTTCCTGTCGCACATCTCGTAAACGCGCTGGATATGCTCCCAGCGGACGCGATCGGCGGACATGGGGTTTTCCGGCGGCTCGGGCAGCGCTTCGCCATTGGCCAGAAGCGCATTCGTCACCTCGTTCGCATCGGCGGGTTTGGACAGGTAATCGGTCGCACCGATCTTCACCGCCGCAACCGCCGTCGCAATCGCGCCATATCCCGTCAACACGACGATCCGGCAATCGGGGCGGCGTTCGCGCAGCGTTTCCACCACATCCAGCCCGTTGCCATCCTCCAGCCGCAGATCGACGACAGCATAGGCCGGGGGGCGCGATTTGGCGATGGCCTGCCCCTCGGCCACGCTTTCGGCCGTTTCGGGGATGAAGCCGCGCTTTTCCATCGCCTTGGCCAGACGTTTCACAAAGGATTCGTCATCGTCCACCAGAAGCAATGTCCGGTCCGCGCCAAGTTCGGGATGCGTGTCTTCAGCCATTCGGTTCCCCTTCGATATTCAACTTACAATCCCGCCGCAGCCCGGTCAAATCAGCCCGCATCCACGAAACAGCCAACGCGATCGGCTATCTGTTCGGCAGTCACCTCGCGGCGGAAGAAATCCATGAACCCCTCGCCCGGCATCATCAGGTAGGTGAAGGTGGTGTGATCCACCAGGTAGAAGCCGTCCTCGGCCTTCTGCGCCTGATAATAGACCTTGTAGGCATTCGCCGCGGCCTTGACCTGATCCTCGGACCCACTCAGCCCGACCATGCGGGGATGCATCATTTCGGCATATTCGCCCATGACTTCGGGGGTATCGCGCGCCGGATCTACGGAAATGAATACGGGTTTCACGTCGATGCCCCGTTCTTCCAGAATATCCACCGCCTCGGCATTGCGCTGATTGTCGAATGGGCAGACATCCGGGCAAAATGTATAGCCGAAATAGACAAGTGTCGGCCCGGTTATCACATCGGCATCGGTCACCGAATTGCCCTGCCCGTCGACGAGGTCGAATGGGCCCCCGATCGCGCCGCCGCCCACCTGCCCTTCGCGGCATTGCGCGTATTTGTCCGAAGATTTGCCGAAGACGATCAGCCCGCCCGTCACACCAAGCGCGGCTGCAAGCACACCGGCCGCCAGCAGGGCATAAGTTTTCCTCATCTTCCTCTCCCCTCGGATCGGCGCATTGATCCCCCATGCGCGCGAGCATAACAATGGGCCTTATTGTCCCGGTCACGGAATTGCGATGACATCCCACCCCAAGGGTCTTCTGCCGCGCGGCGACTGGCTGCGCCTGCGCACCCTGATCGCCCTGCGCTGGATGACCATCGCCGGCCAGCTTGCCGCCATCACCTATGCCTATCGGGTGCTGGACGTGCACCTGCCGATCAGCCTTTGCTATCTGGCCGTGGCTGCCGCCATCTGTGCCAACCTCGCCTCGGCCTTCGCCTTTCCGGGCAATCGCCGCCTGACCGAAACCGAGGCGATGCTGACGCTGATCTTCGACATGGTGCAGCTGACGGTGCTGATCTATCTGACCGGGGGGCTGTCCAATCCGTTCGTTCTGTTGATCCTTGCGCCGGTGGTCATCTCGGCCTCGGCGCTTGGCCTTGGCACGACCATCGCCATCGCGGTCTGCGCGGCGGTGCTGGTCAGTTTCGTCACCGTCTATCACCTGCCGATGGAATTGTCTGACGGATCGCTTCTGGTCACGCCGCAGCTTTTCACCTTCGGCTTCTGGTTGTCGATGGTGATCGGGATCGGCTTCACCTCCGTTTATGCGCGGCAGGTCTCGACCGAGATCCGCTCGACCTCCAACGCGCTTCTGGCGACGCAGATGGCGCTGGCGCGGGAACAGAAGCTGACCGACCTTGGCGGCGTGGTCGCGGCGGCGGCGCATGAACTGGGAACGCCGCTTGCCACGATCAAGCTCGTCTCGGCCGAGCTGATGGAGGAGCTGAAGGACCATCCCGACCTGGCAGAGGATGCGGCCCTGATCCGCGATCAGGCCAATCGCTGCCGTGACATCCTGCAATCCATGGGCCGCGCGGGCAAGGATGATCCGCACATGCGGCAAGCCCCCCTGTCGGCGCTGCTGCGCGACGCGGCCGAACCGCATCTGGCCCGCGGCAAAACGGTGGAATTCACCTTCCTGCCGCTGGAGGACGGCGACGAGCGGATGCCGACGGTGCTGCGCAGCGCCGAGTTGATCCACGGGCTGCGCAACCTGATCCAGAACGCGGTGGACTTTTCCCGCAGCACGGTATGGATCGACGGCTGCTGGGATGACGACACGATCCTTGTCCGCATCGTCGATGATGGCAGCGGCTTCTCCCCGCAGATCATCGGGCGCATCGGCGAGCCTTTCGTGAAGTCGCGCCGGACCGAGACGCGGCCCGAATACGAAGGCATGGGCCTTGGGCTGTTCATCGCAAAGACGCTGCTGGAACGGACCGGCGCGCGGCTGCGCTTTGCCAATGCCGCCGACCCGTTTCTCGACCCGCAGGAACGTCTGGGCCGCAGCGGCGCCGTGGTCGAAGTGATCTGGCCCCGCGTCGCGTTGGAGCCGGAGGACGGGCCTTTGGGCGACAACCTTCCCTTCGGGTAAGTGGCAAAATACCCACAGGTTGCAATCAATCTTGCAGGTCCAATCTAAGGTTAACTGATTGTTAATGAACTCGGCTCAAACGTGCAGCACCTATCCGGGATACCCCGGCGCTTGCGGTGAAACATGCACGAACTCAGTCTGCGCCTCGTTCTTGAAGTCGGGGCGATCGCAATATTGGCCGCAACCGCAGGCTTCTTTCTGATCTCTGCCGCCGCGGCGCGCGACAGATCGCGCGACAGCGTCTTTCGGGCGGAAGGCGCAGGCACCGTCTTCCTGTTCGACGGAGAGGCGCTGCTTGACGCGACGCCTTCGGCGCGGCGCCTGCTGGCGGTGTCCCAGCAGGGCGCGCGCGGGGGGCCTTGGGCACGGCTGATGGCCTATCTGGCCCCGCGCTTTCCGGGATGCGAGGAACAGCTTCGCCATCTGGTCACCGAAGGCGCCCTGCTTCTGCACGCCGCGGGTCAGGATGCTGGCGGGCTGACGCTGAACGCGCAATATGGCGGCGGGCTGACGCGCATCACCCTGTCGGACCTTGCCGAAGCGCCCGGCGATCCGCTGGCCTATCGCGCCCAGACGGCGGAGCTGGCCGAGTTGCGCGCCGCCATGTCCGCCGCCCCCTTCATGGCCTGGCGCGAAGCGGGCGCCGAGGTGGTCTGGGCCAACGCCGCCTATCTGGCCGCCGCCCTGCACCGCCTTCCCCCGGGGGACGAGATCGGCTGGCCCCTGCCGCGCCTGTTCCCAAGCGCGGCCGAGGCACGGGCGCGGCTGGAAGACGGCAAGGCCGGTCTCTGGTTCGATCTGCGCCATTTCGACGATGCGGGCGGCGACAGGCTGGTCTTCGCGATGCCCATCGATGGCGCGGTGCAGGCGGAAACGGCCCTGCGGGAATTCAAGCAGACCCTGACGCGGACCTTTGCGGACCTGCCCATCGGTCTTGCGATCTTCGACCGCCAGCGCCAGCTTGCGATGTTCAATCCGGCGCTGATGGACCTGTCGGGTCTTCAGCCCGATTTCCTGTCGCGCCGCCCGACCCTGTTCGCCGTTCTGGACGCGATGCGCGACCGCAGCATGATCCCCGAACCCAAGGATTACCGCGGCTGGCGCAACCAGATGACCGATCTGGAAAAGGCGGCCTCTTCTGGCGGTTACGAGGAGACGTGGAGCCTGCCGTCCGGCCAGACCTATCGCGTCATCGGCCGCCCGCATCCGAACGGCGCGCTGGCGCTGATGTTCGAGGACATCTCGACCGAGATGACGCGCACCCGCCGGTATCGCGCAGATCTGGAACTGGGCCAGTCGGTGATCGACGCGATGGACGAGGCGATCGTCGTCTTTTCGCAGGGCGGGCAGCTGGTCATGTCCAATGCCGCCTATTCCGACCTGTGGCACCACGATCCTGCGGGCGGGCTTGGCGACGAGGGCATCGCGGCCCTGTGCGGCCATTGGCGCAGAATGTCCGTGCCGACCCCCCTTTGGGCCGAGGCGGAACATTTCGTCGTCAGCCTCGGCCCTCGCGAGGCGCAGACCGGGATCGCGCGGCTGACCGACGGGCGGGCGGTGCAGTGCCGTATGACGCCCCTGCCCGGCGGCGCGACGCTGGTCGGCTTCCGCGTCGTCATCGCCGAGGCGGAGCCGGCCCGCATCGCCGTCTGAACGCCCTTGCACCTGCGGGCGGCTGCGGCCATGTTCCGGGCATGTTCCTGACCGCCCTGACCCTGCCGCTGGCCACCGATGACGACACCGCCGAACTGGGCGCGGACCTTGCGCGCATCCTGCATCCGGGCGATGCGGTGCTGCTGGAAGGCGGCATCGGCGCGGGCAAGACGCATCTGTGCCGCGCCCTGATCCGCGCCGCACTGGGCCGGTACGAGGATGTTCCCTCGCCCACCTTTACGCTGGTCCAGACCTATGACACGCCAGAATTCGAGATCTGGCACGCCGATCTTTATCGCCTGTCCCACCCGGACGAGGCGTTGGAGCTCGGGCTGGACAGCGCGCTGGAGGATGCCGTCTGCCTGGTCGAATGGCCGGACCGTCTGGGGGATCTAACGCCGAAAGATGCGCTGCATCTGCGGTTGGAGATCGCGGGCGAAGGGCGCATTGCGACGCTCCGCTGCACCCGTCCCGGCCTGCTGGACGATCTGCGCCGGGTGCAGGGCGAACGGATTGCACCGGGCGATGCGGTGCCGCTGGCGGGCGACGCCTCGGCCCGGCGGTATGCGCGCGTGGGCGGCCATGTGCTGATGGATGCGCCGCCCGGCACGGGCGACGATCCCGCCGATTTCGTGCGGATCGCGAAGCATCTGGCGGGGCTGGGCCTATCGCCCCCGGCCATTGTCGCGCAGGATCTGCCGCGCGGGTTCCTGCTGCTGGAGGATCTGGGCGACGACGTCTTCGCCCGCCTGCTGGACCGCGACCCGACCCGGGAGGCCGAACTTTACGCACCCGCCGTGGACGTTCTGCGCCATCTGCAATCCGCGCCAGCGCCCACACTGCCCGACCTTGCGGCGCGTGACTGGGCCGAAGCAATCCTGCCGGCGTTCGACTGGTATCGTCGCCTTGCCACGGGCGACCAGGGCAATCCTGCCCCCACGCTTGCCGCGCTGGAAGATGCCATCCGCACCCATGCCGACGGGCCGCGCGTGATGATCCTGCGCGACTACCACGCCGAAAACCTGCTCTGGCTGCCCGCGCGCGCGGGGCTGGCGCGGGTCGGTCTTCTGGACTTCCAGCTCGCGCAGATGGGGCAGCCGGGATACGATCTCGTCTCGCTTTTGCAGGATGCGCGGCGGGATGTGTCGCCCGAAACCGAAGCGGCGATGATCGAACGGTTCGATCCGTCCAAGGCGTTCCGCGCGAGCTATGCCGTGCTGGGCGCACAGCGCGGACTGCGCATCCTCGGCATCTTCGCGCGGCTGTCGGCGCAGGGCAAACCCGGATACCTGCGGCTGATCCCGCGCGTCTGGGCGCAGGTGCAGCGCAACCTTGCCCATCCGGCGCTGGCCTTGGTGCGCCCCGACCTGCCCGAGCCGACGCCCGAGGTTCTGGAAAGGATCGCCGCATGCTGCCCCTGATGCTGTTCGCCGCGGGGCTTGGCACCCGCATGGGTGCGCTGACCGCGAACCGTCCGAAGCCGATGATCCCGGTCGCAGGCAAGCCGCTGATCGACCACGCGCTGGACATCGCGCGCGATGCTGGCGTGTCCAGGGTCATCGCCAATACCCATTACCTGCCGGACCAAATCGCCGCGCATGTCGATATCCCGCTGTCCTATGAGCCGGAGTTGCTGGAGACCGGGGGCGGTCTGCGCGCAGCCCTTCCGCTTCTGGGCGCAGGGCCGGTGATGACGCTGAACACCGATGCCGTCTGGACCGGGGCGAACCCGCTGGCGCAGCTCCTGGCGGCTTGGGACCCGGCGCGGATGGACGGGCTGCTCTTGCTGCTGCCTGCCGACCGCGCGACGGGGCACCGCGGCACCGGGGACTTCATCGGCGATCCGCTGGTGCGGGCGAATGGCGCGCCGGGGCAGGTCTATCTGGGCGCGCAGATCCTGAAACCGGACGGGCTGGTGGGAATTGCGGAGCGGAAATTCTCGCTAAACCTGCTTTGGGACCGGATGATCGCCAATGGGCGCCTACACGGCATCACCCATGACGGCGGCTGGTGCGATGTGGGCCGCCCCGAAAGCATCCCGCTGGCCGAGGCGATGCTTCGTGGGTGAAGTTTCCGCCCTTCCCCCCGGCGTCGATTTCCCCGCCGCGCTGGTTGCCGGACTGCGCGCACGGATGGCAGGCCAGCCGCCCGAGGCAATGGCGGCGGTGCAGCTTTTCGTCAACACCGCGCGGATGCGCCGCCGGGTGGTGGACCTGCTGACGGCGGAAGGCGCGTCGTTCCTGCCGCGCGTGCGGCTTCTGGGCGATGTGCCGTCGCTGGTGCCGGGCCTGCCCGATGCGACCCCGCCCCTGCGGCGGCGGCTGGAGCTGACGCGGCTGATCTCGGCCCTATTGGACGCGCAGCCGGACCTTGCCCCCCGTGCGGCGATCTTCGATCTGGCCGACAGCCTTGCCGATCTGATGGCCGAGATGCAGGCCGAGGATGTGCCGCCCGAGGCGATCGCGAACCTCGACGTGTCGCACCATTCGGCGCATTGGGCGCGCACGCAGGCCTTCGTGAACATCGTCGCACCGCTGGCGCAGGACAAGGACGCCCCCGACCCCGAGGTGCGCCAGCGCATGGCCGTGGACCTGCTGGTCGCCCTGTGGCAGCTTGCGCCCCCGACGGCGCCGGTCATTATCGCCGGGTCCACGGGATCGCGCGGGACGACCTCGCTGCTGATGCAGGCCGTGGCGCGGCTGGATCATGGCGTGCTGGTCCTGCCGGGCTTCGATTTCGACATGCCGGTTGCGGTCTGGGACGGCCTGGCCGATGCGCTGACCGCCGAGGATCATCCGCAATACCGCTTCCACCACCTGCTGCGGGCGTTGGACCTCTCACCGGGGGATGTGACGAAATGGACCGATGACGCGCCGCCTTCGCAAGACCGCAACCGTCTGATTTCGCTGTCGCTTCGCCCTGCCCCGGTTACCGACCAATGGCTGGAGGAAGGCCGCCATCTGCCTGATCTGTCGGCCGCGATGCAGGATGTGACGCTGATCGAGGCGCCGCGTCCACGGGCCGAGGCGCTGGCTGTCGCGCTGATCCTGCGCAAGGCTGCCGAGGATGGGCGGCGGGCGGCGCTGATCTCTCCCGACCGGGGGCTGACGCGGATGGTGGCGGCGGCGCTGGACCGCTGGGGCATCATCCCCGACGACAGCGCGGGCGAGCCGCTGAGCCAGACCGCGCAAGGCCGCCTTCTGCGAATGGTGGGCCGCTTGATGGGCCAACGCCTGACGCCCGAAGTGCTGCTGACGCTGCTGAAACACCCGGTCACGGCCTCGGGGTCGGACCGGGGGAACCACCTGCGCTGGACCCGCGATCTGGAACTGCGCCTGCGCCGCCACGGCCCGCCCTTTCCCACGCTGGACGATCTGCGCATCTGGGCGGGCACCCGGCCCGATGACGGCATTCGCGACTGGGCGGATTGGGTCGGCCGCACGCTGACGGGTTTGGAAACCGTTTCCGCGCGGCTGTTGGCCGATCATCTGGAGCATCATCTGGCCATCGCAAACGCGCTGGCCTGCGGTCCGGCGGGGCAGCCGGGGCGGCTCTGGACCAGCCCGGCGGGCGAATCCGCGCAAGGTTGCATGACCATGCTGCGGGCCGAAGCGGGGCATGGCGGCGTCCTTTCGCCCGCCGATTACAACGACATGTTCGACGCGGTCCTGTCACGCGGCGAGGTGCGCGATACCGTCATCGCCGATCCGCGCGTGATGATCTGGGGCACGCTGGAGGCGCGGGTTCAGGGCGCGGACCTCGTGATCCTTGGCGGTCTGAACGACGGCATCTGGCCCGCGCTGCCCCCGCCCGACCCGTGGCTGAACCGTCAGATGCGGCTTCAGGCGGGGCTGCTGCTGCCCGAACGGCGCATCGGCCTTGCGGCGCATGATTACCAGCAGGCCATCGCCGCGTCCGAGGTGGTGCTGACCCGCAGCATCCGCGATGCCGAGGCGGAGACCGTCCCCTCGCGCTGGCTGAACCGTTTGCAGAACCTGATGGACGGGCTGCCCGCCAAGGGCGGCAAGGATGCGCTGGCGGCGATGCGGGCGCGTGGGCGCGATTGGCTGGCGATGGCAGAGCGGCTGGAGACGCCGGATGCCGCGACGCCCCCGGCCCACCGCCCCGCGCCCCGCCCGCCGCTGGCCGCCCGCCCGACAAAGCTGGCGGTGACGGGGGTGCGCGATCTGATCCGTGATCCCTATGCGATCTATGCCAGGCACATCCTGCGCCTGCGCCCGCTGGACCCGCTGCGCCATGCGCCCGATGCGCGGCTGCGCGGGTCGATCCTGCATTCGATCCTTGAGGAATTCGTGCGCGACCGCCCGGAGGAGACGTCGGATGAAGCCCGCATCCGCCTGCGCGCCATTGCCCAGCGCGTGCTGGAGGATGACGTGCCTTGGCCTGCCGCCCGCGCGCTGTGGCTGGCCCGGATGGACCGCGCTGCCGACTTCTTTTTGAAGACCGAGGCCGCGATGGGCGGCACCCCGGTCTGGCTGGAAGAACCCGGCAGCGTGGCACTGACCCCGCTGAACTTCACGCTGATCGCCAAGCCTGACCGGATCGACCGGCTGGACGACGGGCGGCTGCACATCATCGACTACAAGACCGGATCGCCGCCCAGCCAGAAACAGCAAAAGGCGTTCGAAAAGCAGCTTCTGCTTGAGGCGGCGATGGCGTCGCGGGGGGCTTTCGCCTCGCTTGGGCCGTCGGATGTGGCGCGGATCAGCTATATCGGTCTTGGCGCTTCGGCCAAGGTCGAGGAAACCGTGATGACGCCCGAGATCATGGGCAAGGCATGGGAATCGCTGCATGAACTGGTCGGGCAATACCTGACGCGCGAACAGGGATACCCGTCCCGCCGCGCGATGTTCGGCGAGCGTTTTCCCGGCGATTACGACCATCTGGCCCGTTTCGGCGAGTGGGAGATGCAGGACCCTTCGATGCCGGAGGATGTGGGCGATGAAAATGGATGACGCGACGCTTCGGCAGGTGACGGCGGCGCGGCCCGACGCCTCCACCTGGCTGTCGGCCAATGCGGGCTCGGGCAAGACGCGGGTGCTGACCGACCGGGTGGCGCGGCTTTTGTTGGCCGATGTCGCGCCGCAGCGCATCCTGTGCCTGACCTATACCAAGGCCGCCGCGTCCGAGATGCAGAACCGCCTGTTCCGCCGCCTTGGCGAATGGGCGATGCTGGAGGACGCGGCGCTGTCCGACGCCCTGTCCACACTGGGCATCGGCGCGATGGGGCCGGAGGTGCTGGCCAAGGCCCGCCGCCTGTTCGCCCGCGCGATCGAAACGCCCGGCGGCTTGCGCATCCAGACGATCCATTCCTTCTGCGCGACGCTGCTGCGGCGGTTTCCGCTGGAGGCTGGCGTCTCGCCCCAGTTCACGGAACTCGACGACCGCGCGGCGGCTCTGCTGCGCGAGGAGATCGTGGAGGAGATGGCCGACCGCATCGCCCCCGATGCCGTCGCCGCCCTTGCCCGCGCCTATACCGGCGAGGATTTCGGCACGCTGTCGATGCAGGTCGCCGGAAAGCGCGACGGCTTCGCCCACCCCATGACGCCCGCCGAATGCCGCGATGCCTTCGGCGTCCCGGCGGGCTTCGATGCGGACGGGCTTCTGGCGCAGGTCTTCATCGGCGGCGAGGAGGAGTGGCTGACCGAAGTGGCGGAGGTTCTGGCCAGCGGCAAGACGACCGACCTTTCGGCGGCGCAGACCCTTCTGAAGCTGCGTTTTCCCGCCGATATGTCCACGCTGTCGGCGCTGGAAAAGCTGCTGCTGTTCGGCGGCACGGCGGCCTCGCCCTTCGGGGCCAAGATCGGCAAGTTTCCGACCAAGGCGATGCAGACCGCGCTTGGGCCGCTCTTGAACCGGCTGGAAGACCTGATGCGGCGGGTGGAGGCGGCGCGCGCCTCGCGCATCGCCTTGGCGGCTGCCGAACGCAGCGCGGTGCTGCACCGTTTCGCGGGGCATTTCCTGCCGGAATACGAACGGCGCAAGGCAATGCGCGGCTGGCTGGATTTCGATGATCTGATCGTGCGCGCGGTGGGTTTGCTGACCGATCCTTCGGTCGCGCAATGGGTGCTGTTCCGGCTGGATGGCGGGATCGACCACATCCTCGTGGACGAGGCGCAGGACACATCGCCCCAGCAATGGCGGGTGATCGAACTGCTGGCGCAGGAGTTCGCTGCCGGGGAAGGCGCGCGGGATGTGGAACGCACGATCTTCGTGGTGGGCGACAAGAAGCAGTCGATCTATTCCTTCCAGGGCGCGGATGTGGCCGCGTTCGACCGCATGAAGCACCATTTCGCGCAGCGGCTGGTCGGATTGCAGGATCTGTCGCTGGAACATTCCTTCCGGTCCTCGGCGGCGGTGCTGCGGCTGGTGGACATGACCTTCCCCGAGGAACGGCTGGCGGCCTTGGGCGGCGAGCTTCGCCACATCGCCTTCCGCGACATGCCGGGGCGGGTGGAGCTTTGGCCGCCCTTCGAGCCGTCGAAGCCGCCCGAGGACGAGGAATGGTGGAGCCCGGTCGATCTGATCTCGGACGAGCACCACCACGCGCGGCTGGCCGAACGCATCGCGGCGAAGATCGGGCAGATGATCGCGGATGGGGTGCAAATCCCGGATGGAAAGGGTTTCCGACCTGCTCATGCGGGGGATTTCCTGATCCTCGTGCGTGGGCGGTCGGGGGTGTTCGGGCCGCTGATCCGCGCCTGCAAGAAGGCGGGCCTGCCGATTGCGGGGGCCGACCGGCTGAAGCTGGCAGCGGAACTGGCCGTGCGCGATCTGGGCGCGCTGCTGGCCTTCCTGTCCACGCCCGAGGACGACCTGTCGCTGGCCTCGGCCCTGCGCTCGCCGCTGTTCGGCTGGACCGAGGATCAGCTTTACCGCCTTGCCCAACCGCGCGAGGGGTATCTCTGGGCCAGCCTGCGGCATCAGGACAGCGAGACCGTGCGCATCCTGCAGGACCTGCGCGATCAGGCGGACTTCCTGCGGCCATACGATTTGATCGAACGGATGCTGACCCGCCACGACGGTCGCCGCAAGCTGCTGGCCCGTCTGGGCGCCGAAGCCGAGGATGGGATCGACGAGTTGCTGTCGCAGGCGCTGGCATACGAGCGCAGCGACGTGCCCAGCCTGACCGGGTTCCTGTCATGGCTGACGACCGACGATGTGGTGGTCAAACGCCGGATGGATTCGGCCGGGCACATGATCCGGGTGATGACGGTGCACGGCTCCAAGGGGCTGGAGGCGCCCATCGTCATCCTGCCCGACACCGCCGATCACAAGGCGCGGGACCGCGACGATCTGGTGCTGCTGGACGATGGCCGCGCTGTCTGGCGCATGTCCGGCGACGAGGCACCCCCGGCGATGGCCGCGGCGCTGGAGGCCCGGAAAGCCGCGCGCGAGGCGGAATCCATGCGGCTGCTCTATGTTGCGCTGACGCGGGCGCAATGCTGGCTGATTGCGGCAGCGGCGGGGGATCTGGCCTCGGGCGAGGCTTGGTATGACCTGATCCGTCATGGCATGGAAAGCGCGGGGGCGAAGCCGCATCAGGGCGGGCTGCTGCTGGAGGAGGGCGACTGGCCCGCGCCAATGCCCGCCGCCACGACCGAGGCACAGCCGCTGCCTGCGCTGCCGGATTGGGCGCTGCGCCATGCCGCCGATCCGGTTCTGCCGGTGCGCCCGCTTTCGCCGTCGAACCTTGGTGGGGCAAAGGCGCTTCCGGGCGAGGGGCTGGACGAGGAGGCGGCGAAGCTGCGCGGCACCCAATTGCACCTGCTGCTGGAACATCTGCCGGGGGTGGAGGCTGCGCTGCGTCCCGATCTGGCGGCGCGACTGCTGGCGGGCTTCGATCACGCGCCGATGCTGGCTGAGGTGGAGGCGGTTCTGACCGCCCATCCGCAACTGTTCGGCGCGGCGGCGCTGACCGAGGTTCCGGTCACGGGCAGCATCGGCGGCAAGCGCGTGCTTGGCACCATCGACCGGCTGATCGTGGAGCCGGGCAGGGTGCTGGCCATAGATTTCAAATCGAATGCGGTGGTGCCGGCGTCGGCGGCGCTGGTGCCGGACGGGCTGCTGCGCCAGATGGGCGCCTATGCCGAAGTGCTGCGCCAGATCTATCCGGATCGCGATGTGGAAACCGCGATCCTGTGGACGCGCAGCGGCACGCTGATGCCGCTGCCGGGGGCGCTGACGGCTGCTGCGTTACAGAAGATCCTGTAGCGCGCGGCCGTAGTCGTTCTTCTTGAACAGGTTGGCGCGGACCTGCAACTCCTCGGCGGTGATCCAGCCGTTGTGGAAGGCGATCTCGTCCAGGCTGCCGGTCTGCATCCCCTGACGCAGTTCCAGCGTCCGCACGAAGTTGCCTGCATCCAGAAGGCTGCCATGCGTGCCGGTGTCGAGCCATGCGTAACCGCGGCCCATGCGCTTCACCTCCAGCGCGCCGTCATGCAGATACATCTCCAGCAGCGTGGTGATCTCCAACTCTCCGCGCGCCGAGGGCTGCACCTGTTTGGCCCGTTCCGGCGCGGTGCCGTCAAGGAAATAGAGCCCCGTCACGGCATAGTTCGACGGAGGAACCTCGGGCTTTTCGATGATGGTGCGCACGCGGCCCGTCTCGTCGAAATCGACCACGCCGTAACGTTCGGGGTCGGCGACGTGATAGCCGAAGACGGTGCCGCCGCTGGTCTGGGCGTCCGCCTCTTGCAGCAGGTCGGGCAGGCCGTGGCCGAAGAAGATGTTGTCGCCCAGCACCATGGCCGAGGGCGCGCCCGCAAGGAAATTCTCGGCCAGCAGATAGGCTTGCGCCAGTCCGTCCGGGGATGCCTGCACGATATAGGTCAGCGAGACGCCCCACTGGCTGCCATCGCCCAGAAGGCGCTGGAATTGCGACTGATCCTCGGGGGTGGTGATGACCGCAATCTCGCGGATGCCGGTCAGCATCAGCACCGACAGCGGATAATAGATCATCGGCTTGTTGTAGATCGGCAGAAGCTGTTTCGACACGCCCATCGTGATGGGATAAAGCCGCGTGCCCGATCCGCCCGCCAGAATGATGCCCTTGCGATTGGTCATTTCAAATCCTGCAAAACCTGTGCCAAACCTGCGCGCCAGTCGGGGCGGGCGATACCGTAATCCTGTTCGAGGCTGGAGCAATCCATCCGCGAATTGCCGGGGCGTTTCGCGGGGGTTGGGTAATCCGAGGTGGGGATGCCCGTGACTGTCACGTTCCGGCCCGCCTGAGCAAAAATCTCGCGCGCGAAATCGGCCCAGGACGCATCCGGCGCGCCCGAGAAGTGATAAATGCCGCTGGTGCCTTGGCCTTCGTGGAACCGGTTGGCGATTGCCAGCAGCGCCGCTGCGATGTCGGTCGCCGGGGTGGGGCCGCCGATCTGGTCGGCCACCACGGTCAGCGCGTCGCGGGTTTCCGACAGGCGCAGCATCGTCTTGACGAAATTCGCACCATGGGCCGAAAACACCCAGGACGTGCGCAGGATCACATGCGGGCCGGCGGCATCGCGCACGCCATCCTCGCCCACCAGTTTGCTGCGGCCATAGGCGCCCAAGGGGCCGACCGGATCGGTGGGAAGGCGCGGCTGGTCGCCCGAACCATCGAAGACGTAATCGGTGGACACATGCAGGAACGGGACGTCCTGCGCCGCGCAGGCCCGCGCGATGGCGGCGGGGGTGTGGCCGTTGACGGTGGTGGCGGCGTCTTCCTCGGCCTCGGCCTTGTCGACGGCGGTCCATGCGGCGGCGTTGATGACCACGTCCGCGTCACGGACCTGCGCGGCGCAGGCGTCGGGGTCCATGAAGTCGGCGTCCTGACGCGACAGGAACCGCGCACCCGGGGAAAGGCGGCGCAGTTCCTGCGCGACCTGACCCGTCGATCCGAAGACCAGCACCCTCATGCCTTGGTTCCCAGCCGTCCGCCCGCGCGGTCCTGAAGCGGGCGCCACCAGTCCTGATTGTCCAGATACCACTGGACCGTCTTCTCCAGCCCTTGTTCCAGCGTCACGGACGGGCGCCAGCCCAGTTCGGTGCGGATACGCTCCGGGTCGATGGCATAGCGAAGATCGTGGCCCGGGCGGTCGGCGACGAAGGTGATTTGTTCGGCATAGGGATGGTTCTTGGGCCGCTTTTCGTCGAGGATCGTGCAGATCGTGGTCACGATGTCGATGTTGCGCGCCTCGTTCTCGCCGCCGATGTTATAGCTGCGGCCAAGTTCGCCCTTTGCCACCACGGTCAGCAGGGCGTCGGCGTGATCCTCGACATAGAGCCAGTCGCGGACGTTCAGCCCTTGGCCGTAGACGGGGATCGGCTCGCCTGCCAGGGCCTTCAGGATGACCACCGGGATCAGCTTTTCCGGGAAATGATACGGCCCGTAATTGTTCGAGCAGTTGGTCATCACCACCGGCAGGCCGTAGGTTTCATGCCATGCGCGCACCAGATGGTCCGACGCCGCCTTCGATGCGGAATAAGGCGAGTTCGGGGCATAGGGCGTGTCTTCGGTGAACTGCCCGGTCTCGCCCAGCGTCCCGAACACCTCATCGGTGGAGATGTGGTGGAAGCGGAACGTGTCGGGCTTGCCTTGCGCGGTCCAATAGGCGCGGGCGGCTTCAAGCATGTTGAAGGTGCCGTTTATGTTCGTCTCGATGAAATCCTTGGGGCCGTCGATGGAACGGTCCACATGGGATTCCGCCGCAAGGTGCATCACCGCGTCGGGCTTGTGGGCGGCGAAGATGCGGTCCAGCGCGGCGCGGTCGCGGATGTCGGTCTGTTCGAACGCATAGTTCGACGATTTCGCGGCATCTGCAACGTTTTCAAGGCAGGCGGCATAGGTCAGCGCATCGACGTTCACGACCGAATGGCCGTCACGGATCGCCTGGCGCACGACTGCAGAGCCGATGAAGCCCGCGCCCCCGGTAATCAGAAGTTTCATGCGGTCTCCACGGCGAAGGGGCTTTTGAAATCGGCAAGGGCGGGGGCGGCGGTGTCCTTGGCGGACAGGATCGGATCGCCGGTCAGGTTCCAGTCGATCCCGACGCTGTCCCACCGCACCGCGCCATCGCATTCAGGCGCATAGTAGTCGGAGCATTTGTAGCAGATTTCGGTGTCCGGCTCGCGCGTGGCGAAACCGTGCAGGAAGCCGGCGGGGATCAGCAGTTGCTTGCCATTCTCGAAGGAAAGCTCCTCGCCGATCCACTGGCCGTAGGTGGGGCTGCCGATCCGGATGTCCACCGCCACGTCGAACAGGCGGCCCTTGCCGCAGCGCACGAGCTTTGCCTGCGCATGGGGGGGCGACTGGAAATGCAGCCCGCGCACGGTATTCACCGCCGAGGAGACCGAGTGGTTGTCCTGCACGAAGTCGATGTCGATGCCATGGGAAGCCAGCAGCTTGCGGCTCCAGCTTTCCGAAAAGAAGCCGCGATCGTCGCCAAAGCGGCGCGGCGTGATGACGAGGACACCGTCGAGCTTGGTCTTTTCTATTTGCATCCCACTCTCATCCTTTATTCCGAACAAAGGCGTAGCAATCCCCGCAGCGGCTGTCACCTTTGTTTTGCCGCGCCGCGGCAAGGATCGGAGGATTCCGGCGCAATCCGCGCTTCTTGACGGTGGGGGGGCCGCTCCTTACCTGTTGTCCAACCAGTTCAGGAGTGTTCCCATGGCCACCGTTCCCGTTACCGACGCCACTTTCGATTCCGAAGTCCGCCAGTCCGACATCCCCGTTGTCGTGGACTTCTGGGCCGAATGGTGCGGCCCTTGCCGTCAGATCGGCCCCGCTCTGGAAGAGCTGGCGACCGAATATGCGGGCCGCGTGAAGATCGTGAAGGTCAATGTCGACGAAAACCCGGGCTCGCCGGCCGAGCTGGGCGTTCGCGGGATTCCGGCACTGTTCCTGTTCAAGGATGGCGAGGTCGTGTCGAACAAGATCGGCGCCGCGCCGAAGGCCGCGCTGGCCAACTGGATCAACGGCGCGATCTGAGATGGGGGCGCCTTCGGGCGCCCTTTTCATGCCTGTTCGCGTTCGCGGGTCTTGCGGATCGCGGCACCCAGATGTTTGACCCAAGGATCCGTCACGCCGCGCCGTTTCGCCGTCAGGTAAAGATCGCGCGCGAATATCATCCGCGGCACCGTGTCGAAGATCATGGACGAGATGTCCTCGTTGCGGATCGGATGACGGAAATTTGCGGGCGGTGTCTTTCCCATCACGCGGAAATTAAGAATCGTGCGCATGCACTTTTCGCATCTGCAGCACGGCTCCCCCCCCGGTCCCTTGTGACAGACGCTCAGGTGCTTCATCGCGGCGGGATGATCGCTCAGCCAGTCGGCTTTCTCGGTGCGGCTGTATTCGGCACCGTCATAGGTCATCCGCAGCCGTTCGCTTGACAGCAGGTGATTGATGACCGGCGACGATCCCCATGCCGGTGGATAGTCGCTGTATTTGAAATCGCCCCCGACCAGCCCGACCCCATGCGTAGCTGCGAAGAAATGCGCGCAAGCCGCAAGGCCGCTGCCATGGGCATGGCTCCAGTTCGGGACCAGCCGGTCGTCGCGCAGGTTGGTGCGGATGGTGTAAAGCGCCACGGGATCGTCGCCGATCAGCCCGGTCACGCTTTTACGCATGAATTCAAAATCTTCGACATGGCTGACGCGGGAATCGAAACCGTGAACGAGGAAGGCCGCCGTCACATCCAGCGGCCTTGCAATATCGCGCCCGTGACGGTGACGCAAATAGCTGAACGTGCCGTCCATACCGCCCGACAAGGCCACGACGGCGCGGTTGGACACCGCGGGATCAGGGGCGCAGACCACCTCGTTCAGCGCTGTCACATCCACCCGCTTCCAGCTTTTCGGCATCCATGCGCGATAGACCGCCTGAAACTCGTCAAGGTTCTGAAGCAGGCGGCGCGAGACGTCGCCCTCGATCCGAAGCCTTTCGCCCGACCGCATGCAATGCATCAGCAGCGCGCAGGCGAAAGGGTCGGCAAGTGTGGATTCGGGCACGGGATGGTCGGATTCGATGTCGAACCACAAAACGCGAGAGCCTTCGGAGCCTTCGCGCTCTATTCTTGCGACATGACGGATTCCGCCGGGAATCTGCTTGTTTTCTGTCCAGATCCGCATTGCATCCGCTTGTTTGTTGCCGCTTCGGGATAAGCACCGGTCCCAGGCGCGTCAATCCATCCGCACCCGAGGCTTGAGGCGCCAGTGTCGCACCGCCATATAGAGCCGGAGAAAAGGAGGCCCCATGGCGGACGACAAATTTCCCGGCTGGCACGGAACGACGATCATCGGCGTGAGGCGGGGCGGCGAGGTGGTGGTTGCCGGCGACGGTCAGGTGAGCCTTGGCCAGACGGTCATCAAGGGAACCGCGCGCAAGGTGCGTCGCCTGACCCCGGGCGGGCGCGAGGTTGTGGCAGGCTTTGCCGGATCGACCGCCGACGCTTTCACCTTGCTGGAGCGGTTGGAGAAGAAGCTGGAGGCGATGCCGGGGCAGCTTGCGCGTGCCAGTGTCGAACTGGCCAAGGATTGGCGCATGGACAAATACCTGCGCAATCTGGAAGCGATGCTGATCGTGACGGACGGGACGGATCTGTTCATCATCACCGGCGCGGGCGACGTGCTGGAGCCGGAGCATGATGTTGCCGCCATCGGTTCCGGCGGCAACTATGCCCTGGCAGCGGCGCGGGGGCTGATGCAGGCGGACCTCGGGGCCGAGGATGTTGCCCGCCGCGCCATGCAGATCGCCGCCGATATCTGCGTCTATACCAACGGCAACCTGACGGTGGAGCGCATTGCAGCGTCCTGATTCACCGCAGCGGGACTTCGGCCACCTTGTCCTTGTAGTCGGATTTGGGATCGGACCCGAACAGCGATTTGATGCCCGCGACGATCGAGGAGGCATCCTCCCAGATCTCGGCACCTTCAAGATCGAGGCGCAGCAGCGCGAGCTTGGGGTCGGTCTTGCCGCCCTCGTACCACGCGGCGACGTGGCTGTTCCACAGCCGGTCCACGACGGCGGGATCGGTATCGACCGCAAGCGAGCCGTGGATGGTGGCATAAAGGTCATGGCCCTTGGAGACGAAGGCTGCGGTTGCGCGTCCGCCGCCCAGCTTGACGATCTCGTTGTCGGTGCTGGTGAAAAACCAGATCGGGCCGTGATCGGCGTCGCCGTCGATGATCGCCGTCATCGGGCGGGTATGGCCATCCTCGCGCCCCGCAAGGCCCAGCATCAGCGTCATGTCGCTGCGCAGGGCTTTCCAGAATTTCCGTTCCAGTTCGGCAGGTGTCGGCATGTTAAATCCTCCGGTTTGCCGGAAGAAACGGGCCGCCCCGCCGCAAAGTTCCTGAGAGGTTTTCATGACTGACCTGACCCCGCGCGAGATCGTGAGCGAGCTTGACCGTTTCATCATCGGCCAGAAGGAGGCGAAGCGCGCCGTCGCCGTGGCCCTGCGCAACCGCTGGCGCCGCAAACGCCTGAAGGACGACCTGCGCGACGAGGTCTATCCCAAGAACATCCTGATGATCGGGCCGACCGGGGTCGGCAAGACCGAAATCTCGCGCCGTCTGGCCAAGCTGGCCCGTGCGCCGTTTCTGAAGGTCGAGGCGACGAAGTTCACCGAGGTCGGCTATGTCGGGCGCGACGTGGACAGCATCATCCGCGATCTGGTCGATGCCGCCATGATCGAGACGCGCGAGCGTATGCGCGACGATGTGAAGGCGCGCGCAGCCAAGGCCGCCGAGGATCGCGTGATCGAGGCCATCGCCGGCAAGGACGCCCGCGAGCAGACGCGCGAGATGTTTCGCCAGAAGCTGAAGGCGGGCGAGCTGGACGGCACCGTGATCGAGATCGAGGTGAAGGAGGCCAATCCGCTGGGCCAGATGGATCTGGGGCAGGGCGGCCAGCCCGGCATGATGCAGCTGGGCGATCTGTTCGGCAAAGCGTTCCAGCGGACGGTGAAGAAGAAGGTCACCGTCGCCGACAGCCATGATCTGCTGATGGGCGAGGAAGCCGACAAGCTTTTGGACGACGAGGCGGTGAAGGCCGCGGCGCTTGAGGCCGTGCAGCAGAACGGCATCGTCTTCATCGACGAG
Source organism: Falsirhodobacter flavus (assembly GCA_029846755.1). Classification (GTDB taxonomy): domain Bacteria; phylum Pseudomonadota; class Alphaproteobacteria; order Rhodobacterales; family Rhodobacteraceae; genus Falsirhodobacter; species Falsirhodobacter flavus. Next base: position 54,906 of record JARWBI010000007.1, on the reverse strand, counting down.
ATCGACAAGGTCTGCGCCCGTGCCGATGCGCGCGGGGCCGATGTGTCGCGCGAAGGCGTGCAGCGCGACCTGCTGCCGCTGATCGAAGGCACAACGGTTTCGACCAAGCACGGGCCGGTGAAGACGGACCACATCCTGTTCATCGCGTCCGGTGCGTTCCATGTCGCCAAACCGTCGGATCTGCTGCCGGAACTGCAGGGTCGTCTGCCGATCCGGGTCGAACTGCGCGCGCTGACCGAGGGGGATTTCACCCGCATCCTGACCGAGACGGACAATGCCCTGACGCGGCAATACACCGCGCTGATGGGGACCGAGGCCGTCGATGTCTCCTTCACCGAGGATGGAATCGCCGCGCTGGCCCGCATCGCCGCCGAGGTGAACGCCACGGTCGAAAATATCGGCGCGCGGCGGCTTTACACGGTCATGGAGCGGGTGTTCGAGGAGCTGTCCTTCGCCGCCCCGGACCGTGGAGGCGAGGCTGTGGTGGTCGATGCCGCCTATGTCGAAAAGAACCTTGGCGAGTTGTCGCGCTCGGCCGATCTGTCACGCTACGTTCTGTAGCAGACCGCCGAGGTAGAGGCCGAGGCCGAAGACGACATGCGCCGCCAGCCCAAGCCCCCGAACCTTCCACGGGTTCGGGGCGCGGCTGGCGGCCATGCCGTTTCCCATCCCGGGCGACATGATGAACCAGCCCGCCGCGATGGTGACGATGCCGACGATCAACGCAGGGGCGAGGGTCGGTGCATTCAGCCAGCCGGGGTCGATGACGGGCAGGATCGCGGCATAGAGGATGCCGATGGCATAGTGGAGCGTCCAGCCGATGGCGGCCTCGGACGGGACGGGTGGCACGGCGGCGATGTCGTCATGTAAGACGCGCCCCTTGGCGACTTCGGCGAACCAGCGGCCCGGAAGCCCCCATGCCGGTCCGGGCGTTCCAAGCACACGCGAGACCAGCAGCCCCCACAGATCGAAGATCAGCGTCGCGACGATCCCGGTGATGATGATGCCCATATCCGTCCCCCCCTTTTTTGCGGAGGATAACAGCTATTTCCGGCGCAGATAGACGTAATAGGCCCCCGATCCGCCGTGTTTCAGATGCGCTTCGGCAACCTGCTGCACCACGGGGCCAAGGGGAGGCAGCCGCAGCCATTGCGGCACCTGATGGCGCAGAACGCCCATCCGCTGCGGGATCGGGCCGTGGTCGTCCTTCAGCTTGCCCTTGCCGGTGATGACCAGCACCAGCCGCATTCCGTTGGACGCAGCGTTCAGGATGAAGGCGACGAGTTCCGGATGCGCCTCGGACAATGTCATGCCGTGCAGGTCGATCCGCGCTTCGGGGGCGAGGCGGCCCTTGGTCATGCGTCCGAACTGCTTGGCATCCATGCGCAGCGGCTGGGCCGCAAGCTGATCGCGGATCGAGGGCGCGATGTCGTTCGGGCGCGGCGCCGGGGTCGCCAGTGTGAAGGGCGCGATGCGTGCCTTGGGTTTGGGGGCCGGGGCCGGCGTTTCGGGCGAAGGCGACGCGCGGCGTTTGGGGTGCATCGGCGCGGCCGTCTGGGCGACGGCGTTCCAAAGCTCCTCCTCCTCGGGGCGCAGGGTGCGGCGGCGGGCCATCAGCGCGGCACCAGAACGATCATGCGGCCCGGATCTGCCACCGGGCTGGCGGCGAGGCCCGCCTCGGGTCCGCTGCCCATGAAGATATCGGCGCGCTGCGGCCCCTTGATCGCGCTGCCTGTATCATGGGCAACGAACAGGCGGGGGGCAGCACCCTCGCGTTCCACCCAGACAGGCAGGCCCAGTGCCACATGGTCGGGATCGACGGCGATGCTGCGATTGGCGATGACGGGGCGACCCATCGAGCCGATTGGACCGGCATCGGTTGGCAGATCGAGCGGGCGAAAGAAGATGAAGGACGGGTTGTGGTTCATCAGCGCCGCGCCGTCTTCGGGATTGGCGCGGATCCAATCCTTGACGGCTTCGGCAGTTGCCTGGGGCACGGTGAAGATGCCGCGCCGCACAAGCTCCCGCCCGATGGAGCGGTATTCGAGCCCGTTCTTTCCCGCATAGCCGAGGCGGATCACCTGCCCATCCGGCAATCGGATGCGACCAGACCCTTGCACATGCAGGAAGAACAGATCCGCCGGATCGTCCAACCATGCTATCTCCAGCCCCCGGCCTGCCAGTGCGGAGGGCATGTCTGCGCGAGGTATGGGGGGCGGTCCTTCGGGGGGAAGAACATAGACGGGATAGGCGAAGCGGTCGGTGCGGGTGGTCGATCCTGGCAGTTCCGGCTCGTAATAGGCGGTGAAAAGCGCGGGCGGGGTGCCGATCAGGACAGGGCGGAAGTTCTCCTCGAAAAAGGCGCGAGGGTCGGGGGCGGGCATTTCGCACAGACGTTCGAGGTCGGGGACGAGGTCGCAGGTGGTGCGGAATGCGGAAAGGGCCGCGCCGTGGTTTTCCCCGGCCCAGCCCTTCAGATCGTGAAACGAGATTTCCGCGCTGGCGCTGGTCGTCGTCAGCATCAGCGCGGCGATCAGCCCGCGCATTTATTCGCCCGTTGCGACCAAACGCCAGTTGGGATCGTTTGCGCCCATGATGCGCTGGAAGGTCCAGACATCGCGCTGGCGTTTCACCTCGGTCGCGTTGCCTTCGACGATCTGGCCCGTGGCATCCTTGACCACCGAGGTCAGTTCCCCAAGGAAGCGCACCGCGATTTCGGCTTCGCGCGTCGTCTGATCGAAGGTCGCCTCGTTCAGTGCCAATTCCCGCAGGCCGACGAAATTCGCCTCGACCGTCAGGCCTTGGGCCTTGCGGGCTTCGACGGCGCCGTGGAACACCTCATAGACCTCGTCCGAGACGAAGGGGCGGATAGGCTCGATCTCTCCCTTCTCGAACGCCATGAGGATCATCTCATAGGCGCCGCGGGCACCACCGAGGAATTCGTTCACCGAGAACGACGGCTCGGCCTGTTTCATCGCGGCCAGCGCTGCCGCGCTGTCCGAGCCTTCGGGGACGTGATCGGTGATGTCGCGATCCGGACCGCCCTCGATCACCTCGAACCCGCGGCGGGGAAGCGGATCGACCGTATCGGCTTGCACCGGCGGTTTCTCGAACCCCTCGCGCGTGCCAAGGACGGAGCGCAGCTTCAGGATCAGGAACACCGCGATCGCCGCAAGGACGAGCAGTTGGATCATGGTGGAACTCATGCAGTATAAACCTCGGGATCGACGCTCGGGGGTTGGTATCGGCCCCGGTTCGTTCCTATGTAGGGGCTGGGGACGGCCAAGTCTACCGCCGCCCCCGCAAAGACAGGAGTATGCGCATGTGGCTTTTTGCCATACTGATCGGCCTTCCGCTGATCGAGATCTCGCTTTTCGTCACCATCGGGGCGGCGATCGGGCTGTGGTGGACGCTGGCCGTCGTGCTGGGCACCGCGATGGCGGGCATGTCGATCATCCGCGCGCAAGGCGGGGCGCAGCACATGCGCAAGCTGCAAAGCGATCCGATGACGCCGCTGGCCAACAAGGCGATGCTGGTCTTTGCCGGGATGATGCTGATCCTGCCGGGGTTCCTTACCGACACGCTGGGTCTGCTTTTGCTGCTGCCGCCGGTGCGGTCGCTGGTGCTGGCGCGGCTGCGCGCCAAGGTCCGCGTGCGGACTGCGGCCCCCGCGCGGGATGTGCCGATCGACGGCGAATATATCGACCTGGACGCGCAGAAGACGCCGACGCATCAACCGCCTTCGGCATGGACCCGGCATTGAGGTTCCTGCTAGAACCTTTGCGACGGCTTTGAGGAGATACCGATGACCGAGACGAACGGCACCACCGCACCCGAGACCCCCGCAGCCCCGCCGCAGGTCAGGATGCAGGCGCTGGCCCAGTATGTGCGCGATCTGTCCTTCGAGAACATGGTGGCGCAGAAAGGCATCGGCGGCACCGACGTGCAGCCCGACATCCAGGTGCAGGTCAGCCTTGACGGGCGCAAGCGCCAGCAGCCCAGCCAGTATGAGGTGATCGTCAAGTTCAAGGTCACGTCGAAGAACAAGAACGGCGGCGAGACGCTGTTCCTGCTGGAACTGGAATATGGCGGGCTGTTCCTGATCGAAGGCGTGGCCGAGGATCAGATCCACCCGTTCCTGCTGATCGAATGCCCGCGCCTGCTGTTCCCGTTCATCCGTCGGATCATCTCGGACGTGACGCGCGACGGCGGTTTCCCCGCGCTGAACGTGGACAATGTGGACTTCCTTGCGCTGTATCGCGCCGAGCTTCAGCGCCGCGCCGAAGCCCAGAAGGCTCAGACGCTGGTTTCCTGACGTTTCAGCCAGATCGCACCGTCGCCCAGTTTCGCCACGAATGCGGCATGGGCGGCGGCTTCGCCTTCTGTGATGCGGGGGGCGAGCAGGACCGGACGGGGGCGCGGGCGCCATTCGTCCTGCGTGCCCGATTGCTGGCGCGGACCCGTCGCCAGCACCAGATCGGGCTGCCGCCCGCCAATCAGTTCCAGATAGACCTCGGCCAGGATCTCGCTGTCCAGCAGCGCGCCGTGTTTCGTGCGGGCCGAGTTGTCGATGCCGAAACGGCGGCACAGCGCGTCCAGCGAGGCGGGCGAGCCGGGGAACTTCTTGCGCGCCATCTGCACGGTGTCGGTCGCGCGGTGCATTGGAATGGTCGGCAGGCCGACCTTCTCAAGCTCGACATTCAGGAATTTCATGTCGAAGGGCGCGTTGTGGATGATGAGCTGGGAATCGTTGCCGACGAAATCGAGGAACGCCTGACCCACCGCCTTGAACACCGGCTTGTCGCGCAGGAAATCGTCGCCAAGGCCGTGAACGTCGAACGCCTCTTTCGGCATCATGCGTTCGGGGTTGATATATTGGTGATAGGTGCGCCCGGTCGGCATGTGGTTCAGCAGCTCCACCCCGCCGATTTCGACGATGCGGTCGCCGGTCAGAGGGTCGAGGCCGGTGGTCTCGGTATCGAGGACGATCTCACGCATGGCGGCTCCGGATGTGGTCGATCAGGGCGTGGACCTGCGCGCAGGTCGCGTCAAGGGCCAGCGTTTCGATGATATGGGTGGCGCGGGCACGTTTGTCGCGGTCAGGCATCTGGCGCGCAAGGATGGCATCCAGCGCTGCTCCGCTCATGCCGGGGCGGGCGAGGACGCGTTCGCGTTGGACGTCAGGCGGGGCAGTGACGAGGAGGGTCGCCTCCATCTCGGCCTCATAGCCCTTTTCGAACAGGAGGGGGATGTCGAGGAGGAGGATGTCGGCATCCGTATCCGCGATGAAGGCACGGCGATCGTCGGCCACGAGCGGGTGGACGATGGCTTCGATGCGCGTAAGTGCGGCCGGATCGGCGGCGATGATGCGTTTCAGCGCGTCGCGGTCCACATGATCCGTCACCGCCTCGGGGAAGGCGGCGCGCATCGGGGCGATTGCCGCGCCGCGATACAGGCGGTGGACGGCGGCATCGGCGTCCCAGACCGGGATACCGGCCTCGGCGAAGAAGCGGGCGGTCGTGGTCTTGCCCATGCCGATCGATCCGGTGAGGCCGAGGCGGAAGCTCATTGGTTCAAGACGAAAGCGCGGGTGGCATCGTCGATCTCGGGGCGCTGGCCGAACCAACGCTCGAAACCAGGCGCGGCCTGATGCAGCAGCATGCCGAGACCGTCCACCACAGTGCAGCCCGCCGCGCGCGCTTCGCGCAGTAGGGTCGTTTCGAGGGGGTTGTAGACGAGATCGGTCACCAGTGCCTTGGGCGAAAGGCCGTCCAGCGGGATGCGCAGGTCAGGCTTGCCGATCATGCCAAGCGAGGAGGTGTTCACGACGGTCGTGGCATCGTCCAGCATGTTGCCCGCCTGCAGCCAGTCATGCACGACCACCTTGGCGCCGAAATCCTGGCGCAGCGCCTCGGCCCGGGCGCGGGTGCGGTTGGTGATGCGGATTTCGGTGACGCCTGCATCCGACAGGGCGGCAATGACCGCCCGCGCCGCGCCGCCCGCGCCGATCAGCGCGGCAGGGCCGGATTTCGGGTCCCAGTCCGGCGCACGCTGGCGCAGGTTTTCCATGAAGCCGAACCCGTCGGTGTTGTCGGCATGAATCTTGCCGTCGGGCAGGAAGATGAGCGTGTTCGCAGCCCCGATCAACGCGGCGCGGTCGGTGACGATATCGGCAAGGCGTAGCGCGGCTTCTTTGTGCGGGATCGTCACGTTGATGCCGCGGAAGCCCAGTTTGGGCAGCGTGCGCAGCGCATCGGCCAGATCATCCGCCGCGATGTCCATCGGGATGTAGTGGCCCTTGATGCCATAGCGGTTCAGCCAATAGCCGTGCAGGCGAGGCGACAGGCTGTGCGCGATGGGCGATCCGATGACGCCGGCGAGGGGGATCTTCGGCAGGCTCATGCGGGAATGAATCCGCGATTGCCCATCCACGCCAGCAGCGGCAGCAGCGGAAGGCCGAGGATGGTGAAATGGTCGCCGCGAATGTCGATGAACAGGCGCACGCCTTCCTCCTCCAGTTTGTAGCCACCGACGGAGTGGCGGATGCTGTCCCAGTTGCGGGCGATATAGTCTTCGAGGAACGCGTCTGAAAAACGGCCCATCGTAAGGCGCGCTTCGGAGACGTGGCGCCAGACAGGTTCGGCCTTTTCGTAAGCCACGACGGCGGAGATCAGCGTGTGGGTCTGGCCGCGCAAAAGGCGCAGGTGATCGCGCGCCTGATCGGGGGTTTCAGGCTTGCCCCAGACCTTGCCCTCGAAGGCCAGAACCTGATCACAGCCCAGAACCAAGGCGTCCGGGTGTTTTTCGGCCAGCTTGCGCGCCTTCATCTCGGCCAGCGTGTCGGCGATGTCGCGCGGTTTGGCAGACTCGGCCTCAAGGGCGCGGCGGATCGCTTCCTCATCGATGCGTGCGGGAAGGGCTTCAGCCTCGACGCCGGCGGCTTGGAGCAGTTTCAGCCGTGTTTCGGAAGCGGAGGCAAGGATCAGGCGCATGGAGGACTCTGTGGATAAACCGGGTGTGTTCCTGCGAACGGGCGGGTGACGGATTGGTCCATGCCCGAGGGATGGGTTTCGTCACGGTAAAAGTCAAGCGCGACGGGGTGCCTTATCCCCTTGTGCACGGGCTGGGCGGCGGAGGATGGAAAACCTGTTTCTGCCCAGCTTGGCAGCAGATTCTCCCCTCGGTTCTCCACATTCGGGTACATGGGTCAGCGGGCCTTGTTTTGTTCGCTTATTTTCCGCTTGCATCGGCCTTAACGAAGGTTAACCCCAAGAGTTATCCACAGGTGGTCGGCGGTGGGAAAACCTGCGGGAAGATTCATGGTTTTCCGTTTTCCACAGGGCCTACATCACCATCTATCTTCTCTTTATTCTTTTCTTTTCTTATGAAGGCTGCCCATGACGGATCTGCTGATAAGCCTTTACCCTTGGACGAAAGCGTTTCACGTGATCTCGGTCATCGCGTGGATGGCGGGTTTGTTCTACTTGCCGCGCCTTTTCGTCTATCACGCCGAAGCAAAACCGCCGGAGGAGTTGTTTCGAACGATGGAACGGCGTCTTTTGCGTGCGATCATGAATCCCGCGATGATCGCCACATGGATCTTCGGCCTTTGCCTCGTGTTCACGCCGGGGATCGTGGATTGGTCGCAGGTCTGGCCCTGGACCAAGGCCGTGGCGGTTCTGGCGATGACATGGTTCCATCATTGGCTGGGAAAACGGCGCAAAGACTTCGAAGAAGGCACGAATTCCGTGACCGGGCGGCAGTTTCGGATGATGAACGAGCTGCCCACGATGCTGATGATCGTCATCGTGATTTCGGTGATTGTCCGGTTCTGAGTTGACTCTGGGGGATTCGGTGCTTATTTGCCGCCAAAGCAGGGCCATCCGGTCTGACGCGTCCCCCGTTTCCAAGTGACCGCTGCGAGCCCCGAGCGAGGGCTTCGCGCCTCAGGACAAGCATTTTCATGACCGAAACCATCGAGAGCATCAAACTTTCCGACCTGAAAGCCAAGACGCCGGCAGATCTGCTTGCGATGGCCGAAGAATGGGAAGTCGAAAACGCCCCGTCCATGCGCAAGGGCGAAATGATGTTCCAGCTTCTGAAGGAACATGCCGAGGAAGGCTGGGAAATCGGCGGCGACGGGGTTCTGGAAGTGCTGCAGGACGGTTTCGGCTTCCTGCGCTCGCCCGAGGCGAACTATCTTTCGGGACCGGATGATATCTATGTCTCGCCCGAGATGATCCGCCAGTTTTCGCTGCGCACCGGCGACACGATCGAAGGCGTCATCAAGGCACCCAGCGAGAACGAGCGTTATTTCTGCCTGACCAAGGTGACGAAGATCAACTTCGACGACCCGGAGCGGGCGCGTCACAAGGTCCATTTCGACAACCTGACCCCGCTTTATCCCGACGAGCGGCTGAAGATGGAGGTCGAGGACCCTACGATCAAGGATCGCTCGGCGCGGATCATCGATCTTGTCTCGCCCATCGGCAAAGGGCAGCGCGCGCTGATCGTGGCGCCGCCGCGGACAGGCAAGACGGTTCTGTTGCAGAACATCGCCCATTCGATCGAGACGAACCATCCGGAATGCTATCTGATCGTCCTGCTGATCGACGAGCGTCCCGAGGAGGTCACCGACATGCAACGCTCGGTGAAGGGCGAGGTGGTTTCGTCCACGTTTGACGAGCCGGCGACGCGCCACGTTGCCGTGGCCGAGATGGTGATCGAGAAGGCCAAGCGTCTGGTCGAGCACAAGCGCGACGTGGTGATCCTGCTGGACAGCATCACGCGCCTTGGCCGCGCTTTCAACACGGTCGTCCCGTCCTCGGGCAAGGTTCTGACGGGCGGTGTGGATGCGAATGCGCTGCAACGGCCGAAGCGTTTCTTCGGCGCGGCGCGGAACATCGAGGAAGGCGGATCGCTGACCATCATCGCGACCGCGCTGATCGACACCGGCAGCCGGATGGACGAGGTGATCTTCGAAGAATTCAAAGGCACCGGCAACTCCGAGATCGTTCTGGACCGCAAGGTTGCCGACAAGCGCGTCTTCCCGGCGATGGACATCCTCAAGTCGGGCACCCGGAAAGAAGATCTTCTGGTCGAGAAGACCGATCTGCAGAAAACCTATGTGCTGCGCCGCATCCTGAATCCGATGGGCACGACCGACGCGATCGAGTTCCTGATCGGCAAACTGAAGCAGACCAAGTCGAATTCCGACTTCTTCGATTCGATGAATAGCTGATAATATTCAATAGGTTGAACCATGGAAACGATATATGCCCTGGCCAGCGCCCGAGGGCGCGCCGGGGTATCCGTGGTGCGCCTTTCGGGATCATTCGCGCATGAGGCGGTTGCCGCACTGGGCGTGAAACTGCCGCCGATGCGCCAAGCCGCGCTTCGGCGGCTTCATCATGATGGCGTCTTGCTGGACGAGGCGCTGGTCATCCTGTTCGACAAAGGTGCGAGCTTCACCGGCGAGTGTGTGGCGGAGCTTCATCTGCACGGTAGCATCGCGACGGTTTCCGCGGTGATGCGAGCACTGTCGACATTGCCCGATCTGCGGTTGGCCGAGCCGGGGGAATTCACCCGGCGCGCTTTGGAGAATGGCTGCCTCGATCTGGCGCAGGTCGAGGGGCTGGCCGATCTTATCGATGCGGAAACCGAAGCGCAGCGCCGCCAAGCGCTTCGGGTGCTGTCGGGAGCCATCGGGCGCAAAGCGGAAGGCTGGCGACGCGATTTGATTCGTGCCGCTGCCTTGCTTGAAGCAACGATCGACTTTGCCGACGAAGATGTCCCGGTGGATGTGTCGCCGGAAGTTTTGGATCTTCTGGACCGCGTCATGGTCGATCTGCAGGCCGAGGTCGCCGGTTCGCGGATCGCGGAGCGGATCAGGGACGGTTTCGAGGTTGCCATCATCGGGGCGCCGAATGTCGGAAAATCTACTCTCCTCAATGCCTTGGCTGGTCGAGACGCTGCGATTACCTCGGAAATCGCCGGAACGACGCGGGATGTGATCGAGGTCAGGATGGAACTGGCGGGCTTGCCGGTGAGTCTGCTGGATACTGCGGGATTGCGTGAAACGGACGATCTGGTGGAAGGGATCGGCATCGATCGCGCCATGTCGCGCGCGCGGAACGCTGATTTGCGGGTTTTCCTCGACGGGGGCGATGTTTTGCCATTGGCGCCGTTTCCGGGGGATATTGTCGTCCGCGCCAAAGCCGATCTGCACGGGGTGGGCGTTTCCGGTCTGACGGGGCAGGGAATCGACGATCTTGTTGCAAAGATCTCAGATCGGTTGAGCGCCGCTGGATCCGGTGCCGCAACCGTGACCAAGGAACGCCATCGCGTCGCAATAGAAGGCGCGATTGCCTCTTTGGAATCGGCACGATCTGAGGTATTGAGTTCGGCGAGTCGGACGGAGCTTGCAGCGGAAGATCTGCGGCTTGCAATCCGAAAATTGGACTCGCTGGTAGGCCGGGTCGATATCGAAGAATTGCTTGGCGAGATATTCTCCAGCTTTTGCATCGGCAAATGAGGTGTTTCACGTGAAACATTTTGATGTGGTTGTCATCGGTGGTGGACATGCCGGTGTCGAGGCGGCGTCGGTCGCCGCCCGAATGGGGCGCAAGGTCGCGCTCGTCTCGCTGACGAAGGCGAGTATCGGCGTCATGTCTTGCAATCCGGCGATTGGTGGGCTGGGCAAAGGACACTTGGTTCGCGAAGTCGATGCTTTCGATGGCATTATGGGAGTTGCAGGTGACGAGGCGGGAATCCAGTACCGCCTTTTGAACCGTCGAAAAGGACCGGCAGTGCGTGGCCCGCGCATACAGGCCGACCGGGCGCTTTACCGCGCTGCGGTTCAACGACGCTTGGACGAGTTGCCGTCTTTGCAGGTGATCGAGGGCGAAGCAATCGCGCTTTTGACGCAGGCTGGCCGAGCGAATGGCGTCAGGTTGGCCGATGAGAGTGAAATTTTCGCGAAAACGGTTGTTCTGACGTCGGGGACATTCCTAAACGGCAAAATCCATATCGGCGATGTCAGCCATTCAGGTGGCCGAATGGGGGATCGCCCGTCCATCCTTCTGGCGCAGCAACTGGCGGAGCTCGGGCTGAGCCGTGGACGATTGAAGACCGGAACTCCGCCGCGCCTTGATGGGCGCACGATCAATTGGGATCGCTTGGAGCGGCAGGAGGGGGATGAGGATCCCGTCATGCTGTCTTTTTTGAACCGGAAGCCCTTGGTTCAGCAAGTTTCTTGCGGGATTACCCATACCAATGAACGAACTCATGAGGTTATTCGGGATAACCTTCATCTGTCGGCGATGTATGGAGGCCATATCGAGGGGGTAGGACCCCGGTACTGCCCCTCGATTGAAGACAAAGTGATCCGATTTAGCGATAAGAATGCTCACCAAATCTTCCTGGAGCCAGAAGGATTGGATGATCACACTGTCTATCCGAACGGAATATCGACCTCTTTGCCCGTCGCTGTCCAGGAAGCATATGTTCGCAGCATCGTGGGGTTGGAGAATGTGACCATACTCCAGCCCGGTTATGCGATCGAATATGACCATTTCGACCCGCGTGAGTTGAGAGAAACGCTGGAGTTGAAGGCCGTTCCGGGCCTGTATCTGGCCGGTCAGATAAACGGAACCACCGGTTACGAGGAAGCGGCGGCGCAGGGACTTGCAGCGGGGTTGAACGCAGCGCGTGCCTCGACTGGTGAGGGTGAGGTAGTCTTCAGCCGGACATCGAGCTATATCGGCGTCATGATAAGCGATCTAGTCGCACGAGGTGTCACGGAACCTTACCGGATGTTTACTTCGCGCGCCGAGTTCAGGCTCACATTGCGTGCGGATAACGCAGACCAAAGGCTCACGCCTCTTGGCGTGCAACTTGGCGCTGTCGGGCCTTCGCGCACGGCTGCTTTCAACGCTAAGCTAGACATGATTTCGGCTGCAAAAAACACCCTTTCAGAGCAGATGTTTACAAGCAATCAGCTTGCCGAGTTCGGAGTTCCGGTCAGTAGAGACGGGGCAAAAAGAAATGGCTTGTCAGTCCTCGCGCTTTCGGATGTTGACGAATCTACGATGATCCGACTGGTTCCCGGTTTCGCCACTTTCGAGAGGGCAATTCGGGAGCAGGTTGAGACGGACGTACTTTACGATCAGTATGCAGACCGGCAGCAACGCCAGGCGGATGCCCTGGTCCGCGACGAGGCGGTGCTGTTTCCTGACGATCTGGATTATGACACGATTTCGGGGCTTTCTTTCGAACTTACAGTTAAGTTGAAGCGTGTCCGGCCAGTTAATCTTGCTCAGGCGATGAAGATCGAAGGTATGACTCCCGCTGCCGTCGCGCTTGTTTTGTCGCGCATTCGTAAATCCCGAAATGAGGCGAAAGCATCGTGAATGTTTCACGTGAAACATCCGAGCGGTTGGCTGAATTTGCTGCGCTTGCGCTTAAGTGGAATCCTGCAATCAATCTGATCGCCAAATCAACGGTTGCGGACATCCATAACCGGCATATTGCCGATTCTGCGCAGCTTTATGATCTTGCAGATGACTTCACCCATTGGGTCGATCTGGGAAGCGGTGGTGGCTTTCCCGGAATCGTCATCGCGACTATCGCCCGAGAGAAGAATCCATCAGCCAAGATTACGATGGTCGAAAGCGATCAGCGGAAATGCGAATTTCTGCGCCATGCGAGTCGAACGCTGGGTTTGGACACGCAGGTGCTGAACGCTCGGATCGAGGCTGCGGAACCGCTCGATGGTGATGTTGTATCTGCCCGCGCGCTGACGGCGCTCGACCAGCTTTGCGTTTTCTTTCAGCGCCATAAAACGAAAGACGGTGTTGGGTTGTTTCCAAAGGGAGTGTCGGCGGCACAGGAATTGGCGGCAGCCCTCGAAACTTGGAATATGGACTATCGAAGCCATCAGAGTATAACCGATCCGTCCGCCGTCATCCTTGAAGTAAGAGATTTGTCCCGTGTCCGACCCGCTTCCTAAATCTTCGCCAAGGATCATCGCAATCGCGAACCAGAAAGGCGGGGTAGGGAAGACCACGACCGCCATAAATCTGGCGGCGGCACTGTGCGAGAAGGGGCATGGAACACTTGTCGTGGACCTTGACCCGCAAGGAAACGCATCCACGGGTCTCGGGATCGAAGCGTCTCAGCGTTCGCTGACTACATTCGATCTGCTTCTGGAAGGCGCATCTCTCGACCAGGTCATTCAGAAGACGGAGATCCCCGGCCTTTTTGTGTGCCCGGCCAACGCTGATCTTTCATCCGCTGATATGGAGCTCATCGCGAATGAAAAGCGCAGTTTTCTGCTGCGCGACGCGCTTCGCAACAAGGACGTGTCGCTGCCCGATCTGGATTTCATTCTTATCGATTGCCCTCCGTCGCTCAGCCTTCTGACGATCAACGCGCTTGTTTCGGCCGATGCGGTGCTCGTGCCATTGCAAAGCGAGTTCTTCGCACTGGAGGGTTTGTCTCAGTTAATGCTTACCGTCCGAGAAGTTCGCCAAAGCGCCAATCCAGAGCTTCGGATCGAGGGTGTAGTGCTAACGATGTATGACAAGCGCAACAATCTGTCGCAGCTTGTCGAAAATGATGCGCGCCAGACCCTGGGCGAACTGGTCTTTGCAACGATCATCCCCCGCAACGTCCGCGTGAGCGAGGCGCCGTCCTTTTCGATGCCCGTGCTTTCCTATGACAGCACCTCCAAGGGCAGCGAGGCCTATCGCGCGTTGGCGTCCGAGATAACCGCGCGCCGGCGCGTCAGGGAACAGGAGAAGGCATGATGGACCGTAAGGATCGAAAAGGATTGGGTCGCGGTCTTTCGGCCTTGATGGCCGACATCAATGTCACCGCGCCGACGGAAAGTGGACGCCGCCCGGATATGACGGTGCCGATCGAAAAGATCGTGCCCAACCCCGATCAGCCGCGGCGCGAATTCGCGCCCGAAGCGCTAAATGATCTTGCAGCGTCGATCCGGCAAAAGGGCGTGATTCAGCCACTTATCGTGCGTCCGATCCCGCACAGCGACCGATACGAGATCGTCGCAGGTGAACGGCGCTGGCGCGCGTCGCAGCTTGCCCAGCTTCACGATCTTCCGGTCGTGGTGCGGGATTTCGACGATACCGAAGTTCTCGAAGTCGCAATCATCGAGAATATCCAGCGCGCCGATCTGAACCCCGTCGAAGAAGCGATGGGCTTCCGTCAGTTGATGGAACGCTTCGGCCACACGCAGGAAAAACTGGCCGAAGCGTTGTCCAAGAGCCGCTCTCATATCGCTAACCTATTGAGATTACTAAATCTTCCTGATGACGTTCAGGCGATGCTCCGCGAGGGAAAGCTGTCCGCAGGTCACGCGCGGGCGTTGATCACGTCGGAGAACGCATCCGAACTTGCCCGTAAGGTCGTTGAAAAAGGCCTGTCGGTGCGCGAGACGGAAAAACTGGTGAAAGGCATTTCCCCATCTAAAGCGCGCGGCCCGAAGGCCGAAAAAGACGCGGATACCCGCGCGCTGGAGGGGGACCTGTCGGCCAATCTCGGGATGGAAGTGCAGATCGAGCATCTTGCCGGCGGCGAAAGCGGCATCTTGTCGATCCGTTACAAGACGCTCGACGATCTCGACAACCTGTGTCGGGCGCTGACGCTCGTCAATCAGGACGCGTCCAGATGAAGATCGCGACGCATCCCAGCGTCGCGGCCTGAAGACCAAGAACGAAAACCGGCACCCCGAAAAGCAGCGAGCCGACCCATACGGCAAGCATGGACCCGCTGGCGGCGATCTTGGCCCGGCGCGAGACTGCCCCTCGTGCATCCCAATCCCGGATCGGCGGGCCAAGCAGTGGGTGCTGCATCAGCCAGCCATGCAGCCGCGCAGACGATCTTGCAAAGCACCACGCGGCCAGCAGAAGAAACGGAACCGTCGGCAGGAGTGGCAGCACGATCCCCGCCATCCCCAGACCAAGCGCCAGCACGCCCAGAGCGGCCCACAGAGCCCGCATCAGGCCGCCAATGCGGCAATGACCGAGTTGAGGACGATCCGCCCCTCTGCGGTGGCCCTGAGGCGCCCTTGGGTCAGTTCGATCATACCCATCCGGGTCAGTTCCTCGATCTTCGCCGGGGCAGGGGCCGTCTGCATTCGCTCGAGCCGCGCCATCTCCAGCCCTTCGGACAGGCGCAGCCCCATGATAAGGTATTCGTCCGCCTGCTCGCCCACCGTCATCGCCTCTCGCGGTAACTCGCCAAACCCGGCCTCGGCCCGCGTAAGCCACGCATCCGGCATCCGTTCCGCAACCGTCGCCCAGCGCACATCGCCCAGTGTCAACCGCCCATGCGCGCCCGGGCCGATCCCCGCGTAATCGCCGCCCTGCCAATAGATGCGGTTGTGGCGCGATTCCGCCCCCGGTCGCGCGTGGTTGGACACCTCATAGGCAGGCATCCCCGCCGCCTCGCACAAATCTTGCGTCACCGCATACATATCGGCGCCCAGATCGTCGCTGGGCAGCCCTTTCAGCCCCCCGCGTGCCAGACGGTCGCCAAACGCGGTCCCGTCCTCCACGGTCAGCTGGTAAAGCGACAGGTGATCGACCGCCATGGAAAGCGCCTCGCCCAACTCGCTGCGCCAGTCGTCCAGCGTCTGGTCCTGCCGGGCATAGATCAGATCGAAGCTGACCCGGTCGAAGACCGAGCGCGCAATGTCGAAGGCTCGCTTCGCATCCGCCACCGAATGCAGCCGCCCAAGCCGCCGCAAATGTTCGTCCTGCAGCGACTGCACCCCCATCGAGACGCGGTTCACCCCCGCCTCGGAAAACCCGCGAAACCGCCCCGCCTCGACCGAGCCGGGATTGGCCTCAAGCGTCACTTCCAGGTCGTTGGCCATGATCCACGTGGAACGCACCCGCTCAAGGATCGCTGCCACCAGTTCGGGGTCCATCAGCGACGGCGTGCCGCCCCCGAAGAACACCGTGTTCAGCACGCGGCCCTGCGTCTCGGCCCCGATCCGATCGATCTCGGCCAGAAAGGCCATCTCCCACCGTTTCTGGTCTACCGAGGCGGCCACATGGCTGTTGAAATCGCAATAGGGGCATTTCGACTGGCAGAACGGCCAGTGCAGGTAAAGCCCGAACCCGCCGTTCCGCCAATCTTCCATGACTTATCCCTTGAACGCCGTGACCTCGATCTCGACCAGCATCTCGGGCTTGATCAGACCGGCCACGACCATCGTTGCCGCCGGACGAATCTCGGCAAATACCTCGCCCAGCGCCGGGACCAGATCATCGACCAGCGCCGCATCCGTGACCGTGTATTGCACCCGCACCACATCGGCGAAGGTGAAGCCGCCCTCGGCAAGCGCCCGCCCGATGGTGGCGAAACAGGCCCGCGCCTGATCGGCGATGCCCTCGGGCATCACGCCATCGACATAGCCGGTGGTGCCCGAAACGAAGCACCAGTCGCCTTTGACGACAGCACGGGAATAGCCCATTTTCGCCTCGAAGGGCGAACCGGAGGAGATGAGTTTCACGCGAAACATCCTTCGACAAGTTTGCGGAACGCATCCGCACGGTGAGAGATCTCGTTCTTCTTTTCCGGTGCCAGCTCGCCCAATGTGGTGTCGAAACCGTCCGGTTGGA
The DNA here is from genome assembly GCA_029846755.1 of Falsirhodobacter flavus. Taxonomy (GTDB): domain Bacteria; phylum Pseudomonadota; class Alphaproteobacteria; order Rhodobacterales; family Rhodobacteraceae; genus Falsirhodobacter; species Falsirhodobacter flavus. The sequence goes on along the minus strand of JARWBI010000007.1, from coordinate 38,257 downwards.
AGATGGGGTCGTATCCATGGCCCTGCGCGCCGCGCATCGGCCATACGACCTGACCGGGCAGGCGGCCCACGAATACCTCGTCATGCCCGTCGGGCCAGGCCAGAACAAGCGTGGCGTTGAACTGCGCGGTGCGGGGCATCGGTGCGCCGACGGCCTCCAGCTTTTCCCAAGTCTTGGTCATCGCCATGACGAAATCGCGCCCGTTCGGCGTTTCCGCCCAATCGGCGGTATAGACCCCCGGCGCGCCGTCCAGCGCGTCGATGGTGATGCCGCTGTCATCGGCCAGCGCGGGCAGGCCCGAGGCTTTCGCCGCCGCATGCGCCTTGATGCGCGCATTGCCGACGAAGGTGGTCTCGGTCTCCTCCGGCTCCGGCAGGTTCAGCTCGGTCATCGACACGACCGTGATCCCGAACGGGGCCAGAAGCGCCGTCATCTCGGCCAGCTTGCCCTTGTTGTGGGTGGCGACCAGCAGGCGGTCGCCTTCGAACTTCCTCATGCGATCGCTGCCTTCTGCGCGGCCACCAGCGCGGCATTGCCCGCCTCGGCCAGATCCAGCAGCTGCATCATCTCCTCGCGCGAGAAGGTCGCGCCCTCGGCCGACATCTGCACTTCGATCAGCCGCCCGCGCCCGGTCAGGATGAAGTTGCCGTCCGTGCCCGCGGTGCTGTCCTCGGCATAGTCCAGATCCAGCACAGGCTGCCCGGCATAGATGCCGCAGGACACGGCGGCGACGTGATCGACCAGCGGGTCCGACACGATGGCCCCGGTCTTCAGCAGCTTGTTCATTGCCAGACGCAGCGCGACCCAGCCCCCGGTGATGGATGCGCAGCGCGTGCCGCCATCGGCCTGAAGCACGTCGCAGTCGATCACGATCTGCCGCTCGCCCAGTGCCGAGCGGTCCACGCCCGCCCGCAGCGCCCGCCCGATCAGGCGCTGGATTTCCTGCGTGCGGCCCGATTGCTTGCCCGCCGCAGCCTCGCGCCGGTTGCGGCTGTTGGTGGCGCGGGGCAGCATCCCGTATTCCGCCGTGACCCATCCAAGGCCGGTATTTTTCAGGAAAGGCGGGGCCTTGTCTTCGATCGTGGCAGAGCACAGCACATGCGTCTCGCCCATTTTGATCAGGCAGGAGCCTTCGGCATGTTTCATCACGTTCGGCTCGATCGAGACGTCGCGCAGCTGGTTCAGGTGACGGCCGGAGGGACGCATGGAAAACTCCTTTTTTGCTTGGCCCCAGATACCGCCGCCACGCATGGGGATGCAAGCATTGACGCGGGGGGCACCGCGCCCCTAATCTCGGCTGCCCGCCGCCAAGTGATGCCGATGACCGAGATTCCGAAACTGCTGTCCGACATGAACGACCGCTCGCGCGAGGTCTTTCGCCGCGTGGTCGAAGGATATCTTTCCAGCGGCGAGCCTGTGGGATCGCGCACCCTGACCCGTTCGATGAACGAAAAGGTCAGCGCGGCAACGATCCGCAATGTCATGCAGGACCTCGAATTCCTCGGGCTTCTGGACAGCCCCCACATTTCGGCGGGCCGCGTTCCGACGCAGCTTGGCCTGCGGATGTTCGTGGATGGGCTCTTGGAAGTCGGGCAGGTGTCCGAGGCCGACCGCGAGCGCATCGACGCCAGCGGCGACGATGCCGATGTGGCGACGATCCTCGACCGGGTCAGCAACACGCTGTCGGGCATCACGCGGGGTGCAAGCCTCGTCCTTGCGCCGAAGCACGAGGCCGCGATCCGCCATATCGAATTCGTGAGCCTCGGCCCCGACCGCGCGCTGGTGGTGCTGGTCTTTGCCGATGGGCAGGTGGAAAACCGCGTCTTCGCCCCACCCCCCGGCCAGACGGCATCGTCCATGCGCGAGGCGGCGAATTTCCTGAACGCGCTTGCGGGCGGCAAGACCCTGACCGAACTGCGCCAGACCATCGTGCAGGACATGACGCGGCGGCGGCAGGAGATCGACAGCCTTGCGCAGGCGCTGGTCGATGCGGGCCTTGCCCTGTGGGAAAACCCCGGCGAGCAGTCCGAGCGGCTGATCGTGCGCGGTCAGGCCAACCTTCTGGACGCCGATGCCCGCGACGTGGAACGCATCCGCAGCCTGTTCGACGATCTGGAACGCAAGCGCGACATCGCCGAATACCTGCATCTGACCGAAACCGGCGACGGCGTGCGCATTTTTATAGGGTCCGAGAACAAGCTTTTCTCACTTTCGGGTTCCTCTTTGGTCGTCTCTCCTTATATGAACGCCGATCGGAAGATCATTGGTGCGGTGGGGGTCATCGGGCCGACGCGGCTGAACTATGGCCGCATCGTGCCGATCGTGGACTACACGGCGCAACTGGTCGGACGCCTCGTGTCGGAACGGGGCAAGGGATAGGAATATGACGGAAGAGAACAAGGACGACATGACCGACATGCCCGAGATGCTGGACGATTCGTCCGAGCTGGAAGCCCTGCGCGCCGAACGCGACGAGCTGCGCGACCGCTTCATGCGCGCGCTGGCCGATGCCGAGAACGCCCGCAAACGCGCCGACCGCGACCGGCGCGAAGCCGAGCAATATGGCGGCACCCGCCTTGCACGCGACCTGCTGCCCGTGCACGACAACCTGCGCCGCGCGCTGGATGCCGCGACCGAGGAACAGCGCGAACAGGCCGCCGCCCTGATCGAAGGCGTCGAGCTGACCATGCGCGAGCTTCTGAACGTGATGACCAAGCATGGCGTCACCCCCATCGCGCCCGCCATCGGCGACCAGTTCGATCCGCAGCACCATCAGGCGATGTTCGAAGCCCCGGTCCCCGGCACCAAGGCGGGCCAGATCATCCAGGTGATGACCGAAGGGTTCATGATCCATGACCGCCTTCTGCGCCCGGCGCAGGTCGGCGTCTCCTCGACCCCGGCATGAACAGGCGCCCCTCGGGGCGCCTTTTTCACAGCATTCCGCGCAATTCATAGACCAGCTTCAACGCCTCCATCGGCGTCATCTGGTCTGGGCTCGCGTCACGCAACTTCGCCTCCACCGCCGAGGTCTTGACCGGCGCAGGGGCAGGGGTGCGGAACAGCGGCAGATCGTCGATCACCGCCTGCCGCCGCCCGCCCTCGCGGTCGCCAGCCTCCAGCGCCTCCAGCACCGCCTTCGCCCGCTCGATCACCGCGGCGGGCAGACCCGCCAGCCGCGCCACCTGCACGCCATAGGACCGATCCGCCGCCCCCTTGCGGACCGAATGCAGGAAGATCACGTCGCCCTCGTGTTCGGTCACGGCGACGGTCGCATTCTCGATACCGGAAAGCTTTTTCGAAAGCGCGGTCATCTCATGGTAGTGCGTTGCGAACAGTGCACGGCAGCGATTGGCATCGTGCAGATGCTCCATCGTGGCCCAGGCGATCGACAGCCCGTCATAGGTGGCGGTCCCGCGCCCGATCTCGTCCAGGATCACCAGCGCGCGGTCGTCGGCCTGGTTAAGGATCGCCGCCGTTTCGACCATTTCCACCATGAAGGTGGACCGCCCGCGCGCCAGATCGTCCGCCGCGCCGACGCGGCTGAAAAGCTGGCTGACCAGACCGACATGCGCGGCTTTGGCCGGAACGAAACTGCCCGCCTGCGCCAGCAGGGCGATCAGCGCGTTCTGCCGCAGGAAGGTCGACTTCCCCGCCATGTTCGGACCTGTCAGCAGCCAGATCGGTGTCTCGGTCAGATCGCAGTCGTTGGCGACGAAGGCATCGCCCTTCTTGCGCAAGGCACGCTCCACCACCGGATGCCGCCCCTGTTCCACATGAAACGCGCGGCTGTCATCGACCTTCGGCGCACACCAATCCTCGGCCACAGCCAGATCGGCCAACGCCGCCAGCACGTCCAACTGCGCCAGCGCCCGCGCGGCGGTGCCAATGGCGGCGGCGTTTTCCATGATGGCCGACGCCAGGGCCCCAAAATGCCGCTTCTCGATCTCCAGCGCGTGGTTCCCGGCATTCAGGATGCGCGTCTCCAGCTCGGACAGCTCGAGCGTGGTGAAGCGCAGCTGGTTCGCGGTGGTCTGGCGGTGAATGAAGCCCGCCTCGCGCATGACCGTCTCATGCGTCGTCGTCACCTCGATGAAATAGCCCAGCACGTTGTTGTGCTTGATCTTCAGGCTCTGCACCCCGGTCTGCGCGACATATTCCGCCTGCATCCGCGCGATGACGCCGCGCCCTTCGTCGCGCAGACGGCGGGTCTCGTCCAGTTCCGCGTCGAACCCTTCGGCGATGAAACCGCCGTCGCGCGCCAGCAACGGCGGCTCCGCGATCAGCGCATGATCCAGCAGGTCGCACAGCGCCTCATGCCCGTGCAGCGCCGACAGCGCATCGGTCATCAACTCCGGCACGTCCGACATCCGCCCGATGGCCTCGGCCTGCGTCAGTCCGGCGCGGATGGCGGCCAGATCGCGCGGCCCCGCTCGGTCCAGCGCCACGCGCGACAGGGCGCGGTCCATGTCCGGCACGCGGCGCAGATCCTCGCGCAGATCGCCCCGCGCCCGCGCATGTTCCACAAGAAACGCGACTGCTTCGTGCCGCGCCGCGATCACCTTCAGATCGCAGGATGGCGCGGCCAGCCGCCGCTCCAGAAGCCGCGCCCCCGGCGCCGTTACGGTCCGGTCGATGGCCGACAGCAGCGATCCGTCACGTCCTCCGCCCATGCTTTCCGTCACTTCAAGGTTCCGGCGGGTGGCGGCGTCGATCTGCATCGCGGCCCCCGGCATCTCGCGCACCGGTGCGCGCAAAAGCGGCATCCGCCCACGCTGCGTCAGGTCCAGATATTCCACCAGCGCGCCCAGCGCCGATACCTCGGCCCGCGCGAAACCGCCGAAACCCTCCAGCGAGCCGACCTTCCAGACTGCGCTCAGCCGTTTTTCGGCGCTGGCGCTGTCGAAAGAGGATCGTGCGACCGGCGTGACCGCCACCCCTTCGGGCGCAACCTCCGACCCTTCGGCCACCAGCAATTCGCGCGGGGCCAGCCGTGCCAGTTCCGGCAAAAGGCGCGGCAGCGGGCAGCTCATCACCCGCAATTCGCCCGTGGAAATATCGGTCCATGCCAGCGCGGCTTCGTCGCGCAGTTGCGCAAAGGCGGCAAGATAGTTGTGCCGCCGCGCCTCCAGCAGCGCATCCTCGGTCAGCGTGCCAGGGGTGACGACGCGGACGACCTCGCGCCGGACGACCGCCTTGTATCCGCGCTTCTTCGCCTCGGCCGGGTCTTCCATCTGCTCGGCGATGGCGACGCGGAAACCCTTGCGGATCAGCCCCAGCAGATACCCGTCCGAGGAATGGTGCGGCACGCCGCACATGGCGATATCCTCGCCCAGATGCTTGCCGCGTTTCGTCAGCGCGATGTCCAGCGCCTCGGACGCAAGAACGGCATCGTGAAAGAACATCTCATAGAAGTCGCCCATCCGGTAAAACAGTATCGCATCGCGATGCTGCGCCTTGATCTCCAGATATTGCGCCATCATCGGCGTGGGCTCGGTCATGTGGTTCTCCGGTCGCTTGAAGGCCTTTCTAACGCCCCGGCCAATGCTGCGCCAGCACGGTTGCCGCCCTGATTTTCAGGGGATAAGACGGCAGAAAAGGGGAAAAGCCATGTCCAGAACCAAGATCACCGACGAAGAAGCGCTGGCCTATCATCTGGAGCCGCGCCCGGGAAAGTTCGACATCGTCCCGTCCACCCCGATGGCAACGCAGCGCGACCTGAGCCTCGCCTATTCCCCCGGCGTCGCGGTTCCCGTGCAGGCCATCGCGGATAATCCCGGCACCGCCTATGACTACACCACCAAGGGCAACATGGTCGCGGTCATCTCGAACGGCACGGCGATCCTTGGCATGGGCAACCTCGGCGCGCTGGCGTCGAAGCCCGTGATGGAAGGCAAGGCGGTGCTGTTCAAACGCTTCGCCGACGTGAACGCCATCGACATCGAACTGGATACCGAAGACGCCGAGGAGATCATCAAGGCCGTCAGCCTGATGGGCCCGACCTTCGGGGGCATCAACCTCGAAGACATCAAGGCGCCCGAATGCTTCATCATTGAACAGCGCCTGAAGGAGATCATGGACATCCCCGTCTTCCATGACGACCAGCATGGCACGGCGGTGATCTGCGCGGCGGGGCTTCTGAACGCGCTGGAACTGTCAGGCAAGAAGATCGAGGACGTCCGCATCGTGTTGAACGGCGCAGGGGCGGCGGGGATCGCCTGTCTCGCACTGCTCAAATCCATGGGCGCGCAGCATGACAACTGCATCATGTGCGACACCAAGGGCGTGATCTATGCCGGCCGGACCGAGGGGATGAACCAGTGGAAGTCGGCCCATGCCGCCCATACGGATCTGAGGACACTGGAGGAGGCGATGAAGGGCGCGGACGTGTTCCTTGGCGTTTCGGCCAAGGGGGCGGTGACGCAGGACATGGTGAAGTCGATGGCCGACAACCCCGTCATCTTCGCCATGGCCAACCCCGACCCCGAGATCACGCCCGAAGACGCCCATGCCGTCCGCCCCGACGCCATCGTGGCAACGGGCCGTTCGGATTACCCCAACCAGGTGAACAACGTCCTCGGCTTCCCCTATCTGTTCCGCGGCGCGCTGGACATCCATGCGCGGGCGATCAACGACGAGATGAAGATCGCCTGTGCCGAGGCGCTGGCGAAACTGGCGCGCGAGGATGTGCCGGACGAAGTGGCCGTCGCCTATGGCCGCGAGCTGAGCTTCGGGCGCGACTACATCATCCCGACGCCGTTCGACCCGCGTTTGATCCACGCGCTGCCCCCGGCGGTGGCCAAGGCCGGGATCGAAACCGGCGTCGCGCGTCGCGAGATCGACCTTGCCGCATATGAGGCGCAGCTGAAATCGCGCATGGACCCGACCGCCTCGATCCTGCAGGGCATTCATGCCCGCGCGAAAACGGCGCAGGCGCGGATGATCTTTGCCGAAGGGGACGACCTGCGCGTGCTGCGCGCCGCCGTCAGTTACCAGCGTGCGGGTCTGGGCAAGGCGCTGGTCGTGGGCCGTGAGGGCGACGTGCAGGCCAAGCTGGAAGCAGCGGGTCTTGGCGACGCTGTGCGCGAGCTGGAAGTGGTGAACGCCGCCAATACCCCGCATCTGGAGACCTACAAGGAGTTCCTCTATTCCCGGCTTGGTCGCAGCGGGTTCGACACGCATGACATCCGCCGGCTGGTGGGGCGCGACCGTCACGTCTTCTCGGCGCTGATGCTGGAACATGGGCATGGCGACGGGCTGGTGACGGGGGCCACGCGCAAATCGGCGCATGTGCTATCGGCCATCAATCACGTCTTCGATGCGACCCCCGGTTCGGGCGCGGCGGGGGTGACGGCGCTACTGCACAAGGGCCGGATCGTGCTGATTTCCGACACACTGGTTCATGAATGGCCCGAGGCCGAGGATCTGGCCGATATCGCGGAACGTGCGGCGGGGGTTGCCCGCAACCTCGGCCTCGATCCGCGGGTGGCTTTCGTGTCGTTCTCGACTTTCGGATCGCCGAAGTCGGAACGTGCGGTGAAGCTGGGGCAGGCGCCCAAGGTGCTGGACACGCGCGGGGTCGATTTTGAATACGATGGCGAGATGACCGTCGACGTGGCGCTGAACCCCGCGCAGATGGCGAACTATCCCTTCTGCCGCCTGACCGGACCTGCCAACGTGCTGGTCGTCCCGGCGCGGCATTCGGCATCCATCTCGGTCAAGCTGATGCAGGAAATGGCGGGGGCGACGGTGATCGGGCCGATCCTGACCGGGGTGCCGAAACCGATCCAGATCTGCTCGACCAGCGCGACGGTGAACGATATCGTCAACATGGCGGTCATGGCGGCCTGCAAGGTGGGATAATGGCGATCTGGAACTTCGGCTCGATCAACCTCGATCACGTCTATCGCGTCCCGCATCTGGTCAACCCGGGCGAGACGCTTCAGGCCAGCGATTACAAGGTTGGGCTGGGCGGCAAGGGCGCGAACCAGTCCGTCGCTGCGGCACGGGCCGGGGCGCGCTGCCTGCATCTGGGTGCCGTCGGCCATGACGGCGCCTGGGCGCGCGAGGTTCTGGCTGCCGCCGGGGTGGACGTGCGCCACATCGCGGTGACAGACGCGCCCACGGGCCACGCGATCATCAACGTCGATCCGGGGGCAGAAAATTCCATCGTGATCTTTCCCGGTGCGAACCGGGTGCTGACCGCGCCCGACCTTGCCGGCGCTGCGGCGGGCGATCTGCTGCTCTTGCAGAACGAAACCTCGGCGCAGGCCGAGGCCGCTGCTGCGGGGGCCGCGCGCGGGATGCGCGTGATCTATTCCGCTGCGCCTTTCGATCCTGAGGCGGTGCGCGCCGTGCTGCCGCATGTCTCGCTTCTGGTGATGAACGCGGTCGAGGCGCGATCCCTGCGCGCCGCGATGGGCGAGGTCCCCCCGGTCGAGATGATCGTGACCAGCGGGGCCGAAGGGGCCGAATGGATTGGGCAGCATCCGCTGCACGTCCCGGCCTTCGGCGTCGATCCGGTGGACACGACCGGCGCGGGCGACTGTTTCGCCGGCACTCTTGCCGCCGCGCTGGACATGGGCGAGGGGGCCGAGGGCGCGATGCTCCGTGCCTCGGCGGCCGCCGCGCTTCAGGTCACGCGCCCCGGTGCGGCGGACGCCATGCCCACCGCCGACGAGGTCGAAGCCTTCCTTGCGCGGATGACCTGAACTTTCGGACATGTCCTCTTCGGCAGCCTGACACGCGCAGGTTGTAAGTGGCGGAATTTGCCTGACATTCCCGTGATGATGCGGGACTTTTGCGTTGCTCGGAATAACTGGTCACCCGGCCCGGCCAGTGTCTTAACGAGTTGTTAAAGTCGTCCAGAGTTCTTGATTTCGAGTTGCTATTACAATCATGCAAAGGGGCGCCCGAGGGCGCCCCTTATTCATTCCGGAAGGGTCCGGCCCTTACTTGACCCGTGCGTTCCGCGTCGCCAGCAGCTTCAGCCGCAGGGCGTTCAGACGGATGAAGCCTGCCGCGTCCTTTTGGTCGTAAGCGCCCGCGTCTTCCTCGAAGGTCACATGCGCCTCGCTGTAAAGCGAATGGTCCGACCAGCGGCCCACGGTCGTCGCCAGACCCTTGTAGAGTTTCAGGCGCACGGTGCCCGTCACATGTTCCTGGCTCTTGTCGATCAGCGCCTGAAGCATCTCCCGCTCGGGCGAGAACCAGAAGCCGTTATAGATCAGCTCGGCATAGCGCGGCATCAGGCTGTCCTTCAGGTGGCCCGCGCCGGAATCCAGCGTAATCTGCTCGATCCCGCGATGCGCTTCCAGAAGGACGGTGCCGCCGGGCGTCTCGTAGATGCCGCGCGACTTCATGCCGACAAAGCGGTTTTCCACGAAGTCCAGACGACCAATGCCATGCTTGCCGCCCAGCTCGTTCAGCTTGGTCAGGATCGTGGCGGGCGACATCGCCACCCCGTCGATCGCGACCGCGTCGCCCTTCTCGAAGGCAATCTCGATGAATTCGGGCGTGTCCGGCGCATCCTCGGGGTTCACCGTGCGCTGATAGACATAGTCGGGGGCAGCCTCGGCGGGATTCTCCAGCGCCTTGCCTTCCGAAGATGTGTGCAGCAGGTTCGCGTCCACGCTGAACGGCGCTTCGCCGCGCTTGTCCTTGGCAATCGGGATCTGGTTCGCCTCGGCAAACTCGATCAGCTTGGTGCGGCTGGTCAGATCCCACAGACGCCAGGGCGCGATGACCTTGATCTCGGGGTTCAGCGCATAGGCCGAAAGCTCGAACCGGACCTGATCGTTGCCCTTGCCGGTCGCGCCATGCGCCACGGCATCCGCGCCGACCTCCCGCGCGATTTCGACCAGACGTTTGGAGATCAGCGGGCGTGCGATGGACGTGCCCAGCAGATACAACCCCTCATAGAGAGCATTGGCGCGGAACATCGGGAAGACGAAATCGCGCACGAATTCCTCGCGCACATCCTCGATGAAGATGTTCTCGGGCGCGATGCCCAGCAGTTCCGCCTTGGCGCGCGCCGGCTCCAGTTCCTCGCCCTGGCCCAGATCGGCGGTGAAGGTCACCACCTCGCAGCCATATTCGGTCTGAAGCCATTTGAGGATGATCGAGGTGTCCAGACCACCGGAATAGGCAAGGACGACTTTCTTGGGCGCGGACATCGGCGGCTCCATGAACGGGGACATTCGGGTGCGGATAGCCAGTTTCCACCTGCGTTTCAAGCAATGACCTTTCCAGCATCGCTTCTTTGCGCGTGCTGAGCATTGCGACCTCGCTTTAACGCCATTGCGTCGAGGGGCGCGATCCGATCTGACCCTTGCGTTTCAGGCAAAAACCCGCATTGCTCCGCCCATGACCGATTTCGCATCCCACGCCCGCGCCGCCACCCTTGCCCTGCGCGATCTGTTCGAACAGACGCCGCTGCAACGGAACGACTTCCTCTCCGCCCGCTTCGGGGCAGAGATTTGGCTGAAGCGCGAAGATCTGACGCCGGTGCGCAGCTACAAGCTGCGGGGGGCGTTCAACGCGATGCGCAAGATGCGGGTGACGGACCCGGACCAGCAGCTTTTCGTCTGCGCCAGCGCCGGGAACCACGCGCAGGGAATGGCCTTCTGCTGCCGTCATTTCGGGGTGAAGGGCGCGATCTTCATGCCCATCACCACGCCGCAGCAGAAGATCGACAAAACCCGCGCCTTTGGCGGCGAATTCGTCGAGGTCGTGCTGACGGGCGACTATTTCGACCAGACGCTCGCGGCGGCCAAGGCGTGGTGCAGCGATCGCGGCGCGCATTTCCTCGCGCCTTTCGACGATGACGACGTGATCGAGGGTCAGGCCAGCGTCGCGGTCGAGATGATGGAGCAGCTTGGCCGCGCGCCCGACATGGTGGTGTTGCCGGTGGGCGGCGGGGGGCTTGCCTCGGGCGTCACGAAATACTTGCGGACCATCGGCACCGAAACCGAGTTCCGCTTCGTCGAACCCGTGGGCGGGGCCAGCCTGACGGCGGCGCTGAACGCGGGCCATCCGGTGCAGCTGAACAAGGTCGACAGCTTCGTCGACGGCGCTTCCGTCGCCCGGCTGGGCGAGCGGACGTATGAGGCGCTTAAATGGGCTTCGCCCGATCAGGTGCTTCTGGCCCCCGAGGATCGCATCTGCGTGACCATGCTGGAGATGCTGAACGTCGAGGGCGTCGTGCTGGAACCTGCCGGGGCCATGTCGGTGAACGTGCTGGCCGAACTGGGCGATATCGCGGGCAGGACCATTGTCTGCGTCACCTCGGGCGGGAACTTCGATTTCGAACGTCTGCCCGAGGTGAAGGAACGCGCCCAGCGCTACACCGGGCTGAAGAAATACTTCATCCTGCGTCTGCCGCAGCGGCCAGGCGCGCTGCGCGATTTCCTCGACATGCTCGGCCCGGACGACGATGTGGCGCGGTTCGAATACCTCAAGAAGTCGGCGCGCAACTTCGGTTCGATCCTGATCGGGATCGAGACGAAGCAGGCCGAAAACTTCCCGCGCCTGTTTGCGAAACTGGACGAACACGGCTTTGCCTATCGCGACATCACCGGGGACGAGGTTCTGGCGGAATACCTGATCTGAGTTTTGCGTCAATAAAACGTCGCAAAACCTTTACGATCCTGTTTCCAACCCCCGTCACAGGTGCGGCACACAACCGCACTTCGGGGACAGCACCGTGCAGAAATTCGCGCTCCTGACCTCGGCCATCGCGCTGGCGACCGCCATGCCGGCAATGGCCGAGACGACCTTCAACCGCATCGCGTCGTTCGCCACGCCGGACAACATGGCCGAGGGCGAGGACCGGGCGCGTCCGACCTCGGCCGAGATCATCTCGGTTTCCGAAGACGGCAACACCATCGTCTATTCCGACAGCCCGCTGGGCGTTCTGGGCTTTCTGGACATCACCGACGCCAAGGCCCCGAAGGCGCTTGGCAACGTCGCGATGGATGGCGAGCCGACGACGGCGGTCATCATCGGCAAACGTGTCTTCGTCGGCGTCGACACTTCGGAATCGTTCACCCAGCCCTCGGGTCAGCTCCGCGTGCTGGATCTGGACTCGGAAGAGGTGCTCGAATCCTGCGATCTGGGCGGCCAGCCCGATTCCGTTGCCAAGTCGAAGGATGGCAGCTTCCTTGCCATTGCCATCGAAAACCAGCGCGACGAGGACCTGAACGACGGCGCGCTGCCGCAGTTGCCCGCAGGCTTCGTCGTCAAGCTGCCCGTCGCGAATGGCGAGCTTGACTGCGAAGGGATGCAGAAGATCGACCTGACCGGCCTTGCCGCAATCGGCGGCGAAGACCCCGAGCCGGAATATGTCGACATCAACGAGAACGGCGAAATCGTCGTCACGATGCAGGAAAACAACCACATCGCCGTCATCGGCGCCGATGGGGCCGTGACCTCGCATTTCAGCGCCGGAACCGTGACGCTGGAGGGCGTGGACGCAAAGGACAATGGCGAGCTGTCCTTTACCGACACGCTGACAGACATCCCGCGCGAACCTGACGGCGTGAAATGGATCGACGATGCCCATTTTGCCACGGCGAACGAGGGCGACTATCAGGGCGGCTCGCGCGGTTGGACGATCTTCAACCGCGACGGCACCGTGGTCTATGATTCCGGTGTGTCCTTCGAACATGCCGTGGCCGAGATCGGCCATTACCCCGAAAAGCGTTCGGACGCCAAAGGCGTGGAGCCGGAGTCGATCGAGGTCGCGACCTTCGACGGCACCCCCTACGTCTTCGTCGTGTCGGAACGCGCCTCGGTCATCGGCGTCTATGACGTGTCGGACCTGTCGCAGCCGCAACTGACGCAGCTTCTTCCCTCGGGCGTCAGCCCCGAAGGCCTGGTGGCGATCCCGTCGCGCAACCTTCTGGTTTCCGCGAACGAGGCGGACCTTGGCGAAGATGGCGGCGCGCGTGCCCATGTCATGCTGTTTGAGGCCGGGACGGGTCCGGCGGCCTATCCGATGATAACCTCGGCCGGGCCCGAGGAGCTGATCGGCTGGGGTGCGCTGTCCGGTCTGGCGGCGGGCGAGGCAGCCGGCCAGCTTTTCGCCGTGTCCGACAGCGTCTATGGCAACCAGCCCGCGATCTTCACCATCGACGCGACGCAGACGCCTGCGCGCATCACGAACAAGCTGATCGTGACGCGCAACGGCCATCCGGCGCAAAAGCTGGACATCGAAGGCATTGCGACCGATGGCGAAGGCGGCTTCTGGCTGGCCTCCGAAGGGCGCAGCGACCGTCTGATCCCGCATGCGATCTATCACGTCGATGCCGATGGCGAGATTCAGGACGAATTCGCACTGCCCGCCGATCTGCTGGACGGCGAGAAGCGCTTTGGTTTCGAAGGCATCGCAGTTCAGGGCAACACCGTCTGGGTTGCCGTGCAGCGGGAATGGAACGACGCGAAAGGCCAAGTGAAGCTGATCGCATATGACACCGACAGCGAGGAATGGGGCGCCGTCGCCTATCCGCTGGAAGAGGCGGGCGAAGGCTGGATGGGCCTTTCGGAGCTGACGATTGATGGCGATTGGGCCTATGTGATCGAGCGCGACAACCTGATCGGCGATGCGGCCAAGGTGAAGAAGCTGTTCCGCTTCCCGGTGTCCGAACTGGCCCCCGTTGCCGCAGGCGAAACGCTGCCGGTCGTGACCAAGGAAGAAGTCCGCGACTTCATCCCTGACCTGAAGGCGCTGAACGGTTATGTGCAGGACAAGGTCGAAGGCTTCACCATCGACGCGGACGGTATCGGCTGGGTCGTGACCGACAATGACGGCGTGGACGACTCGTCGGGCGAGACGCTGTTCTGGTCGATCGGCAAGATGAACTGACCCTGAACGCCAGCGATGGAAAGACCCGCAAGCAGCACGTTTGCGGGTCTTTTGTTTTGCAGGACCGGGGCGATCAATGCGTCCCCGGCATCGTCAGATCTCCGTTCTCGTCATAGGTCAGGCCCTCGGCGATGACGCGATCGCCGCGACGCTCGAACTCGATATTGCCGCCATAGGCTTCGGTTCCGCCCTTGCAGGTCGCGGCGAAGGCGACCAACCCTTCGACCGGCTTTTCGCTGTAAGCCGAAAGCTGCTTGCCCGCGCAGTTGGGCGCAAGAAGATCGCGCACCTCGGCCGTGCCGAAACCCGCCGGATTGTAGCTGCCGCTGAGCTTGCCTTCCGAGATGTCGGCCACGAAATAATCAGGGTTCGTCCGGGACAGGTCCGCGCCGGACGCGCAGGCGCCAAGCACCGCCATGGAGATGACGGCAAGGCCGATGATGCCCCTTCGCGCAAGGGGATTGGGGTCGATCATGTTGAAACCTTCCGGGAATCATGTGCTTTCAATGACGACAAGCACCCCTTTTGCGGATGCTTGCCCGGAAGATATGCGTCATAGGTAAAGCAAGTGTTGGGTGCGCCCCGTCAAAGGCCCGCCATCTTGCGGACCGTCTTCCATTCGGTCTCGGTCACCGGCTGGACCGAGAGGCGCGAGTTGTTGACCAGCACCATGTCCTTCAGCGCGGGTTCCGTCTTGCAATCCTCCAGCGTGACCGGACGGACCACGGGTTCCACGGCGCGGATCATCACGCAGTCCCAGCGGGGATCGTCGGCGGTGCTGTCAGGCTCGCTCTCGCGGCAGACCTCGACGATGCCGACGACTTCCTTGCCGATGTTGGAGTGATAGAAGAAGCCCAGATCGCCGACCTTCATCGCCCGCATGAAGTTGCGCGCTTGATAGTTGCGAACCCCGCCCCATTCCTCGCCTTCCTCGCCCTTCGCGACCTGCTGGTCCCAACTCCAGGTGTCCGGTTCGGATTTGAAAAGCCAGTAGTTCATCCGATGACCTTCTTCCATTCGATGATCTGCACATCCTCGAACAGCCCGGCCTTGGCATAGGGATCGTTCGCGGCCCAGTCCTTGGCCACGTCCATATCCTCCACCAGCAGGATGACCAGCGATCCCGCCATCTCGCCCTTGTCGTTCAGCAGCGGCCCCGCGCTTTCGACCACGCCAGACGCTTCGATATGCTCCAGATGCGCGGCGCGGTTGTCGATCCGGGTTTGCAGATGGCCGGGTTTGTCACGGCAGATCAGGGCGACGCGCATCATTCACTCCTCAAAGGGCGGGTCATCAGGGTTTTCGCGGCATCGGCGACCGAAATGCGGCCATCGACAAGCGCGGCGACCATCTGCGCGATCGGCATGTCCACGCCGCGATCATGCGCCAGCTTAGCGACGGCAAGCGCTGTCGCAACCCCTTCGACCGTCTGGTCGGGGGGGAAGTCCGCGCCGCTGCCAAGGGCGCGGCCATAGCGGAAATTGCGCGACTGGTCGGATGTGCAGGTCAGCACCAGATCGCCGAGCCCCGAAAGCCCCGCCAGCGTTTCGGCTCGCGCGCCAAGGTCATGCGCCAGCCGCAGCATTTCCGCGTGGCCCCGTGTCATCAGCGCCGCGCGGGCGGAATCGCCCATGCCCGCGCCGATGGCGACGCCCGCCGCGATGGCGACCACGTTCTTCAGCGCACCGCCCAGTTCCGCGCCCGCAACGTCCGTCGTGCGGTAAAGGCGCAGCGCAGGGCCGGACAGCTCGCGCTGGATCAGCTCGCCCACCGCCTCGTCCTCGCAAGCAAGGGTCAGGGCGGTCGGCAGCCCGCGCGCGATGTCGGCGGCAAAGCTGGGGCCGGTCAGGATGGCGGGAATGGCGTTGGGGCAGGCGCGGGAAATCACCTCGGCCGGGCCATGGCCAGAGGCGAGGTCGATCCCCTTGCAGCAGGCGACAAGACGGCGGCGGTCCAGCACCTTCGCATGATTCCGCACGAAGCCGGACAGCGCCTGCATCGGCACGGCAAGAAGCACGGTCTTTTCGGTGATCTCGCTCAGGCCCGTCGCGATGCGGACGCTGTCCGGCAGGGTGGCACCGGGCAGGCGCGGCACCTCGCGCCCCGTCAGACCCCGGCCCCAAAGCGTGACCGGCCCCTCGATGGCGATGGCAAGCGCGGTGCCGAAGGCCCCTGCGCCAAGGATCGCGACGCTCATGCCTTTGCTCCCTTCTTGCCGGACCCGATCAGCGGGGCGGCGGTGGTGTCCAGCGGCCAGCGCGGGCGGGCGGCAAGGTCCATCCCGTCGCGCGCGCCCATGCGGAACCGCTCCATCCCCGCCCATGCGATCATCGCGGCGTTGTCGGTGCAAAGGCGCAAGGGCGGCGCGACGTACTCCGCGCGTGCTTCCGCCGCGACGCGCTGAAGTCCCGCCCGGATCAGCGTGTTCGCGGCAACGCCCCCCGCAACGGCAAGCACCTTCGCATCCGAAACCTTCAGGGCACGGCGGGTCTTTTCGACCAGAACATCGGCCACCGCCTGCTGGAACCCGGCGCAGATATCGGCACGGTCGGCGCGGGTCAGCCCGCCCTGCGCCGCGACCAGCGCATCCCGCTGGCGCAGCAGCGCGGTTTTCAGCCCGGAAAAGCTCATGTCGCAGCCGGGGCGATCCAGCAGCGGGCGAGGGAAGGCGAAACGCTTCGGATCGCCCTTTGCCGCCTCGCGCTCCACCTCCGGTCCGCCGGGCTGGGGCAGGCCCAGCAGTTTGGCAGTCTTGTCGAAGGCCTCGCCGGGGGCGTCGTCGATGGACCCGCCAATGCGGCTGAAATCCTCGGGGCCGCGCACGGTCAGGAACTGGCAATGCCCGCCCGAAATCAGCAGCATAAGATAGGGGTATTCCACCCCATCGGTCAGCCGCGGGGTCAGCGCGTGGCCCGCAAGGTGGTTCACCCCCACCAGCGGCAGGCCCGTCGCCGCTGCCAGCCCCTTGGCGCACATCACGCCCGAAAGGACGCCCCCGATCAGCCCCGGCCCTGCTGTCACCGCGATGCCGTCCAGATCGGCCAGCGTGACGCCCGCCTGCGCCAAGGCTGCCTCGATGCAGATATCCAGCCGTTCGGCATGGGCGCGGGCGGCGATTTCCGGCACCACGCCGCCGAAGGCCGCATGCAGCGCCGCCTGACCTTCGACCACCGAGGACAGGACCTCGGACCCGCGCAGGACGGCGGCGGCGGTGTCGTCGCAGCTGCTTTCGATGCCAAGGAAGGTGAGCGTGTCCATGATGCGCCGGTTGTCTGGGGTCTGACCCGCATGTAACCTTCGAGCCATGTCCGGGCAATCCCACATCCCCATCCTGTTGACGCGCGCGGCGGCGCAGAACGCGCGGTTCGCCGCGCGGCTTACAGGGCGCATCGTGCAATCCCCGCTGGCCGAGGTGCGGTTTCTGAACCCGGACCTGCCGCTGGCGGATTGCGCAATCTTCACCTCGGAAAACGCCGTCCATGCGCTGAGGGGGCGGCTGCCTGCACCGCGCGCGTGGTGCGTGGGGGACCGCACCGCCGAGGTTGCGCGGCGGGCGGGGTTTCAGGCGTGGTCGGCTTCGGGCGATGCCGATGCGCTGGTGGCGGCGATCCTTGCTGCGCCGCCGGGGCGCTGTCTGCACCTGCGCGGGCGCGAGACGCGGGGCGATGTCGCGGCCCGGCTGAACGCCGCCGGCATCCCCTGCGCCGAGGCGGTGGTCTACGACATCGTCCCCCTGCCGCCAACGCCCGAGGCGCTTGCGCTGCTGGACGGTGCCGAGCCGGTAATCGTTCCGCTGTTCTCGCCCGCCAGCGCGCGGCGGTTCGCGCAGGTTCCGGCGCGGGCGCCCCTGCGGCTTGCCTGTCTCAGCCCCGCCGTGGCTGCCGCCGCCCCGCCCGCCGCCGAAGTGCGGATCGCCGCCGAGCCGACCGCCGCGGCGATGATTGACCTTCTCGCCGCGATGCAGAGTCTTGAGACATGAACGCGGCAAAGCTAGGTTCTTGGCGTATCGCAGTTTCCCGCATGAGGCACCGGCATGGCAGACGAAGACACCCGCCCCGAAAACAAGCCCGAGAACAAGGCTGAGGCGGAGGTTGCCATCGGACCGAAGCCAGAGCCGATTCCCGATCTTTCGACACCGGCAGAGCCGGGCGCTGCGCCGCCGCAGCGTTCGGTCTTCCTTCCGCTTCTGCTTGGGGGCGTCGTCGCTGCCGCGCTTGGCTTCGGCGCCGCGCAATTCGTGCCCGATGGCTGGCCGATCCGCGACACATCCGCGCTGGAGGCCGAGATCGCCCGTCAGGCCCAAGAAATCACCGCCCTGCGCGACCGCGTCGCCTCTGCCGCCGCGCCGGACCTTTCGGGCGTCGAAGGGCGCATTGCCGCGCTTGAAAACGCCCCCTCGCCGGTGGACGAGCTTCGTGCGCAGATCGACCAGCTTCGCGGGCAGATGACATCGGGCGCGCTGGCCCCCGACATGCAGGCCATCGTCGACCAGACGCGCGAACAGCTGGATCAGGCCCGGACCGAGGCGCAGTCCATCCAGCAGCAGGCCGAAGCGACGGCTCGCGCGGCGACGGTCTCCGCCTCGCTGACGCGGATCGCGGCGGCGCTGGACAGCGGCACGCCCTTCACCACCGCGCTGGACAGCCTGCGTGAAGCGGGGGTCGAGGTTCCGCCGATCCTTGCCGACAATGCCGAAGGGTTGCCGTCGATCCTGAAGCTGCAACAGGATTTCCCCGAAGCGGCTCGCGCGGGGCTGGAGGCGTCGCTGGCCGCCGATATGGGCGCGACCTGGGCCGACCGGGTCGGATCGTTTCTGCGCAGCCAGACGGGCGCGCGGTCGCTGACGCCCCGCGAAGGCAACGATCCCGACGCGATCCTGTCGCGAGCCGAGGCGGCGCTGGCCAATGCCGATGTCGCGGGCGCGCTGGACCAGCTTCGGGCGCTGCCACTGGAAGGGCAGGGCGCGATGACCGACTGGCGCAGCGAGGCCGAGCGTCGGGTCGAAGCCGAATCCGCCCTTTCATCGCTGGAGGCGCGTTGATGCTCTGGTCGCTTGCCAAGGTTCTGATCTTCGTCGCCGTCATCGCGGCGGCAAGCCTGACGGCCAGCTGGCTGCTGGATTCGGGCGGCGGCATCCGCGTTGCCGTGTCGGGCTGGGAATTCACGCTGGGCCCGATCCAGACGCTGATCGCGGCGCTGCTGGTCGTTGCCGCATTGTGGCTGCTGATGAAACTGGCGGCGCTGGTCGTGGCCTTCCTGCGGTTCCTGAACGGGGATGAAACCGCGCTGACGCGGTATTTCGATCGCTCGCGCGACCGCAAGGGCCGCGAGGCGCTGTCCGAGGCTATGTTCGCGCTCGCCTCGGGCGAGCCGCGTCTGGCACTGACCAAGGCGACCCGGGCGGAGCGATATCTGGACCAGCCGGAACTGACGACGCTGGTGATCGCGCAGGCGGCGGAAAAGGCAGGCGACCGCGCACGGGCCGAGGATGCCTGGAAGAAGCTGCTGGCCGATGACAAGACCCGTTTCACCGGCATTCGGGGTCTGCTGCGGCAAAAGCTGGACGAGGGCGACAACGAGACCGCGCTGAAATTGGCCGAACGCGCCTTTGCGCTGCGCCCCAAGCATTCCGAAACGCAGGATATCCTGCTGAAGCTGCAGGCCGACAGCGCCGACTGGAAGGGCGCCCGCGCCACATTGGACGCCAAACGCAAGTCGGGCGAACTGCCCAAAGCGGTCTATCAGCGCCGCGATGCCGTTCTGGCGCTGCAACAGGCGCGGACGGTCATGGACGACAATGCCTCCATCGAGGCGCGCGAGGCGGCGATCGAGGCGAACAAGCGGTCACCGGATCTGATCCCCGCGGCGGTGATGGCCGCGCGAAGCTATATCGCCCAGGGCAATTCCAAGAACGCCTCGCGCGTGCTGCGCAAGGCATGGGAGGCGCAGCCGCATCCCGATCTCGCCTCGGCCTTCGCCGAGATCGCGCCCGACGAATCGCCGCGCGAACGTCAGCGCCGGTTCGAGGTTCTGACCGGGTTGCACGCCGACAATCCCGAAACCCGCCTGATGACGGCTGAACTCGCCATCGCCGCCGAGGATTTCCCCGGCGCCCGCCGCGCGCTGGGCAAGCTGGCGACCGATCACCCCACCGTCCGGTCGCTGACCATCATGGCCGCCATCGAACGCGGCGAGGGGGCGGACGACGCCGTGGTGCGCGGCTGGCTGACCCGCGCCCTGACCGCGCCACGCGGCCCGCAGTGGTGCTGCGACAAATGTCAGGCGGTCCATTCGCAATGGACGCCGATCTGCGACAACTGCGGCGGTTTCGACACCCTTTCCTGGCGCGAACCGGTGGAAGGCGCAGGACCAAGCGCGACGGGAACCGAGCTTCTGCCCCTGATCGTCGGGGCGCCCCTGCGCGACGACACGATGGAGAAACCCGCAGATTAGGGCTTCACCCCGTGGCGGGAGGATGCTAATAGCCCGCCACCAGGCCGCTGTAGCTCAGCTGGTAGAGCACGTCATTCGTAATGATGGGGTCGGGGGTTCGAGTCCCTTCAGCGGCACCAGTATCTCACTGGAAGATAAGCACAAAATGGCCGTCCCTCGGGGCGGCCTTTTGCTTAGCGAAAGCCATGGAACCATGGCGGAACCAGATACAAAAGAAGATTCATGGGAATTAAAGTCACGGAGAAGTGAGGTCATCACTTGCTTCTCAAGCTGAAGCCTATCGGGTCGGCCTACGATTGCTCAACAAATAGCAAGGTGAGTCGCATCTCCTCCGGCCGCCGCTACTCTTGGGGCTGCTCCACGAATGGCCATCGTCCATGCAGCGCTGACGCTCCAGACCGCAGCGGATCATGCGGGGCGAGGCTCACCCTTTGCTTAGGCTCAGTTGTTTGTGCGGGGAACGAGGGGAACACGGGGAACAACCGATATTTTATTGGGAATATTCCTGTTCCCCAGCACAGAATTCAGTGGGGAACAGGGGGGAACACGCCAAGCAATCGGCATTCCCAAAAAACTCCAATTCGGTCATATCTTGCACGCTGCTCCCCGCACTGGTCCCCAACTAAGGGCAAAAGTTCTGGACCACCCCCTGGCATTCGCGTGCTATACGCGCAACGCAGAATTTCTCGGATAATGATAATGAGCGAAACTATTGATGATCTTCTTCGATCGCTGAAGGTAACGGCGGGTTCGAGGTTCAACGCAGCAAAGAGACTGAGTCATATCGACAAGTGGATGACCACACTAACGTCCTTTGCGTCAGCTTATTTGATACTGCTCGCTGTCGGTCCTAGCTTGCTGAGCTTGCCCGGCCGTTACGAACCTTGGGTTGACATGTTCACGGTTGCGATCTCGGTTCTGCTTCTGGCTTCATCCGTGTCGTCATACTCTGCGGGCTATGCGGTCAAGGCCGAACAGCATCATCGAAGCGCTCTGGAAATCCAAGAACTTCGGCGAGAGCTTCGGTTCATCGGGGAAAGTGTCGGCACCGACCAACTTATCAGAATATCGCAATCGTATAATGCTATCCTGCAGAAATATAGCATCAACCATGATGACGCCGACTTCTTCCGTTTCCAGTTGGAGTATCCTGACATCTATCAGCTGAACTGGTTTGATCGCTTGAGGAAAACCTGCACTGTGATCTCAGCTGTTCATTACCCTGCAGCTGCTCTTGTAATCATCACGGGTATAGTAATGGGGTTCAGCACCTTCGTTGTGGCATCAGAGGTATACAAACCGCCTTCGCATTTCATTTCTCCAGTTCAGCCTAATGGTTAATGGGAGAAACTGATGGCGAGCATTATTTTGACCTCAGCCATGCATTCAACTCGGACCGGCGCGCGAAGTAGCGCCCCGCAGGCTTGGTGCTCGGTGCCTTGCCGTCATCAGCCCACCGGCGCGCGGTCTTGGCACTGACGCCCATTGCGGCCGCAATCGCTTCGAGGCCCCAGAGCTTATCCCGTGGCCCGAGCTGGCTATCCATCTTTTGGAGCTCGAGCATCCCGTCGAGACGCCATTGATCGAGAGGTGGTAACTCAGCCATCGCGGTCTCCGTCCGGATACTCTGGAAAGGAAATTGCCCAGATCCGACATGATCACGGATTTGGGCGTATGTCTTCAAGTCGAGCTTGTCCCGTGGGGCTAGTGATCGGGGCTTATGCTGCCATCCCGCACTGTAGCGCTAGGGGCCATTCATGAGAACCGTGCCGATGCCCTGATGCGGTAATGCCTGTCGGTGTCTTCCTGGCCGGCAAGCGTGTGTTTGTCGATCCACCGCCAAGCTGCTGCATTGGTTTCGCATACGGCCAGAACATCACCTCTGGCATTCCTGACCTCGTGCTTTCCATCGGGCCTATGATGAACTCGCAGATGGGTTGCATCCATCATTCAGCTCCTTTTGGCTTGCGACCAAACCCGCTTTCGCTTCGAACGTTCTTGCGTGAATTGCAGGGGCGGCACATGGGCTGCCAGTTCCGAATGTCCAACCTCAAGGCATCATCACCCTTGAACGCAATGCGGTGGTCTACGACAGTAGCGAGCTCACCGCATACGACGCAGGCGCGGTTCTCCGGACGGGACAGGAAACGCTTTGCAGCTCGCTCCCAGTCCTTGTCGTAACCGCGTTGCCGAGCGTTGGGCCGTTTGGCGTCGTAGACCTTGTCACTGGCCCTCTTCCTTGCCTTCTGGCACTCGCACTTGATCCCGGCAGGCACCTTCTTGCCACAGGAGCATATTCTCGGGGCTTTGAGCGGCATTTCAATCTCCAGACCTGCTGTTCTGGCGGGGAACAAGGGGAACAGCGTTTGAAATAAGGGGGAAACCCTGTTCCCCACTGGTTTCGTCCGTGGGGAACAAGGGGAACAGGATCAGTCCTCGGCGAGGATGTTTGCGGAGACCACGTAGCAGCGGGCGGGCTTGTTGATCCCGGGGAGGCGCTGTTTGGTCTGCGGCTTTCCGTCGGATCCGACCTCCATCAGGCTGCGCTGGACCAGCACCCGGGCAACCCGGCCCGGGTCCATACCCGCACAGACCTCTTTCCACGCCTCAGGCAGGAACACATACTCCCGCTGGTCATTGCGGTGCCGGACAAATCCCGCACGGTTGACGACGCGAGTGTCGATGGTCTGATCGGCAACGCCCTGATCGCCCAGGATGAGTTCGAAGCGGCTGGACCCATGGGCTTCCAGAAAGCGACGGACGGTCGCCACCGCGTCGCGGTCCTCTGCGGCCTCGGTGCCGCCCCGTCCGTCGATCCATGCCTCGAAACAGGTCTTTGCGGCCGCAAATGCATCGCCCGACTTCCAGGGCAGCACCCCAAACTCAAGGGCAAGCTCGCCTGCTGCCGCAGCCAATGCGAAGCGGGCTAAGACCCTTGAGACCTGTCCATCGGCGCCGGCGATGTGGTTCTGTTCCTGAAACGCCTTCATGAGCTCGGCAGCGCGGTCAATATTCGCCACTCGGCCATCGACCAGTTTTTTCAGGAAGGCGATCGAGGGGTGCCCATAGTTGCGAGAGACTGCTGCCTTGAAATGCCGCGCCAAGGCATCCGGGCTTTCGAACCCGTGCAGGTCCTCGAAGATACCCATCCCGGCACCGGCATCCGCAGCAATGTCGACGATGCGGACTTCCTGACCAGCCATGACGCGGCGATTGCGACTGTCCTCGGCCATCTTCTGGGCGAGGCTGATTTCACCTGACGACAGGAAAACCACGCGCCATTCTGCAGCCTTACGCGCCTCGCCCCCGCGTCCGGCCCGGGTCTTTCCTTGGCCGTTGCTCAGCATGTAAGCCACTTGGCCCGCTTCCCTTGCGTCGATCTGCCCGATTTCGTCCAGGCAGAGCAGGGTGTCACAGTGCAGAGCTGCCACCCCTTCGAGGCCGTTCGAGGTCGCACGCCAAGTGTCGACGTAACCGTTGATGCCGCCGCCGCCCCAGATCGATCCCGCGGACACCAAGGCGGTGGTTTTGCCGATGCTCGAGCCGCCCCTGTAATGGTAGCCGCCCCCTTCGACGCTAAGGGGCTGGAGAAGCGGCCCGGTGAAGCCGACAGAGAGGGCCAGCATAAGGCGACTGTTGCCGAGCGCATTCGCGGCGACCTCATCCTGCCATGCCTTCAGCGATCCGGCACAGCGATAAGGATTGTCGAGCGGAACAGCGCTCTGAAAAATGACACGTTCATTCATGTCAGAAAACTCCGATTGTCTGGGAGGGAAGAACGAAAGCCCCACCGCTCCATCCGATCCGGGCGACACAGCGCACCTTTTCTTCAGGCTGAGCGGAGCCGATGTATTCGAGCAGCGCCTGGCGGGCGTTGCTTGCCTGGGACGGAACGAGGCCGAGAGAGAAGAGGCGTTCACGGATTGCGCTGCCGTCGCCGGACATGAGGCTCATGGGCATAGCCCAACGCTTCCGGCGGCCATCACGATCGACCACCTCGAGAAGGCGGCCCCATTCCTCCCCATCGCCATCACGGGTTTCAGCCAGAACACGCAACTCGGAGCAGATCGGAGCCCATTTGGTGATGATGCGGCCGGTTTCCTTTTCCATGCGTTCGCTGCGCTTCCAGACGCCACCTTTGTTCACCTTGAAGGGCCAGTCTGAGGAGGGTGGTGCGGGTTCTGCGTCTTCGGCTGCCATGGCTTCATCCAGATCGGCAGTCTCATCCCTGTCGTCATCTTTTGCGCGGACAGGTGATGGTGACGCCGCCCGCTGCTCAGACGGCGCGCGCAAACCGGCTTCTTCGGCATAGTCCCGAACCGCCGCCGTAAAGTCGCCGCCCTTCTCGTGGAATACGTAGAGATCGAAGGCATCGCCGTGGCGGTGCCCGTGGGGGGTGGCACGGCCAACACCAGCCGCCGCATCGCTCGATGACAAGCTGACCCAGTAGGATCCGAAGTCCTTCGTGGCGAAGCTTTTCGTGGTTTGCATGGGGCTGCGCCAGTCCTGGCTTTGCCCAGCCTGATGATAGCCATAGCGGCCCAGCAGATCGGCCACGGAGTGCGCGTCGTTGAAATGGTCAACAGGTTTGACGTCCGTGCTGCTGTCCGGCCTGCGGTGGGTCCGCTTTTCGCGATCCTTACGCGCGAACTCCAAGGACGCTGCAAGCTTGGCCCGAGCCTCCTCCCGATGCTGGATAATGGCGTGATGCCCGCCAAGATCGAGAAGGTCGCCTTTATGAACCCTGTATTCGTAGAACTCACCCTTGTTCGGCAGGTAAATGAGCTGGCCAGGGCGGGCGAGCGCACGATCGGGTATGAGTGCCCCATGGGTGGCAACCTCAAGCAATTCATAGAAAGCCGTGGCGGTATCCGCGTAATCGGCACCGGCTAACTTGGACCTGAGCGGCACCAGCGCACGCCACTTCCTGTTGTCGGGTTTTGCCGAGCGAGAGGAATAGATCATGCAGGTCGCATTAGGAGCCACCGCGTGAACAGCGGTCAGGATTTCGTCCAAGGCGAGATTGTTCTGGTCGACGTCGATCGGCAACCACGCAAAAGACCCGTTTGCCCGCTGAGCATCATGGCTACGGGCATCCGGCCCGCTATAGTGGGACGGGATAAACCAACGTGCCTTCTCCTTCGGCACAGAAGGAGGGGCCTTGATCATCGCGACAATCTGTTTGCCGTCGATGACGTCATACGGCTGTCCCGCACTCTTGGAGGGGTTCGGGCGGCCATCGCTGAGGAACGGCGCGTGGGTATCGCTCTGGCCGAAGCCGCTGGCGAAGGCGATGGTCGGTTCGGTATGGGCGTTCATCGTCATTTACTCCGAGGTCGAGTCACGGAGCGGTCCGAGCTTTTCGGCCGCCCAAGCGTCCAGGGAGACGCGGGGATAGAGAGGGGTGCGATTGACCTTCTGGAACGGCGGACCACCACCGCGAGTAGCGAGCGTGGCAAGGGTGGCAGGCGCCATCGTGATCCCGTGCGCCAGTTCCAGATACTGGCTCGCGGCATCCCGGCGCAGCCGAGGCTTCCTAAGGGCAGGCGGAAGGCAAAGCTCCTCCGATCCCGCAAACGGGTTATTGTGCTCGATCATCGTCTTCAGTTTCCTTAGGGCAGCGCTCGGCGGCGCCTGTCTGATACCCCTATATTCGGGCCGTTCCGTGAAAATCCAAACCGAAGAATTCGGTTATCCACATTTTCGAACACAAGCGTTCGGAAATAAAATAGTGATAACTCAAGCTATTGCTCGATCTGGTTGCGATACCCCCCGTTGATGCAGACGCTCGCATCGACAAAGAAGCTGTAGTCGATGTGGGTCGAGCGAGACCAACTGGCGCCCAAACCGATCGGTTCTTGATCGTCATCTTCCTGGTTGGAAAGGTCCGGGGTTCTCGGCGTCATGAAGGTCAGTTTGACCCATTGGTTTCCGTCGTCCAGAAACACCTCCGCACATCCAAAATCTCGCCTCGGAACGACCTCGTTGATGGTCACGGTCATGTTGGTGATGCAGAACCAGTCTCCGTTCGGATATTCCTGAACATCATCACGCCGCGGCTCATCGCTCAAAAGGCTTGCGAGAAGCATGCCGAAATCTTCGCAGCAGTCCGCAATCGACCAGTGCCTCAGTTCATGATCGGCGTCGACGATCCCTTCGTGCTCCAGTTCGATCTTTGGCAGCAGCTTTGCTCCTCGAAGCATTTCGACCGCGTGAGGCGCATCGACGGCATCACCGGCCCCGGCAACTCCCATCACAAGATCCGCGATCTCTGTCGGGTGCAGGTCTGGCGCACCCCGACCGCGCTTGCCTTTCGGCAATATGCCCGCATCCCGAAGAACACGAGCGTAGTTGCTTATGGTCGCAACGGACTTGGTATCGTGCTTCACGATGAGATCGATGATTGCTGGTAGCTTCGCCATAGTGCTCGCCCTGTTTTTCCATTGTGAGTAAAACTCAGAAAAAACCCGGGCGCAAGTAATTTCGAGTTTTACTCACAATGAAGGGGCGGTGATCAAATGCCTAAGCTTCTGGGCCCCGCTCCTTTCTTGAAGGTGATGGGAAACCGGCACGAGCGAGTGAGGATCGAAGCCGAGATAAGGCCATCGAGCGGGCGGCGTCATGCGCCAGGGTCCTGTCCTCATCCTGCGCGGTCTGGATCGCATAGGTCGCGCGTCCAGAGACATCCAGACCGACGGCCAGCCACGTCACGCCATTGAGGAGCAGTCCGTGATCCTTGTATCGTGGGAAGGCCGATGCCTCCATGTTCGCAATGGGCACGGCCATCGGTTCGCCCCCGGCTTTCAGCATGAGTGTGAACGCCCGTTTCAGCGCATCAACGGCGATAGGGTCGGACACGGGGGTAAGGTTTGAACCTCTATAGTCGAAGCAGCATTCGGCAAGGAGTGCGGCGTTCCCGCCCGCATTGCGCTTCAGGCTGCGGCGTTGGTTGCGCGTCCGGGTCATGGCGTGCGACCCGCTGGCGTGAAGCTCATCGCCTGATGGGTTTGCTGTGCTAGCCCTTCGGCCAACAGCATGCAGCGGTGAAGATCGGCGGCCAACTCCTTCCTCGTGGACCCCTCTGCGATATGCCGCGCGGCGACGGTGCAGACGGCCAGCAAGGAAAGCAGATCTGAGGAAAGATCGATATCGGCGGGGTCGCAGCTCATGCTGTCACCCCCATCAGTGCCATGCCTTCGCGCAGGATCTTCTCGGGCGTGTTGTCGCCGTCGCTGGTGAAGTCGTTCGCGTGGTCGGTGTAGGCCAGCAGCTTCAGCATCGTGTCGTTGATGGTCACGGCCGGGATGGCAAACATTGCCCGCTCCATGTCGTGCCGCTTGTCGCACATCGCATCGAACAACTTATCCGGCATCTCGCGCGGTGCGCCGTGAACGGCGGCGGCAAATGCCGCCCATTCGCGGTAGGCTATGGCAACCGGCGTCTCTTGCGGCGCGCTGAACGCTGCGGTGGACACAGCGGCGGCACATGCGGCCATGGGGGCGATCTTGATCATATCGCGGCGGTTCATGCCCGACCCTCCAGCCCGCCATTGGCCGCGAGGACAAGCATGCGATCGGCGCTCTCCTTCATCAGTCGCTGCATCTCTTCACTACAGCCCATGGCATCAGCCAGCAGGGCCACCGATCCACCGACAACAGCCAGATGCTCGTGGATCGCATCCAATGCTGCCCGCATATCATTGACGCTATTCCGGTCGGTCTTCTCGATGATCTGGCGCATGTAGCGGGTCAGGCTGGCGGCGCCGGCGAACAGTTCGGGGATGTGGGATGTAGTCATGCCACCACCTCGCCCAGCAAGGAGCGGACATCGCGCAGCGCTGCGCGGGTGTAGCTGCGGGCCTCTCGTTCAGGCTGGCTATAGCGTTGACGCTCGGAGGCATCCAAGGCCAGCACGAGGCTGTCGTGGATTTCGTGCAGGATGGCCAGAAGGCAAGCCGGTAGCGGCTGCCGAAACGCGGTTGCGTGGCATTGCGGGTTCTCCCGAGGTGGTGTATCAACAAAAATTAGTGATACAGACCGCGTTAACCACCGTCAACAATAATTATTGATTTATGACCCCAGCACAGTGCCGCGCAGCTCGCGCTATGATCAATCTGAACCAGACTTCACTGGCTGCTGCCGCATCGGTGGGCCTGTCTACAGTGGTCGATTTTGAGAAGGAGCGCAGACAGGTGGCGCAACCGTCAGTCGACGCAATCCAGACTGCACTTGAGGCGGCCGGAATTGAGTTCATCCCCGAGAACGGCGGCGGGGCCGGGGTCAGGCTTCGCAAGTGATTGAGCAGGCCGTAATCCAGCAGAAGCGCATGGAATTCCTTCGTAGAAGCCGAGGGCTGAGAGGCGCTCAGTTCAGCGATCCTGTTGAGCGCACATATACGCTCGCCGAAATCCGATCCGGCCAAGTTCGGGAAGACCTCAAAACTTGGTTGCGGGCTGCGCTCGCTGGTTTTCCTGCTACAAACAGCGTCTATACCTTAGATGCAGACAGATCCGAGACTGCAACCTCGTTGCGGGAGGCATTTAGAGCGGCGCGCGCCATTCAGGACGCTCGCCCAAAGCAGGAACGTGATTTTTCTGCGTCGGAAGACAACC
Source organism: Falsirhodobacter flavus (assembly GCA_029846755.1). Lineage (GTDB taxonomy): Bacteria > Pseudomonadota > Alphaproteobacteria > Rhodobacterales > Rhodobacteraceae > Falsirhodobacter > Falsirhodobacter flavus. The sequence goes on along the minus strand of JARWBI010000007.1, from coordinate 9,332 downwards.
ATCAAGCTCCGGACGGGGGCTCATGTCTATATGTTGGCGGGTCCAGAACTGGCAGCTTAGGCACCAGACTGTGCCAGCACCTGGATCAAGTGAATAATGGGACCTATGCGCTGAACATGCGGTGCTGGGTTCCTGACGGCCTAGCGGGCCGTGTCACGATCAAGGCCTGTGCACTAGTCGGCCCAAGGAATGACGCACTGGCCAACGATATCGAGGATGCACTCTGGCAGAATAAGCAGCCCATCTTCGGAAGGCTGGGGCGATGATATCTGGTGAGCCGCGGATGGATGGGATGAAGGGGATTGAATATGGCTGGTAAGGTGATGCGCATTGAGCGGGTCAAGCCTCGGGGCGGAAAGCAAGAACAGCCTTGGCAAACTACACAGGGTTACTGCTTGGGTGATCCGCGTCACGGCACCGAGAAGCATCATGAAACGAACGCTGTGTATGTGCGAACACTGGACGAGGCGGCAGAGCTGATCGATCGCGGCTTCTCCCTCAGGATGACCGGGCCCGGCAAAAGGCCATCGCTCATATCGCCGGCGGGTCTAAGGGTGGTTATAGAAACCTGATACTAATGAGGAGAATTTCTACCATCTCGTTCATCAAAGAGAGCGCTGGCGGATGAAAGATAAGGGAGAGAAAAAAGTGCTCGGACATAAAAAAATCGAGACGGTAGTAGGATATCTCGAGGCGTTTTATAGACTAGATCCTGCATCAGGCGTTCGATGTTTTCGAGGTGAAGCGAATTCGACATGGGATATGCGGCCATCAGTCATGCGTGGTCTCAAAGCTGACGCGGAGAATAAAATTCTCTCGGAACTAACTGCAGAGTCTCCTTCGGAATTCGCGAATGATCAAAACATGTTCGGGAAACTAGTAAGGGCTCAACATTACGGCTTGCCAACACGGTTGCTCGATGTGTCCTTAAATCCACTGGTGGCATTATATTTTGCATGCGCCGAGGAAGAGCACTTAGAAAACGATGGGCGCGTAAGGGTGCTGGAGTTTGGGCCACGCCGCGTTAAGTATCCCGATAGTGATGCGATAAGCATAATTTGCAATCTTTCCAGGCTTAATGAAGCGGAGCGATCTTCTCTAAATTCCATCATAAGCTTGTCAAAAGAAGACCCGAATGCCGATATTGGAAAAAAGTGGAAGCAAAGTAGCGCGGGAAAAAGGCTGCTGCACTTTGTTAAAGAAGAAAAGCCCCACTTCTTGAACGAAATGGTATTGGGAGATTTTAGAAAGTATTACTTTGTTTATCCATCAAAGGCTAACAGACGTGTAGTTGCTCAATCGGGGGCTTTTGTGGTTGGTGGATTGCTTAGCTATGAAAATCTGGAAAGAGCTAATTCCTTTAAGATGACTTCGCTTACAGTGGCGGCTGACGCGAAGATGCCAATACTTAGGCAACTAGATGCTCTGAATATCAATGCTAGGTCGTTATTCCCTGAAATTGAGTATGCAGCACGCTATATTAAAAAGAAGTGGATCGAAGAGGATAGCGACTCGGACTTGCTAATCTGATGCACGTCATAAAGGCTCGCCTCCCCGCCCCAGTAGCCGACATCTACCGCGCCGTCGAAGCCCTATCCGCAGCTTACCCCGGCCGCAAATTTACGCCGGACGGCCATCTGGTCGGATCGATCGGTGAGGTCGTTGCGGCCGAGGCTCTTGGCCTGACGCTCTACCCGAGCTCGTATCCCGGGCACGATGCCGTGGATGCTGATGGCAGAGACGTGCAGATAAAGATGACGGGCGGCAAATTCGTATCGCTCTATGCGACCTGTGACCGGCTGGTGGTCCTGAAGGTGGTGTCGCCCGAGGAGGCCGAGATCGTCTATGATGGACCTGGGGGTCCGGTATGGGATGCAGCAGGCGCTATGCAGAAGAATGGCCAGCGTCCTATAAGTCTGGCGAAGCTGCGGGCTATCTGTGCCGGCGTCCTTGTTCGGTGATGCGTCCGGCACGTCGCCACAATTCCTGCTTGCAGAATCATCACGCTACACCGTCGAGTTTAGCCGGTGACATTTCCAAAACCGGAACGACTTTTGATCTGCAACCTTACCGGCATTACATCTCAGCCCGATAACGGTCGCACAAGACCGGTGCGAGTAATATGCGAAGCTCCTGACGGGACCGAGTTCGAGGCCTATCTCAAAGGGCCGCAGCTGGGCGAGAAGCACTTTCCATGCCTGCTGGAACGCGAGTGGTTCGGCGGCAAGCTGGCACGTCAGCTTGGCCTCCCCTGCGCCATGCCTATGCAAATCTGGCTGGACCCAGACGTTGTCGCCGCGGCACAGGATCCGATACTACGGTCCAGACTGGAGGCTGGGCCGGACATACTCTTCGGATCTTTAAATGGTGGTCCCGGCTGGAGCTTATGGTCGGATGCGATGGCCGTATCGCGAGATCACGCGCAGCTCGCTGCTGAAATCTATGTGTTCGATACCATCATCCAGAACTGGGATAGAAGTTCTGCCAACCCCAACTTGTTGGTGAAAGGTGATAGATTTCTGATGATTGACCACGGTGAAGCTTTCGTCGAGGCGACTGCGGACGAGGCGGAACGCGACTATACACCCGTGCCGTGGACGCTGGGTGGAGTTGTAAACTATGAGGGGGAATACGAAATGCATCCCCTGTGGTCCAAGCTTCGCCCGAAAAACCGGGTGGACTTCGTAGCGGTGGCAGATCGCTGGAAGGCCTTGCCTGATGACATTTTCGCCCTTATCGCCGCCGATGTGCCAGAATGCTGGAGCAAAGTGACCGCTTCGCGGATTGTCGCCTACATGACCGAAGCTATGGAGAACATGAACGAGATCGTCGCCAACATAGAGCATAATTTCGACCGATGAAAAAGCACGCCTACTCTTATGCAGTTCTTCAGTATCGTCACGACGTTTGGGTCGGTGAGGCGCTGAACGCTGGCGTGCTGCTGTTCAGCGAGAGCGCCCGCTATCTAAAGCTCAAGACGAGAACGGGCCAGGGCAGGCTGGCTCAAGCCTACCCTGACCTTGACCACGGTTCTTTCCGGCAGGCGGTAAAGGCGATGGGGCAGCGGTTCGACCGGATCGCCTCGACCTCGGGGCTCCTGCTGCCCAGCGGCAGCGCACTCGAGGTGGGGCAGAAAGTTCTGCTTCCCGATGACAGTAGTCTTTCATGGGGTATGACGGGCTCTGGTGTTGCCGCCGATCCCGAAGAGGCTTTGGAAAAGGTCTATGATCGTTTCGTTGGTCGGTATGACAAGGCAGCTGGCCGCGAGCCTCGCACTGATGAGATGGTTTTTGAAGCGGTGCGACGCAAGTTGGAGCTCGCTGAGCTATACCAGCGGGTCCAGCCCCAGCTCGTGAAATCGAAGTTTGCCTCGATCCAGTTCAAGCACACCATTGAAAATGGAGCCCTGCACGTCATTCAGCCTGTTTCTTTTGACTCTGCCGACGCAGAGAACATGCTCGATAAGGCAGCAAAGTGGGCGGGCCGCTTGCAGAGCATCGCGGAACTGGAAGGAAGGGTGCGCCCATACTTCGTTACTGGCAGACCATCTGACCATGCCCTTATGGGGCAATACGATAGGATGGTCGCCTTACTAAGGGAAAGCCCGCTGAAGCCGATTGTGATGGATGAGGAGCGAGCTGGCGATCTGGTGGCCGAGATCGAAGAGCATTTGCATTAGAAAGTCTGTCAGCCTTGCCCGGCCATCATATCGCGTCCGGAAACACGACCTCCTTTTGCTGGATCTGGGCTTCGAGTTGAGCATTACGTAGGGCCATCGTTTCCCGATATTCCTGCGCCTCGATGTCCCGGAAGAATGACGCGCCGGGTGCCAGGCGGGTCACCGCCTCCTCGATCTCATCCAACGAGACGCGGAAGAACTCTTTTCGCATGTTGGTGGCGTTCACCCTCTGCTTGGCAAATTCGGTGTGGAGGGCGCGCTCAAGTGCCGGCGCCTCATCGCTATAGATGATGGCGTGGGTGTCGAAGAAGAAAGGCACGCTGGCGTCGCCCAGCTCGCGCACTCGGTCTGTCGGATCCAGCCGCCGTGTCAGGCCGATCTTCACCATGTCGGGGCCAAAAGCCCCCATGTTCGAGATGATGTAGACATATCCCGATCGGGTCATTTCAGCCATCGCCTGTGCCCGCTCTACCTTGGCATGGGCCTCGGCAAGGTCGCGCTCCAGAATTTCGATCTGCTGCGAGTAGGCGTCCAGCTTCGCGCCGTGCGCGCCCATTGCCTCAGTCTTGGCCTTCTCAAGCAGCTTCTGGTATTTTGCCTCTTCCCGTTCGGCTTCCTCCATCTCGCGGATCAGCTTTTGCTCCTCACGGGCCGCCCGAGCGGCTTCGGCCCGCTCTTCGCGCTCTGCCTTCTGCTTCTCACGGTATTCGTGGGTTAGGCGGAGTTCCTTCAGCTTAGCCTGATAGTAGTGCTCGGTAATGGTGACCGCGTTCGAGGCGTTTAGCTTGTCGATCTGGTCACGAGCATAACCGATGCGTTTCACCATAGCGTTGGCATTGTTCCATCGGATATTGGCGATGGCCGCGTCGCACTCGTTGTTGAAGGCGCGCAGGGTCAGCTTGATGTTGCGGCCAGTCATGGTCTGCCCTTTGGACTTGCTGCCGTCGACCGTCCAGTTCGTGGTGCAGATCGCGGCAGTCTTGGCGGAAACCATCGCCTTCTGTTCAGCTCGAACCCGTTCGATGGCATTCTTGAACTGTTCGCTGTCCGTGAAATCAAAGTGCGGCTCGTAGACGCCCATTTCTGCGAAGGCGAGGCGTTCATCGAACAGCGCCACTTCAGAGGCGAGCCGGTCATAAACGACTTTCTTTTCGGCATACTGGCGGCGCAGGTCAGTGATGTTCGATGCGACGGCTGCGGCATCCACCTTGATCGATGCTGCGCTGGCCTCTGCTTCAATGATGATTTGCTTTGCCTTCGCATCCGCATCGATAACAGGTGCGAAGCGTGTCTCGAGCTCTGTCAGCTTGGTCTCGACTGCTCTGCGCTTGGTGGATCCTTTCATCAATAGAAGGGAAAGGATCAGCAGAAGGGCTGCGGCAACAATCAGCGCCGGAAGGACGATCGGCTCGGGCAACATCATTAGGAAACCGTGTTCAGGAAAACTCCAACGAGCCTAAGCCACGCGTTCCTCTTTTCGGAAGCCATTTCTTCCCTGAGTTGAAGATGACGGGCCATGTTCACCATTTTATCTTGGGGTGAACCGAGCCCGGCTCGATATCCTGTGTGGCTCGTTTCGCATTGAATAAAGGCCCCCGCTCAATATTATCGAGCTTGTAAATACCTTACCACCCCATAGGAAGTGCCATGACCGACGACACCCCGAACATTGTGCATTCTGGCAAAAGCCAATCGGTCGTGGTCGACGGTCTTCGGTTCGACATCCAGATCTACAGGGGCGAGGACGAGAAAGACTGGATCCTTGAGGTGGTCGATGCCGAGGGCACCAGCCATGTCTGGGAGGATCGGTTCGCCAGCGACAGGGATGCGCGCAACGAGGCGATCCAAGACCTAGAGACGCACGGCGCACGGGCATTCATGCGGGGCGATGAGGCGGGGAACGTGGTCCCGTTCCGTCAGCAGTAAAGATAAGAAGACGATGGTGCAGCTGTCCGCAAAACATCGGAAAGCGCTAGAAGCTCTACGCTATGAGTGTGACTATGAGGACCATCACAAGGGGGGTGACGAGAACTTCATTTTGCGCAGCGCCTTGCCGGTCGGAGTAGGTAAGGGGACCCTCGATGACCTGGTTCGCTTTGGTCTGATCGTAACCGGCCCCAGCAGATGGACGGGAAAACTTGGGTTTAGGATTACTGCTGCGGGCCGTGACGCCATTAGATGAGCGGGGACTCGACGCACTCGACAAGTGCCTTGAAGCGCCTGGATTACAAGCGACCTGAATGCTTCTGCCGATCTCCAGCTCAATCCACGAAAAGCGATATATAGGGATCGTATCTGAATATCCGGTGACGCTTATAGCCTGTCGTCTCGACTATCAGCCCGAGTGTCTCCAATCGATCGGTCAAGTTGTTCGCCGCCTGAGACGAAACCCCAAGAAGTCGCTGAACCGTAGCAACGTTGAAGTAGGGGCGGTTATACATTGTTTCCAAAAGCTTGAGCCCGTTCCCAGCACCTTTTCCAAGAGAGACAATGATCTGTTCACGATGCGCCTCGCGCATCTGCACGATCTTTCGGGCAGTGCTGCTTGCTTCATTCGCCACCTCCGCGACCCCTTGGAGAAAGAATTTTAACCAAGGTTCCCAAGCTCCATCGTCTCTCGTTGCCTGAAGAAGATCGTAATACCGCATGCGATGCTGCTTGAGGTAATGGGACAGGTATAGAACGGGTTTCGTTAGGACTTCCTGCTCGCACAAGCAGAAGGTTATGAGGAGGCGCCCCATCCTGCCGTTGCCATCAAGAAACGGGTGCAGAGTTTCGAAATGAGCATGGATTAGCCCGAGCTTCACTAGTAACGGAAGATCATCCCTTGCGTGGAGGTATGCTTCAAATGCCCCAAGTAGCGATGGCAACTCAGAGGGAGGCGGCGGCACGAACGTGGCGTTCTTCAGCGAACCGCCGGAAGATCCGATCCAGTTTTGGCTGATGCGGAACTCGCCAGGCGTTGCATGCTGACCACGCACACCATCCATGAGCCGAGCATGGATCTCCCTGATAAGCCGCAGTGACAGCGGCAGATCCTTCAGCCTTTCCAGGCCGTGGTTTAGGGCATCGACATAGTTGAGGATTTCAGAAGTATCGTCAGGACGTGTGGGGTCAAAAATCTGGGCTTCAACTTCCAGAACATCCCCTAGGGAAGCCTGCGTCCCCTCGATCTGGGAGGAAAGAACAGCTTCCTTGCGCACATACATGAAGACAAAAAGCTCTGGATTTGGCAGTGCCTCGATCGAGCCATCGAGCCTACCCACAGCGCGGTCCGCCTTAGACAGTAGAGTCCGCAACTCATCATCGAATTCTACATTTGGGCTTGGGGGTAGATTGTTGGGCACAAATGCTCTGTAACCCTCTAGCTGCTGTATATATCTGCCGCTTCTACCCTGCATATGGTTCACGCAACTTTCCTCTGTTCTGTGCATAATCAAGGCAAGTGAATCATACAGACACTGCACCACCCATACTCAAGCGTTACTTGATTATAGAGGGCATGCATAGTGTATAGGTGACATTGCTTGCTTAGCGAAGAGGGTGTTGTTCCCCGTGTTCCCCACGTGAGATTTGGGTGGGGAACAGCCTAGCGCCTAACGAAACAAGGCCTGTTCCCCCTGTTCCCCGCGTTCCCCACCAGAAACGCACGACAGGACATGCACCTGGACTGATTGGGGTCTAGTCTGGAAAAATCTCGCCCTCGACATCTTCGCCCCCCAAGGCCCGAGCAATGACGTCTGATACGCGGTTCGCAGCAGAGACAAGTGCGACATCTGCCATATGGGCATAGCGCCCCGTGACGCTTCCTACGGTGTGGCCAAGCAGGCCGGCAATGGTGAACTCGGAATAACCGAGGGTGGTGGCCACAGAAGCAAAGGTATGGCGAAGGGTATGGGCGGATACCCCCGTGATGCCAGCTTCTGCACAGACACGCCCCAAGCATTTGGGAAGGCCGACGAAGTGTCCAGAACCGCGCTCGGCTGGGAAGGCCCAGCCTTTATGCGTCATCCCATCGATGGCATTGAATGCCGCCTTCCCAACCGCCCTGTCTTGGGCGCCAGTCTTACTATCAGGCAACGAAATGGTGCCCTTCGCCCCGAAGCAGTATTCGCCCTTGAGGGTCAGGGCTTCGTTGCGGCGGAAGCCAGTCAACAGCAGGAAGCGGATGGCCATGAGGCCTGAGGCGGGTTCGGCGGGGCTGTCGTCCAACACCTTGCCGATGGTCTTCAATTCATCGAAGGAGAGGAATCGCGTCCGCTTGCCGATGCCATCCTTCGTCACCTTGCTCGTGACATTGCGGGCCAGAACCTCGAGGCGGATGCCGTGGTTGAGGATCGCGCCCAAGATCACGACTGCGCGGGTTGCTACCCCTTTCCCGCCGGTGGTGACACCGCCACGCCCTTCGCGCTTCTTCGCGGTCTTTCCGGCGATGATGCTCTCCTGCATCTTGGTCACATCGGCATAGGTCAGCGAGACCGCAGTGCGATGGCCGAGGAGAGGCTTGATGTGAGTCTCGATCTGACTGGTGTTGGCGAGATAGGTGTTCTCCTTCCAACGGTCTTTCATGGCGCTGACGAAGCTGTCCGCAAGCTCACCCAGTTTCATGTCCTTGCGAGCGGCCTTCCTGGCGGCCGAGGGGTCGCCCCCCTTCGCGACGTCAGCCAGCGCCTTGATGGCTTCCTTGCGTGCCTCGTCCGGGGTGATGGTGCCCACCCTGGCGATGACCATCTTACGGGCTACGCCGGAGCGGGTGCGATACTTCAGGATGAAGCTGGACTTGCCCGAGGGGGTCATACGAACACCAAATCCGGAAAGGGCAGAGTCCCAAAGATAGATGTCGCGGGTGGGGTCAGGAGCCATCGCATCGACGGCGGTCTTCGTGATCTTGGGCATGTGTCTTCTCCTGCGCTTGCGTTCCGTGGAACCACGGCGGAACCAGATCAGGACAAACCGGCGCATATCGCCGCAAACCCGATCAAGCTCACACAGTCGACAATACCCGATGCAGATCAATACGTTGCCCACCCCACGCAAGCGTGGACAAGGCCGAACAAAGCCCCACAAAACTAAGTGACGATAATTCGTAATGATGGGGTCGGGGGTTCGAGTCCCTTCAGCGGCACCAGTTCTCTTTTATAGAACCCATACACTGAGGCTGTCGCTGCGCTGGGCGCTGTGGCAGCCAAGAAGCGCTGAAGCCATTGGAACCACGGTGGCTAATAGTTGGGAAAATGTTCTCGAATCGGATGTCCTTGAAATCTCGATCACAGATTTGATCGGTTCAAGTGTCATCCACGATCATCTGGCCCTGAATGGTAAAGGATGAAGCCGCCTGCCAACCCCGCGATCCGCGTGATGATACGACTACAGTAGGGTCAGGATGCATTTCCGCGTCCCTGCGTGATTCACGGCCTTGAAACGGACCGCTTACATGAGCGATCTTTTCTGGCTGAGCCACAGGCAGATGGCACGTCCGGAACGGTTCTATCCGAAGTCACACGGAAAGCCACGGGCCGATGACAGGCGGGTATTGAGCAGGATTACTTTCATAAATCCCAACAGGTGGCGATGGCTAGGGTCAGGACCCATTGAAATCACTGGGTTGAGGTGATTCAATTGCCTCTAAGGAGGCCACTGATGAGCAATCTTT
>JARWBI010000006.1 GCA_029846755.1 Falsirhodobacter flavus | reverse complement strand
ATCGTGGACGTGTCGCCCTTTTCCACCAACGGCGCGCTGGTCGTGGCGAATGCGCAGAACGTGGACAAGGACCGCTTCTTCCGCACGCTTTTGATCTATAGCGCGCTGATCGTGGCGGCGGGTCCGCTGCTGGCATGGGCGGCCTTCGTTCTGCCCGGCTGGATGTAGCTTGACTTGCGGCGGCGGTCTTCCAGACTGCCGCCCATGACCCAGCTTTCGGCACTCCAAGTCTATATCCGCGCGATCGGCCAGCTTCGGCACGAGCGGTGGCTGGCGGCCTCGCTTGCCGCATCGGGGGTGCTGGTCGCCTGCGTCCAACTGGCCGAGCCGATCCTGTTCGGGCGCATGGTGGACCGGCTGGCTACGGGGTCGGGCGCCTTTTCCGTCATCGCGCTTTGGGCACTGTTCGGACTGGTCGGCATCGTCGCATCGGCCGTCACGGCCATCGCCTCGGACCGGCTGGCGCATCGCACGCGGCTGGCATCGCTGTCCGAGGCGTTTTCATGCGCGATCACGCTGCCGGTATCCTATCACGCCGAAAAAGGATCCGGCACCGTCATCCGCACCCTGCTGGCCGGAAGCGACGCGCTGTTCGGGCTGATGCTGTCGGCGCTGCGCGAGCAGTTGACGGCAATCACAGGGCTGATCCTGCTGATCCCCACGGCGCTCAGCCTCGATGCGCGGATGACGGGGGTGCTGGCGGGGCTGGGCGTGATCTACTTTGCGCTGAACACCTTCGTCATCCGCAAGACCCGCGCCGGACAGGCCGAGGTCGAGGCGCATTCGGGCAGCCTGTTCGGCCGCGTGGGCGACGTGATCGGCAACGTGACGGTCGTGCAATCCTATGCCCGCCTGCGGCTGGAGATGGAGGCGCTGGGCACGCTGACGGAAAACCTTCTGCGGGCGCAATATCCGGTCCTGACATGGTGGGGCGTGCTGTCGGTCCTGACGCGGACGGCGGCGACGATCACCATGGTCATCGTCTTTGCCACGGGCGCGGTGCTGGCACAGGCGGGCCAGATCACGGTGGGCGAGATCGTGTCCTTCGCGGCCTTTGCCGGGCTGATGATCGGCCAGCTTGACCGCCTTGCAGGGTTCGTGAACGCGATCTTCCGCCAGACGCCGACGCTTCGGAATTTCTTTGCGCTGCTGGACGCGCAGGGCGAGGTGGCCGATACGCCGGATGCGCGCCCGCTGGCCCAGCCCGTGCGCGGCCATGTCCGGTATCGCGGCGTGTCGTATCGCTTCCCCGGCTCGGATCAGGGCGTCTTTGACATCGATTTCGAGGCGCGCCCCGGCGAGACGGTCGCACTTGTCGGCCCAACGGGGTCGGGAAAGACGACGACGCTGGCGCTGCTGCAACGCTTGCGCGCGCCCGATGCCGGGGTGATCGAAATCGACGGGCAGGACGTGTCGGCCACGACGCTTGCGTCCCTGCGCGATGCGACGGCAGTGGTGTTTCAGGAGGCGGGGCTGTTCTCGCGCTCGATCGCGGAAAATATCCGCGTGGGCCGCCCCGGAGCCAGCGATGCCGAAGTGGCCGATGCCGCCACCCGCGCCGAGGCTGCCGATTTCATCGCCCGCAAACCCGGCGGCTTCGGCTTCGTCATCGGCGAACGCGGCAGCGCCCTTTCGGGGGGCGAGCGTCAGCGGCTCGCCGTCGCCCGCGCGGTGCTGAAGAACGCGCCGGTGCTGATACTGGACGAGGCGACGTCGGCGCTGGACCCCGCGACCGAGGCGCGGATCAAGCGTGCCATCGACGCGCTGCGGGCGAACCGCACCACGCTCATCATCGCGCACCGGCTTTCGACCGTCGCGGATGCCGACCGCATTCTGGTGATGGATGGCGGACGCATTGTGGAACAGGGACGTTTCGCCGAACTGGTGGCAAAGGGCGGGCTGTTCGCCGAACTGGTCGCCGAGGGGCAGATCCACGAACCTGCCCCCTGAATGCTATTCAGCCGCGAAATGCCCGATCATATAGCTTTCGGAGCCGATCTCGGTCACGCGGCCCTTCACCTCGTGGGTTTCCAGATCCACAATCCAGACCATGCTGGAATTGTGCCCGTTCTTGGGCGGTGCGCCGGTGATCGCGGCAAAGCGGCTGTCGGGGGTGATCGCCACGCCCCGCGGGCGCGAGGGATCGTCCGATCCGGTGGATAGCGGAATGCGGGCGATGGTCGCGTCCTCTCCGGCCAGCGCCTTCTGCACGTCGAGGATGTCAATGTTGTTGGTGCGGAAGTTGGTCGTGACAATGCGCGTGCCGTCGGGCGTGAAGGCCGCGACGAAGGGGCGTGAGGGCTCTGCCGGATCGTCGGTGCCGACGCGCACCCGCGCCACCTCGGACGTGGCCGGGTCCTGCCCCGCCTTCGCCACGTCGATGATAGAAATGGTGTTCGCCTCCTTGCCGTCCTTCGGATTCTCGCGCGAGGCTTGCGCGACCAAGGTGCCATCCGGCGAGGTGGTGATCCCGAAGCCGCCCGCCTCGACCGGGACGCGGCCGATCTCGGCCCCCGGCTCGCCCGCGACAGCTTTGGCGATGTCGATGACCGAGATGTCGTTCGTGCCGCCATTGGCGGTGAAGATCAGCCCCTGCGGCCCGCCCAGGGGCGAGGCAGTCACGCCGTTGCTGTCAGGGAAACAGCCGAAGCGTTCGTCCGGCGCGGATTTCGGCAGTTCGGCAGGCGGGCAGCCATCGGTGCCGACGGCCTGTTCGACCTTGTGGATCACGCGGCCCGCCGCCAGATCGACGATGTTGATGTGATGGCCGCCATCCTCGATCCCCTCCGCCTCGGCATGGGCCAGCGCGCCGTGCTTGCCGTCGGGCAGAATCGCAAAGCCCGTCGCGCCGAAGCCTTCACTGGCGATCCAGCCTTCGACCGCGTGCAGCGTCTCGTTCGCCTCGGGGTCCAGCGCCTTCGTCAGATCCACCACCGTCACCGATCCGGCATGGCCGTGCTGGAACTCCTGCGCCAAGGCGGCGGGCGTCGCGCCGGAATGGTTGGAGATATAGGCCCGCCGGTGATCGGGCGCGATGGTCACGATGATCGGCTGGCCGGATGCGATCTGCACCTCGCCGTCCACCTCGATGTCGGGGGTGACGCGCAGGCGGTTCACGACCGCACCGGGCGTTCCGTCATTGACCGGGTCCATCGCCTTCTCAAGATCGATCACCAGCACCACATTGTCCCAGCGTCCGCTGGCAAGGAAATAGTCTTTCGCCATTGCAGGCGTCCCCAGGGCCGTCGCCGCAAGCAGCGCGGACATCATCATTCGAGCCATTCCCTATTCCCTCCCCGCAGGAGTCAATGCCGGAAAAGGTCCGGCCCCTCAGTCTCTACGCAGCGCGGCCTCCAGCACGCGCGCGACATGGATCGCGTCCCGCCCGGCCCCGTCATGGATCTGGTGGCGGCAGCTTGTCCCGTCGGCCACGACCAGATCGCCCGGCCCCGCCTTGCGCACGGCGGGCAGCAGCGACAGTTCCGCCATCGCCTTCGACACCTCGATGTTTTCGGCGGCGTAACCGAAGGCGCCCGACATTCCGCAGCACGAGCTTTCGATCATCCGCACCTCCAGCCCCGGGACCGATCGCAGCACGGTTTCGACAGCGCCCATGGCAGCGAAGGCCTTCTGGTGGCAATGGCCGTGGACATGGGCGACGCGGCCCTGCTGGTCGTCCAGCGGCAGGTCCGGCTTGTCAGCGGCCAGCAGTTCTTCGAACAGCAGCGCCTTGCCCTGGATGAAGGCGGTGTCGGGCAAAAGTGCCGTCATCTCGTCGCGGAAGGTCATGATGCAGGACGGCTCCAGCCCCACCACGCGCGCCCCGGCTTCGACCAGCGGGCGCAGCGCGTCGAGGCTGCGTTTCGCCTCGGCCCGCGCGGCGTCCACCTGCCCCGCCGAAAGATAGGTCCGACCGCAGCACAAGGGGCGCGAGACCGGCACCCGGTGCAGACGGTATCCCGCGGCGATCAGCACCCGCTCGGCAGCCTCAAGGTTCTCACGCTCGAAGTAACGGTTGAACGTGTCGCCGAACAGCACCAGATCGCGCCCGTCGCCGGCCACCTGCTGCGCGCCCGCCCCTTCGCGCCACGGCCTGCGCCATTTCGGCAAGGTCCGCTGCGCCGAAAAGCCCAGCATCCGTTCCGACATCCGCGCGAGCGCCGGAATACGGTCGCGCAGGTTCAGGATGGGCGCGATCCGCGCGGCAAAGGGGGCGTAGCGCGGCAGATGGGCGATCAGCTTCTCGCGCCACGGCAGCCCGTGTTTGGCGTAATAGTGGTGCAGGAATTCCACCTTCATCCGCGCCATGTCCACACCGGTCGGGCAGTCGCGCTTGCAGCCCTTGCAGGACACGCACAGATCCATCGTCGCCTTCATCTGTGGCGAGGTGAAGGCGTCCGGCCCGAGCTGGCCGGAGATCGCCAGCCGCAGCGTGTTCGCGCGGCCCCGTGTCAGGTGCTGCTCGTCCTTCGTCGCGCGATAGGACGGGCACATGGTCCCGCCCGCCAGCTTGCGGCAGGTGCCGTTGTTGTTGCACATCTCGACCGCGCCGCCGAAACCGCCCCAGTCGGACCAGTCCAGCGCGGGCTTGTGATCCACCGCATAGCCCGGTTTGAACCGCATCAGGCTGCGGTCGTCCATCCGCAGCGGGCGCACGATCTTGCCGGGGTTCAGGCGGTTTTCGGGGTCGAACGTGTCCTTCACCGCCTCGAACGCGCGGGTCAGCTTCGATCCGAACAGCGGCTCCACATATTCCGAACGGGAAATGCCGTCGCCATGTTCGCCGGAGAAACTGCCCTTGAAGCGGCGCACCAGATCAGCCGTTTCGTCCGCGATGGCGCGCATCTTCTTCGCGCCCTCCTCGGTCTTCATGTTCAGGATCGGCCGCACATGCAGACACCCGACCGAGGCATGGGCATACCACGTCCCCACCGTATCGTGCCGCGCGAACAGGTCCGTCACCGCATCGGTGTAATCGGCCAGATGTTCCAGCGGGACGGCGCAGTCCTCGATGAACGAGACGGGTTTGCCCTCGCCCTTCATCGACATCATGATGTTCAGGCAGGCCTCGCGCACCTCCCAGACCGGCTTCTGGCGGGCGGGTTCGACCACCTCGACCACGGCATCGGGGAAGCCGTGATCGGACATGCATTCGTCCAGCCGCCGCAGATCGCCGCGCAGCGCATCCAGATCGTCGCCCGCGAATTCCACCAGCAGCAGGCAGTTCGGCTGCCCACGCGTGATGTCGCCCAGTGTTTTCACGAACAGCGGAATGTCGGCGCCCAGCACCAGCACGTTGTTGTCCACCAACTCGACCGCCACGGGGCCAAGATCGACCAGATGGCGCGTCGTCTCCATCGCGGCGCGGAAGCTGGGGAAATGGCACACGCCCATCACGCGGTGGGTGGGCAGGGACGAAAGTTGCAGCGTGATCCCGGTGGACAGCGCCAGTGTGCCTTCGGACCCGACCAGCAGGCGCGAATGGTTGGGCATGTCGGGCAGCAATTCGTCCAGATTGTAGCCGCCGACACGGCGCTGGACCTTGGGAAAGATCGCCTCGATATCCGCGCGGTGGCTGCGGGCAAGCGCGGTCAGGCGGCCCATCGCCGCGCGCATCCGCCCCTGCGGTGTGGCGGTGCCAAGGTGGAACCGTTCGCCATCATGCAGCAGCCCGTCGATGGACAGCACATTGTCCACCGTCTTGCCGAACCGCAGCGACCGTGCGCCCGAGGAATTGTTGCCGACCATCCCGCCAAGGGTGCAGCGGGTGGCGGTGGACGGCTCCACCGGAAAGAACAGCCCGTCCTTCTTCAGAAACCCGTTCAGCGTATCCAGCACCGTGCCGGGGCGCACCCGCACCGTCCGCGCCGCCGGGTCGTAATCCGTCACGCCCCCGAACGCGCGCGAGAAATCCAGGACCAGACCGTTCCCGATGGGCTGGCCGTTCTGCGACGTGCCGCCGCCCCGCGCGATCACCGGGACGTCATGATCTGCGGCGACGCGCAGCGCGGCGGCGATGTCGTCTTCGGTCTTCGGAAAGGCCACCGCCTTGGGCATGATCTGATAGATCGACGCGTCGGTGGCGTATCGCCCGCGGGTGAAGGCGTCGGTGCGGACCTCTCCCTCCATCGCGGCGGAGAGGGCTTCGCCAAAGGCGCGGCCCTTGGCGTGGGCGCGGGCGGCGGGCGGGGGGGCGGAGATGTTCATGGCTGCCTTTCTTACTCGGTGGCCACCTTGCCCCGAAGCCGTGCCATCAGGTCCGAGATCGGCCCCCACAGCAGCAGCGTCAGCGCAAAGACGATCAGGGTGGACACGAGGCCATTGGCGGCAAACACCCCAACATCGCCGCCCGACCCGAGCATCGCCATGCGGAACGCCTCCTCGGCCCGGTCGCCAAGGACCAGCGCCAGAACCATCGGCGCCAGCGGATAGTCCAGTTTCTTAAACACATATCCCACAATGCCGAAGCCCAGCATCAGCCAGATGTCGAAGATGGAATTGGCGATGGTATAGGCGCCTATGGCGCAGACCATCAGGATCAGCGGCGCGACCATGCCGAAGGGAACGCGCATGATGGCGGCGAACAGCGGCACCGTCAGCAGCACGATGATAAGGCCCGCAAGGTTGCCAAGATACATCGACGCGATCAGGCCCCAGACGAAATCCTTCTGTTCGACGAACAAAAGCGGGCCGGGTTGCAGGCCCCAGATCATCAGCCCGCCCAGCAGCACCGCCGCCGTGGCCGACCCCGGAATGCCCAAGGACAGCATCGGCAGAAGCGCCGAGGTGCCCGCAGCATGGGCCGCCGTCTCGGGGGCCAACACGCCCTCGATCTCGCCCTTGCCGAAGTTAGGGCCATTGCGCGAGAACCGGCGCGCGAGGCCGTAACCCATGAAGGACGCGGCAATCGCGCCGCCCGGCGTCACGCCCATCCACATCCCGACCGCGCAGGACCGCACAAGCGTCACGAAATGGCGCGGCATCTGCGCCCAGGTCTTCAGCACGACCGTCATCTGGATCCGGGCGTTCTTGCCCTTGAACTCCAGCCCCTCCTCAACCGTCATCAGGATTTCGGACACGCCGAACAGCCCGATCACGACGACAAGGAAGTCGAAGCCGCGCATCAGCTCTCCGCTGCCCCAGGTCATCCGCATGTCGCCCGAGATGGAATCCATCCCGACCGCCGCCAGCAGAAACCCGATACAAAGCGAGATGCCGATCTTGCCCCGGTTCTCGCGCCCCATGCCGATGAAGGAACAGAAGGTCAGCAGATAGACCGCGAAGAATTCAGCCGGGCCGAAGCGCAGCGCGAAACTGGCGACCAGCGGTGCGACCAGGGTGATGAGCAGAACGCCGCAGATCGCGCCGATGAAGGATGCGGTGAAGGCCGCCGTGAGCGCCTCGCCCGCGCGGCCCTGCTGGGCCATGGGATAGCCGTCGAAGGTGGTCGCGACAGACCACGCCTCGCCGGGGATGTTGAACAGGATCGAGGTGATCGCCCCGCCGAACAGCGCCCCCCAATAGATCGAGGACAGAAGGATGATCGCCGATGTCGGGTCCATCCCGAAGGTCAGCGGCAGAAGGATCGCGACCCCGTTCGGCCCGCCCAGCCCCGGCAGAACCCCCACGACGATGCCCAAAAGCACGCCAAGGATCATGTAGAGGATGTTGTGCATCGACAGGGCAAGCTCGAACCCCTGCATCAGTGCCTGGATGTTTTCCATCGCCTCGCCTCAATACCCAAGGGCCATTTCAAGCGGCCCTTTCGGAAGCGGCACCTGAAACTGCAATTCGAACACCCAGAAGGCCAGCAGCGGCAGCAATGTCGCGGTGGCCGCGATGGTGAACCACCGCGACCCGCCGACGATCAGCATGAACCCTGCGATGAACAGCGCCGAGGCGACATAGATGCCCAAGGGTGCGATCAGCGCGACATAGACGGCCAGCGGCACCAGCACCCGCACCACCTGCAAAAGCTGCGGCACGGTCACGAACACCTCGTCCGAGGGGCGGCGGACGGCCTGCACCAGCACCAGCACCGACAGCGCAAGGAAGATCCAGCCGACGCGGGACGGGAAATATCCGCTTTCCGGCCCCAGCCCTTCGGACCATCCCGCCCCGATGCCATAGCTGTCCACCAGCACCAACGCGCCCAGAAGCACCAGCAGCCCCGAGATGCAGATTTCCATCGTGCGGCGGGAAATGCCGGGAACGTCTGCCTCTGGGTCCAGTTCGGCGGGCCGGACGACCGCCTCGTCGAAGTCTTCGTTGCTGTCCATTGCCGTCATGTCATCCTCCCGGCCCGGCGATCCGGGTCGTTCTTGCGGCCATCGGGGAAAGGTCGGTTATTGAACGAGGAAGCCCGCGTCGCTCAGCATGGCGCGGTGCTTTTCCTCCTCGCCCTGCAGATAGGTGACGAAATCCTCGCCCGAGCGGAATTCCGGCAACAGCGCGCTGCGTTCGAGGTATTCCTTCCATTCGTCGGTTTCGGACACCTTGGTGAACAGATCGACGTAATAGGCTTGCTGTTCCGACGTCACCCCGCCCGGAAGGAAGATGCCGCGCAGCATCTGGTATTGCACGTCCAGCCCCTGCGAGGCGCAGGTCGGGATGTCATGCCAGCTTTCATCCTCGGTCACCTTTTCGGTGTAAGGCAGGGCTTCGGCGGAAAAGACGCAAAGCGGGCGCGTCGCACCACCGCGCCAGTTCGCGACCTCCTCGGCGGGGTTGTTGGTGGTGGCGTCCAGATGCTGGCCCGCAAGCTGGGTCGAAGCCTGCCCGCCCCCGGTATGGGGGATATAGATCGTGTTGATCCCGGCAGCCTTGTTCACGCCCAGCGCGATCAGCTGATCCTCGCGCTTCGATCCGGTTCCACCGACCTTCAGCGGCGCGCCGGATGCCTTGGCCGCCTCGACGAAGTCCTGCGCGGATTGATAGGGGGCGCCCGCGTTGACCCAAAGGGCGAAGGCATCCTCGGCCAGCATCGCGACGGGGGTGTAATCCGTCCATGCCAGATCCAGTTTCGTGGTCATCGGCGTCAGGAACACCCCGGTCGAAGTGGTCAGCAGCTTCTGCGGATCGCCCTCGGCGCCCTTGATCTCCATCATCGCCTCGGCCCCTGCGGCGGCGGGCTTGTTGACGACGACGATGGGCGCCTTGGTGAAACCGTTCTTCTGAATGATGCCTTGGATGGTCCGTGCCATCTGGTCCGAAGCGCCGCCGGGGCTGAACGGGACCACGATCTCGATCGGCCTTGTCGGTTCCCACGCCATGGCGGGGCCGATACCCGACGCCAAGGCGACCAGCGCGATTGCAGGTCTGAACATGCTGCTCCCTCCTCCCAAAGGTGCTGCCGACGGCTGCCTCCACTCATCCATCGGCATTAAGAACAGGTGTAGACCCTTCCTATATTGAATTCAATATTTATGTGACGGCCGCTTGAGGTTCCGGCGCTGCGCCTGCCTCGATATTGCGCAGCACGGCCAGCTTCTTGCTGCGCAAGTGGTTGAACAATATCGTCGCAAGCTCCGCCCCCGCCCGCCGGCGCAGGGCATCCAGGATCAGTTCGTGCTCGCGCACCGCCGCGCTCCACCGCTCGCCCCGGTCGTCAAGATTTGCGGCGAAACGCACGCGTCGGATGCGGCCCATGACCGCACGGGCATTCGCCGTCAGCGCCTGATTCTGCGCTGCAAGAAGGATGCGCTCGTGGATCTGCTGGTTGCAGGTGAAATAGCCGTGCCGGTCGCCGCGCAGGTAGTGGCCATACATCTCGGTATGCAGCGCCTCGATGGCGGAAACCTCTGCATCCGTTATCATTTCGCAGGAAAGACGGCCCGCCAGCGCCTCCAGCCCGCCCATTAAATCGAACAGCTCGCTGATGTCGCGCGCGCTCAGCGCCTTCATCCGCGCCCCGCGGTTCGGCAGAAGTTCGACCAACCCTTCGGCAGCCAGCACCTTCAGCGCCTCGCGCAATGGCGTGCGCGAGATGCCGAACATCTCGCACAAATCCTTTTCAGGGATTCGCGCCCCGTCCGGCACTCCTCCCTCCACCAGATGATCGCGCAGGCGCGTCAGAATTTCACCATGCAGGGTCGCTGGGCGATCCATGTCTATCCCTCCAGAATGTATCGTCATTATAAATGCTTTCGCACCTGGAGGGGAAGTCGCATTCCCATTCCTGCATGCATAGCGAAAGTCAAAACTCTTGCTATTAGATGCAAAGTGAATGCAAATGAGCCTGATCGGCCGGAGGAGCGGCCTTGAGAGGGAGGATTACCATGACCACAGGCCGCCACTTCCTGCAGATCCCGGGGCCGAGCCCGGTGCCCGAACGGATCATGCGCGCGATGGACATGCCCGTGCTGGACCATCGCGGGCCGGAATTCCAGAAACTCGGGCAAGAGGTTCTGGAGGGGTGCAAGGCCGTCTTCCAGACCTCCGGCCCGGTGGTGATCTATCCCTCCTCCGGCACCGGGGCGTGGGAGGCAGCCATCGTCAATACCCTGTCCCAGGGCGACAAGGTGCTGATGGTGGAAACCGGGCATTTCGCGACGCTTTGGAACAACATGGCCCGCAGGCTGGGCCTGAACGTGGAATTCGTGCCCGGCACATGGCGGCGTGGCGTCGACCCCGCCGCGATCGAGGCACGGTTGCGCGAGGACAAGAGCCACGAGATCAAGGCCGTCGCGGTCGTCCACAACGA
The DNA here is from genome assembly GCA_029846755.1 of Falsirhodobacter flavus. Classification (GTDB taxonomy): domain Bacteria; phylum Pseudomonadota; class Alphaproteobacteria; order Rhodobacterales; family Rhodobacteraceae; genus Falsirhodobacter; species Falsirhodobacter flavus. The sequence goes on along the minus strand of JARWBI010000006.1, from coordinate 128,091 downwards.
AACCTCGACCGGCGTGACCAGCCGCATCGCCGAGATTCGCCGCGCCATCGATGCTGCAGGCCACCCGGCGCTGCTGCTGGTGGATACGATCTCATCCCTCGGGTCCGCCGATTATCGGCACGAGGAATGGGGTGTGGACGTCACCGTCAGCTGTTCGCAAAAGGGGTTGATGCTGCCCCCCGGCCTTGGCTTCACCGCCATGTCGGACAAGGCGCTGGCCGCGTCCAAGGCGGGCGGGATGCCCCGATCCTACTGGGATTGGGAGGAGATGCTGAAGCCGAACGCCAGCGGCTTCTTCCCCTATACCCCCGCGACGACGCTGCTTTACGGGCTGCGGGAGGCCATCGCGATGTTGCTGGAGGAAGGTCTGCCGCAGGTCTTCGCCCGCCATCAGCGTCTTGCCCTTGCCACCCGCGCTGCGGTTCAAGGCTGGGGGCTGGAGATTTTGTGTCAGGAGCCGAAGGAATATTCCCCCATCCTGACCACGGTTCTGATGCCAGACGGCCACGACGCCGACGCTTTCCGCAGGGTGGTGCTGGAAAACTTCAACATGTCGCTGGGCGCGGGGCTGTCGAAGCTGGCAGGCAAGGTCTTCCGCATCGGCCACCTGGGCGAGACGAACGAATTGACGCTGATGGGCGCGCTGTCGGGGGTGGAGATGGGGCTGGCCCTTGCCGGCGTGCCGCACCAGTCGGGCGGTGCGGCAGCGGCGATGCGTGTGCTGGCCGAGGCAAAACCGGAGACGAAAGCCCGCGCGGCCTAACGCGCGCGCCGCCGGATTTCCCAGATGATCGCGCCGATGACCGCCGCCGCGATCATCACCAGTGCCAGCGCGTTCACCGCCGGGGTCAGGCCGGTCCTGACCTTGGTCGCGATGAACACCGTCAGCGGGGTTTCGAACCCGCGCACGAACAGGGTCGTGTTGTAATTCTCGATGGATTGCAGCACGGCCAGCCCGCCCGCCGCGATCAGCGCAGGCCGCAGGAAGGGCAGCAGCACCCGCCTGAACACCATCCCGCGCGAGGCGCCAAGGCCCAGCGCCGCTTCTTCCTGCGTGCGGTCGAACCGTTGCAGCCGCGCGATCACCATCAACATGACGTAACAGCTGATAAAGCTGACCTGCGCCACGACGATCAGCGCGAGCCCCCCGCCCACGCCCACCTGCCGCCACAGGATCAGCGTCGCGATCCCGATCACCACCCCCGGCGTCAGCAGGGGCGAGACCATCACCGCATAGGCGAAACTGCGCGCCCGCGCATGCAGCGAGGTCAGCACCAGCGCCGCTGCCGTCCCGATGGGCAGCGCCACGACGACTACCGCCGCCGCGATGATGGCCGAGGTCCAGAGCGCGTGCCACATAGCCGCATCGGCCCACATCGCGCGGAACCAGTCCAGCGTCGTGCCCTGCCACGGGATTACGGTCGGAAAACGGCTGGTGTTGAAGGCCGCCGCCCCCATCACCAGCAGGGGCGCGAACATGAACACCGCGAAACAGGCGAGGTAGAAGATAAAGAGCGCGCGCTGGATCATTTCGCCACATCCGCCAGATTGACGCGGAACAGCCGCAGCGTCACCAGCACCACGGCCAGACACAACGCCAGCAGCACCAGCGCATAGGCCGCGCCGCGGTTCCAGTCCCCACCCTCGAAGAACCAGTTGTAGATGACTTCGGTGAACCAGCGGCTTCCGGGCGATCCAAGCAGCGCGGGCGCGACATAGGACCCCGCCGCCAGCATGAAGGTAAACACGCAGCCCGTCGCGATCCCCGCCTTGGCATGGGGGATCACCACCCGCCAATGGATGCGCCACGGCTTCGCGCCCAGATCCCGCGCGGCGTCGATCTGCGCTTTCTCAAGGCTCTCGATCGCGTTGTAGATCGGCAGCAGCATGAACAGGATATAGGCATAGACCATCCCCGCCAGCACGCCGCCGTCGCCCTGCCAGCGGACGGGCCTGTCGATCATCCCCGCCCATTGCAGCACTGCGTTCAGCGGCCCGCGGAACGCCAGCAGGATGAACCATGCCAGCGTCCGCAGCACCTCGTTGATGAAGAACGGGATGATGAGCAGCAGAAGCGCGATGCCAAGCTGCCGTGGCGTTGCGTTCTGCGCCAGCCAATAGGCGATGGGATAGCAGACGACCAGCGTGACCGACGCCACCAGCGCGGACGCCCAGACCGTCTTGAAGAAGATCGCGCGGTGCGTCGCCTCATTCGCCAGATACATGATGTTGTCCAGCGAGCGCACGTCGCGCGGCCCGCCCAGTTCGGCAGGGGGCAGGTTGGGGCGCAGCGCGTAATCCAGCATCATCAGGTTCGGCGCGACGATCATCGCAGCGACCCAGAGCAGCACCAGCGTCAGGAACACCGTCGCAAGCCCGCCGCCGAACCGTGCGTAAAGATCACGCATCGGCCAGTACCACCGCATGTTCGGGCGCAAAGCCGAAGCTGGCCTGCGCGCCGGGTTCGGGCGCATGCGCCAGATCCGTGCTGCCGACCGAGGCGGTCAGCGCGCTGCCGTCGCCAAGCCGCCCGTGAACCAGCGCGAAGGCGCCCTCGAAATCCACGCGGTCGATCTGCGCCGTCAGGGCGCCGCCGCCGGGGATCAGCGCCTCGGGGCGGACGAACAGCGTCGCCCCCTGCCCTGCCGCCACGGACCCGCGCCCGCGCAAGCTGCCCAGCGGCGTGTCCAGCGTCACGATCCCGCCTTCGGACGCGACGGCCCGGCCCTTGATCGCATTCGTCTCGCCCACGAAACGGGCGACGAAGGGGGTGGCGGGGTTTTCATACAGCTCGCGCGGGGTCGCGACCTGTTGCAGGACCCCGGCACTCATCACCGCGACGCGGTCCGACATGGCCAGCGCTTCGGACTGGTCATGGGTGATGTAGATGAAGGTGACGCCGGTGCGCTTTTGCAACGCGCGCAACTCCGCCCGCATGTGCTGGCGCAGCTTCAGATCGAGCGCCGAAAGCGGCTCGTCCAGCAGCAGAACGCCGGGTTCGACCGCCAGGGCGCGCGCGATCGCCACGCGCTGCCGCTGCCCGCCGGACAATTCCCCCGGCATGCGGTCGCCGTAACCCTCCAGCGCGATCAGTCGCAGCAGATCGTCGGCCTTGCGCCGCCGTTCGGCCTTTCCCACGCCTCGCGCCTCCAGCCCGAAGGCGATATTTTCCCAGACCGGCATCAGCGGAAACAGCGCCAGCGATTGAAAGATCATCGCCGTCGGGCGCTGGTTCGGGCCGCGCCCGGCCATATCCTCGCCGCCGATCAGCACGCGGCCCTCGGTCGGGTGGATGAACCCCGCGATCATCCGCAGGATCGTCGTCTTGCCACAGCCCGACGGGCCGAGGATCGAAAAGAACTCCCCCGCTTCGACCTTGAAATTCACGTCGGCGACCGCGCGGGTCGTCCCGAACGTCATGCCGATGCCGGACAGTTCCACCGAATGCGACATAGATCCCTCGTCAGGTTGGGGGCGGGACCTTGCCCGCCCCTGTCAGGTCAGGCCGAAAGGAAACGGTCCTGATATTCGTTGCGCTTGGTGACATACCAGCTTTCCTGGATCGGCCACCACCAGAGTTTCTGAAGCGCATCATCGGGATAGGCGGCGGCGAAGAACGCCTTCGCCTCGTCCGAGGTCAGGTCCGCCGATCCCACGGCAGTCGAATTGATCGAGGTCGCGTTGGTATACATCGCGCCCGCTTCCGGCGTCAGGAACCAGTTGATGAAGGCATAGGCCGCATCGAGGTTGGCCGCTCCCGCCGGGATCGACAGACCTTCCATCCATGCCAGCGCGCCTTCCTTCGGCGCGATGAAGCCGACCGGCAGCCCCTCGCGCGCCAGTGCGGCGGCGGTGGAATCCCACGTCTGGCCGACAGCCGCGCCGTTCACGCGGAACGCGCCCTGCGCCTCGTTCTCGTTGTTCCAGAACTGGATGATGTTGCCCTTGCGCGCGATGGCCTCGGCCACGATCACGTCGAACACCTCGATCTGGGCTTCCGGGGTCTTGAACGCATCCAGAAGCGGGCGCGGCAGCTTGCCCTCGGCCTCCAGCCACAGACCAAGGCCCACAAGGCTGGAATGGGCGCGCACGGTTGCCATGCCCGCCGCCTGTTCGCCCCAGATGTCGCCATAGGAGGCGGTGCCGTATTCCAGCGGCATCTGGTCACGGTCGAAGGCCACGGCCTCGGTGCCCCAGTCGGTCGGCACCTGATAGCGTTTGCCGTCCACGACCGCGCCAAGGTTGACCGAGTTTTCCCACGCGCTGGGCAGAACCTTGGCAACCTCGATCTTCGATTCGTCCAGCGGCTGGATCAGCCCGTATTCGACATAGTTCGGAACCCGGTCCACCGTCGGCCAGATCAGGTCGAACCCGCCACCGTTGTTGGCGCGAAGCTGATTGAGCAGTTCGTCGTTGGTGCCATAGGGCGTGAAGTTCGGGGTGATGCCGGTCGCCTTCTGGAACGCGCCCAGAATCTCGTCGTTCAGATATCCCGCCCATGCGAAGATGTTGACCGTTCCGCCCTGCGCCATCGCGCGGCGGGCGATGAACGGAGCAGCCAGCGAAAGCCCCGCCGCCGCCGCGCCACCTTTCAGAAGCCCACGTCTGTTGAAGCCAGTCATGCCGAATCTCCCATTTTGGAAAAAGCCTTGCCGATCCGCATGAGCGAAGAACAAGACAATCATGTGACACGCGATCCTTAGGCCAGCCTTCGGCAAAATCAACGCGCGATCAAGCGTCTTCGCGGAAGGCATGCTTTTGCCGGAAGGGGCGAATGACCCTTCCGCATGGAGGTAAAAGACTGTTACCGATGGATCAAGGAACGGTGAACGCGGCCTACGGAAAAGGAACGGCGATGACGAAAGCGAAAATGCGGCAGCTTCCCGTCGTCCCCCTCTGTTCGATCGGGGCGTCGGCGGGCGGCATTCACGCGCTTCAGGAATTTTTCGGACGGATCGACGACCAGCTCGGTCTTGCCTATGTCGTCATCGTCCACCTGTCGCCCGAGCACGAAAGCCAGCTGAGCGAGATCATCGCCCGCCGCACCCGCATGCCCGTGTTTCAGGTGGACAGCGACATGGTGCTGGAGGCGAACCACGTCTATGTCATCCCGCCCGACCGCGAGCTGATCATCGACGGCAACGCGATCAAGGCGCTGCCCTTCACCGAACCGAGGGGGAAGCGGGCACCGATCGACGGCTTTTTCCATTCCGCCGCCACGGGCCGGGGCGACGGAATGGCCGTTGTCATGAGCGGGGCCAATTCCGATGGCGCGCTTGGCGTGCGCAAGGTCAAGGAGGCGGGCGGCGTCATCCTCGTCCAGGACCCGCTGGAGGCCGAATACGGCATGATGCCGCGCAGCGCCATCGCAACAGGCGTGGCCGATTTCATCGAACCCATCCCCCGCATGGTCAACCGCGTGGCCGAGGTGGCGCGAAGCAAGAAGGCCATCCAGCAGATCGAGGAAGACGAGGCCGAGGAGGATCTTCGCCGCATCGTCAGCTTCCTGCGCTCGCGCACCGGGCACGACTTCTCCTCGTATAAGCGCGCGACGGTGATGCGGCGCGTGATGCGGCGGATGCAGGTCACGCGGGTCGATACGCTGGCCGCCTATCACGATTATCTGCGCGACAATCCCGAGGAGGCGCATGACCTGTTCGGCGATCTGCTGATTTCGGTCACCGCCTTCTTCCGCGATCCGGCGGCCTTCGAGGCATTGGGCGAAGAAGCGGTCCGCGTCCTGTTCGACAATCTGGAGGACGAAGGCAACCTGCGCATCTGGTCCGCCGGCTGCGCGACGGGCGAGGAAGCCTACAGCCTTGCCATCATGCTGCTGGAGGAGGCCGAGCGGCGGCAGGTCTCGCCCTCGATCCAGATCTTCGCCACCGATCTGGACGAGGCGGCGCTGGCGACCGCGCGCGAGGGGCGATATCCCAAGACCATCGACGGCGACGTGACCGAACACCGGCTGCGGCGCTTCTTCGTCGATGACGGCACCCATTACCGCATCCGTAAGGAATTGCGCGACATGGTGCTGTTCGCCCATCACAGCGCGCTGAAGGATCCGCCCTTCATGCATCTGGACATGGTCGCCTGCCGCAACCTGCTGATCTATCTGGAGCGGGATATGCAGCGCCAGCTTCTGTCGCTGTTCCATTATGCGCTGCGGCCGGGCGGATACCTGTTCCTGGGGTCGGCCGAAAGCATCGACACGACGCCCGAACTGTTCGCGGCGCAAGACCGCGAAGCGCGCGTCTTCAAGGCCCGGCCCCGTGCCGTCCGGGGGGTCGAACTTCTGACCCAGCAGCCGCGCGAACACCGCCCGACCATCTTTCCGCGCATGCCCGCCGAGGGGCGCGACCGCACCGGATCGCCCCCGCCCGTCGCCCACAAGATCGCTCTGGAGGAAGTCGCTCCGCCCAGTGCGCTGGTGGACGAGGAACAGCGCGTTCTGAACCTGTCCAAGAATGCCGGCCGTTACATCCAGCCCCCCGAAGGGCCGATCAGCATCCTTCTGCCCGAACTGGTGCGCCCGGAGCTTCGGGCCGAGTTGCGCCGCGCGCTGGACCGGGCGCTTGCTGCGCGCGAGCCGACACTGACCCTGCCCGTGAACGTGCAGTTTGAAAGCGCGACGCGGCGGGTCATCATGCATGTGGCCCCCCTGACAGGCGACGACCGTATCGCCCCTCAGGCACTGGTGCTGTTCATGGATGCCGGTGCGGTCCAGACGCCGACCGATGCAGAGCCCGGAACCGGATCCGAGGGTGATGACCGCCTGCGCCGCATCGAGGAGGAGCTTCGCACCACGCAGGAACGCCTCGGCGCCAGCCGCCGCGAACACGAGGGCGCGATACAGGAACTGCGGGTCGCGAACGAGGAACTCCAGTCGATCAACGAGGAATACCGCCTGACCGCCGAGGAGCTGGAGACCAGCAAGGAAGAACTCCAGCTTATCAACGAGGAGCTTTCGACGGTGAACGGAGAGCTTGAGAGCAAGCTCGACGCCATCGCGGCGGCCCATAGCGACCTTCAGAACCTCATCAACGCGACCGAGATCGGGACGTTGTTCCTCGACACCGATCTGCGGATCAAGATGCTGACCCCGGCAGTCGAACGGCTGTTCAGCGTGACGGATACCGACATCGGGCGCCCGATCTCCGATTTCACGCACAAGCTGAACCTTGATGGCGTCGAAGGCGACGCCGCGCGCGTGTTGCGCGACCACGCCCCGATCGAGGCCGAGGTGTCGACCCGCGATGGGCGCTGGTTGATGATGCGGCTGCGCCCCTATCTGACCGTGAACGGCAAGATCGAAGGCGTGGTGCTCAGCTTCGTCGACATCAGTGCGCGGCGCGAGATCGAGGAGCGGTTGCGCGAAAGCGAGGCGCGTTATCGCGGGCTGTTCGATGCGATGGACGAAGGATACCTGCTGGCCGAACCGCTGCACGGGCCGGGCAGCGGGCCAGCGGATATCCTGATCCACGACGCCAACCCCGCCGCGCGCCGTCTTGTGCGCAGCGACCCCATCGGTCGCCGCCTGTCCGAGATCGCGCCGCATCTGGACGATCCGTGGTTCGAACTGGCCGAGCGGGTGCTGAAGGACGGCACGAGCGAAAGACGAGAGCTTTGGGCCAAACCCCTTGGCCGCTGGTTCGAGGTGGGCGTATCACGCGTCGGCACCAGCCGCCTGGCCATCGTGTTCCAGGACGTGACGGTCCGCAAGCGCCATACGGACGAGCGGGAACTGATGGTGGCCGAGTTGAACCACCGCGTGAAGAACATGCTGGCGGTGGTGCAATCCATCTGCCGCCAGACGCTTCGCACCACCCCCGACCCCGAAGGCTTCACCGAAGCCTTCAGCCAGCGCCTTGCCGCCCTTGCCCGCGCTCACGGCCTGCTCACGCAGGACCATTGGGGCGGCTCCGACCTGCGCGAGCTTGCAACCTCGGTGCTGGACAGCTTCGCCCATGGCACGCGCAGGATCAGGATGGACGGGCCGGCGCTTCGCGTTCCGCCAAATGCCAGCATCTCGCTTGCCATGGCGCTTCATGAACTGGCCACGAATGCCATGAAATACGGCGCGCTTTCGACACCCTCGGGCAAGATTGCGCTGTCCTGGATGCAGGACGACCGCGGGTTGCATGTCGCATGGAACGAAACGGGCGGTCCCGCAGTTATCCCGCCAACCCGGAAGGGGTTCGGAGGCAGGATGCTCGCCAGCGTTGCCCGCGAACTGGGCGGAGAGCTGGAACTCGACTTCGCGCCGCAAGGCGTCAACTGCCGCATCTCCTTCCCGCTTGAAAGGACGGCGACCATTGCTCAGGACTGAACCGCTCCGATTGCTGCTTGTCGAGGACGAGGCCCTTATCGCCATGGATCTGGAGGCGATGATCGAGGACATGGGCTATTGCGTCATAGGCCCGGCGGCATCGGTCGATCAGGCCCTGACGATCCTTGGCGATCTGCCCATCCCGCCCGACGCGGCGATCGTGGATGCCAATCTTGGCGGATCGTCGGCCCGTCCAGTCGTGGAAGCGCTCCAGACTGCGAATGTGCCCACCGTCATCGCATCGGGATACGAAGCGTCCGAGCTTGAGGGAATGGGTTTGAAAAGCCTGTTCCTGCGCAAACCCTACAATGCCGAAACGGTGGAGACCGCACTTCACCATGCCTTGAACGGGATCGAACTGGCCCCCGGCCAGGAGCTGTGATCGCATGAAGCAGGCTATCGTCACCGGCGGGGCCGGGCTGATCGGCGCGTCCATTTGCACGGCGCTTGCAAAGGCCGGATGGCGCGTCGCTTCGTTCGACCTGAATCCCACATCTGCTGATGCAATGAATGTGCGCTGCGATGTCGGGAACGAGGACTCGGTCGCCTCGGCCTTCGTCGAGTTGGGCTGGGACGGTATCGACCTGCTGGTCAACAATGCCGGGATCGCCGACCCTGTATCCGGTCCCATCGCCGCGCTTGCGCTGGAAGACTGGCGCCGCGTCGTGGACAGCCACTTGACTGGCACCTTCCTCATGACCCGGTCGGCGGTACCGCTGATGCGCGAAGGCGGCAGCATCGTGAACATGATCTCCACCCGCGCCTTCATGTCGGAACCCGATACAGAGGCCTATGCCGCATCCAAGGGCGGGCAGGCCGCCCTGACACATGCGCTGTCGGTCAGCCTTGGCCCTCGGATCAGGGTGAATGCCATCGCGCCGGGATGGATCGATGCGGGGGACGATCTTCGCCCCGTCGATCATGCCCAGCATCCGGCCGGCCGCGTCGGCCGCCCCGACGACGTGGCCGATGCCGTCCTCTATCTTGCCGGCGCTGGCTTCGTGACCGGGCAGGTCCTGACGCTGGACGGCGGCATGACGCGCCGGATGATCTACGCCGACTAGCGTCGGGACATCATCCATCGGGCAGCCAGCGGTGCGCCCAGGATGACGATGAAGATGCGCACCAGATGATGCACGACCACAAAGCCGAGGTCGGCCCCCGCGATGATGGCCAGCATCGCCATTTCGGCCTGCCCGCCCGGCGCGAAGGCAAGAAACCCCTCGACCGGCGGGGCAAGTCCGGTCAGCGTCACGAATTCGGTGAACATCGCCGCCAGAAGCGCAAGGATCAGCACGAAGGCCGCGCCGGACATGACCGTCACGCGCAGCTCGCGCAGGGTGACCCCGACATAGCTGACCCCGATGCCGATCCCGATCAGGAACTGTGCCGCAAGCAGCGCCTCCTGCGGCGGGCGTGTGTGCAGGACGCCCGACAGCGACAGCGCCATCGAAAGGAACAGCGGCCCCATGATCGCCGCCCCGAAAAGCCCCACCCGTTCCCCCAGCTTCCATCCAACGATGGCAACGACGACCATGATGGCCATTTCATGCAGGGGCAGTTCGGATGCGGGCGCACCGACCGGATTGGTCAGCGTGACGCCGTAAATCTGCGACAGCACGACCGGCGCCACCGTCACGATGACCAGCATCCGCGTGACATGGACCAGCGAAAGCTGGCGGACATTCGCCCCGGCCTCCTGCCCGAAGATGGTCATGTCCGCGGCCCCGCCGGGCATCGAGGCATAGAAGGAGGTGATCGGATCGAAACCGCAGACCCGCCGGAAGAACGGCACCCCGATCATGGCGATCACGGCGATATAAACCGGGACCAGCATCACCGACATCGCCATCGTCGGCAGTTTCATCAGCAGTGCCGACGTGATCGAGGTGCCGACCGCGATGCCCAGCACGGTGCGGGCCGCGACCGAGATCTGACCCAGCCCCCGAAGCGGCAGCCCCACGAGCGCCGCGATCAGGCAGGCGCACATCGGACCGAACAGGAACGGAAGCGGCAGGCCCAGGATCAGGAACACGCCAAGCCCGGCCAGTGCGACAAGCGGGGTGAGGATATGGCGGGTCATGCTGCTGCTCCCGCCCGACGCGCACGGGTCACGAACTTGGCCATCTTTCGTCTCCACCTCGCGGAATCATGCGAATGCCGCTCTTATCAACGAGTTCCGGTGCCGCGAAAACCCCCGCTGCCGGGCTCATGGCCGGAACCCGCCGCATCGCCCGGACTTGCCAAGGCATTGGCGGGCCCCACTTCCTCAACCAGAGGATCATCCGAGGGAGGGACTGATGGCAGGCACGAACCAGCCGCAGACCGGGGCGTCCGGTCAGCCTGAACTGCAGCGGGTCATGGGCCCGAAACTGCTTCTGCTGTTTATCGTGGGCGACATCCTTGGCACCGGCGTCTATGCCCTGACCGGCACCGTCGCGGGCGAGGTCGGGGGCGCGGCATGGGCGCCGTTCCTGGTCGCCTTCATCGTCGCGACCATCACGGCCATGTCCTATCTGGAACTGGTCACGCGATATCCGCAGGCAGCAGGGGCGGCGCTTTATGCCCACCGTGCCTTCGGTATCCACTTCCTGACCTTCCTCGTGGCCTTCACCGTCATGTGCTCGGGGATCACCTCGGCATCCACGGCGTCGAATGCCTTTGCGGGGTTCATGAACGACGGCTTCGGCTTTGGCTTCGAGGATGGCGGACCGGGCATCCTTCTGATAGCGCTCGGTTTCATGGCGCTGGTCGCGGCGATCAATTTCCGCGGCGTCGGCGAAAGCGTCAAGGCCAATGTGGTGCTGACCTGCGTAGAGCTGACGGGCCTTTTGATGATCATCTTCATCGGCTTTTGGGCGATGAGCCAGGGCCGCGCCGATTTTTCCGAAGTGATGATCTTCACCTCGTCCGAGGAGAAAAGCGCCTTCATGTCGCTGTCGGCGGCGACCGCGCTTGCCTTCTTCGCGATGGTCGGCTTCGAGGATTCAGTCAACATGGCCGAGGAGGTGAAGGACCCCGTCCGCATCTTCCCCAAGATCATGCTGACCGGGCTTGGCATCACGGGCGTCATCTATGTCATGGTGTCGATCACCGCCGTCGCGCTGGTTCCCGTGGGCGATCTGTCGGACCCGTCCAAGGGGTCGGCGCTGACGCAGGTGGTGCGGGCGGGGGCGCCGAACCTGCCCTTCGATACGATCTTCCCGTTCATCGGCATGTTCGCGGTCGCGAACTCCGCGCTTATCAACATGATGATGGCCAGCCGACTTCTGTACGGGCTTGCCCGCCAGCGAGTGCTGCCGCATGCGCTGGGCCTTGTCCATCACCAGCGGCGCACGCCCTGGGTTGCGATCCTGTTCACCACGGCGCTGGCCTTCGGACTGATCTATTTCGTCGTGACGCGGTCCGACACGCCCGCCGTCAGCCTTCTGGGCGGCACGACCTCGCTTCTGCTGCTGGGCGTGTTCACCGTGGTCAACATCTCGCTTCTGGTGCTGCGGCGCGTGCCGGTGAAGCATGAGCATTTCCGCACCCCCGCCCTGCTGCCGTGGCTGGGGGCCGCGACCTGCGCCTTCCTTGTCGGGCCATGGGCGCGAAGCCCGGCGCAGATGGGGCAATACCGCGTCGCCGCGTGGCTTCTGGCGATCGGGGTGGTCCTGTGGCTGGCGACGTGGATCTGGAACCGCGTCACCCACAAGCCGCATCCCGGCAGCCTTGAAGACATCGACGCGCTTGCCGAACACCATGGGGATTCGACGCGAAACTAGCCGCAGAACCCGACTGGCAGCGCGGCCAGCACTTCGGCCGCGCCCTTGAAGCTGGTGGGATAGACCCGCTCGCGCGGCAGGTTCAGGATCACCGTCCCCTGTCCCGACAGATGATCGAGGAACCCCGGCACCACCTGCTCGAATTCCGCGCGGGTGGTTTCCGCCGTCTCGTCCCGGCTTTGCAGATGGGTCAGGATCAGCACACCGGCCGTCAGGCTTCCGGCGATTTCCGCGCTGACATTGGCGCGGGCAACGCCGTCGGGGATCAGGGCCGTCGCCTCGGCAGGGACCGCGCCCAGCGCATCCATCGCAAGGCTGACGCCGCCGTAATCGGACGCAATGGTCAGCGTCCCGTCCCGCCCGTTCACCAGAAGCGGCAGATAGGTGCAGCCCGACAGATCGCGCCCCTGCGCCATGCGATCCGCCTGCGCCTGGAACGCTGCCAGCTTGGCGTCGAACACATCGCGCCGCCCGGTCCAGTCCGCAAAGTCGCGATAGATCTCCAGCGGCGGCATGCCGTTTTCAGGGTCCATCATCAACACGGGGGCAATGCTGGCAAGCTGTTCGCGCTGCTGAAGATTGTCGCCCGAATTGCCGATGATGAGGTCTGGGTTCAGGCTCGCCACCCTCTCCGGGTCGGTCTGCCCATGGACCGATGCCAGCGGGGTATTGTCGACCGTCAGCCCGAACAGCTCGAACCCCGAACGGATGTAGAAATCGCCGTCGTCCGTGACCCGCGCCGACGATCCGGCCAGCGGCACATCCAGTTCAGCCGCCATGACGCTGGCGACCCAGTCATGCAGCGAAACGACCCGCTGCGGTGCATCCGGCACGGTCACGGCGAACCCGGCATGGTCGGTCACTTCGGCAGCGGCCAGCGGCAGGGGAAGGAAGGCAAGGGCATAGCGCAGCATGGGCCGCCTCATCGGTTCAGGCGGCGCTCGGCCGCGATGGCAAGAAGAAAGACCAGCACCCCGGCGAAGGAGGTCATCAGCCCCGCCGGAATCACGAATGGCGGCAGCAAGGCGCGTCCCGCCGTATCGGCCAGAAGCAGCACGCCCGCGCCCAGAAGCATGCCGGTCGCCAGCACCTCTTGCGGGGCGTCTCCCACCAGCCGCCGCGCGACATAGCCCGCGATCAGCCCGAGGAAGGACACCGGACCGCAGACCGCGACCACCGGGGCGGACAGGCAGGCCGCCAGCATCACCAGCACCGGCAGCAGCCAGCGCGTGTCGATCCCCACCGCGCGCGCAGTGTCATGGCCCAGCGCCAGCGGCCCGAGACTGCGGCCCAGCAGCGCCAGCACCGGAAGGCATCCCGCCGCCCAGACGGCGATCAGCGCCACATCCCCGTTCGACACGCCCGAAAGCGTCCCCCGCGACCAGACCGCCAGCCGCGCGAACCGCGCCGCATCTCCCGATGTCATCACGATTTCCGTCACGGCGCCCAGCACGATATTGACGGCAAGGCCGACCATCACGATCCCGCCCCCCGCCATCATTCCGCGCCCAAGGCCCAGAACCAGCAGCGACACGGCCAGCGCCCCCGCAAGCCCCGCCCAGACCAGCGCCTGCGGCCCAAGCCCGAACACCACCCCGCCCAGCAGGATCGCCACGACCGATCCTTGCGACAGGCCAAGCAGCCCCGGATCCGCCAGCCCGTTCCGCGACACGATCTGAAGGATCATCCCCGACGCCGCCGTCATCGCCCCGCCCAGAAGCGCCACGAGGATGCGCGGCAGACGCAGCTCGGCCAGCATCCCCTCGCCCCGCAACGCGGCCAGGCGCTCGGCCGCCGAGGTTTCCGTCAGCCCCGCCCCAAGCGCGACCCACGCAAGCGCCAGAACCAGCAGCGTCAGCGCCGGAAACATCAGCAGAAACCGGCCCGACACCGTGAAAGAAATCGCGCCTGTCCGGACGATCATGCCCGCCCCCGCCGCGTCATCGACAACACCATCCCAAGAAACAGCACGCCCCCCGCCAGCCCCATCACGATCCCGACGGGCAAGACGCGCGGCGCGACCGCGACCCGCGCGGCGATATCGGCCAGCATCAGGATGCACGGCCCCGCCAGCATCGCCGCCAGAAGCGTCGCGCGCCCCGTCTCGCCCAACGCCAGCTTGACCAGATGCGGCACCACCAGCCCCAGAAACCCGATCGGCCCAACGACGACCACCGCCGAAACCGCCAGCACCACCGCGATCCCCACCGCCAGCGCCTGCACCCGCCGCACATCGACGCCCAGAAGCGCCGCCTGATCGTCTCCCGTCACCATCACGTCCAGATGGCGAGAGAACAGAAAGGCTCCCGCCAGCGCAGCCCCGGCAGGCAGCGCCACCATCGGCAGCATCAGATGGTCGAAATTGCCGATATCGCCCACCAGCCAGCCGATCATGGTCCCGAACGCATCCGAATCCAGCGTCATCACAAAGGTCGAGGCCGAGGAGCACAGGATACCCACCATCGACCCCGCCAGCACGACATCCAGCCGCCGGTCGCCCTGCCCCGCGATCAGCCGTGCCGCCATCAACGTCAGCGCCATCGCCGCGATGCCGCCCAGCAGCCCGGGCAGAAACAGCGACCGCCCGTCCAGCCCCAGAAAGAACACCGACAGGACCACAGCCAGCGTCGCCCCCGCGTTGATCCCAAGCGTCGAAGGCGAGACGAGCACGTTCTGCATCACCTTTTGCAAGATCAGCCCCGACACGCCCAGACAGGCCCCGACGAAGATCGCGACGCCCACGCGCGGGAGGCGCTGCTGCCTGACGATCGTGGCTAGAAAATCGCCCTCGGGCTGGATCAGCGCGGCGATGACGCTTCGCATCGGGATATGCACCGCGCCCAGCGATACCTGTGCCAGCGCAAGGATCGGCAACAGAAACGCCAGCAGGATCACGACCCTCATGGCTCTGCCGGGATGTGGAAGACCGCGCCGCCCATCTGGACCCCGCGCGTGCGGACGCCGAAGACGCGGTGAATGGCCGTTTCCGTCAGCACCCCGCCGGGCGTGCCATGCCCCGCCACGCGCCCTTCATGCATCAGCAGGATCCGGTCGGCATAAAGTGAGGCCTGCGTGAAATCATGCAGCACCGCCACCACCGCCCGCCCTTCGCGGGCGGCACGGCGGGCACGGCGCAGCAGGCCGTATTGATGGCGCAGGTCCAAGAACGTCGTCGGCTCGTCCAGCAGCAGCACATCGCCGCCTTGCGCCAGCACCATCGCCATCCGCATCCGCTGGACCTGTCCGCCCGAAAGCTCTCCCATCCGGCGATGGGCAAGGTCCGCGACCTCCATCTCCTCCAGCGCGCGGTCGATGGCGGCGTCATCCTCGCGCGAGCGGCGGTTCAGAAAGCCCTGCCGCGCGTGACGCCCCATCGCGACCATATCGCGCGCGACCAGCGCGGGCGGCACACCCACCCCTTGCGTCAGCAGCGCGACATGGCGAGCGAAGGCGCGGCGGGAATAGGACGCGGCCTCGCGCCCCATCACCAGCACCCGCCCGGCATCCGGCCGTTCCAGCCCGGCCAGCAGCCGCAGCGTCGTGCTTTTGCCGCATCCGTTCGGGCCGACGATTGCCAGAAACTCGCCCGCCTGCACGGAAAAGGACACATCGTGCAGAACACGATGCGAACCATAGCCGAAACATGCGCCGTCCAGCCGCAGCGGATCCATCAGAAGCGGTAATCCAGCTTGGCCATGACCGAACGCGGCGCGCCGGGATGCGCCTCGTTCCGCCCGGCGACGGAGACGATGTAGTCCTCGTCCGTCAGGTTGCGCGCGACGACCGAAATCTCGGCCCGGTCGGACAGCGGCCACGAGGCCATCGCGTCCAGCCGGGTATATCCGTCCACCTCGAACGAGTTGTCCAGATCGCCCTTGCGGCTGCCGACATGGATCAGCCCCGCGCCGACACGCGCGCCGTTTTGCGATTCATAGGTGGTCCAGAGGCTGGCGGTGACATTCGCGACGCCGTTCAGGCGATTGCCCTCGATCTCGGTCTCGTCCTTCGTCACTTCGGTGTCCAGAAGCCCGACCGAGGCGCGAAGGATCCACCCGCCGCCGATCTGGCCGCTGACATCCGCTTCGATGCCGCGCACACGCTGTTCGCCGGTCAGGATCGAGGCATCCTCGAAGTCCGGATCGTCGGCGGCGACGTTGGTCTTGGTGATCTGGAACAGCGACAGGTTCGCGGTCATCGCCGGGGTCACGTCCCATTTCGCGCCGATCTCGAACTGCTCGCCCTCCTCGGCTTTCAGCGTGTCGCCGCTGCGGTCGACGCCCGATTGCGGGGCAAAGCTCTGCGCCCAGCTGGCATAGAGCGACAGGTCTGCCCGCGGCTGCCAGACCACGCCCGCCCGCGCGGTCAGCGCGTCGTCGCTGCGGTTTTCCAGCCCGTCCGGCGTTTGCGCGATCGGGTCATAGGCAAGGTTGGTCGTGCGCACGTCGTCATAGCGCAGACCCACCAGCGCCTTCCATTCCGGCGAAAAGGTGATCTGGTCCTGCACAAAGACCGAGCGCGCCAGAACCCGTTCGTCATAGCTGTTATTCGGCTGGGTCAGCGGCTTTTCCGCGCCATGAAGAGGGTCGTATACGTTGATCGGCGGCAGCGTATGGGCGGGGTCGTCGATGCGGTTCGACCGGGCGCTGTCGAACTCCATCCGGCTGTCGGTGAACTGCGCGCCCAGAAGCAGGGTGTGATCGACCGCGCCCGTCGCGAAACGCAGCTCCGCCTCCAGCCGTGCGTCGAGGTTGCGCGTATCCTCGGTCCGGTCGGTATAGCGGCGGTTCAGCCATGTGGAGCCGTCGGCGCGGTCGTCGATCCC
Organism: Falsirhodobacter flavus; assembly: GCA_029846755.1. GTDB lineage: Bacteria > Pseudomonadota > Alphaproteobacteria > Rhodobacterales > Rhodobacteraceae > Falsirhodobacter > Falsirhodobacter flavus. The sequence goes on along the minus strand of JARWBI010000006.1, from coordinate 111,173 downwards.
CTCGTGGTCGATCCCGGTGTCGTGGACCAGCGCATCGTCCAGCGCAAGGTTGCCGCGCAGCGTCAGCCCCGCATTCACGTCATGTTCGGCCCCGATGGTCGCGCGGGTCTTCTTTGCGTCGATCATCGCCCAACCTTCGGCCAGCCAGGTGTCGTAGGGCTCCAGCACGGTGTTGTCGCTCAGCACCGGCACGCCCCGGTCGAAGGGCTGCTTCATATGCGTTCGCTCCAGCCCGAAGTTCAGGCGGGTGGCGTCGCCGGGCGTCCATTCCAGAACGGTGCCAAGGTATTGCCGTTCGCTTTTCGGGCGGCCGTCGATGAAGCCGTCATCCGTTTGCGCCGCGCCGGTGATGCGGGCGGCGACCGTGTCGGACAGCGCCCCCGTCGCGGTGCCCTCGATCCGCCCGAAACCATAGCTGCCCGCCTGCAGGCCGATCTCGGCCCCCGGCACGGCATCGGGGCGGCGGGTCACGATGTTTATCATCCCCCCCGGCTGCCCGCGCCCGTAAAGGACCGAAGCCGGACCCTTCAACACCTCGACCCGTTCGACCCCGGCAAGGTCGGCCATCACTTCGGGCCGGTCGCCGGTGGCATTCAGGACCGTGCCGTCGATGGCGTAATTCCCCGCCTCGAACCCGCGCAGGATATAGGTCTCGCCCCGGTTGCCGGAGGTGGAGTTCTCGGTCACGTTCGGCACGCCTTCCAGCGCGGCGGTCAGGCTGGTCGCCTGCCGCTCCTCGATCTGCTCGCGCGCCACGACGTCGACGGTCTGCGGAACGTCGCGCAGCGGCGTGTCGGTGCGGGTGCCGGTCGACCCGGTGCCGGGGCGATATCCGACGCCCCCCGCCACGACGATGGGGGCCAGCAGGGTCGCCCCCTCGTCCCCGGCGGCCAGCGGATAGAGCGTGATCGCCCCCGGCCCGACTTCGCGCCAGCCAAGCCCGGTGCCCACCAGCGCACCGTCCAGCGCCGCCGCCACCGACGGCGCACCCGTCACGCCCGGAGTGCTGCGCCCCGCGACCAGCGCCGCAGGCACCACGATCTGAACCCCCGCCCGCAGCCCAAGATCGGTCAGCGCCGCCCCCAGAGGGCCGGGCCGCACGTCCAGCGCCTGTTGCGCATGGATCGCCGCCGGAATCATCGCCGCCACCATGGCCGCCGCGAAGGTCGTCTTCATCGTCTTGCTCCTGTCCCGTGTGGCCCTGTTTTCAGGTGCCCTTGAAACAGAGACGTCCGGGCGCAGATTTTCCCCACCCCCAAAGTTGAAAAAATCTGTCGGGAATTATGCCGGGGTCAGAAACGTCACCGGGCCAAGGTCGCGCCGCCGCACCGGAAGCGCCCCTGCGATGACGTCAAGCGCGGCGTCGCTGCGGGCGGCATCGAAGACGCCCGTCACCCGCAATTCACGGATCCCCTCGCCCCGCAGCACGATCCTGCCGCTGCGGTGGCGCCCCAGATCGGCGACCACCTGCCGCAGCGGTCGATCCTCGAACACCAGACGCCCCGCCTGCCATTCCCGTTCGGCAGCCGAGGCGGCGCGGATCGGATCGTTGCCCGACGGCCCCACCGTCACCTCCTGCCCCCCGGCCAGAAGGATGTCGCCCCCATTGCTGCCCGTGACCGTAACCGCGCCGGAATGGCAGGCGACCGTCATCTCGGCATCCCACAGATGCACGGTCAGCGCACCACCCCTCGTGATGACCCGACCCGAGTCCGACAGGATCACGAAATGCCGCGCCGCCGCCGCCACCTGAAAATCCGCCCGCCCCTCGTGCAGATGCAGCACGCGGGCATCGCCCTGAAACCGCAGATCGGCGCTGCTGGCCGCGTCAAGCACCATGCGCGATCCGTCGGGCAGCGTCACCGCCCGCGCCTCTCCCCGCGCGGTGGCAAGATCGGCGCGGGGCAGTGCCGCCAGCCCCGCCGCCACCGCCAGCCCCGCCCCGCCCAGCATCACCGCGCGCCGCGACCGGCGCGGCGGCGGGGCCAGTGCGGCCAGTTCCGGCAACGCGTCCAGATCCGTCCAGATTCGCTCCGCCGTCTCATCCCGGCGGTCGAAGAAACGGCTCACGGCGCTTCCTCCACCGCAGCGCGGCAGGTGGCCATCGCCTTCACCAGCAGCTTTTCCACCGCGCTGCGGCTGATGCCCATATGGGCGGCGATCCGGTCCTGCGTCATGCCCTGATACTTCGCCAGAACGAAAGCGTCGCGCTGGCGGCGGGGCAAGCCCTCGACCGCGGCCCGCAGAACGGCAAGGCGGCGGCGCGCGTCGATCTGGCGTTCGACATCGGGCGCGGGGTCTTCCGGCTCGGCCAGCTCCTCGGTCCGCTGTCGCATTTCGCGCCGGTGGTTGTCGATGGCGGCGTGGTCGGCGGCGCGCAGAAGATAGGGGCCGGGCTGGCGGACTTCCTCATCGCGCGGCAGCCGGCGCAGACGCAGATACAGGTCCTGCACAAGATCCTCCGGGTCCGCCGACATCCTGCGGCGCAGACGCGCCAGCAGTTGCGGGTAAAGGCGGATCACCATATCCGCGACCGGGTGGCTGTCCTGCGTCATACCGAAATGCCCAGAGCGGGGGACCATTCGCTTGGCAGGCAAAGGCCCGCTGGCTTCGTGCCCGGCTTTTTCCCGAGCCGCCTTGCGATGTCAACCGGCCAGCAGCGTGGCGACACGCCGCAGTGCCAGACGGTATCCTTCGGTGCCCAGCCCCGCGATCACCCCGTCCGCCCGCTGTGAGACATAGGAATGGTGCCGGAACGCCTCCCGCTTGTGCACGTTCGAGATGTGGACCTCGATCACCGGGCCGTCGAAGGCGTTCAGCGCATCCAGAACCGCGACCGAAGTATGGGTCAGCGCGGCAGGGTTGATGACGATGGCCGCGCCCTCGCCCCGCGCCTCGTGGATCCAGTCGACGATCTGCCCCTCCCAGTTCGATTGCAGGAATAGCAGCCTGTGGCCCAGTTCTGCCGCCAGCGCCGCGCAATCGCGTTCGACATCGGCCAGCGTCTCGGCGCCATAGATCTCCGGCTCGCGCTTGCCCAGAAGGTTCAGGTTCGGGCCGTTCAGGACAAAGATCGGTTTCATGCGCGCCTCCGGGGGTGGGTTACAACTCCTCGCCCGGATCGTGCGGCAGATCAAGCGGCTTGGCATCGCCGCCACGAGTCATATGATGGGCTGCAACATGGGGGGACGCATGGCAGCCATTCATCCGCATCGGGCCGAAACGGGGGAAAGCCCGCTCTGGTGTTCCGCAACGGCCAGCCTGTGGTGGGTGGACATCACCGGGATGCGTCTGCACCGCTTCGACGGGGCGCTGCACAGCTGGCAGCTGGACCAGCCGGTCGGTCCCATCGCGTTGACGGATCGCGGCAGGCTCATCCTTGGGCTGAAGACGGGGTTCGCGCTGTTCGATCCGGCGAATGGATCGACGCGCTTTCTGTCCGCGCCGGAACCGGGCCGCCCCGCGAACAGGCTGAACGACGGCGCGGTGTCGCGCGGGGGTCGCTTCTTTGCCGCCAGCGTCGCGGGCCCGCCCGATCAGCCTTTGGCCGCCCTGCACCGGCTGGATGCGGGCGGCCCGGTGCAACTCTTGGACGGGCTGCATGTCGGCAACGGGCTGGCCTTCAGCCCCGACGACCGCACGATGTATATGTCCGATTCCTGGGCGGCGGTGGCGACGATCTGGCGGTTCGACCACGACCCCGCCACGGGCGAGATTTCAAACCGCCGCATCTTCCGCAAACTGACGCCGGAGGAGGGCCGCCCCGATGGCGGCTGCGTCGATGCCGAAGGCTTCTATTGGTGCGCGGCCATCGGCGCGGCCCAACTTCTGCGGCTGGACCCGGACGGCGCGATCGAGCGCCGCGTTCCTGTGCCGATGACACGCCCGACCAAGATCGCCTTCGGCGGCGAGGATCTGAGCACGATCTATGTCACCAGCATTGCTGGCGAAAACCCGCAGAACGACGATGGCCGCACGGTTGCGCTGGCCCTCGGCATCCGCGGCCTGCCGGAACCCATCGTGATCGAAAAGGACATCGCATGAAGGAAATCCTCGCATTCGGCGACAGCCTGACATGGGGCGCCGATCCGGCGGGCGGGCCGCGCCATTCCTTTGCCGCGCGCTGGCCGAACACGCTGGCCGAGGCGCTGGAGGGCCGCGCCCGCGTCACCGCCGACGGGCTTGGCGGGCGCACGACGGTTTATGACGACCCGACCGGGCCGACCCTTCGCAGCGGCGCGCGCGATCTGCCGACGGCGCTGGGCGCGCATCAGCCGCTGGATCTCGTCATCATCATGCTGGGCACGAACGATCTGAAACCGTTCCTGTGCGGCACGGCGCTGGGCGCGGTGGCCGGGATGCGCCGTCTTGTCCAGATCGTGCAGACTTATCCATTCAAGGAAGGACGGCCGAGGATCCTGATCGTCGCGCCGCCCCCTTGCGTGAACACGGCCACTGGCGGCCCCGCACAGGGCCGCTCGATCCCCGAGGCCGAAGCCATCGCCCCGCTTTATGCCGCGCTGGCGGCCGAGACGGGCTGCGCCTTCTTCGACGGCGGCAGCGCGGCAAAGGCGTCGCCGCTGGACGGCGTGCATCTGGACGCGCAGGCCACGGCAGCCTTGGGCCGCGCGCTTGCCCCAATGGTTTCCCAACTTATATGATAATTGACAGATGCTATCATATCTGGCTTTCTGACCCTCAACGCGGCCCCCGCTCTGGCCGTGGTTTCGGGAGGCACTATGAAACATCTTCTTTCCACGGTCGCTGCCGTCGCGCTGGGCCTTTGCCTGACGACAGGCCGTCCCGCGCTGGCGGAAACGCCGGACAACCAGTTGGTCATCGCCCTGTCGATGACCAACATCCTGACGCTCGACCCCGCCGGGATCACCGGGCGCGATGCGGTGCAGGTGCTGACCAGCGTCTATGACAACCTGATCGTTCCAAATCCGGAAAACCGGACCGAATTCCTGCCCCGCCTTGCCGAAAGCTGGGAGGTTTCGGAGGATCGCTCCTCGATCACCTTCCATCTGCGCGAAGGCGTCACCTTCGCCTCGGGCAACGAATTCACCGCCGAGGATGTGGCGTGGTCGTTCAAGCGGCTGATGAAGCTGAACCTCGCGCAGGCCTCATTCCTGAAGACGCGTGGTTTCAGCGCGGACAATGCCGATGCCTCGTTCGAGGTGGTGGACCCGCAGACCTTCCGCATCAACCTGCCGCAGGCCGACGATCCGAACTTCATCATGATGGTTCTGTCGCAAGCCGGCCCCGGTTCGATCATCGACAGCAAGTTGGCGCTGGAAAACGAGGCGAACGGCGATCTGGGCGCGGCCTGGCTGAAGACGAATTCGGCGGGGTCCTCGGCCTATAATCTGCGCGAATGGCGGTCGAACGAATACGTCATCCTTGACCGCAACGACGAATACTGGGGCGAGGAGCCGGCCATGCGCCGCGTGCTGATCCGCCACCTGCCGGAATCGCAGTCGCAGCGCCTGCAACTGGAACGCGGCGATATCGACGTGGCCTACGCCCTCCTGGCAGCCGACCTCCAAGCGCTGTCGAACACCGACGGGATCGAGGTCGAAACGACCCCCGGCGCGGGCTTCTATTACCTTGCCGTGTCGATGAAGGACGAGCGTTTCGCCAATGCCAAGGTGCGCGAGGCGCTGCGTTACCTGATCGACTACGACGGCATCAACACCGCCGTCATGCCCTTCTATGGCGTGCCGCACCAGCGCCCGCTGTCTTCGGGCGTCAAGGGCCTGCTGCCCGATCCGGGCTACAAGCTGGATGTGGAAAAGGCCAAGGCCCTGCTGGCCGAAGCTGGTTTCGAATCCGGCATGCGCGTCACCCTGCGCGCCCTGTCCGAGCCGCCTTTCCTGAACATTGCCACCGCAATTCAGGCGACGCTGGCCCAGGCGGGCATCCAAGCCGAGATCATCACCGGGTCGGGCGACCAGATCTATGGCGCGATGCGCGAGCGGAACTTCGAGCTGATCGTCGGTCGCGGCGGTGGCGGCCAGCAGCCGCACCCGGATTCGAACCTGCGGTCGATGGCCTACAACCCCGACAACTCGGACGAGGCGGGGCTGACTAACTATCAGGCATGGCGCACCAGCTTCTATGACGAAAAGCTGAACACGATGATCGTGGATGCGCTGCTGGAACAGGACGACGCGCAGCAAGCGAAGGATTACGAGGAAATCCAAGTCTATATCGAAGACGTGGTGCCCTCGATCCTGCCGTTTTCCGAGGTGGTCGATACCGCCGCATATCGCGACGATATCGAAGGGCTGGTCGTGAACCCGTGGATCACGCGGTTCGAAACGGTCACCAAGAACCGCTGAACGACAGGGGCCCCGAGGGGCCCCTTTTCATTTGAAGATCGGGTCTTGCGTGAAAGGCCCGCCCATGAAGATCGCGTTCGGGTGATCCGGCGCTGGCCGTTCGACCGACTGCTCCAGCGTCGCGCGAAACCCTTCGGCGTTGTCCTTGGGCTTCCAGCCAAGGAACTTGGCATGGCCATTGTCCCACCAGGACGAATCATTGTCCGACATGCCCCAGACGATCGGACAGCCCAGCATCGGCGTGCGCAGGACTGCATCCACCAGCGATTCGAAATCGTCGTAGGACATCCATGTGGACAGCATCCGATGGTTCTTCGGCTCGGGGAAGCAGGACCCGATGCGGACGATTGCCGTCTCCTGCCCGAACTTGTCGAAATAGAGCCGCGCCAGCGCCTCGCCGAAGCATTTGGACACGCCATAGAGCCCATCGGGACGCATCGGCGCCGTCACGTCGATCTGTTCGTCCTGACGATAGAAGCCGACCGTGTGGTTGGAGCTGGCGAACAGGATGCGCGGATGCCCATGCGCCCGCGCCGCCTCGTACAGGTTGTACATCCCGACGATATTGCCGTTCAGGATCTGATCGAAGGGCCGCTCGACCGACACGCCGCCAAGGTGGATGATCGCGTCGCAGCCTTCGACCAGCCGGTCCACTGCGGCGGCATCGCCCAGATCGCAGGTCACGATCTCCTCGTTCGGGGCGGCTTCTCCCATGTCGCCGATGTCGGACAGGCGCAGGATCTCGGCGCGCGAGGCAAGGCGCTGGCGCATCACGCTGCCAAGACCGCCTGCCGCGCCGGTGATCAGAAGTCGCTTCACTGGATATCTCCTCGGTTCCGTGATCGACCCATCATACAGGCCGTGCATATGGGGTCAACCGAGCGCCACATTGAGTATTTCCGCCATGGCGATGCTGCGATTCATTACCTCAGAACCGAAGATAGCTTTAAACACATAATACAAGTTGTTGACGGCCGTCAGGGAAGTAGGCTATCCATCGTCACAGGAACCGCAGGACAAGGGTCACGACATGCAACCGCAGGATATCAAGCAGAGGCTCGGTTCGGGCCTTCTGTCCTTCCCCGTCACGCACTTCGACGCGGACGGCAAATTTGCCCCCGAAAGCTACAAGGCGCAGGTGGAATGGCTGTCGGGCTATGACGCGCCGGTGCTGTTTGCCGCGGGCGGCACGGGCGAGTTCTTCTCGCTGAAGGTCGAGGAAATCGCCCCCATCGTCGCCGCCGCCAAGGAAGCCGCAGGCGAGACTGCCATCGTGTCGGGCTGCGGCTATGGCACCGACATCGCCATCGAGATCGCGCAATCGGTCCAGAAGGTCGGCGCCGACGGCATCCTTCTGCTGCCGCACTATCTGATCGACGCGCCGCAGGAAGGGCTCTACGAGCACGTCAAGCGCATCTGCCAGTCGATCGACATCGGCGTCATGGTCTACAACCGCGACAACGCTGTGCTCCAGGCCGACACGCTGGCCCGCCTCTGCGACGAATGCCCGAACCTGATCGGGTTCAAGGACGGCACCGGCGATATCGGCCTCGTGCGCCAGATCACCGCGAAGATGGGCGACCGTCTGACCTATCTGGGCGGCATGCCGACGGCGGAACTGTTCGCCGAAGCCTATCTGGGCGCGGGTTTTACCACCTATTCCTCGGCAGTGTTCAACTTCGTGCCGGGTCTGGCGATCGAGTTCTACAACTCGCTGCGCGCAGGGGACCGTGCGAATTGCGAGCGCATCCTGAACGAGTTCTTCTATCCGTTCATGGCGATCCGCAACCGCCGCAAGGGCTATGCCGTGTCCGCCGTAAAGGCTGGCGTGCGCCTGCAAGGCTTCAATGCCGGTCCCGTCCGCAGCCCGCTGTCGGATCTGACCCGCGAGGAAGAAGAAATGATGGACAAGCTGATCGCCCCTTACCGCCGTAAACTGGCGGCCTGATGAAGATCGCCTCGATCCGCACGCACCTGCTGGAGCACCGGCTGGAAACCGCGTTCGAAAGCGCATCCATGCGTTTCGACACCCGCGCGCATGTGCTGGTCGAGGTCATCTGCGACGATGGGACCGTGGGCTGGGGCGAATGCCTCGGCCCCGCCCGCGCGAATGCCGCCGTGGTGGCGACATATGCGAACTGGCTGATCGGTCAGAACCCGCTGGAGCACGAGAAGATCTGGGCGACGCTCTATAACGCGCTGCGCGATCAGGGCCAGCGGGGGCTGACGATCACCGCGCTTTCGGGCATCGATATCGCGCTCTGGGACATCAAGGGCAAGCATTTCGGCGCCTCGATTTCCACGCTGCTGGGCGGGCGCTTCCGCGATTCCGTCCGCGCTTATGCCACCGGCAGCTTCAAGCGCGACGGGGTGGATCGCATCGAGGACAACGCCGCCGAGATGGCAGGCCACCGCGACGCCGGCTTCCACGCCTGCAAGATCAAGATCGGCTTCGATCCTGCCGAAGACCTGCACGTCATCCGCACGGTGCGTGAGGCCATCGGCCCGGACATGCGCCTGATGATCGACGCCAACCATGGCTACACCGCGACCGAGGCGATCCGCGTCGGGAACGAGGCCGCCGAATACGAGATCGACTGGTTCGAGGAACCCGTCGTCCCCGAACAACTCGCCGCCTATCGCGAGGTCCGCGCCCGCCAGCCCATCGCCGTCGCCGGGGGCGAGACATGGCACACCCGCTGGGGCATGCGCGAGCCGATCGAGACGCGCGCGGTGGACATCATCCAACCCGACCTTTGCGGCTGCGGCGGCATATCCGAGGCGAAGCGGATCGCCGATCTGGCCTCGCTGCACGGTGTCCGGGTCGTTCCGCATGTATGGGGAACGGCGGTGCAGATCGCGGCGGCGCTGCAGTTCATGGCGGCGATGGTGCCGGACCCCGTGCGCGGCAAGCCGCTGGAGCCGATCCTCGAATTCGACCGCACGCACAACCCCTTCCGGCAGGCGGTGACGACGACGCCGCTGGAGCATCAGAACGGCATCGTCCACATTCCCGATGCACCGGGGCTGGGGATCGAGATCGACCGCGACGCACTCAAGGAATACAGGATGAAGGACGCATGACGATCACCCGCAAGCTGACCGGAGAGCCTCCGAAAACCCGTCTGCCCAAAGGCACCGTCGATGCGCAGATGCATATGTATCTGCCCGGATACCCGGCGCGCGAGGGCGGGCCGCCGCTTCCGGGCGGCACCCTGCCCGGCCCCGCCGAATACCGCCAGTTGATGAAATGGCTGGGCATCGACCGGGTCATCATCACCCAGGGCAACGCGCATCAGCGCGACAACGCGAACCTCGTCGCCTGCGTGCGCGAGATGGGCGATGTCGCGCGCGGCGTGGCCGTCATCACGCCCGACACGCCGAAAGCCGAGCTGACATCGCTGGCCGATGCCGGGATCGTGGGCGCGCGGATCATGGACCTTCCGGGCGGCGGAATCGGGCTGGAGGCGCTGGAAGGCGTCGATGCGCTGGCCGCCGATATGGGCTGGGCGCTGGCCGTGCAGTTCAACGGATCTGACCTGCTGACCCACCTGCCCCGGCTGCAGAAGCTGAAATCCCGCTGGATGCTGGACCATCACGGCAAATTCTTCGACGGGATCACCCCTGCCCATGTCGATGCGCTGAAAGGCTTGATCGACCAAGGCAACGCTTGGTTCAAATTCGCGGGCTGCTACGAGTCGTCCAAGACCGGCGCGCCTTACGACGACATCGCCGAGACCGCCCGCACCATCGCCGCCCATGCACCCGAACGCATCGTCTGGGGCACCAACTGGCCGCACAACCTTGCCAAGACGACCGAGGAATATCCCGACGACGCGGCGCTGACCGATACCGTGCTGTCGTGGTTCCCGTCCGAAGACGCGATGCACAAGGCGCTTGTCGAAAACCCCGAAGACCTGTTCGGCCTCCCGAAGCTGTAAGAAAGACCCGACCATGATTATCACCGACGTTTCGGTCCGCATCTTCAACACCACCACCCGCCGCCATTCCGACAGCGCGGGCCACGCCCATCCCGGCCCGGCGCACAAGGTCAAGCAGGCGATCCTGACCATCCGGACCGAGGACGGGCACGAGGGCCATTCCTTCACCGCACCGGAAATCGTCCGCCCGCATTTGATCGAGAAATTCGTCAAGAAGGTGCTGATTGGGCAGGACCACCGCGACCGCGAACGGCTGTGGCAGGATCTGGCGCATTGGCAGCGCGGATCGGCGGCGCAGCTGACCGACCGCACGCTGGCCGCAGTCGATGTTGCGCTGTGGGATCTTGCGGGCCGGACGCTGAACCAGCCGGTCCACAAGCTGATCGGGGCTTACCGTGACAAAGTCCTCGCCTATGGCTCGATCATGTGCGGGGACGAGCTGGAAGGCGGTCTCGCGACGCCCGAGGATTACGGGCGCTTTGCCGAAACGCTGGTGAAGCGCGGCTACAAGGGCATCAAGCTGCACACCTGGATGCCGCCGGTGTCCTGGGCGCCGAACGTCAAGATGGACCTGAAGGCCTGCGCCGCCGTGCGCGAGGCGGTCGGGCCGGACATTCACCTGATGATCGACGCCTTCCACTGGTATAGCCGCGTGGATTCGCTGGAACTGGGCCGGGGCCTCGAAAAGCTGGGCTTCGACTGGATCGAGGAGTCGATGGACGAGCAATCCATGTCCTCCTACAAATGGCTGGCGGACAATCTGGATATTCCGGTTCTGGGACCGGAAAGCATGGGCGGCAAACACTGGCACCGCGCGGAGTGGATCACCTCGGGCGCCGTGGATATTCTGCGCACCGGCGTGAACGACGTGGGCGGCATCACCCCGGCGCTGAAGTCGATGCGGCTGGCCGAAGCCTTCGGCATGGATTGCGAGGTCCACGGCAACACGGCGATGAACCTGATGGTCGTGGCCGCGTCGAAAAACTGCCGCTGGTACGAGCGCGGTCTGCTGCACCCGTTCCTCGAATACGATGACGGACACGATTACCTGAACCAGCTGTCGGACCCGATGGACGCGGATGGCTATGTCCACGTGTCCGACCGCCCTGGCATTGGCGAGGATATCAACTTCGAGTTCATCGAGAACAACCTGACCACAGCGTAAACGGCCTCGGGGGGCATCGAGCCCCCCTCACCCGCGCCGCAGTGGCGGCTTCAGCGCAAGTGGCGGTCGAGAAAATCGACCGCCATTTCCTGTTGCGCAATCGGGAAGACATGTGCGCCGGAGAAGGTCTCGGCGTCGATGGGCGCGATCTCGCGGATGCGGTCGAAGGCGGCCTCGGGGCGGGGGAAATGCCGATCCGCATCGCCGACGCGCATGAACATCGGACGGTCGCAGGCAAGCGCGGCAAGGTCCGGATAATCGGCGTCCAGATATGGGTGCAGCGTGTGGAAGGCCGACTGACCGCGCACCAGCGTTCCTCCGTCATGCAGAAGGTCCGCGCGGCGACCCATCCAGCCGATGCTGACCGTGGCGCGAACACGCGGGCAAAGCGCCGCAAGCTGCCATGCGCGGAAACCGCCGAAGGAGAAGCCCATTGCGCCGATCCGCGCCGGATCAATCCCCGGCTGCGCGGCCAGCCATTCGGCGCAGCCGACATCTTCGGCGGCGGTGATCCCGGCCAGAGACCAGCCCGCCTGCATCGCCTGCGCCGCCAGCGCCTGTTGCCCGTCATAGCCGCCCGCGAACCTCGATCCCCAGCCGAGCGCGTCATGACACAGCACCGCATAGCCGCGCGAGACGAGCCAATCCGCCAGATGCCGCCCTCCGTAAAGCGCGGCATCGCTGCCCCGCCCGGCAACCATCTTGCGCCAGCCGATGTCGAACCGCCCGCCGTGATCGTGCAGCAGGATGATCGCGGGATGGGGGGCGTCGCCCTTGGGGCGCATCAGGACGAATTCGCCCACATCGCCCGTGACATGGCGCAGCAGACCGCCCTCCGCAGAGGTCACACCCTGCGGCAGGAACCCCTGCCAAAGATGACGCACCTGCGCCTGCCATTCGTCGAACGGCGGGTGAAACGCCAATGACTGCGCCCTTTCCAGCCTTTCGGCCAGAAAGGGCAGCATCGCCTCAGACGGCGCTGTCATATTCCAGCGATGCCTCGATCAGCTGACGGGCATAGGGTTTCGTCGCCTTGTTGCCGTCCAGCGCCTCGCGGTCGAGGATCTCGACGATCTCGCCCGCCTGCATCACGGCGAAACGGTCGCACATGTAATCCACCACGGCCAGATCATGGCTGACCATGATATAGGTGAAACCGCGCTTGGCCCGCAGGTCGGACAGCAGGTTCAGGATCTCCGCCTGCACCGATACGTCCAGCGCCGAGGTCGGCTCGTCCAGCAGCAGCACCGACGGCTCGAGGATCAGCGCGCGGGCGATGGCGACGCGCTGGCGCTGGCCGCCCGAAAGCTGGTGCGGATAACGGTCGAGGAAATCTACCGGCAGGCCGACCTCGGTGATCGCCCGCTCCATCCGTTCCTGTCGGTTGTCCATGCCGTGAATCCGCAGCGGCTCGTGCAGCACCGTCCGCACCGACTGGCGCGGGTGCAGCGATCCGTAGGGGTCCTGGAACACCATCTGCAGCGTCCGGCAACGCTCGATCAACGGCATCTGGCGCACGTCCTTGCCGCCGATGGTGATCTTGCCGTCCCACTGGGTCAGCAGAAGCGACATGCAGCGCAGGATGGTGGATTTGCCGGACCCGGATTCGCCCACCAGCCCGAAACATTCGCCTTCGCCCACGCTGAAGGACACGTCGGGCAGGATCTTCACGGCCTTGGCGCCATGGCCCAGCGTGATCGACAGGTTCCTGATATCGACCGACTTCATGCCTGCACCTCGATCGGTTCTTTCCATTCGGGCCGGCGGTTCAGCACCGAAAGCCGCCCGCGCCCGCCGCCGATGCGCGGCTGCGCCGCCAGCAGCCCCTGGGTATAGGGATGCTGCGCCAGATGCAGCTCCGACGCCTTCAGGCTTTCGACCACCTGCCCGGCATACATGATCAGCACCCGGTCACAGAAATTACGCACCAGGTTCAAATCGTGCGAGATCATGATGAGGCCGATCCCCCGCTCGCTGACCAGCTTGTCGAGGATGTTCAGAACCTGCAGCCGCACGGTCACGTCCAGCGCCGAGGTCGGCTCGTCCGCGATCACCAGATCGGGGTCGGTCAGCAGCATCATCGCAATCATGATCCGCTGGCCCATCCCGCCCGAAACCTCGTGCGGATAAAGATCATAGACCCGTTCGCAGTCGCGGATCTGCACAGCTTCCAGCATGGAGATCGCCTTGGCCCGCGCCTCGGCCTTGGAGCATTTGAAATGCGTAAGATACGCCTCGGCCACCTGTTCGCCCACGCGGCGGATCGGGTTCAGCGAGAATTTCGGGTCCTGCAGGATCATCGACATCCGTCGCCCGCGCACCTTCAGCATTTCCTTCTCGCGCAGCGCCAGAACGTCCAGCTCCTCGAACCGCAGCTTTTCGGCGGTGATCTCGGCCGTCGGCAGCAGACGCAGCAGCGCGCGGCCAACCGTGGATTTGCCCGAGCCGGATTCCCCGACTATGCCCAGCTTCTCGCGCCCCAGCGTGAAGCTGACATTGCGGACCGCGTGATTGTATCCGCCCTCGCCGCGATAGCTGACGCACAGCTTCTTCACATCCAGAATGGTATCGCTCATGGCCCTACTTCCGGTTCATCTGCTTGGGGTCCAGCGCGTCGCGCAGCCCGTCGCCCAAAAGGTTGAAGGCAAGGCTGACGCACAGGATCGCGATGCCGGGGAAGGTCACCAGCCACCAGCTGTCGATCATGTAGCGGCGGCCCATCGCGATCATCGCGCCCCATTCCGGCATCGGCGGCTGCGCGCCAAGGCCCAGAAAGCCCAGCCCCGCCGCAGTCAGGATCACCGTCGCCATGTTCAGCGTTATGCGGATGAGAACTGAAGGCAGGCACATCGGGACGATGGATTTGAAGATGATCCGCCCGGTCGATGCGCCCTGAAGCCGTGCCGCCGCGACGTAGTCGGCGCTGCGGAAGGTCAGCGTCTCGGCCCGTGCCAAGCGCGCAATCGGCGGCCACGAGGTCAGCGCAATCGCGATGATGGCGTTGTTGAGGCTTGGCCCAAGCGCGGCCACGAAGGCCAGCGACAGGATCAGCGACGGGAAGGACAGGAAGATGTCCGTGATCCGCATCATTACCGTGTCGAACTTGCCGCCGATATAGCCGGAGGTCGTCCCCACGGCCAGACCGATCGGCCCGACCACGATGGAGACGAGGAAAATGATCGTCAGCGTGATCCGCGTGCCCCAGACGATGCGGCTGAAGATGTCGCGGCCAAGCTCGTCCGTGCCGAACAGATGCGCGCCGCCGGGGGCCTGCAACACGTTCTGCAGATCCTGCGCATAGGGGTCGTGCGTCGCGATCCACGGTGCCAGAAGCGCCACGACCACCAGAACCGAGATCACGATCAGGCCAAAGGCCGAAGTCGGGCTTTTCAGCAAGAAGCGGACGATGTTCCAAAGCGCCTGCATGGGGCCGGGAATGGAGGATTTTGCAATCTGTGCGGTCATCGCGTCCTCGGATCGAAAATGCGGTAGAGCATGTCGGAGATCAGGTTCAGCGCGATGAAGATCACGCCCACGATCAGCACGCAGGTCATCACCGCGTTCATGTCCCCGATCAGCAGGTTCGACGTCAGATACTGCCCGAAGCCCGGCCAGGCGAACACCGTCTCGATCAGCACCGCACCCTCAAGCAGCGAGCCGTAGGCCAGCGCCACGATAGTCACCAGCTGCACGCGGATGTTCAGGAAGGCGTGGCGCCAGATGGTCTGACGGCTCGACAATCCCTTTACGCGGGCGGTGGTGATGTATTCCTGGTTGATCTGGTCCAGCATGAAGCTGCGCGTCATCCGCGTGATATAGGCCGAGGACGAATAGCCGAGGATCGACGCCGGAAGGATCAGGTGGTTCAGCGCCGACCAGAACACGTCCCAGTCCCCCGCGATGATCGAATCGATCAGCAGGAACCCGGTCACATCATCCACGAGGCCGATATAGAACGACTCCATCCGCCCCGATCCGCCGACCCAGCCGAAATAGGCATAGAACAGCAGCAGCCCGATCATCCCGGTCCAGAAGATCGGCATTGAATGGCCCATCAGGCTGAACACGCGCACCAGATGGTCCGGCCAACGGTCCTTGTTGACGGCTGCGACGACGCCCAGCGTCACGCCCAGCGTCGCCCCGATCAGGATGGCGAAGGTCGCAAGTTCGATCGTGGCGGGCAGAACGTGCAGGATATCCTGGATCACCGGCTGGCCGGTGCGGATCGACACGCCGAAATTCCCGGTCAGAACATCGCGCAGATAGATGAAGAATTGCTCCCAGATCGGCCGGTCGAGGCCAAGCTGGCGGAACACCATCTCGTATGTCTCGCGCGTCGCATCCTCGCCCACGATGGCGCGCACCGGATCGGCAGGCATCATGCGCCCGATCACGAAAGTCAACACCAGCAGACCGAACAAGGTCACGGCAACGGTGAAAAGCTGCGCACCGATGGGCCGCAGATTCAGCTTGCGCCTCGGGGCCGGCACCTCCCCCGCAGCCGGGAGCAGACCCCAGCGGGCGATTTTCGATCTTCGCAAATTTCCCTCCCCGGCACGCAAGCCTGCCTTGCAGTCCTGTCATACATGTCTGCAATGCTTGTCATACGAAGACGCGCCTGTCAATTCCCAGCCAATGGGTAGGACACGATCATGTTCAGTTCCTCCTCGCCCTGCTGCCAGATCCCGACCTCCTCTCCCGCATAGAGATAAGCCATCATCCCCGGCTCCAGCACTCGGCGCTGGCCATCGGCGACCACCTCGCCACGCCCTGAAATCACATAGTAAACTTCGTCATGGTCGATCAGGTGCAGTCCGATCGCCGCCCCTACATGAAGTGCGCGGCGACGGAACTCCATCGTCCGCCGCGGCACATCCGCCGTCAGCCGCCATGCGGTTGACATGCCGATGCGACCATGCGGCACAGGCTCCTCGCGGCGCACATCCCTCTCATCGACGATTTGCATGAGTCTCCCTCCGATTCCACCCGTATTGGCGAAGTCATGAGGCAAAGGTCTGGCAAGATCAAGAAAGCCGTCATACAGGCTCGTATTGAGGCCGCCTTTCTCGGCGGCAGCGCGTTCCCAGAAAATGTTTCCCTGCGCGCTTCGCGATCAGGAACGAATTTCTCTTGAAAACTCTTCGGCCCCGCCCCATCCTTTTGGAAACACGACCAGGTTGCTAGATATTATTTTCAGGATCAATTCCCGCTGTCCATCGTTAAGGCCACGGAACCGAGGACGAACGCATGAAGGACCTCTCCTCCCCCGCATCCCACATCCTTGTCATCGGTGGCGGGGCCAGTGGAGTACTGATGGCCGCGCATCTTCTGCTTCAAGGCGGCACCCGCGTGACACTTGTGGAAAAGGGCGACCTTCTGGGCTGCGGCATTGCCTATTCCACGACCGATCCCGACCATATCCTCAACACGCGCGTCCATAACATGAGCGCGTTTCCGGACCGCCCGCATCATTTCCACGACTGGCTGATCGAGCGTGGAACCGATCCCGGTCCGAACGGCTTCGTCAGCCGGTCCACCTATGGCGATTACATGAGCGACCTTCTTGCCCCATGGCAGGATGACGACCGCCTTGTGATCCGCCGGGGCGAGATCGTATCGCTCGCCCTTGACGGCGGCGGGGTGATCGCACGCCTTGCAACGGGCGAGGCTGTTCATGCCGGGCGGGCGATCCTTGCCACCGGCCATGCCGTGCCCGATCCGCAGCCGGACCTCGACAGCGCGTGGAGCTTTAATGGCGATGTGGATCACGACGGGCGGGTGCTGATCGTCGGCTCGGGCCTCAGCATGATCGACCAGACGCTCTCGCTGCTCAAGGCCGGTCACCGGGGCGAGATCGTGTCGCTTTCGCGTCACGGCCTTTTGCCGCTGGCCCACGGCCATGCCCTGCCCCGCCCTCGTCCGGTCGAGCCGCCCCTGGGCACCGAGGTCAGTGATCTTCTCCATTGGGCCCGCCGCCTTGCGCGCGAGGCCGAGGCGGAGGGTGGATCGTGGCGCGATGCCGTTGACAGCATCCGCCCCCATGCGCATGGCCTGTGGCGTGCAATGTCCACGGACCAGCGCCGTCGCTTCATGCGCCATGCCGCGTCGTGGTGGGGCGTCCACCGTCACCGCATCCCGCCCGCATCCTGGGAAACCGTTCTGGACGCCCTGACTCGCCGCCAGCTTGTCATCCGTCGGGGCACTTTCAGCCATGTCACGCGCGAGGGCGAGACGCGGATCGCTCATATGCGCCTTGCAGACGGGGCGCAGGAAACCCTGCCCGCAACCCGGATCATCGATTGCCGCGGCATCCTGCGCGATCTGGCAACGCATGGCAGCCCACTGATCCGCGGGCTGCTGGCACAAGGGGTCGCGCGGATGGACCCGCTGCGCATCGGTCTTGACGTGGGCCTCGATTGCCGCCTGATTGATGCAAAAGGCGATCCTGTGGACCGCATTCTCGCCCTCGGCCCCGTTTCACGCGCGGCCTTTTGGGAGATCACCGCCATCCCCGACATCCGCGAACAGGCGGCAAGGCTGGCGGCGATCCACGCGCATTAGTGATGATGTTCCGGCAGTTGCTTCAGGTCGTCTTTCGTCCATGACGTGACGGCGTGAACATCGCCGCTTTCGTCATACATGAAGTCCAGCTGGCTGACCGGAACCGCGACCGGCTTCGCGCCGATGCCCAGAAAGCCGCCGACGTCGATGATGACCTCGGCCCCCGTCCCCATGCCGTGCATGTGCGAGACGGTGCCGACCTTCTCGTTCTCGGCGCCATAGACGGTGGCGCCCATCAGCTTGGCTTCGGTCAACTCCGCCGCATTCAGGCGGATATGTTTCGAATGGTCCATGGTTTCCTCCTTGTGATCGTCCTGCCGGGAAAACGGCGCGCGGCGGCGGAAGTTCCGCGCGCGCCTCTGGAACCCATGCGCCCCTGCCCATAGATCAGACCCGCATAACGGCATCCCGGAGGCAGCCATGACCGATTATCCCGACACCCAGCTTTTGATCGACGGCGAATGGCGCCCTGCCCTTTCCGGCAAGACGATCCCCGTCCTCAACCCCGCGACGGGCGCAGAGATCGGAACGGTGGCCCATGCCGCGACTGCCGATCTGGACGCAGCCCTTGCCGCGGTCGAAAAAGGCTTCGCGGTCTGGAAGGCCACCTCCGCTTTCGAGCGTGCCAGGATCATGCGCAAGGCCGCCGAACTGCTGCGCGAGCGGGTCGAGGCCATCGCGCCGATCATGACGCTGGAACAGGGCAAGCCGCTGGCGCAGGCGAAAATGGAAACCCTCGGCGCCGCCGACACGATCGACTGGTTCGCCGAGGAAGCCCGCCGCACCTATGGCCAGATCATCCCCGCCCGCGCCCCCGGTGTGATCCAGATGACGCTGAAGCTGCCGGTCGGTCCGGTCGCGGCCTTCACGCCGTGGAACTTCCCGATCAACCAGGTGGTGCGCAAGCTGTCGGCCGCGCTGGCGACCGGCTGTTCGATCATCGTCAAGGCCCCGGAGGAGACGCCGGCATCGCCCGCCGCGCTGATCCGCTGTTTCGTCGATGCAGGCGTTCCGGCGGGGGTCGTTAACCTCGTCTATGGCATCCCGGCCGAGGTGTCTGAATACCTGATCCCGCACCCGACCATTCGCAAAATCTCGTTCACCGGATCGACGCCCATCGGCAAGATGCTGGCGGGCCTTGCCGGCCAGCACATGAAACGCGCCACGATGGAACTGGGCGGTCACGCCCCGGTCATCGTCACCGCCGACGCTGATATCGCCAAGGCAGTCGATCTGATGGCGACCCACAAATTCCGCAACGCCGGACAGGTTTGCGTTTCACCCACCCGGTTCCTGATCGAAGAGGCAGCGTTCGACAGGTTTACCGAGGGATTTACCGCTGCGGCCAAGGCCTTGAAGGTGGGTCCGGGCATGGACGCGGACACGCAGATGGGCCCTCTGGCCAATGATCGCCGCATCCCGGCGCTGGAAAAACTGGTCAACGATGCCGTCGATCACGGCGGCAGACTGCTGACGGGTGGTCGCCGGATCGGCAATACCGGCTGGTTCTTCGAGCCGACCGTCTTGGCGGATGTCCCCACCGAAGCGCGGATCATGAACGAGGAGCCGTTCGGCCCGGTTGCCATCATCAACCGGTTCTCACATCTGGACGACGCCATCGCCGAGGCGAACCGCCTGCCCTTCGGCCTTGCCGCCTATGCCTTTACCGGATCGGGCGCCACCGCGACGC
This sequence comes from Falsirhodobacter flavus, assembly GCA_029846755.1. Classification (GTDB taxonomy): domain Bacteria; phylum Pseudomonadota; class Alphaproteobacteria; order Rhodobacterales; family Rhodobacteraceae; genus Falsirhodobacter; species Falsirhodobacter flavus. Next base: position 91,472 of record JARWBI010000006.1, on the reverse strand, counting down.
GCCTTGGGAACGAGATCGAGGCAGGAATGCTGTCGGTCAATCACCTTGGTCTTGCGTTGCCGGAACTGCCCTTCGGCGGCATCCGCGATTCCGGTTATGGCACCGAGGGCGGCTCAGAGGCAGTGGAGGCCTATCTGGAAACGAAGCTGGTCACCCGGCTCGGGTAAATTGCCCGGCCCTTGGCCCGCTGGCCAAGGGCATCCTATCTCCATGTAAATTCGATATTTTTCAGGAAATTGCCAATTGGCAATCAAAGAGGATTTGCCTCGGCATATTTGCGGAAGAACGCCAGATAGGCCTTGTCCGGGTCCGCGGCCTCTGGCTTTCCAGCAGCCCAGGCCCGCCATTCGCCCTCGACGAAATAGATGTCGTAGCCGGCATGGCGCATGCGCGCGGTTTCATAGGTTTCCGTCCGAAGTGCCTGCCCCCGCGCATCGAGCCAGCCGGGGCGCGCCCTGCCCTGCGGCGCCGCCCGCTCCTCTGCCCGGACCTTTCGCCCGACCTTAGAATATTGCAGCGCCCGATCGGCGGCACCTGCCGCGTCGTCGTCCTTGCGCCACCAGCGAAGTTCCACATGGGTCACACTTCGGCCGGTCTTGATCGGATCGATTGCGACCATGAAATCGGACAGCGCATTGACTTCGGCAACCGCAGGATCGATGGCGCGGAGCTTCAGGTTGGACCATGAGGTCAGCTTGCCTTTCGGAACCCCAAGCACCCCGCGCAGCGCTTCCAGGGCGAACCGCTCGGAACTACGCCAGCGCAGATTGCCGCGCTTCTGCACCATCTCGTATAGGGTTAGCGCATATTTCGACGACAGCGCGAACATGACCTCGCGCTGCAGCCGCGCAAAGACGGTGGAATTGCCGATGATTCGACGGAGGCGCGCAGGTATCTCATATTCGAACAACCCGTCCGAACGGTTCGCCTCGACGTTGCCGCCCAGAAGCTGAACCCTTTCGATGGCGGATTCCCCGTCCCAAGTCACGGCGACCTTGACGATGGCCGACATCAGGCGCTCGATGCTCTCGCCGATCCGGTCGTTTGAATTATGTGATCCGCGCAGCGCGGACTTGGCAATCACATGGCTGACCGGCTTGTCGATCGCCTCCCATGCGTTCTCCAAAAGCTGGTTGTAGATGCGGCGGTCGTTGAGGGTCAGCGGGGTGACCTCAATGAGGTCGACAAGCTCGCCAGGTTTGATAAGGCTTTCGGCATTAGGCCGCGCTTCGACGGTGCGATAGGATTTCTCGGCCATGTCCTTACCTCGATATCCTTACTTTTGTAGGCGCGTTCGCGTAAGGTTTCAAGCGTTTCCCGATACATTTCACGTCGGGCACCCGATACGTAAGGTTTGACGAAGGGACGGCTGGTTACAATCAGCGCAACACCATGTAAACGCACAATTATATTTCGCCTGAACACTCAGTTTTCCGCACGCCCAAGAAGTAAGGCGTCGAATCGTCCCGATGCGTAAGGGGAATCGCCCCGATTCGTAAGCCAAACCTCCCCCAACCGTAAGAATTGGCACCCAATCAGTAAGGATTAAACAGAATTACTCCCTTAAATCCGTATGTTACCGTAGCCGAACACTGAATCTAATAGAATCCTTGAACACAGGGGTTTTATTTATTCACAGTTTAGCAGTAGCGGATCGGTAACCTTACAAATTGGATGCCATCGAAGCACCGACGGGGCTGATAATACGCAAATGACGGTCATCGCGCCCGACTTCCGCCTTTTTCAGGCCACTTGGCAATTTTCCGAACTTTACCCAAGCAGCCAGTTGCATCATGATAACCAGCGCAAGTTTGCGAGGCCTCATGACTTCTGTCCTTCCTCCCGTTACCTTGGGCGAATTGACCCAACTCACCCGCCGTGCCAGCACCGTTATCGAACGCCTGCGGGAACGCGTCTTTGCGCCGGGAAATGAGAAGCGTCTCGATATCCGGTTTAATGTGCGCACGGCGGCGGAGATGGTCGGGCGAACTGAAAAGGCCATCCGCGATGCCGAGGGGGACGGCCGTCTTCCCGAGCCGGACAAGGACAGTGAAACACAGCGCCGCACCGGCTATACACTCGGGCAGGTGAACCTCATGCGCGAGGTGTTTGGCACGCTTCCACACCGCGCGCCGGAAGATCCGGCGCTGGTCATGGCGGTGCAGAACTTCAAAGGCGGCGTGGGCAAATCCACGGTGGTTTGCCACCTTGCACAGTATTTCGCCTTGCGCGGATATCGGGTCTGCGTGATCGATTGCGACAGCCAGGCCTCCACGACCGCGATGTTCGGGATGAACCCCGACGTGGATGTGGATGAGGAGGAAGACACGCTCTATCCTTTCCTCCGCCATGGCGGGCCCAAATCGCTCCATTATGCGCTCCGGGCGACCTATTGGCCAAGCATCGCGCTGATCCCGGCGAACTTGGGCCTTTACGACGCCGAATACGAGTTTGCAGCGCGGATGGCGCGGGAGCCGACGTTTATCCTCGACCGGCTCCGCGACGGGGTCGAAAGCATCGCGGACCAGTTCGACGTCATCCTTCTCGACCCGCCGCCAGCGCTCGGGATGCTGTCACTCTCGGTGCTGCGAGCCGCGAATGCTCTGCTGATCCCGGCACCGCCGAACAATATCGACTTCGCCTCGACCGCGCATTTCCTCAAGATGATGGAAGCGACGCTTTCGGAACTGGCGCAGCACGGGGGTGCGCGCGAGTATAGTTTCGTCAAGATTCTTGCGTCAAAGATGAACGATCAGAAATCGGCGCACCTGGCGATCAAGCGAATGATGGACGCGGTCTTTCCGCAGGACATGCTGCAAGCCACGTTGAAGGACAGCGCCGAGATTGACAACGCGACCGCGAATCTGTCCACGGTGTATGAGTTGACCGGGCCCGCCACCAGAACCGAAACGCACAAACGCTGCCGCGCCTATCTTGATGCGGTGGGGCGCGAGGTGGAGCTTCTGGCGCGCAAGACCTGGCCCAGCCACCACAAGGCACTTCGCAAGGAGGGACTGCTGTGAGCAAACGTCACGATGCCATCGACGATATCCTCAAGGGATTCGAGCCCACCGCCGCGCCCGAGGAAAAGGCGGGTGCGCGGTTCCTGAAACGCTCGAACGCGCTCGCCGAAACTGGCGAGCGCGAGGAGAAGGTCCTGCGTTGGGTGGACCCCGCGCAATGCGTGATGTGGGAACGTCACAACCGGGAATATGCTCTGCTGACCGAACAAAACTGCGCCGATCTCATCAACTCGATCAAGGCGCAGGGGCGGCAGGAATTTCCAGCGATCGTGCGACGCAAGGGGCAGGGGTATGAGGTCATCTGTGGTGCGCGCCGGCATTTCGCCGTCAGCTGGCTGCGGGCCAACAACTATCCCCAGTTCCGCTATCTGGTGGATGTGCGTGACCTGACGGATGAGGAAGCCTTCCGGCTGGCCGATATCGAGAACCGCGACCGCGAGGATATCTCGGATTACGAACGCGCGCGCGACTATGCCCAGGCGCTGGAGGCTTATTACGGCGGCCGCCAAAAGGCGATGGCCGAACGGCTGGAAGTGTCGGAGGGCTGGCTTTCGCGCTATCTGCAACTCGCGAAGCTGCCGGAGTGTATCATCGCGGCGTATGGGTCGTTGCGCGAGATCAAGGAACTGCATGCACGCGTGCTGAAGCCGCTTCTCGCCGATCCGAAGACCAGGGATGCCGTGATGGATGCGGCGGCGAAACTGTCGGCGGAGCAGGTCGCGGCGCGGGCGGGGGAGGGGGAACCGCTGGCGGCGGCCCAGGTCCTTGCCCGGCTCAAGGCGTCGGCGGCAGCGCCGAAACGTGCAAAGCCTGCGCAGGTGTTCCGCCGCAACATCCATGAAAGCGGGGTTCGGATGACGCGCAAGGGTGGGAAGGTAACGCTGGAATTTGCCGAAACATTGTCCGAAGACGCGCTTCGTGTGGCCTTCGAGCAGTTCTTCGAAGCGCGAAAGGGATAATTGCCAACTGGCAATTTTCCCTTTAACACTTTGAAATGCAACGGTTGAGGATCATTTCAGCAACTGGTCGTGCAGCGCGGCATAAGTCCGGCTCAAATCTTGCGGCGCATCGAACAATGCGTCGCAAGCCGCAAGTGCCGTGCGGGTTCCGTGAAACTCGGCCCGCCCGCGCCTTGATCCGAATTTCGGCACCAGCATCCGCATCCTCGCCCGGAGATGGCTTTTCGTTGCCCGTCGAATGGCCGCGGCTTCGGGCAGGTCGGCGGAGTGGCGGGCCATCACGAAGGCAAGGTTCAGCGCCGACATCAGCGCGGCGTTGAACGGAACCGTCCGCTCGGCCGGGACCGGATGAGGGTCGATCCTTGCGCGGCTTGCTTCGACCAGTATTCCATGGCGCATGGCTTTGAAGCTCGCATCTACATCGGCATGAATGTCATGGCTGCGGAAGGTCTCGTCGAAACCCTCGTCAACGATGGCGTCGGTCCGGAACGACATGCGTGGCGCGGGCAGCCATGGGGCCGGGGCCGCATCCTCTTGCGCCAGCCAGTCTGGTCGGGACTGCGCGCGTTGGAGGATGTGCGCCATTTCGTGGAACGGGACGGGGCCGCTGATCGGGCCAGCACCCGCGGCGCAGACCCCTGCGATGCGGTGATCGGCGTCGCGGCTGTAGATCCGCATCATCGCCTCGGTCGTGCCCGGATGGCATCGCGCGGCGTCACCCGGAAAGAACACGACCGGCGCAGTCACATGGCGAAGGCCCAAGTTGCGCTGATGCGACGATCCCCGCGCGGCATGTTCGTGGACGATGGAAACATCTTGCTGCGCGATGAGCTGCTGCACGGGATCGGCATCGTCCGAACTGTCGATCACGATGATGCGCTGCGCCTGTTCGGACTGCGCGATCAGAAGGGGCAGGGCAAAGGCCAGCGCCTCGGGGCGGTTGCGGGTGACGAGGACCACATCGAATGGCGTCGATCCGCTTGAGAACTGGAGAAAGGGCGCAGGCAGCGCCGAAGCCTGCCCGGTGGGGAAATTGGCGTTCATGATACTCGTTACTCAAATAAACCGGGTGCAGCTAAGCACGCCTTCGCAGTTGCAGAAAGTGGCGATTTTGCCGCAACGCTTGACGGTGCTCCGCACCGGGGCGACGATCCCCCGTGAAGGAGGCAGGATGCGCAAGCCCGGAAGCGTTCGCGGATTGGAGGCATTGGGGCGCGAGCGTCTTTCGCGCCATTTCTTCATGCGCGATTTCCTTTATTCCGAGATCGGCAATTTCCGCGGCATCCAGAACATCCCCGATGATCCGGAACTGGCGCTGCATGTCGGCCGGATGCTGGCCTCTGAACTGCTGGATCCGCTGGTGGAGACGTTCGGCCCCATCGCCATACGATCGGCCTATCGTTCGCCTGCGGTAAATGCCTATGGATCGCGGCACGGGCTCGGCTGCGCGTCGAACGAGGCGAGCCGCGCGGATCACATCTGGGACCGGCGCGATGCCGCAGGGCGCTGCGGCGCCTGCACCAGCGTGGTCGTCCCGTGGTTCGCGGATCAGTATGACCGGGGGCGGGACTGGCGCGATCTAGCGTGGTGGCTGTTCGACCACCTCGACTTCCACGCCGTCACGTTCTTTCCCAAACGGGCCGCGTTCAATCTGGCGTGGCGGGAACAGCCCGAAAAGCGGATATCGTCCTGGATCGGGCCGCAGCGCCGCATCCACCGACCCGGCGATGTGCCGCCTTCGGACCGGGCGGCGCGCCATGCGGATTTTCCGGCGCTGCGGGGGATCGCCTATCCGCCGCTGCCCTCATGAGCGGGCTGCCGCCAGCACCTCCTCGACCGCTGCGACAAGCGCCGCATTCCGGAACGGCTTCGACAGGATCGCGGCGCCGTCGACGATGGTGCCCCGCTGGGCCACGTCATCGGGAGCATAGCCCGTCACATGCAGGATCGGAAGGCCGGGCCGCAGCGCACGGGCGGCCAGCGCCACGTCAAGGCCCGACATGCCGTTCGGCAGCCCGATATCGGAAACCAGCATCATGATCTCTGGGTGAGAGGCGAGGAGGGCGAGGCCGCTTGGACCGTCGGCCGCTTCGATCGTGCGGTAACCGGCATCGCGCAGGACGGTGTTCAGGATCATCCGCATCACCGGCTCGTCGTCGATAATCAGGATCAGGTGGGGCGAGGCGGCCGATCCCCCGCCGGCGGGCGGGATCGGCTCCTGCGTGCCCTGCAGGGGAAGCGGTCCGGCCGGGAACAGCATCTGCACGCAGGTGCCGCTGCCGGGCTGCGAGGTGATGGAAAGCGTGCCGCCCGACTGTTCGACGAAACCGTAGACCATCGACAGCCCAAGACCCGTTCCGGCCCCGACGGGTTTTGTGGTGAAGAACGGCTCGATCGCCTTTTCCGAGGTTTCGGGCGACATCCCGATCCCGGTATCGGCGACCGAGATCGCGACATATTGCTCGTCATCCGAGGCCTGCGCCGATGTTTCGCGATGCGAGGTGATGGCAACGGTCCCGCCGCGCGGCATCGCATCGCGCGCGTTCAGGCACAGATTCAGCAGCGCATTCTCGAACTGGTTGGCATCGGCGAAGATCGTCAGCTCCGGGCATTCGCAGGTGAATTCGACGCTTGTGGTCGGCCCGATGGAGCGGCGGATCAGGTCCAGAAATCCCTCCACCTGCCGCGCGACGTTCATCTGCCGTGGTTGCAGCGCCTGCTTGCGCGAGAATGCCAGAAGCCGGTGGGTCAGCGCCGCCGCCTTGTCGATGGTGGCCTCCGCCGCGTCCAGAAGCGGCACCGCCTCGGACGGTCTTTGCTGGGCGATGCGGTTGCGCGCCAGATCGACCAGCCCCGAGATGCCGCCGATCAGGTTGTTGAAGTCATGCGCGATTCCGCCGGTCAATTGGCCGACCGCCTCCATCTTCTGGGCTTGGCGCAGACGGGCCTGCGCTTCGACCAGAGCGTCGCTGCGGCAGCGTTCCTCGGTCACGTCGCGGGCCGAGCAGTAAAGGTGATCGCCTGATGACACCGCATGCCACGCCAGATGGAGATAGCGGCCATCCCTGGTCCGCATCCGGTTCTCGAATTTCAGGGTCGCCTGTCCCGAGGCGAGGCTTTCGATCTCCCTCCGGGTCTTGGCGATGTCTTCGGGATGCTCGATCCATTCCGAGGTGCGGCCCAGAAGGTCGTCGCGCGTCCAGCCCGTGGCCCTTTCCCAAGCGGGGTTCACGTTGGTCCAGACCCCGTTCAGGTCCGAGACCATCAGCATTTCCTGGCTGACCTCCCAGATCCTGACGCGGTCCGTAACGCCAAGGGCGTCCCGGGCCGCATCTTCTTCGTTTGCGCTGATGACGTCCAAACCCGGCCCTCTCTCTCAACATCTTTCGGTTGTTATAGTTGGCGGAAAAAGCAAGCACAGGTTGTTCTATTGGCCAATCGAAAGGACATGGCGGAGAGATTTCTCGATCTCGCCGCCGCACCAAGCATCGCCGAACCTTTTGCGGCTGTCTTTGGCCTGCGCGGCAAGGGCGGGCTCTGCGCGCAGCCTGTCCGCCAGCGCCGCAACGCCCGGGGCCTCGGCTTCCAGCAGGGGGCGCAGCGCGGGCAGGCGTTCGGTCATCGTGCCCCACAGCGTGGCCGCAAGGATCTGCGACAGGGGATCGGCGAGGGGGCTCGCTTCCCATATCCCCATCCAGCGGCGCAGTCGGGGCTGGTAATCCGCCCAGGTCTGCGCGGTCCACATGGATTTGCCGCCATCCAGCGTCATCTCGTCCAGCACGTCATTCGCATCGCCCGCCAGTTTGATTGCGCATGCGGCCTCGTGCGGATCGCTTGGCAGCAGATCCAAGGTCCGGCCAAGCCAGAGGCAGATGGCGGGCATCTGCGCGACCGCTTTGCCGGTGGCGGTCTGCACCAGCATCGGCGGGGCCATGTGCGGTATGGGCTGATCCTGCGGGTCTGCGGCCATCATCGCCGCGATCGCGTCGCTGTCCGGCTCGTCCACGCTTGCGCCCTGATGGGCAAGGATGGCGCGGACGAACTCTCCGCGAAACGGGACCGGCCAGTAATAAAGCGTGTAATCGGCCATCACCGCGCCTCGCGCCAATGGGGATGGGTGACGTATGCGGTCAGCGCCCCATCCTCGCCCGCGACGATCGTCACTTCCTCGCCCTTGGGCATGTGGACGATGCCGCCGGGGGCCACCTGCGTGGTCGTGCCGTTCGCTGTGATCGAAAGGCTGCCCTCCAGCAGGATCATCACGTCGTCCACGGCCATCGTCTCGGTCAGGCCATGGCCCGGGGCATAGCGCCCGTAGCCGATGGTCACGGGCGCATCGTGGCGTTCGTCGACAAGGTTCGCGGTGAAGACCTCGCCCTGCTGATCGGGGGATCGTTCGAACCGGGCATCCGCGACGGTGTAGCATCGGACCTTCATATTCCTGCTCCTGTCTGGGTATTGCGCAAGGGGAACGGGCGGAGGGCGGCATTGGTTTCCGCCATCGGCGTGCATTTGCCGGGGGTGATGCGGGCGCTTGCAAAGGCGCGCGCGATGGCCATAGCTGCGCCCGCACGGGTTCCGGAAAGGGCGGGATGATGGACGGCAGGTCGGGGCGCATGGTCGCACGGATACAGGCGCAGTCGGATGCGCTGACGCCCAGCGAAACGCGGCTGGTCAGCGAATTGATGCGCGTGCCGCGAGAGATCGCGCTGGTCACTTCGGCCGAATTCGCGGCGCGCGTGGGCGTGCACGAGGCGACGACCTCGCGCCTTGCACGCAAGCTGGGCTTTTCGGGCTATGCCGCGTTCCGCGATGCGTTGCGGCAGGAATACGTCCAGCGCAGCGAGGCTGCCGATCGGCTGTCGCTGACGCTGGAGGCGGCGGAGGGCGATCACCTGGCGCATCTGGTGGCAAGCGAGATGGCGGCGCTTGCCTCGGTCGCCGATCATGTGAGCGACCGTGCCATCGCCGAGGCGGCGGCGATGCTGGACGGGCGGCGGGTCTTTGTCTTCGCGCATGGTCATGCCACCTCGCTGGCCGACATGGCCGAACGGCGAATGCGGCGCATGGGTATCGACACGCGCAGCCTGCGGGGCAATGCCCGCGATCTGGCGGAACAGGCGCTGCCGATGCGGGCGGGGGATGCGCTGTTGCTGTTCGCGTTCCGGCGGCAGCCGCAGGGTTATGCACCGCTGATGCGGCTGGCGGCGGATGTGGGCGCCGCCACGCTGGCAATTTCCGACACGGTCGGCGCGCAGCTTCGTCCCGCGCCCGAGCTTCTGCTGGCCGCGCCGCGCGCAGGGCTGGCGGAGGGCTTCCAGACGCTGACCGTGCCGATGCTGGTGACGAACGCGCTGATCCTCGCGCTGGGCGCGGCAGGGCAGGGAGCTACCATGGAGCCGCTGGACCGTTTGGGCACGCTGATCGAAAGTTTCGAAACCAGCTTTGCAAGATAGCTTGCATGTCATAGAAATGTTGCAAGTTGCGGCTACCGATGGCATGGACACAGCAGCCCTTGGGGAATCACATGCGTTTTCTGCCGCTTCTTGCCACGCTTGCCATGACCACGCCCGTCTGGGCGCAGGATCTGGACACGCTTTCCGCCGCCGATCTGAAACCCCTGGCCGAGGCCGAGGGCACGGTCACCGTCTATGCCTTCACCAGCCGGATCGGGCGGGTCGAAGCGGCGTTCGAAGCCGCCTATCCCGGCATCGACATGGTCAGCTTCGACATGTCCTCGACCGAGCAGATCGCGCGGATCAAGGCCGAAGCGGGGGCGGGGATCGCGGGGGCGGATGTCGTCTATATCTCGGATGCGCCGGTGGTGCTGACGGAACTGTTCGAGGCGGGGCTGGTCGCACCCTATGTTCCGCCGCGCGTCGAAGGGCTGGTGCCCGAAGCGCTGAAATCGCCGCTTCTGGCACAGCGCCTGTCGACCAAGGTGCTGATGTATAACGAGGAAAGCCATCCCGACGGTGCGCCGGTGGACAGCCTCTGGGATCTGACGAAACCGGAATGGGCAGGCAAGGTCATCATGGTCGACCCGCTTCAGCGCGGCGACTATCTGGATCTGATGACCGAGATCGTGCTGCGCAGCGATGAAATGGCGGCGGCCTATCAGACCGAGTTCGGCGAGGCGCTGCCCGCGGGCGAGGATGCGGGCAAGCGGTTCATCGCGGATTTGTTCGCCAACGACCTGGTGCTGGTCGGTTCGACCGATGACGTGAACGCGGCCATCGGTGCCAAGGGGCAGGAGGCGGCACCGATCGGTTTCACCTCCTATTCCGACCGCCGCGACAACGAGGACGAGGGCTGGGCGCTGCAGGTGGCGAACGAGGTCGCGCCCGCGAACGGGATCGTCTTCCCGGCGCTTCTGGCGGTGAACCCGAAGGCTGCGAATCCGGCGGCGGCGCGTCTGGCCATCGACTTCATGATGGGCGACGATACCGAAACCGGCGGCGACGGGTTCAAACCCTTCTATGTCGCGGGCGATTGGGCGACGCGCACCGACATCGCACCGCATCCCGATGCGATCGCGCTGGACAATTTCAACGGCTGGACCATCGATGCCGCTGAAACCGCAAAGATCCGCGCCGAAGTCGCCGATCTGATCCTGACGCTGCAATAAGACGGGCAGGCCGAGGCCATGACGATCTTTCCCCGTGGTTTCGGCCTGACGCTTGGCGTTCTGGCCTTGCTGGCGGCGCTGGTTGCGGCGCCACTGGCGACCATCCTTCTTGATACCGCCGGCAGCCCGGCATGGCGCGAGGTTCTGGGATCGAACCTGTCGCGCAACCTGACCTGGGTGCCGTTGAAGAACACGATGATCCTCGGGCTGGCGACGGCACTGGGATCGGTCCTGATCGGCGGCTTCCTTGCCTGGCTGGTTGTGATGACGGACGTGCCGTTCCGTCGGACGCTAGGGGTGCTGGCGACATTGCCTTTCATGATCCCCAGCTTTGCCACCGCGCTCGCGTGGGGCAGCCTGTTCCGCAACAGCCGGGCGGGCGGCAGCATCGGGATGCTGGAAGGGTGGGGCATGTCCGTGCCCGATTGGCTGGCCTGGGGCATGGTGCCGACGGCATTCGTGCTGATCTCGCAATATTTCGCGCTGGCGTTCACGGTCGTTGCGGCCTCGCTTGCGTCGCTGAATGGCGACGTGGTCGAGGCGGGGCAGATGGCGGGGGCCTCGCGCCGCCGCATCGTGTTCGGGATCGTGCTGCCGATGGTGACGCCGGCGCTGCTGGCGGGCGGGTCCCTCGCCTTTGCGGCGGGGGTGTCGAATTTCGCCGCGCCCGCGCTTCTGGGCCTGCCAGTGCGGATGCAGACGCTTTCGACCCGCCTGTTCGGCATGGTCGAGATCGGCCAGACCGAGCGGGGATATATCCTTGCCATGCTGCTGATCGTGGTGTCGGCGGTGTTTTTGGGCGCGGGCAACCGGCTGCTGGCGGGGCGGCGCAGTTTCGCGACCATCGGCGGCAAAGGCGCGCGGGCGAAACGGATGACCCTTGGCGGTGCGCGCGGCCCGCTTTGCGCGCTGGCGCTGGCGGTGTGTTTCATCACGACCGTGCTGCCGATCATCCTTCTGGCGGCGGCGTCACTGGCGCCGCAGGGATCGGCGCTGTTTTCGAACTGGACGCTGCATTTCTGGGTGGGGGTGTCCGATCCCGCCTTCGCACGCGGACAGGCTGGCATCTTCCGCAACCCGCAGCTGATGACCGCGCTTTGGATGACGCTGGCCTTGGGCGTAGGCGTCGCGGTGGTGTCGGTGCTGATCGGGCTGCTGGCGGCGGTGGTGCTGAATGGCAAGCGCATCCCCGTGCTGACCGAGGCGGTCAGCCAGCTGGCCTTCCTGCCGATGCTGCTGCCGGGGATCGCGTTCGGCGCGGCTTATATCGCGCTTTATGGTGCGCCGATCGGGCCGCTTCCGGCGCTGTATGGCACGCCATGGCTTCTGGCGCTGGCCTTGGTGGCGGCGACGCTCCCCTTCGCCGTGCAGACGGGCCGCGCGACGGTGGCGCAGATTTCCGGCGATGTGGACGAGGCGGCGCGGATGACCGGGGCGGGGTTCGTGCGGCGGCTGTTTGCGATCACCCTGCCGCTGGCGTCCAAAGGGATGATCGCGGGGGCGCTTTTGGCCTTCGTCAACGTGATCGGCGATCTGGCCATCGTCGTGCTGCTTTACACGCCGCAGGTGCCGGTGCTCTCGGTGCTGTCCTATCGCTATGCCTCGGACGGGTTCCATCAATTCGCCAATGCGGTGACGTTGGTGATCCTGCTGATTTCGGTGCTGGCGACGGTTCTGGCGAATGCGCTGAAGGGGCGCGGGAAATGATATCGATTGAAAACCTGACCAAGCGTTTCGACACGGCCTTCGCTGTCGAGGATGTGTCGCTGACCGTGCCCGAGGGCGGATTTCTGGTGCTGCTGGGTCCGTCGGGCTGCGGCAAAAGCACGATGCTGCGGATGCTGGCGGGGCTGGAAGGGCCCAGCAGCGGCGCGATCCGTTTCGGGGGCCGTGTGGTGGCGGATGGGCGCATGTCGATGCCGCCAGAGAAACGAGGGGCGGGACTGGTGTTCCAGTCCTATGCGCTGTGGCCGCATATGACCGTGGCGGGGAATGTGGACTGGCCGCTGAAGGTCGGCCATGTGCAAGACCGCGCCACCCTGGTGGCCGAGGCGCTGAAGATGATGGGTCTGGGCGCGCTGGCCGAACGCTATCCTTCCGAGATTTCGGGCGGGCAGCAGCAGCGCGTCGCCTTGGCGCGGATGATCGCGGCGCGGCCGAAATACATGCTGTTCGACGAGCCGCTGTCGAACCTCGACGCCACTTTGCGCGTGGAAATGCGGCACGAGATCGCGCGCATCCACCGCATGACAGGGGCGACGGCGGTCTATGTCACGCATGACCAGACCGAGGCGATGACGCTGGCAAGCCATGTCGCCGTGATGCGGGCGGGGCGGGTCGAACAGTTCGGCACCCCCGAGGATCTGCTGGCGCGGCCGGCGTCAAGCTTCGTTGCCGGGTTCGTCGGAACGCCGCCCGCCAACCTGATCCCGGTGCGGGACGGCGCATGGTTCGCGCGGCTGCCCGATGCCGCCCTGCGCGGCGCGACGGGCCACGCCATGGTCCGGGCCGAGGATCTGTCGCTGGCCGATCCCGGCCCGCGCACCGTTCAGGCCGAGCTGGTCGAGGCGATCCCGATGGTCGGGCGGCGGCTGGTAACCGTGCGGGCCGATGGGATGCGCCTGTCGGTCGTGGCCCCGGCCTTTGGTGCGCTGCCCGATGTGCTGCATGTCGCGCTGCCTGCCGCGCCTGCGGCGATATTCGATAGCGAAGGAAAACCCGTTTGAAACGTCTTGTTCTGGTCCGCCATGGGGAAACCGAATGGAACGCGCTGCGCCGCTTGCAGGGGCAGACGGACATCGCGCTGAACGACCGGGGGCGGGGGCAGGCGCGCGCGCTTGCGCCGATGGTCGCCGGGCTCGCGCCCGATCTGGCGGTGGCGTCGGATCTGAAGCGTGCGGCGGAAACGGCTGTGCTTCTGGGCGTTGATGCGCAGTCCGAACCCCGGCTGCGCGAACAGGACCTGGGCGACTGGTCGGGGCGCGACATCGCCGGTCTGGATGCAGGCGAATATCAGGCGTGGCGTGCGGGTCAGTTCGTTCCCGAAGGGGCCGAGACATGGGCCGTGTTCCGCGCCCGCGTGGCGCTGGCGATGCGCGACGCGCTGGCGGCGGCGGAACGGACCGCGGTTCTGGTCTGCCATGGCGGCGTGATCCGCGCCGCCCTGGATGCGGCGCTGGAGCTCCAGCCCTCGCGCATCATTCCGGTGGGGCCGGGCAGCATGACGGTGCTGGCCTATCCTGCGGGTGGGGCGCGGCTGGAGGCGTTCAACCTGCGCGGCGGCAGTCTGGAACTGAACGCGCCCGATTAATTCAGCGGGATGTCGTTCGCCGCCTTGCCCTGCTGATAAAGATCCGAAAGGCGATCGTATTCGGCGCGGATGCGGGCCGCGCGGGCGTCGTCTTCGGGACTGCGGATCATCTCCGGGATCACCCGCGCGGTCCAGAAGGCGTTCTGTTTGCGGTATCCGCCGGGATCAAGGGTAAAGACCTCCTTCAGGATCTTCAGATCGTGGGGGATCGCGAAGGCGTCGCGCGAATCCTCGTGGCTGAAGAAATAGAAGAAGTTGTCGAACCCCGCCCATGTGATCGCGGACAGGCACATCGAACACGGCTCGTGCGTGGACAGGAAGATCAGATCTCTCGGGTCCGGGCGGGTCGGCAGTTCGTGGAACAGCTTGATCGTATGAACCTCGCCGTGCCAAAGCGGGTTTTCCGTCTCGTTGTTGGTCCCGGCAAGGATGGTGGCGCCGGTGCGCTTGTCCAGAAGCGCGGCGCCGAAGATCTTGTTGCCCGCCGCGACGCCTCGTTCGGTCAGCGGCAGGATATCGCGTTCCAGCGCCGTCAGCAGGTGATCGAGGAGCGTTGCATCGTCCATTCGCCGACCATAGCAGGCGCGGTCCAGCGGACAAGCACAATGGCGGGGTTCGCAAAGCCGGCGGCGGCGTTGGCCATGCCATGCAGCGTGCATTCCACGATGCGCTGGTTCTCGCAGCCTGCGGATTGCACGATCTGCACATCGGACTCGGGCGGCACACCCATGGCCATCAGTTCCGCCTCCACCTCGGCCAGCCGGTGCATCGCCATGTAGAGCGCAAGGGTCGTGCCGGGGGCGATCGCCAGCGTCGCGACGGTGCCGGGGCGGCAGGTGGCGGTGGCGATCACCAGTCGCTCGGTCTGCCCGCGTTCGGTCAGCGGGCGGCCAAGGGCCGATGCGGCGGCGCTGGCGGCGGTGATGCCGGGGACAATCTCGATCGGAATTCCGGCGGCGCGGGCGGCGTCCAACTCCTCGGCGGCGCGGCCAAAGATCGACGGATCGCCCGATTTCAGGCGCACGACCTTCAGCCCCGACAGGGCGGCGGCGGTGATGACGGCATTGATGCGCGTCTGCGGCCACGCGTTCGCGCCGACTTCCTTGCCGACGAAGACCTTGCGGGCGGGGGACAAGGCCAGCACCTCGGGGTCGATCAGGCGGTCGTGGAAGATCACGTCGGCAGCCTCGATCCGGCGCAGGGCGCGAATGGTCAGCAGGTCCGCCGCGCCCGGGCCGGCGCCGACCAGCGCGATCTGGCCCATGGCGGGGAAGCGGGGCAGGAAGCTCATGCCGCGCTCCTTTCGCGCAGCCATGCGGCGTCCAGCAGGATGCGCCCGTCCTCGACCATCACGGCATAGGTGGCGACGGTGCCTTCGTCCGCGCCCTGCGCCATGCCGGTGTTCAGATCGAACACCCAGGAATGCAGCGGGCAGGTGACGGAGGTGCCATGCACGATCCCTTCGGACAGCGGGCCGCCCTTGTGCGGGCAGGCGTCGTCGATGGCGAAGACCTGATCCGTGGCGGTGCGAAAGACCGCGACGCAGCCATGAGGGGTCTTCACCACGCGTGCGCCTTGGCGGGGGATGTCCGAAAGGGGTCCGATGTCGATCATCATTCTGCTGCCTCCAGCGTCAGGTCGGCCATGGGGGCCCATTTCGTGGCCTCTGCCGCATGTTCGGCCCAAGGGTCGCGGCGATAGACCGACTGGCTGACCTCGAACCGTTCAACAAGCGCGGTCCGGTGTTCCATCACCTGCGCGATCACCCAGTCGAGGCCCACCTTCGCCACCCATTTATAGGGCCGGTCGAGGTATTTCGCGTGTTCGCGATAAAGCTGGATGAAGGCGGTGGTCAGCTCGATCGCTTCTTCTTCGGTCGTGGCGAGGGCGAGGGGCTGCGTCTCCTTCAACTCCATCCCCGCAGCGCCTGCGACGCTGATCTGGTATCCGCTGTCAACGCAGATGATGCCCACATCCTTGCAGGTCGCCTCGGCGCAGTTGCGCGGGCAGCCCGAGACGCCGAGTTTCACCTTGTGCGGCGTCCATGATCCCCAAAGCAGTTTTTCCAGCTTGATGCCAAGGCCCGTGCTGTCCTGCGTGCCGAAGCGGCAGAATTCGGACCCCACGCAGGTCTTCACCGTCCGCAGCCCCTTGGAATAGGCGTGGCCCGACACCATCCCGGCGGCGTTCAGGTCGGCCCACATGGCGGGCAGATCCTCTTTGCGCACGCCCAGAAGGTCGATGCGCTGCCCGCCCGTGACCTTGACCATCGGCACGTTGTATTTGTCGGCAGCGTCCGCGATGGCGCGCAGTTCGGTCGGGGTGGTCACGCCCCCCCACATGCGCGGAACCACGGAATAGGTGCCGTCCTTCTGGATGTTGGCGTGGTTGCGTTCGTTCACGAAGCGGCTCTGGCGGTCGTCCTGGTATTCCAGCGGCCAATCCGCAATCAGATAGTAGTTCAGCGCCGGACGGCACGACGCGCAGCCGCCCGCCGTCGTCCACCCCAGTTCCTGCATCACGGCGGGGATGGATTTCAGGCCCATCGACTTTATCAGGCGGCGGACGTCTTCATGCGTGTGATCGGTGCATTTGCACATCGGTTTCGCGGTCGGCATCTGGAACGTATCGCCAAGCGTCAGCGACATGACCTGTTCCACCAGCCCCGTGCAGGTCCCGCAGGAGGCGCTGGCCTTGGTCGTTGCCCGCACGGCGTCCAGATCGGTCGCGCCGTCCTTGATGGCTTGGACGATGCGGCCCTTGCAGACGCCGTTGCAGCCGCAGATCTCGGCACTGTCGGGCATGGCGGCGACCGCAGCCAGCGGGTCGGCGGTGCCAGCGGACGGGCCGAAGATCAGCGTGTTGCGCTTGTCCGCGATATCCGCGCCGCTGCGGATCTGGTCGAAGAACCACGCACCGTCGGCAGTGTCGCCATACATGACCGCGCCGACAAGGCGGTCGCCTTCAAGCACCAGACGTTTGTAGATGCCGCGCCCGGGGTCGCGGAAGACGATATCCTCGCGCCCTTCGGCTTCGGCGAAATCGCCCGCGCTGAACAGATCGCAGCCGGTGACCTTCAGCTTGGTCGCGGTCTGGACGGGGCGGAAGGCAGCCGGCTGGCCCAGCAACGTATCGGCCAGCACTTTCGCCTGATCGTAAAGCGGCGCGACAAGGCCGAAAAGCTGGCGGTCATGTTCGACGCATTCGCCCAGCGCAAAGATCGCGGGGTCCGAGGTTTCCATCGCGTCCGAAACGGTGATGCCGCGCGCCACATCCAGCCCTGCATCGGTGGCAAGGCGGGTTTCCGGGCGGATGCCGACGGCCATGCAGACCAGATCGGCGGGATAGGTGGTGCCGTCCTCCAGCAGCACCGCCTCGACCCGACCATCGCCAAGGATCGCCTTGGTCGCGCCTTTGCAGTGGACCTTGATGCCCCGGCGTTCCAGATCCTTTTGCAGCAGGTATCCGGCAGCGGGGTCAAGCTGCCGTTCCATCAGGTGGCCCATCAGGTGGATGACGGTCACCTCCATCCCCAGCATCCGCAGGCCCGCCGCAGCCTCCAGCCCCAGAAGGCCGCCGCCGATCACGACCGCATGGCCGCCCTTGGCCGCCGCCGCCGTCATCGCATCGGTATCGTCCAGATCGCGGAAGGTGACGACGCCGGGCAGATCGCGCCCCGGCACCGGGATGATGAACGGGGCCGATCCGGTGGCGATGACCAGCTTGTCATAAGGCACCCCGCCCGAGGCGGAGACGACCGTGCGGTTGCGGCGGTCGATCTTTACCACCGGCTCGCCAAAGCGGATGTCGATGGCGCGGGCGGCATACCACGGCTCGTCATGTGTCACGATCTGGGCATAGGTCTTCTCTCCCGACAGCACCGGGGATAGCATCAGCCTGTTGTAGTTTCCGCGCGGTTCCGCGTTGAAAAGCGTGATGTCATATGCGCCTGGATCGGTATCGGTCAGGTGTTCGAGCATCCGGCCCGAGGCCATGCCCGCACCGATGACGACGAGTTTCTGGGTCATCATGCGTTCCTTGAAATGACGAAAAGCCACGCGACTGGCCACCTTTCGGCGGCAGTCGAGCGGCGTTGCTCGGGTTCAGACCCTCGGCATCGGGGGAATCGGCGGTGACGTCCTTGGCACCTGCCGGTTGGTTCGTTTTCGCCCCGCGGGGGGCTCGCGTCAACGCGGCGGGGCGGCGGGGCTGCGGGCTTGCGGCGGTTGCCCGATTTTCAGGCGCTCAGCCCGCCTCGGGGTCAAAAACCGCGCCATCGAAGAACGGATCGGGCAGCAGAATCACGCGCCCGGCGGCGGCGGGATGCAGGCTGGGTTCGCCCACCGCGCCCTCCAGCCGCGAGGATGCGGCGGGCAGGTCCGCGCCTGCGGGGCCGAGGTTCCGGCGATAGAGATCCGTGCGAAACACCGACATGGCGGTGCCTCTGGCGGTGGCGATGTCCAGCCCGTGCCGTGCGGCAAGGCGGGTCCCGATCCACGCCGCCTGACTGCGCCACGGGAATGTCGCGCATCCGTCGAAGAATTGCAGGAACTGCGGTGCGCGGCGCTCCTCTCCGTCGGGCGAGATGACGAGGCGGTGGGCCATGATGCGCTCGATCACCTCGGGCGGAACGTCGATATGGCGGGCAAGGATTTCGGAGGCGGGCAGGCGGTTCGCGGGGCTTTCCAGCCAGCGGCAGGACCGCCAGACGGCGCGCATCAGGCGGGCGGTCAGGTCCGGCGCCTCGTCGGCCCGGTCGCGGCGCATGGCCAGCACCTTTTCCGGCGCGCCGCGCCAGATGGCGGTGCCGGGCAGCAGCAGTTCCGCCTTGCCGCGTTCCACCGCCATCGATGCCCAGGGCTCGCCCACGATGAAGGCGTCGATCTCGCCCGCGTCCAGCGCCTCGGCCATCTGCGGGGGCGGAACGGTGTGCAGATCAAGCGCACCGCCGAAGGCGCGGTGCAAGAGTTCCACATGCAGCGACAGCGCAAAGGGAATGCCGATGCGCAAGTGTTCCGCGCCCAGTGCCGCGCGTGCAGCGGGAACATCGGCAAAATCGAACCCGTATCCCGCATCGCGCATCCGCCGCGCGACGGGGCGCGATACGGCCAGCATCTCGCCCCCTTGCGAGGTCATCATCAGCGCATCGATGGGCATTCGGATGCCGCCGATCCCAAGGCTGGCCGCGACCGGCACGGGGGACAGCATATGCGCGGCGTCCACCGACCCGAAGGCCAGAAGGTCGCGCAGCGCGGACCATGAGGGCGCGCGGGTCAGGGACAGGTCCAGCCCTTCCTCGGCGGCAAAGCCCAGATTGCGCGCGATGATGAAGGGGGCGGCATCGACCAAAGGCAGAAAGCCGACCGAGATGGGCGTGAGGCTCATTTCAGCAGCTCCGCCGCAGTGATGATGGCCTGGGCAATGTCGATGATCTTGCGTTTCTGGTCCATCGCCCCGCGCCGCATGAGGGCATAGGCCTCATCCTCGCCGATGCCCTTGGCCTTCATCAGGATACCCTTGGCGCGGTCGATGATCTTGCGTTCCTCCAGCGCGGCGCGGGTGGCGGCAAGTTCGGCGCGCACGCGCTGGAACATGTGAAACCGTGCGATGGCCGCGTCGAGGATCGGGGTGATCCGTTCCGCCCGCAGCCCGTCCACGACATAGGCGGACACGCCCGCCTCGATGGCCGCGCGGGTCAGGCCCTGGTCGGATCGGTCCACGAACATCGCCACGGGCCGCTCCATCGGCGACGATGCAAGGCTCAGCTCCTCCAGCACATCGCGCGAAGGGTTGGCGAGGTCGATCAGCACCAGATCCGGCGCAAGATCCGCGATCCGGCGGGCAAGACCCTTGTCGGTGTCGATGACGGTCAGGTCGTGGTCGCGGCCCAGCGCCTCGGCGATCAGGGCGGCGCGTTCGGGCAGCTTTTCGACAAGCACGATGGAAAGACGTTTCATCCGGGGTTCCGCAAAAGGGGCCTGATGCCTGCTGGCCATGCCGGACGCGCGGGGGCAATTGCAGGCGGACGCTGCGCCTCGGTTTTCTGCTCGCTGCCCGCTGCCGTGCAGGTTGTGGGCGGTTTTGCCCAAATTTTCGGCAGCAAGGCGTTCGCAGGCCGGGGACGGCCCCGCGCAGGTTGCAAGGCGCCGGGCTGCGATTCCACGGATGGGTCATGGGCCGCAACGATGCGGCCATCACGGCAATGGCGCTGCACAGGAGGGTTTTCCGCTGCTGCGCCATGCGGTCCTCCTTGCAGCCATCACGGCAGGAGGAATGCCAATGGCCTATGTCCCACCCTCGGACTTCGTGACCCGGATGATCGACGCCGGAGAGGCGAAGGTCTTCATGTCCACCCGCGATACGGTGATCCGCGCCTTCATGGCCGGTGCGATCCTTGCACTGGCGGCGGTGTTCGCCGTGACCGTCACGGTGCAGACGGGCGTGCCGATCATCGGCGCGATCCTGTTCCCGGTCGGGTTCTGCATGCTTTACCTGATGGGGTTCGATCTTCTGACCGGGGTGTTCACGCTGGTTCCTCTGGCGTTGATCGACAAGCGGCCGGGCGTCACGATGCAGGGGCTTCTGCGGAACTGGGGTCTGGTCTTCATCGGTAATTTCGCCGGAGCGTTCACGGTGGCGGTGATGATGGCCATCGTCTTCACCTATGGCTTCTCGCAGGCGCCCGATGCCGTCGGCCAGAAGATCGGAGAGATTGGCCATTCGCGCACCGTCGGCTATGCCGATCACGGCGCGGCGGGGATGCTGACGCTGTTCATCCGCGGCGTGCTTTGCAACTGGATGGTGTCCACCGGGGTCGTGGCGGCGATGATGTCCACCAGCGTGTCCGGCAAGGTGATCGGGATGTGGATGCCGATCATGCTTTTCTTTGCGATGGCCTTCGAACATTCGGTGGTGAACATGTTCCTGTTCCCCTCGGGCATCCTGCTGGGCGGCGACTTCTCGGTCATGGATTACCTGATCTGGAACGAGATCCCGACCGTGGCCGGGAACCTCGTGGGCGGGCTCGCCTTCGTCGGGCTGACGCTTTACGCCACGCATCACCGGACGGCACCGAAACGCGCGGCCCACACCCCCGCCGGCGTGCCTGCCGAATGACTGCGGCACAAAGGTCACGCGCCCGTGAGGATTTGGGCACGCGATCATCATGCACTTGCATGAAACGGCGCGGTCGGGTTTAGGTCCGCGCCAGCCAAAGCCCCGCGGCTCAGCCAGATTTGAAACCTGATCCTGAGGTCCGCGTATGATTTCCCTGAACCGGCTTCTGTCCGGCACTGCCCTGACGCTGCTTGCCCTTCCCGTCCATGCGCAGGACATCCTGCTTGACCCGATCATCGTCGAACAGCGAGATGAGCAGTCCGGCGGAGCAGATCGCGCCACCGCCGTCTATGTCGCCGATGCCGAACTGGAGCGGGCGCGCCTGGGCGATCTGAAGGATGTCTTCGCGGGCATCGCCTCGGTTTCGGTCGGCGGCGCGATCCCTCTGGCGCAGAAGATCTTCGTCAACGGGATCGACATGCTGAACCTGTCGGTGCAGATCGACGGCGTGGCGCAGAACAACCGCGCTTTCCACCACGTTTCGGCGAATGCCATCGATCCGGGGCTGCTGAAGCAGGTCCGTGCCGATGCTGGGGTCGCCGCCGCCGATACCGGGCCGAATGCGCTGGCCGGCGCGGTGGTGATGGAGACGGTGGACGCCGCCGACATCCTGCGCGACGGGCAGAGCGTGGGCGGGAACCTGCGGCTCGGTTATTCCGACAATGGCAGCACTTGGCAGGGCGCCGCGACCGTCGCCGGGATGTATGAAGGCTTCGAATGGCTGGGCTATTTCAAGCGGGCCACGGGCGAGGCCTATGACGACGGCAATGGCAACGAGGTCTATGGCAGCAAGGCGGACCTGACCAGCTATCTGCTGAAAGGCGCATTCGAATCGGCCGAGGGGCACCGTTTCGAGGTTTCTGGGCAGCAGTTGAACGACGCCTCCTATCGTTCGGCACGGGCAAATATCGGCTTTCCCGGACGGGGGCCGAAGGGCGCGCTGAATTTTTATGACACGACACGCAAAAGCTATGCCATCAGCTATGAGAACACGCTGGACGGGGGGATGTGGGACCCGAAGGTCAGCCTCGGCTGGTCCGAAAGCCGCGTGAATATCCCGGCGTTTTCCCAAAGCCGCGGGACGTCCTCGGCCTTGTCGGGAACGGCGCAGAACACCTTCACCTTCTCGGAAGGCAATACGGTGGTTGCGGGCGTCGATTTCTATGACCGTGAAAGCAAATATCGGGGCGTGTTCGAGGGGGAGGGCGCCGTCGCCTTCGACGAGGCCGCCCGCAACATCGGCGTCTTCGCGCAGGCCCGCCTTTCGCCGCTGGAACGGCTGCGCTTCAGCTTCGGCGCGCGGGCGGATTTCCAGTCTTTCGAAGGCAATACCCGCACGACGTTCAAGGAAGATTACGACGGGCTGTCGGGCAATGCCTCGGTCGCATATGACGTGACGGACGATCTGACGCTGCGCGCCGGGTACTCCAACGTGTTCGGCGGCGTGACGCTGGAGGACAACTATGTCTTCGACAGCATCGAAAGCTATGACGGGTTGAAGGCCGCGCGGTCGAACAACGTCACGCTCGGGTTCGACTGGGAACGGGGCGATCTGCGCCTTGGGGGCGAACTGTTCCGCACGCGCATCGCCGATGCCCGCAGCGGAAGCGAGAATTTCGATTTCGAGAGCAAGGGCTTCAACCTCGGCGCGACCTATGGCTGGGAGGGCGGCTTTGCCCGCCTGACCTATGCCAACAGCGATGTGACGCTGAACGGGGTGGACACCGCCAGCTATGACGCGGTCGATTATGGCGCACCCTTGGGCGAAGTCGTCAAGTTCGAGGTCGAGCAGCAGATCGCGTCCGGTCTGACGCTGGGCGGCGGCATCGACGCCGCTCTCGACTATGACCGCGCCGATGGCGACCGCTGGGGTGAAGCCGCTGCCATTCCGGGATATACTGTCGTGAACGTGTTTGCGGAATACATTCCGCAGGCCCTGCCGGACATGATCGTGCGCCTTGGCGTCGGCAACCTGTTCGACCAGCAGTATTCGGACCGCGCCACATATGGCGTCGATTATGCCGACAGCGAAGTGTTCGAGTTCGAACCCCTGCGCGAGCCCGGCCGCACGATCAGCCTGACCGCCGAGATGCGATTCTAGGGATAAAGGCGGATCAGCATCCGCGACAGATCATAGGCCTCGTCCACCGTCAGGCGGTGGGCGAATTCGGCCTGGATCGCCTCCATGTAGGCGGGCCAGATGCGGTCGTGCAGCCCGGTGCCGGCGGGCGTCAGGTGAAGCTGGCGCGCGCGGCCCGACCCCGGCAGCGGCGCGCTGCGCAGAAACCCGGCGGCGCACAGGCGCGAGACGTGGCGTGACAGGGCGTATTGCGGCACGAACAGGCGGCCTTCCAGTTCCGCCATGCGCATTCCGTCCGGCCCCGCGCGTTCGACCTCCAGCAGGATCTCATACCAGATCGGATCGTCGATCCCGATCGCCTTCAGCGCGCGGGCGATGCGGGGGCCGATGCTGCGCTGGATTCGCGCAAGGTTGAACCATACCCGGTTGTGGGCGATGCGCGGATCGTCGTCGTCGAACTTCGTCTGGCTCACACGGGCTTCCCGTTGTCTTTGGCTACGCGCCGCGATAGCAGGAATCATCCCCCGCATGAAGGAGCCTTGCCATGCCCGGACCCGAGGTCGTTCCCGTTCACGGCGATGCGGCATTGCCGCGCGAAGTCGATGTGGTGGTCGTCGGCGGCGGAATCATCGGCACCTCCACGGCGCTGGAACTGGCCGAAGCGGGCCTGCGCGTCGCCCTGTGCGAAAAGGGCGTGATCGCGGGCGAGCAATCGAGCCGCAACTGGGGCTGGGTCCGCATCACCCGGCGCGACCCGCGCGAGGTGCCGCTGATGGCCGAGGCGCTGGGCCTGTGGTCGGGCATGGCCGCGCGCGTGGGGCGCGATGTCGGCTATACCCGCGCGGGGATCATGTTCACCTGCATGACGGATCGCGACTACGCCGACCACGAAGGCTGGATCGGCAATGTCGCGGGCCGGGGCCTTGAGACGCGGATGATCTCGGGGGCGGAGTTCGCGGCGATGAATCCGGGCGGGACGATTGCGCCGAAAGGCGCGCTCTATACCCCCGAGGATGGGCGGGCCGAGCCGCAGAAGGCGGCGCCCGCGATTGCCGAAGCGGCGCGGGCGCGCGGCGCGCATCTGCTGACCGGCTGCGCGGTGCGGGGGATCGAGACTTCTGCCGGGGCGGTCAGCGCGGTCGTGACCGAACGCGGCACCATCCGCTGCCGTGCGGTGGTGTTGGCGGGTGGGGCGTGGTCGAACCTGTTCGCGGGGAACCTCGGGGTGAATCTGCCACAGCTCAAGGTGCTGAACTCGGTCATGCGCACCGCGCCGCTGGACGGGCCGGAGCATACGATCTGGGCGATGGGCTTTGCGATCCGCAAGCGGCAGGACGGCGGATACACCATCGCGTCGGGGCACGAGAACGTGGTGAACATCGTGCCGAAGACGTTCCGCTACGCCCTGCCGTTCCTTCCGGCGCTGCGGCATGAATGGCGGTCGCTGAAACTGCGCATCGGGAGGGAGTTTCTGGACGAGGCACGCATGGCGACGCGCTGGTCGCTGGACAGCGCAACCCCGTTCGAGGCGTGCCGCGTGCTGGACCCCGAACCGAACCGCCGGATTCTGGACCGCGTGCTGGCAAACCTGTGTGCGGCGTTCCCTGTCTTCGGTCAGGCGCAGGTGGCGCAGCGTTGGGCGGGATATATCGACGCGACGCCGGATGCGGTTCCGGTGATCTCGGGGGTGGATGCGGTGCCGGGGTTCTTCATCGCGACCGGGTTCTCGGGGCATGGGTTCGGGATCGGCCCGGCAGCGGGGCGGCTGATGGCCGATCTGGTCACGGGGCGCGCTCCGCTGGTCGATCCGCGTGATTTCCGCCTGTCGCGCTTTTCCGACGGCAGCCCGATCCGGCTCGTCACTGGCTTTTGATCTTGCATGGGCGCGGCTGGCACTGTTTCCTCGCGGCGGACAAGAGGGGGGAAACATGTCAGACATCGCGATCCAAGCCGCCGAACTGCTGCGCCGTGCCGAAACCGGCGACAAGCTTGACCGCCTGCCCGACGGGCTGGTGCCAATGGACGAGGCGCAGGCCTATGCCATTCAGGACGCGGTTCTGGGCGATCTGCCCATCGCCGCGTGGAAGGTTGCCGCGATCCGCGCGCCGGGGCCGCTGCAAACCTCGCCCATCTCGGACGATATGGTGATCGAGGGCAGCTTGCCGCCCCATCTGCGCGCGCCCGAGATCGAGGTGGAGATCGCCATCCGCATCAATGCCGATCTGCCCCCGCGCGAGGGCGATTACGACGAGGCCGAGGTTCTGGCCGCGCTTGGCCCCGCCCATGCCGCGATAGAGGTGATCGAGTCGCGCTTTGTCAGCCGCAAGGATGCCGAAAAGGTGTCCGCGCTTGCAGACCGCGCCAGCAGCGGCGGCGTCGTGATCGGCTCGGGCGTGGCGGACTGGCTGGATCTGGACTTCACCGTGCTGAACGTCTCGCTGGTGGGCGATGGGCCGATTGCGACCGCCTCCGGGAATGCGACGGTGGAGCAGACGGTGCAATCGCTGGTCTGGCTTGCGAACCACGCCTCGCGCCGGGGGATCGGGCTGCGGGCGGGGCAGTTCGTCATTACCGGATCGCGCATCGGGCCGATGCCGGTCGCACCCGGCCAGCGGCTTGTCGCGGCGGTCGAGCGGATCGGCGAAGTGACGCTGGCCGTCTGATGTGGCTGGAGGCGGGAGACTACCGGCTGGAGGTCGCGCCTGAACGGGGCGCAAGCATCCTGCGCGCCGAATGGCGGGGTAGGCCGATCCTCGTGCCGCCCGAGGGATGGCCAGAGATGAAGTCCGGCTGTTTCGTGATGGCGCCCTTCGCGAACCGGATCGCGGATGGGCGGTTCACTTGGCGCGGACGGGAATGGCATCTGCCGCTGAACAGCCCGGACGAGGGCATGGCCGGGCATGGTTTCGTGCGCGACCATCCGTGGCGGGTGACGGGCGATGGGGTGTTCGTGCTGGACTGCGGCGGCGACTGGCCGTTCCGGATCGAACAACGGATCGAGGTCACGCCCGGCGGGATCGCCATCCGGCTTTCGTTGCACAACACCGGAGATGCGGACATGCCCTTCGGCATCGGCCTTCATCCGTGGTTCTTCCGGCCCGAGGGAACGCGGCTGGTCTTCGCTTCGGGCGGGGCGCATTTGCGCGATGAAAGGGGACTGCCGCTACCGGAACGTCGGGATCATCCGGAGTTTCGCGCAGGCGATCCACCCCCGTATCTGGATGGCTGTTTCACCGGATGGAACGGCCACGCGCGCATTCTCTGGCCGGATGCGGTGCTTGATCTGAAGGCAGACGGGGCGCTGCGGCATCTGCATGTCTTCAACCCCGCCCATCGCGAAGCCATCTGCGCCGAGCCGGTGAGCCACCTACCCGATGCGATCAACCGGCCGGACCTGCCGCAGATGGATGTGCTGGCCCCCGGCGAAACGCTTTCGGGGGCCATGCATCTGCGAGTGTCAGCCGTCTGATTTCTCGTCCGGCGGGGACATGGGGGCTGCTTCGGGCTGGCCCGAGCTTCCGCGCCCGGCGCCTTCCTCGTGCGGGGTAGGGGGCTGTTCCACCTCGGGTTGCGGCTGCGTTTCGGGCTGGGGCGGTGGCGGGGCGGGCTGTTCCTGGGCATGGGCGGCCCCGCCAAGGGCCAGAAGGATCGCCGTCGCGGCAAGCTGAAGTCGCATCTGTTTTCCTTTCCTTGCTGGGAACGCAACCGGAAGGGCGGCGCAAGGTTCCCTTGCCAAGCGCCGCCCCCGGTGCGATGCCAAGCGCAGACATGAAGGAGAGATGACATGAAGATCCTCACCCTCGGGGCGATGCTTCTTTCGTCCGGCGCGGCCTTCGCCGCCGATCTTGGACCGCTGGTCACCCCGGCGGAATTGCAGACGGCGGACCAGCCGCTGGTGCTGGACATCCGTGGCGAGGCCTATGCGCAGGGCCATATCGCAGGCGCGGTTGCCGCCCCCTATGCGCTGTTCCGCGGCCCTGCCGAAAACCCCGGCGCGCTGGTGCCGGAGGATCAGCTTGAAGCCACCTTGCGGTCCTTGGGCGTGACGGCAGACCGTCCCATCGTGATCGTGCATCAGGGCAAGGACGATTCCGATTTCGGATCGGCGGCGCGGGTGTATTGGACGCTGAAGTCGTCGGGGCTGGAGCATCTGTCGATCCTGAACGGCGGGATGGCGGCATGGGCCGATGCGGGCCTGCCGCTGGAGACGCGCGTCGCCGAGCCGGTGCCGTCGGACATCGACATCGAATTTTCCGACCGCTGGCTGGCCAAGGGCGACGAGGTGGCGCAGATCGTCGGCGGCCAGCGCCCCGCGCGGCTGCTGGATGCGCGGCCCGTGGCGTTTTACGAAGGGCAGCAGTCGCACCCTGCGGCGACGAAGCCCGGCACCCTGCCGGGGGCCGAAAGCGTCGAACACTCCGTCTGGTTCAGTGGCCCGACCGAGGTTCTGGACGCCGCCGGTGCCGCCCGCGTCGCCGACGGTCTTGGCCTGAAGGACGGCGGGGAGGTCGTGGCCTTCTGCAACACCGGCCATTGGGCCGCGACCGAGTGGTTCGCGCTGTCGGAACTGGCCGGGGTGCCCAATGTGAAGCTTTACCCGGAATCCGTCGTCGGTTGGTCGCAGCAGGGCAACGAGATGGCGAACACGCCGGGGCTGTTTCAGAACCTCGTGAACCAGATCCGGGGGAATTGATGCTTGCTCGTCCGGCTTTGATCGCGGGCGCGCTGGCGGCGGTGCTGGCCGTCGCGCTGTTCGCGGGCGCGCGGTTCGGGTTGCTGCTCGCCATCGGCCTCGGTTTCGGCATGGTGCTGGAGGGGCTGCGTTTCGGCTTTGCCGGGCCGTGGCGCGCGATGATCCTGCGCCGCGATCCGGCGGGGATCCTCGCGCAGCTTCTGGCGATCGGGCTGGTGGCGCTGGCGGCCTTTCCGCTGATCGCCGCCCATCCGGGCGAACTGGGTGGCGCGGCGGCCCCCATCGGCTGGGCCATGGCGGGCGGTGCCTTCGTCTTCGGCGCGGCGATGCAGGTGGTCTTGGGCTGCGGGTCGGGCACGCTGGTCAATGCCGGAAGCGGCAATCCGATCGGCCTGCTGGCGCTGCCCTTTTTTGCCATCGGCAGCTTTGCGGGGGCCTATCATCTGATGTGGTGGACGGGGCTGGGCGCCCTGCCGGTTCTGGTGCTGGAGGGGACGGGTGGGCTGATGCTGACGCTGGGCCTTCTGGCGGCGGTGGCGGTTGTCCTGCTGGCGCTGGCTGCGCCGGGAACGCGGAGGGTGCCGGGGCGGCTGGTGCTGGCGGCGGCTTTGGTCGCGGCGCTGGCGGTGGGGAACCTTGTCGTGTCGGGGCAGCCCTGGGGCGTCGTCTATGGCCTCGGGCTTTGGGCGGCGAAGAGCGCGGTTGCGCTTGGGGCGGACCTGTCGGGGTCGGCCTTCTGGGCCGCGCCGGGCAATGCTGCGCGGCTGGAGGCAAGCATCCTGACCGATGTGACCACGCTGACCAACCTTGGCCTGATCGGCGGGGCGTTCCTGATCGCAAGCTGGCGGGGGCTGGACCAGCCTTTGCCGAAGCTGCCGCCGCGGGCCTGGATCGCGACGGCAGTTGCGGGGCTGGTGCTGGGCTATTCCGCGCGGCTTGCGTTCGGCTGCAATGTGGGGGCGTTCTTCTCCGGCATCTCGACCGGAAGCCTGCATGGCTGGGTCTGGTTCGCCGCCGGGTTCGCGGGGTCGTTCGTCGGGGTGCGGCTGCGGCCCCTGCTGGGGCTGGAGGGTCGGGCATGACGCGCCGCACCACCACCCCCTTGGCGCTCGCACTGCTTGGACTGCTGCTTCTGTTCGACCACGCGACGGCGGACCTTAACCCCTACCGCGCGCCGCCGATGCTGGCGCTCGGCTCCGGCACGGCGGCGGTCGGGGGCTTTTGCGGCGCGCTGCCGCAGTGATCAGCGCAGGCGGTCCAGCATCGCCTGCATCCGCGCGATCTCGGATTCCTGCGCCAAGGCGCGGGTTTCGGGATCGTCGCCTTGTCCCAGCAGCACGCGAGCCATGTCTATGGCCGACTGGTGGTGCGGAATCATCATTGCCAGAAAATCCGCATCGGCGTCTCCGGTCGAAGGAATGCCGCCCATCGCCGTCATCATGTCGTCCATCGGGGTCATGTAGCCCTGCATCGTGTCGTGATGCGCGTGCTGGGCCATCGCGGGCGACGCGAGCATCCAGACGGCCATCGCCACCATCATCACGTTCTCGGTCAGGGACAGGAACCCGAGCGGCACGGTGCTGGACCCGCCGACGCAGGCGCATTTCAGATCGCGCCGGTCGATATAGACCGCCTTCAGCACCGATACCGCGCCGATCATGCCGATGAACAGCGCCAGCGGGGCCGACAGCCACGTCAGCACCCCGGCGATCATCAACACCCCGGCGAGCCCTTCGGCAAAGGGATAGACATAGGCGTAAGGCACCCACCTGCGCGCCAGCAGGTCGTAATTCAGAAACATCGTCGCGAAGCCGTCGAGGTTCTGGAGCTTCAGCAGCGCCAGCGCCACCATGCTGAAAGCGACGAACCATTCGGCGGTGCGTATCGTCAGCGCGCTGCCGAAGGCGGCATGGCTGGCGGCAAGCGCCATCAGCGCCGTCATCGCGAACAGGGCGGTCACCGGACGATAGCGGTTCGCCGGGCGCAGGCCGAAATGGCGGCGCAGATCGTCATTGCCGCCGATCCGCGCCCCACCGATGAAGACCTGCGGCACGGTCGCAACGCCATGTTCGGCCTTGAACGCGTCCACCTGCGGGCGGGCGGTCAGGTGGCGGTCCTCGACGTGATAGCCTTTGCGGCGCAGAAGGTGTTTCGCCTTCATCCCATGCGGGCAGGAAAGCGTGCGATAGATTGTGGCGGTTTCTGTCATTTGATTTGCCGATGTTGCTTCGACTCTCGTATAGCTTCCGTACCATGGTACGGAGTCAAGGATGAAAATCGCGGCTTTTGCAAACGAAGGCGGGGTGGGGGTGGAGACGGTCCGCTTCTATCAGCGCAAGGGCCTTCTGGCGGTGCCGGATGCGGAAGGGGTGCGCCGATATTCCGCTGCGGATCTGCGCCGCCTGCGGTTCATCCGCAAGGCCCAAGGCGCCGGGTTCACGCTGGAGGAGATACGAGAGCTGCTGGCACTGGACGCAGGCCACGACCATGCGCGGGCGCAGGAATTGGCGGGCGCAAGGCTGGTCGCGCTGGACCGGCAGATCGCAGAGTTGACGCGGGCGCGGGATGCGCTGCACCGGCTGGCCGATTGCTGCGCACGGCAGGCGTCGGGGCCGTGCCCGATCATCGCCGCCTTCGACTAACGGCGGTCATATGCCGCCTGCGCGGCGGCGACCTCGGGCATCTTCGCCCCGGCCCAGTCGATCATCAGACGCAGCGCGTTCAGAAGGCCGTGGCCCAGCGGGGTGATGCGGTATTCGACCTCGACCGGAACGGTGGGGCGGACGTGGCGCGTGACCAGCCCGTCGCGTTCCAGCGACCGCAGCGTCTGGCTCAGCATCTTTTGCGATATGCCCTGAATCCGGCGTTTCAGGGCGTTGTGGCGCAGGTTGCCTTCGCCCAGCAGGATCAGGATCAGCACGCTCCATTTGTCGCCGATGCGGTCCAGAAGCTGGCGCGTCGGGCAGTCGGCGGCGAAGACGTCGCCGTGGCGGGTGGGCACCTCGGGGTGACCTTGTAGGGTGAAGGTGCCGTCTTGCATAGGCGGTATCCACTGTGATCCAGGTAACCATTAGCTACCATATGGAGCGGAACGATGAAAGTCGCAGTATTGGGTGCAAGCGGTCGCGCCGGATCGCAGATCGTGCAGGAACTGGCCCGGCGGGGGCATGAGGTGCGTGCCATCGCCCGCAATCCCGGAAACGTGCCAGCGGGGGTTACGGCGGTGGCCGGGGATGCGTCGGATGCCGGGGCGCTGGCGGGGCTGATCGCGGGATCGGATGCGGTCATCAGCGCGCTGCATCACGACATCCCGGCCAGCACGATCCTTGGCGCGCTGCGCGAGGCGGGCGTGCCGCGTCTGCTGGTGACGGGCGGTGCGGGCAGTCTTCGGATCGCGGATGGGACGCGGGTGATCGACACACCGGATTTCCCCGAGGAATGGCGCGCCTTTGCGCAGAAGGGCGTGGCGTTTCTGGATGATCTGCGGGCCGAGACGCAGATCGACTGGACGTTCTTTTCTCCCGCCGCGCTGATCTTCGATGGGCCGCGCAAGGGCACGTTCCGGCTGGGAACCGACAATCTGGTCGTGGATGACAAGGGCGAATCCAGCATCAGCTTTGCCGATTTCGCCATCGCGATGGTGGACGAGCTGGAACAGCACCGCCACCCCCGCGCGCGCTTCACCGCCGCGTATTGAAATGGCGCCGCCCCGGTGGGGGGGCGGCACTTTCGTCAGATCTTGGGGATGATCGGCTGCGGACGGGTCAGCATTTCCGGACGCAGCACGGCATCCAGCTGCTCTTTCGGCATCAGACCCTTTTCCAGCACCAGCTCATACACGCCGCGGCCGGTCTGGTGGGCTTCCAGCGCGATGTCGGTCGCGTGGCGATAGCCGATATAGGGGTTCAGCGCGGTGACGATGCCGATGGACTGCTCGACCATCTCGCGCAGGCGTTCGCGGTTGGCGGTGATGCCGCGCACGCAATGCACCTCCAGCGTCCGGCAGGCGGCGGTCAGGTGGGCGATGGACCGCGCCAGGGAATAGAAGATGATCGGCTCGAACGCGTTCAGCTGAAGCTGGCCCCCTTCGGCGGCCATGGTGATGGTGACGTCGTTGCCGATCACCTCGAACGCGACCTGGTTCACCACCTCGGGGATCACCGGGTTCACCTTGCCGGGCATGATCGACGATCCGGCCTGCCGCGCGGGCAGGTTGATCTCGTTGAACCCGGCGCGCGGGCCGGAGGACAGAAGGCGCAGGTCGTTGCAGGTTTTCGACAGCTTCACCGCGACGCGTTTCAACACGCCCGAAAGCTGCACGAAGGCACCGCAATCCTGCGTCGCTTCGATCAGGTCGGGCGAGGTCACAAGCTCCACGCCCACGATGGTCGAGAGTTTCGCGCGGACGGTCGCTGCGTAATCGGGGTGGGCGGTGATGCCGGTGCCGATGGCGGTGGCGCCAAGGTTGATCTCGCGGATCAGCTGGACGGCTTCGGTCAGGCGGGATTCATCCTCGGACAGCATCAGCGCATAGGTGCCGAATTCCTGTCCCAGCGTCATCGGAACCGCGTCCTGAAGCTGGGTGCGGCCCATTTTCAGCACATCCGCGAATTCGGCGGATTTGCCCGCGAAGGCTTCGCGCAGGCTGCCCATCGCCGCAACCAGACGCGAGATACCGACCCATGCCGCCAGTTTCAGCGCTGTGGGATAGACGTCGTTGGTCGATTGGCCAAGGTTCACATGCTCGTTAGGGTGCAGGTGGCGATAGTCGCCGCGCTGATGGCCCATGAGTTCAAGCGCGCGGTTGGCGATGACCTCGTTGGCGTTCATGTTGGTGGACGTGCCGGCACCGCCCTGGATCAGGTCCACGACGAACTGGTCGCGCAGCGCGCCCGCGCGGATCTCGCGGCAGGCAGCGACGATGGCGTTGCCGCGATCCGCATCCAGAAGACCAAGCTCGATGTTCGCCTCGGCGGCGGCTTCCTTGATCGCGGCAAGGGCGACGATCAGGTCCGGCGTATCCAGCAGGCGCTGGCCCGAGATGGGGAAGTTTTCCACCGCTCGCAGGGTGTGGACGCCGTAATAGACGGCTTCGGGAACGTCGCGGTCGCCGATCAAATCATGCTCGATCCGGGTGCGGAGAGGCTCGATGGCGGCGTCGGGGGATGACATCGTGATTTCCTTCGAAATGGTCACGAAGGAGACATAGGTCCCGCGCCGCCGGATCGCCAATGCCGTTGCGTTCTGGGTTATTCCGTTTGTGCATAGTTCTGCGCCGCCGCCGTCCAGACCTTCTCCAGCAGCCCCCGCCCGCGTTCGGCATCGCGGTAAAGGCGGATTTCCATTGGCAGTTCGGGGGCGACCACCTCCAGCCGCCCTGCCGCGATGTCGCCTTCGACCAGCGATTTGGGCAGCCATGCGATGCCATGCCCCTCCAGCGCCATGAACTTCAGCGCCTCGGCCATCGAGTTTTCGTTGATATGCGCAATATAGGTTTCCGGCGCGCCCGGCTGCCCCTGCGCCAGCGACGACAGCAGCCCGAGGAACGAGCCCTTGGAATATTGCAGCATCGGCAGACGCGCACCGCTGGCCCGCCAGACCGGGATGCGGGCGGGCTCGGCAACGGCGACAAGGCGATCCTCGCCCACCGTCAGAAAGGGAAAGCGCGACGGGTTCAGCGGCACCGGAACGCTGGGATGGTGGAAGGTCAGCATCAGGTCATACCCACCCTCGACCAGCGCCTGAATGCAGATGGTATAATTTTCGGGCAGCACGCGGCTTGGGATGTCGCCCATCAGCGCGCGGATCTGATTCAGCCAGCGCGGCAGGAACGTAACCGTCAGGGTGTGCAACGCGGTGATCGCGACGGTGGCGGGGCGGCCCCCGTCCTTGCGTCCGCCAAGGCTGGCGCGGGTCTGATAGGTCAGGCGCACGATCTCCTCCGCCGCCTCGCGGAAGGCGCGGCCATCGGCCGTCAGCGTGACGGGATAGGTGCCGCGGTCGAACAGGTCCGCGCCCAGCCACACCTCCAGCGACCGGATGCGGCGGCTGAAGGCCGATTGCGTGACGTTTCGCGCTTCGGCCGAACGGGAAAAGCTGCGCGTCTCGGCCAGCGACAGGAAATCCTCCAGCCATTTGAGTTCCATCGCCGCCCCCCTGATCCGGGGGCATGATAGGACCGGAGCGTGGCGGGCGGAAGGGTTGACGGGCTGGCTTTCTCGCGGGAAGACAAGGCGGCGGAGGATTGCGATGCGGCTCTTGCTGATCGAGGATGACCAGGATCTGGCGGAATGGCTGGTCCGCTCGCTGCAGCAGCGGGGGCTGATGGCCGAATGGGAAGAAGACGGCGCGCGCGCCCTGACCCGCGCGGCGGGCGGGGGCTTCGATGCGATCATTCTCGATCTGGGGCTGCCGGGTCTGGGCGGCGCGGCGCTGCTTGCGCGGCTGCGCGAGGGGGGCGACACGACGCCGGTGATCGTGGCGACGGCGCGGCACGAGTTGCCCGAACGGGTGGCGTTGCTGCATGCGGGGGCCGACGATTTCCTGCCGAAGCCCTTTGCGGTCGAAGAACTGGAGGCGCGGCTGGTCGCGCTGGTCCGCCGCAGCCGGGGGCATGGGCACGGCGTTTACGAATGCGGGCCGCTGGTCTTCAACCACCCGGCGCAGCGGTTCACGCTGGGCGGTCAGCCGCTTTTCCTGACGCCGCGCGAACATGCCGTGCTGCGCATCCTGATCCAGCGGGTGGGAGAGCCGATCTCCAAGCAGGAGATACTGGACCGGCTGGTCAGTGCCGAGGACGACATGCAGCTGGAGGCGGTGGAGGTGATGATCTATCGCCTTCGCAAGCGGCTGGAAGGATCGGGCGTCGGCATCGTGACCCTGCGCGGTCTCGGCTATTTCCTCGAAGATCGCGCGGATGAATGAACGGTCGCTGACCCGGACGCTTCTGTGGTGGATCGCGCCTGCGCTGATTGTTCTGGTGGGCGGGGCGATGGCGCTGGCCGTGTCCACCGCCAGCCGTCTGGCCGACCGCGCCTATGACCGATCGCTGGCCGGGGCGATCCGCGCGATTGAGATGAATATCTCGACCGAGGGCGGGGGCCTGAGCGTGGAGCTTCCCTATCCGCTGTTCGAGAGTTTCGAGCTGACGGCGGCGGGCGAGGTGTATTTCCGCGTGTCGACCGCGGACGGGCTGGTGATGATCGGCGATACATTCCTGCCCGATCCGCCGCCCGTGCCCGACGGGGCCTTCCGCTTCTACAACGAGGAATATCTGGGCCTGCCGGTGCGCGTCGGGGCCTATCGCAGCCGTCTGCCCGCGCCGCTTTATGGCGGGTCGGGACCGGAAAGCGTTCTGGTGGAGGTCGCCGAAAGCACCGCCTCGCGCAGCGCGTTCCGGCAGGGCATCCTGCGCGATGCGGCGATCCTGAACGTGGCCTTCGTCGGCGCGGTGATCGTGCTGCTGTTCGCGGGGTTGCGGTTCGCGCTGCGCCCGCTGATGGCGCTGCGGGCGGGGTTCGACCGCCGCGCGTCCGACGATCTTTCGCCCGTCGCCGCGACTGGCCTGCCGCGCGAGACGCGGTCCCTGATCGAGGCGTTCAACCGCCTTCTGGACCGCCATTCGCGGCAGGCGGCGGTGCAGCGGCAGTTCCTTGACGACGCCTCGCACCAGCTGAAGACGCCCATCGCGGTGCTGCGGACGCAGATCGACCACGCGCTTGGCGCAGCCGACCCGCGCGAGACGCTGGAGGCGATGCGCGGCATCGCAGACCGCGCGGGACGGACGACGGATCTGTTCCTAAGCCTTGCCCGCGCCCGCAATTTCGCACAGGAGGGCGGCGCGCGGGTGCCCGTCGCGCTTGGTCCGATGATGACCGAACTGGCGCGGATGCACCTGCCCGCCGCCCGCCGCAAGCGGATCGATCTGGCGCTGGACCTGCCGGACGGCGGGGCGACGGTGCGCGCCTCCGAAGCGCTGTTGTTCGAGGCGGTCAGCAACCTTCTGGACAATGCCATCCGCCATTCGCCCAAGGGCGGTACCGTGACGCTGGCGGTTCACAAGGATCCCCTGCGCATCGCGGTGGCCGATCAGGGGCCGGGGATGGACGATGCGCAGATGCGGCGGGTGGGGGATCGGTTCTTCGGCAACGAAGGGGCGGGGTCTGGCCTTGGCCTTGCGGTGGTGTCGGCCATCGCCGAAGGGCATGGCGGCAGCTTTGCCGTCCGCAACGTCGAGGTCGGCGGGCTGATGGCGGAAATCCTCCTGCCGATATAAATTTC
This sequence comes from Falsirhodobacter flavus, assembly GCA_029846755.1. GTDB lineage: Bacteria > Pseudomonadota > Alphaproteobacteria > Rhodobacterales > Rhodobacteraceae > Falsirhodobacter > Falsirhodobacter flavus. Next base: position 55,383 of record JARWBI010000006.1, on the reverse strand, counting down.
CGCACGGAGGCGCTTTTGAAAGCCTCGTGACAGGTGCGGGCGTGTATCTGTCATGGACAGCGGGCGCCTTGGGGGAGGGGTGAGTTTGCGTATCATCGTCTTTCTTCTTTGCCTTGCGTTCGGCAGCGCGGTTCGCGCGCAGCCGTCGGATCCGGCCTGCATCGTGCCGTCCGAACCCAATGGCGGCTTTCAGATCACCTGCGAACTGGCGCTTCGGGCGCTGGCCGAGATCGGTGCCGCGCCCGACGGGATGCGCATCGAACGCATGCCCGGCGGGGTCGGCGCGGTCGCGTTCAACACCTTCACCGGCAGTCGGCGGGCCGAGGGGAACACCCTCATCGCCTTTTCCGAGGGTTCGATTCACAATCTGGCCATCGGCAAATATGGCGATCACGACTGGCAGGATGTCCGGTGGGTTGCCTCGCTGGGGCAGGATCACGGCGCGATCGTGGTGCGCGGCGATGCGCAGTGGCAGGATCTGGCCCAGCTGATGGCCGCGCTGCGCGAGGCCCCGCGCCAGATCGCCTTTGGCGGCAGCGGCACGATCGAAGGGCGCGACTGGGTCCGCGCACGCCAGACGGCGGAACATGCAGGGGTCGATGTGCGGTCGGTCCGCTTCGTGTCGTTCGAAGGGGGCGGGGATTGCATCGCTGCGCTTCTGGGCGGCCACGTGCAGGTCTGCATGAGCGATGCAAGCCAGACGCAGGCCCGCATCGAGGCGGGCGACGATCTGCGGATCCTTGCCGTCTATGCCGAGGATCGCCTGCCCGGTGCGTTGGCGCAGGTGCCCACCGCGCGCGAGCAGGGATACGACATCGTCTGGCCGGTGATGCGCGGGCTTTACGTCGGCCCCGATGTCAGCGATGCCGATTACCGCTGGTGGGTCAACACGTTCGACCGCGCCCTCGCCTCGCCCGGATATGCGGCCGCCCTGCGCGCGCGGCACATGATCCCCTTGCAATTGACCGGTGCCGCGCTGACCGACCATGTCGCTGCCCGCGCCGAAGCGATCCGAAGCCGCGGCTTCTAGCCATTTCCACAGCCAGACAAAGACGAGGGCGCCCCGATGCGGGCGGCGCCAAGGAGGTCGTTTGCTTACCGTTCTAGCCTATTCCATGATTACGGTCTTCATGGCAGCCATCATGACGAACCGCATGTCGGCGCTGATCGCGCTGATTTCCGTGCCGATCCTGTTCGCGGTGATCGGCGGATTCGGGCCGCAAGTTCCCGACATGGTGATCGAGGGCGTGACCAAGATCGCGCCGACAGCGGTGCTGCTTCTGTTCGCGATCCTGTATTTCGGGTTGATGATCGATGTGGGGCTGTTCGATCCGCTGGTGCGCTTCGTCGTGCGGGTGTGCCACGGCGATCCGCTGCGGGTGATCGTGGGATCGACTATCCTGTCGATGATTATCTCGCTGGATGGAGATGGCAGCACGACCTATCTTTTGTGCGTCACCGCGATGCTGCCGCTGCACCGGCGGCTGGGCATCAACCCGCTGATCCTGCCGGCGGTCACGGTCATGCCCAACAGCATCATCAACATCGCGCCTTGGGGCGGGCCGACCGCGCGGGTGATGGCGGCGCTCGATCTGGACGCCTCGCAGGTCTTCGTGCCGCTGATCCCGGCGATGCTGATGGCCTGCGCCGGTGCGATCGGGATCGCGGTGTTCTTCGGCCTTCGCGAGCGTAAGCGTCTTGGCCGCATCACCTTCGACGGGGCCGAGGCCGAGGCCGAGGTGGAGGCCGTGACCAGCGCCGCCACCCGCGCGGTTGTCACTCGTGGCCCGCTTCTGCAGGCATTCAACGCGGTGCTGACGGTTGCGGTGATGGTGGGGCTGATCCTGCATGTGATGCCGTTGTCGCTGATCTTCATGCTGGGCTTCGTGATCGCGATGACGGTGAACTTCCCCGACGTGATCGCCCAGCGCGAACGGATCGAATCCCATGCGGGCAGCGTGCTGGCCGTGGTCGCGGTCGTGTTCGGCGCGGGGGTGTTCACCGGCATCCTGTCGGGCACGGGCATGACGGATGCGCTGGCGCAAAGCGTCGTCTATATGATCCCCGATGCAGCGGGGCCGTATCTGGCGATCATCACCGCCGTGATCTCCGCACCGTTCACGTTCTTCCTGTCGAACGACGCGTTCTATTTCGGGGTCGTTCCGGTTCTGGCGCAGGCGGCTTCGGCCTATGGCATCCCGCCCGAGGTCATCGCCCGCGCGTCCCTCGTCGGGCAGCCGGTCCATATGCTCAGCCCGCTGGTCGCGGCGGCCTATGTGCTGACGGGGCTCGCCAAGGTCGAGTTCGGCGCGCATCAGCGCTTCACGCTGAAATGGGCGTCGCTGCTGTGCCTCGTGCTGATGGCCGGGGCGCTGCTGACCGGGGCGCTGGTCGCCTAGAGCGTCTTGCAGCTGGCAGGGATATGGACGCGAAGTGCCGCCGTCTAGCGGCGCTTGCGGGTGCCGCCCGGGACGCGTGACAGAAAGCCGGGCGGGCGGCGTTCGACCCATTGGATGAACGCCGCGAGCCTTGGATGGCCGCGAAGCGCCTCGATGGTGTTGAAGCGTCGGGCAAGCTCCGTCTCGGCCAGCGCCGCGTGGATTTCCTTGTGGCAGATGTGATGCAGCAGCACGACCGGACCCTTGGCGCCGCCTTTGGCGCGGGGGATCAGGTGGTGCAGGCTTTGCGGCACATCGGGCGGGATGGGCCGATGGCACAAGGGGCAGATCGGGGCCGGGTCAGGCGACAAGGCGCAGACCGGCCTCCTCGGCAGCGTCGATGAAGGCCTGCCGTGCCGCGCCCGGTGCGGTCAGGCATTCGCAGGCGGCCCGCGCATAGTCGACCGCGCGGCGATGCTTTGGCCCGCGCCGATCCGGCCAGCGTTTTCCGAGACGGAAAAGCGCCTGTTCGACTGTGGTGATGGTTTTCGATTGTTCGCCGGGGCCTTCGATCAAGGTGACGGGGTTACCCCAATAAGTTTCTATCATGGTCAGGATATGGGGCTGAGGCGGCAGATTTCAAAGGGGGCAGCAAATCCCGCACTGCATCGCGCAGGGCGGGAAGCACCTCATCCTCGAACCACGGGTTGCGGCGCATCCATCCGCCCGACCGCCACGAGGGGTGCGGCAGCGGCAGGACGTCGGGCAGATGGGCGCGGAAGTCGCGGACGCGCTCGGTCATCACCCCCGGCCCGAGGACATGGTTCTGCGCATGCGATCCGATCAGAAGCGTCAGACGGATGCCCGCCGCTTGCCGCAGAAGCCGATCCCGCCAGACCGGCGCACATTCGCGGCGCGGCGGGGCATCGCCGCCCGCCCGCCGCCCGGGATAACACAGACCCAGAGGCAGGATCGCGAAACAGGCCGGGTCGTAGAACACATCGGGCCCGACCCCTAGCCAGTCACGCAACCGCCGCCCCGAAGCGTCGTCGAAGGGAACGCCCGACGCATGGGCCTTGGTGCCCGGTGCCTGACTGGCGATCAGGATACGCGCCTCGGCCGAGATGCTGAGGATCGGACGGGGGCCAAGCGGCAGGTCCGCACATCTTCGGCAGGCGCGGACCTCTTCCAGCAGGGGTGCGAGGGGTTCCATCGCCTTCAGATGGGGGCGATGCGCCCTTGCGAAAAGGGGCTCGCGTGCCAGCCCGTGCCGCGTGAAAGACGCCGCGATGGTGCCGTCGGCCTTCGCCGTATCCACAAGTGCGACGCGGCCTGCATGGCGGGATCCTTGCCCTTCGCCACAGCAACGTCGGTTTCTGTGACGTGAAAGTTGCGATGCGGTCCGCCTGATGTCCACCGTCACGCCTTGGGAACGGGTGCGGCCGCGGATACCGCTTCGGTCACACGCGATCCTTTATCATGCTTAATCCTGACAAAGTTCCGGCTGGATCGCGACATCCTTGCCGAAAAGCGCCGCACCCAGAAACGGGTGCTGGGGAGACATCGACCGCCTGCCTGACGAACGGCTGCCTGAAAACGGCGCGCGATTTCACGAGGCGCCGCGCGCATGGGCGGCCTCCCCTATCTGCACCTGGCACGCGGGCATATCGCGATCATTGGGGCGGTGATCCGCAAATCCCCGCCCGGCTGGAAAGGATGGCCGTCAGGCGGTGTGGATCACCTTGCTGGGGCGTTTGGGCACTTCCTCGACCCCGCCGCCGCCCACGCGCAACCAGCGCGATGCGCGTTCGATCAGTGCCGGGCGGTGGGCGATCACGATCCGCGTCACGGGAAGCGAGGAGATAAGATCCGCGATCGCCCGTTCCGTCGATTCGTCCAGATTGGCAGTGCCCTCGTCCAGCAGCAAAAGCCGTGGGCGGCGGTAAAGCGCACGGGCCAGCAGCACGCGCTGGCGCTGCCCCCCGGACAGGGCCGAGCCCATGTCACCCACCAGCGACAAGTATTGCATCGGCATCCGCGCGATGTCGTCATGGACCTGCGCGGCCATAGCGGCGGCGGCGACGCGTTCCATGTCCATTTCCGGATCGAAGAAAGCGATGTTGTCGGCGATGCTGCCCGACAGAAGCTGATCGTCCTGCGCGACGACGCCGATCTGCCCGCGCCATGCCCTCCATAGCTCGGGCGAGGCGGGCTGGCCGTCCAGAAGGATCTGCCCCGATTCCGGCTGGTGCAGTCCCAGAAGCAATTTGGCCAGCGTGGTCTTGCCCCCGCCCGACGCGCCGGTGATCGCGACGAAATCCCCCGGCGCGATGGACAGCGACACGTCCTTCAGCACCAAGGGCGAGCCGGAGCCATAGCGGAAATCCACGCCCCGCAGGTCGATCCCGCCCTTCACGTCGATCATCCGCTGCGGGCGGCCCGAGACATGCGCCACGTCCGGTTCCGCAGTGACGATATCGCCCAGCCGTTCCAGATGCAGGCGCAGCAGACGGAACTGCATCACCTCGGCCACTAAGGACTGCGCACGGTCGCTGAAGGTCTGGCGGAAGGACAGGAACGCCATCAGCATCCCGACCGAAAATCCTTCGGCATTCAGGATCATCCGTGCGCCAAGATAGATGACCAGCACCGTTTGCACCCCTATCACCACGTTCTGCAGAAACCGCAGCGTGATCTCGTATTTGCCGACCCGAACCGAGGAATTGATGACCGAGGCGAAACGGTTGCGCCACTTGCCTTCGCGCTCCGTCTCGCCGCCCATCAGCTTGATGGTGGGCATGGCGCGCACCGTCTCGATCAGGTGCGACTGTTCGGAGGCCATCGTGACGATGTTTTCCTCGGTCGCGGCGCGGGTGGCAGGATAAAAGGCAAACCCGAGACCGAGCACCATCAAAAGCGACAGGATGACCACCACCGCCAGCATTGGCGAATAGAGGAACAGCACCCCCGCTGCGATGACCGCCATCAGCCCGTCCACCATCGCGGAAACCATGCCCCGCGTCAGCGCATCCTGTATCGCGCTGGTGGATTCGATGCGGGACATGATGTCGCCCACATGGCGTTTCTCGAAATACGGGACCGGCAGGCGCATCAGGTGGCGCACGATGTTGCCGACGATCTGGAACGACATCATCGAGCCCAGAAGCCGCAGGACCCAGTTGCGCAGCGCCTCCAGCGCGGCATGCATCACGGTCAGCGCGCCGAAGCCCAACGCCAGCACGGTCAGAAGGCTGCCGTCCGCGCGGCCGATTGCCTCGTCCACCACAAGCTGGATGTGGAAGGGCATGGCGAAGGTCGCGATCTGGAACACCAGCGACAGCGCCAGAACCTGAAAGATCGCGCGGCCCATGCCTTCGGTCCTGGACCAGAGGCTGGTCAGCTTGACCGGGATCTTCGCCTCTGCCTTCTGGAAATGTTCGGCGGGCTGGACCTCCAGCACGACGCCGGTGAAGTGGTTGGCGAATTCGTCCAAGGGCAGGGTGCGTGCGCCGCGGGCGGGGTCGTGAATGACCGCCTGTTTCGCGCTGATCGATTTCAGCACGACGAAATGGTTCAAGTCCCAATGCAGGATCGCCGGAAGCCGCACATCCTTCAGCGCCTGAAGCCCGACCCGAAGCGCGCGTGGGGCCAAGGACAACTGCTCGGCCAGTTGCATCAGGTTGCGCAGCGTCGCCCCGGTCAATGACAGCGAGAATTGCTGCCGCAGCCCGTTCAGGTCGATGTCATGCCCGTGATAGCGCCCGACCATCGCCATGCAGGCCAGCCCGCATTCGGCCGACTCCGTGGCGCGAATCTCGGGCAGACGGCGGCGGCCCATGAAGTTCAGCTCGGCAATGCTCATCCCAGACGCCCCACTGCATAGATCGGATCAAGCAGCCATTCGACCAGCGTGCGGCGGTCGATCACGATGCTGGCCGACAGAAGCATCCCCGGCTGCACCGGGATGTCCTGGCCGTAAGCGGTCACCGCATCGCGGTCGAGTTCCACCTTCACGCGGAACACCGGCTCGTTCACCTCCAGCCCTGGAATGGCCACCTCGCTCGGGGCGAGCACGGTGCGCGAGACGCTGCGGACGGCCCCCTCGGCGGCGCCGAATTTCTGGTATGGGAAGGCCTGATACATCAACTGCACCTCCTGCCCTTCGGTGATGAACCCGGCAGAGCGGGAGGGGACATAGAGTTCGGCCTCCAGCGTCGATCCTTCGGGGGTGACGACGGCCAGCACCTGCTGGGCGGCCACGGTCTGCCCGCGCGCGACGGGCACGGCGACGACGCGGCCCGCGACGGTCGCGCCCGCGTGATAGGTGTTCTGCACGGCCATCTCGGTCCCCTGCTGCGCCAGTTGAGCCTGACTGGCCCGCGCCTGCGCATCGGCGGCGCGGATGGAAATGGGCAGGACGTGAAGTTCGGCGTCGATCTGGTCGATCTGCCGTTCCATCGCCATGACGCTGGCGCGGGTGTCGACCAGTTCCTGTTCCGCGACCAGCACGCCCATCGCGGCTTCCTCGACGCTTTTGGTGCTGGCATAGCCGCGATCGGCGATGGTGCGGACGCGTTCGGCGTTGGATTGCATCAGGTCCACCCGTTCGGTCATCATCGCGATCCGGCCCCGCGACTGGTCCAACTCGCGCTGCATCGCATCCCTTTGCGAGCGCAGGCTCTGTTCCTCGGCGATCAGCTTTTCGCGCTCGGCTTCCGCCGAGGCACGGACCGCCTCGATCTGGGTGCGAAGCTGCGTCTCCAGCATCTGGCCGACATTGCCTGTATCCAGATCCGACGACAGGCGCAGCTTGGCCATGGACTGCCCGGCAGCGACGGTGTCGCCCTCGCGGATCGGCAGTTCCTCGATCACGCCACCATTGCGGGCGGTCACGCGGATCAGCCCGCCTTCGGGCACGACCCAGCCCGGCACCGTCTCCATCCGGGCGTAGGTGGCGGTAGTGGCGAAGATCACCGCGCCGACGATGATGGCAACCGCCAGCGCGATCAGCACACGCATCCGCATCGACAGCGACAGAAGCACTTCGCCGTCCAGTGCGCGGGACTGGTATTGCACCGCCTGCTGGCGAAACAGCGGCGTGGGCTTTCTCTCGTCGCTCATGTCATGTCCTGCGAAATGGGGAAGGGGCGCCGAAGCGCCCCGCCCGGATCAGTTGGCGCGGTTGTCGCGCTCGGCCCGGTCCTTGCCGACCATATAGCCGAAGGTGACGCCGCCTGCGCCCGCCCCGGTGAAGACAGCCGCGATGGCCCAGGCCACGGGAAGCACCCCGCCCGAGACTGCGTCGATGTTCGCGTCGTCCAGTTCGTGAATGGTCAGATCGTTCATCGTCTCTCTCCTTCAGTTTTCGGTGTTCTCGATCCGAGCGCCTGCGAGGTTGTCGCGCTTGGCGGCATCCGAGCCGACGCCGTAACCGCCGAACAGGGCGATGAAGAACACAAGCGTCAGCCCCCCGACGGCCACTATCGTTGGCATAGACATCTCAAATCTCCGTCCAGTGGATCAGTCGCGGTTGGCCCAGTATCCGATGCCGAATCCGATGCCCGCGCCCGCAGCGGCGGTTCCGGTCACGGCGGCCCCGATCTTGATCGCGGCGACCACCGCCACGGGAATGACCGCGCCGGACACTTCATCGACCTCGAAGCTGTCCAGTTCGATCAGCTCGGCTTCGGTTTCGACCAGTTTCACTTGGGTGTTTTCGGCAAGCATGGCATCTCCTTCGCGTTGCCAAGGTTTTGCCCCGGAGGGGGGCGGTCTTTATCCGGCGAGCTTCTGGATGACCCAGAGGATCGGCGGATAAATCGGTGGAACGATGGGGCCGACCAGACCGCCCGAGACCGTCTCGATCTGCGCGGCGTCCAGTTCGACCAGCATGGCCTCGTCCTCCTGCATCAGACCAGCGGCAGACGCGGACGCGGGATCGGAAGCGGCTGCGGCAGGCGGGGCAGCGGGAAGGGCAGCGCGACCGGCGGCAACGGAAGCGGGCGGATCCCGTCCAGTGCCCCGCCCGAAACGCTGTCGATCTGATCCGCGCTCAGTTCTGCGATATGGTTCATGGCTCTCTCCATCCGGTCGCGTTTGTGGCGACCCACGGACATGAAGCCTCGATTCCGGGCAGAGGCCCATTCGGCCTGATGGCCTATGCACTAGGACAAATGGCTTAAACAGGCGCGAATAAGGGCTTGGATTGGCGAGAACTCGCCAAAAACGGGTGTTTCTGCATCGCGGAAATGCGCGGGGAATCGCCCTTCACGTGCGATCAGGGCAAACCGGGCTGCTGATCGCGGCAAATTGCGCCACCTTTTCAACGACGTCGACTTTCTTCCAGATTCCCAAAGGAGATGCCCGTGAAGGAACAGGTGACGCCCGATACCGACGAGGATATCCGCACGAGGATCATCATCGCCAATGCCAATCCGGCCTTTCGCAACGACATGCGCCAGATCATCGAGCTGCTGCACCCCGAAGCCGAGGTGATCGTGATCGCGCCACCGCCCGAACAGACCGCGGGGCCCGAAGCTGCTCTTGAACGGCTGTCGGGGCGACAGCGCGACGTTCTGGAGCTGCTGGTCGAGGGGCATACCAACAAGACCATCGCACGGCGGCTAAGCATTTCGCCGTCGACCGTGCGCGTCCATGTCTCGGCGCTTTTGCGCGCGCTTGGGGTCAGGACGCGGACGGCCGCCGCCGCGTTCGCCATGGCGCGCAAGTTCCAGCCGCGGCGGGCCGCGGTCAGGACATATCCATGATCTCTTCCTTGATCGCCGCGATGATGTCGCTGCGTTGAAGCGCGGATGCCCCTGCCTTCGCGGCATAGCTGAGCGCCAGAAGCCGGATCACACTGGCCAGCGCCGTGTTGGACGGTCCGAGCCCAAAACTGGCGACATGGCAGGGCAGCACCACGTCGGACAGGCGCTGAAGCTCCAACAGCGAGCCGCGGTCGGTCAGGGTCACGATCGACAGGCGGCTCGTGCGGGCATAGGAAAGCAGCGGTTTCAGCATGGCGGCATGCGGGGGCAGGGTGATGAGCAAAAGCACATCTTTCGGCCCCAGCATCGCCAGCTCCTCAGCCAATGCGCTTTGGCCGATGCCCAGCAGCAGCACCCCGTGGCGCAGTCGCGCCAGTTGCAGCCGGGCATAGCGCGCAAGCCCTTCGTCCAGGCCGAGCCCCAGAACCCAGATGCGCGGCGCGTCGGCGATCAGGTCGGTCGCGGCGGCAAGGGTATCGGAGCGCATCTCCTCGAACGTGCGGGTCAGGTTCTTCAACTCCAGATCCAGATGTGCGCCGATGGTGCGGCCCATCGCGACCTGTCCCGACTGGGCCAACGACATCTCGTATGGGGCGGTGCGGTCGCGTTCCTCTCGCGCCTGGGCCTTCACCTCGTTGAAATCGCTGTAACCCAGATGCTGGAAGAACCGCGCGGCGGTCGCCTTGGACACGCCCGCCAGTCGCGCGATCTCGGTCGCGGGAAAGGTCAGGATATCGTCCTGCCGGTCAAGGATCAGCTGCGCCAGCTTCTGCTCGCCCGCCGTCAGCCGGTCGTAGTTTTCCTGAATCCGCAGGACCAGTCTTGAAGCCATCCGTCACCTCCGGGTGCTGATAGAAAAGAATAGCACCCCTCTTGCAATTATGAAACATTAGTTTCATAGAGATGAAACACTGAAAACGCCCGTGCCCGATTCCATGCAGCATCCTCGACTCATTCGCCAGAGCATCTGGGACCGGCTTGCGCCTGTTGCGCGGCCCGATGCGCGCTTTCATCTGGATTTCGAACAGTTCGTGCCGGACTTCATCGGGTCGGACATCGCCACGGCGCGCATTGCGCATCTGGCCGAGGGGATATGCTTCGTCACGCCCGACAATGCGATGCTGGCCCTGCGTGCGCATCTGATCCGCGCGGGGCGCGCCTTCCTCATGGCGAGCTACAACCTGCGGCGGGGGTTCCTGCTGGTCGATCCGGCGGCGATGCCCGCGCTGGCACCCGAAGATCTGGCGACGCTGGATGTGATCGAACGGCATGCGCAGCCTCTGGACCTTGCCGCGCTGGCGGCGGTGGGGCGGATCGGGCTGGTCGCGACCGGCGCATCCGCCGTGTCGGTGGATGGCATCCGTTTCGGGCGAGGGCATACGTTCCTTGATCTGGAATGGGGCATCTTCTCGCATCTGGGGCTGGTGGATGACCGCACGCGCATCGCCGCCATCACCCATGACGTGCAGCTTGTGGACGATCTGCTGCATTTGTCCGACGGCGATCTGCCCGTGGACCTGATCGCGACGCCTACCCGCCTTGTCGTGGTCGCACGGCAGGGCCGCAGGCCGCGTGGCGTCCGTTGGGAACGGATCGACGCCGACATGATCGCCACCATCCCCCCGCTGCGCGAACTGGCGCAGGACCGGGGCATCGCCTGAACACCGAAGCCGGGAGCTTTCCATGACCCTTTCCCTTGATCGCCGCCTTTTTCTTGGCCTTGCCGGGGCTGCCGCGCTGATACCGATGCGCGCGCGGGCTGCTGCACCCTTCGCGTTTCAGGCAAGCTGGATCAACGACGCGGAATTCGCGGGCTATTTCCTTGCCGCCGATAACGGGTATTACGCGGCCGAGGGGCTGGATCTGACTTACCTGTCCGGCGGGCCGGACGTGATCCCGGAAAGCACGCTCATCACCGGGCGCGCTGATCTGACGCTGACGACGCCCGACACCACGATCAAGGCGATCACCGAACAGGGCGCGCCGTTCAAGATCATCGGCGCGCAATACCAGAAGAACCCGCTGGGCGTCGTGTCGCTGGCCAAAGCCCCGATCAACGAACCCAAGGATCTGACCGGCAAGACGCTGGCCGTGCCACCCGTCAACGTCATCTCGGTCGAGGCGATGCTGGCTGCGAACGGCATCGCGCGGGGCGATGTGAACATCGTCCCCTATGCCTATGACCCGACCCCGCTGATCCGGGGCGAGATCGACGCCTCGGTCGATTTCACGACTAACGTGCCCTATACGATCAAGCTGGCGGGCGAGGAGGCCACGTCTTTCCTGCTGTATGACCACGGCTACCCCGTCTTCAACGACACGGTCGTCGTGACCGAGGATGTGCTGACATCGCGGCGCAAGGAACTGGTCTCCTTCCTGCGCGCCTCGCGCAAGGGGTGGGAGGAGAATCTGGTCGATCCGGCGAAATACCCGCCGACCTGGGCAGATACCTGGTTCGCAGGCACCGGGCGCGAGATCGACAACGAGGTGTTCTTCAACACCGCGCAGAAGCCGCTGATCGAAGCCGAAGGCGGTATCTTCGCCATGTCCGAAGACGCGATCGCGGCAAATATCGAGGCGCTGGCCAAGGTCGGCATCGCCGCCACGCGCGATCACTTCGACACCACGCTGCTTGAAGAAATCTGATGCCGGTCGGTCTGTCCCTTTCCGGCGTCTCGCGCCATTTCGACGGGCGCGGCGGCAGGGTCGCGGCGCTGTCCGACGTGTCGCTGGAGGTTGCTCCGGGGGCGTTCACCGCGCTGATCGGTCCTTCGGGCTGCGGGAAATCCACGCTTCTGCGGCTGGCGGTCGGGCTGGACCTGCCGGATGCGGGGCGCGTCTCGGTCGGGGGGCTGTCCCCGGCCGAGGCGGCGCGCAAGGGGCTGACAGGGATCGCGTTTCAGGATGCCGCGCTGCTGCCGTGGCGCAGCGTCGAAGATAACATCGCGCTGCCCTTCGACGTGCTGCGCCGTCCACATGACCGCGCGCGCATCGCGGATCTGATCGCGCTGGTCGGGCTGTCGGGGTTCGAGAAATCGCTGCCGGGCGAGCTTTCGGGCGGGATGCGCCAGCGCGTCGCCATCGCCCGCGCCTTGGTGAACTCTCCCGAGATGCTGTTTCTGGACGAGCCCTTCGGCGCGCTGGACCAGATCCTGCGCCGCCAGATGAACGTGGAATTGCAACGCATCTGGATGGAAAGCCGCACGACGACGCTGCTGGTGACCCACGGCATCGACGAGGCGATCTTTCTTGCCGACCGCGTGGTGGTGATGGCAGCGCGTCCGGGCCGCATCGCCCGCGTGATCGACATCCCGTTCCCGCGCCCGCGCCGGGCGGAACTGTTCGGCACGCCCGAATTCGCCGCGCTGGAGGCCGAGATCGCAGGGGCGCTCGATGGCCATTAGGGCGATCATCGCGCTGGTGTTGTGGGAAGTGGTCGGGCGGCTTGGGCTGGTCGCGGGCGGTGCGCTGCCTGCGCCTTCGGCCATCGCGATCCGGTTCTGGGCGGATCGGGGCGATTACCCGATGCATGTCTGGGCCACGATGCAGGGCGCAGGGATCGGTTTTCTGATCGGCAATCTGGTCGCGGTTCTGGCGGGAGTGCTGTTTGCGGTGTCCCCGGTGGCGGCGCGGCTGGCGCGGGGGGTGAACATCGCGATCTTTGCGCTGCCCGCCATTGCCATCGCGCCGATCCTGACGCTGATGACCACGGGAATGACGCCGCGGGTGATCCTTGCCGCGCTTGGCTGCTATTTCGTGACCATGACCGCGACCGTGACCGGCATCACGCAGACCGATGCACGGATGCGGGACGTGGTCCGGGCCTATGGCGGCGGGCGCATGGCTTCGCTGCGGCTGGTCGAATTGCGATCCGCCGTGCCGCAGATCCTTGGTGCGCTGCGGATCGCCGCCCCGGCGGCCGTGCTCGGTTCGATATTGGCCGAGTTCGGCGGCGGCGGGCGGTTCGGTCTGGGCGCGTATCTGATCGGCTCGCTCGGCCGGGCGGACCCGGCGCGGCTATGGGGGATCGGGCTGGCGGCGACGCTGCTGGCGGGGATCGGATATGCGGTGTTCGCCGTCATTGCGCAGCGGATGACGGCCTCGACGGTTGCCGTGACGGTTGCCGCGACCCCGCCCGCGGGCGAGGTGGATGGCCCCGTCTGGCAACGCATCGCACTGGCGGCGGGATCGGTGCTGCTGCCCTTCGCCCTCTGGTGGGCGCTGATCGCGGCCAGCGGAGCGCCCGCGATGATCGCCAAGACGCCGATGGCGCTGCTGGATTACCTGATGCTGCCGAACAAGGCGGGCGAGCGGATATGGGACGCGCTGGCGCAGACGCTTCCGATCACGGCGGTCGGGATCGCGCTGGGCCTCGGATTCGCCTTTGCGCTGGCGCTTGGGTCCGTCTTGCGGCCGGGGATCGTGCGGGCCTTCATGCCGGTCGCTCTGGTCACGCAAACGATGCCGCTGGTCGCGCTGACGCCGCTTCTGGTGCTGATCTTCGGGCGTGGGCCGTCGGTGATCCTGTGGATCACGGTGTCGGTCACGTTCTTTCCCGCCTTCGTCACCATGGCCCAAGGGCTCCAGATGGTGGCAAGGTCCGCATTGGACGTGCCGCGCGCCTATGGTGCCAGCGCGTGGACGGTGCTGCGGCTCGTGTCGATTCCGGCGTCGGCGCCCTATGTCTTCGCCGCGCTGCGCCTTGCCGTGCCGCGCGCCCTGCTGGGCGTGATGACCGCCGAATGGCTGGCCACGGGCACGGGGCTTGGCAATCTTCTGAACCAGTCGCGCGGATATCTCGATTACGGGATGATCTGGACGGTCGCCGTCCTGTCCGTGCTGCTTTCCGTGTTTTTCTATCAGGTCGTCGTCTGGATCGAACGCCGGGTTCTTGCCCGGCTCGGCATGACGACGGCCGCCTAAGCGAAGGAACCGCCCATGACCGACATGACCGTTGCCGAGATCGACCGGCACAAGACCGAGGTGCGCAACCGCGTCTGGTCCGAACTGCGCAAGGTCGCCGTTCCCGACAGCCGGTTCCATTTCGACTTCGGCGAGTTCATCGCGGATTTCGACGGCGGCGAGGAGGCGGTCGCGAGGCTGATCGACCACGACTATTATCGGAACGCCAACCTGATCTTCATCACGCCCGACAACTGCCTCGACCGCCTGCGCCTGCGCGCACTGGAGGATGGCAAGACGGTGCTGATGACGACCTATTCCATCAAGCGCGGCTTCTGGCTTCTGGACCCGGCAAAGATCGACCCGTCGCAGTATCTCTATGCCTCGACGCTGGACGGGATGGAGCGGATCGGCCAGCCGCTGACCCTGATGGAGATCGCGACCCTGCCCCCGGTCGATTTCATGGTCACCGGCACCGGGGCGATCAACACCGAAGGCGTGCGTTTCGGCAAGGGCCATGGGTTCTTCGATGCCGAATGGGGGATGCTGTATCAGCTGCAACGGATCACCGTTGCGACCCCTGCCGCCGCCGTGGTGCATGATTGCCAACTGCTGACCGAGACGCTGACGCCGGATGTCTATGACACCGTGATGGACGTGGTCTTCACGCCCACGCGCACGATCCCGGTTGCGGACCCGCACAAGCCGACCTGCGGCATCGTCTGGGACCGGCTCGATCCGCATATGTATGAAACGATCCCGCCGCTTCAGGAACTGAAGGCGATGGGCCTTTGATGGGCTGATGCCTCCGGGCCGGTCCGGGATGCGGATCGGCCAAGCCGGGAACCCCGGCCCCGGACGGATGCTTTATGGAGAGGGGCGATCGCCCATCCTGCAAGCCGAAAGGGGAATGCCATGTCGGACGACAAGACGAAGACGGTCTATGCCACCTTTGCCACCCGCGAGGCAGCGGATCTGGCGGTCGAACATCTGGTGCAGCAACATGGCATCGATCGCGCGGATATCTTCGTGGAAGCGGCCGGACCCGACAACACGGCGGGGATGGCAGCCTCGGGCGGCGATGCGGAATCCGGCCTTGGCGGGGATGACCGCACCGATGGCGCGCTGGCCGGGGCGATACAGATTTCCGTCGATGTGAGCGCGGATGCGGTCGCATCGGTGCAGGATGCGCTTCGCGAGGTCGGCGGAAAGATGGCGCGCGTGGCGTGACGCGATGCGCAGCGCCGTCGTCTTCGGATCGACGGGGGGCATCGGCGCCGCCCTGACGTCGGAGCTGTCCCGCATGGGTGGGTTCGACACGGTGCTGGGCCTGTCCCGCCATAGCGTGCCCGCGTTCGATCTGGTGGATGAGCCGTCGATCCGGGACGCGGCGCGGCATATCGCGCCGTTGAAACCTGCGCTGGTCGTGGTGGCGACCGGCATGCTGCGCGGCAAGGGCATCGAGCCGGAAAAGACGATCCGCGCCATCGACCCCGCCCGGATGGCCGGGGTGTTCGCGATCAACGCCATCGGGCCTGCGGCGGTCATGAAGCATGTATTGCCCGCGATGCAGCGCGACGAGAGGAGCGTCTTCGCCGTCCTTTCCGCAAAGGTGGGCAGCATCGGGGACAACCGCCTTGGCGGATGGGCCTCCTATCGCGCGTCGAAAGCCGCGTTGAACCAGCTGGTCCGCACGGCGGCGATAGAATTGCGGCGAACCCATCCAAAGGCCATATGCGTCGCCATCCACCCTGGCACCGTCGCCACCGCGCTTTCTTCCGGCTTCGCCGCGACCGGGCTGGAGATCCAGCAGCCGGCAGAGGCGGCGCGCGACATCCTGAAATGCCTGAACGCGCTGCAATCGGATCAGTCGGGCGGGTTCTTTGACCGCTTCGGTCAACCCATCCCGTTCTGAGCCGTCAGAGCGAGTTGCGCTCGACGATGGTGAACCCGATGTCGATGCGGCGTTCGGGCACGTCCTGCCGGTCGATGCGTGCGATCAGCGCCTCGGCCGCGCGTTGGCCCAGCGCGTCGCGGTCGATGCGGATCGTCGTCAGCGGCGGGTCGAGGTCGGCGGCGTGGTCCTGATCGCCGAAGCCCATGACGGCGACTTCGCGAGGAATTTCAATGCTGCGGGCCCTCGCCTCGATCATGACGCCCTGCGCCATCACGTCGGAACTGCAGAAGATCGCGCTTTGGCCGATCGGCAGCCCGTCTTCGATCAGCCGCGCGAAAGCGGCCCGACCGCTGCGGATGCTTGGCAGGCCGGGAAGGTCGCGGCCCATCCGGCAGGCATGACCGTTCGCCCTCAATTCCTGTGCAAAGGCGAGGTTGCGGCGGATCGCCCGCGCATCGTCCACTGCCGCCGTCGCGAAATGCCGATACCCGCGCGACAGCATGTGCCGCGCCGCCGCCCGCGCCGCCCCCTCGTGCGAGAAGCCGACGCAGACGTCGACCGGGCTGCGGGTCAGATCCCACACCTCCACCACCGGGATGCCCGAGGCGACGAGCATCCGGCGGCATTGTTCGCTGTGCTGGATGCCGGTCAGCAGGATGCCTTCGGGGCGGTGGGCAAGCGACAGGGCGACCAGCCGTTCCTCCTCGGTCGCGTCGAAGCCGCTTTCCATCAGCATCACCTGATATCCACGCTGGCGCATGATCGCGCTGAAGGTGCGGATCAGCGCGACATAGGTGATGTTGACCACCGACGGCACGATGGCCGCCAGCACGCGCGACCGGCTGGAGGCAAGCCCCCCCGCGACGATGTTGGGAACATATCCCGTCTGCCGCACCGCCTGCATGATCCGGTCCAGCGTTTCGGGCGACAGGCGGGCAGGGTGGTTGAACGCGCGTGAAACGGTTGGCTGGGTCACGCCCGCCATGCGGGCGATGGTGGCCATCGTGACGGGTTCAGGTCTATCGCGCATGTCGTGCATCCGGCAGGTCCAGCCATTCTTTGACCGCGCCGCATGCCGGATGCAAGGGCGCTCACTCTTCGTCCTGGAACGCCTCCTCGCGTTTGGCGCGGATCTGCGGCGCAAGGATGGAGGCGATCAGCAGCAGTGCTAGGATCAGCAGCACCGCGCTGATGGGGCGCGACACGAAGGTCGTCGCATCACCGCGCGACACCAGCATGGCGCGGCGCAGGTGTTCCTCCAGCATCGGGCCAAGCACGAAGCCCAGAAGCAGCGGCGCCGGTTCGCAGTCCAGCTTGCGCAGCACATAGCCCGCAATGCCGAACAGCCCCATCAGCCAGATGTCGAAGGTCGCGTTGTTCAGGCTGAACACCCCGATGGCGCAGAAGGCGACGATGGCCGGAAACAGAAAGCCATAGGGGATGGAGATCATCTTCACCCACAGCCCGATCAGCGGCAGGTTCAGCACCAGCAGCATCAGGTTGCCGACCCACATCGACACGATCAGCCCCCAAAACAGCACGGGCTGTTCCTGGATCACCGACGGCCCCGGCTGGATGCCCTGCATGATGAGTGCGCCGATCATCAACGCCATCACGGGGTTCGACGGAATGCCCAGCGTCAGCATCGGAATGAACGAGGTCTGCGCGCCGGCATTGTTGGCCGATTCCGGCCCCGCGACGCCTTCGATCGCGCCTTTGCCGAAATCCTGCGGACGTTTGGAGGCTTTCTTTTCGATGGCATAGGACGCAAAGGACGCCAGCATCGCCCCGCCCCCCGGCAGGATGCCAAGGACCGATCCGATCGCGGTGCCGCGCATCACCGGGGCGGCGATGCGCTTCAGATCGTTCCGCGTCGGCATCAGCCCGGTCACCTTGGTCAGCACGGTCGAACGCTCGGTCTCGTTTTCAAGGTTCGACAGGATCTCGCCCAGACCGAATACGCCCATCGCGACGATGACGAAGCTGATCCCGTCGGCAAGGGACCACAGCCCGAAAGTATAGCGCATCTCGCCCGAGTTCACGTCGGTGCCGATCAGCCCGAGGATCAGCCCGAACAGGATCATCCCCACCGCATGCAGAAGCGATCCGCTGGCCAGCACCACGGAAGCCGCAAGCCCCAGCACCATGAGCGAGAAGTATTCGTGCGGCCCGAAGACCAGCGCCACTTCGGCCAGCATGGGCGCGAAGAAGGCGATCAGCACCGTCGCGATGGACCCCGCGACGAAGGAGCCGATGGCGGCGGTGGCCAGCGCCTTGCCCGCCTGACCCTTGCGCGCCATCTGGTATCCGTCCAGCGCGGTCACGACGGACGAGCTTTCCCCCGGCAGGTTCACAAGGATCGCCGTGGTCGATCCGCCATATTGCGCGCCATAGAAGATGCCCGCCAGCATGATGAGCGCGGTTTCCGGCGCAAGCCCGAAGGTGACCGGCAGCAGCATGGCGATGGTCGCGGTCGGCCCCAAACCCGGAAGGACGCCGATGGCGGTGCCCAGAAACACGCCCAGCAGGCAATAAAGCAGGTTCCAGACCGAAAAAGCGGTCTGCGCGCCCAGAAGAAGGTCGGAAAGCAGGTCCATCTCAGGCTCCGAACAATGTGCCCAGCATCGGCATGGGAACGCCAAGCCCCCGGACGAAGACCAGCACGCAGAAGACGGTGAACAGCACCAGGCCCACGACGGGCACCGGGGCAAGGCGGAAGGTCGAACTGGCCGAGGCCGTGATCAGGATCGCGATGGGCAGCGCGACGGCAAGGCCGAGCCATTCCAGCGTGGCGGCGAAGAAGAAGGTCGCGCCGATCACCAGGATCATCGGGCGGATATGGATGCGCGGCACCGCCTCGCCGGGGCGCAGCAATCCGCGTGCTGCGGAAATCGCCCCGATCAGCGCCAGAAGTCCGCCAAGGACGGTCGGAAAATAGCCCGCCCCCATCCGCGCGGCGCTGCCCATCGGCAGGTCGCGCCCAAGGATGACGGTTGCGAGGCCCAGCGTGACATAGACGACGCCGGCCCAGAAGTCCTTCGTGCGGTGCCCTTGCATCGCCCACCTCATGTATGAAAAGGCGCGCCCGCGCGGGGCGCGCGAAATCTCAGCCCTCGGGCGAGATGTTTCCGGCTTTGATGACTTCGGTCCAGCGGGCGATCTCGTCCGCGACGAAGGCATCCGCTTCGACCGGGGAATTGGCCAGCACCTCGAAACCCATCTTCTGAAGCTGCTCGGTCGCCTGCGGCGATTTCAGCGCTTCGGTGATGGAGGTCACGAGCACGTCCTTCACCGCGGGATTGAGTCCCTTGGGTGCAGCGAAGGCCTGCCACGAATAGACCTCCATCCCCTCGATCCCCAGTTCGGCAAAGGTCGGAACGTCGGGGAAATCGGGCGAGCGTTCGGAGGCGGCCAGCGCCAGCATCTTCATCTTGCCCTCGCGCACAAAGTTCGCGATCGCGCCGAGGTTCTGGAACGAGGCATCGGCATGCCCGCCCATCAGGTCGGTCTGGGCCGGTCCGCCGCCCTTGTAGGGGACGTGAATCCCCGATGTGCCGGTGACCTGCCAGAAAAGCTCTGCCGTCAGGTGGTCCGACGATCCCGTCCCCGAGGAAGCGAACAGCATCGCATCGGGATTTTCCTTCAGCGCGGCGATCAGTTCCTCGGCAGTGGTCGCCTCGATATCGGGGCGGGTGACCAGCGCGTTGGGGGTGCGCACCGCGACGGTCAGGATTTCCATATCCTCCCGCGGGTCATAGGGCAGATCCTCCTGCAAGGCCGGGTTGATCCCCAGCGTGCCGATGGAGGCCGCCATGATCGTATAGCCGTCGGGCGCCTCGCGCGAAAGTTCGGCCGCGCCGACGGCGCCATTCGCGCCGGGCTTGTTTTCGACCACGAGCGGCTGGCCGAAGGTCGGCTGCATGATCTGGGTCGCCAGACGGCCGATCGTGTCGCTTGCCCCGCCGGGGGCGAAGGGCACGATGACCGTGACGGGTTTGGTCGGATAATCCTGTGCCGCGGCGGGCATGGACATTGCGCAGGCAACGGCGGCACTGCCGATCGCCGTGAAGACGTATCTGAACATTCGGCTCCTCCCTCAGACGGCCTCCCCGCCGTCATCGATCATGCGATGCATCCGCATGCCTGCGAAGATTGCCCGAGGTGCAACGGTGCCGTCAACAGTTTTGGCATGCGCATGCAGCGCGATCTTCTTGGGGCGATGCGGATCAGGTCCGATCTTGGTCCAGCACCTCCAGAATGCCCCTGAGGGGAATGGCGACCCAAAGGGGACGGTTGCTCAACTCGTAACCCACTTCGTAGATTGCCTTTTGAAGCAGGAAGAAATCGAGCAGTGCCGCGCGCGTCGCCTCGTCGGTCGGAAGGGTCGTCAGTCCGGCCGAATATTCGCGATAGGCTGCGAGGAAATCGGCTTGGGCCGCGCGGCGCCATGTCTCGATGCGGTCGCGGCCAAGGTCCGCCCCGGCGCCGAAGGTCTGGTGGTGCCGATTCATCACCGTCATCGCGGCATAGTCGAAGGAGCGCATCATCCCCGCCACATCGCGCAGCGGCGAGGATTTTTTGCGGCGGTCCTCCAGACTGCGCGCAGGCTCGCCTTCGAAATCGATGATCGCGACGTCGTTCTGTGCCAGAAGCACCTGCCCGAGATGATAGTCGCCGTGGATGCGCGATATCCTGAAATCGGACGGGATGCGCGCAATCGCGGCAAGGCGCGAAAGAAGCGCCTCGCGCCGCGCCAGCACCTCCTGCGCGAGCGGGGCGGCGTCCTCTCCAAGATCGGCCTGTTCGATGCGCGCGAACATCGCATGCGCTTCGGCTTCCGCGTCGCTGGCCCAAGCGGCAAGCTGGTCGCGGGCAAGCGCTTCGGTTTTGAAGGCAGGATCGTCCGTTTCCGTTTCGAGCGCCGCATGCAGTTCCGCGGTGCGTTGACCCAGAAGCGCGCCGAGGCTGAGGGGGAAGTCAAAATCACGCGGTTTGACGCCGGTATCGCCCGCCGACGACCATGTCTCCTGCTCGTTCAGCTCCAATGCCAGCGCGTCGGTGATCCCGCTCCAGGCATCGCCGCGATTGGGAACGAAAGCGAAGGCGGCGGCCAGCGTCGTTTGGTCATGCACGGCACGGCCCAGATAGTGCGGGGTGTGCTGATATCCGGCGGTCTCGGTCAGGAACTTGGCGACCTCCACATCCGGCTGCTCGCCCTCGCGGATGCGGCGATAGAGCTTCAGGATGATCTTGTCGCTGAACGCGATGGACAGGTTCGACTGCTCCGCGCCAAGTTGCCGGGGATCGCCGGGATCCTCGATCTCGCGCAGTTGGTCGGTCCCTTCAAACCGCAGCGGTCCGTTCTGCGTTTCGGCCTTCAGCGCATCCAGCATGAGGCGGGGCAGGCGTTCGTCGTAAGCACCGTCGATCAGCGCCCCGACCCGCGCGGTATGGCGGACCTTGGCCAGCGTATAGGACAGTTTCGGCGCGCCGGGGCGCAGGTTTTCCTCGCCCCAGCGGGCAGAGAGGGGGAGGAGGTAAATCTGTTCCTCGCCCCCGACATCCACGGCCACCGCGACCAGTTCGTGCTGGCCGTTGTCCAACTCGCCCAGGGGGGTCATCCGAACGCCGGCGATGCGCTCGTCCTTACCAGCGAACCAGCGCTGCATGGGAAGCCATTGCGGCAGCACGTCGGCGCGGAACTGCGCGCCCTCGCGCCCGCCGATGGCGGTATCGACGCGCCCGTCGCGGGCGGTCAGGGTCATGAATTCGGGCAGGATCTCCGGCATCGCCTCGTGCCAGGACGGCGTCTCCTCCTCGCTGCTCAACGCGAACCAGTAGAAGCCATAGGCAGGAAGGGTCAGCATATAGGGCAGATCGCCGACGGGCGGAAAGGCGGAGCGGCCTGTCAGTTCGATCGGCACGGTGCCGCGATGGCGGCTCAGGTCCAGTTCCACCGCTTGCGCGCTGTCGGCAAGGTTGGCCACGCACAGATAGGCCTTGCCCTCGTATTCGCGCAGATAGGCGAGGATCTTGCGGTTGCGCGGATAGAGCAGGACCATCGCCCCGCGCCCGAAGGCCGGGTGCTGGCGGCGCACGGTAATCATCCGGCGCATCCAGTTCAGCAGCGAAGACGGGTCGTCCGCCTGCGCCTCGACGTTGATGACCTGATGGCCATAGACCGCGTCGATGATCGTCGGTAGGTAAAGCTGCTGCGGTTTTGCGCGGGAAAATCCGGCATTGCGGTCGCCAGACCATTGCATCGGCGTGCGCACGCCGTCCCGGTCGCCGAGGTAGTAGTTGTCGCCCATCCCGATCTCGTCCCCGTAATAGATGATCGGGGTGCCGGGCATGGACAGCAGCATCGAATTCATTAATTCGATCTTGCGGCGATTGTTCTGCATCAACGGCGCGAGACGGCGGCGGATGCCAAGGTTGATGCGCGCGCGGGTTTCCGCGGCATAGGTCTGCCAGAGGTAATCGCGTTCCTCGGACGTGACCATCTCCAGCGTCAACTCGTCGTGGTTCCGCAAGAATATGCCCCATTGGCAGGGGTCGGGGATTTCCGGCGTCTGGCGGATGATGTCGGTGATCGGGTGCCGGTCGGCCTGGGCCAGCGCCATATACATCCGCGGCATGAGCGGGAAGTGGAAGCCCATGTGGCATTCGTCCCCGTCGCCGAAATAGGGACGGGTATCCTCGGGCCATTGGTTCGCTTCGGCCAGCAGCATCCGGTCGGGGAAATGCGCATCCAGATCGGCGCGGATCGCCTTCAGCACATCATGCGTCTCGGGCAGGTTCTCGTTGTTGGTCCCGTCACGTTCGACCAGATAGGGGATCGCATCCAGACGCAGACCGTCCACGCCCATGTCGAGCCAGAGGCGCATGACCTTCAGCACTTCTTCCAGCACGCGGGGATTGTCGAAATTCAGGTCGGGCTGGTGGGAATAGAAACGGTGCCAGTAATAGGCACCCGCGACCGGATCCCAGGTCCAGTTGGATTTTTCGGTATCGAGGAAGATGATCCGGGTTTCCGGCCATTTCGTATCCGTGTCGGACCAGACATACCAATCCCGCGCCGCCGATCCGGGTTTGGCGTGACGCGCCCGCTGGAACCAAGGGTGTTGGTCGGAGGTATGGTTGATGACAAGCTCGGTAATCACCCGGATGCCGCGTTTATGCGCTTCGGCCACGAAGGTTTTGAAATCGCGCATGGACCCATAGGACGGGTTGATCGCCCGGTAATCGGCAATGTCATACCCGTCGTCCCGCAGAGGCGAGGGATAGAAGGGCAGGAGCCAGATCGCCGTGACTCCGAGTTCCTGAACGTAATCGAGCCGCTGGATGAGCCCCGCGAAATCGCCGATGCCGTCGCCGTTGGAATCATGAAACGCCTTGATGTGCAGCTGATAGATGACCGCATCCTTGTACCAATCGGCCTGATCGCGGTCGATGGCGCCGGGGCGCACCGCGAAATTCGCCTGATCGGGATTCTTCACCAAACCGTCCATCATCGCGCCACCTTTGAAAGCTGCCAGATGGCATAGGGACGGGTGGCCGGGTCGAGTTCGAGCCATTGCGTTTTGCCCTGCCATGTGAAGCTGTTGCCGAAGATCAGGTCACGAACGGCGACCGCACCGTCATCGGGTAGCCCCAATTCCCAGAGCGGAACCTCGAACTGGAATTGCTGGACGTTGTGCGGGTCAAGATTGACATGGATCAGAACGAAATCGTCCCCAGACCGTTTGCCATAGGCCAGCACGGCATCATTGGCGGCGTTGTAGAATCGAAGATTTGCGAAATCCTGCAGGGCGGGATGATCGCGCCGCAGACGGTTCACGAGGCGGATGTCATCCTTGATGTGGCCCGGCCGGTCCAGATCCCAAGCACGAATCTCGTATTTCTCGGAGTTGAGATACTCCTCCTTGCCCGGAAGCGCATCTGCCTCGCAAATCTCGTATCCGTTATAGACGCCGTAATTTCCGCCAAGCGTCGCGGCCAGAACCAGGCGCGTCCGAAATCCCGGCCTGCCGCTGGTCTGAAGGAAGCGCGGGTTGATATCGGGGGTATTGACGAAGAAATTGGGGCGCATGTATTCGCGGCATTCCTCTTGCGTCAGTTCGGCAAGGTAGTCCGTGATCTCCTGCTTCCGGTTCCGCCATGTGAAATAGGAATAGGATTGCGCGAAGCCGACCTTTGCGAGCCGCTTCATGACTTTGGGGCGGGTGAAGGCCTCGGCCAGAAAGATCACGCCGGGATCGGTCTTGCGGATGTCATCGATTATCCATTCCCAGAACGGGAAGGGCTTGGTGTGGGGATTGTCGACGCGAAAGATCCGCACCCCGCGTTTGACCCAGAACAGCACGATGTCGCGCAGCGCATACCAGAGCGATGGGAACGCATCGCGATAGAAATGGACGTTGACGATATCCTCGTATTTCTTTGGCGGGTTCTCGGCGAATTTGATCGAGCCGTCGGGGCGCCAGTCGAACCATTCGGGATGTTCCTTGATCCACGGATGATCGGGCGAACACTGGATCGCGAAATCGAGGGCGATCTCCAGCCCGTGTTCGCGAGCCGCGACGACCAGCCGCTCGAAATCCTCGAAACTCCCCAATTCGGGGTGAAGGGCATCGTGACCGCCGTCGGCGCTGCCGATGGCATAGGGGCTGCCCGGTTCGCCCTCCGCTGCCTTCAGACTGTTGTTCCTGCCCTTTCGGTTCGTCTTGCCGATCGGATGGATGGGCGGAAAATAAAGAACGTCGAAGCCGAGGTCGCGAATATAGGGCAGCCGATCGATGACATCGGCAAAGGTGCCGTGACGCCCCGGCTGCTGCGATTGCGACCGCGGCATCAATTCATACCAGGCGCTGAATGCCGCCGCAGTGCGGTCCGCGAAGACCGGAAGGATCCTGTATTGCATCAGGTTCGTACGCGGCCCGGATCTGCGCATCAGTGCCGAAAGATCGTCGCTGCTCAGCAGCGCGAAGCGGGCGGCCTCCGTTTCGGGTGTCTTGCCATCCAGCGCGGCATCCTGCGACAGGAACCTGTCGATCTGCGCGCGGTCGGTGGCCGAACCGTCGGGGCCGACGGCACCCTGAAGCAGGCGGCGTCCTTCCTCCAGTTCCAGCGCCACGGACAATCCGGCGGCGAGCTTTTTCGTCACCTCTTTCTTCCATGTCGTGAACAGGTCGCGCCATGCGATGATGCTGCATTCGTAATGACCGTTCCGGGGCAGCACCGCCTGCGCCTCCCAACGGTCATTCTCGAGGAAGGTCATCGGGCTTTCATAGAAGGTATCGTCGCCCTTGCGCCGCCACAGGAACGCTGCGGCATAGCTTTCATGCCCGTCGCCGAAGATATCCGCCTTGACATGAAAGGGTTTGCCCGCCACCGTCTTGGCCGCGAAACGACCGCCATCCACTTCGAAGGACACGCCTTCGATGGCGATCCTGCCATCGGATGAAGGCTGCGCCGGGCCAGCGCCCTTGGGACTGCCAAGCGCCGAATTTGCATCGACTTTCCGGACCGGCGACCTTTCGGATCGCTGTTCATGTGCTTTATCGGTCGTCACTTGAAACATCTCCCCTGGGGTCGGTTCAGAACGACAGGGGTTGCGCAAAGGTTCCGTGTCACGCGGGGCAGCGACCGCAACCCGGACGATCCGGAGCGCGATGCTTTTGTCGCATTGGGGATGTGCCGCGCTACAACCTCGCCATGACGGCGGCGCATGTCGCCAGAAAGGGATGCAATGCAAAGCCCCGTCGAACAGAGGTTGCTGCGCCGGCAGAAAGTTCTGGCCGATTTCGGCGATTTCGCCCTGCGGTCCGAAGACCTTGACGAGGTTCTGGACATGGCATGCCGCCTTGTCGCGGATGCCGTGGGAACAAGGCGCGCCAAGGTTCTTGAGGTGCAGGACGGCGGCGCGACCTTGTTCGTGCGCGCGGGCACGGGCTGGCCGGAGGGCGTCGTCGGTCGCGTCAGGATCGCGATGAACGCGCATTCCTCCGAAAGTTTCTCGATCCGGGCGAAGGAGCCGGTCATCAGCCGCGACATCCTTGACGAGACGCGTTTCGACGTGCCGGAATTCATGGTGGAGGCGGGGATCCGGGCGCTTGCGAATGTGCCGATCTTCCTTCCCGGCGGGCATCTTTACGGGCTGCTTCAGGTCGACGCGACCGAGCCGCGCCAGTTCGACATCCATGACACCGGGTTCCTGCGCACCTATGCCAGCATCCTTGGGCCCGTGATCGACCGTCTGTTCAAGATCAGGGACCTGCGGCAGACCGAACGGCGCTTTTCCCTGATCGTGGAGGAGGTGCGCGACTATGCGATCTTCATCACGGACGAGCAGGACCGCATCGTCGACTGGTTGCCCGGCGCTGCCGAGATCTTTGGCTGGACAGCAGAGGAAGCTGTCGGCCACATCGCGGCGACGCTCTTGTCCCCCGAGGACCGAAAGGCGCGGACCGACCGCCCTGAGGCCGAGGAGGCCCGCCTCGACGCCTTTGTGCCCGTTCGGCGCTGGTGGCAGAGGAAGAACGGATCGCGCGTGTTCTTTGAAGGATCCATCCGTGCGCTGGACATGGGATCGCAACGGCGATGTTTCGTGAACATGGGGCAGGACATGACGCGGCGCAGGCAGGCGGATGCGCGGCATCGGTTCGAGGATGCCCAGCGCACGTTCCTGCTGAGCCTGAGCGACGCGATCCGATCTCTTTCGAACCCCGAGGAGGTCCGCCGCGTCGCGGTCCGGCTGCTTGGCCGCCACTTGAAGGCGTCGCGCGTCGCGTTCGCGGAAAACGTCGGGGACGGAGAGCATTACGAGGTCTTCGAAAACTATGTCGACGGGGTGGAGGAGATCACGGGCCGCTACCGCTATGATGCTTTCGGCGTCGATATCCTTGAACATCTGCAATCGGGGCGGCTGCGGATCCAGCCCGACATCGCCAACGACGCCCGCCTTGGCGCGGCAGAGAAGCGGGGCCTGAGCGAGGCAGGGGTCGCGGCATCGCTGAACGTGCCGCTGGTCCGGGACGGCCAGCTGGTCGCGTGGCTCGGCATCAACTATGCCGCGCCGCATGATTTCACTCTGGACGAGCTGGATCTGGCAGAAGACGTCAGCCAGCGCACATGGTTCGCCATCGAGCAGGCGCGTGCCGAAGCCGCCCTGCGCGCCAGCGAGGAACGGCTGGAGATCATCTTTGCCAGCGCGCCCGTCGGCCTGTCCGAGATCGCGGTGGATGGCCGGTTCCTGCGGGCGAATGCGGAACTGTGCCGCATCCTTGACCGCACGCATGCCCAGTTGATGGAGATGACGGTCCAGCAGGTGACGCATCCCGACGACATCGCCACCAGCATCGAAGCGATCGGGCGGGTGATCGCAACGGACGAGCCTGCGGCGGTGGACAAACGATACCTGCGTCCCGACGGAACGGTCATGTGGGCCAGCAGCACGATTGCCTTGCTGAAGGGGCGAAGCGGCAGGCCGGACAGGCTGCTGGCCGTGACCGCCGATCTGACCACGCGGCGCGAGGCCGAGGAGCTGCACAAGGTCCTGATCGCCGAACTTCAGCACCGCACGCGCAACCTGATGGCGGTCGTCCTTGCACTGTCCAGATCGACCGCGCGAAGCAGCACCGATCTGGCCGGGTTCATCGCCAGCTTTCAGGATCGGCTGGAGGCGCTTGCCCGCGTCCAGCGACTTCTGTCACGGCTGAGCGATCTGGGCAGGATTTCGTTCGACGCGCTGATCGAAAGCGAACTGGCGGCTGTCGATGCCGATGCGCGCCGCGTCACGCTTGAAGGTCCGAAGGGCATCCGTCTGCGGTCGTCCACGGTTCAGATACTGGCGATGGCCCTGCACGAACTTGCGACGAACGCGGTCAAATACGGCGCGCTTGGGCAGGAAGCGGGGCATCTTGCCGTTGCCTGGGATCTGCGCGCGGTAGAGGGGCAGGGCGCCCCGTGGCTTCACGTCGACTGGCGCGAAAGCGGGGTCGAGATGCCCGACCGGCGGGCCGCCCCGCATGGCGGCGGGCAGGGACGCAAGTTGATCGAGACGGCGCTGCCCTATCAGCTCAATGCGCGGACAAGCTATGGGTTCGAGCCGGACGGCGTCCATTGCACGATCCTGATCCCTGTCTCCCAGACGGCTGAGTGACCTCCGAGCCTGCTGCGTGCCTGAACCGTCTATATCCCCAACGCTGAATTCTGCTCGACCACCGCCTCCATCGATACATAGCTCGACGTGTTGTTGACGAAGGGCAGCACCGAGATCTTCTCGGCGAAGATGCGGCGGAAATCGCCCATGTCGCGGGCCCGCACCTTCACCAGATAATCGCAGCCACCGGCGATCATGTAGCATTCCTCGACCTCGGGGATGGCGCGGACGGCGGCGTTGAACTGCTGAAGCGCCGCCTCGCGCGTGTCCGAAACCGAGATTTCGACATAGGTGACATGGGTCAGCCCCAGTTTCACCGGCGAGAGGATCGCGCGGTAGCCGGTGATGAGCCCGATCTCCTCCATATGCTTGATCCGCTGGGCAACGGGGGTCTTGGACAGCCCGACCTTACGCGCGAGTTCCGCGATCGGCATGCGCGCGTTGGCAAGCAGTGCCGAAAGAATCTTGTGATCGGTCGCGTCGAGCTTCATCGTCATCCTGTTACCTGACCGCAAAATGTTCCGATCGCCTGGTGTTTCGGCCCATTTCAGGCCCACAGCCTAGCGTTCCCCTGATATTTTCATCCTAAGTTATTAGGAGACCGCCATGTCTGCAGTCAATCTGGCCAACTTCACCACGGATGCGAAATTCCGGAACGAGGCGGCGCTCGTCAGGGAGCTTGTCTCCTCGGCCGGACTGGAGGCCCCTGCACGGGCGGCGATCTCGGCCCGCGCAGCCGATCTGGTGCGCCGCATCCGTGCCGAAGCGAAGCCGTCCCTGATGGAGCATTTCCTGTCGGAATACGGGCTTTCCACGCGCGAGGGTGTCGCGCTGATGTGCCTTGCCGAAGCGATGCTGCGCGTGCCGGACCGGATCACCATAGACGCGCTGATCGAGGACAAGATCGCGCCGTCCGACTGGGGACGGCATCTGGGCGAGGCGTCTTCGCCCCTGGTCAACGCATCGACCTGGGCGCTGATGCTGACGGGCAAGGTTCTGGACGACGATCAGGCCGGCACGCTGCGCCGCATGGTGCGGCGCCTGGGCGAGCCGGTGATCCGCAGTGCCGTCGGTCGCGCGATGAAGGAGATGGGCCGCCAGTTCGTGCTGGGGCAGACCATCGACGCCGCCCTGACTCGCGCCAAGACCCGCGAGGCCGAGGGCTTCACCTACAGCTACGACATGCTGGGCGAGGCTGCGATGACCGGCGCGGATGCCGCCCGTTATGACCGCGCCTATGGCGATGCGATCGCAGCCATCGCCCGCGCGTGCCATGGCGATGTGGAGACGAATCCCGGCATCTCGATCAAGCTGTCGGCCCTGCACCCCCGATACGAGGTGGCGCAGGAGGCACGGGTCCTGCGCGAACTGGTTCCGGTGGTGCTGCGTCTGGCGCGGCAGGCCAAGGCCGCGAACATGGGCATGAACATCGACGCCGAGGAACAAGACCGGCTGGTGCTGTCGCTGAAGGTGATCGAGGCGGTGCTGTCCGATCCCTCTCTGGCGGGCTGGGACGGGTTCGGCATCGTCGTGCAGGCTTACGGCAAGCGCGCGGGCCAGACCATCGACTGGCTGCACGCGCTGGCACAGCGGCTGGACCGGCGGATCATGGTGCGGCTGGTGAAGGGCGCTTACTGGGATACCGAGATCAAGCGCGCGCAGGTCGAGGGGCATCGCGATTTCCCGCTGTTCACCAGCAAGGTCGCGACCGACATCAGCTATATCGCGAATGCGCGCAAGCTGATCGGATATGCGGACCGCATCTATCCGCAGTTTGCCACACACAACGCCCACACCGTCGCCGCGATCCTCGAGATGGCAGGGGAAGCACGGTTCGAGTTCCAGCGACTGCATGGAATGGGCGAGCGACTGCACGACATCGTCCTGCGCGAAACCAAGGGCCGCTGCCGTATCTATGCCCCCGTCGGCGCGCATCGCGACCTGCTTGCCTATCTGGTGCGCCGGCTTCTGGAAAACGGCGCGAACAGCAGCTTCGTGAACCAGATCGTCGATGAAAGCGTCTCGCCCGAGGAGGTCGCGCGCGATCCTTTCACAGCCCCGCGCATCGCGCCTGCCACTCTGGTCCTGCCGCAGGACATCTTCGGCGCGCGCCGCAACTCCTCGGGCTTCGACATCAGCGACGAGCAGAGCCTTGCCGCCATCGCCGCCGCGCGCGACGTGCCGCTGCCCGATGCGCTGCCCCTGACGGTGCGCGAAGCATCGGGCGAGGTGCACGACGTGCTGGAGCCGGCAACCGGCCGGCCGATCGCCAAGGTCACGATGGTGGATGCCGCCACGACCGCCAATGCGGTCGAAGATGCCCGGATCTGGGATGCGCCCGCTGCCACCCGCGCCGATGTGCTTCGCCGCGCCTCCGATCTTTACGAGCAGAACTTCGGCCCTCTTTTCGGCATACTTGCACGCGAGGCCGGAAAGACGCTGCCCGATGCGGTGGCCGAGTTGCGCGAAGCGGTGGACTTCCTGCGCTATTACGCGGACCAGCCTGTCGATGGCGCGCCGCGCGGCATCATCGGCGCGATCAGCCCCTGGAACTTCCCGCTGGCGATCTTCACCGGGCAGATCGCGGCGGCGCTGATGGCGGGCAATGCCATCATCGCCAAACCGGCCGAGGCAACGCCGATCATCGCGACCGTTGCCGTGCGCCTGATGCACGAGGCGGGCGTTCCGGCATCGGCGTTGCAGATCCTTCCGGGCCGCGGCAGCGTGGTCGGCACGGCGCTGGCGACCGACCCGCGCGTGGCCGGGATGGTTTTCACCGGATCGACTGCGACGGCACGGACAATTGCACGCAACATGGCGGCACATCTGGCGCCCGGAACGCCGCTGATCGCGGAAACCGGCGGGCTGAATGCGATGATCGTGGATTCGACCGCCCTGCCCGAACAGGCCGTGCGGGATATCGTGAACGGCGCCTTCCGGTCTGCGGGCCAGCGATGCTCGGCCCTTCGCTGCCTTTACGTTCAGGAAGACATCGCCCCCCACGTGATCGAGATGATAAAGGGCGCGATGGACGAGCTGCGCCTGGGCGATCCATGGCAGCTGGACACCGATGTGGGCCCGGTGATCGACACGCGTGCGCGTGACGGGATCGCCGAATACCTCGCGGCGAACAAGGGCCGGGTGATCCACAAGGTCGCCGCCCCGACGCACGGGTTCTTCATTCCGCCGACCATGCTGCGCGTCGGCGGGATCGCGGATCTGGAGGAGGAGGTGTTCGGCCCCGTCCTGCATGTCGCGACCTTCAAAGGGTCCGAGATCGACAGGATCGTCGCCGATATCAATGCGCGCGGCTATGGCCTGACCTTCGGGCTGCACACGCGCATCGACGACCGCGTGCAGCAGGTGTCGGATGCGGTCCATGTCGGCAACATCTATGTCAACCGGAACCAGATCGGCGCGGTTGTCGGCAGCCAGCCCTTCGGCGGCGAGGGGCTTTCGGGCACCGGGCCGAAAGCGGGCGGGCCGAACTACGTTCCGCGCTTCCTTGCCTCGGAAGCTCGGCGCGCGGATGTCGCGGTGCAGGACACGGCGAATGAAAGCGCGCTGCGCGGGGCGCTTTCGGGGTTCGTTCCGAAAAAGATCTCGGAACGCCTGATGCCCGGCCCGACGGGCGAGCTGAACCGTTTGTCCCTGCACAGCCGCCCGCCGATCCTGTGCCTCGGCCCGGGGCCGGACCTTGCGCGCGAGCAGATGGCGCGCATCGAGGCGCTGGGCGGTCATGCCGTCGTAGCCGAAGGCGCGATTGCGCCCGATGCGCTGACCCAGCTGCCCGGCATCTCGGCCGCGATCTGGTGGGGAGGAGAGGCGCAGGGCCGCGCCTATGCGCAGGCGCTTGCAGCCCGCGACGGCGAGATCGTCGCACTCATCACGGGCCAGCCCGACACGGCGCATGTCGCGCACGAGCGGCACCTTTGCGTGGACACGACGGCAGCCGGCGGTAACGCGGCGCTGCTGGCAGGATGAACCGGCGTCCCGCGGGACAAATCTGCGGATCAAGCCCCGGCGGCGGCTCAAACGGGACAAGCCGGATATGCTTGCCATTCCCGAGGCACCAAACCTTGTCTGGTGGAAATCGCTGCGCGGACCTGCGGTTCATGGCCGACCGTCTGGCCGATGGTCGCCAATTCCGGCTGCTGAACGTGCTGGACGACATCAATCGCGAGGATCTGGGCATCGAGGTCGACTTCTCGTTGCCCGCAAAGCGGGTGGTCCGCGCCCTAAATCAAATCATCGAATGGCGCGGCAAGCTCATGGCCATCAGATTCGACAAAGGCCCGGAATACATCAGCGCGACACTGGCGATCTGGGCTGCAAAGCAGGGCATTGCCCTGGCGCATATCCAGCCCGGCAAGCCGCAGCAGAACGATTACGTCGAGCGCTACAACCGCGCCGCCCGCCATGAATGGCTCGACCTCTACATCATCAAAACCATCGCGGAGGCGCAGAACATCGCAACCGGCTGGCTCTGACTTACAACAACGAGCGACCCAGCATGGGCATCGGAGGCATCACACCCGCACAGAAACTGCTCCCGAAGAGGGCGCGAAGAGTCAAAATGGCTGCCTGAACTCTACGGCCAAATCCCATTAAAACGGGGAGGATTACGGCATTCTTCACAAGAACGGTGAATTGGCTGACACGTTCCACCAGCGAAGTCAGGTTGGTGCCGCTTCCTGCGGGTGATGTCGGAGAGATATTTCGTCAGCAAATTGCACACGATGCTTGCCACGACCTCGACGCTTGCGGGGGTGATCGGGTAAATGCAGCCACAGCGCGATAGCATGGCCGTCTCTGGCGTATTGATAGATCGTTTCACGGATGACCCGCGGAGGACGCGTTCCAGCCGAAGTCGTCCGGCAATCTGCTCCGGCGTCCAACCAGCCCGAAGCCGATAGATCACGGCTGTTCGCAGTGCCGGGTGGCGCATCATCTTACGCATGTTCGCGCGCCGATCGGTCGCCATAGTTTGAGCATTCAACTCGCAATAGCTGACAGATGCCGCAGCTCTGCATCGACGAAACGACTGCGGCTCAGCTCGGGAAAGATCGTCGAGCGGTGGCGACCGAGCTTGAGCGCAATCTCCGTCGCCGACGCTTTCGCGTCACGCCAACACGCGATCTTGCGGCGTTCTTCGAGATCGAGATGCAGATAAGGGGCGGGCATCAGAACTCCTCCTTGATGCAAGATGCTGAATTACAACAAAGTCGCAGTTCAAACTCGAATCCACACGGTTACATAATATGGAATCCTACTTATGTGATCGAACGTTTCTCCATGGCCGCCGCACGCATCTGCGACAATGTCTGGCGGGGGGTAAGCGCTTCGGCTGCGATGGCAAGATCCAGCACTGCCCCTGTCGGCGACGCAAGTGCGCGGGCAAAGGCGGCTGGAAATTCGGATGTCCGTTCGACCCGTTCGGCGTGGAGGCCATAGGCACGGGCGATCAGCGTGAAATCAGGATTCTGAAGGTCGGTTCCGCTGACGCGAGCGGGGAAGTTGCGTTCCTGATGCGCGCGGATGGTGCCATATGTCCCGTTGTTCAGGATGAGCACGATGGGAAACGCGCCCATCTGCATGGCGGTGCCAAGCTCGGGGCAGTTCATCTGAAAATCGCCGTCGCCGGCAAAGCAGACGGCAACGCGGTCGGGGGAGGCGATCCGCGCCGCGATGGCAGCGGGCAGACCATATCCCATCGCCCCCGATTGGGGCGCCAGCAATCGTTGATCCGGGCCGAAGCTGAAGAACTTGTTCGGCCAGACCGCGAAATTTCCCGCGCCGTTGGTCAGAACGACGTCTTCGGGCAGCACCTCGCGCAGGTGGCGCGTCACCTCCACCATGTCGACGGGGCCCGGCTGCGCTGGCGCCTCGAAGCTGGCCTCGAACCCGGCCCGCGCCTTTGCGCGCCAGTCCGCCCACGGCCCCGCGATCGGTGTCAGCGCTGCTGCAAACGCCCCGGCCCCCGCCTGAATGCCAAGGGAGGGGATGTATATCTTGCCGATCTCGGATGCCGAGGGGTGGACGTGGATGATGCGCTGCGCCGGGTTCGGCACGTCCAGCAACTGCCACGCATCGGTCGTCATTTCGCCAAAGCGGATGTTCAACGCAAGGATGACATCGGCATCGCGGATCAGCGCCTTCACATGCGGGATCATGCCCACCCCCGCCTCGCCCGCGAACATGGGCGATCGGTTATCGAACTGGTCCTGATAGCGAAAGGCGGCGACGACCGGAATGTCGGAGCGTTCCGCGAAACCCTGCAACGCGGCTCGCGCCGCTGTGGACCAGGGCGCACCGCCGATCAGGATCAAGGGCCGCGCCGCACTGCGCAGCATGTCGAGCGCCTCGGCCACATGGGCGGCCGAGGGGGATGGCGGCGCGATCCGCGGCGCTGCGGTCAGCGGGGCGACATCCGTCTCCGCCATCAGCATATCCTCGGGCAAGGCGATCACCACGGGGCCGGGCCGCCCCGACAGCGCCATCGCCCATGCGCGAGAAAGGATTTCGGGGATGCGTTGGGCGTGGTCGATCTGGACCGCCCATTTCGCGATGCCGCCGAACATGGCGCGGTAATCGATTTCCTGAAATGCCTCGCGCCCTTGCTGGTCGGTCGCGACCTGCCCGATGAACAGGATCATCGGCACCGAATCCTGCATCGCAGTATGCACCCCGATGGAGGCATTGGTTGCCCCCGGCCCGCGCGTGACGAAGCAGATGCCGGGCTCTCCGGTCAGCTTGCCCCACGCCGCCGCCATGAAGGACGCGCCGCCCTCGTGCCGGCACAGGACGTAATCCAGCACCCCGGCGGTGTCGTGCAGCGCATCCAGCACTGCAAGATAGCTTTCGCCCGGAACCCCGAACGCCTTTTCCGCGCCCAAGCCCACAAGGCTTTCGACCAGCAACCGACCACCGTTCCGCATCATGTTCCTCCATCTTGCCGGATGCAGATTGGCAAGGATCGGTCAGCCGCGATAGGCCGGAAGCGACAGGCCGCGCAGGATTGCCAGCGCGCGCAGCGAAAACCCGGCCAGCGCCGAGGCCGGGGCCGCCAGCATCAGCGGGCATCCCAGCACCGTCAGTGCGACGAAACTGGCCGAAGCGGCGGCGGCGGCGGTCACATAGATCTCGGGCCGGATGATGATCGACGGAACGCCGGCCAGCACGTCGCGGAAGATGCCGCCCGCGCAGGCCGTCACCACCCCCATGATCGCGGCAGGCAGGGGCGGGATGCCGAAGGCCAGCGCCTTGGCCGAGCCATAGACGGAATAGGCCGCCAGCCCCGCCGCGTCGAACCATTCGACGGCCCGGTTCGGCCAAAGACCGCGCGGCGTCATCCAGACCAGAACCGCAACGATCAGGCAGGTCGCGATCCAGACCGGATCGTGCATCCAGAACACCGGCGCGCCCATCAGAAGATCGCGCAGCGTGCCGCCCCCGATCCCGGTGATCGAGGCGAAGAAAGCGAAGGTCACCAGCGTCTGACGCGCCTGCGCGGCCGCCAGCGCGCCGGACACGGCGAAGACCGCGATCCCCGCCACGTCCAGCCAGTCCAGCACGGGCCGTGCCAAATCGTTCATCAAGGTCGGGTCCATCGGCGCAAAATCGACTTTGGCCAGCGCACTGTCAACGCAGGAACTGCACATGCACCCGCCCGTGATGGGCCGACAGCGCGACATGAGCGCGCACCCCGAACACATCGGCGATCATCGCCGCCGACAGCACATCCTCGGGCGCGCCGCAGGCGATCAGCCGCCCCGCCTTCATCACGCCCAACCGGTCGCAGAACATCGCCGCAAGATTCAGATCGTGCAGCGCGACAATGCTGGTGACCGGCAGCGCCTGCACCAGCGCAAGGATTTCAAGCTGGTGCTGGATGTCCAGATGGTTCGTCGGCTCGTCCAGGATCAGGTGGGTCGGGTCCTGCGCCAGCGCGCGGGCCAGTTGGACGCGCTGGCGTTCGCCCCCGGACAGGGTGTGGAAGGGCTGGTCGCGGCGGTAGGTCAGGTCCACGCGAGCCAGCGCATCTTCGACGATCCGGTCATCCGCCGCCGTCCAGCCCGACAGGATGCCGTGATGCGGCGTGCGACCAAGGCGCACCACCTCGATCACCGATATGGCGATGTCGGTCGCGGCGTGCTGTTCCACCACCGCGATGCGCCGGGCGATGCGGCGGGGGGCCATCCTGTGCAGGTCCGCCCCGTCCAGCAGCGCCTGCCCCGATTGCGGCACCCGCAGCCCCGCCAGCACCCGCAGGAGCGAGGATTTGCCCGACCCGTTCGGACCCAGAAGGCCGAACGTCTCGCCCTCGCGGACCTCCAGCGTGACGCCCTGCACGATGGCCGCCCCGCCCGAGGACCAGCGGATGTCGGTTGCGGCGATGCTCATGCCGCGCTCCGTGCGCGATAGAGGATGACGGAAAAGAACGGCACCCCCACCAGCGCCGTCACCACACCCACGGGCAGGATCTGCGGCGCGATGACAAGCCGCGATGCGATGTCGGCCAGCACCATGAACAGCGCCCCGGTCAGCGCCGTCGCGGGCAGGAGCCGCCGATGCCCTGGCCCCACCACGAACCGCGCGGCATGGGGGATCACCAGCCCGACAAAGCCAATGGCGCCCACGATGCTGACCATCGTCGCCGTCATCAGCGCGGTCACCGCCAGCATCACGGCCCGCACCTGGCGCACGTCGATGCCAAGCGAACGGGCCGCATCCTCGCCGAAGGTGAAGGCGTCCAGCGCGCGGGCATGGGCAAGGCAGACCGCCAGCCCCGCCGCGACCACGCCGCTGGCCAGCCACACATCGGGCCAGCGCACCCCGGCGAAGCTGCCCAGAAGCCAGAACATCACGCTGCGCACCTGTTCCGCATTGGCCGAGGTGGACACGATCCACGAGGTCAGCGCGTTGAAGAGCTGCGACGCCGCCACCCCCGCCAATATGGTGCGGTCCGCCGCCTGCCCCGTTCCCGCCAGCAGGATCACGAAAACAAAAGCCACCAGCGCCCCGGCAAAGGCGCCCAGAGACAGTGTGACCGTCCCCGCGCCAAGGCCCAGCAGCATCACCGACACCGCCCCTGTGGACGCCCCCGCCGATATGCCCAGCACATAAGGTTCGGCCAGCGGATTGCGCAGCAGCGATTGCAGGATCGCCCCCGACAGCGCCAGCCCCGCGCCGCACAGGGCGGCCAACAGGGCGCGGGACAGGCGGTAATCCCAGATCACCGCCTCCTCGATCCGCCGCAGGGGGATTTGTGTCAGGCCGATGCGGTTGGTGACTGCGGCCAGCGTCGTCGCGGGCGCGATCGGCATCTCTCCGATCCCGACGGCCAGCGCGATGGCGACCAGCAATGCCGCCAGCACCGCCGCCGCTCCGATCAGCAGGCGCAGGCCGCTCACTTCAGCAGGCCGAAATCGTCCAGCGCGCGGGCCAGCACCTCGGCCCCCTGCACGGTGCGCAGGGTCGGGTTCATCGCCTGCGCGTCCATTTCGACGATCCGGCCCTCGCGCACGGCGGTCAGCTCGCGCGCAAGCGGGTCGGTCGCAAGGAAGTCGCGCTTCACCGCCGGATCATCGGCGGGCTGGTTCCGGCGGTCCATCGTGCCGATGACGATCACCGTCGGGTCCAGCGCGGCGATGGTTTCCCATCCGACCAGCGGCCATTCCTCCTCGCTGTCGATGACGTTCCCGGCGCCCAGCAGGCTGTTGATATATCCCGGCGCGCCGTTCTTGCCCGCAACCCACGCATCCCCCGCCACCTCGGGCGAGGAGAACCAGTAGAGGATCGAAACCCCATCCGCCGCACGCCCCCGCACGGCCTCTTCGCGCGCGGACATTTCCGCGACCAGCGACCTGCCGCGATCCGGAACGCCGAAGATGCGCGAAAGCTCGTCCACCTCGGTATAAAGCAGCGCGTTGGAATAAAGCCGCTCTCGGCTGCCATCGCCATTGCCGCGCGTATCGGTGCCGCAATTGGTGGGCGAAAGGTAGGTGGGAATGCCCAGATCCGCGAACTGCTCGGGCGTGCCGATGCGCCCGTCCGGCCCGACCGAGCTGTTGAACTGCACCGCCAGGAGATCGGGATCGCGTGCGACCACCGCCTCGAATCCCGGCGTGGTGTCGGAGATGCGTGGGACCGTCGCCTCCGCTTCGGCAAGGTCATCCAGAACGGGCGACACCCAGATCGCGCTGCCCGCGATGCGGTCCTGAAGGCCCAGCATCATCAGGATCTCGGTGCTGTTCTGGCCAAGGCCGATCACCCGTTCGGGCGCTGCGTCGAAACGCAGGCTCGCGCCGCAATTGTCGATGGTGACGGGGTAATCCCCGGCGAATGCGCCCGTGCCGGATGCCATGACGGCCATCCCGAGGCGCGACACGATCCGTGCCGTTGCGTTCATCTGTCTCATCCCTTCACGGACCCCACGTCCGGTTGCGGTTCAGGCCGGGATGGCAGG
This sequence comes from Falsirhodobacter flavus, assembly GCA_029846755.1. Lineage (GTDB taxonomy): Bacteria > Pseudomonadota > Alphaproteobacteria > Rhodobacterales > Rhodobacteraceae > Falsirhodobacter > Falsirhodobacter flavus. Next base: position 16,808 of record JARWBI010000006.1, on the reverse strand, counting down.
TCTCCTGACTCGCGGGTCGATGCTTGCCCCGCCTTCCCGGTGCCTTCGGCACCAGTGGCATTTGGGGGTCGCTCGCCGCTTACAGTTGCGGGGGCAGTCGCGGATTTGCACCGCATTCCCTTTTAATTCGGGGCGCGACCCCCGGAAACCATCTCGCAAGGGGTGACGTGCCGCAGCCGCAACGCAGGGTCAAGCGCCATCTTCCAGCGCGGCCAGAAGGTCCTGCCGCCCGTGCAGCACGCGCAGGATCACGACGCCCCCGTCCTGATGGTAAAGCACCAGATGCGCTCCGTGCGGATGGATGCGCATCGGCGGGGTGAATTCATCGCGCAAGGGCGCGAGTTCGGGAAAATCGGCGATCAGCGCAAAAGTCGCGGCAAGGGTGCGGATGTGGCGGTCGGCATGCGCCCTGCCCCAACGCTGAACGCCCGTATCCCAGATCGCTTCCAGATCCTGCCGCGCCTTGGGCGTCAGCAGGTAGTCAGCCACGGCGTTCCGAAAGGAAGCCGTCCACGTCGAAAGGCGCGGGGGTGCCGCTGGCCAGCGCCTCGTCCAGCGCGGATTGCAGGCTGGCGACGGCATCCTGCCGGGCCTGATCGCGGCGGATCAGGTCACGGACGTAATCGCTGGAATTGGCGAAGCGGCCCGTGCGGGCGCGTGCCTCGACCCAGGCTTTCATCGGTTCGGGCAGAGATACGTTCATCGTGGACATGGCGGCCTCCTTGCGACAAGATATGGCAAAGATTGCCATCCGGCAAGGGATCAGCGCAGCCGGACCATGCGCAACGCCATCTCGATGCAGCGCCAGATCAGCGCGATCACGATCAGCCGGAACAGGAAGCCGAAGATTGTCGTGATCTTCATGCCGAACAGCGTGCAGATCATGAGGATGCCCAGCAGGCCCAGCGCGATCTGTTCCTGCATCGAATGCGCGGCGCGGAATTCGGGGCCAAGCAGCATATAGCCCGCAGCCCCGCCGACGATCCCCGCGATGACCAGAAGCCGCGACATCATCCCTGCCTTCGCCGCCAGTCCCACGGCATCATGAACGGCCCCGCCCAGATGCCGCGCCCCGCCGCCTTGGCCGCATCCTCGTCCGCGATGTAGTCGCGCCCGTATTGTCGATAGGCGACGGCCCAACCCTGCCGCACCATCCATGCGTTCAGGTTCGTATCGCCTTGATGGCAGGTGGCGACCACGCGGCCATAGCGGTCGGTATCACGCTGGCGGCAGGTCACGGGGCGGCGCCCGATACGGTCCGACAGCGCCAGCGCCGCCTGCTGGCCGCAGCGCCATGTCCGGCCCCGCGCGCCGCAGGTCTGCTGCCCCTCGGGCGCGTCGATCCCGTGCAGGCGGATGCGGGTGCCGTGGATGTCCAGCGTATCGCCATCGATGACCGAGGCCGTGCCCGCGACTTCGCTTGACGCCGCCGCGGTCGGCAGCAGGCCGCGCAGCTCGTCCATCCACTGCTCCTCTCCGGTCAGGGCGAACAGGCCTGCGACCATGACGATCGCGGCAAACCATTCGCGGGTGCCGGGTTTCTTCCTGCGTCCTCGTTTCATGCCCTGCGTATGTCCGATGCGGCGCGGGCGATCAACCGCGACATTGGGGCTGGACTTCCGCGCCGGGGCAGTTCTGATCGGGCGAGCGACGGAGGACCCATGCAACCCTTACCCCATGACCCCGACCTGCCGCTGGGCACCCGATGGCGGATCGTGCCGGATGCGTTGATCGTGCCGCCTGCGGGGCCGGAACGCCCGCAGCCCTGCGGCGTCTTCGATGCAGACGGTATGCCGGTGCCCGAAAGCCTGTGCTTCAGCGAAAGCGCGACCGTCCCCGCGACGGTGTTCCCGCCCGCGATGCCCGCAACGGAACGGCTGGAGGGGCGCTGGCTGTTCGGCGGGGTGCTGTCGGGGCATTTCGGCCATATGCTGTGCGAGGGAACGGCGCGGCTTTGGGCGCTGGACCGGGTGGACGTGCGCGGGGTCGTGTTCTTCGCCCGCCCCTTCGACAAGGCAAGGCGGGTGGCGAAGGGTTTCGCGCCCTTGGCCGCATTGCTGGGCCTGCCCCCGGTTCGCATCGTGACGCAGCCTTCGGTCTGCGACGCGCTGGTCTTGCCCGAACAGGGCTTCGGGGCCGGGGAACTCCTGGGCGCGCGGCCCGAGATGCGGGCGTTCCTGCGCGGCAGGCTAACGGGCGTGGCCCCGGGGGGCGCTGCGCGGATCTACATCACGCGGTCCGGCCAGCCCGCCCGGCGCGGCGCGATCCTTGACGAGCCGGGACTGGAGGCGCTGTTCGCCGCCGCAGGATACACCGTCATTCGCCCCGAGGATCACGACCTTGCCCGGCAGGTGGCGATGTTCCGCGCCGCCACCCATGTCGTCGCGACCGAAGGCAGTCCGCTGCATCTTCTGTCCTTCGCCGCGACCGGGGCCTGCCGCGTGGCCGTGATCCGGCGGCGCGACGCACCCAGTTTCGAGCATATCTGCGGCAGTCTGGAGCGGTTCCTCGGAACACCCGTGCTGCGGCTGACCGGGCTGTCGGGCATCAGCGCGGTGGAAGGGAGCCGCAACCCGAACCTGACCTTCCTCGAACCCGCCCGCCCCGCCCTGCGCGATGCGCTGCTGCGGCATGGGTTCCTGCCCGAAGACACGCCAGACTGGCCCGATCTGGACGATGCCGGACGGCAAACGGCCATCGAGGACTTGCAGGAAGCGATCGGCCAGCCGCTGCGTCAGGGCATCGTCCAGCCCCTGCGGTGATAAGCGCTGTCCCAGAACTGCCATTCGTGCCAGCAGGACCGGGCGAAGGCGCGGTGCATGCGTTTGCGCGCCGGCTCGTCCGCCGCCGTCCCCACCCGGTCGGTCAGCGCCAGCATCCGGTCCACGCCCTCATCGAATGCCGCGCTGGAATAGGTGGCGATCCATGCGGCGAACGGGTTTCCGGGCGCCGACTGCCCCGCGATCCGCTGCCCCACGTCGCGATAGATCCAGAAACACGGCAGCAGCGCCGCCACCCCTTCGGCGAAATCCCCCACCAGTGCCGTGCGCAGCAGGAACGAGACATAGTGATCGCAGGCGGCCGAAATCTCGGCGCTGCGGAACTGGGCATCGCCGATGCCGTAAAGCGCCATGTAATGCGCATGCAACGTGCGTTCCGCCATGATCGCGCCATTGGCCGAGGCGGCAAGCTGGGCGATCTCCTCCGGTCCGGGGGCCTTTGCCGCCACCGCTGCCAGCGCACGCGCAAACCCTTCGAGGTAATGCGCATCCTGCACGATATAGCCGCGGAAGACATCGGCATTCAGCGTTCCCGCCGCCAGTTCGCGGTTGAAGGGCATGTTGTGGATGCAGGCCTGCATTTCAGCCGTCTGCCGCGCAAGATCCTGGGTGAAGCCGTTCATCGTTCCTCCATGCGCCGGGGCGGAAGGGCGGAACGCGGAAGGGACAGGCCCCGCCGTCTTCGCGCGCCTCCCTCCGCCGGCATTATCCGGTTCAGGTTCAAAGGGTTCTTCTCAGCCCGGATTCCTCCGAGCGCCCCTGTCGCAATCCCGGATGCGTCGCATGCGGCCCCGTCCCGGTCAAGCCGGTTGTGATCCCGCCCGCCCCTTTGCTAGAACGGCGACGGGAACGGGCGAGGGTGAGATGAAAATTCCGGCGATGCTTCTTGGTCTGGTGCTGCTTGCGGCATGCGGGGCGCGGCACAGCGAGCTCGACTGCATGGAACGCGCCATGTATTTCGAAAGCAACCGCTCCAGCCGCGACGGGATGGTTGCGGTGGGCAGCGTCGTGATGAACCGGGTGGAATCGGGCCAGTATCCGCGCAGCGTCTGCGGCGTGGTCGCGCAGAAGGGCCAGTTCGCCCCGGGCGTGATGTCACGCAAGATGACCGAAAACCGCTCTCTGCGCCTGACGCGAGAGGCGGCGACGTCGGTTCTGCGGGGCGAACGTCATCCGCTGGTCGGCTCGGCGCAGTTCTTCCACGCGGCGTCCTATCGCGCCGGATACAACAACATGCATTACACCGTGACCACGGGCGGCAACGCATTCTATGAACGCCGCCGCCCGGAATTGGTGTCTCAGCCCGTTCCGATGCCCCCGATCGAAGGCATCACCCGCCGCTGAGCGTAAATGCCGCAGGTGCGGAACCCCGCACCCGCGCGCGCCGTTCGGATGGGACGCGCAGCATCCGAGGGATCATGGAAGAATTCATCCTCAAGAAAATCTTCACCCTGCGGCTTGAACGCGAACAGCTGGACGGGCTTCAGGCGGACGCAAAGGACCTGATGATGGTCGGCCTCATCAAGCAGGAGATCGCGCGGAACGAAGGCGCGCTCGACCTTTACCGAAAGATCGCAGACCAGCACGGATGGGCCGAAGCCTGACGCCCAGTGCCGCAACGCCCGCCAGCAGCATCCAGCCCGCAGCGGGCAGGGGAACGGGCGCCAGTTCCTCGCCCACCGCGCCGACGATCAGGTTGTCCAGATCGAAATGGCCGCAGGGGTATTCGAAACATTCCATCCCCGGCATCAGCACCGAATCCGCCGTCACCGTCAGCAGGTCGATATCGGCAAAGCTGCTGTCGAAGCGCACCTGTGTCAGCGCCGTGGCAAGCCCGGTCGAGAAGCTCAGCTCGGCCACGAGGCTGCCGCCGAGAAAGCCTTTGATGAAGACGTTCTCGTGCGGGACCCCGACGACCTCGCCCAAATCGTCGTCGAAGATGAAGCTGTTCTGGCCAAGACCGAAGATATCGACGCCCAGCGCGCTGAACGCGGCCCCGGTCGTGATCTGGATGGTCTTGGCATAAAAGGTGCCGCCATCGTCCATATGCACCGCCCCGGCGCGGGTATAGGAGCCGGGGCTGCCCGCGACGGTGACGCCGCTTTCGACATAGGTGGCGGGGACCGTATCACCGATGGGCAGACTGTCGAAAGTGATGACGGTCGCCGCATTGGCGGTGGATACGGACAAGGCAAGGAAGGCAGTCGTCAGTCGGGCACGCATCGCGATCACTCCGTTTGAATCTGCCCACCCATTCAGCCTTGTGCCCACGATTCGCGCAAGTCAGCCAAGCGCGGCAAGAAGCGCGGGCGAAGGGATGCCCGTTGCCGCCTGCCCCGTGCTGGTCTGAAAGGCGCGGATCGCGGATTCCGACTTGCGGCCCAGAACGCCATCCGCGCCGCCCGTGTCGAAGCCCCGCGCCGTCAGGCGTTGTTGCAGGCGGACGCGGTCGGCTTTCGTCAGCCCGTTTGCATCAGGCGGGAAGCTGCCGCGCAGCGGACCGCCCCCGGCGATCCGGTCCGCCAGATGACCCACACCGATCGCATAGAGGTCGGAGTTGTTGTATCGCTTGATCGCCCGGAAATTGCCCGTGACGGTAAAACGCGGCCCGCCCGGTTGCGGCTGAAGCGTGCCATCGACGGACTCGCGCCCCCAGGGCTGGCCTCGCGTCCAGCCGCTGCGGGCAAGGTAGGCGGCGGTCGAGGCCAGCGCGTCCGAAGGATCGTCCGACCAGATATCGCGCCGCCCGTCGCCGGTATAATCCACCGCATAGGCCAGATAGGAGGTCGGGATAAACTGCGTATGCCCCATTGCCCCGGCCCAGCTTCCCACCATCCGGTCCGCCGTGATGTCGCCGTTCTGAAGGATGCGCAGCGCGGCGATCAGCTGGTTCTCGAAAAAGCTCGCCCGGCGCCCTTCATAGGCCAGCGTCGAGGTGGCCGAGATCACCGGCACATCGCCGCGCCGTTCGCCGTAAAAGCTCTCCAGTCCCCAAACCGCCGCGATGATGGAAGCGTCCACGCCATAGCGCGCCTCCAGCGCGGTCAGCGTCGTGCGGTGGCGGGCAAAGGCGGCGCGGCCCTTCGACACCCGTTCGTCGGATACGGCGATGGACAGGTAATCCTCCAGCGTGCGCGAGGATTCGGGCTGGCTGCGGTCGCGCGTGACGACGCCGGGGATGAACCCGGCCGACCGGAAGGCCGCGTCGAAGGTGCGGTCCGAAATCCCTGCCGCCGCCGCGCGCGGACGGAAGGCGCGGACCCAGGCGTCATAGCCGCCATCCGCGATCGGTTGCAGATCGCTTGCCACCGGAGCGGTGCCCGTAAGACGCGGGGCGCAGGCCGAAACCCCCGCCGCCGCGATTGCCGTCAAGACGAAACGCCTGTTCATGCTGCCTCCCATTTTGCACCCTTTGTGCGGGCTTGGGAGGCGGCTTTCAACCCTATCGCGCGAAACCGCTGATCTGCGGCAACCAAGTGGACAGCCACGGCACGAAAGTCAGGATCAAGAGCGCGACCATCGCCGCGACGAAGAAGGGGGGCATTTCCCGGATCAGCGCCGACGGCCGCTGTTTCGTGGCCGAGGCGACGACGAAGATCAGCTGCCCCACCGGCGGCGTCATCAGCCCGAAGGTCAGGTTCACGATCACCACGATGGCGAAATGGTCCGGCGCGATCCCGAGGCTGTAGGCGATGGGCGCAAGGATCGGCACAAGGATCATCACCCCCGGCAGCGGGTCCATGAACATCCCGAAGGCCAGCAGCAGCAGGTTGACCATCAGCAGGAACGCAATGGGCGACAGGTTCATCGCGATCACCGTATCCGCCATCGCCTGCGGAATCCCCTCGATGATGAGCACCCATGCAAAGGCGCGGGCTGCGGCAAGGATCATCAGCACCGCCACCGACATGATGGCCGAGCGCAGACACGCCCCCCAAAGATCACGGAACGAGAACCCGCGATAGATGAAGGCGCTGGCGATCACGGCATAGAAGACGGCGACGACCGACGCCTCGGTCGGGGTGAACAGCCCCGCGCGGATGCCGCCCACAATCAGCACGATCAGCGCCAGCGCCGGGAGCGCGGCCACGGTGTTGCGCACCATCTGCCCCGCGGGCGGGCGCGGTTCCAGACTGCGGTAATTGCGCTTGCGGCTGATCCACCAGTTGACCCCGGCGATCAGCGCGGAGATCAGCAGCCCCGGCAAAAGCCCGGCCATGAACAGCGATCCGACCGACACGTTCCGGTCTTGCAGCGCATAGATGATCATGGTGATCGACGGCGGGATGATCGGATCGACCACCGCCACCGAAATCGTCAGCGCCCCGGCATAGGCCTTGGAATAGCCGCTCCGCTCCATCATCCGGGCCATCATCGCGCCCGGCCCGGCAGCCGATGCCAGCGCGGACCCTGAAATCCCCGCAAACAGCGTTCCCGTCAGCACGTTGGCGTAACCGAGACCCCCACGGAAATGCCCTACGAATTGCGACGCAAATCGCAGCAGCATGCGCGAGATTGCGCCCGTGGACATAATCTCTGCCGCGAGGATGAAAAAGGGCACGGCCAGCAGCGGGAAGCTGTCGAGGCCGGTGAACATCTCCTTCACCACGACGACCATCGGGTATTTCCCGACGATGGCGACGGCGGCAAAGGCCGAAATGGCAAGCCCGAAGGCCACCGGAACCCCCATCACCATCAGGATCAGGAAGGCGGCGATCATAATCTCAGCCAATTGCAGCCTCGTCCGACTGTTGAAGGCCCGCGCGCAAGTATTCCGGCGCGATCAGGGCAAGGTGGACGATCATCAGCACGAAGCCAGTGGGCATCGCGGCATAGATCCATTTCATCGGCACCTGAAGCGCCGCCGATTTCTGCACCGACATCCGCCCCATGTAATCGAGGCCGACCCAGACCATGAAGGCGAAGAAGGAAAACAGCACCAGCAGGATCGCGCCGCGCAGCACCCGTTGCCCGGTGCCGGGCAGCGCGTCCTGCGCGTTGGTGATGGCGGCGTGCGCCCCCTCGCGCAGCGCAAGCCCGCTGCCAAGGAAGGTGAGCCAGATCATCGAATACCGCGCAACCTCGTCGGCCCATGTCAGCGAATTGCCGGTCAGATACCGGCCCAACACGTTCCAGCCGACGATGAGGCACATTGCCATCAGGCCGATGACCAGCACTGCCCCGTTCAGGGTCACGAAGGCATTCTCGATCCGGCGCATCGGTTACTGAACTGCCTGGATGCGGTCCATCAGGTCCTTGCCGAACTGCGCCTCGTAAGCCTTGTAGGGTTCGGCCAGCGCGTCACGGAAGACGACCTTCTGTTCGGGCGACAGCTCGTTCACTTCCATCCCGCCTTCGCGCAGCGCGGCGACGCCCGTGGTGTCCACGTCATCGACATAGGCGCGCATTGCAGTCACCGCGTCATCGGCGGCTTTCTCGAACGCGGCCTTCTGCGCGTCGTCCAGCCCGTCCCAGAAGATGGGCGAGACAAGGATGATGGTCGAGGAATAGACGTGCCCGTCCAGCGTCAGGTAATCCTGCACTTCGGCCAGCTTGGCGGATACGATCACCGACAGCGGGTTTTCCTGCCCGTCGATGGCGCCTTGTTCCAGCGCGCCGATCACCTCGGGCCATGCCATCGGGGTCGGGGCGGCACCAAGGGCGCGGAACGCCTCCAGATGGACCGGGTTTTCCATCGTGCGGATCTTCAGGCCCGACAGGTCGGCCGGGGTTTCGACCGCCCCGCGATTGCTGGTGATGTGACGGAAGCCTTGCTCGCCCCATGCCAGCGCATGCAGCCCGGCGGTTTCGAACTTGGCCAGCATCTCGTCGCCGATCTCGCCATCCAGAACGGTGCGGGCATGGGCCTTGTCGCGCAGAAGGAAAGGCACGCCCAGAACGCCCACCTCGGGCACGAAGTTCGCCAGCGTGCCGTCCGAGGCGATGGTCATCTCCACCGTGCCAAGTTGCAGCCCTTCCAGCACCTCACGCTCGCCGCCAAGGCCGGACGAGGGGAAATGGCGGAAGGTGAACTGATCGCCAAGGCTCTCGGTCAGCGATTTCTCGAAAGCCTGCGCGCCCGCGCCGTAATGGCTGTCGGTGGCCAGCGCATAGCCGATCTTGATCTCTTGCGCGGTGGCCGGTGCGGCCAGTGCGGCAAACAGCATGGCAGCGTGAATGTGCTTCATCGGATGTCCCTTCCCCTTTGTCCCGGCAGTTGCCTTAGCGCGGCATCGGGCCGGAGTGCAATGCTGCAAGGGGCATTTCGGGAAGATAATGACCGGAAGTGGCCGCGCATTGATATTTGATTGCGCGGCCACCCATCGTCAGGCGGCCCGGCGGCGGATCAGGCCAAAGGCTACAAGGCCAGCGGCCAGCAGCGGAAGGCTGGCGGGCAGCGGCACGGGGGCCGGGGGCGCAAGCTGGCCGGTCAGGAACTGGTTGCCGACGGTGATGACTTCTTCCGCGTTCGGCGGGAAGTCATGCTCGATGATATACCATTCGACCCCGGCCAGTTCCGCTGCGGGCAGGATAGCGGACCAGTCCAGGACGCCCTCGCCCACGGCGGCGAACATCGCGGGCGGGGTGCCGCCGGTGGTCGGGCCCGGTTCGGTCGCGACATCCTTGGCGTGGACCGAGATCACCTGCCCGGCCAGCTTGTTCAGCATCTCGACCGGGTCCACCCCTGCGACATGCGCCCAAGCGAGGTCCAGCTGCGCCTTGACCAGCGGGCCTGCGGAATCAAGCAGGATCTCCAGTGCGGTGCGACCGTCGAACTCCTCCAGCTCCCATGCGTGGTTGTGATAGGCAAGGCGCATCCCGGCATCGTCCAGCGTTTCCGCAATGCCGCCCAGTTCGGCGCCCAGCGTCGCCCAGCCCGCCGCATCGGTCGGACGGCCCGGCACGTTCGGCAGCACGATCGTATCGTTGCCGATGGCTTTGTTATAGGCGATCACGTCGTCCAGATTGTCGCGCAGTTCCGAAAGGCCCACATGCGCGGAAATCGCGCTCAGCCCATAGGTTTCCAGCAGTGCACGGGCCTCTTCCCCGGTCGCGCCGAGTGCCCCGGCGGTTTCGACATATTTGATCCCGGCGCGTTCGACCGCGGCCAGACGCTCTTCGACCGTGCCAGCATTGCGCATGGTGAAAAGCTGCACGCCGATGGGCAGATCCACCGTGGCGGCCTGGGCCATCTGCCCGCCAAAGGCGAATGTCGCCGCAACGGCCATTAGGCCATATTTGAGAGTGGTCATTCTTTTCCTCCTCCGGTTGTTAACTCTTATCGGGGCGATACGCGCAATCCGAGAATATGCAGGCAAATAATATTTGCGCGCATATTCAGATGTTTGCGGGCCGCTTACCTGAAACCAAAATCCTCCGGCATTTGCACGGCGAGTCCTCCACGAGTCGCAATGCAAACGATTACATCAATTTTGCGCGATTAACTATTTTCAGGCAAGCGATTTTAACGGATGCGGCGACTATTGATGCGCGATCCATCGCGCGAGGCCGTCCGCGCTTTGGAAGTCGTCGAAGGCGCGGGCGATCATTCCCCTGTCGCGCAGCATTCGCGAAAGATTGCTTCCGGGCGGCAATTCCACTGCCGCCGTACAGCCGCCTTCTTCAAGGCCGATCATGCAGGCTTCCCATTCGACGGTCTGGCAAAGTTGCCGCGACAGGGTGTCGATGGCCCGGTCCCGTGACAGCACAGGCGCGCCGTCGATACCCGCCAACACGCGGCGGGACGGGGCGCGGAAATCCGCGGCCTCCAGCGCGCGACGGAACACCGGCATTGCCGGGGCCATCAGAAGCGTGTGCGAAGCGATGCGGACCGGCAGGACCGTGACCGACCCGCCCGTGAGGGCACGCACCGCCTCCGCCCCCCCTGCCACGACGACCCGGTCCGGAGCGTTGCGGATCGCGACATATGCACCTTCGGGCAGCGCTGGAACGGTTCCACGAACCGCAACCATCATCTGCGGCAGGTCCGACGCCGCATCCATCGCCTCGGCCCGGATGCGCGCAAGACGCAGCACCTCGGGGACCGTCAGCGATCCGGCGAAACCATAGGCCGCAAGCTCGCCAATGCTGTAACCCGCGCAGACCTCGGCAGCCGGGTCCAGCACCGCGGCGGCCGCCAGTTCCAGCGCGCAGACCAGAGGCTGTGCCAAGGCATTGTCGAACAGCCGGTCCCCCGCGTTCAGGATGCCATCCAGAGGCATTCCGACCGCCTGCTCCAGTGCCGCAAAGACCGGGGCCGTTTCGCGATAGGGCAGCAGCTTTCGCAGGGCCTCGGCCCCTTGGGCGGATTGGCCGGGAAACAGCAGACCCAGCATCAGCAGATGTCTTGCAGGAACATCGCGCAGGCCAGCATATCCGCCGATCCGCCGGGCGAGAGGTTCCGCGCCACGCAGCTTCGGTGCAGCGCATCTGCCCGCGCCCGCCAGCCATCCGCATGGACCCCCCCGGCATCGAGGAACGCCTGCGCCTCGGACCGGACGTGATCCAGTCCCGCCGCCCCGCCCCGGTGCAAAAGATTGGTATCCTCCAGCACCGCCATGGACGCGAACAGCGCCTGCACCGGACCCGCCTTCAGCGCGGGCAGGACGACATGGCGCAGATGCGGGAACCCTTCCGCTGCGTGGATACGCGCACCGGTAGCGCCGTGGCGGCGGATCGCGGCGGTCCCGTTGCTGGCCTGCGCCGGCATGGCCCGCAATGCGTCGCCCCAGTTATGCGCGACGGCCATGCAGATGGCATCCGGGGTCGGCGCCGTCATCCGCCCCGCAGCCGCCGCCAGAAGGCCAAGGCTGAAGATCGCGCCGCGATGCGTGTTGACGCCGCCAGTGGCCGCCATCATCCGCGCCTCGGCCTCGATGCCAAGGCGCTGCATTTCGGGAAAGTCCGCCGCCGTCGAGATCGCGGTGAAATAGCCGCGCAGGGCAAACAGGCTCCGCATAAAGGTGCCGACATCCATGTCCCGATGCGCCCCATTGTCCACCGGGCTGACGAGGCCGGGCTTGGGGTGCAGCATCACTTCGGCATGAAGGGCGCGGATGGCGGCGCGGCCGATGCTGTCGGCAATGGGAAGCTGGCGGGTCATGCCGCCTCCAGCCACGGGCCGCCATGGCCTTTGACGATGCGCCGCGCCGCGCCGTATTCGCGCAAGGCCACCGCGCGACCATCCGGCAACAGCACCTCGCCATCCAGCCGCGGGGTTTGCGGCAAGGCCAGCACCGCCGGGACCAGCGCGGGATCGGCGACCAGCAGGTCCAGATCCGACCCCGCCCGCAGGTATGGCAGCCCCGTCAGCGCCTGCCATGCGGCCGAGCCATAGGCCCGCATCGGCCCGATGGCGCGAAGCTGCGTCAGGCGATCTGCCCATGGGGTGTGGTCGATCTCGTCCAGACCGGGCGGCGGGCGCAGGTCGGTCAGCCGGTCCAACGGCAGATGCAGCCCGATCCGCCGCTTGTCGGGCGTGGCAAGGCCCAGCCGCACGGTCGCCAGATCGTCGCCGGGATGGGATGCGGCGACGACGAACCAGCGCCCCGCCGCCGCCCATTCGCCCGCCTCGCCCGTCAGGGTACCGGACAGGCGGACGAAGCTGTGACGCTCAGGCCGCATCGCCGCGCACATCGGCGGAAACCCGGCGCGCAAGGGTGCGCCCACCCCGCTGTTCGCCCAAGGCGCGGCGAGTGTCCGGGCCGGGGTCTTCGGCCAGCGCCGCCTTCAGACAGGCCGCCAGATCGCCCTCCCAAATCCCGCGCACCGCGCCCATCGCGATGTAATTCGCAACCCCCGGCGCAAAGACGGCGGATGTGCGCGAGAGTTCCTCCAGCCGCTCCAGCGGGATCTTGGTCACGCGCGACATGGCGGGCAGGTTCATCACCTTCACTTCGGCCTCGGGCAGCGCGTAGCAGGCGTCGGCCAGCATCGAGGACGACAGGAACCCCGCGCTGACCGCCTCGCCATAGACCAGCCCGATGGTTTTGTGCCCCCTGCCCCTTGCATGGTCGAGGCATTTGGCCAGATGCGCGATATAGGCGTTCAGGCAGATCGTCTCGTCCCGGCGGCTCATCTTCTGGCCCAGCGTATCGACCAGCAACAGGATCGGACGGCCCGGATGGTCGCGGCAGATGCGCAGAACCTCGCCCGCCATGCGGTGCGACAGGGCGGCCCCGATGGCGGCGCGGTCGCAGGTGCCGATAACGGACACATCGCCCGCGCTCCCGGCGAAATACTCGCCGTCGAAAGCGATGTCATGCCCGTGCGGGAAAAGCTGCGGCAGCAGATCGTGGATCTTCATGCGGTCTTCCCCCGGATGGCGGCGTGGAAGGCATCGGTGTCCAAAAGCGGCACGCGGGCGGGGTTTTCGATGCCGAGATCGGCCCAGATGTCCAGCGCATCCTCCATCCCGCCGAAGCGGTCCAGGCGCGCGCCCAACAGGGCATGTTCCGCTTCGACATCCAGCGGCACCGGGTCCAGCCGGATCGCGGCGCGGAAGGCGGCGATGTCATCCGCCACCAGCACCGCCTCGCCCATTATCGCACGGTTCTTGCCGCCCGTGACGCGCCAGACCAGCGCGCGGTCGGCCGCGTCGAACTCCTCGACCCCCATCGTCGTCTCGATCACCTCGGGGCCGGACAGCCCAAGGCGGGCGTCCTCGGACATGATGAGCAGATCGCACAGGCAGGTCGCGATGCCCATGCCGCCGAAGACGCCCACGCGCCCGCCGTTCAGCACGATCACGGGAACACCCGCCCCGCGAAGGGCAAGGATCGCGCGCATGATCTCGGACACGGCGATCAGGCCCGCATTCGCCTCGTGAAGACGCACGCCGCCGGATTCGAGCAGCAGAAGCACCGGAATGCGTTCGGCCAAGGCCCGTTCCAGAAGTCCGGTGATCTTGGCGCCATGCACCTCGCCCACCGCGCCGCCCATGAACGCGCCCTCCTGCGCGGCGATCAGAACGGGCTCGTCGTTCAGCATCCCGCGCCCGACAGCCACGCCGTCGTCGAAGGCGGCAGGCTGGTTCAACTGGGCCAGATGCGGGCTGGTCAGGCGCGCTTCGGGAGGGACGAATTCGGTGAAGCTGCCCGCGTCGAGCAGCCCCGCAACACGTTCTCGCGCGGTGGATTCCAGCCAGCTCGTCATGCTCCGCCCCCCGTGTGATCCGAAAGCGCCTGATCCAGACGCAGGGCGACCACGGCGGGCGTCGCGCCTGCATCGTTGATCGACACGCGGATGTCGCCCACCTGCCAGCGGGCGAAGACATCGCTCAGCACCGCCTGCCAGATCGCGCCAAAACCGACCGCCGCCGTCTGCACCTCGACCCGGACGCGCCCGCCAAGGTCGGCAGGTTCCACCAGCACCTCGAGGTTTCCCGACCCCAGAACCCCGGTCAGCGTGGGGCGGTTGCGCGGCGCCACCGGCGCGCCGCCGTCGAATTCGTATTCAAGCCGTTCCATCACCAGCTCCTGAATTTCGCGGGGGGATCGTACAGCCCGCCCGATGCCCGGACGAGGTCCTTCATCGACTTCGCCGCCAGAAGATCGCGCGTCGCCAGCTTCGGGTCGATCCCGATATCGGCAGGGCGGCGGATCACGCCCCGGTCGCGCAGGTTCTCGACCGCCCGCTTGTCGCGCGCCAGTCCCACGGGGGTATAGCCCGCAACGCCGCGGATCGCCTGTTCGCGTTCTTCGGGGGTGCGGCACAGCAGCAGGTTGGCGATCCCTTCTTCGGTCAGGATGTGGGTGACGTCATCGCCATAGATCATCACCGGCGGCAGATCGAGGTTCGCCTGTTCGGCCAGTTCCCAAGCATCCAGCCGATCCACAAAGGCGGGGGCCATGTGTTCGCGGAACGTCTCGACCATCTGCACGACCAGCTTGCGGCCCCGGAAGCCGTCCTGCCCCGCCTCGCGCCCCGCGCGCAGCCAAGGCTCGGTCCCGTGCCGCCGCCCGCGCGCGTCGGACCCCATGTTCGGCGCGCCGCCGAAACCCGCGATCCGGCCCAGCGTGGCGGTCGAACTGTTACCCGCCAGATCGATCTGAAGCGTCGATCCGATGAACATGTCGCAGGCGTAAAGCCCCGCCGTCTGGCTCAGCGCGCGGTTCGACCGCATGGACCCGTCCGGCCCAGTGAAGAACACGTCCGGGCGGGCGCGGATATACCCCTCCATCCCCAGTTCGGACCCGAAGGAATGCACGCTTTCGACGAACCCCGCCTCGATCGCCGGGATCAGCGCGGGATGGGGGTTCAGCGCCCAATGCGTCGCGATCCTGCCGCGCATGCCAAGGCTTTCGGCATAGGTCGGCAGCAGAAGTTCGATCGCCGCCGTGTCAAAGCCGATGCCGTGGTTCAGCCGTTTGACCCCGTATTCGGCATAGATGCCCTTGATGGCCATCATCGCCATCAGCACCTGAATTTCCGAGATTTGCGCCGGATCGCGGGTGAACAGCGGCTCGATGTAATGCGGCTTCGGGGATTGCACGACGAAATCGACCCAGTCGCCGGGAATGTCCACGCGCGGCACGGTATCCACGATCTCGTTCACCTGCGCGATGACGATGCCGCGGCGGAAGGCCGTCGCCTCGACGATCACCGGCGTATCTTCGGTATTGCCGCCGGTATAGAGGTTGCCATTCCGATCCGCAGCCGCCGCGCAGACAAGACTGACGCGAGGGGTCAGGTCAGTGAAATAGCGCCCGAACAGTTCAAGATAGGTGTGGATCGCGCCGATCCTCAGCTGCCCCGAGGATAACAGCCGCGCCAGCCGCGCCGCCTGCGGGCCGGAGAAGGAGAAGTCCAGCTTCGACGCGACGCCCTTTTCGAACACGTCCAGATGGCTGGGCAGCGCCAGCACCGACTGGACGATATGCAGATCGCGCACATCCGCCGGGTCCAGCGCCGCCAGCGCCTTGGCCAGAAAATCGGCCTGTTTCTGGTTGTTCCCTTCGATGCAGACCCGGTCGCCCGGCTCGATCACCCGCGCCAGCAGCGCACCGGTATCGCCGGGAGCCACGAGCTTGCCGCGCGCAAGGCTTGCGGCACGGTCCATCCGCGCGGCGCGGTTCTGGCCAAGACGGTTCCATTCCTTCATCGGGCACCCCTCTTTCCTGACCAAAGTATGTCAAAGACCATCTCTGGATCAACTGTGTATTTCATTGACTGATCTATTTCAGTCTGTGCATACATAAAGGCATCGAAGGAGCATGAGCATGTCCGAACCGGAAGGCCCGCTGAGCGAACGCATCCGTCTGTCGCTGATGGACGACATCTCGACCGGCGTGCTGGCCCCCGGCACAGTGCTGGACGAAGCCTCGCTTTCGGAAACCTTCGGCGCGTCCCGCACCCCCGTGCGCGAGGCGCTGCGTCAGGTCGAGGCGGCCGGCCTGATCGAGATCCGCCCTCGCAAAGGTGCCATCGTGCTGCCGATGACCCTGCCCCGCCTGCTGGAAATGTTCGAGGTCACCGCCGAGATCGAGGTGATGTGCGTGCGCATCGCCTGCCACCGCATCACCGGCACCGAACGCGCCCGGCTGACGGACTTGCACGAGGCGTCGAAGACCGCCGCCGATGCGGGCGATTTCGCCACCTATGACGGGTTCAACCTTTCGTTCCACGAGGGGCTGTATCAGGCGACGCATAACGGCTTTCTGGTCGAACAGGCGCTGGCTTTGCGCGCGCGGCTGCTGCCGTTTCGCCGCACGCAATTGCGATACCCGGACCGGCTGGCCACGTCCCATGCCGAACACGGCGCCATTCTGCGCGCCATGACGCGGGGCGAGCCGGAGGAAGCCGCCCGCGTCATGCGCGAGCACATGCTGAACGCCGGGACCGCGCTGGCCAGATATCTGAGGTTCGACGACTGACACGAAACCCCCGGTTGGGAGGCCGGGGCAAAAGGGAGGGGAATATGTCCGCACAGATGGCAACCATACTGGGCCTTGGGGTGATGTTCGTCATCGCAACCGCCCTGCCGATCAACATGGGGGCGCTGGGCTTTGCCTTCGCCTTCTTGATCGG
>JARWBI010000005.1 GCA_029846755.1 Falsirhodobacter flavus | reverse complement strand
TCTTGGGCGGTGAACGCACCAAACTGCAGGTGGCGCATATCAAGCTGTCGCACAGCCGGGCCTTCCTTGTGCGGGCTTACCTGCTTCAGACCCACGAGATGCTGTTCGATGCCCATTGGCACGGCTTCCGCATGCTCGGGGGCGTGCCGGAACGGGGCATCTACGATAATATGAAGACGGCCGTGGACAGGATCGGGCGTGGCAAGGAACGTCAGGTCAACATGCGTTTCCTTGCCATGGCGAACCACTACGTCTTTGAGCCGGAGTTCTGTAACCCCGCCGCAGGTTGGGAGAAGGGTCAGGTCGAGAAGAACGTCCAGGATGCGCGGCCACGCCTGTGGCAGCCGATGCCGAACTTCCCAGACCTTGCGGCGCTGAACACCTGGCTGGAGCGACGCTGCAGAGAGATCTGGCAGGAGATCCCGCACGGTCGCCTGGCAGGGAGCGTTGCCGATGTCTGGGCCGAGGAGCAGGCAGCCTTGATGCCTCTGCCGCCCGCCTTCGACGGCTTCATCGAATTGAGCAAGCGCGTCTCACCGACCTGCCTGATCAGCTTCGAGCGCAATCGCTACAGCGTTCCGGCGTCGTTCGCGAACCGTCCTGTCAGCCTGCGTGTCTATCCCGATCGGCTTGTTATCGCCGCAGAGGGCCAGATCCTGTGCGAGCATGCACGGCGCATTGACCGGTCACACCAGTCGCCGCCGCGAACGATCTATGACTGGCGGCATTATCTGGCTGTGATCCAACGCAAGCCCGGTGCCCTCCGGAATGGCGCTCCGTTCGCCGAACTTCCATCAGGCTTTAGGCAGTTGCAGGAGAAGATGTTGCGGCGGCCCGGTGGTGACCGCGAGATGGTCGACATCCTTGCGCTGGTTCTGCACCATGACGAGCAGGCGGTGCTGACGGCGGTGGAACTAGCCTTGGCCGAAGGGGTCGCGACCAAGACCCATGTGCTGAACATCCTGCATCGCCTGATCGATGGCAAAACCACCGATGGACCTCTGATCGACACACCCCACGCCCTTGCTCTGCGCCGTGAGCCCAAGGCCGATGTCGGACGTTACGACGATCTGCGGGCCCGCAGCACCGGAGGCCGCCATGCGTCATGATCCCGCCAGCGGCGCCGTCATCATCATGCTCCGCAGCCTCAAGATGCACGGCATGGCACAAGCTGTCACCGACCTGATCGAACAGGGAGCGCCGGCCTTCGAAGCTTCCGTGCCGATCCTGACGCAGCTGCTGAAGGCCGAGACAGCAGAACGAGAGGTCCGGTCGATCGCCTATCACATGAAGGCGGCACGCTTCCCGGCCTACAAGGATCTGTCCGGCTTCGACTTCTCAAGCAGCGAGATGAACGAGGCCACGGTGCGCCAGCTTCATCGTGGCGAGTTCATGGACGGAGCGCAGAACATCGTTCTGATCGGTGGTCCCGGCACCGGCAAGACCCATGTCGCGACCGCGCTTGGCGTGCAGGCCATCGAGCATCACCGCCGAAAGGTCCGGTTCTTCTCAACCATCGAACTGGTCAACGCGCTCGAGCAGGAGAAGGCGAAGGGCAAGGCGGGTCAGATCGCCGAGACCCTCGTGCGCCTGGACCTCGTGATCCTGGACGAGCTGGGATACCTGCCGTTCAGCGCCTCAGGCGGCGCGCTGCTCTTCCATCTGCTAAGTAAACTCTACGAGCGCACCAGCGTCATCATCACTACCAATCTCAGCTTCAGCGAATGGGCCACGGTCTTCGGCGATGCCAAGATGACCACGGCGCTGCTCGATCGGCTCACCCACCGCTGCCACATTCTGGAAACCGGCAACGACAGCTTCCGCTTCAAGGCCAGCACCGAAGCCGCCGCCCGCAAGAAGGAGGCCAGCCATGTCTTGACCCAGCCATGACCCCCTTCACATAACCTCAAGGTGGGTCAGTTCTCGGTGGAAAAACCGGGTCACGTCTCGGTGGAAATCAACAGATGAATGGCACGAGGACATTGGATTCGTTGTTTGGTGGAAGTTTCCGGTGGACGAACCCTCGTGGATCGGCTCTCCGAATTGCGGCGATTGGCCCGGATACCACACCCACTTCACCCCCCATCCCCTGATCCCGACCGTGGCCGCAGACCCTGCGCAACCCGACGCCTGCCCCCGCCCTGACTGCCCCTCCGGCGACGGCTTGATCTGCCCTGACTGCGCCCAGCGCAAAGGCGGTGACGCATGACTGCGCCTATTCAAGAGCGCTACCGCGCCAGCATGAATCAGCTTGCCAAAAGGATCGACAAGGAGCTGAACGGCAGCCGGAAGCCCCGGCGCGTCGGTTTCATCCTTCTGACGGCAGAGTTCGGCCACATCGACAATGGCCGCGTCAATTACATCAGCAATGGCGAACGCGAGGACATGATCGCGATGCTGCGCGAATACCTCGCGCGCGTTGAAGGTCGCTACGCAGAGCCCCCAGAAGGCGGGAGGCCGCAATGAACACCGGCCTTATCCTGAGCGTCGCTGTTGTGTGCGCAGGCGCTGGATTCTTCTTCGGCCTAGAAGCCTGCGCCAAAGCCGACACCGTCGGCCCGGACGATCCGGGCACCACGCCCTGTATCCTCTCCATCGACTGGACCACGCAGCGCCAGGCACCGGCGGTCTATCCCGCCAAGGCGGTGGAGGCGCTGCTGACGCCGCCGGTGATCGATAGCCCCGATATCACCACGACCACGCTGCTGCCCCTGCCGGGTGGCGGTGGCAGCTGGTTGCAGCCCGCGCCGGTGCCGCTGCCTGCGGCGGGACTGCTGCTGGGCGCGGCGGTGATCGGGCTGGGCGTGCTGGCGCGGCGGAGGCGCGGGTGATGAGCTTACTGGGACAGACCAGCCGCCGGAGCATCCACAGGATCGGCCTGGACGGCAATCGACATGGCATCGGCGCCGGACGCGGCCGCGAGGCCAAGGAATACGATGGTGAAAAGCGCGAACATGGTGGCCTTGCCTCCTATGGCATCGCGAGAACGGCTCTCGCCTCGATACCCTTGCGGCAAACCCGTCAAAAAACCGTTCACGGCGCAGATGCTATAGCGCCATCGCCGTTAGTCTGCGCCGGGCAGACCACCGCCAAGCAGGATGCCAAGGCCAATGAGGATCAGCACCCCAACGATGACGAGCGTGACAATCGCTGCAATCGGTACGCGCCCGTCGCGCTTGGTGCGGAAGTCGATCTTCTTGGTCATTGGCCTCTCCTTTCCCACCCCAACCCGCTGAAAAGCGATTCAGTTCAAACCACCGACCGCGCGGCGTGCGGCGAGTTCAGCAGCCCCACACGGCGCTGCCCGGAGAATACCCATGCTTGACGGCGCGCACTTCGACACCGCCCCCATGATCATCGACAGCTTCGCCGGCGGTGGCGGGGCCAGCACCGGGATCGAGCTTGCCCTTGGCCGCAGCCCGGATGTCGCCATCAACCATTCGGAAAATGCGCTGGCCCTGCACGCGGCCAACCACCCCGAGGCGCTGCATCTGGACAGCAATATCTGGGACGTGGATCCGCGCACTGTCGCCGCCGGTCGCCGCGTCGGGCTGCTGTGGGCCAGCCCGGACTGCAAGCATTTCAGCAAGGCCAAGGGCGGCGCGCCCCGTGATCGCAACATCCGCGATCTGGCATGGGTCGTGGTGAAATGGGCCGAAGAGGTTCAGCCCGACGTGATCCTGATGGAGAACGTCGAAGAATTCCGCACTTGGGGCCATGTCGGCGAGGACGGCCAGCCGATCAAGGAATTCGCGGGGCAGATTTTCGAGCTTTGGCTGAAGCGGCTGCGGAAGGCCGGATACAAGGTCCAGTGGCGCGAGCTGCGCGGCTGCGACTATGGCGCACCGACCATCCGCAAGCGGTTCTTCATGGTCGCCCGCCGCGATGGTCGCCCGATCGCATGGCCGAAGCCCACGCATGGCGATCCGACCAGCAAGGACGTGAAGCGCGGCAAGCTGCTGCCGTGGCGCACGGCGGCGGAATGCATCGACTGGTCGCTGCCCTGCCCGTCGATCTTCGACACCGCCCCCGAGATCATGGCCAAGCACGGCCTGCGCGCGGTGCGGCCCTTGAAGCCGAACACCCTCGCCCGCGTCGCGCGGGGCATGAAACGCTATGTGCTCGAATCCGAGCGGCCCTTCCTCGTGAACCTGACCCACGGCGGGCGGGTCGAGGACAGCGGCGAGCCGTTCCGCACCATCACCGGCGCGCACCGGGGCGAAAAGGCCGTGATTGCCCCAAACCTGATGCGGACAGATATGACCGGCGCGGTCAAACGGAACGGAATCTATCCGCTCAGTGAACCTCTGCGGACACAGATGACGTCGCAAAGCTTCGCCATCACCACCCCCTACCTCGCCAGCATCGCGCATGGGGACAGCGGCGGGCGGCGCGAATACCCGCTGACCGATCCGTTAGGCACCGTCACGGTGGGAGGCATCCAGCACGCGGTGATCGCGCCGCTACTCGCCACCATGCGCAACAGCCAGAAGCCATGGCAGGGCGCGGACGAGCCGTGCCATACGATCACCGCCGGCGGCGCGGGCCTGACGCTGATCTCGCCCAGCCTACTCAGCCTGAAGGGCAGCGCACGCCGGGACCGTCCCGCTGATGCTCCCCACCCAACCGTGCTGGCAGGCGGTGGCCACAGCGCGCTGCTGGCCCCGGTGCTGACCTATGCCCAGCAGGGCGGCGGCAACCGCGACATGCGGGATCCGCATCACACGATCTGCGCGAGCCGCAAGGACCAGAACAGCATGATCGCCGCGACGATGGTGCATGTCGGGAACGGCGAGCGCTCCGGTCAGGCACCGCGCGCGCTAGACATCCAGGCGCCACTCAACACGGTCGTGGCCAGCGGCGTGAAGCATTACCCGATCGCGGCCTTCCTCGCCCAGCAGAACGGCGGGCCCCGCATGGACGGCCACGCGGGCCGGGATCCGCGCGAGCCGATCTCCACCGTGACCGGATCAGGCAGCCAGCAGATGCCGGTGGCCGCGTGGTTCGCGAAATACTACGGCACCGGCGACGGCGCGCGCACCGACGAGCCGCTGCACACCGTCACCGTCAAGGACCGCTTCAGCCACATGCAGGCCGACCTTGCCGCGCCGCCCTTCACCCCGGCGCACGAAGAGCGCGCCCGCGCTGTGGCCGAGTTCCTGCGGGAACACGGCGCATGGGAAGGCGGCGAGTTCGTCACCCTGACCGTGGAGGGCGCGACCTTCATCGTCATCGACATCGGAATGCGGATGCTGACCCCGCGCGAGCTGTTCAACGCTCAGGGCTTTCCCGCCGATTACGTCATCGAGGGCGCCTGGGAAGGCATGGAGGATCTGGAGACTGCCACCTTCCGCACCTTCGCGAAGGACGTGCAGGTCAGCTGCTGCGGGAACAGCGTCTGTCCGCCGCTGGCCGAGGCGCTGGTGCGCGCGAACTGCGGGCATCTGGCGGCGAAGGAGGCAGCAGCATGAAGCCCTACACGGAAATCTCCTGCTACGCGATCGTGCACCCGCTGCTCGGCCCGCCGATACCCAATCAGGGCGGAGCCTTCCGGTTCCGTGGCATGAACGTCATCGCCTCATGGGCAGACAGCTGGGATCACATCAGCGTTTCGCGTCCTGATCGTTGCCCCACTTGGGAGGAAATGGAGCAAGTGAAACGCGCGTTCTTTCTCTCCCACGAGACGGCGATGCAGCTTCATGTTCCGCCGACAGACCATAAGAACCTGCACCCGTACTGTCTGCACCTGTGGCGGCCGCACGACGCGCATATACCTCGCCCTCCGAGCTGGATGGTCGCATGACCCAGAATATCAGCACCGCCGTCATGCAGCGCCGGGTCGAGCCGCACGACAGCCTCGACGACTTCCCGACACCGCCATGGGCGACGCGCGCGCTTTGCGAATGGCTCGAGGTGCAGGGTCATCGCCTCCAGCTGGACAGCGTGCGCGAGCCAGCGGCGAACCGCGGCTTCATGGCCCGACCTCTGGCGGAATACTTTGGATCGGTCGAGACGAGCGACGTCCACGACTACGGCGCGGGCTACGCCGTCCGGGACTATCTCGAGATGATTCCGCCCGCGCCGGTGGACTGGACGGTCACGAACCCGCCCTTCCGTCTGGCCGAGGATTTCGCCCGCCGCGCGATCGACACGAGCCGCATCGGATGCGCGATTTTCATCCGGTCCGCCTTTACCGAAGGCGTGCGTCGTCACCAGATGCTGTTCAGCGTCCATCCGCCGCGCGCGGTGTTGCAGTTCACCGAAAGAGTGCCGCTGAACCGGGGCAAGATGGAAGCCGGGATGACGACGGCGACTGCCTATTGCTGGATCGTCTGGCAGCGGCAATGGACCGGGCCAACGGAATACCACTGGATCGCACCGTGCCGGAAGCGGCTGGAGCGGGCTGAGGACTATAAGAGGTATGTGTGATGGTTGAGCTTAAGATCCCCAACGGGGGAGCTAGGCCCGCTCCAACTCGTAAAGCGATCGGCGGATACGAAGCACATTCGCACCCGATGCAAGCAACAGTTCGGCATCAGGGTGATCCTGTTGGCAGGACATCCACTTGGCTTCGATATTATTCAAGTTGTCGCATTGTGCGAGAAGTTCTGGGACATTCCAGCCCGGGTGCCAGACTTCAATCGTGTATGTCGTGCGCGAAAGTTCGTCATGAATATGCATGGCTGATCGTCAGTCGCTCTGCGAAATGGGGTTTAGCTCAAATTCTGCGGCGCAGAATGACTGGGCCCGGGCGATTTTCAATCGAAAGTCCCGGCCAGTTACCCGCTTACAACCATAGAGTTTCCAGCATGGTGCAGACAGGACACACTTCCCCCCCTCACGCGAAGCACCAAGTTGGCATCAAAACGCAGGGAGGACCTTTCTGATGGGGAGACCTTGGACGCCAGAAACGCTTGCCAGCCATTGGGGCGTCAGTGCAACTGCGATCAGGAACAAGTGTCAAGCGGGGGAAATCCGGCATTTCCGTATCGGAAAGCTCTACCGCATCCCCGCCCAAGTCGTTGAGGAGATAGAAGCGTGCCAGACATCAGCATCGGGCGATTCCGGGGTGGTTACTGCGTTTACTGGCGGGATGCAGGAAAGCGAAAGCGCTTTAGTCTTGCGGCACGCACCCGAACGGAAGCGGAAGCCGAGGCAATAGACGTCTATCGGCGCGAGACCTTTTCCGCTGCCCAGCAGGGCGCAACCATCGCTGAGATATGGGAGATGTATCGCACCGACTTAGGCAGCAAGCCGACAGCCGAGACGATGGGATACACAGGAAAGGCTGTCTTGGCCCACTTCGGATCCTTCCGGCCCGATCAGATCACGACGGATCATTGCCGTGCCTATTTAAAGGCGCGCGAGGGAGCGGGCATTTCCCAAGGATCGGTCCACACCGAGCTGGGACACCTTCGCAGCACAATGACATTTGCCGTCCGCAATCGGATCATCGAAAGCGCCCCCCATATCGAACGTCCCGCGAAACCGACGCCGAAGGAGCGATATCTGACCAAAGCCGAGGTAGAGCGCCTGATCGAGGGAGCATCCGCGCCGCATGTCGCTTTGGCGATCCATCTCCTTTTCGCCACCGCCGGGCGGGTGGGTGCAATCCTTGACCTTACCTGGGATCGCGTCGATCTCGATCGCGGCATCATCAACCTTCGTTTGGACGATGCCCGCACAAGGAAAGGACGCGCTGTCGTCCCCATGAACCGCGGCATCCGGGCTGCGCTCCAAACGGCGAAGGAAGCTGCTTTGAGTGACCACGTTATCGAGTATGGCGGCGAGCGCGTCGGAAGCATCCGTAAGGGGTTCGAAAACGCCTGCACCCGCGCCCGGCTGGAGAATGTGACACTTCACACCCTTCGTCATTCGGCGGCTGTAGCGATGGTCAGCAGCGGCGTCCCCATGGATCGGGTTGCCCAATATCTCGGCCATAGCAACAGCGCGATCACGTACTCGACTTACGCCCGCTTTGCGCCCGACCACCTGTCGGATGCAGCGGAAGTTTTGGACTTTGTGAAGCTGAAAGCGGCTCGATAGGTTCACGGAACCGGAGGGCGCTTTGTTTAAGTCGAAAGCCCCGGCGTAAAACCGAGGCTTTTCAACAGGGTAGATGGTGGGCGATAAGGGATTTGAACCCCTGACATCTTCGATGTGAACGAAGCGCTCTACCACTGAGCTAATCGCCCGATGCGCGGGGTTTAACCGCTCGCCGTGGCGGCTGCAAGAGGAAAAAACCGCGCCTTTTCAGGCGCGGTTTTCTGGTTCAGTGGGCGGTCTGGCTGGGCTGGTTTTCCGCGGCGGCCTTGCGGGCAAGCGCGGCGGCTTCCTCGGCCTCCTCGTCCCATTCCACCGGCTCGGGCTGGCGGACCAGCGCCTCGCGCAGCACCTCGCGGACATGCGTGACGGGGATGATCTTCAGCCCCTGCTTCACGTTGTCCGGAATCTCGGCCAGGTCCTTCTCGTTTTCGGCTGGGATCAGCACCGTCTTGATGCCGCCGCGCAGCGCGGCCAGCAGCTTCTCTTTCAGGCCTCCGATCGGCAGCGCGTTGCCGCGCAGCGTCACCTCGCCCGTCATGGCGATGTCTTTGCGAACCGGAATGCCAGTCAGAACCGACACGATGGACGTCACCATCGCCAGACCCGCGCTCGGCCCGTCTTTCGGCGTCGCGCCTTCGGGAACGTGGACGTGGATGTCCATCGTCTCGAACTTCGGCGGTTTCACTCCAAGCTGCGGGCTGATCGAACGAACGTAGCTGGAGGCCGCCTCGATCGACTCCTTCATCACGTCGCCCAATTTCCCGGTCGTCTTCATGCGGCCCTTGCCCGGCAGGCGCAGCGCTTCGATCTGCAACAGCTCGCCCCCGACCGAGGTATAGGCCAGACCCGTGACGACGCCGACCTGATCTTCCTTCTCGGCCAGACCGTGTTTGTGACGTTTGACGCCAAGGAAATCGCCGACCGTTTCCGCAGTCACCTCCACCGTGGTGGCCTTGCCCTTCACGATCTCGGTCACGGCCTTTCGGGCCAGTTTTGCCAACTCGCGCTCCAGCGACCGCACGCCCGCTTCACGGGTATAGGACTGGATCACCTCGGTCAGCGCCTCGTCGGTCACGCTGAACTCGCCCTTCTTGAGCCCGTGGTTCGTGACCTGCTTCGGCACAAGGTGGGTCTTCGCGATCTCGCGCTTCTCGTCCTCGGTGTAGCCCGACAGCGGAATGATCTCCATCCGGTCCAGCAGCGGCCCCGGCATGTTGTAGCTGTTGGCCGTGGTCAGGAACATCACGTTCGAAAGGTCGTATTCGACCTCCAGATAGTGGTCCGCGAAGGTTGCGTTCTGTTCCGGGTCCAGCACCTCGAGCATTGCCGAAGCAGGATCGCCGCGGAAGTCCTGACCCATCTTGTCGATCTCATCCAGCAGGATCAGCGGGTTCGTGGTCTTGGCCTTCTTCAGCGCCTGAATGATCTTGCCCGGCATGGAGCCGATATAGGTCCGACGGTGGCCGCGGATTTCGGACTCGTCCCGGACACCACCAAGGGAAATCCGAATGAACTCGCGTCCCGTGGCCTTGGCGACCGACCGACCCAGCGAGGTCTTACCCACGCCCGGAGGGCCGACGAGGCACAGGATCGGCCCCTTCAGCTTGGTCGCACGCGCCTGCACCGCAAGGTATTCGACGATGCGTTCCTTGACCTTTTCCAGCCCGTGGTGATCGGCGTCGAGGATTTCCTGAGCCTTGCCCAGATCCTTCTTCACCTTCGATTTCACGCCCCACGGCACGCCAAGCAGCCAGTCGAGGTAGTTGCGCACCACCGTGGCCTCGGCGCTCATCGGCGACATGGATTTCAGCTTGCGAACCTCGGCATCGGCCTTTTCGCGCGCTTCCTTCGACAGCTTGGTCGCGGCGATGCGGGCTTCAAGCTCGGCCACCTCGTTCTGGCCGTCCTCGCCATCGCCAAGTTCCTTCTGAATGGCTTTCATCTGCTCATTCAGGTAATACTCGCGCTGCGTCCGCTCCATCTGCGACTTCACGCGGGTCTTGATCTTCTTTTCGACCTGCAGCACGGACATTTCGCCCTGCATGTGGCCATAGACCTTCTCCAGACGCTCGGCGATGTCCAGCGTCTCCAGCAGCGCCTGCTTCTGGGCGACGTCGATGCCAAGGTGACCGGCGACCAGGTCGGCCAGACGCGCAGGGTCGCGCGCCTCGGAAACGGCGGAAAGCGCTTCCTCGGGGATGTTCTTCTTGATCTTGGCGTAACGCTCGAACTCGTCGGCAACGGCGCGCAGCATCGCCTCGACGGAATCCGCGTCGCCGGGAAGCTCGGTCAGCTCCTCCGCACGCGCTTCGAAGAAGGCGTCGTTCGTCAGGAATTCGGTGATGCGGACGCGCTGCTTGCCTTCGACCAGCACCTTCACGGTGCCGTCGGGCAGTTTCAACAGTTGCAGGACGTTGGCCAGAACGCCGGATTTGTAGATCCCGTCGCTGCCCGGATCATCCACCGACGGGTCGATCTGCGACGACAGCAGGATCTGGCGATCCTCGCTCATGACTTCTTCAAGCGCGCGGACCGATTTCTCGCGCCCGACGAACAGCGGCACGATCATGTGCGGAAATACCACGATGTCGCGCAGGGGCAACACGGGATAGCTGTTGGCGAATGCTTCGTTCATTCTTTGTCCTTTCGCAGGAAGGCTCCGGCCCCGATCATCGGCGACGCACGGCCTTCCCCGGTGGTATGCCACCATATCTGGTAGCCCTGCCCCCGACTGTCAACCACGCCGCAGCGATCGGGCATTCTGCGCGGATGGCAGGTCGGGGGCAAGGGATCATCGGGCGTATATTGCCACGATTCGGTTACTTTTCCGCAATAAATGCGATCATCCAGCCAATTTGGGATAATCGGTGTAACCTTCCGCCCCACCGCCATAGACATTTTCGGTCGCGGGTGGGTTCAGGGGTGCATTTTTCGCCAGACGCTCGGCCAGGTCGGGATTCGAGATATAGGGCCGTCCGAAAGCCACCGCATCCGCCTCGCCACTGTCCACCGCGCGGATCGCCATATCCCGGTCATAGCCGTTATTGGCGATATACGGCCCCGAGAAGCGTTTGCGCAGTGCTTGCATCGCGCCTTCGGGCCAGTCGCGCCCGCCGCCCGTCGCACCTTCGATGGCGTGAAGATAGGCAAGACCCAGCGGTTCCAGCGCGTCGATCACATGCTCATACAACTCGACCGACTCCGCATCCGGTCCGATCCCGTTGCCGGGCGAGAACGGGCTGATCCGCACGCCGACGCGGTTCGCTTCCCAGACGGTCAGCACGGCATCCATCACCTCGCGCAGAAGGCGCAGGCGGTTGTCCACCGGCCCGCCATAGGCATCGTCGCGCTTGTTGGTGCCGGAGCGCAGAAACTGCTCGATCAGGTATCCGTTTGCGGCATGGACCTCGATCCCGTCGAAGCCCGCCTCCTTGGCGTTCACAGCCGCCTGCCGATATTCCTCGACCAGACGCGGCATCTCGGAAATCTCCAGCGCGCGCGGGGTGGATGCCGGAACGAAGCCCGTCCCGTCATGCGATGTCGCGTCGGCCCGGATGGCCGAGGCCGAAACCGGCGCCTGCCCATTCGGCTGCAGGTTCACATGCGAGATGCGGCCCACATGCCAGATCTGAAGCACGATCTTGCCGCCTTTGGCATGGACCGCCTCCGTCACCTTCTTCCAGCCCGCGATCTGTGCGGGGCTGTAGATGCCGGGCGTCGCGATATAGCCCTTCCCTTCGGGAGAGATCTGCGTCGCCTCGGCAATGATGAGGCCCGCGCCCGCCCGCTGGGCGTAATACTCGACATGCAGATCGTGCGGCACATCGCCATCGCCCGCGCGGCTGCGGGTCAACGGCGCCATGACGACACGGTTCTTCAGGTGAATCGCGCCCAGTTCCACGGGCTCGAACAGCTTATCCGACATGAAGCTCTCCATTCGTTTGCCCATGTCATCTATGTGCGGCGCGGCGCCGCACAAGTCACAGCCGGTCGATATCCCCCGCCGCCCGCTGGGCATGAAAGGCGGTCACGAACGAAGCCAGATATCCGCCCGCGATCGCGTCGCGCAGACCCTGCATCAACTCCTGATAATAATGCAGGTTGTGCCATGTCATCAGCATAGACCCGATGATCTCCTGCGCGCGGGTGACATGGTGCAGATAGGCTCGGGAATAGTTGCGGCAGGCCGGGCAGGTGCAAGCCTCGTCCAGCGGGCGCGGGTCGTCCTGATGGCGGGCGTTGCGGATGTTGACGACCCCGTGCCGCGTGAACGCCTGCCCCGTCCGCCCGGACCGTGAGGGCAGAACGCAGTCCATCATGTCGATCCCGCGTTCCACCGCGCCGACGATGTCATCGGGCTTGCCGACGCCCATGAGGTAGCGCGGCTTGTCCTCGGGCAGCATGTCCGGCGCATAGTCCAGCACCGAAAACATCATCTCCTGTCCCTCGCCCACCGCCAGACCGCCGACGGCATAGCCGTCGAAGCCGATCTCGCGCAGCTTTTCGGCGCTTTCGGCGCGCTGGTCTGGGAAGACGCTGCCCTGTTGGATGCCGAACAACGCATGGCCGGGACGGTCGCCGAACGCATCGCGCGAGCGTTGCGCCCAGCGCATCGACAATTCCATCGACTTGCGCGCCACCGCCTCCTCGGCCGGGAACGGGGTACATTCGTCGAAGGCCATCACAATATCCGACCCTAGAAGGCGCTGGATCTCCATGCTGCGTTCCGGCGTCAGGTTATGGGTGGAGCCGTCGATGTGCGATTTGAACTTGACCCCCTGCTCGGTCAGCTTGCGCAGTCCCGTCAGGCTCATGACCTGAAAGCCGCCGCTGTCGGTCAGGATCGGACGTTCCCAGTTCATGAACTTGTGCAAGCCCCCCAGCCGGTCGATCCGTTCGGCGGTCGGCCGCAGCATCAGGTGATAGGTGTTGCCCAGCAGGATGTCGGCCCCGGTCTTGCGCACGCTTTCGGGCATCATCGCCTTGACGGTCGCGGCGGTTCCGACAGGCATGAAGGCGGGGGTGCGGATTTCCCCGCGCGGGGTGGAGATGATCCCCGTCCGTGCCTTGCCATCCGTCGCGGCGATGCTGAATCCGAACCGTTCCATTCTGCTGCCCCCGTTGCTGCAAGCGCCCCCTCTTGTGCCAAAAATCCCGTCTTGGGAAGGGCCGCGCCCGCAGATTATTTTTTCGCCAGCCCCGGCAAAAACCGCATACCCGCCATGCAATATTCGCGATATCAAAGACTTGCCGTTTTCTGACGTCTTTCTGACGGGCGGTATCGAAACCCCTTCCCTTGCTGTAGACCCGCCCACCAGCGCGTGGACCGCGAGGAGGAAAAACGTTGCATATCGACCACACGGCCCCCGATGCAGGCGGGCCGAAACCATTCTACAGCCATCTTTACGTCCAGGTGATCGTCGCCATCGTCGCAGGCATCACCCTTGGACATTTCTATCCGCAGATCGG
Source organism: Falsirhodobacter flavus (assembly GCA_029846755.1). GTDB lineage: Bacteria > Pseudomonadota > Alphaproteobacteria > Rhodobacterales > Rhodobacteraceae > Falsirhodobacter > Falsirhodobacter flavus. The sequence continues at coordinate 171,966 of JARWBI010000005.1, read as the reverse complement.
CGAAAGCCTGAAGCCGCTGGGCGACGCCTTCGTTCGGCTGGTCAAGATGATCATCGCGCCCGTCATCTTCCTGACCGTGTCCACCGGCATCGCCGGGATGAGCGACATGAAGAAGGTTGGCCGCGTCGCCGGCAAGGCGATGATCTACTTCCTGACCTTCTCCACCCTTGCGCTGGTCGTGGGCCTGATCGTCGCGAACCTCGTGCAGCCGGGGTCGGGCATGAACATCGATCCGGCGACTCTGGATGCCGGCGCGGTGTCTCAATACACGCAAAAGGCGCATGACACGACGATCACCGGGTTCCTGATGAACATCATCCCGCTGACCGTGGTGGGAGCCTTCGCTTCGGGTGACATCCTGCAGGTGCTGTTCTTTTCGGTCCTGTTCGGGATTTCGCTGGCGATGGTCGGGGATCGCGGCAAGCCGGTTCTGGATTTCATGCAAGCGCTGACCTATCCGATCTTCCGGCTGGTCGCGATCCTGATGAAGGCGGCGCCCATCGGGGCCTTCGGTGCGATGGCCTTCACCATCGGCGCTTACGGCATCTCGTCGGTCATCAACCTCGCCTTCCTTGTGCTGTGCTTCTATCTGACGGCGCTGCTGTTCGTGCTGGTCGTTCTGGGCGCGGTGGCGCGTTACAACGGCTTCTCGATCATCAAGCTCATAAAATACCTGAAGGAAGAACTGCTGCTGGTCCTCGGCACCTCGTCGTCCGAGGCTGCCCTGCCCTCGCTGCTGCAAAAGATGGAGCGGGCGGGCGCGTCGCGTTCGGTCGTGGGTCTGGTCGTGCCGACCGGGTATTCGTTCAACCTCGATGGCACCAACATCTACATGACCATGGCGGCGCTGTTCATCGCACAGGCGACGAATACCGACCTGACGCTGGGGCAGGAAATCCTGCTGCTGGCCGTGGCGATGCTGTCGTCCAAAGGGGCCGCGGGCATCACGGGCGCAGGCTTCATCACGCTGGCGGCGACGTTGTCGGTCGTGCCGACCGTTCCGGTCGCGGGCATGGCGCTGATCCTCGGTGTCGACCGCTTCATGTCCGAAGTGCGCGCGCTGACCAACTTCGTCGGGAACGCCGTTGCCACGCTGGTTGTCGCCCGCTGGGAGGGCGAGCTGGACGAGGCCGCGATGAACGACGCGCTGAACGGCAATCCGCGCCCTCTGGCATCCGAGGTTCAGACGCCGAACGAGCCCGCATTCAAGGACGGTGTGCTGTCCGCCGATTAAAAGACAAAAGCCGCCCTTCGGGGCGGCTTGCACAGGAAACATGAAAGCCGCTCGAAAGAGCGGCTTTTTATCATTCGGCAGGGTGGTGATGTTTTTGGCGGGCGATCTCGGCCATTTCCCGGTCCACGCGGCGCGACATCTCGCGCACGATCAGCAGACCGCCAGCGCCAAGCGCCAGCGCGACAAGCGGGATACCGTAGTTGAAGAATTCCATGGTCATCACTTAACCCCTTTCTTCACGTACCGTAGTATATAGACCCCGAACGCATGAAAAGCGAGTCCGCCGAACACCCAAAGCGCCATCGACTTGATCGGCACATCATAGCCGGCGGCGGCGGGTCTGAAAATCCCGCCGATGATAAGCCCAAGGCCCAGCGCGTTGTAGAAGGACGCGACCAGTTTCACCCGCTCGTTGAAGCCGAGGATCGGGTCGCGCTCCATCAAAGGCCCAGCTTGCGGTTCACCAGCTCGTTCACCGTCGCGGGCGCGGCCTTGCCGCCGGTGGCCTTGATGACCTGCCCCACGAACCAGCCCGCCAGTTTCGGATTGGCCTTGGCCTTTTCCACCTGCGCGGGGTTGGCGGCGATGATCTCGTCCACCGCAGCCTCGATGGCGCCGGTATCGGTCACCTGCTTCATGCCGCGGGCGGCCGCGACTTCGGCGGGATCGCCGCCCTCGGTCCAGACGATCTCGAACAGGTCCTTGGCCATTTTGCCCGAAATTTCGCCCTTTGCCATCAGGTCCAGAATACCACCAAGCTGCGCCGCCGAGATCGGGGATGCCTCGATCGCCAGCCCTTCCTTGTTCAGACGCCCGAACAATTCGTTGATGACCCAGTTCGCGGCCTGTTTGCCATCGCGGCCCTTGGCGACTTCCTCGAAGAAGCCGGCCGCATCGAGTTCCGCCGTCAGCACGTTCGCGTCGTAATCGGTCAGGCCGAAATCGCCCATGAACCGCGCCTTCTTGGCGTCGGGCAGTTCGGGCATGGTGGCCGCGATCCCGTCGACCCAGGCCTGCTCGATTTCCAGCGGCAGAAGGTCGGGATCGGGGAAATAGCGGTAGTCATGCGCTTCTTCCTTCGACCGCATCGACCGCGTCTCGTTCCGGTCGGGATCGTAAAGGCGCGTCTCCTGCGCGACGCTGCCGCCATCCTCCAGAATGGCGATCTGGCGCCGCGCCTCGTAATCGATGGCAGCCTGGATGAAGCGCATGGAGTTCATGTTCTTGATCTCGCACCGCGTTCCCAGATGCGAGAAGTCCTGCGTCGCCTGATATCTCTCATACTGGCCCGGACGGCAGACCGAGACGTTCACGTCGGCGCGCAGGTTGCCGTTCTGCATGTTGCCGTCGCAGGTGCCAAGATAGCGCAGGATCTGGCGCAGCTTGGTCACATAGGCCGCCGCTTCCTCCGGCCCGCGGATGTCGGGGCGGCTGACGATCTCCATCAGCGCAACGCCGGTGCGGTTGAAATCGACGAAGCTGCTGTTTGGGTCCATGTCGTGGATCGACTTGCCCGCGTCCTGCTCAAGGTGGATCCGCTCGATCCGCACCAGCCGCGCGACGCCCGGACCCATCTCGACCAGCACCTCGCCCTCGCCCACGATGGGGTGGTAAAGCTGACTGATCTGATATCCTTGCGGCAGGTCGGGATAGAAATAATTCTTGCGATCGAAGGCCGAGCGCAGATTGATCGCGGCCTTCAGCCCCAGACCCGTGCGCACCGCCTGTTCGATGCAGAATTCGTTGATGACCGGCAGCATCCCCGGCATCGCGCAATCGACGAAGGCGACGTGGCTGTTCGGCTCTGCCCCGAACCCGGTCGATGCGCCGGAAAACAGCTTGGCATTGGACGAGACCTGCGCGTGGATCTCCATCCCGATGACCAGTTCCCAGTCATGCAGCGCGCCCGCGATGACTTTGGGCTTGGGGTTCTCGAAGGTCAGGTCCAGCATCGTCACATCCTTTTCAGCAGGGTCTTTCTAGGCCGGACCGCCCCCATCGGCAAGGGCGGGCATCCGCTCGCAGACCGGGCAAAAGCGGCGGATTCACGCCGAGCGGAATCCCCCCAGCTTGTCAGACACCTCCCGGATCGTCAGAAGCACAAGGCCGCGCACGGACGCGGTGCCACGTTTCCGGACCAATGCAAGCCAAGACCCTTCTCCTCGGTGCCATTCTCGCGCTGCCCATTTCCTGCGGCGCGACCTCCACCACCTCGGCCCCCGTCGTCGATACGACCCCGGCCATGCGGTGGGACTTCCGCCCCGAGGCGAAGACCTGGACGGCCACGACGCTGGAAGCCGTCGGGCAGAAGGACCTCACCTCGCTGGTGCCGTCCGACATCGAAACATGGTGCCCCGGCTACGAGAACGCCAGCGAAACGGACCGTCAGGCGTTTTGGTCGGGCATCCTGTCGGCGCTTGCGAAACACGAATCCACCTGGAATCCGCAGGCATCGGGCGGCGGCGGCAAATGGATCGGCCTGACGCAGATCGCGCCCTCGACCGCCCGCGCCTATGGCTGCGAGGCAACCAGCACCGGCGCGCTGAAGAACGGCGCCGCGAACCTGTCCTGCGCGGTGGAAATCGCGGCGGTGCAGGTCAGCCGCGACAACATGGTCGCAGGTCGCGGCAACCGTGGCCTCGGCCGCGACTGGGCCCCCTTCCGCAGCGATGCCAAACGGTCCGAGATGGCCGCCTGGACCCGCAGCCAATCCTACTGCCGCGCCTAGATCAGGCGCAGCCCGGCCGTCGCGATGATGACGCAGGCGACGGCAACCATGAGCGGCTTCACCGGCACCTTCTTCAGCACGAAGGCCCCGAGCGGAGCCGCAAGCACCCCGCCCACGATCAGCCCCGCCGCCGACGAGAGCTCGGCCCAGCCGAGCGATGCGATGAACGTGGCCGAGATCACCAGCGTTACCATGAATTCCGTCAGATTGGTCGAACCGATGACCTTCTTGATGTCATGCCCCCGGCCCACCAGCGTCGAGGTCACCATCGGCCCCCATCCCCCGCCGCCGATCGCATCCAGAAAGCCGCCGACGGAGCCGATGAACGGCACCGCGCGGTCGTGCATTTTGCGCTGGCGCAGCGGGCGCAGTGCCTTCCACAGGATGAACACGCCGATCCCGATCAGATAGACCGAAATGAACGGCTCGATCACCGATCCGTCGATGTTGGACAGAAGGAACGCGCCCAGCGCCCCACCGATCATCCCCGCCGGGGCCAGCCGTCGCACCAGCTTCCAATCGACGTTCCGGTGCAGCGCGTGCGATGTGCCGGACGCCGCCGTGGTGAAACATTCGGTCACATGGGTCATCGCACTGGCCGTCGCGGGCGGCACCCCCATCGCCAGAAGGCTGGAGGTCGCCAGCACCCCGAAGGCCATGCCCAGCGCGCCATCCACGATCTGGGCCGCGAAGCCGATCAGCAGGAACAGCGCGAAATCGCTTGTCAGGAATTCCATTCACTCTCCCAGAGCGTCGAACCGGGGATCTGGTCGAGCCGTCAATTTCAGGGGCTTGTCAGGCGGGCGGCGGGCCGCTCGCCCCAAAGGCGGGTCATCTGCACAAGGCTGACGGCGGGCGCATATTCACCGCCCAGCGCCAGCGTCTCGGCGCGCAGCATCTCGATCCCTTCTTCGGATTTGGCGGGAATGCGATCCGCCGGGATCGGGTGCCCCATCGTCAGACGATAGGGCTGGCGGTGCTTATTCAGCACCTCGTGGAACAGGGTGATGTCGCGCAACGTCGGGTGGATCAGGTCGAACAGATAGAACAGCGTCGAATTGCGCGCGCGGATGTTCAACGGGATCACCGGCAGGTCGAACTTGCGCGCGATCATTGCCGCGGATGCCATCCACGGACGCTCCATCAGCTTCAGCCCCGTGCGCTTTGCCAGCCGCCCCGAGGGGAAGATGATCCCGAGCCGCCCCGCCTCGATCGCGCGGCGGGTGTAATCCATCGTCTCGCGCGTCTTCTGCATGGACCGCTTTTCCTGCCGCCATTCGACCGGCGCGATCAGGTCGGCCATCTGCGGCATGACCCGCAGGATGTCGCTGTTGGCATAGAAGAACAGGTCGGGCCGCAGCGGCTGGATCAGGTGATGCAGGATCACCCCGTCCGCGATTCCAGTCGGATGATTCGCCACGATCAGTGCGGGGCCGTTGCGGGGCAGATTCTCCAGCCCCGTGATCTGGATGTCCTTGGCAATCAGCTTCGCAACCTCGCCCATCAGCTGGGGCGTGGGCAGGTCGCGATACTGTTCGGCCAAAGCCAGCGTCTTCGGATATCCAAGAACGCGGGTCAGCGCATTATAGGCAAGACGATGATGCGGACGGCCCGAGAACAACCAAGGTGCCCGTTCCGCAATGAGGGGGTCGATACGTTCTCTCATCTCTCTACCTGACGGCGATGCCCTTTCATGACATGGCGCACGCCCCCCCGCAAGGCAAGCCGCGTCATCCTGCCATCCGCCCCGCCATCTCGGCCAGATCGCGCGAAAGGCCGGGGGTGGCAAGAATGCGCCGAAGCTGCTCCTTCATCATCCCCTGGCGGTCGGCGTCGTAACGCGACCAGCTGTCGAAGGCCGAAGACATCCGCGCCGCCGTCTGCGGGTTCACCGGGTCCAGCCGGATCAGCCAATCGGCCAGCAGCCGATACCCTGCCCCGTCCGCGCGGTGAAAGCCCGCATGGTTCGCCGCCAGCGCCGAGATCACGGCCCGGAAACGGTTCGGGTTCTTCATGTCGAACAGCGGATGCCGCACCAGCCGTTCCGTCATCCCCACCGCATCGTCCGAATGCAGGATCTGAAGCGTGAACCATTTGTCCATCACGATGCGGTCGTCCTGCCACTTCGCCTCGAACGCAAGCGCGGCCTCCGCACCCGCGCCCACCTCCAGCAGACAGGCCAGCGCGCCCGCCTCCTCGGTCATGTTGTCCGCCGCGGCAAAGACCCGCGCCGCCTCCGCCCCGCCATCCAGACGCGAGAGCATCGACAGCGCAGCCAGCCGCAACGCCCGCCGCCCCGCCTGTGCCGGGTCGGGCGTCCACGGCTCCGCAACCCCGACCAGTGCGGGCAGATCGGCCCGCAGCCGTTCCGCCAACGCCCGCGCCATCGTCTTGCGCGCAGCGCGGATACGGTCCGGGTCCGGCACCACGCCCGAGGCGTGCAGCGTCTGCGCCATGTCGTCCTCGCCCGGCAGGCGCAGCGCCAGCGCGCGGAAGGCGGGGTCCAGATCCGCCGTCACCAGCGCTGCCAGTCCGTTCAGCCAATCCGCCCGGACCTCGGCACCAGCGACAACTCCCGCCATCACCTCCTTGGCCAGCGCCCTTCCCGCTTCCCAACGGTTGAACGGGTCGGTGTCATGGGCCAGCAGGAACGCGTGATCGCGCTGCATCGCCATTTCCACCGGGGCCGAGAAACCGCGCAGCACCGATGCCACCGGACGCGACGCCGCCGGAAAACGGAAGGTCTGCACCGGCTCCGTCAGCTCCAGCACCGTGGTCGGCAGAACCTCGCCTCCGTCTGCGCCCAAAAGCCCCAGCGCGACCGGAATTACCTTGGGATTGCCGCCCGCCTGCGAGAGGGTCAGCGCGTATATGCCATCATCATATGCCTCCTCGACATGGACGCGCGGGGTGCCCGCCTCGGTATACCAGCGCTTGAACTGGGCCAGATCGCGCCCGGTCGCATCCTCGAACACGCGTAGCCAATCCTCGATCGTGCAGGCCTGCCCGTCGTGCCGGTTGAAATAGAGGTCCAGCGCCTTGGCATAACCCTCGTCCCCGACCAACAGCTTCAGCATCCCGATCACCTCGGCGCCCTTTTCATAGACGGTCGCGGTATAGAAATTGTTGATCTCCTCATAGACCTCCGGGCGGACGGGGTGGGCCAGCGGGCCGCCATCCTCGCGGAACTGGCGCGCGCGCAGCATCAGCACATCCTCGATCCGCTTGACCGCGTGGGACCGCATGTCGCCCGAGAACTGCTGATCGCGGAACACGGTCAGCCCTTCCTTCAGGCAAAGCTGGAACCAGTCGCGGCACGTGATCCGGTTGCCGGTCCAGTTGTGGAAATATTCATGCGCGATGATCGCCTCGATCCGGGCGAAATCCTCGTCGGTCGCCGTTTCGGGCCGGGCAAGCACATACTTCGAGTTGAAGATGTTCAGCCCCTTGTTCTCCATCGCGCCCATGTTGAAATCATCGACCGCGACGATGTTGAAGACCGACAGATCGTATTCGCGACCGTAGACATCCTCGTCCCATTTCATCGACCGGATCAGCGCGTCCATTGCGTATTCGCATCGATCCTCGTCGCCCGGACGCACCCAGATGTTCAGCGCCACCTCGCGCCCCGACATGGTGGTGAAGCTGCCGCGATGCGCGACCAGATCGCCCGCCACCAGCGCGAACAGATAGGACGGTTTCGGCCAGGGATCGTTCCAGCCGCCATCAACCGGATCGCCGTTCGACAACAGCACCGGCAGATCGCTTTCGATCCGAACGCGGAACGGGGCCATCACATCGGGCCGGTCGGGATAGAAGGTGATTTTTCTGAAACCCTCGGCCTCGCACTGGGTGCAATACATGCCGTTCGACATGTAAAGCCCCTCAAGCGCGGTATTCTCGGCGGGCGATATCTCCACCTCCGCCTCGAAGGTGAAGGCGCGTTCGGGCACGGCCAGCGTCAGCCCCGTCTCGTCTGGCTGCTCCGCAATCGCAACCCCGTCCACGCTTGCTGAAATCAGCCGCAGCTTTTCCCCGTCCAACCGCAGCACCGGCCCGCCCGCCGCGAACCGGATGCGAGAGATCACCCGCGTCTGCGTCGGATGCAGCCGGAACGTCAGATCGACGCTTTCGACAAGGTGGCTGGGGGGCGTGTAATCGGCAAGGCGAACGGTCATTGGGGTCTCCTGTTCCGCCCAAGCTAACCCGGCCGCGCGCAGGTGCAAGCTGCCGTTGCGCGGCGGCACGCTATGTCGATAGGCTGGCACCGAAAAGGGAGAACACGCATGGAAAACCGCCACGGGCTTCAGGTGGACGAACGGCTCGCAACCTTCATCGAGGAGCGTGCCCTCCCGGGGCTTTCCGTGACCGCGGATGCCTTCTGGCAGGGGCTGGCGGATGCGGTGCACAGGCTTGGCCCCGAAAACCGCGCCCTGCTGAAGACGCGCGACCAGATGCAGGCGCAGCTGGATGCGTGGCACCTGTCGCGGCGCGGCCAGCCTTGGGACGCGGACGCCTATGCCGCCTTCCTGCGCGAGATCGGATATCTGGTCGATCAGGGTCCGGAATTCCTGATCCAGACCGAAAACGTCGACCCTGAAATCGCGACCATCCCCGGCCCGCAGCTTGTCGTGCCGATCAGCAACGCGCGCTATGCCCTGAACGCCGCGAATGCTCGCTGGGGTTCGCTCTATGACGCGCTTTACGGCACCGACGCCTTGGGCGACGCACCAGCGGGGCGCGGCTACGACGCGGATCGCGGCGCGCGGGTGATCGGCTGGGGTCGCGATTTCCTCGACCGGGCCGCGCCGCTTGCAAACGGATCGTGGCTGGATCTGGCCGAGCCCCGCATCGAAGGCGGGCTGCGCCTGCATCTGGTGCATGATCGCGGCCCGGTTGAGACGACCCTGCGCGACCCGTCGCAATTCGTTGGCTGGTCGGGCGCAGAATCCGATCCCTCGGCCATCGTGCTGCGCAACAACCACCTGCACATCATCGTCGAATTCGATGGAAGCCATCCCATCGGCACCACCGACCGCGCCCATATCGCCGACATCCGCCTCGAATCCGCCGTCACGGCGATCATGGACCTTGAGGATTCCATCGCCGCCGTGGATGCGCCCGACAAGGTGCTGGCCTATTCCAACTGGCTGGGCCTGATGACCGGCGATCTGACCGAGGAGTTCGTCAAGGGCGGCGAGACGGTCACCCGCCGCCTGAACCCCGATCTGGTCTTCAGCGGCCCCGATGGCGATGTGACGCTGAAGGGCCGCGCGCTGATGCTGGTGCGCAACGTCGGGCATCTGATGACCAACCCCGCCATCCTCGACCGCGACGGGCGCGAGGTGCCGGAGGGCATCATGGACGCCTTCGTCACCGTGCTTTGCGCCATGCACGACCGCACGAACTCCGCCACCGGCTCGGTCTATGTGGTAAAGCCCAAGATGCACGGCCCGACCGAGGTCGCCTTCGCCGCCCGTATCTTCGACGCGGTCGAAGATGCGCTGGGCCTGCCGCGCAACACGGTGAAACTGGGCATCATGGACGAGGAACGCCGCACTTCGGTCAACCTTGCAGAATGCATCCGCGCGGCACAACATCGCGTCGCTTTCATCAACACCGGCTTTCTGGACCGCACCGGGGACGAGATCCACACCTCGATGGAAGCCGGCCCGATGATCCGCAAGGGCGACATGAAATCGGCCGCTTGGATCAAGTCCTACGAGGATCGCAACGTCGATATCGGCCTTGCCTGCGGGCTGAAGGGCCGCGCCCAGATCGGCAAGGGCATGTGGGCGATGCCCGACAAGATGGCCGACATGCTGGAGGCGAAGATCGGCCACCCCAAGGCGGGCGCAAGCTGCGCTTGGGTTCCCTCGCCGACCGCCGCCACGCTGCACGCAACCCATTACCACCAGATCGACGTCGCCGCCCGGCAGGACGAGATCGCAGCTGGCGGCCCGCGCGGCACGCTGGAGGATCTGCTGACCCCGCCCCTGTCCCACGGCGCCAACTGGTCCCCCGACGAAATCCGCGCCGAGGTCGAGAACAACGCCCAAGGCATCCTCGGCTATGTCGTCCGCTGGGTGAATCAGGGCGTCGGCTGTTCCAAAGTGCCGGACATCCACGATGTTGGCCTGATGGAGGATCGCGCGACCTGCCGCATCTCATCGCAGGCGCTGGCGAACTGGCTGCATCACGGCGTGGTGGACGAGGCCACCGTCATGACCGCGATGCGCAAGATGGCCGCCGTCGTGGACCGCCAGAACGAGGGCGATCCCGAATACCTGCCCATGACCCCCGGCTTCGACGGCATCGCCTTTCAGGCTGCCTGCGATCTGGTCTTCAAGGGCCGCAACCAGCCCTCCGGCTATACCGAGCCGGTGCTGCACCAGCGCCGCCTCCAGCTCAAGGCGCAACTCTAAAATCGCAGATTTCAGGGCGCGGCGCGAATGCCCCCCCGAGAGGGGTGTGAGCGTCGCGCCACCCTACCCCAGATCCAGCGCAAGCGCGTGGATGCGCGCGATCAGCTCTGGCCCCAGCGCCTGATGCACTGCCCTGTGGCGCGCCACACGCGACATCGGCCCCAACGCTTCGGCCCGCAACGTCACGCGGAAATGCGTCTCGCCGCCTTCCTGCCATCCGCCATGGCCTCGATGCTTCTCGCTCTCGTCCTCGATCTCCAGGACGGTAGGCTGGAACACCGCCAGCGCCGCGCGAATTTCGTCCGCTTTCCTCATCGTGACCCTCCACCCCCTTCAATCCGGCGCGCAAATGTCTAAACTCTCGCCTCCGACTCGGAAAGGCCCTGACATGAGCAAACCCCCCTTCGAATTCGACATTCGCGTTTCATCCGACAAGAAGCGCCGCAAAACGGGGCGCCGGGGCATGTCGGGCGCGCAGGAAACGTCCACCCGTGAATGCGCCTTTCCGGGCTGCAAGGAGGCAGGGCTCTACCGTGCGCCCCGCTCGCCCGATCACCTTGATGAATACGTCTGGTTCTGCAAGGATCACGTCCGCGAATACAACCTGAAATGGAACTTCTTCCAAGGCAAGACCGAAGAAGACTTCGCCGAGTTCATCGACAAGGACCGGGTCTGGGGCCGCGAGACGCGCCGCCCCGACGAAGGCCATGTCTGGTCGCGCCTTGGCGTGAACGACCCGATGGAGATTCTGGGCGACAAGGCGACCCAGAATCCCGGCCGCCAGCCTGTCTCTGGCGCGACCCGCAAACTGCCCCCGACCGAGCGCAAGGCGCTGGAAATCCTCGACGCGCGCGATACGTGGACGCGCGTCGAAATCCGCAAGCAATATAAAAGCCTCGTCAAAGACCTGCACCCCGACATGAACGGCGGCAACCGCGACGACGAGGATCGGCTGCAAGAGGTCGTCTGGGCGTGGGAGCAGATCAAGGACAGCCGCAACTTCCGCGACTAGGCCTGCGGCGGCTGTCCGTTCGACGCAAGGCAGCCCCCATCCACCGGCAGGTTCACCCCCGTCACCATCCGCGCATCCTCCGACGCAAGAAAGGCGATGACCGCCGCCACGTCCTCGGGCTGCGCGGGTGCGCCCAGCGGCATCCGTTCGCGGAACTTCGCGATCAATGCCGCGTCGTCCAGCATGTCCTCGGTCATGTCGCTGGCGGTCAGCGCCGGGTTCACCGCATTGACGCGGATGCCATGCTTCGCCCCATCCAGTGCCAAGGCCCGCGTCATGTTGCTGATCGCTCCTTTGGATGCGTTATAGGCGAACATCCCCCAATCGCCCCCGATCCCCGAAACCGAGGATGTGTTGACCACATTTCCCCGCGCCGCCTTCAGCAGCGGCCAGGCCGCCCGCGTGACCAGATAGGTTCCCGTGACATTGGTGCGGATCTGCCTGTCCCAGTCCTCGGGGGACAACTCCTCGATCTCTCCTGACACCGCAATCCCGGCATTGTTGACCAGCACGTCGATCCGCCCCTCCGCGGCCGCCACGATCCGCTCGGCGTCCTGCGTGATGTCGGCGGCCACGACGCGGGCATTGTCCAGCCCGGCAGCGACTTTCTCGATCCCCTCGGCATGGCGGGCGACCAGCACGACCTTTGCGCCCTCATCGCCGAAGCGTCGCGCCGTCGCGGCCCCGATGCCGGACCCTGCCCCCGTGACGATCACCGTCTTGCCCTGAAACCTCATTCTACGCTCCTTCTTGCTGCGATGCAGAAGGAACAGGCGGCTGGCGGCGTGGTTCCGCCCTTGCACCGCCTGATGGATTGTTCCATCAACATGGCAGGTGACGAAAGAGGATATCATGTTGGATCAGCCCGCCAAACCTACCGAGGAAATCTCTGTCCGCGAGGTTTTCGGCATCGATACCGACATGAAGGTGAAGGGCTTCGCCGAACGCACAGACCGTGTGCCGGATCAGGACAGCACCTATAAATTCGATCCGGACACCACGCTCGCGATCCTTGCAGGTTTTGCCTATAACCGCCGCGTGATGATTCAAGGGTATCACGGCACCGGGAAATCGTCGCATATCGAACAGATTGCCAACCGCCTGAACTGGCCCTGCGTGCGCGTGAACCTCGACAGCCATGTGTCGCGGATCGACCTGATCGGCAAGGACGCGATCAAGCTGATCGACGGCAAGCAGGTCACGGCGTTTCAGGAAGGCATCCTGCCCTGGGCGCTGCGCAACCCCTGCGCCATCGTGTTCGACGAATACGACGCAGGCCGCGCCGACGTGATGTTCGTGATCCAGCGCGTGCTGGAGGCGGATGGCAAGCTGACCCTTCTGGACCAGAACGAGGTCATCACCCCCCACCCGTCCTTCCGCCTGTTCGCGACCGCCAACACCGTCGGCCTTGGCGACACCACCGGCCTCTACCACGGCACGCAGCAGATCAACCAAGGCCAGATGGACCGCTGGAGCCTCGTTGCGACGCTGAACTACCTGTCCCACGATGCCGAGGCTGCGATCGTTCTGGCGAAATCGCCGCATTACAACACCGAAAAAGGCCGCAAGACGATCAACCAGATGGTGACCGTCGCCGACCTGACCCGGACGGCCTTCATGAACGGGGACCTGTCCACCGTCATGTCGCCACGGACCGTCATCGCATGGGCGCAGAACGCGGAAATCTTCCGCAATGTCGGCTACGCCTTCCGCCTGACGTTCCTGAACAAATGCGACGAGCTGGAGCGCCAGACGGTGGCGGAATTCTACCAGCGCTGCTTTGCCGAGGAACTGCCGGAAAGCGCAGCCTCCATGGCGATGCGCTAACGGGCGGCCATCGTCGCCTTCGCCCACCACGCGATATCATCGAGCAGACCCTTGGCGGACGGCTCGATGATCTCCGAAATCTCGGACATCGGCAGGTCTTTCCCCAAGGGCGAGACCTTCATGAACTCCCCCGCGCCGATATGGACGGCATTGCGCACCGGGACCATCTGAAGCTCCACCGCGATGGTGCGCAGATGTTCCACTGCCCGCGCGCCGCCGACGCCGCCATAGGCGACCGCACCCACGGGTTTTCTGACCCATTCCTTATAGGCCTGATCCAGCGCGTTCTTCATCGACCCGGTGATGGAATGGTTATATTCCGCCGTGATCCAGACATAGCCGTCGAATTCGCCGATCTTCTGCTGCCATGCGACTGCGCGCGGGTCTTCGGATGGCATCCACATGTTCGACGCCTTTTCGGCAAAGAACGGCAGGTCGAACTCGCGCAGGTCGACCAATTCCACTTCCATGTCTTCGCGCTTCTTCGCGATGTCCATGAACCACGCGGCCGGTTTGTCGGCAAAGCGGGTGGGGCGGGTCGATCCGATGATGACGGCGATCTTGGGTATCATGTCTCACCTCCTTTGGATGACAGCTAAGGTGGCGCGGCAGCCGGTGCCGACAAGCCTTGCCGCGCGGCACAAGGGGTGCTTTACCTGTCGGTATGAGCAAGCCCGCCGACAACCCCGCCGATCCGTTCAAGAAAGCCTTGGCCGAGGCCACGAAGACGCTGGCCCATGACCCCGAGATGACGGTGACCTATTCCGTCGATCCGCCCGGCATGAACCGCGATGGGATGCGCCTGCCGCAGGTGTCGCGCCGCATGACGCGGGACGAGGTGCTGCTGGCCCGGGGGACCGCCGATGCGTTCGCGCTGCGCCGCCGGTATCACGACGAAGGGCTGTCGGCCCGCTATGCCCCCACGGGCCAGCTTGCCCGCGACATCTATGACGCGATGGAAACCGCCCGCTGCGAGGCGATGGGCGCGCGCGACATGCCGGGGACCGCCGGGAACATCGACGCCAAGATCGGGCACGAGGCGGACCGCAAGGGTTATGCCGGCATCAGGACCGCGTCGGATGCGCCCCTCGCAGCAGCGGCGGGATATATCGTGCGCCAAATGGCGACGGGGCGCGATCTGCCCGCTGGCGCCGCCAATGTGGCCGAGCTGTGGCGCGGTATGATCGAAGCCGAGGCGGGCGAGACGCTGGCCACGCTGGACGCCAACCTGTCCGATCAGGCGGCATTTGCGCGGATGGCCCGCAAGATGATCGCCGATCTGGGATATGGCGACCAGCTTGGCGACGATCCCGACACGGACGAGATGGGCGACGAGCCGCCCGAGAATGCCGAACAGGACGAGAGCGAGCCCGACAGCACCGGCGAGGAACAGGGCGAGCAGGACGAAGCAGACGCCTCGCCCGAGCGCAGCCAGGAGCAGCAGCAGGACCAGTCGCAGGCGCAGGTCTCGACCGAGGACAGCGCCGAGATGGAGGAAGGCGAGGAGGCCGAACTGCCCGAGGGCGACGCCCCGCAGGAGCCGCCGCCCCCCGCCTCCTATTCCGACGCCGATCCGAACTATGCCGTCTTCACCCCCCAGTTCGACGAGGAGATCGCCGCCGAGGATCTGGCCGAGGCGGCAGAGTTGGAACGCCTGCGCGCCTATCTGGACCAGCAGCTTGAACCGCTGAAGGGCGCCGTGTCGCGTCTGGCGAACAAGCTGCAACGCCGTCTTCAGGCGCAGCAGAACCGCAGCTGGACCTTCGACCGCGAGGAAGGCATCCTGGACGCGGGCCGTCTGGCGCGTGTGGTGGCGAACCCCACCACGCCCCTGTCCTTCAAGGTGGAGAAGGATACCGAGTTCCGCGATACCTGCGTGACGCTGCTGCTGGACAATTCCGGGTCCATGCGGGGCCGCCCGATCTCCATCGCCGCGATCTGTGCCGACGTTCTGGCCCGCACGCTGGAGCGGTGTCAGGTGAAGGTCGAAATCCTCGGCTTCACCACCCGCGCGTGGAAAGGTGGGCAAAGCCGCGAGAGGTGGCTGGCCGAAGGGCGCCCGCAGACGCCGGGCCGCCTGAACGATTTGCGCCACATCATCTACAAGGGGGCGGACAGCCCGTGGCGCCGGTCGCGCGCGAACCTTGGCCTGATGATGAAGGAAGGGCTGCTGAAGGAAAACATCGACGGCGAGGCGCTGGAATGGGCGCACCGCCGCACCGCCGCCCGCCCCGAGGCACGCAAGATCCTGATGGTGATTTCCGACGGTGCGCCGGTGGACGATTCCACCCTGTCGGTGAACCCGGCGAATTATCTTGAGAAGCACCTGCGCGACGTGATCGCGATGGTCGAACGCCGCCGCGCAGTCGAACTGATCGCCATCGGCATCGGCCATGACGTGACGCGATACTACCAGCGCGCGGTCACCATCACCGACGTCGAACAGCTTGCCGGCGCGATGACCGAACAGCTTGCCTCGCTGTTCGACAGCGATCCGCGCAAACGGGCGCGCGTGCTTGGCATGAAGAAGGTCGGCTGATGTTCCAGACCTTCACCACCGCCGCATCCCCGGAACACGGGGCGGCGCGGCTTGCTGCCCTGCGCACGCAGATCGCAGCCGAGGGGCTGGCGGGCTTCATCATCCCCCGTGCCGACGCGCATCAGGGCGAATACGTCGCCCCTGCCGATGAACGTCTGTCATGGCTGACGGGATTCACCGGGTCGGCAGGGCTGTGCATCGTGCTGCCCGACATCGCGGGCGTCTTCATCGACGGTCGATACCGCACGCAGGTGAAGACGCAGGTGGACCTGTCGGTGTTCACCCCCGTGCCGTGGCCCGAGGTGAAACCGGGCGACTGGCTGGCCGAACATGCGGCCGGAGAGGTGGGCTTCGATCCATGGCTACACACCCCGGACGAGATCGCAAAGATCGAGGCGACAGGTGTGCGGCTGCGCCGGGTGCCGAACCTCGTGGACCGCATCTGGCCGGATCGCCCCGCCCCGCCGCAGGGCCGCGCGTTCATCCATCCGGATGCGTTGGCGGGGGAATCCTCGGCGGCGAAACGGGTGCGGCTTGCAGCAACCATCGGCGCGAAGGCCGCCGTGCTGACCCTGCCCAACAGTATCTGCTGGCTTCTGAACATCCGCGGGTCGGATGTGCCGCGCAACCCGGTGCTGCACGCCTTCGCCATTCTGCACGATGACGGGCGCGTGGACCTGTTCGCCGATCCGGCCAAATTCGACGATGCAGTGATCGCGCATTCCGGCGCGGCCCTGCACCCGCCCGAGGCGTTCCTGCCCGCCCTTGCTGCCATCGACGGCCCGGTGCGTCTGGACCCGGCGACCGCCCCCATCGCCCTGCGCGACGCGCTTGGCACCGTTATTGCCGGGGACGATCCCTGCCGCCTGCCCAAAGCCCGCAAGAACGCCGCCGAGATCGCCGCCACGCGCGAGGCGCATCTGCGCGACGGCGCGGCGATGGTCGAATTCCTCGCATGGCTGGATGGGCGCGAGGGGCTGACCGAGATCGACGTGGTGCAGGCGCTGGAAGGCTTCCGCCGCGCAACGAACGCGCTGCATGACATCAGCTTCGACACGATCTGCGGCGCAGGTCCGAACGGCGCGATCATCCATTACCGCGTGACCGAGGCGACCAACCGCCCCCTTGGCACCGACACGCTGCTGCTGGTGGACAGCGGCGCGCAATACCCGGACGGCACGACGGACATCACCCGCACCGTCGCCATCGGCGATCCGGGGGATGAGGCGCGCGAATGTTTCACCCGCGTGCTGCAAGGCATGATCGCCATGTCTCGCGCGCGTTGGCCCAAGGGGCTGGCGGGGCGCGATCTGGATGCGCTGGCCCGCTATCCGCTCTGGCTCGCCGGAATGGATTACGACCACGGCACCGGCCACGGCGTCGGCGCGTTCCTGTCGGTGCATGAGGGGCCGCAGCGCCTGTCGCGCCTGTCGGACGTGCCGCTCGATCCCGGGATGATCCTGTCGAACGAGCCGGGATATTACCGCGAGGGCGCCTTCGGCATCCGGATCGAAAACCTGCTGGTCGTGCAGGAAGCCGAACGCCTTGCCGACGATCGCACGCAACTGGCGTTCGAAACGCTGACCTTCGTGCCGCTGGACCGCCGCCTGATCCTGACCGAACGCCTTTCGCCGGGCGAGCGGGACTGGATCAACGCCTATCATGCGCAGGTGCTGGACCGGATCAGCCCCCGCCTTGCCGGTCTTGCGCTCTCATGGTTGCGTCAGGCCACCCAGCCGATTTGAGGGTTGGCAGCGCTAACGCCAATGGTTAATCATGCCGCATCGCAGCATGAAAGGAACCCCCATGGTCGACGAAAGCCGCATCCGCAAGGTGACGGGCCTCTGGGTCGTGCGCAGCGAGGATGCCATCCTTGCCGAAAGCCGCGACGTGCTGGAACTGGACGAGCCGGGGCGCGAGGCCGTCGTGCTTTTCCCGACCGCCGATATCGCGATGGCGCTGCTTGACCGAACCGGCGACCGTTTCGCGCTGGTCGCCGCTTCCGGCACGATTCCGGATGTCGCCTATACCGTGTCAGACCGTCTGGCCTTCGACCCGAGGAAGGTGACTATCGAGCGGCTCTAGGCCGTTACCTCGCGGATGCGCTGGACCATCGCCCGCACCCCGTTCGAGCGTTGCGAGGAAAGGTGGCGGTCCAGCCCCAGCCGGGCCAGTTCTGCCGGGGCGTCCACGCCCTGAACCTCGGTCGGGGTCAGCCCGGCATAAAGCGCGTGCAGCACGGCGATCAGCCCGCGCACGATCATCGCATCGCTGTCGCCCTGAAAATCGAAGCGACCGCCCTCGGTCACGGGATGGATCCAGACCTGGCTGGCGCAGCCTTCGACCTTGGTGGCTGGGACCTTCAGCGCATCGGGCATGGCGGGCATCGCCTTGCCCAATTCGATCACATGGCGATAGCGGTCCTCCCAATCGTCAAGGAATTCGAAAGTGTCGGCGATGTCCTCGAAGGCTTGGGTGGCCATGTCTCTCTCCGGTATTCTGCGCTGCACAGGTAAGGTGCGCATGGGGAAAGGTCCAGCTTTTCAAAGCGCCGCCGATCCGCTAGGCAAGGGCAAACGAAGGGGACAGGCATGAGAAAACCGCTTCTGGCCGCATTGGCGCTGACGATGACCCTTGGCGCCTGCGGGCGGCTGAACCCCGCCAACTGGGGCGGCGGCCGGCCGGAGCCGATGGACCCCGCATTCGCGCCCGTGGTGGTGGCGGCAGATCCGCGCCCATTGGTGGCGCAGGTCACGTCGCTGAAAGTCGAAGAAACGCGCGACGGCGCAATCGTCCGTGCAACCGGCCTTCCGCCGACCCAAGGCTTCTGGCAGGCTGACTTGATCGCCCGCCCGCTGGCGGATGGGGTGCTGGTCTATGATTTCCGCATCGCGCCGCCAGTCGAAGATCGCCGTGTGTCCACCCAAGCCTCGCGCGAGGTGACGGTGGCCGCGGTGCTGAACCGCGCCGATCTGGCAGGCATCCGCCAGATCGTGGTGCAGGGCGCAGGAAACGCCCTGTCCAGCGTCAGATAGCGATCACGCGCACGTCGTTGCCCTTTGCCGACAGGGCGATCTCGCCCCGGCAAAGGCGCAGCGCATCCTCGCCGAACGCCTCGCGCCGCCAGCCCTTCAGGCTCGGCAGATCCCGCTCGCCCGCCGCGATGGCATCGAGTTCCGACGACGACGCGATCAGCTTCGACGCAACGCCCAGCGATTCAGACTTAGCCTTCAGCAGCACGCGCAGCAGGTCGGCCAGCGCAGGGTTCACCTGCATCTGTTCACGCAAGTCGGGCTTCGGCACGGCTTCGGGCGGCATTTCCTGACCCGCCTTCACGGCGGCAAGGATGCCGTCCGCGATATCCCCGCGCCGCGCCTCGCGCAGCAGCAGGCGCGACTTGCCCAGATCCTCGATGCTGGCGGGCCGGGTCGAGGCGACTTCCAGCAGCGCATCGTCCTTCATCACGCGCGAGCGCGGCACATTGTGGCCTTGGGCATATTCCTCGCGGAACTTCGCCAGCGCCTTGACCACGGCAAGGAAACGCCCCGAGGTGGTCCGCGTCTTCACCCGCTGCCACGCATCGTCGGGATGGGTGGTATAGGTGGCAGGATCGGTCAGCAGCGACAGCTCCTCGGCCACCCAACGCTCGCGGCCGTTCTTGGCGATCTGCGCGGCAAGGCTTTCATAGATCACCCGCAGATGCGTCACGTCGGCCAGCGCATATTC
The DNA here is from genome assembly GCA_029846755.1 of Falsirhodobacter flavus. Classification (GTDB taxonomy): domain Bacteria; phylum Pseudomonadota; class Alphaproteobacteria; order Rhodobacterales; family Rhodobacteraceae; genus Falsirhodobacter; species Falsirhodobacter flavus. Next base: position 152,475 of record JARWBI010000005.1, on the reverse strand, counting down.
CTTCTGCGCCTCGGACAGCGGGCGGCGCGACCAGTCGGTGAAGCGCGAGGTCTTGTCCAGCCCCTCATGCGCGATCTTGCGCACCAGCGTCTCGTATCCGACCTGCTCGCCGAAGCCGCAGACCATGGCGGCAACCTGCGTGTCGAACAGCGGTTTCGGAAACACGCCACCTTCGACAAAGAAAATCTCCAGATCCTGACGCGCGGCGTGGAAGACCTTCACCGTCTGCTCCCACCGGAACAGATCATACAACGGATCGAGCGACATCTCCGGCCCAGCGATGGGATCGACCAGAACGGCGTCGCCCTTCTTTCCCGGCAGCGCAAGCTGGATCAGGCACAGCTTGGCCCAATAGGTCCGCTCGCGCAAAAATTCGGTGTCGATGGTGACATAGCGTTCGGCCTTGGCAGCCTCGCAAAAGGCTGCCAGTTCCTCGGTGGTGGTAATCGTTCGCATGGGCTTGGCTTTCAGGAACCGCCGGGTCATCCGGCTTCGTTTTCCTGATTAGCGGATGGCCGCCCCGATGGAAAGCCGATCCGCAAAGGCGCGCAGGCAGGTGGGGTAAAGGATGTGTTCCTGCACCAGAACCCGTGCAGCCAACGCGTCCGCCGTATCGCCCGAAAGGATCGGCACGCGGATCTGCCCCAGCATCGGCCCGTCATCGAGGATCGCGGTGACCTCATGCACCGTGCAGCCGGCCTCGCTGTCGCCAGCCTCGATCGCGCGGCGGTGCGTGTGCAGGCCCGGATATTTCGGCAAAAGCGAGGGGTGGATGTTCAGCATCCGCCCTTCGAACCGCTTCACGAAGGCGGGGGTCAGCACGCGCATGAACCCGGCAAGGCACAGGATGTCGGGCTCGGACGCAAGGATAGGCTCCAGCAGCGCGGCCTCGAACGCAGCGCGGTCGCCCTTGAACGGGCGGTGATCGACCGCCGCCGTGGCGATGCCCATGTCCCGCGCGCGCGCCAGCCCGCCCGCATTCGGATCGTTCGACGCAACCAGAACGGGCCGCGCCGGATGATCGCCCACCATGCTTTTCGCAAGGGCGACCATGTTGGAACCACCCCCCGAGACCAGGATGGCGACGCGTTTCACAGCAGCTTGCCCGAGTAGCTGACCCCCTCGCCCGCCGTCACATGGCCCAGACGACAGACCGTCTCGCCCTGCTCGCGGAGCAGCGCCTCGATGGCGTCGGCACGGTCCGCAGCAACGACGACGATCATCCCGATGCCCGAGTTGAAGGTCTTAAGCAGCTCGGCTTCCGCCATGCCGGCGGTCTCCGCCAGCCAGCGGAAGACGGGCGGCAGGCCCCACGCGCCCAGATCGATGGTCGCGCCCATCCCTTCGGGCAACACGCGCGGAAGGTTCTCGGTCAGCCCGCCGCCGGTGATATGGGCCAGCGCGTGAACGCCCCCTGCCCGCACCGCCGCCAGCGCCTGTTTCACATAAAGCCGCGTCGGCGTCAGCAACGCCTCGCCCAGCGAGCCATCGGCAAAGGGCGCATCTGCATCCCAGCCAAGACCCGACATCTCCACCACTTTGCGAACGAAGCTGTAGCCGTTGGAATGAACGCCGTCCGAGGCCAGCCCCAGAAGCACGTCGCCCTCCGCGACCCCTTCCGGCAGCGCGGTCCCCCGCTCCATCGCGCCGACCGCAAAGCCCGCCAGATCGAAATCGCCCTTGTGATACATCCCCGGCATCTCGGCTGTCTCGCCACCGACCAGCGCGCAACCCGACGCTTCGCAGCCTGCGGCAATGCCTTCGATGATCGCCGTCGCCTGATCCACGTCCAGCTTGCCCGTGGCGAAATAATCGAGGAAGAACAGCGGCTCTGCCCCTTGGCAGACCAGATCGTTCACGCACATCGCGACCAGATCGATGCCGATGGTGCCGACATTGCCCGTGTCGATCGCGATCCGCAGCTTGGTGCCGACCCCGTCCGTCGCCGCCACGAGGATCGGATCGCTGTAGCCCGCCGCCTTCAAATCGAACAGCGCGCCGAAACCGCCCAGCCCCGAAACCGTCCCGGACCGCGCCGTGCGCTTCGCCGCGGGCTTGATCCGCTCCACCAGAGCATTGCCTGCATCGATGTCGACGCCTGCATCGGCATAGGTCAATCCGTTCTTGATCGTCATCGCTGGCCCCGCTGCGGTGGAAATCCTTGCGCGCTGCATTAGACGATCCGCCCCCGCTCTGCAACGCGGCTTGACCGGACGCGCGCTTGGGCATAGGCAAGGCGCGCCGGGCCTGTAGCTCAATGGTTAGAGCAGGGCGCTCATAACGCCTTGGTTGGGGGTTCGAGTCCCTCCGGGCCTACCACCTCGCCCGCGCTGCGCTAGATGTTCCTTTGAACGGAGGCGGGCATGAGCGAGACACTCGATCTGACTGTAGGCGAAGTCACGACGCGGACGGAGTTTGCGGACCGCAAGGCCGCGCTGGATGCGGTGATCGACGCGTTCATCGCCAACTTCCCGGACGAGGACGAGATTTTCGCATTGGAAGATCCGATCGACGAGGATGCGCTGCGGGCCTTCGTTTCGGGGCTGGCGCTGGACCGCGAGTTCGCATTCGCCATCCGGGCGTCGGGATAAAGCGGCAATTCGGCAACAGAGCCGAAAGCATGGCAACCTTAACGGGATAGAAAGTTGCGCTATGGCAGTTACCGGGGGGATGATCCCGGTCAAGCCAGCAAAGGTATATCGCCATGCGCTTCGGACTTCTGACGGCCACGCTCGCGCTCGTCGCCTCGGCGGCATTCGCGCAGGAAGATACGGGTGGCGATTTCTCGATCGGCGGCGGCATCTCGACGCTTGGCGCGACGCTGGAGCCGTCGCTTCGCCTCGGCGACCGCTGGGCACTTCGCGCGCCGTTCGGGACCGGGTCCATCGGACTGGACGATACCAGCAACGGGCGCGACTATTCCGGCGATCTGGACGCGCGCGGCATCGGAATCATGGGCGATTATTACCCCTTCGCTGCCTCGGGCTTCCGGCTGTCGGCGGGGGTGTTCCTGACCGATTATTCGGTCGATCTGAAAACCGACGCGGTGGAGTTCGAGGGGATCACTTCGGACGTCACCGCGCGGGTCCGCCAGCGCCAGAACCTCATGCCCGCGCTTGCGGTCGGCTATGGTGGGTCGGTCGGGCGCAATGGCACCATTTCAGTCACGGCAGGCGGGCTTTTCGGGGATGGTTTCGACGTCAGCGCCCGCGAAAGCTCGGGCAGCGTGCCGCAGGAACTGGTGGATGCCGAAATCGAGGATATCCGCGGCGATCTGGGCGATCTGGACATCATCCCCTATCTGCAACTCTCGGTCGGCTTCAGGTTTTGATCGCCCCGTCCATTGACTGACACGCCGAACGTCTCAGCTAATGATTGCAACTTCGGATCGCGTACGAGTAGGGCGGAAATGAAAAGCGGATGGTGGATCCTGTGGGCGATACCGCTTGCCGTTCTGCTCTGGATCCTGATCCTGCGGGCGGTGACAGGCGGCTGAGCCGAAGCTCATGCCGCCTTCGACCGCTGCAACCGGGCCCGGGAAAACCTTATCGGGGACAGCGAATTTCCCGTCAAAGTCCCACTCGTACCAACACCAGACCGGGCCCGTCTTAAGGTGATATTCACCATCATGCTGCGAGCGCACAACTAGCCGATTCAGACATGTCCTTTCGCGGCCGTTGAAATGCTTGCCCAGACCGGCGCATGATCGCTTGCGCCGGGTTTGCCGCGCATTTCGCGATCAACATCTGCGGCTTGCAGCCTGCCGGAAATCACCGGCGAAACCAGGATGTGATCCAGCCGAAGACCGGCGTTCCGCTTCCAAGCGTTGCGTTTATAGTCCCAGAAGGTGAAGCAATCTGCCTCCGGTTGCAACCTGCGGAGCGAATCGAGCCATCCCTGCTGCAAAAGCGCCGCAAAGGATTCGCGCATTTCCGGCAGGAACAACGCATCCCCCTCCCAGCGGGCAGGATTGTAGACGTCGCGTTCCTCCGGAATGATGTTGAAGTCGCCGGCGAGAATGGCGGGATAGCCGATCAACCCTTCCGCGTGCTTCAGAAACCGCGAAACCCAGCGTCTTTTGCGGTCGATCCGAGCCTCGACCGGATTGCCGTTGGGAACGTAAAGACTCGCGATCAGAACACCATCCACCGCAGCTTCGATATAGCGCGCCTCGGTATCGCGCGGATCACCGGGCAAGGCGCGGCGCGTCGCAATCGGCGTTGCGCCGCGCGCAAGGATCGCCACCCCGTTCCAGCTTTTCTCGCCCGCCCAGACCGCCTCGTATCCCGCGCGGCTCAGCGCAGCCGCGGGAAAACGCGCGGGGGCCGCCTTCAGCTCCTGCAGGCAGACGACATCGGGCTTCGCCGCCTCCAGCCAGTCCAGCAGCAACGGCAGCCGCCCGTTCACGCCGTTGATGTTCCACGTTGCGATCTTCATGCCACGGCCAGCTAGGGCCGATGGTGCGGCATTCCACCTCTCGTTGACTGCGGCGGTGCACAAGCTACAATCCGCGCGATGCAAGAGCCGGTCAGCATGGAAGAATTCGCGGGTGTGCCGCTGGACGAGCTGCGGGCCTGCCCGCATTGCGATGCCCTGCACCGTCTGCCCGGCCATATCCGTTCGCGCGCAAAGGCGGTCTGCGGGCGCTGCGGATCAGTGCTGATCGCGCCGCGAAACGGGGCGTTCACGCGGATCATCGCGCTGGCCGCAACGGCGTTGATCCTGATGGTGGCGGCACTGTTCTCGCCCTTTCTGGACCTTACGGCGGCGGGGATGCATTCCAACGCCTCGATCCTGGATGCCGCGATGGCCTTTTCCCAAGGGATCATGCTGCCACTGTCGCTGGCGGTCGGGGCGTTCATCATCGTGATCCCGGTGCTGCGTCTGCTGCTGATCCTTTACACGCTGGTTCCGCTGGTCGCAGGCCGCCCCGCCGCCGCCCGCGCTCCCATCGCCTTCTCGCTCGCCGAGGCTTTGAAGCCTTGGTCCATGGCCGAGATCTTCGTGATCGGGGTCGCCGTCGCGCTGGTGAAGGTCGCAGGCCTTGCCACCGTCACCCCCGGCCCGGCCTTCTGGGCCTTCGGCGCGCTGGTCTTTGTGACGGTGCTGCAAGACAGCTTCATGGACAAGGAACAGATCTGGGCCGCCATCGACGCAGGGCGGGTCCGGTGATGGTCACTGTGCGCGAGGCGGGCCTTGTCGGCTGCACCCGTTGCGGCCGGGTCCATCACATGGGCGCATCCGCCTGCGACCGCTGCGGCGCGCCGCTATCCAGCCGGGACGAGACCAGCCTGCAACGCGTCTGGGCGTGGTGGTGGGCGGGGCTGATCGCCTATATCCCCGCGAACCTCTATCCAATGCTGCTGACCAGCACCTTGGTGTCGAACACCGAATCCACCATCGTCGGCGGCGCGGTCGAGCTGTTTCTGCACGGCGATGTCGGCGTCGCGTTGATCGTTCTGGTCGCCTCGGTCGTGATCCCGATCGCCAAGTTCATGGCCATCGCCTTTCTGGCCGTGTCTCTGAACAAGCGGCACATCATGGGCGAACATGCGCAGCACCGGCTGTTCTCCGTAGTCGAATTCATCGGGCGCTGGTCGATGATCGACGTTTTCGTGGTCGCCATCCTCGCCTCGCTGGTCCGCTTCAGCGTGGTCGCCACGATCAACCCCGGCATCGCCGCCGTATCCTTCGCGCTTTCCGTCGCCTTCACCATGCAGGCCGCGCTAAGCTTCGACCCCCGCATCATCTGGGATGACGAAAAGTGACCGAGACACCGCCCGAAATGGAAATCCAGCCGCCCCGCCCCGCATGGTGGCAACGGATCTCGGTCGTCTGGCTCGTGCCGGTCATCGCGCTTCTGGTTGCCTTGGGCATCGCGTGGAACAGCTATGCCGGACGCGGCACCCTGATCGAGATCACGTTCCAGAACGCCAGCGGGCTGGAGGCGGGGCAGACCACGCTGCGGTATCGCGACGTGACGATCGGCGTGGTGGAAAAGGTCGGCTTCGCCCCCGATCTGCGCAACGTCGTCGCCTCGGTCCGCGTGGCCAACGACGTGGCCGAATATATCGACGCCGAGGCGCAGTTCTGGGTGGTCCGCCCCGAAGTTTCGGTGCGCGGGATCAGCGGTTTGGATACCGTGCTGTCGGGCGCCTATATCGCCGGGCTTTGGGACAATACCAGCAGCGGCGCGCAATACGCCTTCACCGGGCTGGAGGTTCCGCCTTTGATGTCCGGCTCGGACATGGGCGGGCTGTCGATCACCCTTCGGCTGCGCGACGGCAACCAGATCTCCGCCGGTGCCCCGATCATCCACAAGGGGATCGAGGTCGGATCGGTGGGCGAGCCGCGTCTGGCCCCCGATGGCGACATGGTGCTGATCGATGCCGTGATCGACGCGCCCTATGACCGGATGATAACATCGAACACGCGGTTCTGGGACGCATCCGGCTTCGACATCCGCTTCGGCGCAGGCGGGGTGGAGCTGGACGTGCGCTCGCTTGCCTCGCTGATCCAAGGCGGGATCAATTTCGACAACATCATCTCGGGCGGCGATCCGGTCGATCCGGGGCAGGAATACGACGTCTTCGCGGACGAAACCGCGGCCCGTAGTTCGATCTTCACCTCCACCGCGGTCGACCAGATGCTGCCGCTGTCGGTCGTGTTCGACGGGTCGGTCGCGGGGCTGACCACCGGGGCGGCGGTGAATTATCGCGGCCTGACGGTCGGCACCGTCACCGACCTTGGCGCTGTGGTCGAGGGCGAGGGCGACGACCGCCGTGTGCGCCTGCTGGCCAACCTTGAAATCGGCACCGGCCAGCTTGGTCTGGGCGAGGATGTCAGCATCGACGCCGCCCGCGACTTCATCGCCAAGCTGGTGGCCGAGGATCATCTGCGCGCCCGGCTTGCCACTGCCTCGCTGTTCACCGGATCGCTGATGGTCGAACTGGTCGAGGTGCCGGACGCGCCAGAGGCCGAGCTTGACATGTCGGGTGAGCCGTTCCCCCTGCTGCCGACCACCGGCGCGGCCATCACGGAATTCCAGACCACCGCGCAGGGTGTGATCGACCGCATCGGCGGGTTGCCCATCGAAGGGCTGATGCAATCGGCCATCGGTGCGCTGAACAGCGTGCAGCAGCTTGCGGGCAACCCCGAAACGCAGCGCGTCCCGACCGAGGCTGCGAACCTCCTGTCCGCCGCCCGCGCCCTGGTGGAATCGGACGAGGTGTCGGGCATCGTCGCCGACCTGCGCGAGACGACGGCGGGCCTGTCCAGCCTGACGCGGCAGATCGAACAGGGCCAGACGGTCGCGAACCTGATGTCGGCCATCGACCGCGCCAACCGCGCGCTGGAAGGCGCGGCGGATGTGCCGCAGATCACCGGACAACTGCGCGAACTGGCGGAAAAGGCCAACCGGATGGAGGTGGATCAGCTTGCCGCCTCCGCCGAGAGCCTTTTGCGCAGCGCCGACGCCCTGATCGACTCGCCCGAGGCGCGTCAGGTGCCGGGCGCGCTGGCCGGTGCGCTGCGCGAAGTGGATGCGATGCTGGGCGAACTGCGCGAAGGCGGCGCGGTCGGCAACGTCAACAGCGCGCTGGCCGCTGCCGAAAGCGCGGCGACCGATATCGGCAACGCGGCGCAGGGTCTGCCCGACCTTGCCGCCCGCGCCTCGCGCGTGCTGGATCAGGCGGGCACGACCGTCGCAGGCTATGGCAGCGATTCCCGCTTCAACGTGGAACTTGTGACCGTCCTTCGCAGCCTGCAGGAAGCGGCGGATGCGCTGACCACGCTGGCCCGCACGATCCAGCGCAATCCCAATTCCATCATCCTTGGACGGTGACCATGAAACGCCTTGCCCCCCTTGCCCTCACCGTCCTTCTTGCCGCATGCGGCACGGGGCCGGGTTACATGATGGAATTGCCGCCCGCGCAAAGCCGCCTGTCCACCCCCGCCCGCACGATCATGCTACGCGAGGTGTCGATGCCAGACTATGCCGCCGACGACTACATGGCGCGACAGGGTTCAGGCGGCGCGGTGGAATTCATCCGCCGCACCCGCTGGGCCGACCTCCAGCCCCGCGCGGCCACGCTGGCGCTGGCGCGGCAGCTTGACCGCACGCTGGACGCCACCGTCGCACCCGAGCCATGGCCCCTGTCCGGCCTGCCCGATGGCGAGGTCGACATCCGCGTCAGCCGCATCCTTGCCGGGACGGACGGGACCTTCCGGCTGGACGGGATCTTCTATGTCCGGGCCGAGGGCGTCTCGCTTGGTGCGCCGTCGCGCGAATTCGCCATCGCGGTGCCGATGCCCGATGAGAGCCCCGCCGGGATCGCCGCTGCGCAATCGGCGGCACTCGCGCAGCTTGCTGCGGTGATCGCCTCCTCGGTCGCGCGCTAGTTACTTGCCAACCCGCAGTTTTTCGCGCCCCCTTCCGTCTGTGGCATAGGGGGTGCGAATGATTTCACGACGCGGTTTCATGGTCCTGACAGGCGCAGCTTTGGCGGCGCCAGCCTTCGCGCAGGAACCCTTCGCAGCCAGCATGCAAATGGCGCGGGGGATGGATCAGCTTCACGCGCTGCTGATTGCGCATCGGGGCGTGACGGTGGTGGACACGGCCTTTCGCGGCCCGCCGACCACGCGCACCGTGAACGTCAAATCCGTGTCCAAGACCATCAACGCCGCCGTCCTCGGTGCGGCGGTAGATCGCGGGATCGTCCGCGTGACGGACCGCTTGGGCGATGTCGCGCCCGAACTGATCCCGCGCGGGGCCGATCCGCGCGTGCCGCGGCTCACGCTGGAAAACCTAGTGACGATGACCGCGGGGCTGGGCCGGACCTCGGGCGCGAATTACGGCGCCTGGGTCGGCAGCCCAAACTGGGTGTCATACGCGCTGACCCGCCCGTTCGAGGCGGAGCCGGGCGGCCGGATGCTCTATTCCACCGGCAGCTTCCACATCCTTGGCGCGGCACTGGCCGAGGTGACGGACAAGAACCTGCTGACCCTGACCCGCGAATGGATCGGCCAGCCGCTCGGCATCGACATCCCGGCATGGACGCGCGATCCGCAGGGCTTCTATTTCGGCGGGAACGAGATGGGGCTGACCCCCCGCGCGATGCTGGCCTTCGGCGAGATGGCGCGCAAGGGCGGCGACGGCGTGCTGTCGGCGGACTGGATGCGCGCGTCGATGCAGGCGCGCACCCGCTCACCCTTCTCGGGGCTGGATTACGGCTATGGCTGGTTCCTCGGGCGCGCTGGCGGTGCGGATATCGCCCTTGCGCGCGGCTATGGCGGGCAGATCATCTGCATCGTGCCCGAGGCCGAGACGACCATCGCCATCACCTCCGACAGCAGCCGCCCCGCCCGCAGCGAGGGGTATTTCGGCGACCTGATGCGCCTGCTGGACGTGATCGTCCCCGAGGCGCTTGCCTTGTGATCCGGACCTTCGCGGGCTATGTCCTTTGCGGCAAAGCATGGGGCGAAGATGAAACGAGAGGGCACCGCGCGCGACCGCGTGGAAAACGCATTCCTGCGCGCGCTGTTCAAGGCCCTGCTGGCCCTGCCCTATGACTGGCGCGTGCCGCTGTGCGGTTTCGTGATGACGTGGTTCATTGCCCCGCTGGCCGGATACCGCCGCCGCATCCGCGAAAACCTTGCGATGATCGTGCCGGACATGCCCGAGGCCGAGGTCCGCCGCCTTATGCGCCGCGTGCCGGACAATGTGGGCCGCACCGTCATCGAAGCCTATTCCGGCGAAGAGTTCCGCCAGCGCGCCGCCCGCAGCGAAGTCGTCGGCGGCGGGCTCGCGGCGGTCGAGGCTGCCGATGCCACAGGCAGACCAGTGATCTTCGTAACCGCCCATTTCGGCAATTACGAGGCCAGCCGCGCGGCGATGACCGGGCGCGGATACCAGATCGGGGCGCTCTATCGTCCGATGAACAACCCCTATTTCAACGAACATTACGTCGCCGCGATGGCATCCTTGGGCGAGCCGGTCTTTCCGCGCGGTCGACAGGGGCTGGGCGGGATGCTCAAATTCCTGCGCGGCGGGGGCAAGCTGGGGATGCTGGTCGATCTCCACATCGACGATGGCGCACCGCTGCAATTCTTTGGCCATACCGCGATGACTGCGCTGACGGCGGGCGAGCTGGCGCTGAAATACGACGCGATCCTCGTGCCCGCCTATGCGGTGCGGCTGGAAAACGGGCTGGATTTCCGCGTCATCCTCGAAGATCCGATCCCGCACACCACGCCAGAGGAAATGACGCAGGCGCTGAACGATTCCCTGGAGGCGCTGGTCCGGCAGCACATGGACCAGTGGTTCTGGATCCACCGCCGCTGGAAGCCGTCGCGCACGCGGCGCAGTTAATCCAGCCGGGCTGCAGCCACGATATCGGCAGGGCCCTCGGTCTGAAGGATCACGACCAGCGGATCCTCGCCCTCTGCGGGGGTCGACATCTCCAGCGGCTCCTGCCCCGGCCATGTGCCCACATCATGCCACTGGGTGACGATGTTGCTGTATTTCACGACCATTCCCGCATTCTCCCCCCGCTCGATCGCGACGGTTTCGGACGGGCGGTAGCGGACAAGCTGCACACGCACGGGCGCGGCAAGCGGCGGGTCCGCCTCGGCGTGGATGGTGATCTGCCCGCCGCTGCGCGTCACGTTCAGCGTGACCGGCTGCGGGGCTGCAACGTGATCCTGCACCAGCGAGGCGACCGCGTCGGGCTGGTTCCCCTCCACCCGCTCCCGCCCTTCGACGATGAACTGTGGGGTGTAGATCGTCCGGCTGCGGACGGCCTTGGCATAGGATTTCTGCCGTTCGGTGAAGGCCTCCTGCCCGAAGGCATCCTCCCATCCGATGTAATCCCAGTAGTCGACATGCAGGGCCAGCGCGATCACGTCGGGGTTGGCCGCCAGTTCCTCCATGAAGGCATCGGCGGGCGGGCAGGATGCGCAGCCCTGCGAAGTGAACAGCTCCACCACAACTGCGGGCCGGGATTGCGCCATCGCCCCCCCGGCACATCCGATCAACAGGCCACAGGCCGCACCCATTACATGTCGCATCAACGCCCCCGTCACTCGCTCCTTGTTCTAGCCTCGGCAAGATCGCTCTGCCAATCAAGGTTTTGCGAGATTTTTTGCATTGCTCTTATCCCCCTTCCCATTCGGCATACATCGGTATACAAAACGCGCGACTCCTTGCGTGAGGTGGCTTTTCGGGGCATCACGACGCAAGCGATCGCGCGACAACCCGAGCCAGTGCCAGGAGGCCCGTATGACCGTCACCGTCGGACACGACAGCCAGAAGACCCGCCGAACCCTTACCGCGAACGGCAAGTCCGTCGCCTATTACTCGATCCCCGCTGCCGAAGCTGCGGGATTGGGCAATTTCGCGAAACTGCCCGCCGCGCTGAAGGTCGTGCTGGAGAACATGCTGCGCTTCGAGGATGGCAAGACCGTCACGGTCGATGACATCAAAGCCTTCTCCGAATGGGGCGCGCAGGGTGGCAAGAACCCGCGCGAGATCGCGTATCGCCCGGCCCGCGTGCTGATGCAGGACTTCACCGGCGTTCCCGCCGTGGTGGACCTTGCCGCGATGCGCGACGGCATCCTCGGCCTTGGCGGCGACGCGCAGAAGATCAACCCGCTGAACCCGGTGGATCTGGTCATCGACCATTCGGTCATGATCGACGAATTCGGCAACCCGCGCGCGTTCCAGGCCAACGTGGATCTGGAATATGCCCGGAACATGGAGCGCTACACCTTCCTGAAATGGGGTCAGAAGGCGTTCAACAACTTCCGCGTGGTCCCGCCCGGAACCGGCATCTGCCACCAGGTCAACCTCGAATATCTGGCACAGGCCGTCTGGACCGATGAGGACCAGAATGGCGAAACCGTCGCCTATCCCGACACGCTGGTCGGCACCGACAGCCACACCACCATGGTCAACGGCCTTGCCGTTCTGGGCTGGGGCGTCGGCGGGATCGAGGCCGAGGCCGCGATGCTGGGCCAGCCCGTATCCATGCTGATCCCCGAAGTCATCGGCTTCAAGCTGACCGGCAAGATGGTCGAAGGCACCACCGCGACCGACCTCGTGCTGAAGGTCGTGCAGATGCTGCGGAAAAAGGGCGTCGTCGGCAAATTCGTCGAATTCTATGGCGAAGGCCTTGACCACCTGCCGCTGGCCGACCGCGCGACGATCGCCAACATGGCACCGGAATACGGCGCGACCTGCGGCTTCTTCCCGATCGACGACGAGGCGCTGCGCTATCTGGACCAGACCGGCCGCGACAAGGACCGCGTGGCACTGGTCGAAGCCTATGCCAAGGAGAACGGGTTCTGGCGCGGGCCGGATTACGATCCGGTCTATACCGACACCCTGCATCTGGACATGTCCGAGATCGTTCCGGCGATTTCCGGCCCGAAACGTCCGCAGGACTACACCCCGCTGACGAATTCGGTCGAAGGGTTCCGCAAGACGCTGGGCGAATACCGCAAGACCGAAGGCGACGTGCTGGATCTGGTGAAATCCGTCCCGGTCGAGGGCAAGGATTACCAGATCAACGACGGCTCGGTCGTGATCGCGGCGATCACGTCGTGCACCAACACCTCGAACCCCTATGTGATGATCGGCGCCGGTTTGGTTGCCCGCAAGGCGCGTGCTCTGGGCCTGACCCGTAAGCCGTGGGTCAAGACCTCGCTGGCACCGGGATCGCAGGTGGTTCAGGAGTATCTGGAGGCAGCGAACCTTCAGGAAGACCTCGACTATGTCGGGTTCAACCTTGTCGGTTTCGGCTGCACGACCTGCATCGGCAACTCGGGCCCGCTGGGCGATCCGGCGATCTCCAAGGCGATCAACGAGAACGATCTGGTCGCGACCGCCGTCCTGTCCGGCAACCGCAACTTCGAAGGCCGGATTTCGCCCGACGTGCGCGCCAACTATCTGGCATCCCCGCCGCTGGTCGTCGCCTATGCCATCGCGGGCGACATGAACATCGATCTGACCACCCAGCCGCTTGGGCAGGATCAGAACGGCAACGACGTCTTCCTGAAGGACATCTGGCCGACCAACAAGGAAGTCGCCGATCTGGTCCACCAGACCGTCACGCGTGAGGCATTCCTGAAAAAATACGCCGACGTGTTCAAGGGCGACGAAAAATGGCAGGGCGTCGAGACGACGGACAGCGAGACCTATGACTGGCCGCCGACCTCGACCTACATCCAGAACCCGCCCTATTTCCAAGGGATGGGGAAAGAGCCGGGCGTCATCAAGGACATCGAAGGCGCGAAGGTGCTGGCGATCCTTGGCGACATGATCACCACCGACCACATCAGCCCTGCCGGCTCGTTCAAGGCGACGACCCCGGCTGGCCAGTATCTGACCGAACGTCAGGTGCCGGTGCGCGACTTCAACTCCTACGGCTCGCGCCGCGGCAACCACGAGATCATGATGCGCGGCACCTTCGCCAACATCCGCATCAAGAACGAGATGCTGGACGGGGTCGAAGGCGGCTACACCAAAGGGCCGGACGGGGCGCAGACCTCGATCTATGACGCGTCGATGGCCTATCAGGAGGCTGGCACCCCGCTGGTCATCTTCGGCGGCGTCGAATACGGCGCAGGCTCGTCGCGCGACTGGGCGGCCAAGGGCACCGCGCTTCTGGGCGTGAAGGCCGTGATCGCGGAATCGTTCGAGCGTATCCACCGTTCGAACCTCGTCGGCATGGGCGTCATCCCGTTCGAGTTCACTGGCGGCGACACCCGCAAGACCCTGAACCTGACCGGCGAGGAAACCGTCAGCATCGAAGGTCTGGCGGGCGATCTGAAGCCGTTGTCGAACGTGCCGTGCCACATCACCTATGCCGATGGCACCACGAAGACGATCCAGATCAAGTGCCGGATCGATACGGCGATCGAGATCGAATACGTCGAAAACGGCGGCGTGCTGCATTACGTGCTGCGCGATCTGGCCAAATCCTGATGAACGAGGCCCCGGAGCGATCCGGGGCCTTCTTCTTTCCACCCGCATCGGCTAGGCCAAGCGGATGGAGTTGATCGTTGAAAACCTGTCCTGCGCCCGTGGCGGCGTGATCGTGCTGGAGGGCGTGAGCTTTCGCCTCGCCGCCGGACGGGCGCTGGTGCTGCGCGGCCCGAACGGTGCGGGCAAGACCACCCTTCTGCGGACCATCGCGGGGCTGCAACCGGCCGAGGGCGGCGCGATTTCCCTTCCCCCCGACAGCATCGCCTATGCCGCCCATGCGGACGGGCTGAAGCCGACCCTGACGGCGCGAGAGAACCTGACCTTCTGGGCCGATATCTACGGTCGCGGGATCGGCGATACGCTGGACCGCATGAACCTTGCCGGGTTGGCGGACCGTCCGGCAATGAACCTTTCGGCGGGGCAGAAACGGCGGCTGGGTCTGGCGCGGCTGTTGGTCGCGGGTCGGCCGGTCTGGCTGCTGGACGAGCCGACGGTCTCGCTCGACGCCGAGGCGGTGGCGTTGTTTGCGGGCGTGGTGCAGGGCCATCTGGCGGCGGGCGGCATGGCGCTGGTCGCCACGCATATCAATCTGGGGTTGGAGGCCGATGTGCTGGACCTGTCCGCCTTCCGCGCCCGCCCCCGCATCGCGGGCGGCTTCGACGAGGCATTCGCATGATCGCCCTGCTGCTGCGCGATCTGCGCCTTGCGATCCGTGCGGGCGGCGGTTTCGGGCTGGGGCTGGCGTTCTTCCTGCTGGTCGCGGTTCTGGTGCCGCTGGGCGTCGGGCCGGAGCCTGCGCTGCTGGCGCGGATTGCGCCGGGCATCCTTTGGGTCGGCGCGCTGCTGGCCTGCCTTCTGTCGCTGGACCGTATATTCGCGCTGGACCGCGAGGATGGATCGCTGGACCTCCTGGCCACCTCGCCCATCCCGATGGAGGGGGTCGTGGCGGTGAAGGCGCTGGCGCATTGGCTGGTGACGGGTCTGCCGCTGGCGCTGGCCGCGCCGGGGCTGGCGGTGATGCTGCAGCTGCCCGGCGGGCACGGATGGCTCGCGATCTCGCTGGCGCTGGGCACGCCCGCGCTGTCGATGATCGGCACCTTTGGCGCGGCGTTGACGGTCGGGCTGAAACGCGGCGGGCTTCTTTTGTCGCTGTTGGTGCTGCCGCTTTATGTGCCGACGCTGATCTTCGGGGCCGAAGTAGCGCGACGCGGCGTGACGGGGATGGAGCTTGGAACGCCGCTTGCGCTTCTGGCGGCGATTACCGGGGGGGCGGTCGCACTGCTTCCATTTGCCGCCGCGCTTGCCGTGCGCATCAACCTAAGATGACTTGAATCCCGGCCGGAAAAGGGAATAGCACAGGCGCCATGTCGATCTGGGAATACGCAAACCCGAAGAAATTCATGCAGACCTCGGGCAGGCTGCTGCCTTGGGCCACCGGGCTGGCGGCGGCTGCGCTGCTGGTCGGGCTGATCTGGGGCTTTTTCCTGACGCCGGACGATTACCGGCAAGGCTCGACTGTCAAGATCATCTTCCTGCATGTCCCCGCCGCGCTGATGGCGATCAATGCCTGGTTGATGATGCTGGTCTGCTCGCTCATCTGGCTGATCCGGCGGCACCACGTCTCGGCGCTGGCGGCCAAGGCGGCGGCACCGATCGGGCTGACGATGACCGTGATCGCGCTGGTCACCGGCGCGATCTGGGGCCAGCCGATGTGGGGGACGTGGTGGGCATGGGACCCGCGGCTGACCTCGTTCCTGATCCTGTTTCTATTCTATCTGGGCTATATCGCGCTTTGGTCGGCTATAGAGGATCCCGATACGGCGGCGGACCTGACCTCGGTTCTGTGCATGGTGGGATCGGTCTTTGCGCTGTTGTCGCGCTATGCCGTGAACTTCTGGAACCAGGGGCTGCATCAGGGCGCGTCGCTGTCGATGGACCGCAAGGAAAACGTGTCGGACGTGTTCTGGCTGCCGCTGCTGGTCTGCATCGCCGGGTTCGTGCTGCTGTTCGTGGCACTGGTGCTGCTGCGCACCCGAACCGAAATCCGCGCGCGGCGGCTGGCAGCGCTGCTGGCAAGGGAGAGGATGGCCTGATGCCGGAACTTGGCAAATATGCAGGCGCGGTGCTGGGCGCCTATGGCGTGTCGATCCTGCTCATTGCGGGGCTGGTTGCGCTGTCGTTGTGGCAATCCGCGCGGACCCGCCGCGCCTTGGACGAGGTGGAGGCGCGCAAGTGAAGCCGCTGCTGTTCCTGCCGCCGGTGCTGTTTGCGGGGCTGGCCGCTGCGTTCTATGTGGGCATGATGCGGGCCGATCCCGACGGGCTGCCGACCGCCCTTGCCGGGCGCGAGGCGCCTGCGGTCGCGCTGTCGGCCTTGGGCGATGCGCCCGCCCCTACGAATGCCGATCTGCGCGGCGGGGTGAAACTGGTGAACTTCTGGGCCAGCTGGTGCGCGCCCTGTCGGGCCGAACATCCGATGCTGGAACAGCTTGCGGCCGAGGGGGTGGAGATCGTCGGCATCAACTACAAGGATCAGCCGGACAACGCGCTGGGCTTTCTGGCCGAGCTGGGTGATCCCTTCGCGATCAAGGGTGCGGATGCCACGGGGCGGACGGGGCTGGACTGGGGGCTTTACGGCGTGCCGGAAACCTTCGTGCTGGATGCCAAGGGGCGGATCGTGACCCGGCTGGCGGGACCGATCACGGCCCGCAACCTTGAAGACACAATCCGGCCCGCGTTGCAGCAGGCTCAGGTGCCGCAGAACGTCCGGTAAGGGCCAAAACCGTCCGACGCGGGCAACGCGAAACGGTCCCAGCCCTTGTGTTCCGTGAAGGGCTGGGTGATCGCGGCCAGCAGGTCGTCGAAAGGCTGCATGTTTTCGTCCTGCGCGGCGGCCAGCGCCTCCTCGACCCGTTGGTTGCGGGGGATATAGACGGGGTTCGCCGCATCCATGATCTGCGCCGCATCCGGCGCCAGACGCGCGCGCCAGCGGGGCAGCCAATCGCTCAGCTTCGTGCCCGGCACGGGGTGCGGGGCGTCGATGGCGCGCGGCAGACGGCGGAAGGCCAGCGTCCAGTCCACGCCTTCGATCCCCTTCAGGAAATCCTCGGCCAGCGCGGCATCGCCTTCGTCTTCGCCCGCCAGCCCCAGCTTGCGGCGCATCCCTTCCAGCCAAGCGTCGTGATACTTGCCCGCGACGCCTTCCAGCACCTCAGTCGCCTTTTCGATGGCCCGGTTATCGTCGGCATCGATCAGCGGCAGCAGCGTCTCGGCCAGCCGCGCGAGGTTCCAGCCAAGGATCATCGGCTGGTTGCGATAGGCATAGCGCCCCTGCGCGTCGATGGACGAAAACACCGTCCCCGGCGCATAGGCTTCCATGAAGGCACAGGGGCCGTAGTCGATCGTCTCGCCCGAGATGGTCATGTTGTCGGTGTTCATCACGCCATGGATGAAGCCGACCAGCATCCACTGGGCGATCAGCCTGGCTTGGCGATCCGCGACGGCGGCGAAGAAGCCGAGATAATCGCCCGAGAGGTCGGGGTAATGGCGGGCAATGGCATAGTCAGCCAGTTTTTTCACCCGGTCGCCCTCGCCCCGTGCGGCGAAGAACTGGAACGTGCCGACGCGCAGATGGCTGGAGGCGACGCGCACCAGCACGGCGCCGGGCAACGCGCCCGCGTCGCGATAGACCGTCTCGCCCGTGGTGACAGCGGCCAGCGCGCGGGTGGTCGGGATGCCAAGGGCGTGCATCGCCTCGCCCATCAGATATTCGCGCAGCACCGGGCCAAGTGCGGCCTTTCCGTCTGCTCCGCGAGAGAACGGCGTTCGCCCGGAACCCTTCAGCGCGATGTCGTGGCGCCGGGCGCCCTGAACCACCTCGCCCAGAAGCAAAGCGCGCCCGTCGCCGAGCTGCGGGGAAAAGCCGCCGAACTGGTGCCCTGCATAGGCCTGCGCCAAGGGATGGGCGGAGGGCGGCAGGTCATTGCCGACGAGGAATTCGGCGCTCAGCGCCCCTGCATCCAGTCCGAGCGTTCCCGCCAGATCGCGGTTCAGCCGCAGGATCCGCGGCGCAGGTGCGGCGGCCGCTTGCCAGTCCAGATAGAAGCCCGGAAGATCGCGCGCATAGCTGTTGTCGAAGGCGATGGTCATGAGGCGGCTCCTTTGCCGCACCATATGGGGATGGACGGCAGAAGGACAACCCGGCGGAAAATCGCCCCTATGCAAAGGATTTTCGGGAACCAACGACCGGGGGGCTGGCGTTTACCGCGCGCATACCCGTATTCCACGGGCGGGACATTCAGAGGAGAATACCATGATCACCCGTAAGGTCGCGCTTGCAATTTCCGCACTCGCCATCGTCGCTACCGTTTCCGCCTGCGGCAATACCCGCGGCCAGCGCGTTGCGACGGGTGCCCTCGGCGGCGCGGTCGCCGGCGAAGTTCTGGGCGGCGAGCCGGTGGCCGGTGCACTGATCGGCGGCGGCATCGGCGCCGTCCGCTAAGAAGCGTTACATTCCTGCATCACAGCCCGCAGCCCGTGCTGCGGGCTGTTTTCGTTTGGCGCGTCTGTTTCCGCAGCGTGTTCAAACGCTTTGCGATCTGGCGGGCAGGATCGGCCCATGGCGACAAAATGTGCCCGCAAAATTTATCGCAACCTCCGCGCCTTCTTTTCTTGAAAATACCCTGCTCGTTCCCCTATCTCCGCAACGCAACCCTAGGTTGTGCTGTTCGCGATTTTTCGCCGGCCATTTAGACCATACCAGCGAAACCTCGCCGGTGATTTTGCCCAAGGGCATCAATCGTTGCCGGATCGGAAACAGTCATTATCAAGGCGCGCATATCCCCCCAACAATCGGAACTGAACAATGCCCCAGAAAGTGAAGCCCGGCCAGCTTGGCATGGCCACCCCCTTCGGTGAGATCCTCGGCTCCTCGACCGAGGAGATGAACGCCGAATTCAAGGATTACAAAGCACTCGGCGCGGACTGGATCCGCATGGATTTCCACTGGGATCTCGTGCAGCCGCGCGCAGGCGTCTGGAACTGGTCGCTGATCGACAAGGTCGTAAACGCCGCGAATGCGCATGGGATCAAGGTCGTTGCGATCCTTGAAGGCATCCCGGACTGGCTGGACCAGGGTCTTGCCACCAAGGCGTCGCAGACCGCGCTGGGCACTTTTGCCAGCGAAGCCGCGAAACGCTACGGCGACCGCGTGGACCATTGGGAAATCCTGAACGAGCCCAACAAGGACCACATCAACGCCCAGAACTATACCGCCGGTCTGAAGGCTGCCTATACCGCGATCAAGGCGGTCGATGCGGACGATACGGTCATCACCGGCGGCACCGCTCCGGTCCCGAACACCGGCAACGGCATGGTCGGCGCGGTCGACTATCTGGAGCAGATGTATGACGCGGGCGCGAAGAACTATTTCGACGCCGTGGGTTACCATCCCTACACCTATCCGCAGATGCCGTCGTCCAGCTCGTCCTGGAACGGCTGGCAGATCATGGAAGACGGCATCCGCGGCGAGATGCTGGCCAATGGTGACGGCGACAAGCAGATCTGGATGACCGAATTCGGCGCCCCGACCGCCGGAAGCAGCACCGCGCTGACCCAGGCCCAGCAGGCGCAGGTCATCCGCGAGGCGGTGGACATCGCGCAGGATTACGACTGGGCCGGTCCAATCATGTGGTATTCCTACAAGGACCGTGGCGGCGCGACGAATTCGGCGGAAAACTGGTTCGGCCTCGTCGGCCCGAACGGTGAGAAGAAGGCCGCCTACAATACCTTCAAGGATCTGGGCAACAAGGATGGCGGCACCGTGACCGCCCCGGTCAAGGAACCTGCCGCGACGCCCCAGCCCGCACCGCAGCCGGTGGATCAGGATCAGGACGATGCGGCAGGCGAGATCATCAAGATCGGCACGCTGACCAAATGGAAGAAGATCGCCTATGACGACGGCGACACCATCGATCTGAGCGCAATCGACGCGGCCTCGGCGGCGCGCGGCAATCAGGCGTTCAACTTCATCGGATCCAACTGGTTGGACGATCCGCGCGATCTGGGCGTGTATCACAACGCCGGGCAGAACCGGACCTATGTTCAGGGCGACGTCGATGGCGACGGGGCGTATGACCTGAACCTGGTGATCGACGGCATCCACAAGCTGACTGCCGACGATTTCATCCTGTGATCGGGATCGGGCCGGGGTGATCCCCCGGCCCTTTTCGTCACTTGCGACGGCGGCGCAGCACGGCCAGACCGCCCAGACCCGCCAGCAGCATCGGAAGTGCGGCCGGCAGCGGAACCGGCGCGGGCAGGTTCGCATCGATCACCGCGCGGCCCAGATCGGGATAGTCGGTGAAGATGCCGTCGATGCCGGCGTCGATCAGCGGCTGGATCTGCGCAAAGGCTTCCTCCAGCGTGGTCGGGCGCCACGTCCAGCCATGAACGACCAGACCCAGATCATGCGCGGCGGCGATGAATTCCGCGCCCAGCGCCGGGCTGGAGATCGAAACGCCCAGACCGTCGACATAGGCCGCCAGCGATTCCAGGCTGCGGAACTCTCCGCCGTTGGTGATGCCGAAGACGCCGTCCAGCAACGTGGCCGAACCCAGCTGCGCGATGGTCGCGTCGATCATCATTGAATCGGTCAGCGCGGCCAGTTCCTCGGCGGACTGAAACGCGAAGCTTTGCAGGATCACCTTGTCGGCGGCGTCGGTATAGCCGTGGGTCGAGAGCGATTGCGCGATGGCGGTGTTCAGCGCGGCGTTGTAGGGCGCCTTCGATTCCGGATAGATGCCGATGTCGGTGCCGTTTTCCGCGTTGTATTCGTCCAGCCAGACCAGAACCTCGTCGAAGGTCGGCACGACGAAGGGATAGTCGGACGAGAAGCCCGGATATTCGTTCGTCGCGGTGCGCGTCGGTTCGGCGGTGAGGGTGCGGATTTCGGCCAGCGTGAAGTCCTTGACGGCATAGCCGCCGTTGCGGGCTTCGAACTTTTCCTCGACATCGGTGGAACGATTCAGGGTGCCGTCATGCATCACGACGACATGGCCGTCGGCGGTCAGTTGCAGATCGGGCTCGATGTAGTCCGCGCCCATCTGGATGCCCAACTCGTATGCGGCGATGGTGTGCTCGGGCAGATAGCCGCTGGCACCGCGATGCGCGATCAGGATCGGGGCTTCGCCGTTCAGGGTGGCGAAACGGTCGATGGTGGCGGCGCTGACGGGAGCTGCCAGCACGGCGCCCAGGACGGCGGCGCCAAGGAGGGTCTTCTTCATGATCTGTCCCTTGAATCTGCACATAAGTAACGGCGGCATGATCGCCGCACGAGCCGTCCGTAAGGCTGGAATGTGGCGGAGTGACTAAGTTAACGCGAAGTTAATGCGACAGGGCGAGCGAAGCCGAACCTTGCCCTTTTTCCCCCTGCGGCGTAAGGAAACCGCGCCCCGAAAGCTGGAAAGGCCCGCGCATGATCCCCCGCTATTCCCGCCCCGAAATGGTCGCCATCTGGTCGCCCGAGACGAAGTTCCGCATCTGGTACGAGATCGAGGCCCATGCCTGCGACGCGCAGGCCGATCTGGGCGTGATCCCGCGCGCCAATGCCGATGCCGTCTGGCGCGCAAAGGACGTCGAATTCGACGTCGCCCGCATCGACGAGATCGAGGCGGTGACCAAGCATGACGTCATCGCGTTCCTGACGCATCTGGCAGAACATGTCGGAAGCGACGATGCGCGTTTCGTGCATCAGGGGATGACCTCTTCGGACGTTCTGGACACCACGCTGAACATCCAGCTGGTTCGCGCTTCGGACCTGCTGCTGGCCGGGATGGACCGGGTTCTGGCCGCGCTGAAGACCCGCGCGTACGAGCATAAGGACACCGTCCGCATCGGCCGCTCGCACGGGATCCATGCGGAACCGACTACGATGGGGCTGACCTTTGCGCGGTTCTATGCGGAAATGGCGCGGGGCCGCGACCGTCTGGTCGCCGCGCGCGAGGAAATCCGCACGGGCGCGATCTCCGGCGCGGTCGGCACCTTCGCCAACATCGACCCCCGCGTCGAGGAGCATGTGTGCGAGAAGCTGGGCCTGATCCCCGAGCCGATTTCCACGCAGGTCATCCCGCGCGACCGCCATGCGATGTTCTTTGCGACGCTGGGCGTGATCGCATCGTCGATGGAGAACATCGCCATCGAGATCCGCCACATGCAGCGGACCGAGGTGCTGGAGGCCGAGGAGTTCTTCTCGCCCGGTCAGAAGGGTTCTTCGGCGATGCCGCACAAGCGCAACCCGGTGCTGACGGAAAACCTGACGGGTCTGGCGCGTCTGGTCCGCATGGCCGTGATCCCCGCGATGGAGAACGTGGCGCTTTGGCACGAGCGCGACATCTCGCATTCCTCGGTCGAGCGCGCCATCGGGCCGGATGCAACGATCACGCTGGACTTCGCGCTGCACCGTCTGGCGGGCGTGGTGGAAAAGCTGGTGATCTATCCCGAGAACATGCTGGCCAACATGAACAAGTTCCGCGGGCTGGTGATGAGCCAGCGCGTGCTGCTGGCGCTGACCCAAGTGGGCGTTTCGCGCGAGGACAGCTATCGCCTTGTGCAGCGCAACGCGATGAAGGTCTGGGAACAGGGCGCGGATTTCAAGACCGAGCTTCTGGGCGATGCCGAGGTGACGGCGGCCCTGTCGCCCGCCGAAATCGAGGAAAAGTTCGACCTTGGCTATCACACCAAGCATGTCGATACGATCTTCAAACGGGTCTTCGGCTAACCCCGCGTTAACCCGATGAAACCATCCTGCCCCTTGGAAGAATCTACGGGGGCAGGATGTCTCAGGCACTGGCACAGATCACACCGACGCAGCGCGCGGTGCGGGTGGCGCGACCGCTTAACGGGCTGGAAAAGGCCGCCATCGTCGTGCGGCTTCTGATATCCGAAGGGGCGAACATCCCCCTGTCGTCCCTGCCGGAAGAATTGCAGGCCGAACTGACCGCACAGATGGGGCAGATGACCCCGGTGGACCGCGCCACCATGAACGCGGTGATCGAGGAATTCTCGACCGAGCTGGAACAGCTTGGCCTTGCCTTTCCCGGCGGGATGGAAGGCGCGCTGAAAGCGATGGACGGCCACATCTCGGCCGGGGCGGTCACGCGGCTGCGGCGCGGCGGCATCGGCCCCGCCGACCCGTGGGAACGGCTGAACGCCCTGCCCCCGGACCGCCTTCTGCCGATACTGGAGGAGGAGGCGGTGGAGGTGGCCGCCGTGATGCTGTCGAAGCTGCCGGTGGCGCGTTCGGCGGAACTGCTGGGGAAACTGCCGGGGGATCGGGCGCGCAAGGTTGCCTTTGCGGTGTCGATGACCGGGAACGTGGACCCGGCGACCGTGCAGCGGATCGGCGCATCGCTGGCCCAGCAGATCGACCAGCAGCCGCCGCGCGCCTTCGATGCGAATCCGGTGGAACGGGTCGGCGCGATCCTGAACGTGTCGCAGACCGTCACGCGCGAGGATGTGCTGACCGGGCTGGACGAGGAGGATGCCGATTTTGGCGCCAAGGTGCGGCGCGCAATCTTCACCTTCTCGCATATCCCGGCAAAGATCGCGCCGGCGGAGGTGCCGAAGCTGCTGCGCGCCGTCGATCAGGCGGTGCTGATAACGGCGATGGCCGCGCCCGGCGGAATCGAGACGCGGGAGTTCATTCTGGCGAACCTGTCGCAGCGCATGGCCCAGACGCTGCGAGAGGAGGTCGCGGATCGCGGCACGCCCCGGCCCAAGGATGCCGAAGCGGCGATGTCCACCGTGATCGGCGCGATCCGCCAGCTTGAAGGCACGGGCGAGATCACGCTTATCACCGAGGATTAGAGCGCGAGCCTGCGGAACGGGCCCGGCCCGAAACGGTCCGAGATTTGCGCGACCGCGATGGCCGTCGCGCCCTCGCCCGTGGGCAGAGTCCATTCCGGCGTCATTACGGTAACGTCGCGCAGGATCTGGTCCCCCTTGATGACGCGGACCAGATAGGCTTCGCGTTCCTCGCCCAGCGGCACTTCGTAGGATGCCCAGTTGTCGCCGTCGATCCGGGTGCGGCGGACCCATGTGATACGCTCGCCATTGCGCCGCAGATGCGCCGGGGCATAGGGGCGCAGGCCCGCCCCTTCGAAGGCCAGCACCTGATGCACCACCGCCGGGTCGTCATAGCTGCGGCCCGCATTTCCGGTGCGGTAGTGGCGGGCAAGGCCGCGCGCCTCGGCCGGGACGGTGATCTGGGTCATCGCCTCGTCCAGCAGCACGACAGTCGATCCGCTGGGCCAACCTTCGGCGGGGATGAACGCCTCGGTGCCAAGCTGCCCGCGCAGGCGCGTCGAAAGATCATACGTGCCGCTGCCGACCAGCACCGCCTCTGCGAACTGGAACAACTCCCACCGCGCGCCGTCGCCGATAGCGATGACGTTGGCACCGTTCAGCACCTGCGCTGCACTGGCCGAGGAGAGATCGCCGCCGTGGATCTTCACCCGCAGCGCCGCGCCCCGGTCCCAAAGGCCGCTTTGCGCCGGGGCCAGCGGCGTCTGCGTGACGCCAAGGATCGCGCCGCGCTGCACAAGCGTGTTCAGATCGTATCCTGCATCCTCGGACGCAGACCACACGGCAACGGTGCCGGGCCAAGGGCTTGCGGCGATGGCCACATGGGGGGCGTGCGGAACCTCGTCCCCGCGCAGCAGCGGCAGGTCGAGGAAGACCGGATGGACAGGGACCGGGGCCACGAAGGGCTTGGCCGGAACGCGTTCCTCCACCGCATCGCTGGCCACATAGACGGCGGGTTCGACCCGCACCGCCTCGACCATCTGGGCACCGGCGCGCTCCAGACGGTCGATCCGCCAGCGCATCCCGTTGAGGCCCACGACATCCCCCGCCCCGACCTGCGCCGACGGTGGCAGGGCGAACCGCGCCGTATCCCGCGCTACCCGCGATTCCGCCAGCCAGCGTTCCGCGATCCGCCGCCCTTCTGAGGCGGTCAGCACCAGCGGCAGGTCGGTCTGCGAGACGGCGATGCTGGTCTCGTCGGGGAAGATCGCCTCGGCCTGACGCGCGGCGTAATCGCCTTCGGCCTCGGTATGGGCAAGGCGCACGCGGCCTGCCGTCTCCGCTTCGGGCAGGCGGGCGAACTCCAGCGTGTCGTCTTCGGTCAGGGCCAGGGTTTCGGCATCGATCTCCAGCCCCACGCGGCCATGACGCATGGTGAAGACGAGCATCCCGTCGCGCTCAGCCGCCTCGAACCCATAGGCCAGCATCAGGGGTTGCAGCGCCGCACGGGCCGATCCCGTATCGCCGGGGGCATAGCCGCGCACGGTGCCGTAAAGCCCCGAGACGTCATAGGCGGTCACGCCCGACCGCTCGCAGATCTCGGCCACGACGGAAGACAGCGGCTGCGCGGATGCCCGACCCGACAGCCAATGGCCGCGGGGATAGTTGTCGCCATCACTCCAGAAACCCAGATTGTTGGGGAAGGCGGGGAAAGGCCGCGCGTCCCAAGCCCAGGCGTGGGCGTATTGCATCTGCACCATCCGGTCGCCATAGGCACCCGCCGGGTTGTTGACCGGATCGGCCCAGAATTCGGACATCGCGCGCAGGTATTGCATCTGGATCAGATCGTCACGCCGCCCGTCCGATGCACGCGGCAGCACGGATTCCGACGATTTGGGGTCGAGGAACTTGTTCGGCTCGTTCGTGCCCTTGTCGATGGCGGCGCAGCCGTATTCGGTGAAGCGGATCGGCTTCGATCCCGGCTCCCACGCCGTGCGGATGCGTGCGCCGCCCCGGCGGTCGTGATGAGGCAGCGACCACCAGCTTTTCAGATCCTTGTTGCGGAAGACCCATGGCTCGTCATGGGCGCCGTCGGTGATCGGCTTGCGGTTCTGCGCGGCCAGACCCTCGGGGCTGTCGTAATACCAGTCGAAACCCTCGCCGCCCATGACGTTGGATTTGAGGTAATCGAGGTCATAGATCGAGCCCCAATGCGCGTCGGCATGATCTTCGCCATCGCGCCAGTCGGACAGCGGCATATAGTTGTCGATGCCGACGAAATCGATCGCCGGGTCGGCCCAGAGCGGGTCCAGGTGGAAATACACGTCGCCATCCGCGTGATAGCCGAAATATTCCGACCAGTCGGCGGCATAGCTGATCTTGGCATCCGGCAGGATCGCACGCACCTCGGCCGCCAGACGGCGCAGTTCCCGCACGGCGGGAAAGCTGTCGTTCGCGCCCCGGATCTGCGTCAGCCCGCGCATTTCGGACCCGATGCAGAAGGCATCCACCCCGCCCGCCTTTGCGCAAAGATGCGCGTAGTGCAGGATGAACCGGCGATAGCGCCATTCTTGCGGGCCGGTATAGGTCGCGCCGAAATCCTCGGGTTTTGCGGTGCCGAAGAAGGCAGCGACCTCGGCTTCAGCCGCAGCACTGCGGTCGGAGGTCCCTGCCCGCCCCGGCGCGTGCGCGGTCGTGATGCGTCCGCGCCACGGCAGGACGGGCTGGCCTTGCGCATCGGAATACGGATCGGGCAGCGTATTGCCCGCCATCTGGTCCATGAGGATGAACGGATAGAACATAACCGCGCGCCCGCCGTCGCGGATAGCGCGGATCGCCTCGATCACCGAAGCGTCGGCGGGGGTGCCGCCATAGACCGGGCGGCCATCTGCCTGTGGCACCAGCGCCGCCTGCGCGCGCGTGACGCCCGCGACGGACCACGCCATCGGCACGCCATCCGTGCGTTGTTCGACGCAGGGCTGAACCGTGCAGTCGCCGCAGCGCAGATCGCTCCCGAACCACGACACCACCAGCGACACTGATTGTGCAGCGGGCAGTTCCTCGCCCAACTGGCGCAGTGATGCCGTCAGGTCAGTCTCGCCCGATGGCGTGTTGACGTTCAGCGAGCGGTTCGCGCCCGGCCCCGACGACACATGCACCGGGGTCGTCGCCAGCGCGTATTCACCCGTGCCAGGAACCAGCGCGACCGCCCTTACCCCGCGTTGCAGGTTCATGTCGCGGTCGGCCTGCCCGCCCTGCGCCGGGCGCAGCACCTCGAAGGAGAACTGCGGCACGCGGTTGCCGAACTGGCCCAGCGGCAGATCTTCCAGCACCACATAGGCGATGCCGCGATAGGCCGGGGCATGGCCCTCGACCGCCGCGATCTTGGGGTCGGGCAGCTGGTCCTCGCTGCCCTCATAGATGCGCATGTTCAGATCGTGGGGCGAAAGCTCGATCCCGTCGGCCCAGACGCGCCCGATGCTGGCGATCTCGCCCTCGCACAGCGCGATGGCGAGGCTGACGGAATAGGAATAGCTGGTCGTCTTCGGCTTGGGCGTGCCCTTGCCGCCACCGGATTTGCTGACATGCTCCAGAAACCGCGTCGCCCAGATGACCTGACCCGAGACGCGGGTGCGGCCATAGATCTGCGCGACGGGTGCGCCCTCGGACGCGCCCATGATGCGGAAACGGTCCAGCTTGCCGATCTCGACACGCTCGGACCCGACGCCCAGAAGGCGCTGGTCGATCACCTGGCCCAGCGTCGCGCCCACCGCGCGGCCGATGACCGCGCCCGAAAGGCCGATGACGGTGCCGCCGATGCCGCCGCCGATCGCGGCGCCTGCTGTTGCAAGCAGAAGGGTTGCCATGTGTCAGCTCCTGTCGGGAAAACGAAAGCGCGCCGCGATCCGGCGCGCCCATGGGGCAGAGAGCGGGCTTTCGATGACCCCGTGCCCGGTATAGGCGTGAATGAAGCTTGCGCCCTCGGCCTGAATGCCGAGGTGCTTGGCCACGCAGCCGTCGCGCATGCGGAACAGAAGCACGTCGCCGGGGGCGACATCGGCCAGCGGTTTGCGAACCAGCCAACGCTCGCAGGCGGCCAGCACCGTCTCGTCACCCGAAGGTTCGGACCAGTCCTGCGTATAGGCCGGGATCGCCTCCGGCTCCGGGCCGATCCAGACGCGCCAGACGCCGCGCACCAGCCCGAGGCAATCCGTCCCCGCGCCCTTGCAATAGGCCTGATGGATATAGGGGGTGCCGATCCAGGACCGCGCCTCGTCGATGATGATGCTCACCTGAACAGGCTCCCCCCATCCTTGACACTGCCCGAATTGGGATAGGAGGCCAGCCAATCCTCGCCCGGAATATGCGGAAAGCCGCGGAAATTGGCGAAGTTGGCGAATTTCAAGCGGCAGGTTTCGGCGCGCTTGTCGCAGCCCGCCTCGATCCGCAGCATGTCGCCGGGGGCGATGTCCGGCCCAAGCGACTGCCACAGCTCGATCTCGCGCCCCGAGGCCGAGAGGCGGTCGTTCTTGATAAGCCCCACCACCCCCGCACCCGCCCCGGTCAGCACGACCAGACGCCCCCGTTCGAACCAGCGGTCATCGAACCCCGCGAAGTCGGCGAAGCGGAGGATGCGCCTGTCCTCGATCTGCTCGGCAGCCCGCTCTGCGCTGTATCCGGGCCCCGACAGATCGAACCCGCAGGCGCGATCCCCCAGCAGGGCGGAACAGCCGGTCTGATAGCTGCGCCCCTGCGGCTGGTTCAGCGCCTCGGTCAGCCCGCGCAGCTCCGCGCGGAACGCACCGCCCGTGCGGGTGATCTCACCGAACGTGCCGCGGAACTGCAGGCTGCGCTGCGAAGGATCGGCCCAGTTGACGAGCCAGCAGCGCATCTCGGCCCGGTCGAAGCGTCCGGCCAGCAGATCGGCCTCGGTCACGCCCGCATCGCTCAGTGCGCCCAGTGCTTCGGTATTGTCCACCGCAAGCCCGGTCGTCTGCTGAAGCGCCATCGCCGTCAGCCCGCTGCTGGCGGCAAAGGTGATGCCGTCGAAAGCAAGGTCCGTGTCGTGGTCGGTAAAGCCCAGCATGATGCCATCCGCCCGCGCGACCGCCCATGCGCGGCAAACCGTGGTGACGCCCAGCGCCAGATGCGATGCCAGCGTCATACCCGCACCTCGACTACCGGCACGTTCGGCACATCGCCCGCTTGGAACGACGAAACCGAGGTCTGGATGCGGTCGGTATCGAAGCGCACCGGCACGTCGAATTCGAACCCCGCCGTGACCTCGACCCCGCGCGCGGGCGCGGTCGCAAAGGTCACGGTCCCGTGCGCCGCATCGACCGTGAACTGCACCCCCTCCACCGCCGGATCGGCAGCCAGAGCCACGCGCACCGTGCCCTCGACGGGTTTGACGATGGGCCGCAGATAAGTCTCCTCGCCCGAGCGATACAGCTTGCGCAGCGTGAACACGGTAGTCACGCCGTCGCCGCGCCCAAGGACCTGATCCAGCGGCCCGACGGGCTGTGATGGCAAGCAAGACTTGTAATCCGACCAATCCTTCCAACGAAACCCGAACAGCTGCCCCCGCCGCGCTTCGAAGAAAGCGATCAGCGCCTCCACATCATCCAGCGATCGCAGACCTACGCCAGCATCGTAGTGGCGGCGCGAATGAGCCCAAGGAGTGTTGCGCTCCTCGAACCCGTTCGCCAGCGTGACGATCTCCGTCCGCCGTTCCGGTCCGCCGACGGACCCGAAGGACAGGTTGGCGGGAAAACGTATCTCGTGAAAACTCATCATTTATTCCTTTGACCACGAGACAATGCGCGGCTGACCTGTGCCGCGATCTGCCCCTGGCTGCGCTGAAATCCCTGCACATCGGGGGTGGACACGTTCATGACGATGTTCACCGCCCGACCGCCGCCAGCCGCCTGCACGCCCAATCGGCCATCGGCCCCACGGGTCAGCGGCATGATCGCCTCCGGCCCCGCCTCGCCCATCAGCCCGGTTGCGCCGCGCATCGGGAACGTCACGGGGCTGGACACGACGCCTCCCTTTGCAAACGGCATCACCCGCCCCTGCGAAAACGCCCCGCCCGAGGCGAAAGGCATCAGCCCACCCAGCAGCGCGCTCAGCCCGCCGGACACGACACCGCCGATCGCACCCTCCACCGGCTTGATCGACGCGCGATAGACGGCCTGCGCCATGTTCTCGGCCACGCCGCGCAGGGCATCGGACAGCCGCGCACCGTCGAAGACCACATCCTCGAACGACTTGCGCAGCCCCCGCCCCATGCTGTTCGACAAAGCACCGACCTCTCGCTGCGTCGCCTCGGCGGTCACGCCAACCTGCCGCATCTGCCCCTCGAACGCACCGACAACGCGAGAGGTGTCGTCCAGCGACCGCTCCAGCGCGGCAAGCTGGTCCTCAAGCTCCTCTATCGTGGCCATCCGCCGGTCCTTTCACATCTGGAAATGCGCGGGCCAGCTCCTCCAGCCGCGCGCGTGTCAGGGGCGGGTTCGCAGCCTCCGCCCCCAGCATGATCCGCAGCTCCATCGGCGTCAGCCGCCAGAACTGTTCGGGCGTCAGCCGCAGCGCGAACAGCCCGGCCCGTAAAAGCCCCGACCAGTCCATCAGGGCATCGCAAAGGCACGGTGCAGCAAATCCGCCGACGCCCGCGCCGCCCCGGACGCACCGCCGCCGATATCGGCATGCAGAAGATCCGCCGCCGTCCCGCGCCATCCGCCGCCGCGCAAACCTGCGACGACCACGGCCAGCACGTCGCGCGTGGTGAAACGCCCGCCCTCGAACCGCTGCACAAGCTCGATCAGCGATCCGGCCTCCAGCACCGCCTCCAGCTCTGCCAGCGCGCCCAGCGTCAGCTTGGCCACATGCGGAACCCCGTCCAGCGTCACCGTCACCTCGCCCGCAAACGGGTTCATGCCAGCGCCGTGAAGGTCAGCGCCCCGGCCGAGGCAAGCGTCAGCTCATAGGTCGCCTCGCCATTGTGGCTGCCCGCATATTCGATGGCGGTGATCATGAACGCGCCCTGCACGACGCCAAAGCTGGGAATGATGACCTGAAACTGCGGCACCTCGCCGTCGAAGAAGATCTGCCTCGCCCGCTCGTCCGTCCCTGCATCGCGGAACACGCCGGACCCCGAGATCGAGGCCGACTTCACCCCGGCACCGCCCAGCAATTCGCGCCACCCGCCCTGGCTTTCAAGCGATGTGACGTCCACCGTCTCCGCATTGAAGCTGACGCGCGTGGCGCGCAGGCCCGCGATGGTCTCGAACTGGCCGTCGCCGGTCAGGTCCAGTTTCACCAGAAGGTCCTTGCCGTTCTGAACAGCCATGTCGTTCTCCTTGTTATCCTTCGACCCGGACACGGAATGTCAGGTCGATCCGGCGGGTCCGCCCCGCCTCCCGCCGTCGCGCCACCGCGCGGTCGAACCACAGCCCCGCAACCCGCCCGCGCGACATCTCCAGCGGCACCGCCAGCCCGTCCGAGATCGCACCCGCGACCCGCTTGGCCGCCAGAAACCCGTCGGCATCCGAAATCACGCTCAGCACCACCTGATGCTCCGACCCAGCGCCCGACCCGTCCGAGCGATCACGCACCGTCTCGGGTCCGATCAGCACCCAGGTCCCCGCTGTCGCATCTGGGGCCGCATCGTGAATCGCCACGTCCTGCAACCCCGCAAGCCCACGAAGGCGCGCAAAGATCGCCTCCTGCAAAGCAGCCGCCACGCCATAGCTCATGCCATCCCCTCCCGCGCGAAACAGGTCAGGAACCGGCTCTCGCCCTCGGTCACGGCCAGGATCTGGAACAGCCGCACCCCATCGCGAAACCGCTGCCCCGCCTTGGGGCGTGAGGGCGCCCCCACCGCAGCCGCCCGCACCGTGATGCGATAGGACACCTGCGGCCCCGTGACCTCGACCCCAGCCAATTCGCGGCCCGTCCCCGGCTTCACATCCGCCCAGAGCGTGCCCAGAGCCGTCCATTCCGTCCGGAACCCGCCCGCACCATCGCCGACGCGCTCCGAAGCCTCCAGCACCAGCGCCCGGTCCAGCGTCATGCCGCACCCCCGCCCAGCACGCGCACGGTGCGCCAGCGCTCGATCAGCGTGACCACCGACATCGGCAATCCCGAAACCCGCAGCCCCGCCTCGTGTCGGTTCTCGTAATACTCCGCCGCCAGCAGCATCACCGCTTGCTGCAAATCGGCCGGCACCGCATCCCAAGCGCCGAAGCCCGCATCGAACACGACCTCCACATGGCTGCCCGCCGGCACCTCCGGCAGCACGAAGCCAGCCACCAGCCGGGGCCGATGCGCATCCCGCTCCAGCCGCAGCCCGGTGACGGCAAGGCGCGTCTCGCCCACCATTTCCACCGAGACCACTTTGGACACCGGCGCGACCGGCAGCGCCTGCGCCGAACGCCCGCGCCAGCCCGAAATCTCCCAGCGAAAGCGGCGGGCGATCAGAACCTTGCCGATCCGCCCCTCGATGGTCGCGATGGCGGCGCGCAGGTGGCTCTCGACCAACCCGTCCTGCATCCCGTCATCGGAAAACCCGGTCCCAAGACGCAGATGCTCCTTCAGCCGCGCAATCGGCAGCGCCGCCAACATCGTCCCTTCTTCGCTCAACATCATAAGATCACCCCACAAGCCATTGATCAACGGGCGCACCCAGACACTGCTCGGACGGAGGGAGCAGCTAGGCAGCACCTCGGCGCGCCCATCGCCCGGCCCCCGAAGGGGCCGGACATCCGCGATCAGGAGGTCGCGAATTTCAGCAGCTTGATCGCCGCAAAGTCGGTCACATCGCCGCCCACGCGCTTGGTGGCATAGAACAGCACATGCGGCTTGGCCGAGAAGGGATCACGCAGCACGCGCAGGTCTGGACGCTCGGCAATCGTGTATCCGGCGGCGAAATCACCGAAGGCCATCGCGAAGGCACCCGCCGCGATATCCGGCATGTCCTCGCAGATCAGCACCGGATACC
Organism: Falsirhodobacter flavus; assembly: GCA_029846755.1. GTDB lineage: Bacteria > Pseudomonadota > Alphaproteobacteria > Rhodobacterales > Rhodobacteraceae > Falsirhodobacter > Falsirhodobacter flavus. Next base: position 119,690 of record JARWBI010000005.1, on the reverse strand, counting down.
CCATCAGCGTATTCGGCTGACCCGCCGCCAGACCGTCGGTCCACAGGAAGCGCCCGTCCGCATCCTTCATCTTGCGAACCGCACCCGCCGTCTTCGAGTTCATCACGAAAGACGCGTTCGCCCGGTATTCCGCCGACAGCGAGTAGACCAAATTGACGATGCAATCCGCCGACCCCGTCGCCGCGAAATCCGCCGCCGCACCCGATGCGACATAGCCAAGGCTGCCCCAGGCCCAGCTTGCGTTGGCAACCTTCGGCGCAGTCAGAAAGCCCTTCGGCTTGTCCACACCATCGCCATTGACGAAGGCCGCCGATTCCGCCCGGATGAAACGCGTCGCGATCTTGCCAGCCAGCCAGCCCTCGACGTCGAAGGCGCTGTCATCCAGCAGGCGCTGGCTCGCCTTCGGCATGGCCGACAACTCGTGCAGCTTGATAGAAATCCGCTCCACCGCCGGGGTCGCAGTCTCGCCCTGCGCCGCCGTCTCGCTCGCCCAGCCCGAACCGACCTCGGAACGGTCGATCAGCACGTCGAAGCTGGACGCATCCACCGAAACCACATTGGCGATGGCCCGGATGGACGAGGTCGAAACCAGCATCGACCGGATCGTGTCCGAGGTCTGCGGGTCGACCAGATAGCCGCCATCCGCCGAAACCGCCGTGGACATGGCCTTGCCTTCCAGAACCAGCCCGCGCAGCCCGTCATCGTCGCCCGAACGCAAGTAAGCGCCCATGGCCTTCTGATGCGGAACCTCCACCTCGGCGGCAGCCGAAAGGGCGGGACGGCCATAGGTCACAGTCTTACGATCCAGCATGTTCAACCTGTCTTCCTGTTGTTGCAGCGATTTGGAAACTTCATCCTGAAAGCCCTTCAGTTCTTTCAGAAAACCGGACATGGCCTCAGCCACCTCCTGGGGACCGGACAGACCTTGCCCGGCCCGAGACTTCGTCTCGGTCATTCACTCCACTCCTCGGTTGAAAACTCAGATCTTGGCGGTCGCGTCACGGAAGATCTGGGCGATGGACCGCCAGTCATCCGACTTCGCCTGCACCCGCGCCTCGGGCAGCATCGGGAAGGTCACCAGCGACACCTCCCACAGCTCCACCTCGGCCAGGGCCCGCCCTTTGCCATCGCGCTCGGCCCGCACGGTGCGGTATCCGATCGACATCCCGTCAATCGCCCCCGCCTCCAGCAACACCATCGCCTCGCGCGCCTTTTGCACCCCGTCCAGCAGCCGCCCCTTGACGTAAAGGCCGACCCCGTCCTCGCGCACCGTATCCCACACGCCGATGGGCTGGTTCGGATCATGCTGCCACAGCATCTTCACCGACCCGCGCCGCGCCAGACTCCCCGCATAGGCCCCCGGCAGCACCACATCGCCCCCGCCATCGCGCACGCCGAACAGCGAGGCATATCCCTCGACAACCCCATCCGCGACCGTCAGCCCCGCATGGAACTTCCGCTCCGGCGCGCCAAATCCGTATTCCATCGCCCTACCTCATCGCCGCGTTCACCAGAGCCTCGGCCCCCTGCGTCAGCAGAAAGGCCGCGACCCCATACACCCCCAGCCAGATCCGCTTCTCCAGCCGGTCAAGCGAGCCCTCGATCTGCACCAGCCGGTATTCCAACCCGTTCCAGCGTTCGTCATGGACCCGCTCATTCGCTTCGATCCGCGCCGTCGCCGCATCGAAGCTGTCGTATAAAAACCGCGAGCCCGTCTCGCCCGGCCTCATTCCTCCGCAAGCCTCGGCAGCCCCAGCAGCATCCGCTTCTCGGCCACGCTCAGAAAATCCGCCGAACCCACACGCGCCCATTGCTGATCCCGCTCCACTGCCAGCGCGGGCACCTGATCCAGATCGGGCCGCAACTCCACGCAGTCCCCGGAAAACGACGACAGCCAATGCGACAGCGCCGACACCACCTTCGACGCCAGCGGCAGCACCGTCAGGCGATAGAACGCCCGGTTCGCCTCCTGATAATTGGCATAGGTCGCATCCCCCGGAATCCCCAGCAGCATCGGCGGCACGCCGAACGCCACCGCAATCTCCCGCGCCGCGCTCTCCTTGGTCTTCTGGAACTCCATGTCCGAGGGCGAGAACCCCATCGGCTTCCAGTCCAAGCCCCCCTCCAGCAGCATCGGACGCCCCGCATTCCGCGCGCCCTGATGGTTGGCCTCGATCTCGCTCACCAGCCGATCATATTGATCGTTGCTCAGAGCCGACTGCCCATCCGCGCCCTTATAGACGATCGCCCCCGAAGGCCGCGCTGCATTGTCCAGCAGCGCCTTCGACCAGCGCGACGCAGACGTATGCACATCCAAAGCCACCGCCGCTGCCTGAAGGGCCGAGAACCCGTAATGATCGTCCTGCGGATGGAACGACTTGATATGACAAATCGGCGCAAACTCTCCGGTCATATCGAACCGCACCTTCCGGGCCCCGACGGTGTAATCATAGGCCACCGGCCAGCCATCCGCCCCCGGCACCAGGCTGATCCGGTCGGATCGCAGCACATGCAGCTCCCCCGGCATCACCCCACCCGGCACCGCCTCGACATAGGCGTTCCCCGACAGCAGCAGTTGCGCGTAAACCGCCTCCAGCATCTCGGCCCGCCCCTGCACCGGGTTGGGCCGCGTCACCAGATCCAGCACCGGATGCGTGTCATACCGTCGCTCGCAGTCCTGAAGCACCAACGGCAGCGCCGCCGCCGCCTCGGCAATCAGCTTCACCGCACGAAATCCGACCGGGTTCCCCAGAAACCCGTTCTTTGTCAAACTCACCACATCCCGCGGCGACCAAGCGACCCGCCCCGAACTCTGATACGAGATCACCGGCCCCGTGGCAGACGCCTTCACTTCCGGCGCCGCCCGTTTCAGGAAATCGAACATCCGCACCTCCACCAGCCAAGCCGCCACCAGTCGGGCCAAAGCCCGCCATGCCGACCAACCATTTCCAAGATCAGGACCTTGCCGTCCTTCGATGAAATCAACCTACCGAAGAAAGGTTAATCCCGCTTAACACCACCGTGCGGTCAAAGCCGCCGCACCGAGGGCCGCGAAAAACTCGCCGCCGAATCGATCATCAGATCCCACAGCCCCCAGACCAGCGCATCCACGCGGTCGGGCGATCCCTTCCCCTCATACCCCCGCACGCTCATGCGGCACATCTGGTCCTCCAGCTTCGCCAGCCCGCGCACATGCCGAACCCGCCCCTGCTCATACAAAGCCGCCACAGGCTCCGCCCGCGCCACCTTCCCCTTCGCCGCCCGAACCGCACGAAACGGCACCAGCGGATCAATCGACCGAATGACCGACTCCACCAGATCCCCCCCCTGATTGACCTCCGCCACCAGCCGGTCCGCCCCATGCCGCGCCATCGCCGCCAAAGCCGCCCGCGCCCAAGCATCGGGCGAGGCCGCCGACATACTCGCATCCTCCAGCACCACCGCCTTCCACCCGGTGGGCGATCCGTCCATCACACAGCCCACAACGACGATCCCGCACTCGTCCGACCCGGCATGCCCCGTCACCGGCGGATCGACGGCCACCACCACCCGGTCCATCCGCCCCACGGAATCGAGCCGCCCCGCCTCCAGCATCGCGGTCGTCCACATCGCCCCTTCCACATCGTCCAGCAAAACGCCGTCCAACTCCTGCATCCCCAGCCGCGTCCCCTCATACCGCGCCCGCACCTCCTCCAGGAACGAGGCCGCCAGATACGCCCTGTTCGCCTCCGTCGGTGCATGGGTCACCACCGTCGATGGGTTCTTCAGAACCCCCTTCAACGCCGGCACGTTCCGCGGCGTCGTGGTCACCACCTGCCGCGGATTGTCCCCCAGCCGCAGCGCGAACTGAAGCATGTCCCAGACCTCCTCCCCCTTCTTCCACTTCGCCAATTCATCCACCCAAGCGGCGTCGAACTGCGGCCCCCGCAACGCCTCCGGCTCATGCGCCGAAAAACACTGCGCCACCGCCCCGTTCGGCCAGACAAGCCGCTTCCGCCCCGCCTCCCATTCCGGCTTCCGATCCGGGGGCGAGCACGCCAGAATCCCGCTCTCCCCAAACACCATCACCTCCCGCACCTGATCGAAGGTCTCCCCCACCAAAGCCACGCGCCGCGAGCGCCCCGCATCCAGCGGCCGCGCGCCCTCGACCTCGGCCCGCACCCATTCGGACCCGGCACGGGTCTTCCCCGCCCCCCGCCCCCCCATGATGACCCAGCTTTTCCAGACCCCGTCCGGCGGCAACTGATGTGGCAGCGCCCAGAACTCGAACATCCACGGCAGCGCCAACAACGCATTCTCGCTCAGCCCCCCCAGAAACTCGTCAACCTGCTCCTGCGTCGCGGAGGCGAGCCAGCCTGCGCCCGATCTCATCGCGCGCGGCTCCAAGGTCGAGCGCACCTCCCCCGACGATTCCTCCAACCTGTTTGCGAAGTTTTTCAACCCGTGTCCTTTCATCCATCACCATCTGAAGCGCGGCGCGCAGGTCCTTGACCGCCTTAACCGCATTCCCGACTTCCCCCAGATCCCCCTCGCCCAGCTTCCGCCGCGCAAGCGCCAGTTCTCCCGCAACTTCCCGGTAAAGCTCCTCGGTCTCCGCAAGCAGATCGACCTGCGAAGCCTCCTCGAACGGAAAATCCATCTTCATCACTGCACCCCGCCTCTCATGCCATCCCCGCACGAGCGAAACGAAAGAAGCGGCACCGGGGTCACCCCCGAGCCGCTTCGCCCACTTCTCCTAGCATGCCATAACCCCTACACGCAGCCGCGCGCAAAGTCAAGCAATATCAATGCGTTGCGCGAACGCCGCGTTAACGCCCCGTCAACTATTCCGCCGTCTGCACGCCGCCTTCGGGCACCTGCCCTTGCTGCCGCTCGACCTCGCGCCAGCGCCGAACATTGGCGTTATGCTCATCCAGCGTCCGCGCGAACGCATGCCCGCCCGTCCCATCCGCCACGAAGAACACGTAATCGCTCTCGGCCGGATGAAGTGTCGCCTCGATGCTCAGCCGCCCCGGATTGGCAATCGGCGTCGGCGGCAAGCCATCGATGACATAGGTGTTGTAGGGCGTCGCCCGCCGCAACTCGCTCTGCCGCAAACCGCGCCCCAGCACGCCCTCGCCGTTCGTCACGCCATAGATCACCGTGGGGTCGGTCTGCAAACGCATCCCCTGCCGCAGCCGGTTCACAAAGACGCTGGCCACCATCGGACGCTCCTCGGCCACCCCGGTCTCCTTCTCGACGATCGACGCCATCACCAGCGCCTCCGCAGGCGTCTCGTAAGGCAGCCCCTCCGCACGAGAGGCCCACAGATCGTCCATGATCGAGGCCTGCCGCTGAACCATCAGATCCAGCAGCGCCTCACGGTCATCCCCCCGTTCAACGGCATAACTGTCCGGCGCAAGGCTCCCCTCCGCCGGAACGCCCGCAATCTCGCCCTCAAGGAAATCGACCTTCCGCAGACTGTCCACCACCTGCCAACTCGTCACCCCTTCGGCCAGGGTCACACGCCAGCGCAGATCCCCTTCAGCCACCGCATCGGTATAGGCCGCAGGAACCTCGCCCGAGGGGTCGAACTTCGCCACCTCAACCAGCCGTCCCGTCTCCGGGTCCAGATCGCGCAGCACGATCTGCGCAAGGTTCACCCCGATCTGGAAATTCACCTCGGTCCCGCAGGTCGAAGACCCGCCAGCCGTGATCGCATCCAGCACCTGCGGCATGGAAGATCCCGCCGGAACCAGCCAGGCGCCGAATTTCAACAGCCCCGCCTTGTCGGAATAATCCGCCCCGATCCGAAAGATGCTGGCGTTGGAAATCGCCCCCATCTCCGCCAGATCGGCCGAAACCGCCCGCATCGAGGCGCCGCGGTCCACCCTAACGCAGACAGCCTGCGCCAGCGGCCCCGGCTCATAGAATTTCTGCCGCCCCCAGGCAATCAAGCCCGCCGCAAGCACCAGCACCACGATGAACAGCGTCAGCGCGTTCGAGGCGACGGATTTCCACATCAGCCCTCAACCCGTCCCAGAACGAGGCTCGCATTCGTGCCGCCAAACCCAAAGGAGTTCGAAAGCGCGATGTCGATCTTCCGCTTCACCGCCTTGTTCGGCGCCAGGTCCAGCTTCGGCGCGACTGCCGGATTGTCCAGGTTGATCGTCGGCGGCGCGATCTGGTCGCGGATCGCCAGCACGCAGAAGATCGCCTCGACGGACCCCGCCGCACCCAGCAAATGCCCGATGGCCGACTTCGTCGAGGACATCGTCGCCTTGGACGCCGCGTCCCCCATCAGCCGCTCCACCGCGCCCAGTTCGATCGTGTCGGCCATGGTCGAGGTGCCATGCGCGTTGATGTAATCCACCGCCGAAGGCTCCAGCCCCGCGCGTTTCAGCGCCGCCGCCATCGCACGGTATCCGCCATCGCCATCCTCGGACGGCGCTGTGATGTGATAGGCGTCGCCCGACATCCCGTAACCCAGCACCTCGGCATAGATCTTCGCGCCGCGCGCCTTGGCGTGCTCGTATTCCTCCAGCACGACGATGCCTGCACCTTCGCCCATCACGAACCCGTCCCGGTCCGCGTCATAGGGGCGCGAGGCCTTTTCCGGCTCGTCCGCACGCTTGGTCGACAGCGCCTTGCACGCGTTGAAGCCCGCGATCCCGATTTCCGAGATCGGGCTCTCGGCCCCACCCGCGACCATCACATCCGCATCGCCGAACGCGATCAGCCGCGCCGCATCGCCGATCGCATGCGCCCCGGTGGAACAGGCCGTGACGACCGCATGGTTCGGCCCCTTGAAGCCGAAACGGATCGAAACCTGCCCCGACACGAGGTTGATGAGCGATCCGGGAATGAAGAAGGGCGACACCCGCTTCACACCCTTCTCCTTTATCAGAACCGCAGTGTCGGCAATCGACGACAACCCGCCGATCCCCGAGCCGATCATCACGCCCGTGCGCTCGCGATCCTCGTCGGATTCCGGCTTCCAGCCCGAATCCTCGACCGCCTGCACCGCAGCCGCCATGCCATAGACGATGAAATCGTCCACCTTGCGCTGGTCCTTCGGCTCCATCCAGTCATCGGGGTTGAAGGTGCCGTCCGTCCCGTCACCACGCGGAATCTCGCAGGCATATTTGGTCACCACGGCCGAAGGATCGAACCGCGTGATGGTCCCCGCCCCCGATTGCCCGTCCAGCAGACGCTTCCACGTCTCCTCGACACCGCATGCCAGCGGAGTGACCATACCCAGACCCGTAACGACGACCCGACGCATCGGCATACCTCTCTCAAGACTTTGCCGCCTGATACACTCCGGTGCGACCCTTCGCAACATAACGCACCAAAACCGCCCGGCCACGCCATTGCAACCCTTGCGCCGCGCCGCGATCCGGCTAATTTCTGCGCGATGAATACGATGCGGCGCAACTCCGACAGACGCTGGCAGTTGCGCGACGCGACAGCCCATTCCCACGCCGCTCTCGATGCCGCCGTGGGCGCTTTCGACGACAGCGCAGGCTACGCGCGCTATCTCGCCGCGATCCACGCGTTCCGCGCACCTCTCAACAGCGACATAACGCCCCTGGTTGCGCTGGACATGGCCGATCTCGGCATTCCCGCCCCGGCACCAGCACCCGCCCCGACCCTCCGGGGCAGCGCGCTGCTGGGCCAGCTCTACGTCCTCGAAGGGGCGGCGCTCGGCGGGCAGATCTTGCGGAAACGCGCGGCCCGCCTCGGCTATGACGAAACCTTCGGCGCAAGGCACCTCGCCGTCACGCCGCAAGGCTGGCTCGCCTTCCTCGCAAGGCTCGACGCCGCCCCCGATTACGACGCGCAAGAGGCGGCCCGCGCCGCCAACGCCACCTTCGCCCTTGCGCTGAACGCCTTTACGAAAGCCGACGAATGACCGAACCCGTCACGCTCAGCAATTGCGATCAGGAACCGATCCACATTCCCGGCGCGACCCAGCCGCACGGCGCGCTTCTGGCTTTCGACAGCAGCCTCGATACACTCCTTCGCCATTCCGCCAATGCCCCCGAAATCCTCGGGCAGCCCATCGCGAACGGCGATACCGCCGACGCCGTCATCGGCCCGGCCCTGCGCGAGGCAGCCCTCTCCGCGCTCGAAATCATCGAATCCGACCGCCGCCCCGCGCTCATCTTCGACATGGCGCTCCCCTCAGGCATCGCGGCCGATATCGCCGTCCATGTCAGCGGCAGCGCCGTCCTGGTCGAAATCGAACCCGCCCGCCGCTCCGGCACGGCGCCGCTTCAGACCACGCGCCTGCTGATCGACCGCATCACCGGCATCGACCGCGTCGAAACCCTCGCCCCCGAGGTCGCCCGCCTGATGCGCCGCACGCTCGGCTACGACCGCGTGATGGTCTACGAATTCGCCCGTGACGGATCGGGCAAGGTGCTGGCCGAGGAAAAGGCCGACCATCTCGAAAGTTTCCTCGGCCAGCATTTCCCGGCCTCCGACATCCCGGCGCAGGCACGCGATCTCTATCTGCGCAACACGATCCGCCTCATCTCCGACGCCTCGGGCGACCGCATTCCGCTCGTCCCCGAATTGCTGGACAACCGCCCGCTGGACATGTCGCAGGCCCATCTGCGCGCCGTCTCGCCCATCCACTGCGAATACCTGCGCAACATGGGCGTCTCGGCCTCCATGTCGGTGTCGATCATCGTGGATGGCACGCTTTGGGGCCTGATCGCCTGCCACCACTATGCCCCGCGCATCCTGTCGATGGCCGAACGCGTCGCGGCGGAAATGTTTGGCGAATTCCTGTCACTCCACCTTGGCACGATCCTGCGCAAGCGCAAGCTGGACAATGCCGCCGCCATCCGCACCCAGCTCGACCGCCTCTCCCGCCTGACCGAGGTGGAGGATCTGGGCGCCATGATCCGCGACAACCTCGCCGGCTTCATGTCGATGATCCAGTCAGACGGCGTCGCCGTGCTGATGGAGAACGAGCTTCAGACCCAAGGCCTCACCCCGAACGAAGGCGATCTGCGCGACCTTGCCCAATCAATCGCCCAGATGGCCAACGGCAATGTCTGGGCCAGCGAATCCCTCGTGCGCAGCTTTCCGCAGGCCGAGGCGTTCCACGACCGCGCCGCCGGCGTCCTCGCCCTGCCGCTGTCGCAGCTTCCCCGCGACTGGCTGCTGTTTTTCCGCCGCGAACAGGTCCACACGTTGAACTGGGCGGGCAACCCCGACAAGACCTATAGCATCGGCCCGCTCGGCGACCGCCTGACCCCGCGCAAAAGCTTCGCGATCTGGAAAGAGGAAGTCCACCGCCGCTGCGCCCCGTGGACGGATGACGACATCGGCACTGCCAACGCGCTGCGCACCGCCATCGTCGAAATCGTCCTGCTGCACAACGAGCTGCTGGCCGAGGAACGCTCCAAGGCCGATCTGCGCCAGCGCGTCCTGAACGACGAGCTGAACCACCGCGTCAAGAACATCCTCGCCGTCATCAAATCGGTGATAGGGCAGCCCGTCGAACAGGGGCGCACACTCGAATCCTACGTCTCCGCGCTCAAGGGTCGCATCCAGGCGCTATCCTTCGCCCATGACCAGGTGATGCGCGGCGATGGCGGCGGCTCGCTGCAAGGGCTGCTGCAGGCCGAACTCTCTCCCTATGCCGGAAGCGCCCGCCTCCATCTGGACGGCCCCGAGGCGCTGCTGGACAGCCGCGGCTTTTCGGTCATGGCGCAGGTCCTGCACGAGATGGCGACCAACGCCGCCAAATACGGCGCCCTCTCCCGCGCGGGCGCCCAGCTTTCGATCACATGGGGTCCGACTGCCGCGGGCGACTGCCAGCTTGCATGGCGCGAAAGCGGCGGCCCGCCGGTGGTCTCGCCCTCGCGCTCCGGCTTCGGCTCGCTGCTTCTGGAACGCTCGCTCCCATTCGATCTTGGCGGCTCCAGCCGGATCGACTACCTCCCGGGCGGCGTCGAGGCGGATTTCGTCCTGCCCGCCCGCCACGTCCGGTTCGAATCCGGCCCCACCCCTCTCGCGGAGAAGACCGTGACGCTTGACACCACCCGCCTGCCGGAAACCGCTCACCTTCTCCTGCTCGAGGATCAGCTCCTGATCGCCATGGACGTGGAGGCGATGCTTCAGGAATCCGGCTTCACCCGCATTTCGCTGGCGCGCAACGTCGAGCAGGCGCTCGCGATCATCGAACAGGGGGTGGAGCTTGCGATGCTGGACGTGAACCTCGGGCGCGAAACCTCGGTCCCGGTGGCCGAGGAACTGCACCGTCGCGGCATCCCCTTCGTCTTCGCCACCGGCTATGACGAACGCTCTGCCCTGCCCGAGGGGCTGCGCCACGTCCCGGTGGTCCGCAAACCCTATGAGGTTGAAAACCTGCTCGAAGCCCTGGCCCGCGCCTATGGCTGAAAACGAAAAAGGGCGCCCGACCGGGCGCCCTTTTCCTTGAAAGGCAGAAAGCTCAGGCGGCTTCGGTGATGAATTTCACCGCATCGCCGAAGGTCTGGATGGTTTCGGCAGCGTCGTCCGGAATCTCGATGCCGAACTCTTCTTCGAAAGCCATCACCAGCTCGACGGTGTCGAGGCTGTCCGCGCCCAGATCGTCGATGAACGAGGCATTCTCGGTCACCTTTTCTTCTTCGACGCCCAGATGCTCGACGACGATCTTCTTCACGCGATCAGCGATGTCGCTCATGTCACTTCCTCATTCGTTGCGGGAGCGGTCCCGTCATTTTGTCACTTGCCCCGGAAGGGCGATTGTCCCGACTTTCGTGACGGGTTGCCCCGGTGGCATTGCGGCCCCCGTGGTCTTGAAGCGCGCTATAGCAAGGGTATGATGCCAAGGCAAACCCTTTCAAGTGCGATCAGACCATGCTCATGCCGCCGTTGACATGCAGGGTCGATCCGGTGACGTAACCGCCCTCGTCGCTGGCCAGATACAGCACCGCCGCCGCGATGTCGCGCACCTCGCCCATGCGGCCCGCGGGGATCTTGACCAGCAGCCGCTCGCGCTGCTCGTCGTTCAGCTTGTCCGTCATGGCGGTCGCGATGAAGCCCGGCGCGATGCAGTTGACGGTCACGCCGCGCGTCGCCACCTCGGCCGCCAGGCTTTTCGACATGCCGACCATCCCGGCCTTGGCGGCGGCATAGTTCGCCTGCCCCGGATTGCCCCCCGTCCCCACGATGGACGAGATGTTGACGATCCGCCCCCAGCGGGTCTTCATCATCCCGCGCAGCACCCCGCGCGACAGCCGGAAGGTCGAGGTCAGGTTCACGTCGATCACCTGCTCCCAATCCTCATCCGACATGCGCATCATCAGCCCGTCGCGCGTGATCCCGGCATTGTTGACCAGAATGTCCACCGACCCCATCGCGGCGGCTGCCTGCTTGGGCAGTTCCTCGACCGCAGCGGCATCCGACAGGTTGCACGGCAGCACGAAGGCGCGCTCGCCCAACTCCGCCGCCAGCGCTTCAAGCGGTTCGATCCGCGTTCCCGAAAGCCCCACCGTCGCGCCGGCCCCGTGCAGCACGCGCGCGATCTCGGCGCCGATGCCACCCGATGCGCCGGTGATAAGCGCGGTCTTTCCCGTCAGATCGAACATGTCAGTCTCCTGTCCTCATGGTTGGCGGCGCACATAGCAGCATGCGGGCCGCCCCGCCAAGCCGGAATGAAGTCTCATTCATGCCACAGTCTTGATCACGATAGAGGGACAGGAACCAAACGGGGCAACTCGTGGTTGCGTAACAGGAATATTAACCCCACAATGGGTTTGTGGAGGAACATCATGCCCGCGATGATTATCGGATTGCTCAGCGCTATCTGCGCAAGCCTGCTGGCTGCGCTGTCCGGCCATGGCGTGGCCATGGTCTTTCTTGCTTATGTGCTGGGCGGCATTGCAGGTCTCGTGCTTGCCGCTTGGCGTCAGATCATCGCAACGGACCTTCACCAAGCCCGCGCCGACAAGGTGAACAAACCCTTTATTGTCGAAAAAGACAAGTCTGTCGGACCGCTCTAACGCTCAAAATTTAATCGTTAGTCCTAATTTCGGCGGATTTCCGCCATGAGGCGCCCGCCGCCCCCGTAAAGGGGCGGCGAAAAGCTCAGCGAAGCGACTCTGCAGCCGCCGTAACGTCCTCCGGCGCACCGACCGAACGGGTCACCGATTCCTTCGCGATCCGCCGGATCATCCCCGACAGCGCCTTGCCCGCCCCTATCTCCCAGAACTCGCCGACGCCCGCCTGCTCCATCCACAGCACCGACTCGCGCCAACGGACCGAACCCGTCACCTGCGCCACCAGCAGCGCGCGGATGCGGTCCGGCTCGCTTACCGCTTCGGCACGCACGTTGACGACCACGGGAACCTTCGGCGCGGCGATTTCCACCGCCGAAAGCGCTTCGGACATGATTGCGGCGGCAGGCTGCATCAGCGAGCAGTGGAAAGGCGCAGAAACCGGCAGCAGGATCGCGCGTTTTGCGCCGCGCGCCTTCGCGATCTCCAGCGCGCGTTCGACTGCGCCTTTGTGGCCCGACACCACGACCTGCCCCGGATCGTTGTCGTTTGCCGCCTGACAGACCTCGCCCTGCGCCGCCTCGGCCGCAACCGCCGTCGCCGCCTCGAAATCCAGCCCCAGCAACGCCGCCATCGCTCCGACACCGACAGGCACCGCCTCCTGCATCGCGGTCCCGCGCACGCGCAGCAGCCGCGCTGTATCCGCCAGCCTCAGGGACCCCGCCGCACACAGCGCCGAATATTCACCCAAGCTATGGCCCGCAACGAAGCTCGCCGCCTCGATCCCCACGCCCTCCGCCTCCAGCGCCCGCAGCGCCGCGATCGACGTCGCCATCAGGGCCGGCTGCGCGTTGCGGGTCAGCGTAAGTTCCTCGATGCTGCCGTCCCAGATCAGCGCCGAAAGCTTTTCCGAAAGCGCGTCGTCCACCTCGTCGAATACGGCCTTCGCCGCCGGATAGGCTTCCGCAAGGGCGCGCCCCATGCCGATTGTCTGGGCGCCTTGCCCGGGAAATACGAATGCGCGGCTCATACTGGCTCCTTCATGCTTTTTCCGGGAATACCGCGCGGGGAAAGCCCGTGCAACATGACGCCCCTTCCGTTTGCACAACCGCTGTGCGCGCGCGGGGGAATTCATCGAGGCCGGGCGACGCTATCCTCGCTCAAACCTCCCCGGAGCCACCCATGCTGAAAAACACCCCCCGAAGCTATGGCAGCGTCGCGCGCATCCTGCACTGGCTGACCGCTCTTCTGATCCTGACCGAGCTCCCACTCGGCTTGATCGCAAATCGCGGCGGCTTCGACATCGACCGCAAGGTGCAGCTTTTCTCGCTGCACAAGACGCTGGGCGTGGCGATCTTCGCCGTCGCGCTGATCCGCATCCTCTGGGCGCTCAGCCAGCCCCGACCCGCTTCTCTGCACCCCGAACGCCGCGCCGAGACCCTGCTGGCCGAGACGGTGCACTGGGTCCTCTATGCCGCGCTGGTCATGGTGCCGCTGACCGGCTGGATCCAGCATGCCGCGACCGAGGGTTTCTCGCAGATCCTCTGGCCGCTGTCGCAGGGGCTGCCCTTCATTCCCAAATCCGAGAGCCTCGCGGCCGCCATGGGCCTCGCACATCAGACTTTCGCATGGATGCTCGTCGGCTCGCTGATCCTGCATATCGCGGGGGCGATCAAACACGCGGCCATAGACCGCGATGCCACGCTGTCGCGGATGGTGCGCGGCGAACATGCGGGTCCGGGCCATCATGGCCATCGCGCCGCCCCGGCCGCAGCGGCCCTCGCCATCTATGCCGCAGGCGCAGGGATCGCCTTCGCCATGATCCCGCCGAGCGAAGCCCCGGTGCAAAGGCTCGAAGCCGTCGCCTCAGACTGGCAGGTGACCGAAGGCAGCTTGGGCTTCACCGTCCGCCAGATGGGAACCGATGTGCAGGGCAGCTTCGCGGACTGGACCGCCGCCATCGCCTTCGATGAAGCATCCGGAACCGGCCAGGTGACCGTTACGATCGCCATGCCCAGCGTCACGCTCGGCACCGTCAGCGAACAGGCGAAAGGTGCGGACTTCTTCGACGTCGCCCATCACGCAACGGCGACCTTCACCGCCGATATCCAGCCCGAGGGCACCGCATTCATCGCCCGCGGCACCCTGAACCTGCGCGGTGCCGAGGCCCCGGTGCAAATGCCCTTCACGCTGACGATCGAAGATGGCATCGCCACGATGCAAGGCAGCGCCACGCTTGACCGCCGCGACTATGCCATCGGCCAAAGCTATGCTGACGAGGCGACTGTGGGCTTCCCGGTGGAAGTGCAGGTCAACCTTACCGCGAGACGCTAAGATCGCGGGGTAAAACCCCGCAATCCAACGGAAAAGGCCGCCCGGAGGGGGCGGCCTTTGCTGCGATCAGCAGCTGTAATACATCTGATACTCGATGGGGTGCGGCGTATGCTCGTAAGCATAGACCTCTTCCCATTTCAGCGCCATGTAACCGTCCAGCTGGTCCTTGGTGAACACGTCGCCGGCCAGCAGGAACTCGTGATCCTTCTCCAACTCCTCCAACGCCTCGCGCAGCGAGCCGCAGACGGTCGGGATCGCGGCCAGTTCTTCCGGCGGCAGATCATAGAGGTCCTTGTCCGAAGCCGGGCCCGGGTCGATCTTGTTCTTGATCCCGTCCAGACCGGCCATCAGCAGCGCGGCGAATGCCAGATACGGGTTCGCCGACGGATCGGGGAAGCGGGCTTCGACGCGCTTGGCTTTCGGCGATTCGGTCCATGGAATACGGACCGCACCCGAACGGTTGCGTGCCGAATAGGCGCGCAGAACCGGAGCCTCGAAGCCCGGGATCAGACGCTTGTAGCTGTTGGTCGACGGGTTGGTGATCGCGTTCAGCGCTTTCGCGTGCTTCAGGATGCCGCCGATGAAATACAGCGCCTCCTGCGACAGGTCGGCATATTTGTCGCCTGCGAACAGCGGCTTGCCGTCCTTCCAGATCGACATGTTCACATGCATCCCGCTGCCGTTGTCGCCCTTGATGGGCTTGGGCATGAACGTCACGGTCTTGCCATAGGCATGGGCGACGTTGTGGATGACGTATTTGTATTTCTGGATGTTGTCGGCCTGCTCGGTCAGCCCGCCGAAGATCATGCCCAGCTCGTGCTGGTTGGACGCGACCTCGTGGTGGTGCTTGTCGACCTTGATGCCCATGCGCTTCATTGTGGACAGCATCTCGCCGCGCAGGTCCTGCGCATCGTCGATCGGGTTGACGGGGAAATAACCGCCCTTGACGCCCGGACGGTGGCCCGAGTTGCCGCCTTCATAGACGGTGTCGGTGTTCCATGCCGCGTCCACAGCGTCCACCTGGAACGACACCTTGTTCATCGACACGGAATACCGCACGTCGTCGAACATGAAGAATTCGGCTTCCGGCCCGCAGTAGAACGCATCGCCGATTCCCGACGACTTCAGATAGGCCTCGGCCTTCTCTGCGGTTCCGCGCGGGTCGCGGCTATAGGCTTCGCCGGTGTCCGGCTCGACGACGTTGCAATGCACGCACATCGTCTTTTCGGCATAGAAGGGGTCGATATAGACCGAGGTCGGGTCGAGGATCAGCTTCATGTCGGACTGGTCGATCGACTTCCAGCCGGCGATCGACGATCCGTCGAACATGAAGCCTTCCTCGAAGAAGTCTTCGTCGACCAGATCGACCACCAGCGTGACGTGCTGCAGCTTGCCCTTGGGATCGGTGAAGCGGATATCGACGTATTCGACTTCCTCGTCCTTCATCAGCTTCAGGGCGTCCTGAACCTTGCTCATCAGGATGAACTCCTTCCTTTAATCAGTAGAAATTACAGCGCGTCGTCGCCGGTCTCGCCGGTGCGGATGCGGATTGCCTGTTCGACGGGGCTGACGAAGATCTTGCCGTCGCCGATCTTTTCGGTGCGGGCCGCCGATACGATCGCCTCGACCGCGGCGTCGACCAGATCGTCGGCGATGACGACCTCGATCTTCACCTTGGGCAGGAAATCGACGACATATTCGGCGCCGCGATACAGTTCGGTGTGACCCTTCTGACGGCCGAAGCCCTTCACCTCGGTCACGGAAAGCCCCTGAACCCCGGCGGCCTGCAGCGCCTCCTTCACTTCGTCAAGTTTGAAGGGCTTTATGATCGCCTCGATCTTCTTCATGGGCCGACTCCCCGTTTCGTTTCACCTGCCACTGACCATTTCTCATGCGGCGCTACAATCGGACATGAAGAAACCATCCGGGCCAAGGCGGGAAAGCGCAAAGTGACGCACAAAATTTCATCACATCGCCCGTATTCGCAGCATTCTGAGAATGATTTGCCGCAGGAAGGCGCCCCGATCCTTACTTCTGCCCAAATCAAAGGCATGGAGGAGCATGCCTTCGCCTCCGGCACCATCACCCCCGAACAGATGATGGAACAGGCGGGACAGGCAGTGGTCGATGCGATCCTCGCGCAATGGCCGGACCTGCGGAACGATCCGCCGCACACGCTCGTGCTTTGCGGCCCGGGAAACAATGGTGGCGACGGGTATGTCGTGGCCCGCCTCCTCCACGCCCGCGGCTGGCCTGTCGAGGTCTTCGCCTATGCCGACAGCCGCAGCACCGAGGCGCAGGCGATGCGCCAAAGATGGCAGACGATCGGCCCCGTGGCATCCCAACACACGCCGCAGACGGATCTGCTGATCGACGCGCTGTTCGGGATCGGCCGCCCCCGCCCGATCGCCATGACCGTTCCTAAAGCCAGATACCGCGTCGCAGTGGATGGGCCGACCGGGATCGACCTCGACACCGGATCGCGCACCGAGCCTGCCTTCGACGCCGACCTGACCGTGACGTTCCACGCCCCCAAGCCCGGCCATTTCATTGGCGCAGGTCCGGCGGCCACCGGACGGCTTTACGTCGCGGACCTTGGCCTTGCCGCTTCGTCCGATCTGCACCTCGCCGCGCCGGATGTCCGGCTGCTGCAAAAAGGCGACGGCCACAAATACGATCACGGCCATGCCATCGTCCTTGGCGGCCCGCCCGGCCACGGCGGCGCGGCGCGACTGACAGCCCGCGCTGCGCTGCGGATCGGCGCGGGGCTGGTCACGCTCGTCACCCCGCCCGAGGCGCAGGCCGAAAATGCCGCACGGCTGGATGCAATCATGCTGCGCATCGACTCTCCTGCCGAGATATTGAAGGACAAGCGCATCACCGCGATCTGCCTCGGCCCCGGCATGGGGATCGACCGCGCACGAAAGACGCTCCCCTCCGTTCTTGCGGCGGATCGTCCCACCGTCCTCGACGCCGACGCCCTGACAGCGCTTGGCAAGAACCCGCGCCTGCACCCGCGCTGCGTCCTGACCCCGCACCGGGGGGAATTCGCGCGGATGTTCCCCGACCTTGCGGATATGCCCAAGGTCGAGGCGGTCCGCGAGGCTGCCCGCCGCGCGGGCTGCACCGTCCTGCTGAAAGGCCACGACACCTCCATTGCCGAAGCCTCCGGCCGCGCCGCCATCGTGGACGGGCGCGGCGCGGGGTGGCTCGCGACCGCCGGATCGGGCGACGTGCTGGCGGGGATGATCGCCGGACTTCTGGCCCGCGGCGCCGCCCCCTTCGACGCCGCGCAGACCGCCGCCTGCCTGCATGTCGCGGCCGCGCGCAGCTTCGGGCCCGGCCTCATCGCCGAAGACATCCCCGAAGAATTGCCGAAGGTGCTTCGCGCGCTGGTCTCGTGACGCTTTTCCTCTCGCATCCCCCAAACGGCTTTGCTAGAAGGCGCTCCAATTGCGTGCCCTGCGGGGTTCGCGGGAATGCGGGTGTGGCGAAATTGGCAGACGCACCAGATTTAGGTTCTGGCGCCGCAAGGCGTGGGGGTTCAAGTCCCTCCACCCGCACCAAAGATTGAAAAAGGACGATACATGCAGGTCACCGAGACGCTGAACGAAGGTCTGAAACGCAGCTACACGATCACCGTTCCGGCGGCCGAACTGGACGCCAAGGTGCATGAAAAGCTGCTCGAAGCGCAGCCCGAAGTGGAAATCAAGGGCTTCCGCAAGGGCAAGGTCCCGATGGCGATGCTGAAAAAGCAGTTCGGCCCGCGCGTTCTGGGCGACGCCATGCAGGACGCCGTCGACGGCGCCATGCGCGAACATTTCGAAAAGACCGGCGACCGCCCCGCCCTCCAGCCCGACGTGAAGATGGTCGGCGGCGAGGAGTGGAAGGAAGGTCAGGACGTCGTGGTCGAGATGTCCTATGAAGCCCTGCCGGAAATCCCGGAACTGGACACCTCCTCGGTCGCGCTGGAGCGTCTGGTCGTGAAGGCCGACGACGCTTCGGTCGAAGAAGCGCTGAAGAACCTCGCATCGACCGCGCAGGTCTTCGAAGATCGCCGCAAGGGATCGAAAGCCAAGGAAGGCGATCAGATCACGATCGACTTCAAGGGCTCGGTCGATGGCGAACTGTTCGAGGGCGGCACCGCCGAAGACTATCCGCTGGTTCTGGGTTCGGGTTCGTTCATCCCCGGTTTCGAAGACCAGCTGGTCGGCGCCAAGGTCGATGACGAAGTCGAAGTGAAGGTGACCTTCCCCGCCGAATACGGCGCGAAGCACCTCGCTGGTAAAGAAGCTTCGTTCGCCTGCACCGTCAAAGCCGTCAAAGCCCCGAAAGAGGCCGAGATCGACGACGAACTGGCCAAGAAATACGGCGCCGAAGACCTGGCAGGTCTGAAAGGCCAGATTTCCGAGCGTCTGGAAGCCGAATACAAAGGCGCCTCGCGCGCGATCCTGAAACGCGCCCTGCTGGACCAGCTGGACGGCCTCGTGTCGTTCGAGCTGCCCTCGAAACTGGTCGAAGCCGAAGCCGCGCAGATCGCGCACCAGCTGTGGCACGAAGAAAACCCGGACGTCCATGACCACAACCACGGTCATGTCGAACCGACGGACGAGCACAAGTCGCTGGCCGAACGCCGCGTCCGCCTCGGTCTGCTGCTGGCCGAAATCGGCCGCAAGGCCGACGTGCAGGTGACCGATCAGGAAATGACGCAAGCCGTCCTGACCCAGGCTCGTCAATATCCGGGGCAAGAGCGTCAGTTCTTCGAATTCGTGCAGAAGAACCCGCAGATGCAGCAGCAACTGCGCGCGCCGATCTTCGAAGACAAGGTCGTCGATCACATCGTCGCCGGTGCCAAGGTCACCGACAAGGAAGTGTCGAAGGACGATCTGCAGAAGTCCATCGAAGCGCTGGACGAGATCTGAAACTTCAAGGCCGCCCCTCGGGGCGGCCTTTTCATTCCAGCGCCAAGACCGCTCCGGGGTTCATGATCCCCGCCGGATCAAGCGCCCGCTTGATCGCGCGCATCGCCGCCAGCTTCGCCGGATCGCCATAGCGCTCCAGATCCGGCACCTTCAGCCGCCCGATGCCATGTTCGGCACTCACCGATCCGTCCATCTCGTGCACCAGATCATGCACCGTGCGGGTGATCGACGCCGCATCGTATTCCGCACGGGCACGCCCCTTCGCCGGGAATGCATTATAGTGCAGGTTCCCATCGCCCATATGACCAAAGCAGTTCACGCGCAGGCCGAACCCCGCCAACGCGGCTTCCGCCCGCGCGATGAATTCGGGCACCGACCCCAATGGCAGCGACACATCATGGCTGGCGATGGCGCCGATATGGCGGTTCGCCTCGGGGATGCTTTCGCGCATCGTCCAGAATTCCTGCCGCTGCGCCTCGGACATGGCGATCAGCCCGTCCTCCAGCCCGGCATCCACGAACAGCCCCTCCAGCGCCTCCACCGGGCCCAGCCCCTCGGGCAGGCCAAGCTCCACCAGCACCATCCAATCCGACACCAGCGGCAGACGCACCTCCGGCATCGTCTGGGCCAGAAAATCCGGCCCCTGGCGCGAGATCAGCTCGAAGGCCTGCACCATCCCCGGCAGCCGCCCCTCGGCCAGCCCCAGAAGCGCCAGCGCCGCAGCCGGGCTCTCCACTGCCAGCAGCGCCGTCCCCACCCGCGCCGGAATCGGAAACAGCTTCAGGCTTGCCGCCGTGATGATCCCGAGCGTGCCTTCCGAGCCGATCATCAGCCCGCGAAGGTCATAGCCGGTATTGTCCTTCCGCAGCCGCTTCAGCCCGTTCCACACCGTCCCATCCGGCAGCACCGCCTGAAGCCCCAGGCAAAGGTCCCGCGCCGTGCCGTATCGCAGCACGTTCAACCCACCCGCATTGGTCGAAAGCGCCCCCCCGATCCGCACCGAGCCTTCCGACGCCAGCGACAGAGGAAACAGCCGCCCCGCATCCCGCGCCGCCGTCTGGATATCGGCCAGAATCGCACCCGCCCCGGCCACCAGCGCGTTTTCGCCGGGGAATACCTCGATCCCAGTCATCCGCTCGGTCGAAAGCAGCAGCGGCAGCCCCGGCATCACCTGCCCGCCAACCAGCCCCGTCCCGCCGCCCAGCGGCACGATCGCCACCCGCGCCGCCGCACAGGCTGCGACGATCGCCGAAACCTCTGCCGACGTCCGCGGCAACGCGACCGCCCCCGCCCCGCCGCCGAACTTGCCGCGCGGCTCGCTCAGATGGCGCGGCTCCACGGGGCGCAGCGTATCGGGCGCCAGCCGCGCACCAAGCGTTTCAAGAAAGGCGGGATCACATGGGTTCATCCCTCCGGGTTATCACTCCGGCAGCGACGGCTCCAGCACCATGATCGTGGGGCGGGTGGGCAGGCTGTCCAGCCCCAGATCAATCTGCGAAATCCCCGGCCGCACGATGTCGAAACTGCCCTCCATATTTCCCAGAAACACCTCCAGCGACCGCCCCGAGAACCAGTGCATCGGCAGCACGACCGAGGATCGCAGCCGTTGCACCACCCGCCCCATCACCGCCACATCCATCGTGTAACTGCCATCCACCGGAACCATCAACACATCCACCCGGCCCAGCGCGGCATATTGCCCGGCATCCGGTTCGTGATGGAGATGCCCCAGATGGCCGATGCAGAGGCCCGCGACCTCAAACACGAAGATCGAATTGCCATCCTCGCGGATGCCGCCCGCCCAGTCGCGCACATCGGTGGTGACGTTGCGCACGATCACCTCGGGCAGATCCAGCCGCGTGTCGCCCTCCCACCCGCGCAACACATGGGCGATTCCGGGATCGGGGGTGTCGGTGAAATGCGTCGAATGGGCGTTGTTCATCGTCACGATGTCCGGCACCAGCCCGCCAAGCCATCCATGATAATCCGTCGCCGCCGTCACCCCGCCGGGCATGCCCAGCGCAAAGGTCGAATGACCGACGTAATGGATGCGCACCCGCCCCTCGGGCACCGGGTCCCCGAACGCCGCGCGTGTCACACCAGCATCCGCCAGCGCGATGCAGTGGCTGGGCGTCTGGGCATGGGCGGCAGTTGCGAAAAGCAGGGCAGCGGCGAATCGGATCATCGGGTCACCTCCACCACCAAGGATGCGGCAGCGTGGCGCCGAGGTCAGTTCACGGATGCGTCAGCCGACATCCGTGCGCCCGCGCCGATCCCCGCGCAGATTGGCGTAAAGCACATGGTTCCGCCAACGCCCCGCGATCTGGAGATAGCTTTGCGCGACACCCTCGTATTTGAAGCCGCACTTTTCCAGCACCCCGCGCGAAGCGGCGTTCTCCGGCAGGCAGGCGGCTTCGATCCGGCTCAGATCCAGTGTGGTGAAAGCATAATGCGTCACCGCCAGAATCGCCTCGCGCATATACCCCTTGCGGGCATAGGGCTGGCCGACCCAATAGCCCAAGGTTCCCGCCTGCGCCGGACCGCGCCGGATATTGTCCAGCGTGATCGCCCCGACCAGCGCCTTGTCGTCGCGCCGGATCAGCAGAAGCGGCATGGCAGACCCGTCCCCCACCGCCCGCGACGACCACGCGACGCGGTTGGTAAAGGCGCGGCGGGTCAGATGCTCGGGCGACCAGACAGGCTCCCACGGTTGCAGAAAATCGCTGCTGCGCGACCGCAGCCCCGACCACGAGGCATAGTCACCATGCTGCGGCAGGCGCAGGGTCATCCGCTCCGTCTCGATCCTGACGTTGCGCCGCAGGCCCAGCATCAGGCGGCCAGCCTCGAACGGATACCCTCCAGACCGGGGGCTTTTTTGACAGGGCCATACAGCGCCAGCGCCGCAGGGGCCGACAGCATCCGCCCCGCGTAATCGCGCACATCCGCCGCCGTCACGGCGTCGATCTTGGCCACCGCCTCGTCAACATCCGGCACGCGGCCATAGATCGCCAGCAGCCGCGCGATGCGTTCGGCGCGCGAGGACGGGCTTTCCAGCCCCATCAGCATCCCGGCCTTCATCTGCGCCCGCGCCCGGTTCACCTCGGCCTCGGTCATGTCGTCGGCGGCACGCTTCAACTCGTCGATGGTCAGCCCTGTTAGATCCTGGATCTGGTCCGAGGAGGTCCCGGCATAGACGGTGATCTGCCCCGTATCCTCATAGGCGCCCGACTGCGCGAAGATGGTATAGCACAGCCCCCGCTCCTCGCGGATCTTCTGGAACAGGCGCGACGACATGCCCCCGCCCAGCGCCGTGGCATAGACCTGCGCCGCATAGACATCAGGTGCGCGATAGCCGGGCGATTCGAAAGACAGCGCGAAATGCGCCTGTTCCAGTTTCTTCACCTCGCGCCGCTCGCCGCCCATGAACCGGGCGGGCTGCACCAGCCCGTTGCCGACCGGCTTCAGATGCCCGAACAGCGCCGTCGCCTGTGCCACGATGGCGTCATGGTCGATCCCGCCAGCCGCCGACAGGATCATCTGGTCCGGCCCGTAATGTTCGGCCACGAAACGCGTCAGATCCTCGCGTGAGAATCCGGCGACCCGCTCTTCCGGCCCAAGGATCGTGCGACCGAAGGGCTGGTCGGGATAGGACGCCTCGTGCAGCCAGTCGAAGATGATGTCGTCGGGCGTGTCCAGCGCCTGCCCGATCTCCTGCAGGATCACGCCGCGCTCGACCTCGATCTCGCGCGGCTCGAACACCGGGTTCAGAACGATGTCGCCGATGACATCCAGCGCCAGCGCCACGTCATTCTCCAGCACCCGCGCGTAATAGGCGGTCATCTCGCGGCTGGTATAGGCGTTGATGTAACCGCCCACATCCTCGATTTCCTCGGCGATCTTCAGCGCGGTCCGGCGTTTGGTCCCCTTGAACGCCATGTGTTCAAGGAAGTGGGCGATGCCGTTCTGCTCGACCCGCTCGTGCCGTCCACCCGCCGTGACCCAGACCCCGACCGAGGCCGATTTCAGCCCCGGCATATGCTCGGTCACGATGCGGAAGCCGTTGGGAAGCGTGTCGAGCCTGATCGTCAACGGCCGGTCCTTTCGCGGATGAAGGTCTCCACCGCGGACAGATCGTTCGCGATGCGGTTGACACGCTCGGGGCGGTCGAAAAGGTCGGCCATGTGGGGCGGCAGGGCCGGCCGGATGCCGGAAGCCGCCTCGACCGCGTCGGGGAACTTGGCCGGATGCGCGGTCGCCAGCGTAATCATCGGCACAGAGCCCAGATGCTGCTCGGCCACCGCAACGGCGACCGCCGAATGCGGGCACAGCAATTCGCCAGTTTCGCCCAGCACGCGGCGGATCGTGGCGCTCGTCTCCTCCTCGGACACGCGGCCCGAATCGAAACTCGCGCGCAGCGTCTCCAGCGCGCCCTGCGAGATGTGGAAGCCCCCCGCCTTCAGTTCCGCCATAAGCTGCGTCACCGCAGCCCCGTCGCGGCCATAGGCGTCGAACAGCGCGCGTTCGAAGTTGGACGAAACCTGAATGTCCATCGACGGGCTGATCGAGGGTTTCACCCCGTCCGGCACATAATCGCCCGAGGTCAGCGCCCGGTGCAGGATGTCGTTCTGGTTGGTTGCAACCACCAGCTTTTCGATCGGCAGCCCCATCTTGCGCGCAATATAGCCCGCGAAGATGTCGCCGAAATTCCCCGTCGGCACGGTGAAGGACACCGGACGCCCCGGCGCACCAAGGCTGACGGCGGCGGTGAAATAATACACCACCTGCACCAGAACCCGCCCCCAGTTGATCGAATTCACACCCGCCAGCCCGACCGCATCGCGGAAGGTGAAGTCGTTGAACATGTCCTTGACCAGCGCCTGACAGGTGTCGAAATCGCCGTCGACCGCCAGCGTGTGCACATTCGTTTCCGACGGCGTGGTCATCTGCCGCCGCTGCACGTCCGACACGCGGCCATGCGGATACATGATGACCACATCGACGTTGGACAGCCCGCGAAACGCCTCGATCGCCGCCGATCCGGTATCGCCCGAAGTCGCGCCGACGATGGTGATCTTCTCGCCCGATTTGGCCAGCGCGGCCTGGAACAGCTGACCGATCAGCTGCATGGCGAAGTCCTTGAAGGCCAGCGTCGGGCCGTGGAACAGCTCCAGCAGGAAATGGTTCGGGGCCAGCTGCACCAACGGTGCGCGCGCGGCATGGGCGAACCCGGCATAGGCCTTGTCGATCAGCCCGCGCAGTTCATCGTCCGTGAAGGTATCGCCGGTGAAGGGCCGGATCACCCGGAACGCGACCTCCTCATAGCTTTGCCCCGCCAGCGCCGCGATTTCCGGCGCGGTGAAGGCCGGCACGGTTTCGGGCACATAAAGACCGCCGTCGCGCGCAAGGCCGGTCATCATCGCCTCGCCAAAAGTCAGGACGGGGGCGGTTCCACGGGTCGAGATGTATTTCATTCACGCATTTCCTTCACCACGCCGCCTGATACGCCAGAGCCAAAGCAGTGTCATCCCCACCCAGACCGCCGCAAGCGAAAACCACGTCAGCGCGTAACCCAGATGGTCGTTCGGGATGCTCGCCGTGTCGATCGGCAGCGGGATCACCCCGTCCCCGGTCGGCGTGCGGGCCACGACCAGCACCGGCTCGCTGTTCAGCGCCTCGGCCATCGCGGGCACGTCGCGGGCGAACCACAGATCCCCCTCCGGCGCGGGGGTATAGCTGTCCACCTCCTCGGGCCAGTGCAGGTTGCCATTCACCTCGGCATCGGTCGTGGCCAAGGGGTCGTTCCGCCACGCCTCGTATATGAAGCCACGATCCACCATGATCCGCCGCCCCGCCGTCTCGTATGCGGCGATGACGCGGAACCCCGGCCCCATTTCCTTGTGCCCAACCAGCACCAGAAGCCGTTCCCCAGTGAACCGCCCTTCCAGACGCACGGGCTTGTAGCGATCGGCTTCGGTCGGCGCGTCAGGCAGCGCATCGGGCACGCCCCGGATCTGCGCGTCGATGGCGGCGATGACGCCTTCCTTCCATTCCAACCGCTGAAGCTGCCAGCGGCCAAGGCCCAGAAGGATCGCCGTGCCGATCAGGCCGATCAGCAGCGGGGCAATAAATCGTTTCATGGATCTTCCAACGAAAAACGCGCGCCCGAACCGGCGCGCGTTGCAAAGGATCGGCAGGGTTTACTGACCCCAGACGTAGATCGAGGCGAAGAGGAACAGCCAGACCACATCGACGAAATGCCAATACCACGCGGCGGCCTCGAAGCCGACATGCTTCTCACGGCTCATCTGGCCTTGCTTGGCGCGGATCAGGCAGACGGCAAGGAAGATGGTCCCGATGATGACGTGGAAGCCGTGGAAACCCGTCGCCATGAAGAAGTTCGCGCCATAGATGTTGCCCGAGAACCCGAACGCCGCGTGGCTGTATTCATAGGCCTGGAACACCGTGAACAGCACGCCCAGCCCGACGGCCAGCAGCAGCCCGTTCACCAGATCCTTGCGGTTGTCCTCATGCGCGATGGCATGGTGCGCCCATGTGCAGGCCGCGCCCGAACACAGCAGGATCAGCGTGTTGATCAGCGGCAGGTGCCACGGATCGAACGTCTCGATCCCCGCGGGCGGGAAGATGCCGTCCACGGCAGGCGAAAGCCCCGTCGGGTCCATGGGATAGATGGCGTGCTTGAAGAAGCTCCAGAACCACGCGGCGAAGAACATCACCTCGGACATGATGAACATGATGACGCCATAGCGCAGACCGATCTGCACTACGGGCGTGTGATCGCCCAGAAGGCTTTCCTTGATGACGTCACCCCACCAGCCCCACATCGTGTAAAGGACCAGCGCAAGGCCGATCAGGAATATCCACGGGCCGCTTTCTGTCTTCATCCACAGAACGCCGCCATAGAGCATGACGAAAGCCCCGATGGCGCTGATGAACGGCCAGACCGAAGGCGGAAGGATATGATAGTCGTGGTTCTTTGCGTGCGCCATCTCCGGGTCCCTCTGGCTCTGCGTAGCGTTACTGTAGCGCGGTGCCCTTTGCGGGGGCAAGCGCGGCCTGCTCTTGCGGCAGATCGGTTTCATAGAAAGTATAGGACAGCGTTATGTGCTTGACGAACTTGCCTTCCCGGTCGTCCACCATCGCGGGATCGACATAGAAGGTGACGGGCATCTGCACCGTCTCGCCCGGTTGAAGCACCTGCTGGGTAAAGCAGAAACAATCGATCTTGGCAAAGAACCCGCCTGCCGCGTCGGGCGCCACGTTATAGGTCGCGGTCCCGGCGATGGGCTTGTCGGTCGGGTTCGACGCCTCGTAAAACGCCAGCCCCGTCTCGCCGATCTTCAGCGTCATCTGGCGCTGGGCGGGCTTGAAGGACCAGGGCATCCCCTTGTCCAGGGACGCATCGAAACGGATCGTGATCTCCTGGTCCAGCACGGTATCGGAGGCGGATTCGGCCCGTGCGGTCGTCCCGGCAAACCCCGTCACCCGGCAGAACCAATCGTAAAAAGGCACCGCCGCGAAGGACAACCCGCACATCACCACCGCCACGCCCGCAAGGCGCAAGGCCGTCTTCTGCTGCGGGTTCATCGCTGTGCCTCCCCCGGCAGGACCGCCGTTCCGGTCACGCCCTGAAAGCCGTCCTTCTCGCCGATCTCGGTCACCTTTACCACGGTCAGTCCGAAGACCAGCGCGACGAACACCGCCAGCACGATTCCCAGCCCCATGTTGCGCCCGAAACGCCGTTTATGCAGCTCGTGTTCGCGGAACATCACCAGCCTCCCAATCCCCATGGCTTGAGCGCAGCTTCGGCCAGAAACGCGCCGAAATGCAGGAAAAGATACATGAGCGAAAAGGCGAAGACCTTCTTCTCGACCTTGTATCCGTCCGCCTCGGCCACCGCCTCCTCGCGCCGGAATATCCGCCAAGCGCCCCAGATGAACATCGCGTTCAGGACCGCCGCGACCGCCACATAGATCGGCCCGCCGATTGACGTGAACCCCGCCCCGATCGCCACGGGTGCCAGCAGCAGCGTATAGACCAGAATATGCTTGCGCGTCGATTTGCGCCCATGCGTCACTGTCAGCATCGGCACCTTGGCCGCCGAATAATCCGACTTCATGAACAGCGCCAGCGCCCAGAAATGCGGCGGCGTCCACATGAAGATCAGCGCGAACATCAGCACGCTTTCGACCGACACGCCGCCCGTCGCCACGGCCCAGCCGATCATGGGCGGAAACGCCCCCGCAGCCCCGCCGATCACGATGTTCTGCGGCGTCGTCCGCTTCAGCCACATCGAATAGATGACGACGTAGAAGAAGATCGTAAACGCCAGAAACGCCGCAGAAAACCAGTTCGCGGCCAGCCCCAGCATCATCACCGAAATGCCCGACAGCGCCAGCCCGAAGCCCAGCGCCTCTCCCGGTGCGATCCGCCCGCCGGGGATGGGGCGGCCCTGCGTGCGCTTCATCACCGCGTCGATATCGGCGTCCCACCACATGTTCAGCGCGCCCGAAGCCCCGCCGCCCAGCGCGATGAACAGGATCGAGGCCAGTGCCACCAGCGGATGCACCCCCACCGGCGCGACCAGAAGCCCCACCATCGCGGTGAAGACCACAAGCGACATCACCCTCGGCTTCAGAAGCGAGAAGTAGTCGTTGAAACCGGCATCGCCGGTTCCCTCGAAGCTGTTGATGTCGCTCATGCCAGTATCCTTAGTTGGCGGCCACGGTCAGCGGCGCGCCATTCGATGCAACTTCGGTCGGAAGTGGGACATATCCACCCTCCGCCTTGGCGGCTGCAAGCCATTCCGCGTAAACTTCTTGCGAGACGACCTTGACCGTGATCGGCATATAGGCGTGATCCTTGCCGCACAGCTCCGAACACTGGCCGAAGTAGACGCCTTCGCGTTCCGCACTGAACCACAGTTCCGCCAGACGGCCCGGAACGCCGTCCTGTTTCACGCCAAAGGCCGGCATCGCCCAGGAATGGATCACGTCCGAAGCCGTCACCTGCACCACGACCGTCGTGTTCACCGGCACGATCACCGCAGTATCCGTCGCCAGCAGGAAGTCCGACGGCTCATACCCCGCCTCGACCAGTTGCGCATCGATCTCTGCCGAACGGACCTTCGTCTCGCCGCCGATCATGAAGCTGTCGAAGGCGATCTCGTCATCGACATATTCATAGGACCAGTACCACTGGTTGCCGGTCGCCTTGATGGTCAACTCGGCCTCCGGGATCTCCTGCTGCTTGAACAGCACCGGCAGCGAGAATGCCCCGATGAAGACAAGGATCAGGATCGGCACGATGGTCCAAGCGATCTCCAGCGGCGAATTATGCGTGAAGGTCGCGGGCGTCTTGTTGGCGCGCGTGTTGAACCGCAGGATGCACCAGATCAGAAGCGCCGTCACGAAGACCGTGATGACGCCGATGATAATCAGCAGCATGTGGTCAAGACCTTGCAGGTCGCGCGCCAGTTCCGTCGCCGCCGGCTGGAATCCGGTCGCGCCGGGGGTGGGCCGTCCCACCACTTCCAGCCCCTGCGCGATGGCCGCACCACCCGCGAATGTCGCTGCCAGACCCACGGCAAACCCGTAAACGGAGGTCAGAGGTCGCATTTTCATATCCCGTTCCCGTATCGCGGCTTTTTGTGCCGCGTTCTCCTCCCACCCGCGATATCGGGCAGAATCCCGTTGTTTCCCTTTTCCGTGAAAACCATATTACCGCACAATCGACAAGCAAAACAAAGCAGGCGCCCCATGACCGATGCTCCCTTCCGTCCCTTCGACACTCTGCTGGACGAGGCGCGCGCCCTTGCGATCCTGCGCGAGGCGACGCATGGCGCCGATGACGGCGAGCTTTTCCTGGAACGCCGCCGCTCCGAAGCGCTGGTTCTGGACGATGGCCGGATCAAGACCGCCAGCTACGACGCCTCCGAGGGCTTCGGCCTGCGCGCCGTGCGCGGAGAGGTCGCAGGCTATGCCCATTCGACCGAGATTTCCGAATCCGCCCTGCGCCGCGCCCTTGAAACCGCCCGCCTTGCCGTCGTCGATGGCGGCGGCACGCTCGCTTTGCCCCCCAAAGGCACGAACCTGCACCTCTATACCGATGCCGACCCGATGGCTGACGCCACCTTCGCGGTGAAGATCGACACGCTGCGCGAGATCGACGCCTTCGCCCGCGCGCTCGACCCCAAGGTCGTGCAGGTCTCCGCCACCATCTCCGCCAGCTTTCAGGAAATCGAGATCCTGCGCCCCGAGGGTCTGCGCCTGACCGACATCCGCCCGATGGCGCGCATCAACGTCTCGGTCATCGTGGAAAAGGACGGGCGGCGCGAATCCGGCGGCTTCGGCGGCGGCGGGCGCTTCGGCCTTGAACGTCTGATGCAGCCCGCCCATTGGCAGGGCGTTGTGCGCGAGGCGCTGCGCATCGCTCTGGTCAACCTCGACGCCGTCCCCGCCCCCGCTGGCGCGTTCGACGTGGTCCTCGGCCCAGGCTGGCCCGGCATCCTGCTGCACGAGGCGGTGGGCCACGGCCTCGAAGGCGACTTCAACCGCAAGAACACCTCGGCTTTCTCGGGGCTGGTCGGCCAGCGCATCGCCGCCCCCGGCGTCACCGTGCTGGACGACGGCACCCTGCCGGACCGCCGCGGCTCCATCTCCATCGACGACGAAGGCACCCCCTCGGCCCGCAACACGCTGATCGAGGACGGCATCCTTACCGGCTACATGCAGGATCGCCAGAACGCCCGCCTGATGGG
This sequence comes from Falsirhodobacter flavus, assembly GCA_029846755.1. Classification (GTDB taxonomy): domain Bacteria; phylum Pseudomonadota; class Alphaproteobacteria; order Rhodobacterales; family Rhodobacteraceae; genus Falsirhodobacter; species Falsirhodobacter flavus. The sequence goes on along the minus strand of JARWBI010000005.1, from coordinate 89,658 downwards.
GGTTCAGCCCACCGGCAACGGACGGCGCGAAAGCTATGCCCATATCCCCATGCCGCGCATGACCAACACCTACATGCTGGGCGGCAAGGACGATCCGGCGGGCATCCTCGCCAGCCTGAAGGACGGCATCTATGCCGTCGGCTTCGGCGGCGGACAGGTCGACATCACCAACGGCAAGTTCGTCTTCTCCTGCACCGAAGCCTATCGCGTCAGGAATGGCGTCGTGGGCGAGGCGATCAAGGGCGCGACCCTGATCGGCGACGGGGCCACCGCGATGCAGCAGATCCGGGCCATCGGCAACGACATGGCACTGGACCCGGGCATCGGCAACTGCGGCAAATCGGGCCAGTGGGTGCCCGTGGGCGTCGGCCAGCCCACCCTGATGATCGGCGGCCTCACCGTGGGCGGCTCGGCGACCTAGACCGCGGCAGCAGCGAAAGGCGAGTGTCCCCTATGGGGACGCAGAGCCTTTCGCTTCCCCCGCCCAGTCCCAGGGCCGCGTGAAACAGCCCAGCGCCTCCTGGACGCGCCCGGGGTCCGCCCCCGGCGCCAGCATCGCAACGAGCCCCAACTTCTTGTCCTCGACCACCTCGACGACGCGGCTCTCCAGCCCGGCTTCCGCCAGCGCTGCATCATAGATTCGCCTGATCGCCATCCGCCGCAAATCAGGCTTGAACACCTTGCCCACCGCCGTCTTCGGCAGCGCCGTCATCACCTCGACATGTTTCGGCACCGCTGCCCGTTCGGAAATCCGCGCACGAGCGAAATCGACCAGTTCCGTCGTCCCGACATCGGCCCCCGCCACCAATTCGACATATGCGCAGGGCAATTCCCCCGCATGGGCGTCAGGTTGCCCGATTGCCCCCACGAACGCCACCGAAGGATGCGCCATCAGCGCCGCCTCGATCTGCGCCGGGTCGATGTTATGCCCGCCCCGGATGATAAGGTCCTTCGCCCGCCCGGTGATGAACAGATACCCGTCCGCATCGATCCGCCCCAGATCCCCGGTATGCAGGAACCGACCCGAGAACAGCCCCCGGTTCTTGTCAAGCTCCGTATAGGTCGACCCCTCGAAAACGCCGGGGTTCGACACGCAGATCTCGCCCACCTCGTCCACACCGCATTCGCGCTCTCCGTTCAGGATGCGCACCTCGGTATGCGGGAACGGCAGCCCGACCGACCCGATCTTCTTCGCGCCCCCCGGCGGGTTCACCGACACGAGGCAGGTGCATTCCGTCAGGCCATAGCCTTCGATGACCTGCACCCCCGTCGCCTTCTCGAACCGATTGAACAGTTCCACCGGCAGCGGCGCGGACCCCGAAAACGCCGAACGCAGGGAGGACACATTCGCGTCGATCTTGCGCTGCATCAGCGCCGCCAGTGCCGTCGGCACCGTCACCAGATAGGTCACCCGATGCTTCTCGATCAGTTTCCACAGGTTGTCGAAAACCCCGTCCCCGCGATAGCCCGCAGGCGTCGGCAGCACGATCTGCGCCCCCGATGCGATCATCGACATCAGGATGGGATAGACGGCAAAGACATGGAACAGCGGCAGCGGGCACATGACCACGTCGTCCGGCCGGAACAGCAGCCGCTGCCCGATCCAGCCGTTATAGACCATGCCAGACACCTTGTGCTGCGCGACCTTGGGCATCCCCGTCGTCCCGCCGGTGTGGAAATAGGCCGCCACGCGATCCTCTGGCGGATCGTCGAAGGTCAGCGCACCCGGCTGCGCGGCCAGCGCCTTCGCGAAATCCAGCACCTTTGCGCCGTGGATCGCCGGGTTCTTCGGACGCAGGAACGGCACGATCCAGCGTTTCGGCGGGGCAAGGTATCGCAGCAGGTCCACCTCGATCACCGCCGTCACGCCCGGTGCCTCGGCCAATGCCGCGCTCACCTTCTGCGCCACGTCGGATTTCGGAAAGGACTTCAGCGTCACGACGACCTTGGCCTTCGTCTCGCGCAGGATCGCCGCGATCTGCCCCGGCTCCAGCAACGGGTTGATCGGGTTCACGATCCCCGCCACCGCGCCGCCCAGCAAGGTCACGGCCGTCTCCAGCGCATTGGGCAGCACGAAGGCCACGACGTCCTGCCGCCCCACCCCAAGGCTGCGGAAGAGGTTCGCGGCCTGGCAGACCTGCGCGTGAAGCTGGTCCCATGTCAGCGTCTCGGCCGGCGTCTTCGGGTCCGAGAACAAGCGATAGGTGATCGCGGGCCGCGCGCCATGCGCCTTTCGCGCCCGGTCCAGAAATTCGTGCATGGTCCGCGCGACATCGCGGTCCTTCCACGCAGCCTCGGCCTCGATGGCCTCCAGATCCGCTCGCGATGCGAAACCCGTCATGTCGATCCTCTCCGTTCCCCGGGGTCGAGGATGACGTTTTCGCCAATCATTGCAAGGCGTGGCGTGGCGTCACGCCGCCGCAGTGAACTGAAGCTGCGCCAGCCGCGCATAAAGCCCGCCCTCGGCGACCAGACTGTCATGCGTGCCTTCCGCCACGATACGCCCATGGTCGAATACCACGATCCGGTCGGCCTTCTTCACCGTCGCCAGCCGATGCGCGACGACCAGAGTGGTGCGCCCCTCCGCCAGCCTATCCACCGCCCGCTGCACCGCCAGCTCCGATTCCGCATCCAGCGCCGAGGTCGCCTCGTCCAGGAGCAGGACCTTCGCATCGCGCAGGATCGCCCGTGCCAGGGCCACGCGCTGCTTCTGCCCGCCCGACAGCATCACGCCCCGCTCGCCCACATAGGTGTCATAGCCTTCGGGCAGCGCGGTCAGGAAGTCATGCGCGGCGGCAGCGCGAGCGGCCTCCTCGACCTCGGCATCCGTCGCATCGGGACGGCCGAAGCGGATGTTCTCGCGCGCGCTGGCGGCGAAGATCACCGGGTCCTGCGGCACCAGCGCGATCTCGCGCCGGAAATCGGCCCGCGCCATGGTCGGCAGGTCCACCCCGTCGATGCTGACCGTGCCCGATTGCGGATCATAGAAGCGCAGCAAAAGTTGCAGGATCGTCGTCTTGCCCGCACCCGAGGGGCCGACCAGAGCCACCGTCTCGCCCGGCGCGATGCGCAGCGTCACGCCGTCCAGCGCCGATTGTCCGGGCCGCGCGGGATAGTGGAAGCGCACGTTGTCGAAAACGATCTCGCCCCGCGCCGGACGCGGAAGCGCCTGCGGCACGGCGGGGTCCTGCACCGGGTCCTCGGCCGCCAGCAACTCGGTCAACCGCTCGGTCGCCCCCGCCGCCCGCTGCAATTCACCCCAGATCTCCGACAGCGCGCCGACGGCACCCGATACCATCACGGCATAGATCACGAACTGCACCAATTCCCCGGTGGTCATCCCGCCCGCACGCACGTCCCGCGCGCCGACCCAAAGGACGCCAACCACGCCAGCGAAGACAAGGAAGATCACGATCACCGTCATCAGCGCCCGCGTGGTGATCCGCTGTTTCGCGGCGTCATAGGATTTCTCGGTCAGATCGCCGAAGCGCCCGCGCACCGCGCCTTCCTGCGTGAAGGCCTGCACCGTCGCGACCGACAAAAGCGCCTCCGACGCGTTGCCCGAGGATTGCGCGATCCAGTCCTGGTTCGCGCGGCTCAGTTTGCGCAGGCGGCGGCCCAGCACGACGATCGGCACCACGACCGCAGGGACCAGCAGAAGCACCAGACCCGTCAGCTTGGCCGAGGTGACGAACAGCATCACCAGCCCGCCGATCAACATCAGAAGGTTCCGCAACGCGATGGAAACCGAGGAGCCGATCACCGACAGGATCAGCGTCGTGTCGGTAGTCAGGCGCGACAGAACCTCGCCGGTCATGATGCGCTCGAACCAGCCGGGGCTCATGGCGGTCACGCGGTCGAAAACGGCGCGGCGGATGTCGGCGATCACACGCTCGCCCAGCCGGGTCACGAGGTAGTAGCGGAGCCCGGTCCCCATGGCGAGCAGCACGGCGATGGCGAGGAAGGCCGCGAAATACTGATCCAGCAGTTCCGCCGTATCAGTGGTGAACCCGTCCACCACCCGCCGCACCGCGATGGGCAGGATCAGGCTGACCGATGCGGTCAGAACCAGCGCGGCAAAGGCCCCAAGCATCAGCATCCGGTAGGGCGCGAGGAACGGCGACAGGGCGCGCAACGCCCCAACCCTGCGCGAGGACGCGCGTTCAGCCTGGCTCGTATCGGTCATCGCGGTCCCCCATCGAATGCGCATCGGGGTTTAGGGCCTGCGCGCCTCCGGGGCAAGCCGTGCAATGGTCGCGGGGGCGCTCCCGCCACTCGTCGATGCGCTGCGCGCACCTTCTCGACGTTGGGCCGGGCGCCGGGGCGATGCCCCGGCGCAACGCCGCCGCCAGCGTGAAGGGCCGGACGCGCATGCGTCCGCGCGCGACGAGGGCCCTCCCTTGTGGAGGGGTCGAGGAGCGCGCCCCTTCCCCTTTGGGCGCGACCGTGGCAACAATCCCAGCATGACAGCGCTTCAGCACTTCGCAGCCCCCGACGGTGCCCGCCTCGCCTTCCGCGACGAAGGCGACGGTCTCCCGCTCTTCTGCCTCGCCGGGCTGACCCGGACGATGGCGGATTTCGATTACTTGAAGCCGCACCTGCCCCCATGCCGCCTGATCCGCATGGATTGCCGGGGGCGCGGCGCGTCCGCCTTCATGGGTGCCGCCACCTATACCGTCGCGCAGGAGGCGCGGGACGCCATCGCCCTCTTGGATCACCTGGGCATCGCGAAAACCGCGATCCTCGGCACCTCGCGCGGTGGGCTGATCGGGCTTGCGCTGGCCGCAACGGCAAAGGACCGCCTCATCGGCCTATGCCTCAACGATGTCGGTCCGGCGATCGAGCGGACCGGCCTCACGCGCATCTTCGACTACCTTGGCCGCAACCCCGCCGCCAAGACGCATGAGGCACTGGCAGCCCGCCTTCCCGCGCTGATGCCGGGCTTCGCAGACGTCCCCCCGGAACGCTGGCTGGCCGAAGCGCGGCTGCATTATCGCCAGACCCCCGACGGCCTGCACATTACCTATGACCCCGCCCTTCGCGATGCTTTCATCGCCGCGATGGACGGCCCGCCCTTCGACGCCTGGCCCTTGTTCGACGCAGCGCAAGGCCTGCCGCTTGCCCTGATCCGGGGGGCGAACTCCGACCTGCTCTCGCCCGCCACCGCCGATGAAATGCGCCGCCGCCGCCCCGACATGATCTTCGCCGAGGTGCCGGACCGCGCCCATATCCCCTTCCTCGACGAGCCGCCCGCAATCGCCGCCATCGCCCAATTCCTGAAGGCCTGCAAATGAACATCCAGATGATCGAAGCCGCCGCCGGACGCCTTCGCGGCCACGCGCGCGTCACGCCCCTGCTCTCCTCGCCCGACCTTGACCGGATCGCGGGGCGGCGGGTGCTGGTGAAGGCCGAATGCCTGCAACACACCGGATCGTTCAAGTTCCGGGGTGCGTGGTCTGCCGTCTCGGCGCTCGACGCCGAAACGCGGGCGCGTGGCATCATAGCGATCTCCTCGGGCAATCATGCGCAGGGCGTCGCACTGGCGGCGGCGCGGCACGGAACCAGCGCGGTGATCGTCATGCCCGCCGATGCGCCGAAGCTGAAGATCGACAACACGCGCGCATTGGGCGCCGAGGTGATCCTTTATGACCGCGCCACCGAAGACCGCGAGGCCATCGGCGAATCCCTCGCCGCCGAACGCGGGTTGACGCTGATCCGCCCCTATGACGATCCACAGGTGATCGCGGGCCAGGGCACGGCAGGGCTGGAGATTGCGGAGCAGGCGCTGGCCGCCGGGGTCAAGGCCGCCGATGTGATCGTCTGCTGCGGCGGGGGCGGGCTGTCCTCGGGGATCGGGCTGGCGCTGGAAGGGTCGGCCCTGCGTGTGCGGACGGCGGAACCGGCGGGCTTCGACGACATGGCCCGCTCGCTGGTCGCAGGAACCCGGCTGGGCAACGCCCCCGGCACCTCGATCTGCGATGCGATCCTGACGCCGAAACCGGGCGAGCTGACCTTCCCCATCCTGTCGCGCCTTGCCGGACCCGGCATCGTCGTGACGGATGACGAAGCGCTGGACGCCGTCGCCCAGGCCTTCCTGCGGCTGAAGATCGTGCTGGAGCCGGGCGGCGCGGTCGCGCTTGCCGCCGCATTGTCCCACCAGTCCGAGAGTGACGCCGACACGGTCATCTGCGTGGCCTCGGGCGGGAACGTGGACCCTGCCGTGTTCGCCCAAGCACTGGCTCGGCTGGCCTGATGCCGCTTCTACCCCTGCGCGACATAGCCTTGAACTATGCCGAATCCGGGCATGGTGTGCCCGTGGTCCTTCTGCATCCCGAAGGCCTGTCGCTGCATGCCTGGGATGCGGTGCCGCTGCCCGGACGCATCATCCGTCCCGACATGCGCGGCCACGGCCTGTCCGCCTGCCCGGCCCCGCCCTATGCCATGGGCGCGCTGATCCGCGATGCCGAGGCGTTGATGGATGCGCTTTCGGTTCGCGATGCGGTCGTCGTCGGCATCGGCATCGGCGGGCTGATCGCGCAGGGGCTGGCGGTGAAGCGGCTCGACCTCGTGCGCGGGCTGGTGCTGGCCAATACCGCCGCGCGCATCCCCGCCCCCGCCGCGTGGCAGACCGCGCAGGAGGAGGCGACCGCGATGGACCCGCTGGTCGAACCATTGATCGACCGCTGGTTCTCTCGTTCCGCCCGCGAAAGCGATGCGGCGAACGCCGCCCGAACGTTGCTGCGCCGCACCGACCCTGCCGGATATGCGGGCGTCATGGCGGCAATGGCTGGCACCGATTTCTATACCACCACCGCCACACTAACCCTGCCGACACTGGTGATCGCGGGCACAGGGGACGGCGCCGTTCCCCCCGATCTGGTGCGCGAGACGGCAGACCTGATCCTCGGCGCCGAGTTCCGGCTGATGCGTGCAGGTCACCTGCCCTGCCTTGAACAGCCGGGCGCGCTGGCCGCGCTGATCGGCGATTTCCTGTCGCGCATCGGTCACTGACTCTTTCTGTCGGGCGCTTCTGTCCAATTTGTCGCGGCTCCCGCTCGGGCTATACATCCTCTCAAGCAGCAAGCGACCCATCCCGGCAGCCAGCCCCGTGCCAGCGCCCCAGATCGGCAGCCAGCCAAGCTCCTGAAAACCTTGACCTCCCGGCTTCCAACCCTAGATACAGGTCATGGGCGATCTTATCCGTATCATCTTCGCGATCCTGCTTCCTCCGGTCGGGGTCTTTCTGCAAGTCGGCTTCCGTGGAGCCTTCTGGCTGAACATCCTTTTGACGCTGCTGGGCTACATCCCCGGCATCGTCCACGCGGTCTGGATCATCGCGCGCAGATAGGCTGGAACAGCCGCGCGAGATGACGGTTTCCACCCGATCCAAAATCGGGAGGAAATCGTGAAACTCATCCTATCCGCCGCCTTCTGCCTTGCCGCAACCGCTGCCAGTGCCGATTGCGCCGCAGAACTTGCGCGCCTTCAGGGCGGCATTTCCAAGGACGGCTCGCTTGCCCCGCTGGAGCAGCCGCAGACCGGCATCGCCAAGGACGGCACGACCGCACCGCTGAATGCCGATCCGGGGGTTGCGACTTCCCCGGCCGACGTGCAGGCGCAGCAGGACGGCGCGCCCACCGCCGCCGAGGAAGCCGCCGATGGCCGCACCGCCGCGCTGGAACGCGCAAGGCAGGCGCTTGCCGAAGGCGACGAAGCAGGCTGCATGAGCGCTTTGCAGGGTCTTTGAACGCGAAGGTGACTTTCATCCCCCCGCCATCGTCCCTATGATGCGCGCGACTTTTGATGCGCCAAGGAACGATGATGATGAAACGGCTTCTGCTTGCCCTTGCCATGACTGCCGTTCCGGCGCTTGCCCACGGGTTCGAAACCCGCGCCACTGCTGCGTGGGTCTATGACATCACGACCCAGACCGTTCTGCTGGACAAGAATGCGAATACCCCGCTGCCGCCCGCGTCCATGTCCAAGCTGATGACGCTGAACATGCTGTTCGAGGCGCTGCATGATGGCCGCGTCACGATGGAGACGACCTTTCCCGTGTCCACCAAAGCATGGCAGATGGGCGGATCGAAGATGTTCGTCGAACCAGCCGACCGCCCCACGGTCGAGGAGCTGATCCACGGCATCATCATCAACTCGGGCAATGACGCCTGCGTCGTGGTCGCCGAAGGGCTGGCCGGGTCCGAGGAAGCCTTCGCCCGCCTGATGAACGAACGCGCCGGGCAGCTTGGCATGACCGCGTCGCATTTCGCCAATTCCTCGGGCTGGCCCCACCCGGACCACCGCATGTCGATGCATGACCTCGGCCTGCTGGCGACCCGGCTGATCACCGAATTCCCCGAGCTTTACCGGAATTTCGCGCTGACCGAGTTCAACTACAAGAACCGGGTGCCGTCGAATGCCAACAACCGCAACCCGCTGCTGCGCCTTGGCGCGGGCGACTGGACGGCGGACGGGCTGAAGACCGGCCACACGCAAGAGGCGGGATACGGCCTGACCGGCTCCGCCGTGTCCAAGACCGATGGCCGCCGCGTGGTGTTCGTGCTGACCGGGCTGCAATCGGATGCCGACCGCGCCACCGAATCCGAAGCGATCGTCAACTATGCCTTCCGCCAGTTCGTGCAGAAGACCGTCGTGCGGTCCGGCCAGCGCGTGGGCGAGGCGGATGTCTGGCTGGGCCAGTCCGAGCGTGTCGGCCTCGTCACGCAGTCCGAGGTGAACCTGCTGGTTCCCGCCTCGGTCCAGGATGCGATCACGGCAGAGATCGTCTATACCGGCCCTGTCTCCGCCCCGGTCGCGCAGGGCCAGCAGGTGGCCGAACTGATCGTCCGCGTTCCGGAGATGCCGGAAACCCGCGTGCCGCTTCTGGCGGAAGCCGCGGTTGCGAATGGCGGCTTCGGCACGCGCCTTTCGACCGCAGCCCGCGTTCTGGCAGAACGCTTCATCGCTGCCGACCCCGCGCCTGCCGAACAACCGGCCTCCTGACCCTTGGCGCGCTTCATCGCGGTCGAGGGTATCGACGGCTCCGGCAAGACCGGGGTCGTGCGTGCCATTACCGAAGCGATCCCCGATGCGCTGACCACGCGTGAGCCGGGCGGCACGCCGCAGGGCGACAGGCTGCGGGGGATGCTGCTGGCGGGCGACGGCGATGCGTGGGATCCGATGTCGGAACTGCTGATGATGACCGCCGCGCGGGTGGAACATGTGCGCCGCGTGATCCGGCCAGCGCTGGCGGCGGGGCGGACGGTCGTGTCGGACCGCTTCCTCGGCTCCACCCTCGCCTATCAGGGGGCCGGGCGCGGGATGGATGCAGGTCTGATCCGCGATCTGCATGACCGCGCGGTGGGGGGCATCCTGCCTGATCTGACCATCGTGCTGGACCTCGACCCCGCCATCGGCCTGACGCGCAGCCGCAAACGGCTGAGCGCCGAGGCGGTGGACGAAGGGCGGTTCGAAAGCCTCGACCTCGCCTTCCATTCGCGTGTGCGCCAATCCTATCTGGATCAGGCCCGCAGCGCGCCGGACCGCCACGCGATCGTCGATGCCTCTGCCGCGCCCGAAGTCGTGGTGCAGCAGGTCCTGGCTGCACTGGCCGCCTGTTGCAATCGTGCAACCTAAAGTTTTCCAATAATTTTTTGTTAGCCCTGAGATAGACGCACACGCTGCGGCATGGCATGAGCGCGGCGTTCGCGGCGCGGCTGCGAGTGTTCTCAGGAAAAATTATAATGGTCAAAGCGGTCAAGCTGCCCGTCGACACAAATGCGAGCGCAACGCAGATGGCGAATGCCATCTTCGGCAGCGGCACGAAAGTCATCTCTGCGAAATACACCGGCGATGCGGCATCGAAGGGCATCTACAGCAACGGACTTTCGACCTCGCCGGGGGTCCTGCCCTCCAATACAGGGGTCATTTTGTCGACCGGCAAGGCGGATGCGTTCACAACATCGGCGACGACCGCGAACAAGACTCAGGCCTCGACCAACACATCGGGGGCGGACAACAACCCGCTGCTGAACGCCGTTGCAGGCACCACGACCTATGACGCTGCGGTGCTGGAAGCGACCTTCGTGCCCGACGGGTCGGTGCTGACCATGCAGATCGTCTTCGCGTCGGAAGAATACCCCGAATATGTCGGCGGCGCGTACAACGATGCCGTCGGCATCTATGTCAACGGCGTGCGGGCCGAGCTGACGGTCGGCAACGGCGACATCTCGATCAACAACATCAACGCGGCCGGGGCGAACCGCAATCTTTACAAGGACAACTCCGCCGGCGCCTACAACACCGAGATGGACGGCTTTACCGTGACCCTCACGCTGAAGGCGCCGGTCAAGCCGGGGGTCAACAACACGATCTGGATCGGGATCGCCGACGCGGGCGACTCGGGCTACGACTCCAACCTCGTGATCGCGGGCAAAAGCGTTCAGACCAGCATCGTCGCGGCCGATGACGAAGTGGCGCTGAAACCGGGCGGCACGGGCATCGTGGACGTGTTGGCGAATGACGCGGGCCCGCTGAAGACCGCGCTGACGGTGACGCACATCAACGGCATCGCGGTGAAGGCAGGCGACAGCGTGACGCTCGCCTCCGGCACCGTGGTCAAGCTGCTGCCGAACGGAACGCTGGCCTTCACCCCCGCCGGGATCGGGAACGAGGTCGTCAGCTATACCGTCAGCGACGGCAGCGCGGCTTCGGACACCGGCTTCGTCAACCTTTCGACCATCGCTTGCTTCACCGCGGGCACGCATCTCGCAACGCCCGGCGGCGCAAGGCGGATCGAGGATCTGCGCCCCGGCGACATGGTCTTGACCCGCGACGCCGGCCCGCAGCCCCTGCGCTGGATCGGCGCCTCCACCGTCGCCGCCGAGGGGCGCTTCGCCCCCGTCGCCATCGCGCGCGACGCGCTTGGCCGCCACGACGCCATCGAGGTATCGCCCAACCATCGCATCCTGATCGCCGGCCCCCGCGCCCAGCTTCTGTTCGGCGAAACCGAGGCGCTGGCCAAGGCGCGCGATCTGGTGAACGATCTGACCGTCACACGCCGCACGGGGGGCGATGTCACCTATGTCCACATCCTGTTCGACGCACATCAGATCGTGACGGCCAACGGGCTGGACAGCGAAAGCTACCTCCCCGGCCCCGAAACGATGCGCGGCTTCGATTCCGCCACGCAGGACGAGATCCTGGGCCTGTTCCCGGCGCTGGATCGGGGCAGCTTCCTGGGTTATGGCCCCGCCGCGCGGATAGCGCTGAAGGCGCATGAAACCCGCGCCTGGGCTGGCTAGATCGCGACCCCGTGCCGCGCGGCAAGGTCGGTGAAGAACTGCCACGCCACGCGGCCCGACCGCGCGCCGCGCGTCGCCTGCCATTCGATCGCCTCGGCGCGCAGGGTATCCTCATCCACCACCACGCCATGGGCCGCACAATAGCCGCGGATCATGGCAAGGTATTCGTCCTGCGTGCAGGGGTGGAAGCCGAGCCACAGCCCGAAACGGTCCGACAGGGAAACCTTCTCCTCCACCGCCTCGGACGGGCTGATGGCGGTGGAACGCTCGTTCTCGATCATGTCGCGGGGCATCAGGTGGCGGCGGTTCGACGTGGCGTAAAGCACCACGTTCTCCGGCCGCCCCTCGATCCCGCCATCCAGAACGGCCTTAAGCGATTTATAATGCTGATCGTCATGACTGAAGGAAAGATCGTCGCAGAACAGCACGAACCGGCGGTCCGAAGCGCGCAGATGCGCCAGCAGCCGCTGGACCGAGGGCAGATCCTCGCGTGCCAGTTCCACCAGCTTCAGGTCCAGCCCCTCGGCCCGGACCTGCGCGTGGATCGCCTTGACCAGCGACGATTTCCCCATCCCCCGCGCACCCCAGAGCAGCGCGTTGTTGGCAGGCAGCCCCGATGCGAAATGGCGGGTATTCTCCAGCAGGATGTCGCGCGCCCGGTTCACCCCCACCAGCAGCGAGATATCCACCCGCGCCACCTTCGCCACCGGCTCCAGCCGGTCGGGCGCGGTGTGCCAGACGAAGGCTTCGGCGGCGTTAAGGTCGGGGGCTGCGGGCGGCGCGGGGCTGATCCGCTCCAGCGCCTCGGCGATGCGGATCAGCGGGTCGCTCATTCCTCGTCCTCCACCCACAGCCCTTCGGCGCGCAGCTTCGCCTCGCGGTTCCTCTCGATCCGGCGGATGATGACGATCGAGATTTCATACAGAGGATAGACGGCGCCGAACAGGATCAGTTGGCTCATGATGTCGGGCGGCGTCGCGACGGCGGCCAGGATCAGGATGACGACCACGGCGTATTTGCGGACCGAAGCCAGCCCCTTGGATGAAATCAGCCCCGCCTTGCCCATCAGTGTCAGCAGGACCGGAAGCTGGAAGCACAGCCCGAAGGCGAGGATGAACTTCATCGTCAGCCCTAGATATTCCTGCGCGGAGCCCTGGAACACGATGCCGGCAGGCGGTGCGCCCGCCTCGCCCGGTGCCGGGGCGGCCTGCTGGAAGCCAAGGAAGAAGTCGAAGGCCGTCGGCAGCACGACATAGAAACAGAAGGCCGCGCCGAAGAAGAACATCGCCGGGGATGCCAGAAGGAACGGCAGGAAGGCCGACTTCTCGGTCTTGTAGAGCCCCGGCGCAACGAAGCGCCAAAGCTGGTAGGCGATGATCGGAAATGCCACGACCAGACCGCCGAACAGCGCGATGTTGACCGAGACGAAGAAGCCTTCCTGCAGCTTGATCATCACCAGTCCGCAATCCTGCCCCCGATCGGCCAGCGCATTGCAGACCGGCCGCGACAGGAAGTTGAAGACGTGTTGTGCGAACGGAAAGATCGCGAAGACCGCCACCACATAGGCGACGAGCGCCCAGATGATCCGGGTGCGCAGTTCCTTCAGGTGTTCGACAAGGGGGGCGCTGCTGTCGTCGATCTCGTCGGTCATCACGGCTTCTTGGGCAAGGTTTTGCGCGGAACGGCCCGCCGCGCGGGGCGGTCATCGACGATCTTGCGGCGGCGCACCGGCTCGGGGCGCGGGCGCGGCTCCGGCGCGGGCTTTGCGGCCACCACGGGGGGCGTCACCGGCTGCGTCACGGCGGGCGGCGCGGTAACTGCGGCTGCCGTTGTCTTGGCAAGTGCCGCATCCACCTCGGCCTTGGGCGTGCGCTGAAGCGCGTTGACGCTGCGCATCGGGTCCCAGTTCTCGAACTTGGTCGCCGATGTCTTCAGCGCATCGAGGCCCATCGCCGATGGCGAGGTCGCCTTGCGCAGATCGCGCGCCACGTCGTCGACGCCTGATTCCTTGGCGACATCTTCCATCGCGCGGGAAAAATCGCGCGCCATCGACCTCGCCTTGGCCGTGAACCGCCCCAGCGTGCGGAACATTTCCGGCAGGTCCTTGGGGCCCACGACGATCAGCGCCACGACGCCGATCATGATGAGCTCGCTCCACCCGATATCGAACATGGATCAGCCTCTATGTGGGACCGATCAGACTTTCTTCTGGTCGGGCGTCGTCTCGGGGGTCACGTCGCGGGCTTCGGCAGCCTTCTGCTGCTCGATCTCGTCGGACCCGTCCTTCACGCCGCGCTTGAACGCGGTGATCCCCTTGCCGACTTCACCCATCAGCGAGGAAACCTTGCCACGCCCGAACAGCACCAGCAGGACCACACCGATGATAAGGATCTCGGTAATACCAAAGCGTCCCATGGCCATCTCCTTCCATCGGGCAGCGGCGCCGCCCGTTCATTGACAAGACCCGATCTTTAAACACCTGCCGTCCGCTTTCAAAGGGTGAAAGCGGACGCGTTCCCGGAAAGTTGAGAGGTATCAGATCGTGGCGACCGTCGCGCCGCCATCCAGAAGCACGTTCTGCCCCACGATGAACCCGGCATGCTGCGAGCACAGGAACGCGCACATCGCGCCGAATTCCGCCGCGGTGCCATAGCGGCCCGCCGGAATCGCGGACTGGTGCGCGCGGCGCGCCTCGTCCAGCGAAACGCCTTGCTTCTCGCTTGCGGCCTTGTTCAGCGCGGCGATCCGGTCGGTGTCGTGGCTGCCCGGCAGCAGGTTGTTGATGTTGACGCCATGCGCCGCCACCTGCCGCGAGGTTCCGGCGACATAGCCCGTCAGCCCCGTCCGCGCCGCGTTCGACAGTCCAAGCTGCGCGATCGGCGCCTTCACCGATTGCGAGGTGATGTTGACCACCCGCCCCCAACCCCGTTCCACCATACCCGGCAGGATCGCCGTCATCAGCGCGATGGGCGTCAGCATGTTTGCATCCAGCGCCTTAAGGAAATCCTCGCGCGTCCAATCCGACCAGACGCCGGGGGGCGGCCCGCCCGCGTTCGTCACCAGAATGTCGAACGGCCCCTCGGCCAGCACCTTGGCGCGGCCGTCCTCGGTCGTGACATCCGCAGCCACCGCCGTCACCGAAACGCCATGCCCGCGCAGCCGTTCGGCAGCCGCCCCCAGCGCCTCGGACCCGCGCGCGTTGATGACCAGATCGACGCCCGCCTCGGCCAGCGCCTCGGCGCAGCCAAAGCCGAGACCCTTGCTCGACGCGCAGACCAGCGCCCGTTTGCCGCGAATACCCAAGTCCATCCCGTCTCTCCCTTATGGACGCGCATCGCGCCCTGATGTATGCCGCTGCCCATGCTGGACAACCGCCCGACCCTTCCGCCCGAAATCGCCCGCCGCCGGACCTTTGCGATCATTTCGCATCCCGACGCCGGGAAAACAACGCTGACCGAAAAGTTCCTGCTGTTCGGCGGCGCGATCCAGATGGCGGGCCAAGTGCGCGCCAAGGGCGAGGCGCGGCGCACCAGGTCGGACTTCATGAAGATGGAACAGGATCGCGGGATCTCGGTCTCCGCCTCGGCCATGTCGTTCGAATTCGGCAAGTATCGCTTCAATCTGGTCGACACGCCCGGCCACAGCGATTTCTCCGAAGACACCTACCGCACACTGACCGCCGTGGACGCCGCGATCATGGTCATCGACGGTGCCAAGGGCGTGGAATCGCAGACCCGCAAGCTGTTCGAGGTCTGCCGCCTGCGCGATCTGCCGATCCTGACCTTCTGCAACAAGATGGACCGCGAATCCCGCGACACGTTCGAGATCATCGACGAGATACAGGAAAACCTCGCCATCGACGTCGCCCCCGCCTCGTGGCCCATCGGCATGGGCCGCGACTTCGTCGGCGCCTATGACCTGCTGCACGACCGGCTGGAGATCATGGACCGGGCCGACCGCAACAAGGTGGCGGAATCGATCAAGATCACCGGGCTCGACGATCCGAAGCTGGCCGATCACATCCCGGCGGACCTGCTGACCAAGCTGCGCGAGGAAGTGCAGATGGCGCGCGAGTTGCTGCCTGCCTTCGACCGGCAGGCCTTCCTCGAAGGGCATATGACGCCGATCTGGTTCGGATCTGCCATCAACTCCTTCGGGGTGAAGGAGCTGATGGACGGCATGGGCGAATACGGCCCCGAACCGCAGCCGCAGAACGCCAAGGAACGCCAGCTCGATGCCGGGGAAAACAAGGTCGCGGGCTTCGTGTTCAAGGTGCAGGCCAACATGGACCCCAAGCACCGCGACCGCGTGGCCTTCGTGCGCCTTGCGTCCGGGCATTTCGAACGTGGGATGAAGCTGCTGCATGTCCGCTCGAAAAAGCAGATGGCGGTGTCGAACCCCGTGCTGTTCCTTGCCGCCGACCGTGAGCTGGCCGAGGAGGCATGGGCGGGCGACATCATCGGCATCCCGAACCACGGCCAGCTTCGCATCGGCGACGCGCTGACCGAGGGTGAGGCGCTGCACTTCACAGGCATTCCGTCTTTCGCGCCGGAACTGCTGCAAGGCGTGCGCGCGGGCGATCCGATGAAGGCCAAGCATCTGGAAAAGGCGCTGATGCAATTTGCCGAGGAAGGCGCGGCCAAGGTGTTCAAACCCGCCATCGGCTCGGGCTTCATCGTCGGCGTCGTCGGCGCGCTTCAGTTCGAAGTGCTGGCATCGCGGATCGAGCAGGAATATTCGCTGCCCGTCCGGTTCGAGCCGTCGCAGTTCACCTCGGCCCGTTGGGTGCAGGGGCCGAAACCGGCGGTCGAAAAGCTGGCAAATGTCAACAAGGGCCATATGGCCACCGACAGCGACGGCGACGCGGTTTTCCTGACCCGCCTGCAATGGGATATCGACCGCGTGCAGCGCGACCATCCCGACGTGAAGCTGACCGCGACCAAGGAAATGATGGTCTGACGGGCGGATTCCCGCGCAAAACTTGACCGCCCCCTCGATTTCCTGTAGGGGGCGGAGCATGACGCCGGGGCGCCCGGAAATTGTAGCGTCCCATACATCCAATGCGGTCCGATACCGCATCACTCAGGACGCCAATGACCAAATTCACAGATCTCGCGCTGGACCCCCGCGTGCTGAAAGCCGTGCAGGAAGCCGGATACGAGACCCCTACCCCCATTCAGGCACAGGCCATCCCGCATGCGCTGGAAGGCAAGGACGTTCTGGGCATCGCCCAGACCGGCACCGGCAAGACCGCCAGCTTCACGCTGCCGATGATCACGCTGCTGGGCAAGGGCCGCGCCCGCGCGCGGATGCCGCGTTCGCTCGTGCTGGCGCCCACGCGCGAACTGGCCGCGCAGGTGGCGGAAAACTTCGACACCTATGCCAAGCACACCAAGCTGACCAAGGCGCTGCTGATCGGCGGCGTATCCTTCGGCGAGCAGGACAAGCTGATCGACCGTGGCGTGGACGTTCTGATCGCGACGCCGGGCCGTCTGCTGGACCATTTCGAACGCGGCAAGCTGCTGCTGACCGGCGTGCAGATCATGGTCGTGGACGAGGCCGACCGGATGCTCGACATGGGGTTCATCCCGGATATCGAACGCATCTTCAGCCTGACGCCCTTCACCCGCCAGACCTTCTTCTATTCCGCGACGATGGCGCCCGAGATCGAGCGCATCACCAACACCTTCCTGCAAGCCGCGGTGAAGATCGAGGTGGCGCGGCAGAACTCCACCTCCTCCACCATCGAACAGGCGCTGATCCAGGTCACCCCGTCGCGCAAGGATCGCAGCTTTGCCGACAAGCGGCAGGTGCTGCGCGCCCTGATCCGGGCCGAGGGTGAGGGCTGCACCAACGCCATCATCTTCTGCAACCGCAAGATGGATGTCGATGTCGTCGCCAAATCGCTGAAACAGCACGGCTTCAACGCCGGCGCGATCCACGGCGATCTGGAACAGCGTCAGCGCATGGCGACGCTGGACGATTTCCGCGAAGGCCGTCTGCAACTGCTCGTCGCCTCGGACGTGGCGGCGCGGGGTCTGGACATTCCCACGGTCAGTCACGTCTTCAACTTCGACGTGCCGACCCATCCCGAAGATTACGTCCACCGCATCGGCCGCACGGGCCGCGCCGGGCGCAAGGGCAAGGCTTTCACCATCGCCACGCCCTATGACGAAAAATACGTGAACGCGATCGAAAGCCTCGTGAAGCAGCCCATCCCGCGCGGCGACCTGCCGGAAGGAGTGACCATGGCCGAGCCTACCGCAGCCGCCGCCCCCGAGGGTGAGAGCGAGCGCCGCCCGCGCAGCCGTTCGCGCAGCCGTGGCCGCCCGCCCGAAACCGCACCCGTCGAAGCGCCGCGCACCGAGGTGCAGGCGGAACTGCAGCGGGTCGAGACGCCTCGTGCCGATCGGCGTGGCGACGACCGCGTGGTGGGTCTGGGTGACCACGTCCCTGACTTCCTGCTGCGCAGTTTCGCGATCACCCCGGCGGCGGAAACCGAAGAATAAGAAAAAGCCCCGGATCATCCGGGGCTTTCTTCATTCGTCCTGCAGGCGGGATATGACCACGGTGACTTCGGGCTTTTTCCCGATCTCCTCCACCGCGACCTGCCGCACGGCGCGGCGCAGCCCTTCCTCCAGCTTGTCGTCGTCACGCATGATCTTGGCGCCCGAACGGTCGAGGAAATCCGCGAGTTCCGCTTCCAGCTGTTCGGCCAGATCCGCACCGCTGCGCCCGCGTTTCGGCAGGCCCATCACCTCGACCCAGGCATCGCCCAGCGGCTCGTCGGCTTCGTCCATCAGAAGCGTGACCATGACATGGCCGTTCAGCGCCATGCGGATCCGGTCGCGCACCACCCCGTCGAACGCTCCGATCAGGACCGATCCGTCAAGATAGGTGCGCCCCGCCTCGACATGCTCGGCCAGCTTGATCGCGTCGCCGGTCAGGTCCACCATCGTGCCGTTGGTCACGATGCCGCTGACGATCCCCGATGCGGCCCCGATTTCGGCATGTTCGCGCAGGTGGCGGTGTTCGCCGTGCATCGGGATCAGGATCTTCGGTTTCAGCGTCGTATGCACGGTCACCAAATCGGGCCGGTTCGCATGACCCGAGACGTGGTAAAGCCCGCCAGCATCATCTTGCAAACGAACGCCTTTTTCCGACAGCGCATTCATGATCTTGCCAACTTCGCGCTCATTCCCCGGGATGGTCTTCGAGGAGAACAGGAACAGATCGCCCTCCTTCACTTCCATCCCCAGGTATTTGCCGCGCGAAAGCTGCGCGGCCGCCGCACGGCGTTCGCCCTGCGATCCGGTCACCAGCAGCATCAGGTTGCCGCGCGGGATTTCCTGCGCCTGTTCGGGGCTGATCGTCGGCGGGAAGTCGGTCAGCACGCCCGATTCCAGCGCCGCCGTCACCATGCGCCGCATCGCGCGGCCCAGAAGGCAGATCGAACGGTCGGATGCCCGCGCAGCCTCGGCCAGCGTCTTCAGCCGCGCGACGTTGGACGCGAATGTCGTCGCCACCACCATGCCGCGCGCGTTTCCGATCAGCTCACGCAGCGGCCCGCCGAGCGTGCTTTCGGACCGGCCCGGATGCAGGCTGAACACGTTCGTCGAATCGCACATCAGTGCTTTGACGGGACGTTCTGCGGCAATGGCGGCAAAGGCCTCCGGGTCCCACGGCTCGCCCACGATGGGGGCCGGGTCCAGCTTGAAGTCGCCAGAATGGACGATCCGCCCCGCAGGCGTGTCGATCACCAGCGCCGAGCTTTCGGGCACGGAATGGCTGACGGGAACGAATTGCACGCGGAACGGCCCGGCTTCGACCGTTTCCGGACGCGCACCGACCGTGGTGATCGCATCGCGCGGATGGCCGTGCTCCTCGAACTTCAGCCGTCCGATGGTGGCGGTGAAACGGCGGGCATAGACCGGGGCGCGCAGCTTCGGCCACAGATGGCCCAGCGCGCCGATGTGATCCTCGTGGGCGTGTGTGATGAAGATCGCCTCGATCCGGTCGGCGCGCTCCTCCAGCCACGAGATGTCGGCCATGATGAGATCGACGCCCGGCGTCGTGTCCATGTCGGGAAAGGTCACGCCCAGATCCACGACGATCAGCCGCTCGCGATCCGCGGGGCCATAGCCATAGACATAGCAGTTCATGCCGATCTCGCCCGCGCCGCCAAGGGGTAGATAGATCAGCCGTTCGGTTTTCATGCCCTGTCCAGTTCCATGTTATAGTCGTGGATGAGGACCAGACCGTGCATGGTCAGATCGTCCTCCACCTTGTCAAAGAGGTCGAACCCCTGATCGAAAAGCGCGGCAAGGCCGCCCGTGGCGATGACCTTCATGGGGCGGTCGCGTTCCAGCCTGACCTGTCGCACGATGCCTTCCACAAGGCCGATATAGCCCCAATACACGCCGGATTGCATGCAGGCCACCGTATTCGTGCCGATGGCGGATTGTGGCCGGGTCACATCCACATGCGGAAGCGCCGCCGCTGCCATGTGCAGCGCCTCGAGGCTGAGGTTGACGCCCGGCGCGATGACCCCGCCGATATAGGCGCCGTCGGTATCCACAACATCGAAGGTCGTCGCGGTGCCGAAATCCACGACGATCAGATCGCCCCCGTGGCGGTTGAACCCCGCCACCGTGTTCACCAGGCGGTCGGGCCCGACCGTCGTGCCCTGATCGACGCGCGGCGCGACCGGCAGGCGGCATTCGGGCTTGCCCACGACCAGCGGGCGGCAGTTGAAGTATCGGTTGCACAGGACGCGGAGGTTGAACACCACCCGCGGCACGGTCGAGGAGATGATCGCCTCTGAAATCTCGGCCGTTACGCCGGTCAGGCGCATCAGGCCGGTCAGCCAGACGTAATATTCGTCCGCCGTGCGCGCATGGTCGGTCGAGATTCGCCATGTCGCGGCAAAGCGCGCGCCATCCCAGACGGAAAAGACCGTGTTGGTATTGCCGCAGTCGATGGCAAGCAGCATCCTATCCCCCATGAAAGAACACATCGGCGGCAGGGATCGCGACGCGCCCCTCGGCACAGTCGAGGATCAGCGCCCCTGTCTCATCGATGGTGCGATAGACCCCCATCCGTTCGACGGTCCCGGTCCGCGCGATGATGGTTTCGCCAAGCCGGGCCGCGACAGCAAGAAAATCGTGGCGGATGGACGCGAACCCCGCGCGAAATTGCGCCTCCCGCCTGGCATAGGCGGGGGCGAGATGGGAGAGGAACGCCTCAGGCGTGACGCGCAGGCCGGTTTCGCGCAGCAGGCTGACCGGCGGCACTGCCGCAGGCTCCACCAGCGCAGGCGGCGGGGCCGAGATCAGGTTGATCCCCATGCCGATGGCAAGCCGCCCTCCCGGCTGCGCTTCCAGCAGGATGCCGGACAGCTTGCCGCCATTCAGCAGAACATCGTTCGGCCATTTCAGGCGGAACGCTTCCGGCAGGCCCGTCAACGCGACACAGGCATCCCGCAGCGCCAGTGCTGCCACGAAGGACCGCAGCGCCACCTGCTCGGGAGCCTCGTCCAGCGCGAGGATCAGGCTGCCGTAGAAATTGCCGCGGGGGCTGGCCCATGCCCGCCCCCTGCGTCCGCGCCCCGCCGTCTGCTCGCCCGCGACCACCCATGCGGGCAGTGCGTCGAGCCGAAGGCCATAGGCATTCGTGCTGTCGACCGTCTCCAGCAGGTGACGGGCAACGCCTTCGGGCCACTCAGCGAACAAGCGTTTCCGCCGCCAAAGCCGCCACACCCTCGATGCCGAACAGGTTGATGACGCCCAGCGCCACGACCGCTGCCGAGCCCATCAGCATCACCCACTGAACCGGCGCCATTCCGCGGTCCAGCCCCTCGCTCTCCTTGCCGAAATACATGAAGAACACGACGCGAAGATAGTAGTAGGCCCCGATCACCGAACCGATCACACCCAGAACCGCCAGCCAGACCAATCCGGCATCCACGGCCGCGCGCAGCACATAGAACTTCCCGAAAAAGCCGATGAAGGGCGGAACCCCGGCAAGGCTGAAGAACAGCACCAGCAGCGCCAGCGCTTTCAGCGGCTCGCGCTTCGAATACATGTTCAGCGAATCGATGCTGGTGACCGGCACGCCGTCCTTCTGCATCGACAGGATGAAGGCGAAGGTGCCGATATTCATCGTGACGTAAATGGCGACATAGATCAGCATCGCCTGCACGCCGGCCGCCGTCCCCGAGGCCAGACCCATCAGGGCGAACCCCATATGCGCGATCGACGAATAGGCCATCAGACGCTTGATGTCGCGCTGACCGATGGCGGCGATGGAGCCGACGAAGATCGACAGGACCGACAGCACCGCCACGACCTGCCCCCAATCGCCGGGGACCGCCCCGAAGGCGTCATGCATCAGCCGCGCCAGAAGGCCCAGCGCCGCAACCTTGGGCGCCGTCGCGAAGAAGGCCGTCACCGGGGTGGGCGAACCTTCATAGACGTCGGGCGTCCACATGTGGAACGGCGCGGCGGAAACCTTGAACGCCAGACCCGACAGCATGAAAACCAGACCGAACAGCAGCCCGACCGGAACCTCGCCGCCCAGCGTCGACAGGATGCCCGCGAACTGGGTCGTGCCGGCATAGCCATAGGTCAGCGACGCGCCGTAAAGCAGAAGGCCCGAAGACAGCGCACCAAGGACGAAATACTTCATCCCCGCCTCCGACGACTTCGCCGAATCCCGCCGCATCGACGCGACGACGTAAAGCGACAGCGACTGCAGCTCCAGCCCCATATAGAGCGTGACCAGATCGCCTGCGGACACCATCACCATCATGCCGATCACGGCAAGGGTAATCAGGATCGGGTATTCGAACCGCAGCAGGTTGCGGCGCGACATGTAATCCTGGCTCATCACCAGAACCGCCGCCGCCGAAACGAGGATCGTGACCTTGGCGAAACGCGAGAAGGGATCGTCGTTGAACATCCCGTGGAAGCCCGTGCGCGCCCCCTCGCCCGACAGGCCGATCCACAGCGCAAGCGCCACGAACAGCCCGGCGGTCGCCCAGACGATCAGCCCCGCGATCCGGTCCTTGCCGGCCGAGACCCCGAACAGCAGCGCCGCCATCGCATAGAAGGCCAGAAGGAATTCCGGCAGGATGGTGGAAAAATCGGCTTGCGTCATCTCTCGTCCCTCAATGGAGCGCGGCCTGTCCCGTCACGGCCTGAACCGGAAGGGCGGCATGGTAGTTCTGGGTCAGGTTCGCGACTGACGGCCCGATGATGTCGGTGACGAGGCTGGGATAGATGCCCAGCAGCAGCGTCATCACCACCAGCGGCGCAAAGATCGCCCGCTCGCGCGCAGTCATGTCGGTGATGGACTTCAGCGCTTCCTTGATAAGATCGCCGAAGACCACCCGGCGGTAGAGCCACAGGCCATAGGCCGCCGAGAAGATCACACCCGAGGTCGCGACCACCGCCACCCAGGTGTTGACCTGGAAGATCCCCATCAGCGTCAGAAATTCCCCGATGAAGCCCGAGGTGCCCGGCAGGCCGACGTTCGCCATCGTGAAGAACATGAAGATAAGCGCATAGGCCGGCATGCGGATGACGAGACCGCCATAGGCGTCGATCTCGCGCGTGTGCATCCGGTCATAGATCACGCCGACGCAAAGGAACAGCGCCCCCGAGATGAACCCGTGCGAGATCATCTGGAAGATCGCGCCGTCGATCCCCTGCTGGTTGGCCGCGAAGATGCCCATGGTGACATAGCCCATGTGCGCAACCGACGAATAGGCGATCAGCTTCTTCATGTCCGACTGCGCCAGCGCCACGACCGAGGTGTAGACGATGGCGATGGCCGACATCCACAGCACCAGCGTCGACAGCTGATCGGCCCCCACCGGGAACATCGGCAGGCTGAAGCGCAGGAAGCCATAGCCACCCATCTTCAGCAGGATCGCGGCCAGGATGACAGAGCCCGCAGTCGGCGCCTGCACGTGCGCGTCGGGCAGCCAGGTGTGGACCGGCCACATCGGCATCTTCACCGCGAAGCTCGCAAAGAATGCGAGGAACAGCAGCGTCTGCATCCCGCCCACGATCGTCATCCCACCAAGCGCGATGGTCGAGGAGGAGAAGTCGTGCTGCAGCAGCTGAACGATGTCGGTGGTGCCGGCATCGTAATACATCGCCACCATCGCCACCAGCATCAGCACCGAGCCGAGGAAGGTATAGAGGAAGAACTTGAACGCGGCATAAATGCGGTCCTTGCCGCCCCAGATGCCGATGATCAGGAACATTGGGATCAGCGACGCCTCGAAGAAGACATAGAACAGCACCAGATCCAGCGCGCAGAAGACGCCGACCATCAGCGTTTCCAGCACAAGGAAGGCGATCATGTATTCCTTGACCCGCGTCTCCACGCTCCAGCAAGACGCGATGGTCAGCGGCATCAGCGCGGTCGTCAGCATCACGAACAGAACCGAAATCCCGTCCACGCCCAGCTTGTAGCGCATGCCGCCGATCCAGGCGTAATCCTCGACGAACTGGAAGCCGGTATCGGAGGGATCGAACCCCGCGATCAGGAAGATCGAGATTAGGAAGGTCATCGTGGTGGCCAGCAACGCCAGCCATTTGGCGTTGCGCTGGGCTGCCGGATCATCCCCGCGCAGGAACAGCGCAAGGATCAGCGCCGCAACCGCCGGGATGAAAATGATGATGGAAAGGAGGTTTTCCATTAATTCGAGCCCCCAGAGAACGTCATCCAGGTGATGAGGGCCGCAATCCCCAGAACCATGGCAAAGGCATAGTGGAACAGATACCCGGACTGCGCCCGGACGGCGAGGCGCGTGAGCGCCGGGATGATTCCCATGGCGATCCCGTTGATGGACCCGTCGATGACATTGCCGTCACCGCGCTTCCACAGGAACCCGCCCAGCCATTTCGTCGGGCGCACGAAGATGAAGTCGTAAAGCTGGTCGAAATACCACTTGTTCAGCAGGAAGTCGTAAAGCGGCTTCTGCGTCGCGGCCAGTTTCCCCGGCAGGTCCGGACGCCGGATATACATCTGGAACGCCAGCGCAAGCCCAAGGATCATCGCAACGAAGGGCGAGACCTTCACCCATGCCGGGACGTAGTGTGCATCGTGCATGACGTGATTTTCCGGGTGGATGTAAAGCGCGCCCTGCGGTGCCGGCATATGGGCACCAGCCTCGGCCGCTGCGTGATCTTCGGCCGGAGCCTCGTGCGCCGGAGCAGCCTCGCCCGCGACTTCGGCCGGGGCATGTTCATCGGCGGCGGCAACGTGATGCGCAGCCTCCATCCCGAACCAGGCGCGCATCTCGTCTTCCTCACCGAAAAAGACGTTATACCACAGCATCCCGGAGAACACCGCGCCAAGCGCCAGAACGCCCAGCGGGATCAGCATGATCTTCGGGCTTTCATGCGCGTGGTCATGCGTATGATGATCGCCGCGCGGCTTGCCGAAGAAGGTCAGGAACATCAGCCGCCAGCTGTAGAACGAGGTCATGAACGCCGCGATCACCAGCATCCAGAACGCGTATTGCGAGCCGACATAGGCGCTTTCGATCACCGCATCCTTGGACAGGAAGCCCGCGAAGCCGATATGGGTCAGCGGAATGCCGACGCCGGTGATGGCCAGCGTGCCGATCATCATTGCCCAGAAGGTCACGGGGATCTTCTTCCGCAGACCGCCATAGTTCCGCATGTCCTGCTCGTGATGCATCGCGTGGATGACAGAACCGGCGCCAAGGAACAGCATCGCCTTGAAGAAGGCGTGGGTGAGCAGGTGGAACATCGCCACCGAATAGACCCCCACACCCGCCGCCACGAACATGTAGCCAAGCTGCGAACAGGTCGAATAGGCGATGACGCGTTTGATGTCGTTCTGCACCAGGCCGACCGTCGCCGCGAAGAAAGCGGTGGTCGCCCCAAGGATCACGATCAGCATCTTCGCATCCGGCGCGAATTCATAGATCGGCGACATGCGGCAGACGAGGAACACGCCTGCGGTCACCATGGTCGCCGCGTGGATCAGCGCCGACACCGGGGTCGGGCCTTCCATTGCGTCGGGCAACCAGGTGTGCAGACCAAGCTGCGCGGATTTGCCCATCGCGCCGATGAACAGCAGCACGCCGATCAGGTTCGCCGCGTTCCATTCGGTCCAAAGAAAGCCAAGCTGCGTCTGCGCCAGATCCGGCCCCGCAGCGAACACATCGTCGAAACGGATCGAGTCGGTCAGGAAGAACAGCGCAAAGATGCCCAGCGCGAAGCCGAAGTCGCCGACCCGGTTGACGATGAAGGCCTTCATCGCAGCGGCGTTCGCGCTCGGCTTGCGGTAATAGAAGCCGATCAGCAGATAGGAGGCGACCCCCACCCCTTCCCAGCCGAAGAACATCTGCACAAGGTTGTCCGCCGTCACCAGCGTCAGCATCGCGAAGGTGAAGAACGACAGATAGGCGAAGAAGCGCGCGCGGTAATGCTCGTGGTGACCCCAGTTGTCGTCATGCGCCATGTAGCCGAAGCTGTAGAGATGCACGAGCGCCGATACCGAGTTCACCACGATCAGCATGATCGCGGTCAGACGGTCCAACCGGATCGCCCATTCGGTCGAAAGGCTTCCGCTTTCGATCCAGCGCAGCAGCACGATCTGTTGCGTCTGCCCGTCGAAGCCCAGAAACACGATCCAGGACAGGATCGCCGCCAGAAACACCAGCGAGGTCGCCACGATCTGCGCAGGCTTCTCGCCGATGAACCGCCAGCCGAAGCCGCAGATCAGCGCGCCGACCAGCGGCGCCAATAGGATGATCGTCGCCATCGGCTCAGCCCTTCATCACGTTGACGTCTTCGACGTCGATGGAACCCTTGTTGCGGAAGAAGGTGACCAGGATCGCAAGCCCGATCGCAGCCTCGGCCGCTGCCACCGTCAGAACCAGCATCGTGAAGATCTGCCCCGTCAGGTCGCCCAAGTAGCTGGAGAAGGCGACGAAGTTGATGTTCACCGCCAGCAGCATCAGCTCGATCGACATAAGAATGACGATCACGTTCTTCCGGTTCAGGAAGATGCCGAAGATGCCGACGACGAAAAGCGCCGCCGCCACCGTGAGGTAATGTTCCAGTCCCACCATTGTCGTCCCTCCGCGCCCTTGCGCGTCATTATTCTGTCAGAGGCGCGGGGTCAGAGACCCTGACCCGGCTTCACGTCCTTCATTTCCATCGTCTTGGCCGGATCGCGCCACATCTGGTGCAGCACGTTCTGGCGCTTCACATCCGTCCGGTGGCGCAGCGTCAGCACGATCGCCCCGATCATCGCGACCAGCAGCACCAGCCCCGCAAGCTGGAACACCAGCAGATAGCGGTCATACATCAGCAGGCCCAGCGCGCGGGTGTTGTCGATCTGCGACATGTCCGGGGTCACCGACTGGCGCAGCCCCATCGCGCCTTCGGCCTGAACCCAAGCGCCAAGACCCAGCGAAAGCTGCATCAGCAGGATCACCCCGACCAGCAAACCCAGCGGCATGTATTTCGCCATCTCGCCCTTCAATTCGGCAAAGTCGATGTCCAGCATCATGACGACGAAAAGGAACAGAACCGCGACGGCCCCGACATAGACGATGATAAGCAACATCGCGACGAATTCCGCCCCCAGAAGGACGAACAGCCCAGCCGAGGAGAGGAAGGCCAGGATCAGCCACAGTACCGAATGGACCGGGTTGCGCGACATCGTCACCAGCACACCCGCCACCACGGTCACGATCGCAAAGGCATAGAATGCCAGATCAGCGACGGTCATTCGCTTTTCTCCTCGGTTTCGCTGAAGACCTTCTGGGCGATTTCCAGGGCCTTCTGCATGGCGGGAAGCCCGCCGAACATGCTCATCTGGTAGATCACCTCGGCGATCTCCTTCTTCTTTGCCCCCGCTTCAAGCGCGTGGCGGATGGTCAGCCGCATCTGCGGCTCCGCCTGCGCGCCCAGAACGGTCAGCGCCGCGACGGTGACCAGAAGCCGGGTCTTGGCATCCAGCCCGTCGCGGTTGAACGTCTTGCCGAACCACATCTCCATCATGTCCTTGGACATGGTGGGGAAAAGCTGGTCAAAGCCCTTCACCTGAAAATTCTCCAGCGCAGGGTTGAACGCGCGGGCCATCTCGTGGCCCTGCTCGATCATCGCCTTGAACATCCGGGTGAAATCGTCGCTCATCTGTAGGGCGCATCCAGTTCCAGGTTGCGGGCAATCTCGGCTTCCCAACGCGCGCCGTTTTCGAGCAGCTTCTGCTTGTCGTAGAACAGTTCCTCACGCGTCTCGGTCGAGAATTCGAAGTTCGGGCCTTCAACGATGGCATCCACTGGGCAGGCTTCCTGACAGAAGCCGCAATAGATGCATTTCGTCATGTCGATATCGTAACGCGTGGTGCGGCGGCTGCCATCCTCGCGCGGTTCGGCGTCGATGGTGATCGCCTGTGCGGGGCAGATCGCCTCGCACAGTTTGCATGCAATGCAGCGTTCCTCGCCGTTCGGATACCGGCGCAGCGCGTGTTCGCCGCGGAAACGGGGCGAAAGCGGCCCCTTCTCGTGCGGATAGTTCACGGTTTCCTTGGGCGCAAAGAAGTATTTCATGCCAAGGCCGAAGCCCTTGATGAAATCCACCATCAGGAAATACTTGGTCGCCCGGCCCCAGTCGATGCTCTGCGCCATTCTCAGCCTCCGATCGCCCAGCGGGCCCAGAAGCCGCCGAACAGTTCAAACTTTGCAAGGAACGCGACCAGAACGACCCAGCCGATGGACAGCGGAAGGAACACCTTCCAGCCGATCCGCATGAGCTGGTCATAGCGGTAACGCGGCACGATCGCCTTCACCATCGCGAACAGGAAGAAGAAGAACGCCATCTTCAGCACCATCCAGAACGCGCCGTCCGGCAGCCCCGGAATGGGCGAGAGCCAGCCGCCGAAGAACAGCAGCGACATCAGCGCACACATCAGGAAGATCGCGATATACTCGCCCGCCATGAACATCAGGAACGGGGTCGAGGAGTATTCGACCTGGAAGCCGGCCACGAGTTCCGATTCCGCTTCGGGAAGGTCGAACGGCGGGCGGTTCGTCTCGGCCAGTGCCGACACGAAGAACAGCACGACCATCGGCAGGTGCGGCAGCCAATACCAGTTCAGCAGCCCAAGGTTTCCGTCCTGCGCCGCGACGATGGCGCTGAAGTTCATCGAGCCGGTCGAGATGATGATCCCGATGATGATAAGGCCGATCGACACCTCGTAGGAGATCATCTGCGCCGCCGAACGCAGCGAGCCGAGGAACGCGTATTTCGAGTTCGACGCCCACCCGCCCATGATGACGCCGTACACCTCCAGCGAGGACATGGCGAAGACGTAAAGGATCGCGACGTTGATGTTCGACAGCACCCACCCGTCCGAGAACGGGATCACCGCCCAGGCCAGCAGCGCCAGAACGAAGGACAGCATCGGCGCAAGGAAGAACACCGGACGGTCCGCGCCCGCCGGGACCACGATTTCCTTGACCACGTATTTCAGCGCGTCGGCCACCGTTTGCAGGATGCCCCAGGGCCCCACCACGTTCGGCCCGCGTCGAAGCTGAACCGCAGCCCAGATCTTGCGGTCGCCATAGACGAGGAACAGCAGGCTGATCATGACGAAGGCGATCACGCCCAGCGCCTGAAGCACTGTCAGCAGCGTGATGCCGAGCCCCGTTTGCAGAAAGTCACCCATGATGTTTCCTCAGCCCGTCCTTCATCATACCGTCGGTATCGACTGCGCATTGCAGTCCGCGATTGCCTTGTCGGCCTCGATGATCCTGATCCCCCGCGGCATCTCTGCCGAAAGGGTGTAAATCGCATCGGCGTTGAATACGCCACCCCGTTCCGACAGCTTCGTGCGCAGTTTGCGCGCAAAGCCGTAACCCTTCACCTGCGCGTATTGCGCGACTGCGCAATCGGTATAGGCGTCGATGTCCTCGGCCCCCCGCGCGCCTTTCATGGCGGTGCGGATATTGACCAGTTCGTCGTCCATCATCCGGGTCTCGATCCCCAGATATTCGCGCGGCACTTCCTCGGCCTCGGTCTGCGAGGGCTGGTGCGCCTCGCATCCGGCAAGGGCGACAAGGGCCAGCGCAGCCATCCGCATCACTCCGCCGCCAAGGGCGCGGAGCGGCGCGCGGCATAGCCCGCCGACAATTCCGCCATCAGCACCGAAGACCGCGCGATCGGGTTGGACAGATAGAAGTCCTTCACCGCCACGCGGAAATCGGCATTCGCAGGCTCGCGCAGGTCCAGCGGCTGCCACTCGTTCACCGGAACCTCGTCGATGCGGCCCAGATGCGGGACGGCTGCGACCAGTTTCGCCCGCAGCGCGCCAAGGCTGTCGAAGGGCAGCGTCGCGCCCAGTTCAGCCGAAAGCGCCCGCAGGATCGCCCAGTTTTCCTTGGCCTCGCCCGGTGCGAAACCGGCACGCAGCGCAAGTTGCGGACGACCTTCGGTGTTCACGAACAGCCCGTTTTCCTCGGTATAGGCCGCGCCCGGCAGGATGATGTCCGCCCGATGCGCGCCGCGGTCGCCATGGCTGCCCTGATAGATCACGAAGGCGCCCGGCGCGATTTCGACCTCGTCCGCACCAAGGTTGTAGATGACCTCGGCCCCCTCCAGCGAGGCTTTCAGCCCGCCTTCGGTCACGGCACCCACGTCCAGCGCACCGACGCGCGATGCCGCCGTGTGCAGCACCAAGAGCTTGCCGCCAAGAGCCATCGCCTGCGACAGGACAGCCTCGCCATCGGTTTCGTTCAGCGCGCCCTGCCCGACGATCACCAGCCCGGCATCGAAGCCTTCCCGCACCGCGCGGGTCAGCGCGTCGCGCCCCGTGCCAAGGTGGGTGTAATCGAAGGTCAGGTCCGTCGCCGCGCCAATAACGTTGACCGTCGCGCCCATCGTCCACGCCTTGCGGATGCGGGCGTTCAGCACCGCAGCCTCGACCCGGGGATCAGTGCCGATCAGCGTGATCGTCTTCGCCGTATCGATATCCTCGATCGTCGCGTTGCCGACATAGGCGGAACGGTTGCCCGCAGGCAGACGCGCACCGTCGGTGCGGGATTCGACACGGCCACCCAAGCCTTCGACCAGCGTCTTCAAAGCGAAGACAGCCTCGACCGGGGCCAGATCGCCGACCAGACCCGTGACCTTGCGGCCCTTCATCGCGGCAGCGGCGGCGGCAAGCGCCTCGCCCCAACCGGCTTTGCGCAGACGGCCATTCTCGCGGATATAGGGCGTGTCGAGCCGCTGGCGGCGCAGGCCGTCCCAGACGAAGCGGGTCTTGTCGCTGATCCACTCTTCGTTCACGGCGTCATGGTTGCGCGGCAGGATGCGCATCACTTCGCGGCCCTTGGTGTCCACGCGGATCGACGAGCCCAGAGCGTCCATCACGTCGATGGTCTCGGTCTTCGTCAGCTCCCACGGGCGGGCGGTGAAGGCATAGGGTTTCGAGGTCAGCGCACCGACCGGGCAAAGGTCGATGATGTTGCCCTGAAGGTTCGAATCCAGCGTCTGGTTCAGATAGGAGGTGATCTCCGCATCCTCGCCCCGGCCGGTCTGGCCCATCTGGTGGATGCCCGCAACCTCGGTGGTGAAGCGGACGCAGCGCGTGCAGGAGATGCAGCGCGTCATCGCCGTCTTCACCAGCGGGCCCAGATCCAGATCCTCGGACGCGCGTTTCGGCTCGCGATAGCGGCTGAAATCGACGCCGTAAGCCATCGCCTGATCCTGAAGGTCGCACTCGCCGCCCTGATCGCAGATCGGGCAGTCCAGCGGGTGGTTGATGAGCAGGAACTCCATCACCCCTTCGCGGGCCTTCTTCACCATGGGCGAGTTGGTCTTGACCACCGGCGGCTGGCCTTCCGGGCCGGGCCGCAGATCGCGCACCTGCATCGCGCAGGAAGCAGCCGGTTTCGGCGGGCCGCCGACGACCTCTACAAGGCACATGCGGCAGTTGCCCGCGATGGTCAGCCGCTCGTGATAGCAGAAGCGCGGAATCTCGACCCCTGCGACTTCGGCTGCCTGAATGATCGTCATCGCGCCGTCGACTTCGAGCTCGATCCCGTCGATGATGATTTTCTTGAGGTTGCTCATCGCCTTACTCCGCCATCCCCGACAGGGGCGCCTTTTCGTGTCTGTTCATGCGCAGGCCCCCGCGAAAACCCATTCGGGGGATGCGAAGCGGCCAACCGCCGCCGAGTCGAGTGTCAGCCCGCGTGATGCGCAGGCCCGTGCCGCCAGTTCCTTCGCTGCCAGACCGCCGTCATAGCCGGGGCCGGTCACCGCGACCGTCGTGCCGACGACCGGGGCCGCACCGTCACGGGTCAGCGCATGGCCGGTGCCGGGCGCGAAGCGGGCCGGAAAGTCCAGCGTCTCGGGCACGGGCGCGGGCGCGCAGGAGGCGACCGCCCCTGCCCCCATCACCGCCATGATGCCCAAAACGCGCATGACCTCACTCCGCCGCCATCGCGCCCATGCGCCCGGTGCGCTTGGCCTTGATGCGGTCTTCGATTTCTTCGCGATAGTGACGGATCAGGCCCTGGATCGGCCAGGCCGCCGCGTCGCCCAGCGCGCAGATCGTGTGGCCTTCGACCTGCTTCGTCACGGCCAGCAGCATGTCGATCTCCTCGGGTTCCGCCTCGCCGCGCACCAGACGGTCCATGACGCGCATCATCCAGCCGGTGCCTTCGCGGCAGGGCGTGCACTGGCCGCAGCTTTCGTGCTTGAAGAACTTGGTCAGACGCCAGATTGCCTTGATGATGTCGGTGGACTGGTCCATCACGATCATGCAGGCCGTGCCGAAGGAAGAGCGGTTCTCGCGCATCCAGTCGTAATCCATCAGCGCATCCTCGCACAGATGCGCGGGCAGCACGGGGCAGCTTGCGCCACCGGGGATCACGGCCTTGAGGTTCTTCCACCCACCGCGCACGCCGCCGCCATGTTTCTCGATCAGCTCGCGCATCGGGATCGACATGGCTTCTTCGATGACGCAGGGCGTGTTGACGTGGCCGGTCATGGCGAACAGCTTGACGCCCGTGTTGTTCGGGCGCCCGAAGCTGGCATACCATTCCGCCCCGCGCCGCAGGATGGTCGGGACGACGGCGATGGATTCGACGTTGTTCACCGTGGTCGGGCAGCCGTAAAGACCCGCGCCCGCCGGGAACGGCGGCTTCATGCGCGGCATGCCCTTGCGACCCTCAAGGCTTTCCAGCAGCGCCGTTTCCTCGCCGCAGATATAAGCGCCCGCGCCGTGGTGCAGATAGACGTCGAACTCATAACCCGACCCGTCCGCGTTCTTGCCCAGCAGGCCCGCGTCATAGCATTCGTCGATGGCGGCCTGCAGGGCCTCCTTCTCGCGCACGTATTCGCCACGAATGTAAATGTAGGCGGCAACCGCACCCATCGCGAAACCGGCGATCAGACAGCCTTCGATCAGCGTATGCGGATCGTGACGCATGATCTCGCGGTCCTTGCAGGTCGCGGGTTCGGATTCGTCGGCGTTCACGACCAGATAGGCCGGGCGCCCATCCGATTCCTTGGGCATGAAGGACCATTTCAGACCCGTCGGAAATCCCGCGCCGCCCCGGCCGCGCAGCCCCGAAGCCTTCACCTGATCGATGATCCACGAACGCCCGTTCGCCAGAATGCCGGCCGTTCCGTCCCAGTGGCCACGCTTGCGCGCGCCAGCGAGGGAGCGGTCATGCATCCCGTAGAGGTTCGTGAAGATCCGGTCCTGATCCTTCAGCATCTTGTGCCCTCAATTCTCCCGGCGCTTGCGCCAGATCCGCCAGGTTGCGACCAGTGCCCAGACAAAGGCAGCAATCGCGATCATATCGAACAGGAAGGCATAGCGAGCTTCCCAGCCCATCTGCCCGCCCAGCCATTGCGCCCCGATCCACAGGATCATGACCGCCGCGATGAACAGCCCGAGGAACCGCGCCATGGCGGCATCCTTGCGTTCACCGGGGGTCGGGGCGCGCCTTGTCACTCGCCGCCCTTCCCGCGTTGGGTCGTGGCGTCGTCCTTGTCATCGTCGGCCACCGGCTGTCCCGGTTCCGCCGTTGCCGTGCCACCGGGGGCCGCGCCGCCGGGGTTCACGTCGGCGGCGGGCTTCACCGGAGCCTCCTGGGTGGTCACGCCGGTCTCGTCCACCGGATGACCTGCGCCGGGGCGCGGCTCGTCATGCGGAACATCGGCCACTTCGGGCTGGCGTTGCCACGGGGTGCGCAGCGGAACCTCGGTCCCGTCGATGCGCTTCAGCACGTCGCCGATCTCCACCGCCAGATGGACCGAACCGTTATACTGGTTCCGGCCCTCGACATATTCGGTCAGGCTGGTCGGCCCGCCCTTCGGCTCGGACGCATAGCGCCCGTTCTGCGGACCCGGAAGCGGCGCCTCGCCCGCGGCGAAACGGTCGATCAGGTTGCGTAGAACCTCGGGGGTCAGGTCTTCGTAGTAATCCTTGCCCACCTGCATCATAGGCGCGTTCGTGCAGGAACCGAGGCATTCGACTTCTTCCCACGAAAACTTGCCATCGGCGGACACCGCATGGGGCTGGGCCGAAATCTTTTCCTTGCAGACCGCGATAAGCTCCTCGGCCCCGCAGATCATGCAGGACGTGGTGCCGCAGATCTGGATATGGGCAACCGAACCAACGGGTTGTAGCTGGAACATGAAGTAGAACGTCGCCACTTCCAGCGCGCGAATGCGGGCCATGCCCAGCATGTCTGCAACATATTCGATGGCGGGGCGCGACAGCCAGCCTTCCTGTTCCTGCGCGCGGAACAGAAGCGGAATGATGGCCGAAGCCTGACGGCCCTCGGGGTATTTCGTGATCTGCCCTTCGGCCCATGCGAGGTTCGCTGGCGTGAAGGCAAAGCCTTCGGGCTGGATCGGATGCAGGCGGCGGAGCATTAGCGGTCGATCTCCCCGAACACGATGTCCATCGTGGCGATGATGGCCGAAACGTCGGCAAGTTGGTGGCCCTTGGCGAGGTGATCCATCGCCTGAAGATGCGGATAGCCCGGCGCGCGGATCTTGGCGCGGTAGGGTTTATTGGTGCCATCGGCCACGAGATAGACGCCGAATTCGCCCTTCGGCGCCTCGACCGCGGCATAGACCTCGCCCGCCGGGACGTGGAAGCCTTCGGTGTAGAGTTTGAAGTGATGGATCAGCGCTTCCATCGAGGTCTTCATCTCGCCCCGTTTCGGCGGGGTGATCTTGCCGCGCGCCAGCACGTCACCCGGTTCGGCCCGCAGCTTGGCGCAGCATTGCTTGATGATCTTGGTCGACTCGCGCATTTCGGCCATACGGCACAGATAGCGGTCGTAGCAGTCGCCGTTCTTGCCGACCGGGATGTGGAAGTCGAACTCGTCATAGCATTCGTAGGGCTGCGAGCGGCGCAGGTCCCACGCCATGCCCGATCCCCGTGCCATCACGCCCGAGAACGCCCAGTCGAGCACTTCCTGTTGCGAGACGACGGCGATATCCACCGTGCGCTGCTTGAAGATGCGGTTCTCGGTCAGCAGCTCGTCGATATTGTCGACCAGCGCCGGGAACTTGTCGCACCAGACGTCGATATCATCGATCAGCTTCGTCGGAAGGTCCTGATGGACACCGCCGGGACGGAAATAGGCGGCGTGCAGACGCGCACCGCAGGCGCGTTCATAGAACACCATCAGTTCTTCGCGCGCGGTGAAGCCCCACAGCGGCGGGGTCAGCGCGCCGACGTCCATCGCGCCGGTGGTGATGTTCATCAGGTGGTTCAGCAGACGCCCGATTTCCGAGAACAGCACGCGGATCAGCTGTGCGCGGCGCGGAACGCCCGTCCCAGTCAGCTTCTCGATCACAAGGCACCAGGAATGCTCCTGGTTCATAGGCGCCACATAATCCAGCCGGTCGAAATAAGGCAGGTTCTGGAGATAGGTCCGGCTCTCCATCAGCTTCTCGGTGCCGCGGTGCAGCAGGCCGACATGCGGATCGCAGCGTTCCACGATCTCGCCGTCAAGCTCCAGCACGAGGCGAAGAACCCCGTGCGCCGCCGGGTGCTGCGGGCCGAAGTTGATGTTGAAGTTGCGGATCTTCTGTTCGCCCGCAAGACCGTCGTTGATGCCGCCGTCCATGCTCACGCCTTCTTCTCGTCACCGGGAAGGATATACTCGGCCCCTTCCCACGGGCTCATGAAATCGAACTGCCGATATTCCTGCACCAGCCGCACGGGCTCGTAGACGACGCGCTTCTGCGCCTCGTCATAGCGGACCTCGGTATAGCCGGTGGTCGGAAAATCCTTGCGCAGCGGATAGCCGCGGAAGCCGTAATCGGTCAGCAGGCGGCGCAGGTCCGGATGCCCCGAGAACAGGATGCCGAACATGTCGAACACCTCCCGCTCGAACCAGTTGGCCGAGGGATGGATGCCGACCAGCGACGGGATCATCTCATCTTCGCGCAGCGCGACCTTCACGCGGATGCGGTGGTTCTGGAACATCGACAGGAAATGATAGACCACATCGAACCGCTGGGGGCGTTCGGGATGATCCACCGCCGTGATGTCCACCAGCGTCGAGAAGCGGCAGGTCGCATCGTTCTTCAGGAAATCGACCAGCGGCACGATCCCGGCCACGGTCGCATCCAGCGTCAGCTCGCCAAAGGCGATCTTCTGGCCAAGCACGGCATCGGAACAGCGCGAGGCGATATGGGCGCCAAGTTCGGTCAGGGCTTCACTCATCACTCGCTCCTTACCGGGTCAGGGTGCCGGTGCGGCGGATCTTCCGCTGCAACTGAAGAATGCCGTAAAGCAGCGCCTCGGCCGTGGGCGGGCAGCCGGGAACATAGACGTCCACCGGAACCACGCGGTCACAGCCCCGCACCACCGAATAGCTGTAGTGATAGTAGCCGCCGCCATTGGCGCAGCTGCCCATCGAGATGACATAACGCGGCTCGGGCATCTGGTCATAGACCTTGCGCAGCGCCGGTGCCATCTTGTTGGTCAGCGTGCCCGCGACGATCATCAGGTCCGACTGGCGCGGCGAGGCGCGCGGCGCGCTGCCGAAGCGTTCGATGTCATAGCGCGGCATCGACATCTGGATCATCTCGACCGCGCAGCAGGCCAGGCCGAAGGTCATCCAGTGCAGCGAGCCGGTGCGCGCCCAGTTGATGATATCCTCGGTCGAGGTGAGCAGGAAGCCCTTGTCCTGAAGTTCGGCATTCAGCTTCTGCGTGGCGAATTCCGGATCGGCCCCCGCATGGTTCGCAGATGTGATCACGCCCATTCCAGCGCCCCCTTCTTCCATTCATAGACGAAGCCGACGGTCAGGACGCCAAGGAAGACCATCATCGACCAGAAGGCGACCATCGACAGATCCCCGAAGGCGACCGCCCATGGGAACAGGAACGCGACCTCGAGGTCGAAGATGATGAACAGGATGGAGACGAGATAGAACCGGACGTCGAACTTCATCCGCGCGTCGTCAAAGGCGTTGAACCCGCATTCATAGGCCGACACCTTCTCGGCATCCGGGTTGCGGACTGCCAGAACCACCGCCGCCAGCATCAGCACGAGGCCGAGCGCGACGATGATCGCGAGGAAGATGATGATCGGGAAATACTCTCGGAGAAGATCGTCCACGAGTGGCTCCTTCGGCCAGCGGGCCTTCTTTCGGCACGCGCGATAAGTTGCTGCGCCCCATGTATCCCCTGCCCGTGCCATGGTCAATGAACGACTTGGACAAACCGGCCCATTGACAAGACGAATTTGCACCCGCGCGCAGGGCTGTTGAAATCGTTGGGGGAAAAGCCCGAAGCGCCTTCGGTGTTGCGCAGCAGGGCGAAGCGGTCCTGCAAGATGATTCTGCGCTGCGGCGAATCCTTTCGAGACGCTTTCAGCATACAGTCGCATGCCGCCGATTCATAGATGCCAAATGCGCGCCGATGGTGGCGCGCCGTCGATACCGGATGCGATGATGATGGCGGACAGAGAGGGATTCGAACCCTCGAGACGGTTCCCCGCCTACACACTTTCCAGGCGTGCGCCTTCGACCACTCGGCCACCTGTCCGTAGGCGGGTGTCTAACCTTATTCGCCGGGCAGCTTCAAGCCCGTATTTTGACGGTGATATTGTGCATTTTGCAAATAAATCCGCTGCATCCGCCCTCTGTTATCATCCTGCTTGATTTTCGTTTTCCTTTGGGCATCCTTTTTCGCGTGACAACAGACGTTCTGACGCTTCCCTGATTCAAGGCAGCACGCGGAGGACCTGGCTGCACGTCCCGTGGCAATCTCGCAGCGGGGGGACTGATGAAGGAGAGACGGCATGCCGACGGGCACCGTAAAATGGTTTAACAGCACCAAAGGCTTCGGCTTCATTGCGCCGGACGATGGCGGCAAGGACGTGTTCGTCCACATCTCGGCTGTGGAACGGGCCGGGCTGAAAGGGCTGAACGACAACCAGAAGATCGGCTACGAACTGCAGTCGGGCCGCGACGGTCGCGCCTCGGCCGGCGATCTGCGCCTTCTCTGATCGAAGCCCAAGACGACGAGCGACCCGCCCTGCCCGGCGGGTCGTTCGCTTTTCAGACGCCCAGTTTCGCCTGCACGTCCGCGCCCCATCCCAGATGCAGCGCATCGCCGTCGCGGATGACCGGGCGTTTCATCAATGTCGGCTGCGCGGCGATCTGGGCCTCGGGTTCCGACGCCTTCAGCCAGTCGGACAGGCCGCGCCAGGTGGTCGACTGGCGGTTCACGATCACATCTCCGAACTCAGCCACGAGCTCGGCGATCTCGGCCTCGGTCAGCGGGTCGGCCCGCACGTCGCGGAAGGTCGCGCGACCGTCGAGCGCCTTCAGCGCCTTCTTGCAGGTGTCGCAGGTGGATATGCCGTAAAGGATCATGATGTCTCGATCAGCGAAAGGGTTGCGGGGTCGGGGCCATCATAGAACTGCGCAAGCACGCGTTCAAACACATCGCCGCCCCCTGCGGCAGCGAAAAGCGTGGCCGAGGATCGCAACTTCAGCGCATCGACATGCCCCATGATGCGGTCCGCGGGGCCGGGGTGGGCCAGCACCGCCGCGGCCGCCTCTGCCAGCCGGGGGCCAAGCACGGGGTCGGCCAGATAGGCGCGCGCCTCGGCCATATCGGCTATGCCGTAGAAGCGTGCCGTCTCGCTGCGGCCCAATCCCCGAAGCTGGGGAAAGATGAACCACATCCAGTGGGTTTCCTTCTGCCCTGCCCGAAGTTCGGCCAGCGCCGTGGGCCACACGCCCTCCTGCGCCTTGGTGAAGCGTGTCAGCGACATGTGACCCGGCGCGAGAGCAGCATCTCGCCCGTGACACCGTCGGTTACGAGCCGCGTGTCCTGTTCGACGCGGGCATGGGCAAGCGTGCCGCCCGCTGCGCAGAACGGCTGGATGATCCGCGCCGCCTCTTGCGCCGAGATGAAACCCGGAACGGTGTTGACGGTATAGGATCCGCCGCCGACCCCGACATAGGCGACATAAGGCGCCATGTAATGCGGCACCATGATCGTGGACGGGACCTGGGCAAGCGCGGGACCGGCAAGAAGCGAGGCAAGGGCGGCGATGCGGATCATGGGGGAACCTCCGGTATGATGACGACCAACAGCTAGCGC
Source organism: Falsirhodobacter flavus (assembly GCA_029846755.1). Taxonomy (GTDB): domain Bacteria; phylum Pseudomonadota; class Alphaproteobacteria; order Rhodobacterales; family Rhodobacteraceae; genus Falsirhodobacter; species Falsirhodobacter flavus. The sequence continues at coordinate 50,699 of JARWBI010000005.1, read as the reverse complement.
GCCGGACGCGCCGGGCCACTTGGCAGCGACCCCAAGCGCCCGTAAGACTCGTCGGCACGACAAGAAAGGGGGCTTCGACATGAAGCAGTATCACGACGCGCTTCGGACCGTTCTGACGCAGGGCATCGCCTCGTCCGACCGGACGGGAACGGGAACCCTTTCGCACTTCGGATTGCAGGCGCGATACGATCTTGCGGACGGCTTTCCGCTGGTGACGACGAAGAAGCTGCATCTGCGGTCGATCGTGCACGAGCTGCTGTGGTTTCTGTCGGGCGACACCAACATCCGCTATCTGAAGGAGAACGGCGTCTCCATCTGGGATGAATGGGCGGACGAGAATGGCGATCTCGGCCCTGTCTATGGCCGACAGTGGCGCGACTTCACCGGCGGGGTCGACCAGATCGCGACCCTTGTGGACGCGATCCGCCGCACGCCCGACAGCCGGCGGCTGATCGTGTCAGCCTGGAACCCGGCCGAAGTCTCGCAGATGGCGCTGCCGCCCTGCCATACGCTGTGGCAGGTGCGCATCCTTGGCGGACGGCTGCATCTGCAACTCTATCAGCGGTCGGCGGACATGTTCCTGGGCGTTCCGTTCAACATCGCTTCCTATGCGCTGCTTTTGGCGATGCTGGCGCATGTCACGGGGTATGAACCCGGCGAGTTCATCCATTCCATCGGCGACGCACATATCTATTCCAACCATCTGGAACAGGTGCAGACCCAGCTTTCCCGCAGCCCGAAACCGCTGCCGAAGCTTCGCATCCGCCGCGAGGTCGGCTCGATCTTCGATTTCCGATACGAGGATTTCGAGTTTCTGGACTACGACCCCGATCCTGCGATCCGCGCTCCGGTGGCGGTATGATAAGCATCATCGTCGCGCGCGCCCGGAACGGGGCCATCGGACGGGGCAACGACATCCCCTGGCGCGCCCCGGAGGATCTGGCCTTCTTCAAACGCGAGACGCTGGGCGGGGCCGTCATCATGGGGCGGCGCACATGGGACAGTCTTCCGTTCAAGCCGCTGAAGGACAGGCTCAATCTGGTCGTGTCGACCACGATGGAGGGGCCTGACGTTTTCCCCACCCCCGAGGATGCGATTCGCGCCGCCGGGGATCGCGGATACCGCCGCATCTATGCCATCGGCGGAGCGGCGATCTATTCCGCGTTCCTGCCCATGGCGGACCGCCTGCTGGTGACCGAGGTGGATATCGACGTTCCGGATGCCGACACCTTTTTCCCGCCGCTGGACCCCGATGACTGGGTGCGGATCGGCAGCACCCCGCTGCGCGCCGCGGACCCGCCCTGCACCGCCGTCGAATACCTGCGACGCGGCGTTTGGAAATCTGGCGGCGGGCATTAGCTTCCCAGACGAAAGGAGACCACCATGAAATACCTTCACACGATGGTCAGGGTCAAAGACCTCGACGCGAGCATCGCGTTCTTCAATCTTCTGGGGCTGGAAGAGATCCGCCGCCGCGACAGCGAGGGCGGTCGGTTCACGCTGGTCTTCATGGCCGCGCCGGGCCAGCACGAAACGCCGGTGGAGCTGACCTACAACTGGGACGGCGACGACGGGCTGCCCTCGGACAGCCGCCATTTCGGCCATCTGGCTTATGAATGCGACGACATCTATGCGCTTTGCGCCCATTTGCAGGCCAATGGCGTGACGATCAACCGCCCGCCGCGCGACGGGCACATGGCCTTCGTGCGCAGCCCCGACAACATCTCGATCGAGCTGCTACAGAAGGGCGACGCCCTCGCACCGGCCGAGCCGTGGTCCTCGATGGAGAACACGGGTCACTGGTAACGCCAGCGCGACAGGATATCGCCGCCCATCGTCTGCACCTGTTGCAGACGGAAACGCGGCGCTTCGGCCAGATGGGCCAGCGCCATCGGGGCGATTGCGGGAACGCCGTCGCCGCCGATGATCTTCCCGGCCGAAAACACGGCAAGCTCGTCCACGAGTTCCTCGCGCAGAAGCGCTGCGGCCATCGTCGCGCCCCCCTCGCTCAGCACGCGCGTGACGCCCTCGGCCGCAAGGCCGTGTAACGCGTCGCGCAGGGGCACGCGCGTCTCACCCAGTTCGAACAGCCGCGCCCCGGCTTCGCGCCACGCATTGCGTGCGGCGGCGGGGGCAGCCCCCGCATGGAAGATCCAGACCGGATGCTGCGCTGCCGTCCGCCCGAGGCGGCTTTGCGGCGAATGACGCAGGTTGCTGTCCAGAAGCACCCGTAGCGGCTGGCGGGGCGCGCCCATCTCGCGCACCGTCAGGTCGGGATCGTCGGCCAGCGCCGTCCCTGCCCCGACCATCACCGCATCATGGGTCAGTCGCATCGCATGGACCGCGCGCCGCGCCTCCGGCCCCGTGATCCAGCGGCTTTCGCCCGAAGCGGTGGCGATGCGCCCGTCCAGCGTTGCCGCCAGTTTCAGCGTGACCAGCGGCAGCCCCCGCGTCATGCGTTTCAGGAACCCCGCGTTGAGTTCGCGAGCGGCATCGCCAAGCACGCCCTCGGTCACCTCGATCCCGGCATCGCGCAGGATAGCGTGGCCCTTGCCCGCCACGCGCGGATCGGGGTCGGTCGCGGCGCTGACGACCCGCGCAACGCCCGCCGCAACCAGCGCATTGGCGCAAGGAGGCGTCTTGCCGTAATGGGCGCAAGGCTCCAGCGTGACATAGGCGGTGGCGCCACGGGCCAAGTCGCCCGCCTGCATCAGCGCCCGCACCTCGCCATGCGGTCGCCCACCGGGCTGGGTCCAGCCGCGCCCGACCACCCTGCCCCCCGCGACGATCACGCAGCCGACGGTCGGGTTGGGCCAGACGTTCCCAAGACCGCGCCGGGCAAGGCCCAGCGCGTGACGCATGTGTATTTCGTCGGTCACTCTTCCGCTATGGTGCTGGGGCGCAGTTCGGCCACGAACTTGTCGAAGTCCCCCGCCGCCTGGAAGTTCTTGTAAACGCTTGCGAAACGGACATACCCCACCGTGTCGATCCGGGCGAGGCTTTCCATGACGATCTCGCCGATGACTTTCGACGGGATGTCGGTATCGCCCAGCGATTCCAGACGCCGCACGATGCCCGAGATCATCTGATCGATCCGTTCAGGCTCCACCGGGCGTTTCTGCATTGCGATACGGATGGACCGTTCCAGCTTGCTGCGGTCGAAATCCTCGCGCTTGCCGCTGGATTTGATGACGACCAGATCGCGAAGCTGCACCCGCTCATATGTGGTGAACCGCCCGCCGCAGGCCGGGCAGAAGCGGCGGCGGCGGATGGATACATGATCCTCGGCCGGGCGGCTGTCCTTCACCTGCGTGTCGATATTTCCGCAAAACGGGCAGCGCATCGCCGTCTCCTGAACTGTCCCAATCAGATACAGGGGTTGTCCCCGCTGTTATCCACAGACCTTAGCCGCAAAGCGCAGGTCTGGGCCAGCGTCAAAACGCACCCACCGCATGTTGATCGGGATTGTGGCGTCAGGGACTCAGATGCGCAACCACTTCGCGGCGATGCGGGGCGCTCCGATGTTCGAAGACATAGATGCCCTGCCAGCGACCCAAGGCCAGCTTGCCCCCTATGACCGGGATCGACAGGCTGACGGGAAGCAGCGCCGCCTTGATATGGGCGGGCATGTCGTCCGGCCCTTCATAGGTATGCGTCAGATAGGACATCGCCGGATGGTTCGACGGCGGGACGAGCCTGCGGAGGAACTCTTGCAGATCCGTCCGGACCTCGGGGTCGGCGTTTTCCTGTATCAGCAGCGAGGCTGACGTATGCCTCACGAACAGCGTCAGCAGCCCGTCGCCCTGCACCCAGGCGGCGATCCGGGGCGTGATCTCGTAAAGACCCGCCCCGGAGGTTTCGACCGAAAAGATCACCGAAGACGGCGGAAGGGCTCGGGGCAAAGCGCGGCTGCGAAACCGGCGGACATATGGTCGGATGCCGGGAAGATCGCGACCCCGGTTTCCGGGAACGCCCCTTCGGCGGAAAGCGAGAAGGTCATCCCCTCTCCGCGCGCCAAGGGACGCGGAGAGATGCGGTAGATGTCGGTCGTCGGCAACATCCCAAGATAGTTGTCGATGAACTGCCCCGCCGCGCACCAGTAGTCGCGCGCTGCCGAGCCGGGCTCGTACCGCACATGGAAGCGCTGCGCGTCGCCTTCGACGAAGTAACCTTCCTTGGTGATGTAGGCGCTGGCAGGGGATGCCGCCAAGGCGAGGATGATCGCAAGCCGTTTCATTGGTCCAGGAAACTCCGCAATTTGCGCGACCGGCTCGGGTGCTTCAGCTTGCGAAGCGCCTTTGCCTCGATCTGCCGGATCCGTTCGCGCGTGACGCTGAACTGTTGGCCGACTTCTTCCAGCGTGTGGTCGGTGTTCATGCCGATGCCGAAACGCATCCGCAGAACGCGCTCCTCGCGCGGGGTCAGGGAGGCCAGAACGCGAGTGGTGGTTTCCTTCAGGTTTTCCTGAATGGCGGAATCCAGCGGCAGGATCGCGTTCTTGTCCTCGATGAAGTCGCCAAGCTGGCTGTCTTCCTCGTCGCCGATCGGCGTTTCAAGGCTGATCGGCTCCTTGGCGATCTTCATCACCTTGCGGACCTTTTCCAGCGGCATCTGCAGCTTTTCGGCCAGTTCCTCCGGCGTCGGCTCGCGGCCGATCTCGTGCAGCATCTGGCGGCCGGTGCGGACCAGCTTGTTGATCGTCTCGATCATGTGGACCGGGATACGGATGGTTCGCGCCTGATCCGCGATGGAACGGGTGATCGCCTGCCGGATCCACCACGTCGCATAGGTTGAGAACTTGTAGCCGCGACGATACTCGAACTTGTCCACGGCCTTCATCAGGCCGATGTTGCCTTCCTGGATCAGGTCGAGGAATTGCAGACCCCGGTTCGTGTATTTCTTGGCGATGGAGATCACGAGACGAAGGTTCGCCTCGACCATTTCCTTCTTGGCCTGACGGGCTTCCTTCTCGCCCTTCTGAACCTGCTGGACGATGCGGCGGAATTCCGAAATGTCCACGCCGACATAGGAGCCGACCTGGCTCATCTCGTTGCGCAGGTCTTCGACCTTGTCGCGCGATTTTTCCATCAGCGCTTGCCAGCCGCGACCCGATTTCGCGGCCATGCGATCGGCCCAGGTCGGGTCCAGCTCGTAGCCCTGATATTCGTCGATGAATTCGCGGCGGTTGATCCGCGCGGCATCGGCCAGCTTCACCATGCCCGAGTTGATGGACATGATCTTGCGGTTGATGCCGTAAAGCTGGTCGATCAGCGCTTCGATCCGGTTGTTGTGCAGATGCAGGCTGTTCACCAGCACGACGATTTCCGACCGCAGCTTCTGATAGGCCGCTTCCTCGCCTGCCGAGAAGCCATGTGCGGCATTCATCGTCGCCGACATGCGCAGATCCTGCATCTCGGCCAGCGTGGCATAGTCGCGCGCGATCACCTCCAGCGTTTCCAGAACGCGGGGTTTCAGTGCGGCTTCCATCGCCGCCAGCGACATGGCCGAGGCTTCGTCGTCATCCTCATCATCGTCATTGCGCGACAGCGGGTTGCCGTCGGCATCCAGTTCCGGCTCGTCCGAGGTCTGGCGGCGGGGCGCGTCCGAAGATACCTCGACCCCTTCCAGATCGGCGCCTTCCATCTCGTCGTCGCCTTCAAGGTTGCGCCCGAAGGTCGCCTCCAGATCGATGACGTCGCGCAGCAGGATTTCTTCGTTCAGAAGCTCGTCCCGCCAGATGGTGATGGCCTGGAAGGTCAGCGGGCTTTCGCACAGGCCCGCGATCATCGTGTTGCGGCCGGCCTCGATCCGCTTGGCGATGGCGATCTCGCCCTCGCGCGACAGCAGTTCGACCGAGCCCATCTCGCGCAGATACATCCGCACCGGATCGTCGGTGCGGTCCAGCGTTTCCGAAGTCGTCCCGGCGACGGCGATCTCGCGCGAGTTCGACGTCTCGACCAGCTCGCCCGAGGATTCTTCCTCGCCCTCGCCCTCGTCGCGCACCTCGATGCCCATTTCGGACAGCATGGCCATCACGTCCTCGATCTGGTCGGACGAGACCTGTTCGGGCGGCAGCACGGTGTTGAGCTGTTCGTAGGTGATATAGCCACGTTCCCGCGCGTCGGCGATCATCCGTTTGACGGCAGCCTGGCTCATGTCCAGCGAGGTATCGGCGTCCTGATCCTCGGGCTTGCCGTCGTCGGTGTCTTTGACTGCCATGGGTGCTCCTAAACGCGAATGACCTCGGCGAGCGCGAATCGCCGGGGTCGGTTTATCGAATCAATAGCGCGAATCACAGAAGGTGAAAGCGCCTCAGCCTCTTTTCTTTATCCACACCTCGCCTTTGATGAGGCTGTCGAGGTGTTTCGACATGGCTGCGCGGTCTTCGCCCAGGTCCAATCCGTGGTCCATCCGGGATCGCCCGGCGCGATTCTTCGCCTCTGCCGCCTGTGCAAGGCGCCATGTCAGCCCTTCGTCGGCAAGGCCGGTCAGATCCTCCATCGCCTCCTCGACCTCCATCCGCACGCCGCGCTCGGCCTCCAGCTTGGCAAGCTCCTCGGCAAGGCACATGCGGGCAAGGTCGACGTCCTCCGGGTTCCGGATCGGCGGCGAGATGCGAACATGGGTCAGAGACATCAGCCTTTCAAGGGCCTCGCCCGCCTCCTCGGCGATCACGCGGCGCGGGTGGTCCGAATGGCCAGCCCGCAGAAGCGCGCTGCGAAGCGCCCGGTGGTCGGGATGGCGCAGGTCCATCAGTTCCAGCGCGCTTTCGAACGAGGCGATCAGCCCGGCATGGACGGCCAGCCCCGAAAGGATCATCGCGATGCGCAGATCCTCCACATCGCCGCTGGAGGCAAGGATCGACTGCCGCGTGGCCGACATCGGCACCGCGGCGGGCTTGGCTCCCTTTACGAAGGGGGTCTTGGTACGGCGGGTGCCGAACAGCTCCCACCGGAGGCGCTTGATCTCCTCGCCATAGTGGTTGCGGATCGAGGGATCGGCGATACGGGCGATGGCGGCGCGCAAGGTCTTGTCCAGCGCGGCGCGGCGTTCGGGGCTGTCGAAAACCTTGCCCTCGGTCTCCCGCCGCCACAGCAGCGTGACCATCGGAAGCGCGCCATCCAGCACCCTCTGGAATCCCTGCGGCCCCTGCGTCTTCACCAGATCATCGGGGTCCTGTCCGGGCGGCAGCACCGCAAAGCGCAGCCCGTTCCCGGCCTCCAGCAGCGGCAGTGCCAGATCGACCACCCGCAGCGCGGCGCGGATGCCTGCGGCATCGCCGTCCAGCGCGATCACCGGCTCGGGCGAGATACGCCACATCAGGCGCAGTTGATCCTCGGTGATGGCGGTGCCCAACGGCGCGACCGTGGCGCCGAAACCGGCCTCGGACAGCGCGATCGTATCCATATAGCCTTCGGCCACGATCAGCGGCTGGCCCTTGCCCGCCGCCTGCCGCGCTGGCGCGTGGTTGTAGAGGTTGCGCCCCTTGTCGAAAAGGTCCGTCTCCGGCCCGTTCAGGTATTTCGCCCGCGCGTTCGGGTCCATCGCCCGCCCGCCAAGGCTGATCGCCCGCCCCCGCGCATCGCGGATCGGAAAGATGATGCGGCCGCGGAAACGGTCATAAGGGGTGCCGCCGTCGTCGGGCCGGATGCACAGGCCTGAATCCACCAGAAGGTCGGGCGCGATCCCCCGGCCCGTCAGCGCCTGAAACAGCCCCCCGCGCGTGTCGGGGGCGAACCCGATCTCCCACCGATCCTGCGCTTCGGGGGACAGCTTGCGCGCCGCCAGATAGTCGCGCGCAGACGCCCCCTGCCCCGAGCGCAGCATCAAGCGGTAATGCTTCACCGCCTCCTCCACCACCGCGATCAATTCGCTGCGGCGGTCCTGACGCTTGGCGGCCACCGGATCGCGGGCGGGCATCTGCATCCCGGCCTCGCGGGCAAGGATTTCCACCGCCTCCATGAAGCCGACGTTTTCCGTCTCGCGCACGAAGCTCAGCGCGTCGCCCTTGGCGTGGCAGCCGAAGCAGTAATAGAAGCCCTTGCGGTCATCCACATGGAATGACGCGGATTTTTCCTGATGGAACGGACAGGGCGCCCACATGTCGCCCTTGCCCTGATTGGACTTGCGCGCATCCCAAATGACCTTGCGCCCCACCACCTGCGACAGCGAGACGCGCGTGCGAAGTTCATCGAGGAAGTTGGGCGGAAGCGACATATGCCCTTATCCGCCCAACCGCGCCCTAAGTCCAGAACCCTACTTGGCCACGCAGTCCGCGAAGTAATGCATCTGGCCGTCCGGCCCCACCTCCTGCACCAGACCGTGGATGTCGGTCTCGAAGCCGGGGCATTCGCGGGCGAATTCGCGGTTGAACTTCAGGTATTCGACGATCTTGCGATTGAATACCTCGCCCGGGATCAGCAGCGGGATGCCCGGCGGATAGGGAGTCACGAGGCTGGTGGTGATGCGCCCTTCCAGATCGTCGATGGCCACGCGGTCCGTCTTGCGCTGTGCGATGCAGGCGAAGGCGTCCGAGGGCTTCATCGCCGGCTCCAGCGCCGATAGATACATCTCGGTCGACAGGATCGCGACGTCGTAACGCGAATAGAGCGCGTGGACATGCGCGCACAGATCGCGCAGGCCCATCTGCTCGTATCGCGGATGCTTGGCGCAGAACTCGGGCATCACGCGCCACAGGGGCTGGTTTTTGGCGTGGTCGTCCTTGAACTGCTGCAACGCGGCCAGAAGCGTGTTCCAGCGGCCCTTGGTGATGCCGATGGTGAACATGATGAAGAAGCTGTAAAGCCCGGTCTTTTCGACCACGACCCCGTGTTCGGCCAGATATTTCGACACGATCGACGCGGGAATACCCCATTCGCCGAACTGCCCTTCAAGGTTCAGACCGGGGGTGATGATGGTCGCCTTGATCGGGTCCAGCATGTTGAAGCCGGGGGCCATGTCCCCGAAGCCATGCCACGCATCCTCGCCGTCGCGCTGGACGCCCTCGCTGTCGGTGCGGCGCAGGACCCAGTCGCGGGTCGATCCGATGCCTTCCTCGCACAGCTCATCCGGGCCCCAAACTTGGAACCACCAGTCGCCTTCGCCGAATTCCTCATCCACCTTGCGCATGGCGCGGCGGAAATCCAGCGCCTCGGCGATGGATTCCTCGACCAGCGCCGTCCCGCCCGGAGGCTCCATCATCGCCGCAGCCACGTCGCAGCTTGCGATGATGCTGTATTGCGGGCTGGTCGAAGTGTGCATCAGATAGGATTCGTTGAACAGGTGCCGGTCCAGCTTGGTGTTCTGCGCGTCCTGCACCAGAACGTGGCTGGCCTGCGAAATCCCCGCCAGCAGCTTGTGGATCGACTGCGTGGCATAGGTCACCGAATGCTCGGTGCGCCCACGCTTGCGGCCCATCGAATGATAGCTGCCATAGAACGGGTGGAACGCGGCATGGGGCAGCCAGGCCTCGTCGAAATGCAGATTCTCGACATAGCCGTCCAGCAGGCCCTTGATGACCTCGGTGTTGTAGAGCACGCCGTCATAGGTGGACTGGGTCAGCGTCATGATGCGCGGCTTGACAGTATCGGCATCGACGCCTTCCAGAAGCGGGTTGGCGCGGATCTTCTCCTTGATCGTCTCGATCTCGAACTCGGAATGCGGGATCGGGCCGATGATGCCGAAATGGTTGCGCGTCGGGCGCAGGAAGACCGGGATCGCGCCCGTCATGATGATCGAATGCAGGATCGACTTGTGGCAGTTGCGGTCCACCACGACCACATCGCCCGGCGCGACCGTGTGGTGCCAGACCATCTTGTTCGACGTGCTGGTCCCGTTGGTCACGAAGAAGCAGTGGTCGGCGTTGAAGATGCGCGCGGCATTGCGTTCCGACGCGCCGATGGCTCCGTTATGGTCCAGAAGCTGGCCCAGTTCCTCGACCGCGTTGCACACGTCGGCCCGCAGCATGTTCTCGCCATAGAACTGGTGATACATCTGGCCGATGGGGGATTTGAGGAAGGCGACGCCCCCCGAATGCCCCGGACAGTGCCAGCTGTAGGACCCGTCCTCGGCATAATCCAGCAGCGCCTTGAAGAACGGCGGCTGGATGCCTTCGAGGTAGCTTTTCGCCTCGCGAATGATGTGGCGGGCGACGAATTCGGGCGTGTCCTCAAAGGCGTGGATGAAGCCGTGAAGCTCGCGCAGGATGTCGTTGGGCAGGTGGCGCGAGGTCTTCGTCTCGCCATAGACATAGATCGGAACGTCGGCGTTCTTCCAGCGCACTTCCTCGATGAAGTTGCGCAGGTTCAGAACGGCGGGGTCGAGATCCGGGCCGGGGCTGAACTCCTCGTCATCGATAGACAGAACGAAGGCGCTGGCGCGGGACTGCTGCTGCGCAAAGGTCGAAAGGTCGCCATAGCTGGTGACGCCCAGAACCTCGAAGCCTTCTTTCTCGATCGCCTCGGCCATGGCACGAATGCCCAGACCCGAGGAATTTTCAGAGCGGAAATCCTCGTCGATGATGACGATGGGGAAACGGAATTTCATTGGGGCTCTCCTGCAGGGCCTCGGGTCACGGGACGGTTCTTGCCGCTGCGCCCTTCGCAGTCAAGGGCCGCAGACCGCATGCCGCAAAACCGGCAAAGGCCTGCGCCAAACCGGGTCATATATTGCGAATGCGATGATTTTGTGGAGGCGGGTACCGGAATCGAACCGGTCTTCACGGATTTGCAATCCGCTGCGTAACCTCTCCGCCAACCCGCCAGCCATGAGGTAGCTGCGGTTTAGCGAAGCTCCGCGCCATGTGCAAGGGGCTCATGGCGCGGGAATGTTCAGGCCGGGATCATCATGCCCTTGCCGGCGGCAAGGTCGCGCATCCGGTTCTGAAGCTTCTCGAAGGCGCGGACCTCGATCTGGCGGATGCGTTCGCGGCTGACGCCATAGGTGTCTGACAGGTCCTCCAGCGTCACCGGCTCGTCCGAAAGGCGACGCTGCACGAGGATGTCGCGCTCGCGCTCGTTCAGCACTTCCATCGACTGCTCCAGCAGCTCGCGGCGGGTTTCCAGCTCGTTGCGTTCGGCATAATCGGCCGCCTGGTCGCTGTCCTCGTCCTCCAGCCAGTCCTGCCACTGCGCGCCGCCATCCTCGGAGCCGACCGTGGCGTTCAGGGATGCGTCACCGCCCGAAAGGCGGCGGTTCATGCTGATGACCTCCTCCTCGGACACGTTCAGATCGGTGGCGATGCGGGCGACGTTTTCGGGGCGCAGGTCGCCCTCCTCCAACGCGCCGACCTTGGCCTTGGCCTTGCGAAGGTTGAAGAACAGCTTCTTCTGGGCCGATGTCGTGCCCAGCTTCACAAGGCTCCACGACCGCAGGATGTATTCCTGGATCGACGCCCGGATCCACCACATCGCATAGGTCGCAAGGCGGAAGCCCTTTTCGGGGTCGAAGCGTTTGACCGCCTGCATAAGACCCACGTTCGCCTCGGAAATCACCTCGGCCTGCGGCAGGCCGTAGCCGCGGTAGCCCATGGCGATCTTGGCGGCTAGACGCAGGTGCGAAGTGACAAGCTGGTGCGCGGCCCCGGTGTCCTGATGGTCTACCCAACGCTTGGCCAGCATGTATTCTTCCTCCGGCTCCAGCAGGGGAAACTTGCGGATCTCCTGCATGTAGCGGTTCAGACCCTGTTCGGGACTCGGTGCGGGAAGATTGGTATAGCTTGCCATCGTCGGACCTCCTGATGCCCGCCGGATTGCGGGGACATGACTTATGCAACGGGCCCGAGCGGTGCAAGGGCGCTGCTTTCATATGCGTTTAACGCAGGATGCCGGGGAAACCGTCGCAAATGCGCTTTTGTTGCGCGCGCTCACGCGGAAGTTCCCGATGTGGGGGCTTTGTTGCAGATTTCAACAGTTCCGCAGCAGATCGAGCAGGTGCTGCATGTCCTCGGGCAGCGGCGACTCGAAGGAAAGCTCCTCGCCGGTGACAGGATGGATGAAGCCCAGCGTTGCCGCATGCAGCGCCTGACGGGGGAAATCGGCGGCGGCGCGGGCAGCTTCCTCGCCCACGACCTTGGCCGCGACCTTGCGCTTGCCGCCATAGGTCTGATCGCCCAGAAGCCCATGGCCGACATGGCTCAGGTGGACGCGGATCTGGTGGGTGCGCCCCGTCTCCAGCCAGCATTCGACCAGCGACGCCGCGCCCATATCCTCGACCACGCGGGCGCGGGTGATGGCGTGGCGCCCGCCTTGGACGGTGACGGCCTGCTTCTGCCGGTCGGTGCGGTGACGGTCCAGATAGGTGGCGATCTTCAGGATCCCCCCCGGCTCGAAGCTGACGCCCTTGATGCCGCGCAGCCGCGGATCGGCGGCGTCGGGCACACCATGGATCAGCGCGAGGTAGTGGCGATTGACGCTATGCGCCTCGAACTGGGCGGCAAGGGCGTGATGGGCGCGGTCGGTCTTGGCCACGACCAGAAGGCCCGACGTGTCCTTGTCGATCCGGTGGACGATGCCGGGGCGCTTTTCCCCGCCGATGCCCGACAGCGTATCGCCGCAATGATGCAGCAGCGCGTTGACCAGCGTTCCCGATGGCGTGCCCGGCGCGGGATGCACGACCATCCCCACCGGCTTGTCGACCACGATCAGGTCATTGTCCTCATAGACCACCACCAGCGGGATATCCTCGGGCAGCGCGGCGTAATCCACGGCGGGGGCAAGGCGCAGGGCGAAGACCTGCCCTTCCTCGGGGCGGAACTTTGGGTCGGTGATCGCGGTGCCGTCCAGCGTCACGTCGCCTTCCGCGATCATCTTCATCAGGCGCGAACGTGAAAGCGCCGCATCCTCTGGCACCTCGCGCGCCAGCGCCTTATCAAGGCGCTCGGGCGGCTCTGCCCCGATGGTAATCAGAAGTTGGCCCGCATCGGCGCCGGAAGGATTGGTCATGGATCAGGCTCCGCAGGAACTGCCGCCGGGATTGCGGCTTTTGAAAACGCTCGTGACCGTGCTTCTGGTCGCGATGATCGCGGGGGTCATAACGGTCGTTTGGCTGCTTGTCACGCAACTGCCGCAGGCGATGCGCGCGGGGCCGGAGCTGCCGAAGACGATTTCGCTGCCGGACGGTGCCAGCCCGCAGGCGGTGACCTTCGGCCATGGCTTCGTCGCCGTGGTCACGGATGATCGCCGCATCCTGATCTTCGCCCCCGACGGCACCCTGCGCCAAGAGGTCGCGATCACCGACTGAGCGCGGCAATCGCGCGCAGCACATGTGGCGTGCCGCAGATCCAATCCGCGCCCGACCTTTCGATGCGGGCGTTCAGCGCCGAAAGCGCGGGATGACGCAGCATCTCCTCTGATCGCGAGGTGCCGGGATAAGTCTGGGCAAGGATCAGAAGGTCCGGCTCCGCCAGCATCAGCTCCTCCAGCGGCAGGACGTTCCCGGTCGCGACGTTCCGCCAGCCTGCTTGCGCCATGATCCCGTCGCCCATCGTGCCGGGCGCGGCGGTATGGCCGTTGGGTTGGTAGCTGGCCGCCGTGCCCCGCGCCAGCGGAATGGCGGACAGGTTCGCGCGAAACTCGGCCACCAGCGCCTCGGCCTCCGCCTCGCGGCCCATCGCGCGACCTGTGGCGATGATCTGCGCGGGCACGTCGTCCAGCGTCATCGCGGGCGGGATCTCATCGACCCGCAGGCCCAGACGGCGCAGCAGGTCGATCACCGGGCGCGAGGAATATGGGCTGGCCAGCACCACGTCGGGGCGCATCAGAAACACCTGTTCGGCCTGCCCCCGGTTCGCCGGGAAACCCGCCGCTTCCGCCGCCATCGAAGACAGCATCGGATCGCGCGCAAGCCACGACACCGACGCGATCTGCCCCGGCGCGGCCAGCATCATCACGATCTGGTCGGTGCACAGGTTGATCGACACCACGCGGGGTTCGGCATGGCCAAGACACGGGATCAGCGCAAGGAAAAGGGCGGCAAGTCGCATGCCCCGATCATAGCGGTTGGCGCATCCGCTGTCATTGCGCTAAGCGGTTGGGCATGATCCTTTACCGCCTCGTCCTGCTTCTGGCCCTGCCGCTTCTTTGCCTGCACGCATGGCGGCGCGGGGCGCTTCGCGACCGTCTGGCGCTTGGCCCCGCCATCCCTGGCGCGATCTGGGTCCACGGCGCCAGCAATGGCGAGATCACATCCGCCCGCCGCGTGATCGAGGCGCTGGCCGCGCGGGGGGACCGGGTGCTGGTCACCTGTAACAACCCGACCGCCAAGGCGATGGTCGAAGGCTGGGGCGTCGGCGTCACCACCCGCCTTGCCCCGTTCGACGACATGCCGACGGTGCGGCGGTTCCTGCGCCGCTGGCAACCCCGCGCGCTGGTCGTGATCGAGAACGAACTTTGGCCCGAACGCATCACCGCCGCGGCCCACCGGATGCCCGTGCTGGCCATCGGGGCGCGGATGTCGGAACGCTCGGCCCGCCGCTGGCAAAAGGTGCCGCTGATGCGCCGGATGCTGGGGGCGCTGTCATGGGTCAGCGCGCAGGACGCGCAAAGCGAGGCGCGGCTGGTGGCGTTGGGCCTGCCCCCGGACCGTCTTGGCCCCCGCCTGATGCTGAAGACCGCCGAGGCGGGCGTCCCGACGAACGGCCCGGTCCCGCGCGAAGAAACCCTGCTGGCGGCATCCACGCACGAAGGCGAGGACGCGCCGATCCTTGCCGCCTTTGCCGCGCAATCGCGGTTCCGCTGGCTGATCCTTGCGCCGCGCCATCCGAAACGCGGGCCGCAGATCGCGGAGCTGGCGCGCGGGATGGGGCTGGACGTGCGACTGCGCTCCGCCGGGGATGCACCGGGCGGGCAGGTCTATATCGCCGACACGCTGGGCGAGATGGCGACGTGGTATGGCATGGCCGGCGCGACATTCATCGGCGCGACCTTCGTGGAAAAGGGCGGCCACACCCCGTTCGAGCCGGTCGCAGCGGGGTCGGCAGTTCTTCACGGCCCGTCGCTGTTCAACTTCACCGAGGTCTTCGCCGCCCTGGGCGATTCCGTCCTGCCTGTCACGCCGGAAACGCTGGCTGCGACGCTGGACGCGCTGACCCCCGATCGCCAGCGCCAGCTTGCCGATGCCGCGCGCACCGCCCTGCCCCGGTCCGACCCGACCCCGGTGGTCGAGGCGCTGGACCGCCTAATCCAGCGGATAGCGCGCTAGCGCCTCGTATCCCGACGGGCGGGACTGGAACAGCACCACATCCGGCGCGGTAAAGATGCGCGAAGCCAGAGGTGTCGCCGCGACCAGCCGTTCGATCCGCATGGCAAGCTCGGCTGCAGGCGGCGGAAAACGCCCGAGCGTCACATGCGGGATGAAACGCCGGTGCTCCAGCGCAAAGCCCGCCATCCGCGCGGCCTGTTCGACCTTGGCCTGAAGATGCTCCAGCGCCGGCGTCCGCGCGATCAGCGCATGGACCGACCGGGGCTTTCCGCCGCCGAACAGGCCCAGCCCGTCCAGCCGCAATTCAGGGGCCGGCAGGCGCAGACGTTCCAGCGCGTCATGCAGTTCCTCCAGCCGGGCGGGGTCCGCGTCGCCAAGGAAGGCCAGCGTGATGTGGAAATCCTCGGGCTCCACCTTGCGCGGCAAGGGCAGCAGGAACTGCTGGACCGTCAGCGCGGATCGGATGTCGTCCGGCAGGGTCAGAGCAATGAAACAGCGCATCGTCTTTCCAGAAAGTCCAGCCGCTCGCGCAGCGCGGGGTCCACGATCCCCGGCCTGGGATCGTCGCGCAGGGTGACAAGCAGGCGCGGGTCCGGCGGCGGGCGCGCGCCGCCGCCCCAGTCCAATGCCGACAGCACCGCCGAGGCATCCTCGGGCAGACGGTCCGGCACCTCATGCCCCGCCAACACCGCCCAGATGCCGGACCAAAGCCGCCCGACCGTCCACGGGTTATACCCCCCGCCCCCCAGCACGATGTATCGCGGCGCGATCCCCCGCAGCGCCGCCACCACCGACCAATGCGCGTTGTTGGACATGGACAGGCGCGACAGCGGATCCTCGTCCACTCCGTCCGCGCCGCATTGCAGGATCACGGCATCCGGGGCGAATTCGGCAAGGCGCGGCAGGATCAGCCGATGCAGCACCATCGCCATCCCCGCATCCCCAAACCCGCGCGGCACCGGCAGGTTGAAGCAGTTGCCGCCCCCGTCATCGGCCAGAAGCCCCGTGAAGGGCCAGCGCCCCTCCTCATGGCTGGAGATCAACAGCGCCTCGGGGTCGCCCGCGAAGGCAGTCTGCACCCCGTCGCAGTGATGCGCGTCGATATCGACATAGGCGATCCGCCGGACGCCCAGCCGCCGCAGTGCCAGCATCCCCAGAACGCAGTCGTTCAGATAACAGAACCCGTTGGCGCGGTCGGGCATCCCGTGATGCGTCCCGCCCCCCGGCACATGCACGACGCCCCCATCCCGCACCAGTTCCGCCGCCAGCATCACCCCGCCCGCGCCGGTGGCAGGGCGGCGAAACATCTCGGCGAACATCGGATTGGACAGCGTGCCAAGATGGTGGCGGTCGTGCATTTCGGGCGTCGGGTCGGCCATCCCCTCGGCCCGTTCCAGCGCGGCGATGTAGTCGGGCGTGTGCCATGTCGCCAGCGCGGCGGGGCGCGCGCGGGGACTGGTGCGATATTGCCCCTGCGCGAACCATCCCATCGCGCGGCACAGGTCCATTACCGTGGACACGCGCGGCACGCGCAGGGGATGCGCCCGGCCATAGCTGGAATGGCGATAAATCTCGGACCCGATGAAGACGGGTGTCACGGCAGAAGCGCCTCGATCCGGCGGATGACCTCGGGGCTGCGAGGCGAGACTGCCGAACCCCACGTGGCATCGAGCTCCCCATCCGGGGCGATCAGCACCTTGTTGAAGTTCCATCCCGGCGTGAACCCATGTTCCTGCCGAAGCCAGGCGTAAAGCGGGTGGGCCAAGGTTCCGGTTACCGCCGTGATGTCGGTTATTGGTATCGCCAGATCGAAATTCATCGCGCAGAATTCGGCCACTTGGGCCCCGCTTGCAAGTTCCTGCCGGAAGTCGCCGGACGGCACGGCCAGCACCGCAAGGGCCGGATACCGATCCGCCAGCGCCTGAAGATCGTCGTATTGCGCCGTGAAGGCACAACGGGAGGCCGTGTTCACCACGAGGATCGGGCGACCGCGCAGCCCGTCCATCGCAATCTCTCCTCCGTCGATGGAGTCGAAATGCAGCCCATGCGGCATTGCGGCCAGCGCCGCGCCAGGCAGAAACACGCAAAGCAAAATCATCCGCATGTGAAACATCCTGCGAAACCGGCAGTTGACGACCTAGACCACGCAACTGCCGGATCAATCCATACCGCCAGATGGAAAAAATGTCGCACTGTCTTGAAACCTTCGCAAATCACGCGACAATCATCACAGAACAAAAAAGAACTGCGGACCCGGAGACGGGGCCACGCGGCGGAGGCAGTGGATTGAAACTCGACCGTATTGATATTGGGCTGGACATGCATCGCCAGCTTGGCACCCTTTGTTGGAAGCGAAAGAATAACCGCGTTCGCATTCTTCTTATCACCAGCCGCGAGACGGGGCGTTGGGTCATCCCGAAGGGCTGGCCGAAGGATGGCGTGTCCGACCCCGACATGGCAGCGCGTGAGGCTTGGGAAGAAGCGGGCGTGACGGGTGCGGTCGCGCCGGCGGTGATTGGGACGTTCGACTATGCCAAGATCGTGTCGCGGGAGTTAAAGATAGAGGTCGCACTGCCCTGTCGTGTGGAAGTCTATCCGATGGAAGTGTCCGATCTGGCGCGCAAATACCCCGAGGCGAAGCAGCGCAAGCGCGGCTGGTTCTCTCCTATGAAAGCGGCATCGCTGGTGAACGAGCCGCAGCTTTCGGAATTGATCGCGGCGTTCGAGCCTGCTTGATCTTTTCGCCCGTTTGCTTATCTGACGGGCGATCGACGGGACGGGACGCATGATCCGCTACAGTTTGAAATGCGCGAACGGGCATGCGTTCGAAAGCTGGTTCGCGTCGGGCGAGGCGTTCGAGCGGCTGCACGGCGCGAAACACGTCATCTGCCCCGAATGCGGCGATACGCAGGTGAAGAAGGCGTTGATGGCGCCCGCCGTCCGCCAAGCGCTGAGCGAGCCCGCCACCGACCGTGAAAAAGCGCTGGCCGAGCTTCGCGCGAAGGTAGAGGCGAATTCGGAATATGTCGGCACCGACTTCGCGACCGAGGCCCGGCGCATCCATGACGGCGATGCGCCGGGCCGGTCGATCTATGGCGAGGCGAGGCCCGAAGATGCCAAGGCGCTGATCGAGGACGGCATCCCCGTCGCGCCCCTGCCCTTCCTGCCGCCCCGCCGCACGAATTAGAGCCAGTAAGGCGCGACGCCGTAATAGCCGTAGACCGAAGTTGCGTAATCGCGGTTGTCGCTCCAGTCGTCGGGCCGCGCCGGGGCGCCTTCCAGTTGTTCCTTGGTGATGTCGGTGACGTAGCCGTTCAGCGAGGTGTCATAGCGCAGCTTGCGCCACGGCACGGGGTGGTGCGCCTCGCCCAGGCCCAGAAATCCACCGAAGCCCATCACCGCATAGGCGACGTTGCCGGACTGTTTGTCGATCATCAGATGGTCGATGCTGCCCAGATGTTCGCCCGTGGGGCTGTAGACGGTGGTGCCATTGACATCGGTGCTCGAAATGACGCTGCTCATCGTTTCCTCCGTTCGATGGTTCGTCAAATCAACGTCTTCGGGCGGTCAGGGTTCCAAGGCAGCCAGATACTGGCGCACGCTGTCGGTCACATGGCGGAAGCGGTCGCCGCCAAGCTGCACCCCGCCATACCAGCGCGTGACGACGACGATATGGGCCGCCAGCCCCTCGCGCTCCAGCATCCGCAGGATCGCCGCGCCCGCCCCCGCTTCGCCGTCATCCGCCTTGATCCCGCCATCGGGCAGGATGGCCGCCCAACTGTTATGCGTGGCCTTGGCGTATTTCTTGACCCGGCGCAGGTCGGTCAGAAACGCATCGCAATCGGCGCGGCTGGCGACTGCCCCGCCCGAGACAGAATATTTCGATCCCCGGTCGCTGATGATCCCTTCCAGTTGCAGCATCAGTATCCGCGGACCTGCTGCGCGCGTCGGCGCACCACGTCGATCCGTTGGCCGCTGGCGGGGTGGGTGCCAAGGAAACGGTCGCCCGGATCGGGCAGACGGCTGAAGAAGGCCGCACCCCGCACCGGATCGTATCCCGCCGCGATGGCGATGTCGGTGCCCAGCGCGTCGGCCTCCAGCTCGTGGCTTTTGGAATAGGTCCGCTGGCCCAGCCCCGCCCCCGCCTGTTGCAACGATTCGATGGTCCCCGCATCCAGTCCGCCGATGGACCCGATCAGCCCGCCCAGAACCGCGCCCGCCATGGCACTGGTCTGCTGGCGGTTCAGGTGGCCTGCGATATGATGCGCCGTCTCGTGGCCCAGCACAAAGGCCAATTCGTCCGCGTTGCGCGCATCGGCGATCAGCGCCTGGGTGAAGCCGATCACGGGCCGCCCCTGAGCATCCACGGTCTGATAGGCGTTGGCTGGCTGGCCCGGCTTCGGGTCGATGGAGATCTGGAAATCGCAGGACGCCCCTCGGGTCCGCTCTCGGCACATCCGTTCCGCCACGGGCTGCACCCGGCGCACGACCGTGTTGAAAGTGGACCGGGCGACGGAGGCACCCATCGGCGGGCCGCTGTCCACGGCCTCGTATACCGGCACCTGCTCGCTTCCATATTGCGCCGGGATCGGGGCGCATGCCCCCAGCAGGGCAAATCCAGAAACCAGTCCGATCCAGCGCATTCATTCCTCCATCAAGGGTGGGTCAGATGTATCACGGGCGCGGGCGCGGGAAACACACATTCCGGTGGCCTTTCGCGGCGTTGCGGCGTAACCTTGCCGCATGTTCACCATCGAGCACGATTTCGACGCGACCGTCATCACCCTCATCGACGAGGGGAGCGCCTCGCTTGAGGAAGACGTCACCATCTGCGCCTTCGAGGAATGCATCACGCTGGAACAGCTTGATGCCATCACCGGAGAGCCGATGCGCCTGACACTGTCCATGGCGCAGGCGCGCGATCTTGCCGCCGCGCTGAACCTGCCCGAAGGCAGCTACCGGATCGCGAAATGAAACTCGCCGCCCTGTTTTTCCTGCTGCCGACGATGGCGCTGGCCGAACCGCGCACCTGCACCACATCGGTCAGCGGGCTGCGGATGGACCTGTTCTATGAACCGAACGACGAGGAGCTGTCGGCCAACCGCAGCTACCGCGAGGCGCTGACGGGCCGCTTCGGCGATGGCTGCCCCGGATATGTGACGCTGCGCCACCTGACGCCGGATCTGACCGATGCCCAGCGCAGCCCGTTCTGTTTGCAATGGGACGAGGGCGCGCAGACCTATGCCGGCTATGCCGAAGGCCCGCGCGACGCCTACCTTGCGTGCCGCAAGCCCAGCCGCAGCTTCTGCGAGCGTGTGAATGCCTCGGTCGGGGCATCGCGGCAGGTGGCGGGGCTGGCCGCGCAGACCGCAGACACGGTGGCGACGATCAACGGCGCGACGGCGGCGGTGCATCCGGGCGGCGCGGTGGTGCTGTCGGGCGCAACCTCGGCCGTTTCCGGGGCGATCGGCACGGCGGGCACGGCAGCCAGCGCGGCTTTGGCAACGCCCGTGGGGCTGGCAGCAGCGGCGGTTTCCGTCGTGGCCGTGGGCGGTGCGCTTTACGTTTGCAGCGAATGACTTGACCCCTCGGCCCCCGTCGCCCAAATCTGCGGGCGAAGGAGACACCGATGCCCCAAGCCAAGCCCGCCGTCACCGAATTCCTGCTGTCCCGGCGGTCCCGACCCGCCAAGACACTGGCGATGCCCGTCCCCTCGCGGGAGGAGCTTGGCCCGATCCTGACCGCCGCCGCCCGCAGCCCCGACCATGGCAAGCTGGAGCCGTGGCGCTTCGTCGTGATCGGTCCCGGCGCCATGGCACGGCTTGCGGCACTGACTGAAGAACGGGCCACAACCCTCAGGCTGGACGAAGAAAAACGCGCGAAGGGTCGGCAGCAGTTCGACCAAGGCAACCTTGCCGTCATGGTCGTCGCCAGTCCCAAGGAATCCGACAAGATCCCGCAGATCGAACAGACGCTTTCGGTCGGCGCCGTGTGCCTCTCGCTGCTGAACGCGGCCGAGGCGGCGGGTTGGGGCGCAAACTGGCTGACCGGTTGGCCCGCCCATGACCGCGGCTTTGTCGAGGCGCTGGGCCTCCGGCCGGAGGAATGGGTCGCCGGGATCGTGCATATCGGCACCGAAACCTCGGCGCCGCCGGATCGCCCGCGCCCGGACGTGGCGGCGATCACTACATGGATCGACGCATGATCCTCGGTGATTTCCTGAAGGCACTGGGCCAGATCGGCGACCGCCGTTTTCGCCGCGTCGTGATGATCGGCGTCGCACTGACGCTGGCGCTGCTGGTCGGCCTCGGCTGGTTGGCGAACTGGGCAGTGGTCTGGCTGGTGCCGGATCAGGTGGTGCTGCCGTGGATCGGCCCGGTCGGCGGGTTGGATACGGTGGCGGGTTGGGGCTCGGTGCTGCTGATGCTGGCGGCGTCGGTGTTCCTGATGGTGCCGGTGGCCTCGGCCTTCACGGGACTGTTCCTCGAAGACGTGGCGGCGGCGGTAGAGGATCGGCATTACACCCTGCCCCCGGCGCCTCCGCTGCCAATGTCCGAACAGCTGCGCGAGGCGGCGGGCGCCTTCGGCATCCTTCTGGTCGCCAACATCATCGGCCTGTTCGTGTTCTTGTTTGCCGGACCCTTCGCGCCGCTGCTGTTCATCGTGATGAACGGGTTTCTGCTGGGCCGCGAGTATTTCGTGCTTGTGGCGATGCGCCGGATCGGGCGGCAGGCGGCCTATGCGATGCGCCGCCGCCATGCCGCGCAGGTCTGGCTCGCCGGGGCGATGATGGCGGTGCCGCTGTCGGTGCCGATCCTGAATCTGATCGTGCCGGTGCTGGGGGTGGCGACCTTCACCCACCTGTTCCACCGCCTGTCGCGTTAGCGGTCCATCACGCCGGAAATATCCAGATCGCGGATCGTGATCCCGCCGAAGACGATCACGCCCGCCATCAGGCACCACAGGATCACCGCCACAATGGTGGTGATCTTGATCTTGCGCCCCACCACCTCGGTCGAGGGGGCCGAGGGCGGCGTTCCCGGCACCACATGCCCCGCGTCGGCCTGCGAGGTGAAACGCAGCGGCAGGACGATAAACAGGGTCAGGAACCAAGTGACTGCGAAAAGGACGATGGCGGCTGTAATGGTCATTCGCGCAGCCTAACCAAGAGCAGGATCGCGCGCCACGAGAATCGGCGCGGTCAGTTCCGACAGCGAGCGCTTCTGCCCGCCGTCCAGATTGGCGGGCGAGAGCCATTCGCGGAACGCAGTCTCCAGCGCGGGCCATTCGCCATCGATGGCCGCAAACCATGCCGTATCGCGATTGCGCTGCTTGTAGACGGTGGCTTGCCGGAACGTGCCTTCATAGGACAACCCGAGCCGCTGTGCCGCCCTCCGCGACGGCAGGTTCAGCGCGTCGCATTTCCACTCATACCGCCGATAGCCCGCCCGGAAGGCCCATTCCATCATCAGGAACATCGCCTCGGTCGTCTTGGGGCTGCGCGCGATACTGGGCGAAAAGGTCAGCCAACCGACTTCGATAGACCCGGCCTCGGGCGCGATCCGAAGATAGGCGGAGATGCCCGCGAAACGGCCCGTCTCCAGATCGCGGATGGCATAGAAGCACGGATCGGCGCTGCCCTGCATCTTGCGGATCCAGGCATGGAAGCACCCGCGCTGGAACGGACCATGCGGCATGTAGGTCCAAAGCGCGTCGCCCCCTTCGGCAAAGGCGTCGAACAGCTGATCCGCCTGCGCGATGTCGAGCCTTTCGAGCCGCACGAAGCGACCTTCCAACGGTTCGCCCGTGGGTGGGGGCGGTGGTGTCCAATCGGGCAGCGGGAAGCCGATCCTCATCCAATCCTCCAGACGGGCGGGGGCGCTCCCGCCACTCGTCGACGCCCTGCGGGCATCTCCTCGACGTTGGGCCGGGCCGCCGCTGCCGCGGCGGCAGTCGCATCATCCCGGGGCGGGATGATGCTCTTGGGCGCATGTCGCCCCTGCAAGGGGCGGCATTCCGCCAAGTCACTCTTTGGGAATGACCCGCAGGTGCAGCTCGCGCAGCTGCTCGTTCGTCGCCTCGGACGGGGCGTTCATCAGCATGTCCTCGGCGCGCTGGTTCATCGGGAACATGATGACCTCGCGGATGTTCGGCTCGTCCGCCAGCAGCATCACGATCCGGTCGATCCCCGCCGCGCAGCCGCCGTGGGGCGGTGCGCCGTATTTGAACGCCTTGACCATACCGCCAAAGCGCTTCTCCACTTCCGAATTCGGATAGCCCGCGAGTTCGAACGCCTTGAACATGATCTCCGGCTTGTGGTTGCGGATGCCGCCCGAGATCAGCTCATACCCGTTGCAAGCAAGGTCATACTGATAGGCATGAACCTTCAGCGGATCGCCCATCAGCGCCTCCATCCCGCCCTGCGGCATCGAGAACGGGTTGTGGCTGAAGTCGATCTTCCCTTCGTCATCCGCCTCGTACATCGGGAAATCGACGATCCATGCGAATTTGAAGCAGTCCTTTTCGGTCAGCCCCAACTCCTCACCGATGACGTTCCGTGCCCGGCCCGCGACGGCTTCGAATGCCGAGGGTTTGCCACCGAGGAAGAAGGCCGCGTCGCCCTCGCCCAGACCGAGCTGCTGACGGATCGCCTCGGTCCGCTCGGGGCCGATATTCTTGGCCAGCGGTCCGGCCGCTTCCAGCCCCGCATCGCCCGCGCGCCAGAAGATATAGCCCATCCCCGGCAGCCCTTGCGACTGGGCATAGGCGTTCATCCGGTCGCAGAACTTGCGCGAGCCGCCCGTCGGCGCGGGAATGGCGCGGATCTCGGTGCCCTCCTGCTCCAGCAGCTTGGCGAAGATCGCAAAGCCCGAGCCTGCGAAATGTTCGGACACGACCTGCATCTTGATCGGGTTGCGCAGGTCCGGCTTGTCCGAGCCATACCAAGCCAGCGCGTCGTTGTAGGCGATGCGCTGCCAGTCGGCATAGACCTTCTTCGTCGGCGCGAACTCCTCGAACAGCCCTTGGATCACCGGCTGCACGGCGGCGAAGACGTCGTCCTGCTCCACGAACGACATCTCGATGTCCAGCTGATAGAAGTCGGTGGGCGAGCGGTCGGCGCGGGGGTCTTCGTCGCGGAAGCAGGGCGCGATCTGGAAGTAGCGATCGAACCCCGCCACCATGATGAGCTGCTTGAACTGCTGCGGCGCTTGCGGCAGGGCATAGAACTTGCCCGGATGAAGCCGCGACGGCACGAGGAAGTCGCGGGCGCCTTCGGGCGAGGATGCCGTGATGATCGGCGTCTGGAATTCGTTGAAGCCCTGCTCCCACATCCGGTTCCGGATCGAGCGAACGACGTTCGAGCGCATCATCATGTTGCGGTGCAGCTTTTCGCGGCGCAGGTCGAGGAAGCGGTAGGTCAGGCGCGTTTCTTCGGGATAATCCACCTCGCCGAAGACCGGCATCGGCAGTTCGTCCGCCGCGCCCAGAACCGTCACGCCGCGGGCATAGACTTCGATCTCGCCCGTCGGCAGCTTGGGGTTCACCAGCGATGCGTCCCGCGCCTTGACCGATCCGTCGATGCGGATGACCCATTCGGCGCGGACCTTCTCCAGATCGGCAAAAGCGGCGCTGTCGCTGTCGCAGATCACCTGCGTGATGCCGTAATGGTCGCGCAGGTCGATGAACAGCACGCCCCCGTGGTCGCGCACACGATGCACCCAACCCGACAGGCGGACATCCTGCCCGGTGGCAGCAGCGGTCAGTTCGGCGCAGGTATGGCTGCGATAGGCGTGCATGAAAGGGCTCCCGGCTTCGGACATTCGCTCTTGCGTGAATACCGACAGGCCCGCGAAGTCAACCCTTTCAGAAGGGACGCACCACGTTGCCGGAATAGAAGTAGATGCCCAGACCGCAGGCGAAGACGATCAGCCCTGCCACCGAATGCATTACCCAAGCCATCGGGAAACTGCGCCGGACCATATGCGCCCAGGCAAAGACGAAGCCGCCCGCAAAGGTCATTACCATGACGACACTGTTCCAATACATCAGATGCGCCAGCGAAAAGAGGGCGGCGTTCAGCAGCAGCCCCGGCACCCCGTCCGGCACGATGTCGCGATAGCGGCGGAAATAGAGCGCGCGGAACACCACCTCCTGCGGCAAGGCGGACAGCAGAGGATAGAAGACCGCGATGGTCAGCAGCGTCTGCGGCCGATCCAGCAGCGAGAACATCCGCGCGGGCGCCGCCATCTGCATCACGATCACCCCCGCAACCAGCGTCACGGCCGCCAGCACGCCCACGCGGGACCAGTCGATGGCCCGCCAGCCGCGCACGAGCTCCCTCCATTGGAACCCCGGCGTGAAGGCCAGAAGCGCCAGCCCCGCCAGCATGAAGACGAACAGCGCCTCGAACAGCCGTCCCGGCGGCAGGAACACCGCGACCAGAACCGGGATGACGACGTAAAAGCCGATGAATTCGGCCCAGAGCGCGCCCCGCGCAATCCCGATCTGGCGTATATCCGACATGATGCTTCTCCACTCGCACCACCTTGAATGTAAGCGGAGAGCAATGGGTTCCAAGGATCGGGGTTGCACCGCGCGGCGGCATCTCTATAACCGCGCCAATTTGCTTGAACCCTGCCGACCCGAATCCGACCGCTGTGCGGCCTCGGGGGCAGCCATATGGGGCCGAAAATGCCGAAAAGAACCGATATCAAATCCATCATGATCATCGGCGCGGGCCCCATCGTGATCGGCCAGGCCTGCGAATTCGACTATTCGGGCGCACAGGCCTGCAAGGCGCTGCGCGAAGAAGGCTACCGCGTGGTGCTGGTCAACTCCAACCCCGCGACGATCATGACCGACCCGCAGCTTGCGGACGCCACCTATATCGAGCCGATCACCCCCGAAGTCGTCGCCAAGATCATCGAGGCCGAGCGTCCCGACGCGCTGCTCCCGACCATGGGCGGGCAGACGGGCCTGAACACCGCGCTGGCGCTGGCCGACATGGGCGTGCTGGAGAAGTTTAACGTCCAGCTGATCGGCGCCAATCGCGAAGCCATCGAGATGGCCGAGGACCGCAAGCTGTTCCGCGAGGCGATGGACCGTCTGGGGATCGAGAACCCCCGCGCCACCATCGTCGCCGCGCCCAAGCTGCCGAACGGGAAATACGACATCAACGCGGGCGTCGCCGAGGCGATGACCGCCATCGAAGACATCGGCCTTCCGGCCATCATCCGCCCCGCCTTCACGCTTGGCGGCACAGGCGGCGGCGTCGCCTATAACCGCGACGATTACGAACGCATCGTGCGCTCGGGTCTGGACGCATCCCCGGTCGCGCAGGTTCTGGTCGATGAATCGCTGCTGGGCTGGAAAGAATACGAGATGGAGGTCGTCCGCGACCGCAAGGACAACGCCATCATCGTCTGCGCGATCGAGAATGTCGATCCGATGGGCGTGCACACGGGCGACAGCATCACCGTCGCCCCTGCCCTGACGCTGACGGACAAGGAATACCAGATCATGCGCAACGGCTCCATCGCCGTGCTGCGCGAGATCGGGGTGGAAACCGGCGGGTCCAACGTCCAATGGGCGATCAATCCGGTCGATGGCCGCATGGTCGTGATCGAGATGAACCCCCGCGTGTCGCGTTCGTCCGCGCTGGCGTCGAAGGCCACGGGCTTCCCGATTGCCAAGATCGCCGCGAAACTGGCCGTCGGCTACACGCTGGACGAGCTGGACAACGACATCACCAAGGTCACGCCCGCGTCTTTCGAGCCGTCCATCGACTATGTCGTGACCAAGATCCCCCGCTTTGCATTCGAGAAGTTCCCCGGATCGAAACCCGAACTGACCACCGCGATGAAATCCGTGGGCGAGGTTATGGCGATCGGCCGGACCTTCCACGAATCCATGCAGAAGGCGCTCGCCTCGCTGGAAACCGGCCTGACCGGCTTTGACGAAATCGCCATCGAAGGCGCGCCGGAAAAATCCGCCATCGTCAAGGCGATCAGCGCCCAGACCCCCGACCGCATCCGCCTGATCGCCCAAGCCATGCGCCACGGGCTGACGGATGACGAGATCGTGGCGGCGACCAGCTTCGATCCGTGGTTCCTTGCCCGCATCCGCGAGATCGTCGAGGAAGAGGCCAAGATCGTCGCGAACGGCCTTCCCACCACCGCCGAAGGCCTGCGCCGCCTGAAGATGTTCGGCTTCACCGATGCGCGTCTGGCGAACCTGACCGCGCAGACCGAAGGGGCCGTTCGCAAGGCCCGCCGCAACCTTGGCGTCACCGCCGTCTTCAAACGCATCGACACCTGCGCTGCCGAGTTCGAGGCGCAGACCCCCTACATGTATTCCACCTACGAATCCCCCGTCATGGGCGACGTGGAATGCGAGGCGCGGCCTTCGGCGGCGAAGAAGGTCGTCATCCTTGGCGGCGGTCCGAACCGGATCGGCCAAGGGATCGAGTTCGACTATTGCTGCTGCCACGCCTGTTTTGCGCTGACCGAGGCTGGCTATGAGACCATCATGGTCAACTGCAACCCCGAGACGGTTTCGACTGACTATGACACCTCGGACCGTCTGTATTTCGAGCCGCTGACGCTGGAGCATGTGCTGGAAATCCTGCGGGTCGAGCAGGAGAACGGCACCCTGCACGGCGTGATCGTCCAGTTCGGCGGCCAGACTCCGCTGAAACTGGCGAACGCGCTAGAAGAGGAAGGCATCCCGATCCTCGGCACCACGCCCGACGCCATCGACCTGGCCGAGGACCGCGAACGGTTCCAGAAGCTGCTGGTCGATCTGGACCTGAAGCAGCCGATCAACGGCATCGCCTCGTCCGATGAACAGGCGCTGGAGATCGCGACCCGCGTGGGCTTCCCGCTGGTGATCCGCCCGTCCTACGTCCTCGGCGGCCGCGCGATGGAAATCGTGCGCGACATGGACCAGCTGAAACGCTACATCACCACCGCGGTGAACGTGTCGGGCAAGAACCCCGTTCTGCTGGACAGCTATCTTGCCGGCGCGATCGAGGTGGACGTGGACTGCCTGTCCGACGGCACCAATGTCCACGTCGCTGGCATCATGGAGCATATCGAGGAAGCGGGCGTCCATTCGGGCGACTCCGCCTGCTGCCTGCCGCCGCATTCGCTGTCGGCGGAGACGATTGCCGAACTGAAGCGCCAGTCGGTCGAAATGGCCAAGGCGCTGAATGTGGTCGGGCTGATGAACGTGCAGTTCGCCATCAAGGACGGCACGATCTATGTGCTGGAGGTGAACCCCCGCGCGTCGCGCACCGTGCCCTTCGTGGCGAAGGCCACCGACAGCGCCATCGCCTCCATCGCTGCGCGTCTGATGGCGGGCGAGCCGTTGTCGAACTTCCCGCTGCGCGCGCCCTACCCCGCCGGCGTCGGGCCGGACAGCGCGCTGCCGCTTGCCGATGCGATGACGCTGGCCGATCCGATCACGCCGTGGTTCTCGGTCAAGGAATCGGTGCTGCCCTTTGCCCGCTTCCCCGGCGTCGACACGCTGCTTGGGCCGGAGATGCGCTCGACCGGCGAGGTAATGGGCTGGGACCGCAACTTCGCCCTCGCCTTCCTCAAGGCGCAGATGGGCGCAGGCACGCATCTGCCCGAAGAGGGCCGCGTGTTCCTGTCCGTCAAGGATGCCGACAAGACCGAGGCGCTGGCCACAGCCGCACGCGATCTGCTGGCGCTGGGCTTCGAGATCGTGGCAACGCGCGGCACGGCAAGCTGGCTGACCGCGCAGGGCATCAAGGCGACGCAGGCGAACAAGGTCTATGAGGGCCGCCCGAACATCGTGGACATGCTCAAGAACGGCGACATCGCGCTTGTGCTGAACACGACCGAAGGCACGCAGGCGGTCAGCGACAGCCGCGACATCCGCGCGGTGGCGCTTTACGACAAGATCCCTTACTTCACCACCGCCGCCGCGTCGATCGCCGCAGTCGAGGCGATGAAGGCCCGTAGCGAGGGCATCGGCGTCCGGACGCTGCAAGGGTGAATCACAAAGGGCCGATCATCGCGATCGGCCCTTTCACATCCTTCCCGGACCGCACCCGCAAGCAGACGAACTCAAGCGGCGGCCCTTGCACAGCGACGAATACCCTGAACGAGCCCGGACATAACGCGCAGTCAAACTGGCAAATCTTGTTTTGGCAGGTGGGAAAGATGGTGCTGCAAGAGAGGATTGAATTCGGCGAATAAATCCACTTCTCTTTGATTCATATAGGTTTTTTAGCCATCCTGTCAACGGTGGTGTAGCACTTCGGTGCGACACGTGTGCCGAGGCAAATCAGGTTGCGATGTCAGAGAAATAGTCTTCGTCAACGGATCGGATCAGGTAAGTCTGCCTTACGCGAACACCGACTCCGTGAGCTATCATTAGCTGCGCCAACCTCTGGCCATTAATCAGAACTACCCTTTGCTGGACGCGGTGTAAAAAATCGCGTGCGTCCCTAGAAAAGTCCGCTGTGGTCACGAAGACACCTTTTGTTGCGCCCTCTCCCGTCAATGAACCTATGAATTGCTGAATATCAGGCCGACCGACCTTCCTGTCAGCAGCATACCGTTTTGCCTGTATATAAACGGCATCCAACCCCAGCGCGTCCTCGTGAATGATACCGTCTATGCCACCATCACCAGTCGCTTTCGTAGTCATACCACGCGCAGCGTCTCCGCCCCCGTAACCCATAGACGTGAGCAATTCGAGAATGAGCCTTTCAAAACGCTGAGGCGTTACCTGATAGAGCAATGCTAAAAGTTCATCTCTGAGGGCCGCACTTAGAAGCGAAGAGGCTGCCTCCATGGCGTCCTCTGGTGTCTGACGCTCATCAATGGGCGTAATGTCGGGTCTCGATTCTTTAGGCGCACCCTCCAGCGCACCATCATTGCCTGTCGCAATACTTCCTGCCCGAGATTGGTCTATCCAATCATTGAAACCGTCGAAATTAGCCAAATAAGCGTTGTCAATTTTTGTCGGCATCCTCGCAAGAACTGCTCGCCCAGTGTCAGTGATGACGTGCAGGTTTCTCTTTGGTGACGAAAGCAGACCAGCCTTTGCTAGATAGGTCCGAGCCCAGTGAGCGCGACTTTGTAGAATGGTTGTTGTTCCGCTGGGTATAAGTTCAGCAGCTTCCTCGTCAGAGATATTGAATTGCTCTTTCAAACGGGGGACACAGGCTGCCACATTTGAAACCCCATCAGCGAACAGACGGAGGACAGGCAACATAAGCGTTTCATAATCAGGAATAGACATCTAAACTTTCCACAGGTCATTTTTTCGACAATGAAATCGCTCTGCTAATCTCTGTCAAAATACCAATAGACACGCCAATCACGATAAAAAATATGGCTTCATTTATCGTCTGTCCAGAGGGTGTTCCTCCAAGATAACGCCGGGTCGCTGCAACCACCGCAGCGGGATGTTCAGAGCCAGCCAACATGAAGCCGACAATAAATCCCATCGATAGTTGGATCACACCAAGGATGACCGCGCCCCATGCAATTATTCGGCCAACTTTAGAAAAAAACATATCGACTCCTTGCCTGTGCTGAGCATTTATAGCGACCAACCAAGAATTTGGCCAAAATATTCGAAGGGCCGAACTAAACTATTCTAGCTCCCCACAGCCCCCCGTGCCACCCCATTTCCTGCACCCTACAGCTGCGGTAAGGACACCCACCATAGGATTAGTTGCGACAGCTGAGCCAAGGCTTCGTCATCCGCGTGACGATCATATTTATCCCGCAATACTCTAGCACCATGCCCACAGGGTATGCCCACATGGGCAGGTCGGAAAGTCCCCGCAGAGGTGCCCATAAGGGTTGGCATCGAATTGTTGGCAGGTCTCTATGCTGGCACAACCCTTTCTGGCAGGAGCTACCATGTCCCGCACCGTCCTTTATGCCCGCGTCTCCACAGCAGACCAGACCACCGCTCACCAGCGCCAACAGGCCGAGGCTGCGGGCTTCACCATTGACGAGGTGATCGCGGACGAGGGCGTATCCGGCGTCAGCATCCCGCTTCGGGATCGTCCCGAGGGTCGGCGGCTCTTCGACAAGCTGCGGCACGGGGACGTGCTGGTCGTCCGCTGGGTGGATCGGCTAGGCCGGAACTATCAGGACGTGACGGACACGATCCGGCACTTCATGCGGCAGGGCGTGGTCATTTGCACCGTGATAAACAACATGACCTTTGACGGGGCCACGACAGACCCCATGCAGGAGGCTGTCAGGGACGCGCTGATCGGCTTCATGGCAGCGACGGCACAGGCACAGGCCGAGGCGACGAAGGAAGCCCAGAAGGCCGGGATCGCGCACCACAGAGCCACCAGCCCGCAGAAGTATCGGGGCCGCAAGCCGAGCTACACACGGGACCAGCTCGACCTCATGCGGGACATGCTCGCACAGGGCGCAGGAGCATCCCAGATCGCCAAGGCAACGGGCTTGACGCGCCCCACCGTCCAGCGCCTTCGGGACGACATGGCTGGGGCCGAGGCGGTGCTGGTGAAGTGGGCCGAGGGGGAGGCTGCGTGATGCTGCTGGTGCTGGAAATCGTCCACTACGCCGTTGCGGTCGTGATGGGCGTAGGTGGGCTTCTGGCGGTATGGGACGCCCTCGGGCCGGACTGATCCACGGCACCGCGTCCCTGTCTGACTATCTGTTTTTGCACCGGACCAAGACTGGAGCCAATTGCACCATGCCATAGGAGGCGCACCCGCAACCTGTGGCGGATGAGTCACACTCCGACTTAATCGCCAAAGCAGTTTTCATATCGGAACCATCTACTTACGCGGCCTCATCGGCCATGCGATTCTATGTCATCAACCACGCATCGCAGAGGGAACGCTATGCACACCGCGACCACCACCACGGACCACCTGATCGCCGCCACCGGGATCATCCTTGGCACCGCACAGGGCACCGTGACGGCCACCAGAGAGGCGCACGGGAAGAAGAAGGCCCGCAAGGCCGCTGCCCGCATGGAGGCCGCGCTGGCCCTCATCACAGCCGGAGATGCGCTCTACGAAGCTGCCGAGAGGATCGCCAAGGGGGAACCCGTCAGGGGCGAAAAGGTGGGGGACGGGATGGCGCTGGCGCTGCGGATCGCGGAAGCCAAGGCGCAAGAAGGCCGGATGCGGATGGCCGGAACGTGGCAAGAGTTGCCGATCTTCTACATGAGGAACTAGCATCCCGCAAACTTCACGGGGACAGGACGTAGCACTGGACCAGCTCAAGGCCCTCGGGGATCACCTCGGGGGCTTCCTGCTATCCGGCACCACACAACACCTAGCGACCAGTGCCACCCAGCGCAAATGATCGGACGCCCGCACAGGCCACAGGAAGCACCGTAGAGCGGCATCTCACTTTAAGCTTGGCGCTGAACGGTGAAAAGTCGCGGGGGCGCTGGGCTGCCCTCCACAACTCTCCGAGGATCGGCAATTACCACCCCCCATCGGAGGAACACATACCCTCTTTGGACCTCTCGCGGCAGTCCGAACCACGATCCACAAAATCTAGTGTTTAGCGACCGAGCGCTCCCCCAGCGCAACCCCGACCTTCCCCTTCATTCCTTCGCACGACACCGCTGGCACCCCGTCTGGCTGTCTCTCCGCAGCCTTTCGGGTGCTCGTGGTGGGGCCGCTGACGGTGCCGTGCCGAGGGATGGCCTCGACCTGATCCACCATCAAAGCATCAATGGAGCTTACCATGAAGACCACCACGACCCGCGATGACCAGCCGCACAGCAGCCAGACTCGCATTGAAATCTATACAGACGGTTCCAGCATCGGGAACCCCGGCCCCGGCGGCTATGGCATTGTGACCCTCCGCCGCGCCGCAGACGGTGGCATCGTGAAGGAGCGTGAACGCTCTGGATTCGTTGCTGAACCCACAACCAACATTCGCATGGAGATGACGGCGGCCTGTGTCGCTATCGAACAGCTAGGAGTGCCGAGCGGCGAACCTGTGACCGTCTTCTGCGACCTCAATCTCATTCCCAACGCCATGAACGGATGGCTGGCGAACTGGAGGGCGAAGGGTTGGAAGAAAAGCGACGGATCGGCACCGCCCAATCGCGATCTCTGGGACCGATTGGAGGCAGCGGTCGATGGACGCAACGTGGCGTTTGTCTGGGTCCGTGGTCACAACGGAGCAGAGCACAACGAACGAGCTGACAAGCTGGCCTACCGCGCAGCGCGAAAGGGTGAAAAAGCTTTGTGGTCGGGATCACAGCATTGAACTTGATCCTTCGCGACAATGGGGGCGGGCAGCACGTCTGCCCCGGTTGCTCGACCGCCTTCACGCCGAACCGCCGCAATCAACGCTACTGCACTCCGCCGTGCCAGAAGAAGACCACCCGCAACACGTCCCGCTGCGGTCCCCGTGGTGATAGCTGGGACGTGCGCCATCGCAGCCGCCGCGACCATGCCACGCTGCAATGGCTGAATGAGGCTTATTATGGGACGCCTCCGGGGGAACGGCTGGGGTTGGTGAATGGCTGGCTCCAAAGTGCGCGGGCCGGAGACAAGCACATGCGTCACGTCCTCGGGAACCCGCTGTTCTTCGCTCCCAAGGAAGACGAGAGACGGCGTGTCTGCTTCCGCAGGTCGAGACACTATCCCCCGGTGCCCGTGGTCGCTGACAGGCTTTGTCGCCGCCTCATGGGGTGTCGCGTCTGGGAGTGGGTGACGGGGAAGGCTCCCGACCCGGAGACGGGCGAAGTGATCTAATCCGCCCTCCGGCATACGTAGTAGAACACCGAGAGGGGGTGCTTAAGTCGCCCCTTCCCGGCTCCACGAACCAACCTCTATCGGCTCAAGACGCCTGATCGCGTCCCGCATGGCTCTAATCGTGACCTCTCCATAATCGCTTGCGGCCCTGCCGTCTTCATGACCTTGGATTGCGTCTCGGATCTCCACATCAATCCCGGCCTCCCGCGCTATGGTCTTGAACCTGTGCCGCCACGCATGGCTGGGCTGCACGTCCGGGTCGGTGATCCCGACCACCTTCCGCACCCACTGACCGACCTTCGCTCCAGCACTCTGAGCGCGCTCAACCGGATTGGCGGGCTTTCCGCGAATGGGGGCCGTCGAGTAGAAGATCGGGCCATCAGGGAGGCTGCGGATCATCTCCGGCAGACCCATCTCCACAAGCTGCGGGTGCATCGGCACCACCCTGTAGCGACCCGTCTTCACCGACCCTGCTTCCGGCGTGATCCGAAGGCAGAGGGTGCCGTGGTCCAGCATCGCCATGTAGTCCCGATAGACGACCCCCGAGAGAGCCACGATTTGCTTGTGCGGGATTGGCTCGGGGGACTTTCGGTGCCGCTCCCAGATCAGGGCTTGCTTTCGCACCTCTTCCACGTTCCGCAACTTGGCCGTCGCTGGGTCTTTTGTGCGGAGGGACCGCGAGACGATCTTGTTGCCAAGTATATGCCGAAGATCGGCGGGAACCTTCTGACGGAAATAGAAGACCCCGGTGCGCGGGTGGGGGAAGGGTCGAGCCATCTGCAATACCACGGTGTAGCACTCCGGTGTAGCACCGAAGTCAGTCCAAGCCCTTGTTAGCTTGCATCTTTTTGATCCGAAAGGAGAAAAGATGGTGCTGCAAGAGAGGATTGAACTCTCGACCTCACCCTTACCAAGGGTGTGCTCTACCACTGAGCTACTGCAGCGCCGGTGCAGGTGTTTCCTGCGGTGTGGCGGCTGATTAGAACTAATTTCGGGGCCTTGCAACCCCCAACTGGACGGTTTTTTCGCGCCGGGATAAAGAAACGGAATGAGCAGTGAAAATGACGAAACTCCGCAGGGCGGGAAAGCGCCCAAGCGTGTGAAACCTGCGCCCGAAACCCGCGAAGACAGGTTGAAGGCGGCGCTGAAGGCCAATATGGCCCGGCGCAAGGCGCAGGCGCGAGCGCGGGCGGAAGACAACGAATAAGGGGCAGGCATGGATTCGATTCTGGTTCGGGGCAACGGCCCTTTGAAGGGGCAAATCCCCATTGCGGGCGCAAAGAATGCCTGTCTGACACTGATGCCTGCAACGCTTCTGACCGAAGAGCCGCTGACGCTGACCAATGCGCCGCGCCTGTCGGACATCCGCACGATGACGCAGCTTCTGGGATCTCTGGGGGCCGAGGTGGTGGCGCTGCAGGGCGGACAGGTTCTGGCGATGTCTTCGCATGACCTGACCAGCCAGCATGCCGATTACGACATCGTGCGGAAGATGCGCGCGTCCATCCTGGTGCTGGGGCCGCTTCTGGCGCGGTTCGGGCAGGCCGAGGTGTCCCTGCCCGGCGGCTGCGCCATCGGCGCGCGCCCTGTCGATCTTCACCTGAAGGCGCTGGAGGCGATGGGCGCGGAGCTGGACCTGCGCGACGGCTATGTGCGGGCAAAGACCTCGGGACTGCGGGGCGCAGTGTTCGAGTTTCCGATCGTGTCGGTTGGGGCGACCGAGAATGCGCTGATGGCGGCGACGCTGGCCAAGGGCACGACCGTGTTGAAGAACGCCGCGCGCGAGCCGGAGATCGTGGACCTTGCGCAATGTCTGCGCCGCATGGGTGCGCAGATCGAGGGCGAAGGCACATCGACCATCACCATTCAGGGCGTGGACCGTCTGGGCGGGGCGACGCATCCGGTGGTGACCGACCGG
The DNA here is from genome assembly GCA_029846755.1 of Falsirhodobacter flavus. Classification (GTDB taxonomy): domain Bacteria; phylum Pseudomonadota; class Alphaproteobacteria; order Rhodobacterales; family Rhodobacteraceae; genus Falsirhodobacter; species Falsirhodobacter flavus. The sequence goes on along the minus strand of JARWBI010000005.1, from coordinate 14,832 downwards.
ATCGAGCTTGGCACCTACATGCTTGCCCCCGCGATCTGCGGCGGCGAGGTGGAGCTGCTCGGCGGGAGGATCGACCTGCTCGCGGCATTCTGCGAGAAGCTGGACGCGGCGGGCGTGTCGGTGACGGAAACCGAGCGCGGGCTGACCGTCGCACGCAAGAACGGCCGCATCCGCGCGGTGGATGTGGTGACCGAGCCCTTTCCCGGCTTCCCCACCGACCTTCAGGCGCAGATGATGGCGCTGCTTTGCACCGCCGAGGGCACTTCGGTGCTGGAGGAGAAGATTTTCGAGAACCGCTTCATGCACGCCCCGGAACTGACCCGGATGGGCGCCCGGATCGAGGTGCAGGGTGGCCATGCGACCGTCCACGGCGTCGAAAAGCTGCGCGGTGCGCCGGTGATGGCGACGGACCTGCGGGCCTCGGTGTCCTTGATCCTAGCGGCGCTGGCGGCAGAGGGCGAAACGGTGGTCAGCCGCGTCTATCACCTCGACCGCGGGTATGAGCGGGTCGAGGAGAAGCTGTCGGCCTGCGGCGCGCTGATCGAACGGATCGCCGGATGACTTGCCCTTCGCGCCCCGCTCCATATGTTTGCGTGAAACATCGTAAGGGGCGCGAAGATGGCTGATGCACGGTTCGAAGACGGCGACGAACGCCCGCTTTATCTCGGGGCCGAGGATGCGGACGATCTGCGCGTGATCTCGACGCTGGTGCAGGATGCGGTGCTGCCGATTTCCGAGATGAAGTATCGCCCCTCCAAACGGCAGTTCGCGCTGCTGCTGAACCGCTTTCGCTGGGAGGACCGCGAGGCAGCCGAACGCAGTGGCCGTGGGGTCGAACGGGTGCAGTCGCTGCTGTCCTTCGACGGCGTGCTGGCAGTCCGCAGCCACGGGATCGACCGCAGCGATGCCGATACGGTGCTGTCGGTCCTGTCGGTCGAATGGAAGGCGGGCGAGGACGGCACTGGCGCGGTGGAGATCACGCTGGCGGGCGATGGCGCCGTAGCGCTGGACATGGAAGCCTGCGATGCGACGCTTCGGGACGTGACGCGGCCCTATCTGGCCCCGTCGCGCAAGGCACCGCAGCACGGGTAGCGCTCCCGCCACTCCTCGACGGCTTCGCCATCTCGTCGATGTTGGGCCGAGCCAGGGCCCCAGCCCCGGCGGGTCAGGCCGAGATGAACTCGCGCACGAAATCGGTGGCCGGGCGAGCGCGGATGTCGGACGGCTTGCCGATCTGCTCGATCCGGCCCATCGACATGACGACGACGAGGTCGGCGAGTTCCATCGCCTCCTCCTGATCGTGGGTCACGAAGACCGTGGTCAGTCCAGTGGCGTCGTGGATTTCGCGCAGCCCGGTCCGGAGTTCCTTGCGCACGCGGGCATCCAGCGCGCCGAAGGGTTCGTCCAGCAGCAGCATCCGCGGCTCGATCGCCAAGGCGCGAGCCAGCGCGACCCGTTGCCGCTGGCCGCCCGAAAGCTGCGTCGGGAAGCGTTTGCCGATGTCGGGCAGCTGGATCAGCTCCAGCAGTTTGGTTACGCGGCGGGTGATCTCGGCATTCGGCGGGCGGGATGCACGGGGCCGGGCGCGCAGGCCATAGGCGATATTCTCGAACACCGTCATGTGGCGGAACAGGGCGTAGCTTTGGAACACGAAGCCCGCCCGGCGTTCCTGCACCGTCAGGCCGGTCGCATCCTTGCCGTCGAACAGCACGCGGCCGGAACTGGGGAATTCCAGCCCGCCGAGGATCCGCAGCAGCGTCGTCTTGCCGGAGCCCGACGGGCCAAGCAGCGCGACCAGCGCGCCGGATGGGATCGGCAGGCTGACCGGATGCAGCGCCGTGGTCTCTCCGAAGGATTTGGCGATCTCGTCGATTTCGATATGCATGTCAGTGGCCTCCGGTGGCGGCAAGGGCGTCGGCGTGGCGCCATTCCAGCAGGGTCTTCAGCGCCAGCGTCAAAAGCGCCAGCAAGGCAAGCACCGCCGCCAGCGAAAAGGCCGCGACGGACAGGTATTCGTTATACATCATCTCGATGGTGATGGGCATCGTCGCCGTCTCGCCCCGGATCTTGCCGGATACGACCGCAACCGCGCCGAATTCGCCCATCGCGCGGGCGTTGCACAGCAGCACGCCATACAGCAGCGCCCAGCGGATATTGGGCAGCGTCACGGTGCGGAAGACCCGCCAGCCCGAAGCGCCCAGCGTCAGGGCGGCTTCTTCCTCGGCCTTGCCCTGTTCGATCATCACCGGGATCAATTCGCGCGCGATGAAGGGAAAGGTCACGAAGACGGTGGCCAGCACGATCCCCGGCAGCGCAAAGATGATCGGATATCCGTTCGCAACCAGCAGCCCGCCTAGCGTCGAGTTGGTGCCCAAGAGCAGCACGAGGCACAGCCCCGCCACGACCGGAGAGACCGAGAACGGCAGATCGATCAGCGTGATGAGGAAGGCCTTGCCGCGAAAGTCGAACTTGGTGATCGCCCATGCCGCGGCCAGCCCGAAGATCGCGTTCAGCGGGACGGCGAAGGCGGCAACGGTCAGCGTCAGCCGGATCGCCGCCAGCGCATCGCGCGAGCCGAGCGATTTGACCGCTTCGCCCACGCCGCGCGACAGGGCCTCGGCAAAGACGACGAACAGCGGGGCCAGCACCAGCACGGCCAGAAGCGCCACGACGACGCCGATCAGGATGCGGCGGACGATGGGCGCTTCCTCGGTCGGGGCGCGGAAGGTGGTGACATCAGACATGACGGCGGCTCCACATCTGGATCAGGTTGATGACCAGCAGCATCGCGAAGGAAATCAGCAGCATCGCGATCCCGATGGCGGCGGCGGCGTCATAGTTGAACTCCTCCAGCCGGATGACGATCAGCAGGGGGGCAATCTCGGTCAGGTTGGGGATGTTGCCGGCGATGAAGATGACGGAGCCGTATTCGCCCACCGACCGCGCCAGCGACAGGGCAAATCCGGTCAGCGCGGCGGGCGTCAGCATCGGCAGGATCACCCGGCGAAGCGTGTAAAGCCGCGTTGCGCCCAAAGTGGCAGAAGCCTCCTCGACCTCCTTCTCTATCTCGGCGATGACGGGCTGGACGGTGCGGACCACGAAGGGCAGACCGACGAAGACCAGCGCGATGAAGATGCCGATCTGGGTATAGGCGATGCGGAACGGGAACAGCGATCCGAACACCCCGTTCGGCGCATAAAGCGCCGTCAGCGCGATCCCTGCAACAGCCGTCGGCAGCGCAAAGGGCAGATCGACGCAGGCATCGATGAACCGCCGCCCCGGAAAGGGATAGCGCGCCAGAACCCATGCCAGCGCCACGCCGAACACCAGATTGAACAGCGCCGCAAAGAAGGACAGCTTGAACGACAGAAACAGCGCATTCAGCACGCGCTGCGACGAGACGATGTTCCAGACCTCGGCCGGGCCCCATGCGATGCCCCGCGCGATTAGCATCGCGATGGGCAGGATCACGATGACCGAAAGCATGGTCAGCGTGATCCCCATGGAAAGGCCGAAGCCCGGCATCGCGGACTTCTGGCGGTGGATCAACTCAGTTCCCCGAATAGATCTGGTCGAAGATGCCGCCATCCCCGAAATGTTCCGGCTGCGCTTTGGCCCAGCCGCCGAAATCTGCGATGGTCACGAGGTCCAGCTCCGGGAACCGCGCCACGTCTTCCGGCGCAGCCGCCGAAGTGTCCCACGCGCGGTAGTAATGCTTCAGCGCCAGCGCCTGAGCCTCGGGGGAATAGAGCTGGGCCAGATAGGCGGTCGCAAGCTCGCGCTGCGCGTCATTGGCGATGTTGCCCTCGACCAGCGCAACGGGCGGTTCGGCCAGGATCGACACGGAGGGGACCACGATGTCGAACTGATCCTCGCCAAGCTCGTCCAGCGCCAACCATGCCTCGTTCTCCCATGCCAGCAGCACGTCGCCGATGCCCCGCTGCGTGAAGGTGGTGGTCGATCCGCGCGCACCCGTGTCCAGCACCGGCACGTTCTTATACAGCGAACCGACGAAGGCCTGCGGGTCCTGCCCGTTCTTTTCCGCCCAGGCCCAGGCCGCCAGATAGTTCCAGCGCGCCCCGCCCGAGGTCTTCGGGTTCGGCGTGATGACCTGCGTGCCTTCCTTCACCAGATCGCCCCAGTCGGCGATGCCCTTCGGGTTCCCCTCGCGCACCAGAAACACGATGGTCGAGGTATAGGGCGAGGACTGATGCTCCAGCTTCGATTGCCAGTCGGCGGGAATCTTCTGGGTGTTTGTCGCGATTGCGTCGATGTCTGCGGCCAGCGCCAGCGTCACGACCTGCGCATTCAGACCGTCGATCACCGCGCGGGCCTGCGCGCCCGAGCCGCCATGCGAGGTGTCGATGGTCGCGGCCTCGTGCCCCTGCCCTTCCCACCAGTCCGAAAAGTATTCGTTGTATTCGCGATAGAATTCGCGCGTCGGATCGTAAGACACGTTCAGCAGCGTCTCGGCCGAGGCGGGAACCGCCAGGGCAAGCGCGGCGATCAGCGATAGCGTGGTTTTCATGGCTGTCTCCCTGAAGTTCAGACCGGCCGTTCGCCAGCGGCGAGGGCGCGTATCGTTACATCCCATTGTCCCGGATCGCGGCCCTGCATCAGTTCGTCCGCGACCAGCAACGGGTCATTGGTGAAAATCGTCAGCGGCATCCCCACGGGGCTGCAATCCACAAGCTGGACCTCGAACATCGGGTTCAACGGGGGAATGCCTGCCTTTGGCGGAGATCGACGGAACGCTGCGAACATGACGGCCTCCTTTCGTGACTGTGACCGCGTCTTCCCGCTAATAACGACAAGGTTGGTCGTTTTTTTTCAACAAAAGAAATCGATCATTTTATCCTACCAAAGTAGAACATTATTCTCCGACAGAGGCGATGGGAGAGGCGAGGCGCTCGATCACGTCCGATTTTTCGGTCAGATCGGCCAGTGTCAGGGATTCGATCAGCAGCAGATAGGCCCAGAAAACCTGCCCGAACATTTGCCGGATGCGGCAGGATTCCTCATCCACGCAGTCTTCGCAGGGCTGATAGGCGCGGCGCGACAGGCAGGGCAGCGGGGCGATGGGACCGTCCATCTGGCGCAGCAGCTCGCCGATAGAAATCGTGTTCGGCTCCTTGATGAGCACATAGCCGCCCGCCCTGCCCCGGCGGCTGCGAATCAACCCCACATTGCGCAGGTCGATCAGGATATGTTCAAGGAACCTCTTGGGCGTGCCCGAGCGACGCGCGATCTCCTCGATCGTCAGCGCGCCGTCGTCATGGACGGCGGCCTCGGCCAAGGTCATCAGCGCCTTCAGCGCATATTTCGTTCGCTGCGAGATCATGTTCCCTGCCTATCCTGCCCTGCGATCCACATCAATCTGCCGCGCAAAAATTAATTCCTTAATACACGATCAAGGTAGTAGACTTTTAATTTGGATGTGGCAGAGTGCCTCCCACATTCGGGAAGGACCAGATCATGCAGACACTCGACCTCATCGACCGAAAGATCCTCGCCGAACTCATGCGCGATGCAACCGTGCCGATCGCACGTCTGGCGGACCGCGTGGGCCTGTCGCAGACACCCTGCTGGAAGCGGGTGCAGAAGCTTCAGGCGGCGGGCATCATCACGGGCCGCGTGGCGCTGGTAAACCAGGCCAGCCTCGGCCTTGGCCTGACCGTCTTCGTCGGCATCGAAGCGCCCGAGCACAGCGCCGAATGGCGCACCCAGTTCACCCGCGTCATCGCTTCGCTTCCGCAGGTGATGGAAGTGAACCGCATGGCGGGTGATCTGGATTACCTGCTGCGCGTCGTGCTGCCGGACATGGCGGCCTATGACGGCTTCTACAACGATCTGACCGACGGGCTGGCGATCAAACGCGTGACCGCCCATTTCGTGATGGAGCAGGTGAAGGCGCAGACCGTCTATCCTATCAACACCACCAGCCATTGAACGATTCAGCGGCCCGCGCGATAAGCGGGCCATGCGAACGCCCCTTCCCATAGACGAGGCTCTGCCCGCCCTTCGCGATGCCGTGGACATGCAGGGGATGGCCGTGCTTCAGGCCCCGCCCGGCGCGGGCAAGACGACCCGCGTGCCGCTGGCCCTGCTGCATCTGCCGGGCCGCATCGTCATGCTGGAACCCCGCCGCCTTGCCGCCCGCGCCGCCGCCGAACGGCTGGCCGAGGAACTGGGCGAGACGGTCGGCCAATCCGTCGGCTATCGCATCCGCGGCGATTCCCGCCCCGGCACCCGCATCGAAGTGGTGACCGAAGGCATCCTGACCCGCATGATCCAGACCGACCCGTCGCTGGACGGGATCGCAGCGGTGATCTTCGACGAATTCCACGAACGCTCGCTCAATGCCGATCTGGGTCTGGCGCTGGTGCTGGAGGCGCGGGCGGCACTGCGCGAGGATCTGGTAGTGGTCGTCATGTCCGCCACGCTGGATGCGGACCCCGTGGCGGCGCTGATGGGTGCGCCTGTTGTGACCTCGGCCGGCCGCGCGTATCCGGTCGAAACCCGCTGGCTGCCCCGCCCTGCGGATCGGCTGGAGCCGGAGATGGCTGCCACGATCCGTCAGGCGCTGGAGGAGACCGAGGGCGACATCCTTGCCTTCCTGCCCGGAGAGGGAGAGATCCGCCGCGTCCAGTCGCTGCTGGACGGCGATGTGCGCGCGTTGTTCGGCGCAATGGATTTCGCAGCGCAGCGGGCGGCATTGGCGGGCGGGCCCGCGCGGCGGATCATCCTTGCCACAGCCATCGCGGAAACCTCGTTGACCATCCCCGGCATCCGCGTCGTGGTGGACGGGGGCCGCGCGCGCCGGGCGCGGTTCGATCCGGCATCCGGCATGTCGCGCCTTGTCACCGAACGCGTGACGCGGGCCGAGGCCGAACAGCGCCGGGGCCGCGCGGGCCGGACCGCCCCCGGCATCTGCTATCGCCTCTGGACCCGCGGCGAGGAAGGCGCGCTGGCCGCCTTCCCCCCGGCGGAAATCGAGGTCGCGGATCTGACCGGCCTTGCGCTGGAACTGGCGGTCTGGGGTTCGGGCGATCTGCCCTTCCTGACGCCGCCCCCCGAAGGCGCATTGGCCGAGGCGCGGGCGCTGCTGCACGACCTTGGCGCGCTGCGGGACGGGCGGATCACCGATCACGGGCGCAAACTGGCCGGTGCGCCGCTCCATCCGCGCCTTGCACATATGCTGGCGCTTTCCGGGGGCGATGCGCCGACGCTGGCCGCGCTTCTGGCCGAACGCGACCCCCTGCGCGGCCAGCCCGCCGATCTGGCCCGGCGCATGGATGCCGTCCGCAATCCGCAGCGATTCGCGGAAACCCACCGCCCCACCGTCGAACGCATCCGGTCCGAGGCAAAACGCCTGTCGCGCATGGCAGGCACGGGCGACTATTCGCTGGGCCAGATGGCAGCGCTGGCCTATCCCGACCGCATCGGGCTGCGCCGCAAGGGTGATGCGCCGCGCTGGCTGCTGTCCGGCGGCAAGGGCGCGGCGATGGAGCCGGGGCAGCCCTTGTCCGGCCAGCGTCTGATCGTGGCGACCGATCTGGATGGCGACCCGCGCGAGGCCAAGGTCCGCCAGGCCGTCCCCCTGACCGAGGCCGAGGCACGCGCGATCCATCCCACCCGCTGGGAAGATGTCTGCGAATGGTCCCGGCGCGAGGGCCGCGTCACCGCCCGGAGGCGCGAGATGATGGGCGCGCTGGTGCTGGAGGATCGCATCTGGGACGCCCCGCCCGAGGCGATGGCCCGTGCCGCCTTCGACGGGCTGCGCCAGATCGGCCTGCCATGGACGCCCGCCGCCGCTCGCCTGCGCGCCCGAATCCGGCTGTGCGATCTGATGGACGTGTCGGACGAGGCTCTGCTGGCGGACCCCGACTGGCTGCTGCCCTACCTGTCCGGCAAACGCAGCGAGGCCGACCTGCGCGCGCTGGACCTGACCGAAGCCCTGCGCGCACATCTGGGCTGGGACGGCGTGCAGACCATCGACCGTCTGACCCCTTCGCATTTCACCACCCCCTTGGGTAACCGCGTTCCCATCGACTATGACGACACGCCCGCGATCGAGGTGCGGCTTCAGGAGTTGTTCGGTCTTGCCGCCCATCCGACCGTGGCGAACCGCCCCCTGCGCGTTACGCTTCTGTCACCCGCCCGCCGTCCGGTGCAGGTAACGATGGACCTTCCGGGATTCTGGGCCAATTCCTATGCCGATGTCCGCAAGGACATGCGCGGCCAGTATCCGCGCCACCCCTGGCCGGAGAACCCAGCGGAGGCCGCCCCCACCCTGCGCGCCAAACCGCGCGGAACCTGAGGAGAATGAGGATGAAACGCAGACTTGGCCAGACCGACCTTCTGATCGAGCCGTGGGTGCTTGGCACCAACACCGCGGGCTGGACGGCGGACGAGGCGACATCCTTCGCGACCTTCGACGCCTTCGTGGATGCGGGCTTCACCGCCTTCGACACCGCCGATGTCTATTCCCGCTGGGTCCCCGGCAATGACAGCGAAAGCGAAAGAATCATCGGCCGCTGGATGAAGGCCCGCGGCAACCGGGGCCGCGTCCAGATCTTCACCAAGACTGGGATGGACATGGGCGACGGGCGCAAGGGCCTGTCCGCGAAGCGGATCGTCGAGGCGGTCGAGGAGTCGCTCACGCGGCTTCAGACCGACCATATCGACCTCTATCAAAGCCACCAGCCCGACCCCGACACCCCCGAGGAGGAGACGCTGGAAGCCTATGCCCGTCTGGTCGAGGCGGGAAAGATCCGCTGGATCGGCTGTTCCAACTACAACGTCGCGCAGCTTGACCGGGCGATCCGCCACGCCAAGGAAGGTGCGCTGCCGATGTATCAATCGGTGCAGAACGAGTTCAACCTCTACACCCGCGAACATTACGCCACCGACATGGCGGAACTGATGCAGGGGAACGGGCTGTCGCTGCTGCCATGGTATTCGCTGGGCGCGGGGTTCCTGACCGGCAAGTATCGGACCGAGGACGATCTGGCGCAGTCGAAACGCGCCGACAGCATCCGCAGCCGCTACATGAATGCCAGGGGCCGCGCGATCCTTCATGCGATGGACCGCGCCGCCGAACGCGAGGGCGCCTCGCTGACCGAGATCGCGCTGGCATGGACCGTGGCGCAGCCCGGCGTCGTGGGTGCGCTCTGCTCCGCCAGCTCCCCCGCGCAGGTGGAGGAACTGGCGCGCGGCGTCACGCTGGATCTGTCGCCGCAAAGCCTGCGGGAGTTGGACGCGGCCTAGACGCCAAGGCACCAGCGCATGACCGCCTTCTGCGCGTGAAGGCGGTTTTCGGCCTCGTCGAAGATGACCGAATGCGGGCCGTCCATGATGCCGCTCGTCGCCTCGTCGTTGCGGTGCGCGGGCAAGCAATGCATGAACAGCGCATCGGGCCGCGCCAGCGCCATGAGCCGTTCGTTCACCTGATAGGGGCGAAGCTGGTTGTGCCGCCGCTCGCGCGCCGAATCCGGGTCATGCATCGACACCCAGGTGTCGGTGACGATCAGGTCGGCCCCGGCCACCGCAGCCTCGGGATCGCGTTCGACCGTGACGGTCACGCCTTTCTCGCGCGCGAAGTCGATCCACTCGCGTTCCGGGTCCAGCGTCGGCGGGCCTGTGAAGGTGAAATCGAACCCGAATTGCCCCGCCGCATGGATGAAGCTGGCGCAGACATTGTTGCCGTCGCCGGCCCAGACCACTTTCCTGCCCGCGATCGGGCCGCGATGTTCCTCATAGGTCATCACGTCGGCCATGATCTGGCAGGGGTGGGTGCGGTTGGTCAGCCCGTTGATGACCGGAACTGTCGCGTGTTCCGCCATCTCCAGCAGGGTCGCTTCCTCGAACGTGCGGATCATGATGAGGTCGACATAGCGCGACAACACGCGGGCGGTGTCGGCGATGGTCTCGCCATGACCAAGCTGCATCTCCTTGCCGGACAGCACCATGGTCTGCCCGCCCATCTGGCGCACGCCCACATCGAAGGACACGCGCGTGCGGGTGGACGGCTTTTCGAAGATCAGCGCGACCATGCGACCGTCCAGCACACGGTCATCGTCGGGCGTGCCCTTGGGGCGGCCGTTACGTGCCGTCTTCATGGCGATCGCATCGTCGATCATCCCCCGCAGCGCGGTTGGATCGGTCGTGTGAATATCAAGGAAGTGGTTCATTTTCAGGCTCTTGTTGATGACAGGGAAAGGCGGCACCCTCCCTGTCGTCGCGATGCGCGGGTGGCCCTGTCCTCGGTCTCAGACACTTGCGGCAGCCTTGTCCAGCCGGGCGATGGCCTCGGCGATATCCTCGTCGGGGATGTTCAGCGCGGGCAGAAGGCGCAGCACGTTGTCCGCCGCCGGAACGGTCAGCAGGTTCTGCGCATAGGCCGCCTTGACCACATCCGCGACCTGCGCCTTGCATTTCAGGCCCAGCAGTAGCCCTTGGCCGCGCACGCCCTCGAACACTTCGGGATGCGAGGCGACCAGCCCCTCCAGCCCCTGCCGGAACAGCGCGGCCTTGCGGCTGACCTCGGTCAGGAAGGCCGGATCGTTCACGACCTCCATCACCTTGCCGCCGATGGCGCAGCCCAGCGGGTTGCCGCCATAGGTCGATCCATGCGTGCCCGCGACCATCCCCGCCGCAGCCGCCTCGGTCGCCAGAACCGCGCCAAGGGGAAAGCCGCCGCCGATGCCCTTGGCGACCATCATGATATCGGGCGTGACCCCCGCCCATTCATGTGCGAACAGCTTGCCTGTCCGGCCCATGCCGCATTGCACCTCGTCGAAGATCAGCAGCGCGCCGGTGGCATCACATTTCGCCCGCAGCGCCCGCAGGAACGCATCGGATGCGACGCGGATTCCGCCCTCACCCTGCATCGGCTCGATCAGGACCGCCGCCGTGCTGTCGGTGATGGCATCCAGCGATGCCATATCGTCGAAGGGCACCTGCGTGAAGCCGGGCAGCAGCGGGCCGAAGCCCTTGACCATCTTTTCCGATCCCGAGGCCGCGATGGCCGCGCTGGACCGGCCGTGAAACGCACCCTCGAACGCGACGATGTCGCTGCGCCCGCCTTTGTCATACCAGTATTTGCGGGCCATCTTCACGGCCAGTTCCGCCGCCTCGGTGCCGGAATTGGTGAAGAACACGGTATCGGCGAATGTCGCCTCGACCAGCGCCCGCGCCAGTTTTTCCTGCTCTGGAATCGTATAGAGGTTGGAGACATGCCACAGCTTGTTCGCCTGCGCCGTCAGAACCTCGACCAGTTCCGGCGCTGCGTGGCCCAGGACGTTCACCGCGATCCCTGCGCCCAGATCGAGGAAACGCTCCCCCTCCGTCGTGGTCAGCCAGCTTCCGCGCCCTTCGGCAAAGGACAGCGGCGCGCGGTTGTAGGTCGGCAGGACAGGCGTGATCATGGGATTGGTCCTTGGAACTTCGGCGACCAAGGGGTGCCAAAGCACCGCCTTCAAGTCAATCGTGGATAACGGGATGCGTGCCGGGCACGCGGGATCGACACGTCAGAAGCGACGTCGGGGACGGGCGGAAAGGGCGGTCCATGCGATCATTGCGAAGTGCTAGCGCCCCGCCCTGCCCCGTGCAAGCGTTTTGCGCCGCGCGCCCTTGAAAATCACGCACGCGGCTTGTATCTCCGCCCCTCGCGCCGCTAATATGCGCCGATACCAAAGATCCCATCGCGCGCGGGCGGCGTGCGGGAAACCAGCGGAAAGACCGATATGTCCTGGACCGATGAACGCGTCGAAACCCTCAAGCGGATGTGGATCGAAGGCCAGTCCGCCAGCCAGATCGCCAAGGAACTGGGCGGGGTCACGCGAAATGCCGTGATCGGCAAGGTCCACCGTCTGGGCCTGTCGAACCGCGCCGGATCCGAGGCTGACGAGCCTGAAGCCGCCGCCATCCCCGAACCCGCGCCCGCCCCGCGCCCCGAGCCGGTGCGCGCCGAACCCGTGCGCGAGCCGGAGCCCGCCCCTGCGCCCCGCGCGGCCCCTGCCCCGGTTCCGGTCCGCAAGGCGATCATCCCCGCCGGGCAACCGCTGCCGCCGCAGCCTTCGGCGAACGAGATCAGCCCCGAGGCGCTGGCCTCGGTGCGCGAGGTGGAAAAGCGCGCCCGCCGTCTGACGCTGATGGAGTTGACCGAGCGGACCTGCAAATGGCCCATCGGTGATCCTGCGACCGAGGATTTCTGGTTCTGCGGCCTGCCCTCCACCGCCGGAAAGCCGTATTGCGAGGCCCATGTCGGCGTTGCCTTCCAACCGATGAGCGCGCGGCGCGACCGCCGCCGCTAGGGCATCTGCACAAATATCAGGCGCGGCAGGGAAACCTGGCACGCCTTTCGCTTTTTTCCGGGAACCTTTTCCGCCGTCCCACGTTTCCGCGCCGAGAAGCTGCGCCGTGCAGCCCAAGGCCTTCAGGGAGACATCAGATGACGAGACAGGATCCCGAGAGCTTCGGCTCCCGTGGAGGTGCGAGCGCCGCGATCCCCGCAAGCCTGCCGCGGCTGCCCGGTCTCGATCATACCCTGCGTTTTCTGAACAGCGGCTATCCCTTCATCGGCCAGACCTGCGACCGGCTGGGCGTCGACGGGTTCCGCGCCCGCCTGATGCTGCGCGAGGCGTTCTGCCTGCGCGGACCCGAGGCGGCGGCCCTGCTTTACGGCCGATCCGGCACCACTCGTGTCGGCGCGATGCCGACGACCGTTCTGCGCCTGCTGCAGGACAAAGGCAGCGTCCAGCAGCTTGAAGGCGAGGCGCATCGCCGCCGCAAGGCGCTGTTCATCCGGCTGGTCATGGACCCCGCCCGCGTGGATGATCTGACCCGCCGGTTCGAACAGGCGTGGATGCGCGGGCTGACCCCCGATTGCGAGATCACGGTGCTGGACCATGCCAACACCGCCCTGACCCGGGCCGTCTGCGGCTGGGCCGGGCTGGACCTCTCGGAACGCGACATCGCCCGCATGACCCGCATCCTGTTCCGGATGAGCGACCGGAGCGGCCATTTCGGGCCCGGTACCGTCGCGACCCTGTGGCAGCGCCGGGCGCTGGAACGCCAGCTTCGCAGCGCCATGCGGGATGCGACGGGCGATACGCCACTGGCCGTCCTTGCGCGCGAGTTGCCGCCTGGAACCGCAGCGGTGGAGCTTTTGAACATCCTGCGCCCCGTGGTCGCCATCGGCCGCTACATCGCCTTCGCCGCCAAGGCGCTGCACGAACATCCGATGTGGTGCGAACTCTTCCGCAGCGGCAACGACGATTACATCGCCGACTTCTGCGAGGAGGTGCGCCGCACCGCCCCTTTCTTTCCGGCCGCCGCCGCCATCGCCACCGAGGAACTGGTCTGGCAGGGCGCGATCATCCCCAAGGGAAGCTGGCTGCTGCTGGACCTGTTCGGCACGAACCGCGATGCGCGGCATTTCCCCATGCCCGAACGCTTCCGCCCCGAACGGATGCTGGACTGGACGGCGCAGGACGATTGCTTCATCCCGCAGGGCGCCGGCAAGGTCGAACGCTCGCACCGCTGCCCCGGAGAGATGGCGACGCTGGCGCTGATGTCCTCTGCCGTGCGGATGCTGTGCTGCCGGATGGAATACACGCTGCCGCCGCAGGATATTGGCGTCGCGCTGAACCGCGTGCCCGCCCGGCCCGCCTCGGGCGTGCGCATCCGGATTCAGCGGGTCAGCCGCGAAACGATTCCGGGCAATTCGGCGTAGTCGTCGAAACGGAAACGGTGGGTCATAGCCTCCGGCTCGGTATGGCGATAGCCGCCGGTGAACAGGGCGAAATCGATGCCCGCCGCCTTGGCGGTCGCCTCGTCCACCTCGCTGTCGCCGACGTAAAGCACCGGCCCGTCGCCCAGCCGCCGCGCCGTCTCCAGCAAAGGCTCGGGATGCGGTTTGCGGAACGGCAGGCTGTCGCCACCCAGAACCACATCGAACGGCCCCAGATCCAGCGCCTCCAGCACCGCAAGCGCCAGTGCCTCGGGCTTGTTGGTGCACACCGCCAGCCTATGCCCCGCCAATGCGGCCAGCGCCTCGGGCACCCCATCGAAGGCCCGCGTCAGTGTCGCACTGTCCGCACTATAATGCCGCCCGAAACACTCGACCCAGGCCGCCCGGTCGTCCGAGGTGCCGACAGCCTCCATCACCCGGACGACAAGCGCCTCGACCCCATTGCCGATGAAGCTGCGGATCGTAGTCACGTCCAGCGGCGCGTGCCCCAGCTCCACCAGCATCGCGCCCGCTGCGGCGTGAATGTCGGGCAGGCTGTCCACCAACGTCCCGTCCAGATCGAAAATGATGTTCATTCCGCCCTCTCCCCAAGCGCGCGGCAGCGGCGTCCGGCGATGGCCCGTCGGGCCTGAGCCGGACGCCACCCCCCGTCAGTAAACCACGACCGAGCGGATGGACTCCCCGCGATGCATCATCTCGAAGCCCTTGTTGATGTCTTCCAGCCGCAGGGTGTGGGTGATCATCGGGTCGATCTGGATCTTGCCGTCCATGTACCAGTCGACGATCTTCGGCACGTCCGTGCGGCCCCGCGCGCCGCCAAAGGCGGTGCCCTTCCACACCCGGCCGGTGACCAGCTGGAACGGCCGCGTCTGGATCTCGGCCCCCGCGGGCGCGACGCCGATCACCACCGACACGCCCCAGCCCCGGTGCGTGCATTCCAGCGCATCGCGCATCACCTTCACATTGCCAGTGCAGTCGAAGCTGTAATCCGCCCCGCCAATCTGGTCGAACGGGGTCTTGGTCATGTCCACGATGTGCTGCACGACCGAGCCGTCGATCTTGGTCGGGTTCACGAA
>JARWBI010000051.1 GCA_029846755.1 Falsirhodobacter flavus | reverse complement strand
CCCGCCAATCGGCCACGGCAGCCTCGAATGCCGCACCGGTCGGGCGCACCTCGGGTAGCCCGGGCTCGATGTCCCGCCCGGCCCCGTTGATTTCACGCAACCCCAAAAAGCGGCGCAGATCCCCGGGGGCTCCCGGCGAAACACAGAGCCGACGCAGCGCCCAACGGGCGCGGCCCAATGCCCGGGCGCGTTCAGGATCGCTGCCGGCGGCCAGCACCGACCGGCCGATCCGGTCGCGGTCGAGCCAGACGCCTTCGGCGCGGCTCATCGCCTCCACCTCGCGATAGGCCAGGCGCTGGATCGCCCCCGGCCCCAGCCGGTGCACAGCTTCATCGAGACGTCCGATAGCCTGCGCCGTCCGCGCCAGGTCGGCGGCCAGGGCGGCTTCGGCGGCACGCCAGGGCTTCGGATCAAGGAGGTCGCGGCGATCGGCGCGCGGCAAGGGCAAATCCCAGGCTGCACCGCCGTCGTCCTGCCCCTTATCGGCCTCAAGGTCCTCTGACGGG
>JARWBI010000050.1 GCA_029846755.1 Falsirhodobacter flavus | reverse complement strand
AGCCCGCACAAGGAAGGCCCGGCTGTGCGACAGCTTGATATGCGCCACCTGCAGTTTGGTGCGTTCACCGCCCAAGACGGCATAGTCCTCGCTCCAGTCGAACTGGAAAGCTTCGCCCGGTCGGAAGGACAAAGGCACGAACGTGCCGCGACCTGTCGTCTGCTGATCGCGCTGACGATCTGCACGCCATGCACGGGCAAAAGCCGCGACCCGGTTGTAGGAACCGGTGAACCCAAGGACCACAAGATCGGCATGCAGATGCGTCAGCGGACGCCGCTGCTTGCGTGACTTCGCTGTCTCGGTCTTGAGCCAGGTGGCCAGCTTGTCGGCGTAAGGATCAAGCTTGCTCGGACGCTCCGGCACAACGAACTTCGGCTCGATCGTGCCGGCGTTGAGATACTTCTTGATGGTGTTGCGCGACAGTCCGGTGCGGCGCGCGATCTCACGGATCGGCAGCTTCTCTCGCAGGGCCATCCGGCGGATGACGTTCAAAAGTCCCATGTGGATCACTCCTTGGCCCCCCGTCGCTCACCGCGTTGGGGGAAGGGTCACATGGGTCAATTCTCAATGGAAATTATGACCCCAACCGGGTCACGTCTCGGTGGAAATCAACA
>JARWBI010000004.1 GCA_029846755.1 Falsirhodobacter flavus | reverse complement strand
GCAACCGTCAAAGCACTCCACGTCACACAAGGCGCACAGATCGATGCAAAAGACCTCATGATCGAATTGGCGTAAGCCGCCGCCGACCGCACGCAAGCCGCTCCCCACCGGGGGGGCGGCTTTTTTTTATTTCTGACCGAAACACATCCATTCCCGAGCAAAAGGCTTTCGCTAATCCGACAGATTTTGTTTCCGCGTATATCCAAGTCAAAAAGTCAACTTATTGGAATCGTTATGTTTTTTCTTGACCCGCGCCGTGATGGAGATTAGAAAGATTCCAAGGAAGGCGACTCGCCCTCCACCGGATACAGCAAAGAAGGAAGACACCGATGACCAAGGGAAGCACCTGCTCCGCCTGCGCCTTCTATGAAGATCACGCAGCCAATTCCGCCGCTCAGCTGGCCGATGCCGGCCTTTGCCGCTTCAACCCGCCCGTGACCCAGCCCGAAGCCGACGCGCGCGGCCTGTGGCCGGTCGTCACGTCGAAAGACTGGTGCGGCCACTTCTCGACCCAGTTCGCGGCCGAGTGATCCGACGCCAGCCACGTAGCCAGCAACCGATACCGAACGGCAAGCCACGCAGCCAGCTTATCGCCAGCCAGCGCAGCCAGCCGAAGACCGAAGGGCGGTGCCGTAAGGCGCCGCCCTTTCTTCTTTCCGCGTCACGAATTTTTCGTGATCCTGATTTTTTGCCCTTGCGCCCCACCGCGCCGCCCGATAAATCCGCCGCATCCAGACGGTGCGGGCGTAGCTCAGGGGTAGAGCATAACCTTGCCAAGGTTAGGGTCGGGCGTTCGAATCGCCTCGCCCGCTCCATCTGGATTTGGAGTGCGGGCGTAGCTCAGGGGTAGAGCATAACCTTGCCAAGGTTAGGGTCGGGCGTTCGAATCGCCTCGCCCGCTCCAACAAAAACCGGACATTGCAGGACCTTCGGACCACGCCTATAAGGCGCGGAACAGAAGGATTTTGCGATGCGCAAGGCAGACATCACCCGCAAGACGGCAGAGACCGACATCTCGCTCAGCCTCGATCTGGACGGCACCGGCGTCTATGATGTGAAGACGGGCGTCGGCTTCTTCGACCATATGCTGGACCAGCTTTCGCGCCATTCGCTGATCGACCTGACGCTGCGCGCCTCGGGCGACACGCATATCGACGATCACCACACGGTCGAGGATTGCGGCATCGCCATCGGCCAGGCGCTGGCCAAGGCGCTGGGCGACAAGAAGGGCATCCGGCGTTACGGCAGCTTCCGCCTTGCGATGGACGACGCGCAGGTCGCCTGCGCACTGGACCTGTCGGCGCGGCCCTTCCTGATCTGGAACGTCCCCTTCCCCACGCAGAAGATCGGCAGCTTCGACACCGAACTGGTGCGCGAGTTCTTTCAGGCCCTGTCCACGCATGGCGGGATCACTCTGCATGTGGACCTGATCCACGGCGTCAACAGCCACCACATCGCCGAGGCTGCGTTCAAATCCGTCGCCCGCGCCTTGCGCGAGGCGGTGGAGCCGGACCCGCGCAGCACCGGCCTGCCCTCGACCAAAGGGATGCTGTGATGCTGACGGTTCTGGTCGATTACGACAGCGGCAACCTGCATTCGGCGGAAAAGGCGTTCCAGAAGATGGCGGCCGAGGTCGGGGGCGAGGTCATCGTCTCGGGCCGCCCCGAGGATGTCGTGCGCGCCGACCGGATCGTGCTGCCGGGCGACGGGGCGTTCCCGGCCTGCCGCCGCGCGCTGGGCGCCCATGGCGGGCTGTTCGAGGCGATCGAGGAAGCGGTGGTGCAAAAGGCCCGACCCTTCCTTGGCATCTGCGTCGGGATGCAGATGATGACCACATGGGGCCGCGAATACGAGGAAGTGCGGGGATTCGACTGGGTCGGAGGAGAGGTGGTGCGCATCGACGCGGGCGATCTGAAGGTGCCGCACATGGGATGGAACGATCTGATCGTCGATCACCCGCATCCCGTGCTGGAGGGCGTGGCGACGGGCGATCATGCCTATTTCGTCCACAGCTATCATTTCCGCGTGGCCGATCCGGCACAGCGGCTGGCCCATGTCGATTACGGGACCGAGATCACCGCGATCATCGGACGTGACAACATGGTCGGCGCCCAGTTCCACCCCGAGAAGTCGCAGGCGACCGGCCTGCGGATCATCCGCAACTTCCTTGGCTGGCGGCCTTAATCCAGGCGCCGCCAGACGCCGCCGCTGCGGCAGACCATCAGGATGCAGCCCGACACGTCCAGACTGTCGCCCGACAGCGTCAGCTTTCCGTTATAGGTCTTGTCGCGGTCCGGCGCCCAGACCTTGCCCCCCTCATACAGCCCGCCGCCCGCGGGCTGCATGTCCCAGATGATCGCGCGGCCGGTATGCTGCGAGGAAATCTCGTTCCCCTGGGGATCGAAGGACCGCACCAGCGTGCCGCACAGCCCGCCATCGCAAGGCGCGATCCGGACATAGCCGGAATTGCCGTTGTCGTCCTTCTGGGTCTGCCATGTCCCCTCGATCGGGTCGGCAAGGGCCGGGGTCGCCGCCAGCAGCGCAATCATCAGGTATCGCATCAGGGCCTCCGTTTTGCGCATCCAGCCATGCGGCAGAACCCGGCGCAAGCGTGACGTTGCGCCCCTGCCCCTTGCGCGTTAGGAAACATCGACAGCACAGGAGCCGCGCCATGATCCTTTATCCCGCCATCGACCTGAAGGACGGCAAATGCGTGCGCCTCTTGCGCGGCGAGATGGAGGCGGCAACCGTCTTCGGAGACGATCCCGCAGCACAGGCGGCCAAGTTCGTCGATGCGGGCTGCGAATGGGTGCATCTGGTGGACCTGAACGGCGCCTTCGCCGGCCAGCCCGTGAACGGCGACGCGGTGGAGGCGATCTTGGGGCGCGTGAACGTCCCCTGCCAGCTGGGCGGCGGCATCCGCGACATGGCAACCATCGCCCGCTGGATCGAAAAGGGCTTGGCCCGCGTGATCCTCGGGACCGTTGCGGTCGAAAACCCCGCGCTGGTGCGCGAGGCTGCCCTGAACTTCCCCGGCAAGATCGCGGTCGGCATCGACGCCCGCAAGGGGCGCGTCGCGACCAAGGGCTGGGCCGAGGAGACCGATGTGATGGTGACGGACCTGGCGCGGTCCTTCGAAGACGCGGGCGTGGCGGCGATCATCTATACCGACATCGACCGCGACGGCGCGATGGGCGGCCCGAACATCGAGGCGACCGAGGCGCTGGCCCGCGCCGTGTCGATTCCCGTGATTGCATCCGGTGGGGTTTCGTCCATGGCCGACCTGATCGCCCTGCGAGATACCGGCGTCATCGCGGGCGCAATTTCGGGCCGTGCGCTGTATGACGGAGCCATCGATCTGGCCGAAGCCCTGAGGGCGCTGAAATGCTGAAGACCCGCATCATCCCCTGTCTGGACGTTGCCGATGGCCGCGTGGTCAAGGGCGTCAACTTCGTGGACCTGATCGACGCGGGTGATCCGGTCGAAGCCGCCCGCGCCTATGACGCGGCGGGTGCGGACGAGCTGTGTTTCCTCGACATCCACGCCACGCATGAAAACCGCGGCACCATGTTCGATCTGGTGACGCGCACGGCCGAGCAATGCTTCATGCCGCTGACGGTCGGTGGCGGGGTCCGCACGCCCGACGACGTGCGCGCGCTGCTGCTGGCGGGTGCGGACAAGGTGTCCTTCAACTCTGCCGCCGTGGCCGATCCCGACGTGGTTGCGCGGTCTGCGGACCGTTTCGGCAGCCAGTGCATCGTCGTCGCCATCGACGCGAAAACCGTGGAGCCGGGCCGGTGGGAGATCTTCACCCATGGTGGCCGCAAACCCACCGGCATCGACGCCGTCGAATTTGCGCAGGCCGTCGCAGCAAAAGGCGCGGGAGAGATCCTGCTGACCTCGATGGACCGGGACGGCACACGGGCCGGATTCAACATCCCCCTCACCCGCGCGATCTCGGACGCGGTCGGGATTCCGGTGATCGCATCGGGTGGGGTCGGCACGCTGGACCATCTGGTCGAGGGCGTGACCGAAGGGGGCGCGTCGGCGGTGCTGGCCGCCTCGATCTTCCACTTTGGCACCTTCACCATCGGCGAGGCGAAGGCGCATATGGCCGTCGCCGGAATCGCGGTGCGGCCATGAGCGCGCTGGAACGGCTGGCCGCCACCATCGCTGCCCGCAAGGGCACGGACCCCGATACGTCATGGACGGCCAAGCTGCTGGCCAAGGGCCCCGAGAAATGCGCCGAGAAGTTCGGCGAGGAAGCCGTCGAGGCGATCATCGAAGCGGTGAAGGGCGACCCCTCGCGCCTTGCGTCCGAGGCTGCCGACGTCATCTACCACCTGCTGGTGATGCTGGCCGCCCGCGACGTAACGCTGGCTGATGTGCTGGCCGAGTTGGAACGCCGCGAAGGCACCTCCGGCATCGCCGAAAAAGCTAGCCGATAAGACGCGGATATTCGATGGCGGGGCAGCGATCCTCGACCACCGTGATCCCGTGGCCTTCGGCCAGTGCCCGCGCCTCGGCGTTGCGGATGCCAAGCTGCATCCAGACCGTTTTCAGCCCCGGCAGTTTCACCGCCTGTTCGACCACGGGCGGCACATCCTCGGACCGGCGGAAGATGTCCACCATGTCCACCGGCACGGGCAGCGAGGCCAGATCGGGCACCACCGTCTCGCCCAGCGCCTCGTCGCCCGCGTGACCGGGATTGACCGGGATGACACGATACCCCTTCGACACCAGATAGGCCGCGACATGATGGCTGGCGCGCGAGGGGTTCGGCGACCAGCCCACAAGGGCGATGGTGCGGTTCGTCTGAAGGATGTCGCGGATGGTGCTGTCGGACGTCATGCTGGCTCCCAGAAAAAAGCGCCCGTCCTTGGGGAACGGGCGCTGAGTTACGGAACGAGGGACAGTGAAGTCAGGGAATGGGGGTTCCGACCCCATCCTGCCAATCAACATAATACGCCAATGGCGCTTTGAAACCCCTGTTCGCGATTCTGTGAAAATTTCGGCTTCAGTTGAAACAGGAAGTCAACCTGCGCACCTGCCAGCCCGGCCGAACTGTGGCACTGAGGACACAAAAATTCAACCCCGGGTCGCCGCCGCATAAAGCGCCACCGCCGCAGCGTTGGATACGTTGAGCGATCCGAACCCGCCGCCGAAGGGAATCTTCACGAGCCGGTCGCAGGTCTCGCGCGTCTTTTCACGCAGGCCCGGCCCTTCGGCGCCCAGAACCAGCGCCACGGGGCGCCCTCCGGTTTCGGCCAGTGCCGTCCCGATCGGTGCCTCGGCATCGCCGTCCAGCCCCAGCAGAACGTAGCCCATGGCGCGGAGTTCCTCCATCGCGTCGGACAGGTTCGTCACCCGCAGATAGGGCTGACGTTCCAGCGCACCCGAAGCCGTCTTGGCCAGCGCCCCCGTTTCCGGCGCGGAATGGCGATGTGGCGCGATGACCGCCCGCGCGCCGAACACCTCGGCCGAACGCAGCACCGCGCCGACATTGTGCGGGTCCGTCACCCGATCCAGCATCACGACCAGCGGCAGCCCCTCGCCCCCGGCGCAGACATCGGCCAGGCTGCCCCATTCCAGCGGCTTCACCTCCAGCGCGGCGCCCTGATGCACCGATTCGGGGTCGATCGGCACGTCGAACTTGCGCGGGTCCACGATTTCGGGCTCCAGCCCCCCTTCGGGGATGGCATCGGCCAGCCGATCGGCGGCGTTCTTGGTCAGCACCAGCCGCAGCTTTTTGCGCGACGGATTCAGCAGCGCATCCCGCACCGCGTGGATGCCGAACAGCCAGACCGTTTCCGCCGCCGAAGCGCGGCGCGCGCGTTCCTTGTCGATCACCCAGGAAGGCTTCTTGCTCATCACCGTCTCCATTCGCAGGGGGCGGACAATCGCGCGTCACACATCTTTCCGCAAGCGGAACTTTCCCGCTTGACGCCCCCCGGCACCTTGGGTATTCCCCGCCCCCAGTGGGCGACGTGCTGCAAGGTGCGGCAGCGGACTGTAACTCCGCCGAGGCGACTCGTGCCTGGTTCGATTCCAGGGTCGCCCACCATCTTCCTGATTTCGCAGGAACCTTCGTGAAAAGGGCGCGCCTTCCGGCGCGCCCTTTCCCGTTCAGGCCGTGGCTTCCAGCGCCTTGGGCGCGGATGCGATCTCGATCCGGCGCGGCTTCAGTGCCTCGGGCATCTCGCGCACGAGGTCCAGATGCAGCATGCCGTGTTCATGGCTTGCACCCGTCACGCGAACGTGGTCGGCCAGCGCGAAGCGGCGCTCGAACGCGCGCGTTGCGATTCCGCGATGCAGATAGCGGCGCTCGGTCTTGTCCTCGGCCTTGCGGGCGGACACGTGCAGCGCGCCGTCCTTGACCTCGACGCTCAGCTCCTCCGGGGTGAAACCCGCGACGGCGATCGAGATGCGATAGGCATTCTCATCAGTCTTTTCGATATTGTAGGGGGGATAGCTGGGCTGGGCCACGTCGGCGGTCAGAACCCGGTCCATCAGGTCGGCAATCCGGTCGAAACCGACGGTTGCACGGTAAAGCGGTGCGAAGTCATAGCTGCGCATGTCATCCTCCGAAAGCGATGTCATTCGCCCTTCCCGCAGGGGGCAAGGGCATGTGTTGCGCCCCGACCCATCTTGGCACCGGAGCAAAGCCGATATGGGAAAAGCGCAATGGCGTTTCAAGACGCCCGTGGTAAGAGGCGCGCATGGACATGCTGCCCGATCTTGCCCCGCTTGGAACCGCCGATGTCGTCGCCGTCGGTCTGCTTGCGTTGACCTTCTGGCTGATCGGCTGGATCGTGGAACACCCGCCAGAGTTCCGCCCGTCGATGTCATACCTGATGGCGGATTACCGGCGCGAATGGATGAAGCAGTTCGTCGTCCGCCAGCAGCGCATCTTCGACGGCACGGTCATCACCAGCCTGCGGCAGGCGACGTCCTTCTTCATCTCGGGCACGATGATCGCGATGGGGGGCGGCATTGCGCTGATCGGCAATTCCGACAAGCTGGTGCTGGTGGCCGAGGATCTGACACTGACCACGGACGCCGCCGTGATCGAGATCAAGGTGATCGTGGTGCTGCTGTTCGTGGCCAATGCGTTCCTGAAATTCATCTGGTCGCATCGGCTGTTCGGCTATTGCGCGGTGCTGATGGCATCCGTGCCGAACGAGCCGACACCCGCGGCCTATCACCGCGCGGCCCAAGCAGCCGAGATCAACGTGACCGGCGCGCGCAGCTACAACCGCGGGCTGCGGTCGGTCTATTTCGCACTGGCGGCGCTGGGCTGGCTTTTGGGGCCGTGGTCGCTGCTGGTGACGACGGTGCTGACCTCGGCCGTGCTGCTGCGGCGCGAGTTCCTGTCGGAGTCGCGCCTCGTCGTCATGCTGCCCGGCCCGTGAACCGCCCCTCGCGCAGCCATGCCGCAAGGATCAGCGCCGCCGCGATCAGCAGATAGAGCCAGCCCGGCAGCAGCGCCGCCACCGTCACGTCCTGCGTCAGATAGGCGCCGCGCGGGGTAATCCCCAGCCAGCCGCGCCCCGCGGCCACGCGCCCTTCGCCCACGGTGCGGATGTCCGGCTCGCCCTGTTCGATCCGCGCCGTGCCAGCGACGATCCCGGCCAGCTTGTCGCCCGTTGCAATGGTTTCCTCGAATTCCTTCGGAGCGCTTGGACCGACAGCCACAACCGTCTCCAGATCACCCTGGGACAGTTGATACAGCCCCAGCTCCGGCGCCTGCCATTCCACCTGCCAGCGTCCGGGCGAGACTTCCTCCATCGGCAGGACCACAGGCTCGCCCCCCGGCCCGGTCACGGTCACGTCGCCCGGGGGCGAATCCTCGACGGTGCGGCGCTGGATGGTCAGCGTCTCGTCCTCGGTGGTGGCGGTCAGGGCCTCCTCCTCCAGCTCTGGCTCCTTCATCATCCAGTGGGCCAGCCGCCGCGTCAGCTCCAACTGCGGCCCGCCGCCCTCGTATCCGCGCCCCCACAGCCACAGCTGGTCCGAGCCCATGACGGCCACCCGCCCCTCGCCCACGCGGTCCAACACCAGAAGCGGCATGCCATTCGCTTCCATCACCGTCTGGCCGCGCGTGGCCTGCATGTCGATATGGCGGAACCAGCGGCCCCAACCGCCCTCGGGGGCCAGATCCTCAAGCCCCTCGGTCACCGGATGGCGGCGACCCAGATCGGTCAACTCGGGCCGGAACCCGCCTTCGATCACACGGCCCGACGCCTCGACCGGCAAAATCTGCCCCAAGGGCGAGCGATAGAGGCTGTCCGCCGTCCCGAATTCCGGCCCCGCCGCCACCAGCACCGTGCCGCCGTTCGTGACGTAATCGCGCACATTCTCCAGATAGGAATTCGGCAGGATCCCCCGCAGACGGTAGCGATCGAAGATGATGAGGTCGAACTCGCTGACCTTTTCGACGAACAGCTCGCGCGTGGGAAAGGCGATCAGCGACAGTTCCGACACCGGAATCCCGTCCTGCTTTTCAGGCGGACGCAGGATGGTGAAATGCACCAGATCCACCGACGCATCCGACTTCAAGAGGTTCCGCCACACACGTTCCCCGGCATGAGGTTCCCCCGACACCAGCAGCACGCGCAGACGGTCGCGCACGCCGTTGATCTGGACCATCGCGGCGTTGTTGCGGTCGGTGATCTCTCCCTCCGCCGTGGCAACGCTGAATTGCAGCACATTCATCCCGCCATGCGGCAGAGTCACGGGCAGTTCCATATCCTCGCCCACCGGGACATTCACGGTCACGGGGGGCTCGGCGCCCACGCGGATAGTGAGGGGCGCAACAGCGCCGCCGGGGGGAACCGCCCCCTGATCCTCGACGCGCAGGGTCAGGCGGACTTCCTCGCCGATGATGGCGAAGGCGGGGGCGTTTTTTACGATCAGGCGGCGGTCCCAGTCGTCCTCTTGCCCCGTCTGGATCAGGTGCAAGGGCGCGGGCATCTCGGGGGCCAGCCCCGCATCATGGACCTGCCCGTCGGAAACCAGAAACGCCCCGGCTATGCGCGCGCGCGGCTCCTCGGCCAGCGCTTCGGACAAAGCCCGCATCAGCAGCGTGCCGGAATTGTCGTCGCCATCGCCCACGCGGATGATGCGCAGTTCGGTATTACCCAGTGCGGCAACCTCGGCCTCCAGCGCCGACAGCGCCTCGGCGGTCTGTTCGGGGCGGGTGCCGATGCGCTGGCTGGCGCTCTCATCCACCACCGCGATCACGATGTCGGACAAGGGCGCGCGGTCTTCCTCCTGCACCGCAGGGTTCGCGAGCGCGATCAGCAGCACTGCCACCGACAGCCCCCGCAGCCACCAGCCACGCAACCCGCGCCACAGCGCGAAGCCCAGCATCGCCGCGCCCAGTGCCGCCGCCACCCAGATCAGCACCCATGGCAGCAGCGGATCGAAGATCAGCGTCCCGGTCAATTCCCCAGCCTTTCAAGCAGTGCAGGCACATGGACCTGATCGGATTTGTAGTTGCCCGTCAGCACATGCATCACGAGGTTCACGCCGAAGCGCCACGCGATCTCGCGCTGGCGGTCGCCGCCGAAGCCGCGCCCCACCGGGACCATCGGAATGCCGTTCGGATCCACCGCCCAGGCCGAGGCCCAGTCGTTCCCGCCGATCACCACCGGCGTCACCCCGTCATTCAGGTTGCGAAAGGGCATCCCGTCGGCAGCCTCGGTCGCCACCGATGCCTCGACCCAGACGTTCGGGTTGTTGTAACGGCCCGGAAAGTCCTGAAGCAGATAGAAAGTGCGGGTCAGGACGTGATCCTCTGGCATCGGCTCCAACGGGGGGATGTCCAGCCCCGCCGCGATGCGTTGCAGGGCACGGCCCTCGGGGGTCGCGTCGCCCATGCCAGACACATCGCCGTCGCGCGTGTCGAACAGGATCATCCCGCCCGTCCGCAGATAATCGTTCAGCTTGGCATAGGCCGCTGCCGAGGGCGTCTCCTGATCCGCCGTGATCGGCCAGTAGAGGAACGGAAAGAACGCCAGCTCGTCCGTTTCGATATCGACGCCCAAAGGCTGCCCCGGCTCGACCGAGGTGCGTTCGTAAAGCCGCATCGACACGCCGCGCAGCCCCGCTTCGGCCAGATCGTTCACACGGGCGTCGTCCGTTTCGACGAAGGCCAGCCGCACCGTGTCCGTCGCCTCGATCGCGCGGGTGTCCTGCGCGCGGGCCTGCGGCACCTGCATGAGCGCAAGAACCAGCGCAGCAGAGGCAAGCCGCCCCGTCACGCCCAGCGCGGCGACGATATCGGCCATCAGCAGAACCAGCGCGCCGGCAAGGAAGACGCCCTTCAGCGGCTGCTCGCCCTCCGTCTCCATTCCTTCGATCCGTTGCCCGTCGGGCCAGATGGCGGGGGCCAGCGGCGTGTCCGCCCCGATGACGTTCAGCGCAACGCGGCGATCGTCGGCCTGATACAGCCCCGGCGGCAGGTCCGGACCCGGCTGGCCCGCAGCCAGCGCCTCGCCCTGAACGCCCGGCAGTTCCCCGGCATCGTCCAGCGCGCCGAAGCCGTCCAGCACCTGTTCGGGCGTCCAGATGCGCCCGGCAAGGTCGGCAGGATCGCTGCTGGCGCGGGTGGACACCGCCAGCCGTTCGAGCATCTGCACGAACAGGCCCGAGAGCGGCAGCGAGGACCATTCGGCATTGGCCGTCACATGGAACAGCACGACCTGCCCCTGCCCCACCGGCTTGCGCGTGACCAGCGGCGTTCCGTCCGACAGCGCGGCGATGGTGCGGGATGCAAGCTCGGGGTCGGGCTGGGCCAGAACCTGCGCGTTCACCTGCACCTCTTCGGGGACGGGCAGGCCGTGGAAGGGCGATGTCTCGGGGAACGGGGCCAGCGCCTTCGGCTCACCCCAGCTCATCGCGCCGCCGACGCTGCGTCCGCCTTCGCGCAGACGGACCGGCATCAGCGGATCTTCGGCGCTGCGGCTGACTTCGGACGCCGCCAGACGTGGGCCGGCAAAACGCAGCAGCAGCCCGCCTTGATCCAGCCAGTCCAGCAGATCGTCCGTTTCGCCCTGCGAAAGCTGCGCGACATCGGCCAGAATGACCACATCGGGGCTGGCCAGAAGCGCATCGGCCAGCGATCCTTCGTAAAGATCCGCCACAGGGGCCAGCGCCTGACGCAGGAAATGGGTCGGGGCGAGCAACTGCAACCCCTCGTCCGCCGCCCCGCCGATCAGCGCGACCTTGCGGCGTTGAAGGCTGTCATCGGTCAGGCTGACCGCCCCGGCGGACCGGACGCCTTCGATCTGGAACCGGGTGATGCGGTTGCGAAGCTCGGGCGGCAGGGACAGCGCCGCCTCGGCCTCCGTCCCATCGGCGGCGAAGGGCAGCGTGGCGCGGGCAAGCTCGCGTTCGGCCCCGGACGGGTCCGGCCCCGTCGCGACGACGGCAACCTCGGACGGATCGGCCACGGGCAGGCGCGAGGCGCGAAGCCGGATTGCCCCATCCTCGAACGTGGCGGGGCGCAGGGCGGTGACGGCACGGGGGGATTGGAACACGCTGACCTCGCCGCGCTGTTCAAGCGCGGCCAGCAGGTCTGCGCGGCCCGCATGGTCCACCCCGTCCGACAGCCAATAGGTGGCGAAATCGCCCTCGGGCAAGGCGTCGGCCCATCCGGCGAAACCCGGCGACCAAGGCTGCGGCGACAGCCCGTCAAGGCGCGGCACCCACGCCTCGGCGGTCTGGAAATCGGGCGCATCCGGCGCATCGGTCGCGCGGATCACGGCGACGGCGCGCCCCTCGCGCTCCGCCTCGTCCAGCAAGGCGCGGGCGCGTTCGATCCGGCGCGGCCAGTCGCGGGCATCGGCCCAGCTTGCATCCAGCACGACCAGCAGCGGCCCCGTCCCCGCCCGTTGCTGCGCCGGATTCAAAACCGGCCCCGCGAAGGCGAAGATCGCCGCCGCAACCGCCAGCATCCGCAGGGCCAAAAGCCACCACGGCGTCTTGTCGGTTTCCGCATCGTCATCCTTCAGGCCCAACAGCAGCGCCACGCCCGGAAACCGCCGACGGATCGGCGCGGGCGGCACGGCACGCAGCAGCAGCCACAGCACCGGCAGCGCGATCAGCCCCAGAAGCAGCAGCGGCGCGGTGAAACCCAAAGGGCCGATGGTCCACATTCAGCCCGCCTCCATCGCGCGATAGAGCCAGAGCAGCGCCGATTGCGCCGCCTCGCCCGTGTGGTGGCAGTGGTAGTGCCAGCCCGAGGCGCGGGCCAGCGCCGCCAGCCGGTTCTTGCGTTCGGCCAGCCGTTCCAGATACCGCACCCGCAGGTCCGAGGCGCGCAGCGTCTCGTGCCGCAGGGTGCCACCCATGGATTCGAAGATCGTGCGGCCGTCGAATGGGAACACCTCCTCGGCCGGGTCCAGCACCTGAAGGATCGCGCCGCGGGCGTTGCGGTCCGACGCCCGCCCGATGGCGCGTTCGACCGACGCGAGATCGCCCAGAAAATCCGAGATCAGCACGACCCGCCCGTGGCTGGTCACGCCCTGCGTTTCCGCCTCGCCATAATCGGCGTCGTGCTCCGACCCGAGCGCATCCAGCAGGCGCAGAAGCTGCGCGCGGCCCGACCGGGCGGGCGTGCCGGGCATCCCCACCCGCTCCCCACCGCGCAGCAGCAGAACAGACAGCGCCAGCGCCAGAAGCTGCGCCCGGTCGGCCTTGGGCGCGCGGGACGCATCGCCCGAAAACTCCATCGACCGCGCGGCATCGACCCAGATCGTCACCGTCTGTGCCGCCTGCCATTCGCGTTCGCGCACGAAATGGGCGTCAGACCGAGCCGAACGCCGCCAGTCCACCATCCGCGCGGTATCGCCCGATCCAGCGGGACGGTATTGCCAGAACTCATCGCCCGCCCCCGCGCGGCGGCGACCGTGTTCACCCAGCATCACCGTCTGCGCCAGATGCTCGGCCGAGGCGAGCAGCGGCGGCAGCGACTGGCCAAGCGCCTCGGCCCGGGGGCGCAGCGGCAAGATCACGCGGCGATACCCAGCGGCGCGGTCACGCGGTCGATCACGCCGGCCAGCGTCTCGCCCCGCGCGCGGGCGGCGAAGCCCAGCGACATGCGGTGGATCAGCACCGGACGCGCCAGCGCGGCCACATCGGCCACCGAAGGCGCAAGCCGCCCGTCCAGCAGCGCCCGCGCGCGCACCATCAGCATCAGCGCCTGCGCCGCGCGCGGCCCCGGCCCCCAGGCCAGCACATCGGCCAGCGCCGCGCCCTCCGGCTCTCCGGGGCGGCAGGCGCGAACCAGATCCAGGATCGCATCCACCACCGCATCGCCCACCGGCATCCGCCGCAGCACCGCCTGCGCGGCGATCAGTTCGGTGGCGGTGAACACCTGATGCACCTGCGCATCGTCGGTTCCGGTGGTCGCCAGTAGGATGTCGCGTTCGGTCGCGCGATCGGGATAGGTCACGTCCACCTGCACCAGAAAGCGGTCCAACTGCGCTTCGGGCAGCGGATAGGTCCCCTCCTGCTCGATCGGGTTCTGCGTCGCCAGAACGTGGAACGGCGCACCCAAAGCACGGTGCTGCCCCGCGATCGTCACCTCATGTTCCTGCATCGCCTGAAGCAGCGCCGATTGCGTGCGCGGCGAGGCGCGGTTGATCTCGTCCGCCAGTAGAAGCTGGCAGAAGATCGGCCCCTCGATAAAGCGGAACGCGCGCGCACCGTCCGCCGTATCCAGCACTTCGGACCCAAGAATATCGGCGGGCATCAGGTCGGGCGTGAACTGGATGCGGTTGCCCGACAGGCCCATCACCGTCGACAGCGTGTCGACCAGCCGCGTCTTGCCCAGGCCCGGCAGACCGACCAGCAGCGCATGGCCGCCGCACAACATCGCGCCAAGGACCAGATCCACCACCCCTTCCTGACCGATGAAGCGCTGGTTGATCGAGGCCTTCGCCTCGGCCAGCTTTGCGCCCAGCGTCTCGATATCGGCGATCAGGGATGCGTGTTCGGCCATGACAATCCTCGGGCTGGGGCTTAACCTCTCCATTAGACCGACATTAGGCCGCCGGGACAAATGGCAAAAACCAAGATGGGACAAAATGACGTGAAACCGCTGGAAGGGCTGACCCGCCACGCCCGCGCGCGCGGCCCGGCGCCGGTCCATCTATGGAACCCGCCCTATTGCGGCGAGATCGACATCCGCATCGCCCGCGATGGCACCTGGTTCCACGAGGGCAGCCCCATCGGACGCGAGGCGATGGTGCGCCTGTTCGCCTCGGTCCTGAAACGCGAGGAGGGCCGGCATTTCCTGGTCACCCCGGTGGAAAAGCTGGGAATCGTGGTCGATGACGTGCCCTTCGTCGCCGTGGATTTCCGCATCGACGGGGGCAATGTGGTTTTCATGACCAATACCGGCGACGAGGTGGCTGCCGGGCCGGATCACCCGATCCGCATGGCGGATGCGCCCTATGTCATGGTGCGCGGCGGGATGGAGGCGCGAGTGGACCGCAAATCCTTCTACCGCCTCGTGGACATCGCCGAGGATCGCGGCGGATGGTTCGGCATCGCCTCGGGCGGCGAATTCTTTCCCCTGATCCGAAGCGAGGCGCTGGGCTGACTTGCCCGCGCCGCCGTATGCGATAGAATGCCGCCCAGCCAGCAGGAGTATGCCAGAATGCCCGTCGATGCGCCGGAAACACAGGTCGTCACCCATTGGAAAGTCGCTTGCGACGGCGGCGAAGGCGCGCTCGGCCATCCGCGCGTCTGGCTGACCATCCCGCAGGACACCGGCTTCGTCGAATGCGGCTATTGCGACAAGCGCTATGTGATCGACCGGGACCATGCCCACGACGATCATTGAGGCTTAGGCCCGCCCGTGTCATATCCGTAACCCTTGGACAAGGAGCGGACCCATGACATTCGGAAAAGGCCACCACCTTCACCTGATCGACGGCTCCGCCTTCATCTTTCGCGCCTATCACGCGCTGCCCCCGCTGACGCGGAAATCGGACGGGCTGCCCATCGGCGCGGTCGCCGGGTTCTGCAACATGCTGTTCCGCTATGTCGAGGGGAACAAGTCCGGCGACCAGCCCACCCATGTGGCGGTGATCTTCGACCATTCGTCCAAGACCTTCCGCAACGACATCTATCCTGCCTACAAGGCCAACCGCCCCGACCTGCCCGAGGATCTGAAGCCGCAGTTCCCCCTTACGCGCGAGGCGACGCGGGCCTTCAACATCGCCTGCATCGAAACCGAAGGGTATGAGGCCGACGACATCATCGCGGCCCTGTCCTGCAAGGCGCGCGATGCAGGCGGGCGCGTGACCATCGTGTCGTCCGACAAGGACCTGATGCAGCTTGTCGGCGGCGGGGTCGAGATGCTGGACCCGATGAAGAACAAGCGTATCGGGCGCGACGAGGTGATCGAGAAATTCGGCGTCGGCCCTGAACGCGTCGTCGATGTGCAGTCGCTTGCAGGCGATTCCGTCGACAACGTGCCGGGCGCGCCGGGGATCGGGCTGAAGACCGCAGCCCTGCTGATTAACGAATACGGCGATCTGGAATCGCTGCTGGAGCGGGCGGGCGAGATCAAGCAGCCCAAGCGCCGTCAGGTGCTGATCGACAATGCCGAACAGATCCGCGTGTCGAAACGGCTGGTCGAACTGGACTGCAACACGCCCTTGGATTTCACGCTGGAGAGCCTGGAGCAGAAGGACGCGGAAACGGACGTCCTGATGGATTTCCTGAACGCGATGGAATTCCGCACCCTGACCAAACGCATCGCCGACCGCCGCGGCGTCGAAGCGCCCGTCCCCGCCCCCGCCCCGGTGGTCGAGGCGGAGGAGACCGTCGCGCTCCCCTTCGACCATGCCGCATACGAGACGGTGACCGAGCCTTCGCAGCTTGCCGAATGGATCGCCTTGATCCGCGAGGTCGGGCATGTCGCCTTCGACACCGAAACGACCGGGCTGGACGAGATGCAGGCCGATCTGGTCGGCATTTCCCTGTGCGTGACGGCGGGGCGTGCCTGCTACATTCCGCTGGCCCATACGGTGGGCGAGGACGACCTGTTCGGCGGTGCAAAGCTGGTGCCGGGGCAGATGCTGATTTCCGAAGTGCTGGCTCAGTTGAAGCCGGTGATGGAAGACCCGAGCATCCTGAAAATCGCTCATAACGCCAAATACGACTGCAAGATGCTGGCGCGGATCGGCATCGACGTCGCCCCGATCGACGACACGATGCTGATGTCCTATGCGCTGCACGCCGGGCTGCACAATCACGGGATGGATGCGCTGAGCGAGCAATATCTGGGCCATACGCCAATCCCGATCAAGCCGCTGCTGGGGTCCGGGAAAAGCCAGATCACTTTCGACCGCGTGCCGCTGGACAAAGCGACCCCCTATGCCGCCGAGGATGCGGACGTGACCCTGCGCTTCTGGCAGCTGTTCAAACCGCAGCTTCACCGGGCAAGGGTGACGACCGTATATGAAACGCTGGAGCGTCCGCTGGTCACCGTGCTGGCGGATATGGAAATGGCCGGCATCCGCGTCGACCGCGATACGCTGTCGCGCATGTCCAACGCCTTTGCGCAGAAGATGGCGGGGCTGGAGGCCGAGATCCACCAGCTTGCGGGCCGTCCGTTCAACGTCGGATCGCCCAAACAGCTGGGCGAGGTGCTGTTCGACGAGATGTCCCTGCCCGGCGGCACCAAGGGCAAGAACGGCGCCTATGCAACGGGTGCGGATATTCTGGAGGATCTGGCCGCCGAAGGTCACGACCTGCCCGCCCGCGTGCTGGACTGGCGGCAGCTTTCGAAACTGAAATCGACCTATACCGACGCGCTTCAGGACCATGTGCATCCCGAAACCGGGCGGGTGCATACGTCATATTCGATTGCCGGGGCGAATACCGGGCGCCTCGCCTCGACCGATCCGAACCTGCAGAACATTCCGGTGCGGTCCGAAGAAGGTCGCCGCATCCGCGAGGCTTTCGTGGCGGGTCCGGGCAAGGTGCTTGTGTCGCTGGATTACAGTCAGATCGAACTGCGCATCCTTGCGCATATCGCCGACATTCCCGCGTTGAAGGATGCGTTTCGCGACGGGCATGACATCCACGCGATGACCGCGTCCGAGATGTTCAACGTCCCGCTGGAAGGCATGGACCCGATGATCCGCCGTCAGGCCAAGGCGATCAACTTCGGCGTCATCTACGGAATCTCAGGCTTCGGCCTTGCGCGGAACCTGCGGATCCCGCGCGCCGATGCCCAAGGCTTTATCGACCGTTACTTCGAGCGTTTCCCCGGCATCCGCACCTATATGGACGACACCATCGCCTTCGCAAAACAGCATGGTCATGTCCTGACCCTGTTCGGCCGCCGCATCAACACGCCCGAGATCAACGCCAAGGGCCCCGGCGCGGGGTTTGCCCGCCGCGCCGCGATCAACGCGCCAATTCAGGGAACTGCCGCCGACGTGATCCGCCGCGCGATGATCCGCATGCCCAAGGCGATTTCGGACCTGCCCGCCAAGATGCTGCTGCAGGTCCATGACGAATTACTGTTCGAGGTGGAGGAAGATGCCGTGGAAACCCTCATCACCCGCGCGCGGGACGTGATGGAGGGGGCGGCGGACCCCGCGGTGAAACTGTCGGTTCCGCTGACGGTGGATGCGGGGCGCGGCCCGAACTGGGCCGCGGCGCATTAACGCTGGACCATCGGGCCCAGGGGGCGGCCCGACAGGATGTGCAGGTGGTAATGCGGCACCTCCTGCCCCCCATGCGGCCCGGCGTTGGAGATGGTGCGATAGCCCGCCCCGCCCTCGGACGGCTGCGCTTCCAGAAAGGCGCAGACCTGACCAGCCAGACGATGGAAATCCACGATCTCCTCAGGCGTGGCATCAAGGCAGAAATGGTCGAAATTGACGTAAGGCCCCTTCGGGATCACCAGCACATGCCCCGGCGCATGGGGGGCGATGTCGTGGAAGGCCAGCGAATGTTCGCTTTCCAGAACCGTCTTGTTCGGAATCTCTCCGCGCAGGATACGGGCAAAGACGTTCTGGTCGTCATAGGCATAGGCCATCGGGTCAATCCGTGAACAGGTAATGTGTATCGGCGATCTCGCGCGCTTTATCCTCGGAAATCTCTAGGAATTCCGCAAGGGGCGCGGCGTTTTCGTCGGCGCTTGCCCGCTGGCGGAAGCGGCGATAGCGCTGGAAGCCGGCATCGCGGATACGGTCGCTTTCATAGCGGATGTCGTAGCGGATCGTGGGCAGCAGGCGGGCCATCGTCTCGGGCGGGGTGCGCTCGCCCGCCAGACCGACGCGGCGGGCATGGCCGGTCAGGTAATCGTCGGTGAAGTCGCACTCGATCTCCAGCAGGCGCACGGTTGCTTTGTCCGCCATGAAATCCTGCATCAGATCGAGGTTCGCCGGGTCGAGGCAGATGACCAGCCGCTCGGTGTTCCAGTAATCGAACAGCATCCGAACCAGCGCGCGGCGATGGCGGGTGCGCTTTTCCAGCGTCGTCTCGATCCCGCCCAAACTGGGCAGTGGGGTGGACACCTCGTTGAACAGGTAATGCACGGCGGGGACGCCGGTCACGTCGCGCACCCGGTCCACCAGCCGTTTCGCGACATGCCATTTCTTGCAGACGACCAGCACCAGTTGCCGCTCGCGCCCGATGCTGGATTCGCGTTCCCAGAAGCGCGGCGCGAACCTGCGCCCAATCCGCCCCCGCTGGCGCAGAAAGGTCAGAAGCCGCCGCCCCTCGTTCGAGATGGTGAACTCCATCCCCTGCGCGGCATAGATATCGCCCAGCCTCTCCTTCAACTCTGCCGCGTCGGGGGATATCTTGCGCGCGAACAGGTAATCCTGGCTCAGCAGCATGTCGAAATGGTCGTTGTAGAAGGTCAACGGCATCCCATAATCGCTGAACATCAGGAAGGTCAGCGTGCGGCTTTGAATTTCGTGGTCAGGCACCAGATGCCGCACGAGGGTCTGGAAGAACGTCTCGTCCGGGATCCATGTCGTGGCGAAGAAGCGCAGCACCTGCGGGTTTCGATCGCAGTAGTCGATGATCGCCTCGATCGTGCGGCGGCGCAGGCACCACCACTGGCTGCCGATCTGCACCTCCAGCCCCTCGGGCACCTCGCGCGACAGGCCAAGCCGCTTCTGCCAGTCCAGCGAGGCATAGAACCAGCGTTTATGCGTGCGTTCGTTGAACCAGTGGCGATAGTGCAGCCGTTCGGCCTTGATCCCGGTCTTGATCCAGTCGGACCGGAAGAAATCGAAGGATTCGACGTAATCCACATCGCGCCCATCAAGAAAGCGATGCGCGTATTCGGCGGATTTGATCGGCATGCAGTCGCCCGAAAGCATGTAGAAATGGGTGGCGGCAGGAAAGGCCGCGGCTGCGGCGCGGACGGCCAACAGGCTGGCGGCGACAAGGCTCCATTCCCCCCACCCGCATTTCAGCCGCCGCGATGCGAAGGCGACCGAAGGGTTGGATGAAAGCGCGGACCGTATCTGCTCGAACGCCTCGCGCGGGGCGCGGGCGTCGAAATGGATGGCGATGAAATCCCCCGCCGCCGTCAGCCGCTGGGCCTGGGCGATGATCCCAGCGGGGTCCTTGTGGCACAGAAGGATATAGGCAATCTTCGCCATATGGCAGAACCCCGGCTGTAGTCTTTCACTCACACTTGCATAAATCGCTTTGCAGGCGATTGAAAACAGCCGATGGCTCTGTTTTCTAATGCCAAGGCAATGGAGGGCGGCGGATGGGATTTCCCGGCACATGGATGACGGAAAGCGAAAGCGTGGTTTACCGCGTGGTGCCGAAATGCGCCTGTTCGACCATCGGGCAGATCATGTTCTTCTCCGACCATGGCCGCTTCTTCGACGGTGACATCCACGATTCCACCTCGGGTCTGCACAAATGGGCGCAATCCGAAAGCCAACCGCTGATCGAGGCGAATGTCCGTGCACATAGCAGCCCGACCTTCACCTGCGTCCGCAACCCCTATACCCGCGTGCTGTCGTCCTTCTTCGACAAGATCTGCGGCATCCAGCGCAACGGGCGGCGGTATCGCGGCAACCTTGTGCCGCTTCTGATCCAGAAATACGGGATCGAGGTGGGCGGGGCGGACGGCACCGACGAATTCGACCAGATCCGCAGCTTCCGCCGGTTCCTGCTTTTCGTCCGCGACACCATCCGCTGGAAGAAACCGATGGAGCCGGACATCCACTGGTCGGCCATGTCGGGCCATATCGCGACCTTCATCGTGAACGGCGGCAAATACGACCAGATCTTCTTCACCGAGAAGTTCAACGATGGGATGCAGCGCGTGCTGGACGTGATGGAGCCGCGCCACGCCGTCGATCTGGCGACCATCCCCCGCTTCAACGAATCCGAAGGGCATGGCCCCAAACGCGCCCATCCCGTTGAGGATTACTTTGACGATCTGTCGATGCACCTGATGTGGGAAATCTACAAGCGCGACTTCCAGCTGTTCCGCTATGACTTCGACAATCCCGCGAACAAGATGCCGAAGGGAGAGGTGGACCTGGACGAGGTCCACCGCAAGCTGGGCGATTAAAGCACGCCCTTGGCGCGGAACAGCGCGGTCAGGTCCGTCTCGGGCCGCGCACCGATATGCGAGATCACCTCGGACGCGGCGATGTTGCCCATCCGGCCCGCCGCCTCGTATCCATGGCCGTTGGTGATGCCCCAGAGGAACCCTGCCGCGAACAGATCGCCCGCCCCGGTTGCATCCTGAATGTCCGTCGGGATCGCAGGGACGTGCCAGTGCTGCCCATCCGCCATCACATGAGCGCCCTTTTCCGATTCGGTGCAGGCGACGATGGCGACATCGGCGCTGGCAGCCTTCAGCGCGGCGCCGAAGTCGTCAGTCTCATACAGCGACAGCAGTTCCGAACGGTTGGAGAACAGCAGATCCACATGATCGCGGATCAGCGCGCGGAAGGCATTGCGGTGACGCCCGACGCAGAACGGGTCCGACAGCGTAACCGACACGCGCCCGCCCGCATCCTTGCAGGCCGCGATCGCCTTGGCAAAGGCCGCATGGCTGTCCGGTCCGTCGAAACGATACCCCTCCAGATAGATCCACTCCGCGTCGGCCATCATCGCCTCGTCGATGTCGCCCGGCGTCAGGAATTCCGACCAGCCCAGATAGGTGTTCATCGACCGCTCGCCATCCGGCGTCACCAGCACGATGCAGCGGCCCGTCTCCTCGGCCCCGCCATCCGCCAGCGGCGTTTCATAGACCGCCCCCTGCGCGCGCAGGTCGTGGGCGAAGATGCCGCCCAACTGGTCGTCCTTGACCTTGCCGACATAAGCCGTCCGCCCACCCAGATGCGCGATCCCCGCGATGGTGTTCGCCGCAGACCCGCCCGAGATTTCGCGCGCCGGCCCGATATGGGCATAAAGCTCGACCGCGCGGGGCATGTCGATCAGCTGCATGATGCCCTTTTCGATGCCGTGGTCGGCCAGAAACGCCTCGTCGGCGCGGGCCAGCACATCGACCATGGCATTGCCGATGCCGACGACCTGAAACTTCTTCATGCGGTCTTTTCCTCATAGGGACAGAATTCATAGATCGGGCAGATGCCGCATTTGGGCTTGCGCGCGATGCAGATGTAGCGGCCATGCAGGATCAGCCAGTGATGCGCGTGATGGGCGAATTCGGCGGGGATATTATCCTCCAGCGCCCGTTCGACCACGTCCACATCCTTGCCGGGGCAGATTCCCGTGCGGTTGCCGACGCGGAAGATATGCGTATCGACCGCCTGCGCGGGCTGGTGGAACCACATGTTCAACACCACATTCGCCGTCTTGCGCCCTACCCCCGGCAGCGATTGCAGCGCGGCGCGGGACGACGGCACTTCGCCGCCGTAATCGTCGACCAGGATGCGCGACAGCTTCATCACGTTCTTCGCCTTCTGGCGGAACAGGCCGATGGTCTTGATCGCCTCCAGCAGGTTCTCCTCGCCGAAGTCCAGCATCTGTTGCGGTGTCGTCACGCGGGCGAACAGCCCCTTCGTCGCCTTGTTCACCCCCGCGTCCGTCGCCTGCGCCGAAAGCGCCACCGCAACCACAAGTGTATAGGCATTGACGTGATCCAGCTCGCCCTTCGGCTCCGGCTCGATCTCGTGCAGACGCGAGAAGATCGCGTGGATGGTCTGGTATGGAAGCTGGCGTGCCATGATCCGGGGTATGACAGCGCCCGCCCCTTCCCGCAAGTTCCGGGTCGCGCGGCGGCGCCCCCCGCCTTATCTTCGACCGAAAGGAGGCCCGCCATGTCCGAGCCATATCATTACGCCGTCATCGGCCGCGCGCTGGAGGAGATCGACCGCGCCCCCGGCCTTTCGCTCGACGCGCTTGCCACCCGCATGGGGATGAGCGCGGCACATTTCCAACGCGTTTTCTCGGCCTGGGTCGGGGTGTCGCCCAAACGCTATCAGCAATATCTGCTGCTGGGCCATGCGCGCGAGCTACTGCAGCGCCGCTTCACCCTGCTGGAGGCGGCGCAGGACACGGGCCTGTCCGGCACCAGCCGCCTGCACGATCTGTTCCTGCGGTGGGAGGCGATGAGCCCCGGCGAATACGCCCTCGGCGGCGCGGGCCTCCGCATCGGCTGGGCGCTGGCCCCGACCCCATTCGGCGAAGCGCTGGTCATGGCCACCGACCGCGGCATCTGCGGCATCGGCTTCACCGACGAGACCGGCTTCGACGCCGCAATGGAGGATCTGACCCGCCGCT
Source organism: Falsirhodobacter flavus (assembly GCA_029846755.1). Taxonomy (GTDB): domain Bacteria; phylum Pseudomonadota; class Alphaproteobacteria; order Rhodobacterales; family Rhodobacteraceae; genus Falsirhodobacter; species Falsirhodobacter flavus. Next base: position 211,006 of record JARWBI010000004.1, on the reverse strand, counting down.
GGCCTCGCGCAGAATACCGCCCCGATCCCTCGGCCGCCGGGCTTCTGGACTTGTCCGAAGTGCCGCTGCACCTGATCGGCGCCCCCTTCCAGATCAAGGTGTGGGAGGCGCTGCTTCGCATCCCGACCGGCCACGTCTCGACCTACTCCACCGTTGCCGAGGCCATCGGCAGCCCGAAAGCCGTCCGCGCCGTCGGCACCGCCATCGGCCGCAACCCGGTCAGTTGGCTGATTCCCTGCCACCGCGCCCTGCGCAAGACGGGCGAGCTTGGCGGCTATCACTGGGGCCTGCCGCGCAAACGCTCGATGCTGGCCTGGGAAGCCGCGCGGCATGACGCACATAGGCGTGATCCCGCCACAGCGGCGCCGGAACTATCGGAAACCGCCCTGCGTTGATATAGCACATTTGGCGCGCAAATCGCGCGAACGCACATAACGAGGCGGCAAGATGAATTTGAAAACCCCCATTCTCCTTGGCACCGTGGCCATGCTGGCTCTTGCGGGCTGCGCCGATCCCTACGGCACCGGCGTTCCCGCCGGGCAGCAGCAGCGCACCGCTGCAGGCGCAGCGGGTGGCGCGCTCATCGGCGGCCTGATCGGCGCGTCTTCCAGCGAAGACAAGCTGGCCAAAGGCCTTGCAGGCGCTCTGGTCGGTGGCGCCCTGGGCGGCGCGGTCGGGGCCGAGATGGACCGCCAGGCAGCTGCCTTGCGCAACGCCACCAGCTCCAACGTCGGCGTGACGAACCAAGGCAACCAGCTTGTCGTGACCATGCCGCAGGACATCCTGTTCGCGACGGACAGCGCCAACCTGCGCCCGGACCTGCTGCGTGATCTGCAAGCGGTGTCGCAGAACCTGATCCAATACCCGAACTCGGTCATCCAGATCGTCGGCCATACCGACAACACCGGCAGCGCCGCCTACAACCAGGATCTGTCGGAACGTCGCGCCCGTTCGGTCGCCTCGTCGCTCATCTCGAACGGCGTGCCGTCGAACCGCGTCTCGTCCTATGGCGTCGGCCTGTCGCAGCCGATCGCGTCGAACAACACTGCCGAAGGCCGCGCACAGAACCGCCGCGTGGACATCGTCATCCGCCCGATCCAGCGTTGATCACCGGGGCTGGCCGCAGGGCCAGCCCAAGCATGACAGCAAAAAGGCCGGTCTTTCGACCGGCCTTTTTTCATCTGGATCGGCTGTAGATCAGTGCAGCTTCGCGCCGACCTGATCGATGGCCGCATCGACCGATGCCGCGCGGGCGTCCGGCGTCATCTGGCGCGCCAGAACGTCCGAAGCTGCCGCAACCGCCACCGCGACAGCACGCTCGCGCACTTCGCGAACCGCACCGGCCTCGGCAGCAGCGATCTGCTCCTCGGCCGCCTGAAGCCGACGCGAGATCGACGAAGCGAGGTCGGCCTTCGCCTGTTCGGCGGCTGCCAGCGCCTCGTCCCGAGCCTTGGACACGATTCGCTCGGACTGCTCCAGCACTTCCTTCTGCTTGCGCTCATAAGAAGCCAGAAGCGTCTTCGCCTCTTCGCGCAGCGCCTTCGCCTCGTCCAGTTCCGTGCGGATCGTGACCGCGCGCTTATCCAGCAGGCCGGACAGCTTGGCCGGAACGCCGGCCCACAGCAGGATCGCCACGAAGACGATGAACGCGATCAGCACGATCAGGTTCGTGTTCGCCAACGAGAAGAACGGCCCTTCCGCAGCCAGTGCGGGCGTCGCGGCCAATGCCAGCAGGATGGTCAGATGTTTCATCGGATCACCCTTTCATCCGCTCGGCCACGGCCGTTTCCACGGCCGCCTGATCCGCCTGACCGCCCAGTGCGGCAACCAGCGCCCCGGTGGTGTCTTTCGCCACCTCGGTCACGCTTGCCAGCGCATTGTCGCGGATCTCGGCGATGCGGCGTTCGGATTCAGCCGAACGGGCCGCGATCTCGGCATCGGCCTTCGCCGTCGCCGCGTCCAGATCGGCCTGGATCGAGGCTTTCGCCTCGGCCACGATCTTCGCCGCATCCTCCCGCGCCTTCGCCAGCGCCGCGTTATAGGCTTTCTCGGCGTCCAGCGCCTTCTGCTTCAGCTCTTCCGCCGCCAGCAGGTCATTCGTGATCGTGCTACGACGCTCGGCCAGAACCGCCCCGATCCGGGGAAGGGCCACGCGCGTCAGCACGAGGTAAATCGCCACAAGGGCGACGAGCAGCCAGAAGATCTGGTTCGGCCAGTTCGTCACGTCCAGCTGGGGCATACCCCCGGCAGGAGCGGCGTGCCCGGCGGCCGCGTCGGCTACATCATCAACTACGGTTGCCATGGTCTTCTCCGGCTGGCGTCAAGGATCAGGCCGGAAGGGCGAAAGCCCCCCCGGCCGGAAGATCGATGCAGACCGTTATCAGACGGCGAACATCAGCAGCAGGGCGATCAGGAACGAGAAGATGCCCAGAGCTTCGGCAAACGCGATGCCGACGAAGAGGTTGGCGGTCTGCGACGGAGCAGCCGACGGGTTGCGCAGGGCGCCCTCGAGGAACTTGCCAGCGATGTTACCAACACCGAGGCCAGCGCCTGCCAGACCGAATGCCGCAAGACCGGCACCGATGTATTTGCCCATAAGCGCGAGTTCGCCTTCCATAGTGATGCTCCTTTATCTGGAATGGCTGGAAAGGATCGGACCTTAGTGGTGGGCGTCGCCCACCGCGTCCTTCAGATAGACGCAGGTCAGAATGGTGAAGACATAGGCCTGAACGACTGCGACCAGCAGTTCGAGACCATAGATGGCGGTCACGGCACCCACCGCGATCGGCGACAGGATCGCCATCGAGGCAAAACCCGCGAACACCTTGATGACGGCGTGGCCGGCCATCAGGTTGCCCGCAAGACGAATGGAATGGCTGACCGGACGGACGAAGTAGGAAATCACTTCGATCACGGCCAGGATCGGACGCAGCGCCAGCGGTGCCGAGGTGACCCAGAACATCGCAAGGAACGCGGGGCCCTTGCGGACGAGGCCGAGGATCGTGATCCCGAAGAAGACCAGCAGCGCCAGAGTGATCGTCACCGCCAGCGAGCTGGTCGTGGTGAAGGACATCGGGATCAGACCCAGAAGGTTCGCGAACAGGATGAAGAGGAAGACGGTCATCACATAGGGGAAGTATTTCACCCCCTCGTGGCCGGTCACTTCCTCGACCATGTTGTGCACGAAGCCATAGATCATCTCGGCCACCGACTGGCTGCGCGAAGGGATGATCGCCCGACGGCTGGTGCCGAACACCATGACCAGCACGACGCAGACGACGGCGAGCGCCAACCACAACGTAACGTTGGTCACGGTATACCACTGGATCGGACCGTCGCCGAACAGCGGCCTGACGATGAACTGATCCATCGGATGGATCGCAAAACCGCTGCCGCCTGCCGCTTCCGTCGCCACGATCTCAGTTCCCTTTCTTCGGGGTGTCGCCACCCTTTTCGTGTTTTTCCTGCACCATCTTTGCGGTGCCCAGCATCGTCTTCACACCGGCGGCAAATCCGAACAGGCAGAAGATGACCAGAAACACGGGCATGGTGCCGAAGATCCAGTCCAAACCGTAGCCGATGGCAAGACCGATCAGCATCCCCGAAAGAAGCTCCGTCACCATCCGCCAGCCGATCTCTCCACCGGAGAAGGCCTTGCCCGTCTCGGTCTGCCTCTTCGGCTCCCCCTTCACCTTTGCAATCCGCGCCTCAAGGTCGCGCATACGCTGGTGATCGGGGTCCTCCGACATAGAAAACGTCCCTTTGACAGTTGCCAGCTTGCTAATGTCCAAACCGCCCCGAGTCAACACGAAGGAAATCTCACCTTTACAACAGCTTGCTGGCACACCCTCCCCCGCCACCTCTCGCCCGCGTGAACGAAGTTCAACCCCGTGGTTTAGCATCGGGCATTGACGCCCCCCTTCCCCGCCCCCAATGCTGCGGCGATGAACGCGCTCGACACCGTCTTTTCCGCCCTTGCCGACCCGACCCGCCGCGAGATCCTCTCGATGCTGCTGGAGGATGACATGGCGGTCACGGATGTGGCCGAGCCGTTCCGGATGTCACTGGCGGCCATTTCCAAACATTTGCAGGTATTGGCCGAGGCGGGCCTCATCACGCAAGAAAAGCGCGGTCGTGTCAAATGGTGCAAGTTGGAGCCGGACGCCCTGCGCGCGGCCTCGGTCTGGATGCAGGGGTTCGGTCAGTTCGATCCCGTCGACCTCGACGCGTTCGAGGCGTTTCTGGTCGATCAGAAGTTGACCGACACGCCCGGAAGCTGAAGTTCCGTCACCAGGTCGCGCACCTCCTGCCGGGCGGCGATGTTCGACAGGTTGAGGCTTTCGACGCCCGTGTCCTTCAGGTCCAGAAGCGTGAGCCCGCGCGGAAACAGCTCGCGGAAGATGACGCGTTCGGAAAAGCCGGGGGCGACGCGGAAACCGATCCGGCGCGAAAGCTCCTCCAGCGCGGCGCCGACCTTTTTCTTGTTGTGCATCTGCTGCGCGCCAAGGCGGTTGCGCAACACGATCCAGTCGATCGGCCTCAGCCCCGCCTGCGCCCGCATCTGGCGCGCGTTCCAAACCATTTCGGAATAGATCGACGGCCCCTTCACCTTGCCCGTTTCAGCATCCACCCGCGCCAGCAGATCGAAGTCGATGAAACTGTCGTTCAGCGGCGTGATGAGCGTGTCGGCCAGCGTATGCGCCACCTGCGCCAGCCGGGTATGCGATCCGGGGCAGTCGATGAAGATGAAATCCGAAACGGGCTCCAGCAGCGCGACGGCAGCGGACAGCCGCTGGTCGAACGGATTTTCCGACGGATCGGCCTGCGCAGGGTCGAGTTCGGGCAGCAGCATGTAATTGGGCGAGGGGATCGCAAGCCCGGTCCGTTCGACGAAGGCTTTGCGGTTTTCGACATAGCGACCGAAGCTGCGCTGGCGGACGTCAAGGTCCAGCGCGCCGACCCGGTGGCCCATGCGAACAAGCGCGGTCGCCACATGCATGCAGGTGGTGGACTTGCCCGACCCGCCCTTTTCATTGCCCACGACGATGATATGCGCCAAGCGGACCGCCCTCTCGTTTCCGTGAATATCGGGCTATCGGCTGGCAGGGAATCGCGCAAGAGGCGAAACGGAAAAGGCGCACCCGAAGGTGCGCCTTTCGATCAGAAGCCGAGACCGGCGTATTTGTTCTTGAACTTCGACACGCGGCCGCCGGTGTCCATCAGCTTGGCCGAACCGCCGGTCCATGCCGGGTGCGCCAGCGGGTCGATGTCCAGCGCCATCTGGTCGCCTTCCTTGCCCCAGGTCGAACGGACCTGATAGACGCTGCCGTCGGTCATCTTCACGTCGATGAAGTGATAGTCGGGATGGATGTCTGCTTTCATCGGTCCGATCCTCAGGCTTTGGCTTTGTAGTTGGCGTCTTCCGCGATACGGGCCGATTTGCCGCGACGCGAACGGAGGTAGTAGAGTTTCGCGCGGCGCACGCGGCCACGACGAACGACTTCGATCGTCTCGATGTTGGTCGAATACAGCGGGAACTGACGCTCCACGCCTTCGCCGAACGAGATCTTGCGGACCGTGAACGAAGCCGAGATGGTCGCGCCGCCCTTGCGGCCGATCACGACGCCTTCATAGTTCTGGACGCGCGAACGCGTGCCTTCGGTCACTTTGTAGCCGACGCGGATGGTGTCGCCGGCCTTGAAATCCGGGATGGTCTTGCCGAGGGCGGCAATCTGCTCCGCCTCGATCTGTGCGATCAGGTTCATCGCTGTTCCTTTCTGACGCGCGGTTTTCCCGCGGATGATTATGCCAGCCTCAGAGCTCTCGGTCTTCATCCGGGTCCCTATCGCGACTTTCGCAATAAGCCCGCCAGAGATCAGGTCGGCGTTCCTTTGTCAGCCTTTCGGCCATTCCCTTCCGCCAGCGGGTTATCTTCGCGTGATGACCGGACAGAAGCACTTCCGGTATCTCGCGCCCCTGCCAGACGGGCGGTTTCGTGTATTGCGGAAATTCAAGAAGTCCATCCGAGAAGGATTCCTCCTCGGTGGACACATGATTCCCGATGACGCGCGGTATAAGGCGAACCGTCGCGTCGATCAAGGCCTGCGCCGCGATCTCTCCGCCGGTCATGACGAAGTCGCCAAGCGAGACTTCCTCGATCCCGTAATGGTCGATCACGCGCTGGTCCACGCCTTCGAACCGGCCGCACAGCATGGTGATCCCCGGCCCTTCGGACCATTTCTGCGCCATTGCCTGCGTGAACGGCTTGCCGCGCGGCGAAAGGTAGATCACCGGCCAGCCCGGCCCCTCGGCCGCCGCATCCAGCGCCTTTGCCACGACGTCCGCGCGCAGCACCATACCCGCCCCGCCGCCCGCAGGGGTGTCATCGACGTTCTTGTGCCGCCCCTCGCCAAAGGGGCGCAGGTCCACCGTCTCCAGCGCCCAGAGCCCGAAATCCAGCGCCTTGCCGGTCAGGCTCAGCCCCAGCGTGCCGGGGAAGGCTTCGGGGAACAGGGTGATGACCTTGGCCCGCCATGCGCCCTGCACATGCACGTCGGCCATCAGGTCGCGCGGCCGAGCCGAGGCGCGGATGGAAAGGCGGCCATGAGACTTGGGGGCGTCGGATTTGGGTGTATCGCTCATGCCCCGCGATTAACGCCGATCGCGGGGCTTGGAAAGCCCTCAGCGCTCGCAAGCCTCGGTCGCGGCCTCAAGCAGCAGCGCATGGACGCGGGCCGCATCGGCACTGCGCAGCTCGCGCGTGAAGCCGTCGCTGCGCAGCGCGCGCGCGGCGCTGGACAGGATGTTCAGGTGTTGCGAGGCGTTGTTTTCCGGCAGCAGCAGCATCAGCACCAGATCGACCTTGTGATCGTCGACCGCCTGGAAATCCACCGGCGTCTTCAACCGGGCCAGAAGCAGCGCCGGTTCCTCCAGCCCCGGGACCGGGCTGTGCGGCAGCGCGATGCCGCCGCCCACGCCTGTCGATCCCAGATCCTCACGCGCGCGCAGCTTGTCGAACACGCGCCCCTCCTCCAGCCCCCAAAGCTCCGCCGACTTCGCCGCCAGCAGACGCAGGACCTTGTCCTTGTCCTTTGCCGCCACGTCCAGAAGAAGCCCCTCGGGGCGGATGAGATCAGAGAGTTTCATGCCTTGCTCGTCGCTGGTTACAGGCCGCCCCCTTGGGGATGGCCAGCCGGGCGGACCCGGCGGGCATAGCGCGATGCTGCACCAGCATCACGCGATTGTCACGCGTCAGATCGCCGCCTTCAGCGCATCGACCAAATCGGTCCGCTCCCACGAAAAGCCGCCATCGGCCTCGGGCGCGCGCCCGAAATGGCCATAGGCCGCCGTGCGGGCATAGATCGGACGGTTCAGCGACAGATGCTCGCGGATGCCGCGCGGCGACAGGTCCATGACCTTGGGGATCGCAGCCTCGATGGCGGCGGGATCGACCTCGCCCGTGCCGAAAGTGTCGACATAGACCGAAAGCGGTTTTGCAACCCCGATGGCATAGCTGACCTGAATGGTGCAGCGCGTCGCCAGACCCGCAGCCACCACGTTCTTGGCCAGATACCGCGCGGCATAGGCGGCCGAACGGTCCACCTTGGTCGGATCCTTGCCGGAAAACGCGCCGCCGCCATGGGGGGCCGCGCCGCCATAGGTGTCCACGATGATCTTGCGCCCCGTCAGGCCCGCATCGCCGTCCGGCCCGCCGATCACGAACTTGCCCGTCGGGTTGACCCACCATTCGGTCTGGTTGGTCAGCCATCCCTGCGGCAGGATCTCGCGGATATACGGTTCCACGATGGCGCGGATGTCGTCCGAGGTCTGGTGGTCATGCGTGTGCTGCGTGGACAGCACGATGGAGGTCACCTCGACCGGCTTGCCATCGACGTAACGCAGGGAAAGCTGCGATTTCGCATCCGGCCCCAGCGTCGGCTGCTCGCCCGATTTGCGGACCTCGGCCAGACGGCGCAGGATCGCGTGGGAATAGAGGATCGGGGCCGGCATCAACTCGGGCGTCTCGTCCACGGCATAGCCGAACATGATGCCCTGATCGCCCGCGCCGTCCTTGTCCACGCCCTGGGAGATATGGGCCGATTGCGGGTGCAGCAGGTTCAGCACGTTCACGGTGTTCCAGTGGAACTTGTCCTGCTCGTATCCGATATCCTTGACGCAGTCGCGCACAATACCGTCGATCTTGCCCATGTATTCATGCAGGCGGCCCTGATCCGACAGCCCCACCTCGCCGCCGACGACGACCTGGTTGGTGGTGGCGAAGGTTTCGCAGGCGACGCGGGCATTCGGCTCCTCGGCCAGAAAGGCGTCGAGGATGGCATCGGAAATGCGGTCGCAGACCTTGTCCGGATGCCCCTCCGAAACCGATTCGGAGGTGAAGATGAAGTTCTTGCGCGACATGGAAAAGTGCTCCGTTGGGTTAATCCCCGCCACGCCAGGAAGCCGTTGTGACGGTTCGATCACACCGCGCTAACGGACCTGTGCGCGCGGGTCAACCCTGCGTCGCAGGAACACCAACGGCACAAGCGCCAGAAGAAGCAGCATCGCAGGCCATTCACCCCAACGTGCATAGGGCGTGGGCGCCAGCGCAGCGGGCAGCGGGGCGTCCAGTTTCCCCGCTTCGCCCATCGGCAGGCTGTCGAGAACGCGGCCCTTCGCATCGATCACCGCCGTCACGCCCGTATTGGCCGCGCGCAGCAAAGGCAGCCCCTGCTCGATCGCCCTGAGCCGCGCCTGCGCCAGATGCTGATAGGGGCCGGTCAGCGTGCCGAACCACGCATCGTTCGTCACCTGCATCAGCCATGCAGGCCGTTCCGGCGCGGCGGCCACATCCTGCGGGAACACGGCCTCATAGCAGATCAGCGGCAAGGCGTGGCCCAGCGGCCCGAAATCCAGCACCCGCGCCCCCCGCCCCGCCGAATAGCCGTTGCCGAGTTGCGAGGCGAATGCCGTGATCCCGATCCGCGCCATCGTGTCGCCGAATGGGATATATTCGCCGAACGGCACCAGATGATGCTTGTCATATGTATCGACCAGCTGCCCGTCCGGTGCGATGACGGCAAGACTGTTGAAGCCGCGCGCACCCTCGACCCGTTGAATGCCCACCGCCACCATCGCCCCCTGCCCCGCGCGGGCGATGGCCGGCAGCAGCCCCGATTCCGTATCCAGCAGATAGGGCACCGAAGTTTCGGGCCAGATGACCAGATCGGGCGATCCCGGCTGGGCCGTCAGGGCCATCGCGCGATCGAAGAAGATCTGCGCCTGCTGCGGGTCCCATTTCAGGTGCTGATCGGCATTGGGCTGCACCAACCGCACGGTCTGGGTCAAAGCCGTGGGCTCTGGCTGCTTCAGACGCCAAAGGCCGAAGACGAACCCCGCCGCCAAGAGCCCCGCTGCCGCCCAGCGCCAGGACAGCGCCAGAACCGCGATCAGCACCGTCATCAGCGTCAGCCCGTTCGGCCCGATCAGCGCCGCGACCTGCGCCGGAGCCCAGCCGATCCAGACATGCCCCGGCATCGCCCATGGGAACCCCGTCAGCACATGACCCCGCGCAAACTCTGCCAGCGTCAGTGTTACCGCAAAGCCAAGCGCGGGCCGCGGCAGACGCACCGCGACCTCTGCCGCCACGGCCCAGAACAGCGCCAGCCCAAACGCGATCAGCACCACCGCGAACGGGGCCATCCAACCGTGACGCGCGATGTCGATCAGGAACGGCTCCACGATCCAGTTCAGGGCCAGCGCGAAATACCCCGCGCCGCCGAACCAGCCGATCCATCCGCCGCCGCGCCCCAGCATCCATGTCAGTCCGGCAAGCCCCGCAATCGTCGCTGGCCACCAACCAAGCGGGGCCTGCCCAAGCGCCGCCACCGCGCCAAGCGCGAAGGCCGCGCCAACGACGCGCCAGCCGGGAAATGATCGCATGGAAAGCCTCCGCCCAAGGGTCGCGGGTGTTTTCACCCCCCTCGGGCGGGGCCGTCAAGGTCAGTTGTGGACAGGCTCCGGCAGCCGCACACGCAGCCGCTTGATCCGGCGCGGGTCGCCGTCCAGGATCTCGAAGCTCGCGCCGCTTTCATGCTCGATCACTTCGCCCTTGCGCGGAACGCGGCCCGTGCGCACGAAGATCAGCCCGCCAAGGGTGTTCACATCCTCGTCATCATCGTCGCGGCGCAGCTCCAGTCCCGTCTCCGCCTCGAACGCATCCAGAGACGCGCGTGACTGCACGACATAGCTGCCGGGCTTTTCCTGTATCCACAGGGCGCCCGCCACCTCGTCATGTTCGTCGTCGATCTCGCCGATGATGGTTTCGATCAGGTCCTCGATCGTGACCAGCCCGTCCACCCCGCCGTATTCGTCGATCACCAGCGCAAGATGCATCCGCTCGCGCTGCATCTTCTGAAGCAGCGTGCCCGCCGACATGGACGGCGGCGCAAACAGGATCGGACGCAGCAGCCTGCGCAGATCGAACGGTTCGGTCGAGGTGAAGTCGTGATGAAGCGCCAGATCCTTCAGCAGGATCATGCCCAGCGGATTGTCCATCGACCCTTCATAGACCGGCAGGCGCGAATAGCCCTGCTCGCGGAAGGTGCCGACCAGATCCTTCAGGCCGATCTCGACCGGAACGGCAGCGATCTCCGCCTTTGGCACGGCGACATCGTCCACGCGAAGGCGGCGAAGGTTGGCGATCCCATGGTTTTCCTCGCGGGGCGTCTCATTTTCCGCCTCGCGATCATCATTGGGCGAAAAGGCGTCGAAAAGGCGGCCAAAAAACCCGCGCTGTTCTCTCTCGCCCGTGGACTCATACGCCTGTCGCGTCTCGTCCTCTGCGGTATCCTGCGCGCCTTGCGCCGCAGGAGAGCCGTCGGTGCTACTTCCCATTGGTCCTTTATCCGGAAACGACACCCTCCTCGGGGCGCCTGTTCGTCAATATGGGTCACGAATCGCCACCCTGACAAGGGCCGCCGTGGACATAAGCGCCACCACGCCGGACGAAGTCCGGCGCCCGGCCCAACGGGAGAAGATGCGTCAGCGTCGACGACGGGCGGGAGCGCTACGCGTAGGGGTCGGCGATGCCCAGCCCGGCAAGGATCCGCGTCTCCGTCGCCTCCATCAGCTCGGCATCCGCATCCTCGATGTGGTCATAGCCCAGAAGATGCAGGATGCCGTGAATCACCAGATGCGTCACATGCGCCTCGGGGGTCTTACCCTGATCCGCCGCCTCGGCCATGCAGGTTTCCCACGCGATGGCGATGTCGCCCAATTCGTCGGGATCGTCCGCATCACCGCCTGACAAGTCAGGAATGCCGCCCGGTTCGCCCGCCGCGCGATCCTCGGAGGGCCATGACAGCACGTTCGTCGGCTTGCCCTTCTGGCGGAACTGCGCGTTCAGCTCGGCGATCTCGGCGTCGTCGCAGCCCATCAGAGCCAGCGTCACGCCATGAACGCCAAGCGCGGCAAAGGTTGCCTCTGCCGCGCGAGTGGCTAATGCCGGAAGGCCAAAGGCCTCCCAGCGGTCATCTTCGATTACGGTATCAACCAGCGGTTCCATCGTCGGCTTCATAAGCCTCGATGATGCGACCCACAAGCGGGTGACGCACCACGTCCTTCGACGTGAAGTAGTTGAAGCTAATCCCGCGCACGTCCTTCAGGATACGCTCGGCGTCCTGAAGGCCCGATGCCGTGCCGCGCGGAAGGTCGATCTGCGTCCGGTCGCCCGTGATGACCATGCGCGAGCCTTCCCCAAGACGGGTCAGGAACATCTTCATCTGCATGGTCGTCGCGTTCTGCGCCTCGTCCAGCACGACAAACGCATTCGCCAGCGTCCGCCCGCGCATGAAGGCCAGCGGCGCGATCTCGATCCGCTTCTCCTCCATCAGCTTGGCCAGTTGCTTTTGCGGCAGAAAGTCGTTCAGCGCATCGTAAAGCGGCTGCATGTAGGGATCGACCTTCTCCTTCATGTCGCCGGGCAGGAAGCCGAGCCGCTCGCCCGCCTCCACCGCCGGACGCGAAAGGATGATCTTGTCCACCGCCCCGCCGATCAGCATCGTGACGCCGACCGCAACCGCCAGATAGGTCTTGCCCGTGCCCGCGGGACCGATCCCGAAGGCCAGTTCATTGTCGAACAGGTTCTGGACATAGGCCTTCTGCGCCTCGGTCCGCGGCTCGACAGGCTTTTTGCGGGTGCGAATCTCGTATTTGCCGGGTTGGAACATCTCGATCTGTTCCATCGCCTCGCCCTGCATGGGAACGCCCATCCGCAGCGCGCCATCGATGTCGCCTGCCGCGATCCCGCGCCCCGATTCCAGCCGCGCATAGATCCCGCGCAGGACCGCTGCCGCCTGTTCGCGCGCCGCCTTGTCCCCTATGACCGCCAATCGGTTTCCCCTTCGCAGGATATGCACACCCAGTTGATGCTCGATCTGCGCAAGGTTGCGGTCATATTCGCCGCACAGATCGATCAGAAGGCGGTTGTCGGGAAATTCCATCAGAGTTTCCACAACGTCTTCGGGACGGGTCGGGGGGGTCAGCGCGCTGATGCCCAAGGAAGTCTCCTTTTGAACAGGCAAGGTGCCATGTCTTCAATGTGGGATCGCCAAGCGCATCTGGCAAGGATTATGCGACGCGGCCCCTGCGATCGCCCCGATTCTGCCTTCGGGACAGGCAAACTGTGAACCCGCGCCGTGACACCCAGATGACGTGGCCCGCCAACGCGCAGCCACATCATCTTGTCAGCCGATTCGAATTGCGGACAGCGAATTGGTCGAAGACCCGGTCACGCGCACGCGGACCAACTCGCCCACGCGCCCAGACGCATCCTCGACATGGACGGCATGCAGGTGATCCGACTTGCCCACCATCTGCCCCGGAAGCCGTCCCGCCTTTTCATACAGAACGCCGACCTCTCGGCCCACCATCGCCTCCTGCACCGCCCGCTGCTGCTGCGTGACAAGCGCCTGCAATTCCTGAAGCCGCGCATCGGCGACCTCGGGCGGAAGCTCGGGCTTTTCCGCTGCCGGGGTGCCGGGCCGCGCGGAATACTTGAAGCTGAACGCCGCGCCGTAACCCACGGCCCGGATCAGATCCAGCGTCGCGGCATGATCGGCATCCGTCTCGCCCGGAAAGGCCACGATGAAGTCCGATGTCAGCACGATGTCGGGCCGTGCCGCGCGGATGCGTTCGATCAGGCGCAGGTAGTGTTCCGCCGTGTGCTTTCGGTTCATCGCCTTGAGGATGCGATCCGACCCCGACTGCACCGGCAGATGCAGATAGGGCATCAGCTTCGGCTCGTCGCCATGGGCGGCGATCAGGTCGTCCTCCATGTCGTTGGGGTGGCTGGTGGTATAGCGGATGCGCTCCAGCCCATCCACCTTCGCCAGTTCCCGCACCAGCTTCGCCAGCGTCCAGCCCCCGCCGTGATAGGCGTTGACGTTCTGCCCCAGAAGCGTGACCTCGCGCACGCCGCGTTCGACCAGATCGCGCGCCTCGTTCAGCAACCGTTCCGGCGGGCGCGACACTTCGGACCCGCGGGTATAGGGCACCACGCAGAAGGCGCAGAACTTGTCGCAGCCCTCCTGCACGGTCAGGAATGCCGTCGGCCCGCGCAGCGCCTTGCGTTTGGGCAGGTGGTCGAACTTGTCCTCGGCCGGGAATTCGGTATCGACGGCGGGCGCGGTTCCGGCCACCATCTCGGGCAGGCGGTGATAGGTCTGCGGGCCGACGACCAGATCGACCAGCGGCATCCGGCGGATGATCTCCTGCCCCTCGGCCTGCGCGACGCAGCCCGCAACGCCGATCTTCAGGTCGGGCTTCGCCGTCTTCAGCGGACGCAGGCGGCCAAGGTCGGAATACAGCTTTTCCGACGCCTTTTCGCGGATGTGGCATGTGTTCAGCAGCACCATGTCGGCATCTTCGGCGGTGTCGGTCAGCACATAGCCGTTCGCGCCCATGGCCTCGGCCATACGCTCGCTGTCATAGACGTTCATCTGACACCCATAGGTCTTGATGAACAGTTTCTTCGCTTCCGACATGGTGGCAATCCTGCTGAATTGCGGCCTTCTACACGAAAACCGGGGCAAGGGGCAATCGACCCCCCTTGCCCATCCCGGCGCCTTCGCCTTTTGTGGTTGCAAACGGGCCGGGGCATACATGCGATACGACAGTCTGGACAGCTATCTTGCCACCGGCACCCTCAAAGGCCCGGTCGCCATCGTCATGGCCGAAGACGAGGTCGAGATCGCATCGACCCTTGCCCATTGCCTCAGGATCGGCTTCGCGACCGTCCTGCTGCTTGCCCCGCCCGAGATCGTGGTGGAGATCGACGCGCGGGCGGTCCGCATCGACCACGACGCCCATGCCGACAACGCCCTGCCCCGCGCGGTGAACCGGCTGATCGCCGCCGCGCCGGGCGTCTGGATGCATTACTGCTTCAACGCCGAATACCTTTTCTTTCCCTTCTGCGAAACGCGGCGCGTGCGCGAGTTGATCGCCTTTCATGCCGAGGAACGGCGCGACGCCTTTCTGACCTATGTTGTCGATCTTTACGCGGGCGATCTGCACCGCTTTCCGCTGGCCGTTTCGCTGGAGGAGGCGCTGCTGGACAAGTCCGGCTATTACGCTCTGGGCCGCAAGGGGCCGGAAGGCGAGCCGCGCGAGCGGCAGCTGGATTTCTTCGGCGGCCTGCGCTGGCGATACGAGGAACATATCCCCCTGTCCCGCCGCAAGATAGACCGGATCGCACTTTTCCGTGCAAAGGAAGGTCTGGTCCTGAACCCCGATTTCACCTTCAACGATCAGGAATACAACACCTATTCCTGCCCGTGGCACCACAGCGCCACCATCGCCACCTGTTCCTTCCGCACGGCAAAGGCATTGAAGACCAACCCCGCCTCGCGATACGGGGTCGCCGACATGCGCTGGCACAACTCGGTCGAGTTCCGCTGGCATTCGCAACAGCTGATGGACCTTGGGCTGATGGAGCCGGGGCAATGGGTTTGACATGACGACGATCTACGACAACCTGACGCAACTGGGCGGCAAGACCGAATTGCCCGCATCGCCCGAAGACGCGGTGCTGGAGCGTGTCTTCAACCCGCAGGCCGAGGTTCCCTATTGCGTGCGCTTCACCGCGCCGGAATTCACTTCGCTTTGCCCGATGACGGGGCAGCCCGATTTTGCGCATCTGGTGATCGACTATGTCCCCGGCGGCTGGCTGGTCGAATCGAAATCGCTGAAGCTCTACCTTGGGGCATTCCGAAATCACGGTGCCTTCCACGAGGATTGCACCGTGTCCATCGCGCGACGGCTGGCAGATTTCCTCGAACCGCAATGGCTGCGGATCGGCGGATATTGGTATCCGCGCGGCGGCATCCCGATCGACGTGTTCTATCAGACCGGGCCGGTGCCAAGCGGCGTCTGGGTGCCGGATCAGGGCGTTCCGGGATATCGCGGGCGCGGCTGACGCGCCAGCAGGATGACCGGGGCCATGCCGATGGCCACGATGACCAGCGCGGCAATCGCGGCTTCCTCATAGGTGCCGCGTGCCGCCTCGCCATACAGATGCGTCGCCAGCGTCTCCACGTTCAGCGGGCGCAGCAGCAGCGTCGCCGGAAGCTCTTTCGCGCAATCGACGAAGACCAGCAGCGCCACCGCCACAAGCGCGGGGCGCGACAGCGGCAGGTGGATCCGCCGGAACGTCCCCGTCGGCCCCTGCCCCAGACTGCGCGAGGCGTGATCGTAGGACGGCGGGATGCGGGCAAACCCGGACTCGACCCCACCCGTCGCGATGGCCATGAACCGCGCCATATAGGCCAGCAGCACCGCCCCGCTGCCGCCAAGGATCAGCACCGCCGGAAGCCCCGCCGCGATCAGCCCCCGGTCCAGCGCCGCCACCAGTGGCAAAAGCCCGATCGCCAGCACTGTCCCCGGCACGGCATAGCCCAGCGTCGTCGCCCGCGCCAAAAGCCCGCCCCGCCCATGCAGCCGCCCGGCATAGGCCGCGACCGTTCCGCAGAGCAGCACCAGCGCCGTCGCCGCGCTGGCCAGAAGCACCGTGTTCAGCGCCTCGGACCATAGCGTAGGCGAAATGCCGGCGAAGGCGATACGCTTCCACGCCTCGACCACCAGATAGGTCGCAGGCGCGGCGAAGCCCAGCAGCACCGGAACCGCGCAGGCCAGCATCGCCAGCCCCGCCCGCCAGCCGCGCAGGGCGTTGCGCCCGATGGGCCGGGGCCGCTGCCCGGCGGCATAGCGCTGGTTCCGCCTTGCCCAGCGTTCCATCATCACCAGCCCCACAACCAGCGCCAGCATCGCAAGCGCGATCTGCGCCGCCCCCGGCAGGTCCGCCCTGCTGATCCATGTGCTGTAGACGGAAACGGTCATCGTCCGAACGCCCAGAAACTCCGACGCGCCAATGTCGTTCAGCGCCTCCATCAGCGCCAGCGACACGCCCACCGCCACCGCAGGGCGGGCCAGCGGCAGGGCGACGCGGCGGAACACCTTCCGCTCGCCCAAGGTGCGCGCCGCCTCGATCAGCCCCGCCGCTTGCGTGAAGAACATCGCCCGCGCAGTCAGATAGACATAGGGGTAGAGCACCAGCCCCAGCAGCAAGATGCAGCCCACCATCGACCGCACATCCGGCAGCCGGAATTCACGCGGGCCGGAATAGCCCAAGATCGCGCGAATCCAACCCTGCACCGGCCCCACCGGATGCAGGATATCCAGCCAGGCATAGGCCGAGATATAGGTCGGCACCGCCAGCGGCAGCAGCAGCGCCCATTCCAGCACCCGCCGCCCCGGAAAGTCATGCGCCGTCACCAGCCACGCCGTCCCGGTCCCGACCACGGCGACCAACACCCCCACCCCCGCCAGGAGCACCAGTGTATCGCGCAGCGCAACCGGCAGGACATTGGCCGCCAGATGTGACCAAAGCCCCGAGCTGCCCTGCGCCGCGATCACCAGAAGCGAGGCGACCGGCAGGCAGACCAGCGCCGCGACCGCCGCCACCCCTGCCAGCCAGGCCCGCGTCAATTGTCGAAACCGACCTTCTCGGCCAGCTCGCTTGCCGCCTTGCGGTTGCGTGCCACCTCGGTCAGCGTGATCGTGTCGGGCGTCATGTCGCCGAACTGCACGATCAGCGGGCTGACGGCGGCGGTGGCGTTCACCGGATGCTCGAAATTCGCCTCGGCATAGATCTTCTGCGCCTCGGGCGAGACGAGGTATTCCAGAAGGGCCACGGCTTCATCCCGGTTGGGCGCATGTTTCGCCACCGCCGCCCCCGAGATGTTGATCTGCGTGCCGCCATTCTCGAACGTCGGGAAGACGAGCCGGATGGCGTTCACCCATTCGAGCTGTTCCGGTCCGCCATTGCCCGACAGCATCTGCCCGACGTAATAGGAATTGGCGATGCCGATGTCGCACAGCCCGCCCATGATGTCGCGCGCCACGTCCCGGTCGCCGCCCCCGGCCTTTCGGGCAAGGTTGTCGTGAACCCCGGCCAGCCACGCCTCGGCCTCCGCCTCGCCGTGATGGGCGATATAGGCTGCGGTCAGCGCGACGTTATAGGGGTGCTGGCCCGACCGGATGCAGACGCGGCCCTTCCATTCGGGGTCGGCCAGATCCTCGTAATGGAATTCGGTCAGCCCCAGATCCTTGGCGACGTAAAGCGCGCGGGCCCGCAGCGACAGGGCGAACCATTGCCCGTCCGCATCGCGCATGCTTTCCGGAATCGCCGCCTCCAGCACATCCGATTGCACGGGCTGGGTCAGGCCACGATCCACAAGATCGACCAGATTGCCGATATCGACCGTCATCAGCACATCGGCAGGCGAACGGTCGCCCTCGGCCTCGACCCGTTCGGGCAGGCCTTCCTTCAGGAAGATGGTGTTGACCTCGATCCCGCTGGATGCGGTGAACGCGTCCAGCAGCGGCTCGACCAGTCCCGGCTCGCGCGTGGTGTAAAGGTTCAGCTCCTGCGCGGCGGCGGCGCCCGCCAGAAACGAGAGGGCGGTGCCCAGTGCCAGATGTTTCATTTTAGCCTCCCCAAGCGGATGATGCGCGATCATTGCGTCACCCGACTTAAACAGTAAAGAAATTCGGATGCGCCCCTATGCCGCATCTGCTGGAAAGATCAGAACCCCCGCCGGATCGGCCCGCAGGAAGACGCCCTCGCCCTGCCGCAACCCGTGCCGCCTGCTGGAACGCAGGCGCACCTCCGGCCCGCAGGCAAGACGCAGGCGGGTCTGCTCGATCTCGCCCATCAGCGTCACGGAGGCGACGGTCGCGGCCGTGCCGGTATCCGCCGGATGCAGCGCTTGCGGACGCAGCAGGACCTGCACCGCCGTGCCATCCGCGAAGCCGGCCGTGATCGGGCCGAAGGGGGTCGCCACCGCGCCGCGTTCCACTACCCCGTCAAAACGGTTGAAGTCGCAGAAGAACCCGGCGGCATAGGCGCTTTCGGGCCGGTCATAGACATCCTCGCCCCGCCCGGCCTGCACCACGCGCCCCGCACGCATCAGCACCACCCGATCGCCCGAGGACAGCGCCTCCTCGGGGTCGTGCGTCACCATCACCACCGTCGCCTCCAGCGCGGCAAGGATCGCCAGTGTTTCTTCGCGGATGCCATCGCGCAAGGTCCGGTCGAGGTTCGAGAACGGCTCGTCCATCAGCAGCACATGCGGGCGCGGGGCCAGTGCGCGGGCCAGCGCCACCCGCTGCTGTTCGCCCCCCGACAGCATATGCGGGAAACGGCCCACCAGATGGCCGATGCCAAGGCGGCGGATGATCTCTTCGGCCATCGCATCGGCATTCGCGCGCCGCCGCAGCCCGAACAGGATGTTGTCCCGAGCCGACAGATGCGGGAACAGGGCATAATCCTGAAACATGAATCCGACATGGCGATCCTCGGGGGGGACGCGGGTGATGTCGCGCCCCAGCAGGCTGATCGTTCCCGCGTCGGGCCGGTCCACCCCCGCGATCAGCCGTAGCAGCGTGGATTTCCCGCAGCCGGATGGCCCGACAAGGCAGACCACCTCGCCCCGGCCCACACCCAGCGACACGTCGGACAATGCCTGCACCCCGCCGAAACGGCGCGAGACGCGGTCCAGTGCAAGCTCCATTCGCCTTCCCTTTCGGCTTCACCACCCTGTCACATCCGGTGTATAGGCGGGGCGCGATGGCCAGCATAGACCTTACGGATGTGACACTCAGCTTCGGCGGCACCCGCGCGGTGGACCGCGTGTCGCTGTCCGTGCCCTCGGGGGCGTTCTTTTCGCTTCTGGGGCCGTCGGGCTGCGGCAAGACCACGTTGCTGCGCCTGATCGCGGGGCTGGAGCGGCCAGAGGCGGGGCGCATCGCGATGGACGGGCGGGTCGTCGCCGAAGGGCGCAGCTTCGTCGAACCGGGCGAGCGGGATCTGGGCATGGTGTTCCAGTCCTATGCGCTCTGGCCGCATATGACCGTCGCCGCCAACGTCGCCTTCGGGCTGGAAATGCGGCGCATCCCGGCCAAGGACCGCGTGGCCGAGGCATTGGCGATGGTTGGGCTATCGCATCTGGCGGATCGCCGTCCGCACCAGCTTTCGGGCGGGCAGCGCCAGCGGGTCGCGCTGGCCCGCAGCCTTGCCGTCCGCCCGCGCCTGATCCTGCTGGACGAGCCGTTGGCAAACCTCGACGCGCATCTGCGCCAGTCCATGCTGGCCGAATTCCGGCGCATCCACCGCCAGTCCGGTACGACCTTCGTCTTCGTCACGCATGACCAGAACGAGGCGATGGCGATATCCGATCTGGTTGCCGTGATGGATGCTGGGCGGCTGCAGCAGGTGGACAGCCCGCAGGCGCTGTTCGACCGTCCCGCCTCGGCCATGGTCGCGCGGTTCGTCGGCGCGGGGCGCACGGTGCCGGTTGATGTGCTGGGCAGCCGGGGCGGACAGTGCGATCTGCTGCTGGCGGGGCACCGGCTGTCCGCGCCGGGTGACGCGCCCCCCGGCCCCGGCTGGCTGTGCCTGCATGCCCGCGATCTTGCCATCGACCCGGCGGGCATTCCGGCAGAGGCAACCGGCCAGCGGTTCGAAAACGGAATGCAGATGGTCCACGCCCTCCTGGCCGATGCCGAGGTGGACATCCCCTCACGCGCGCCCGTCGCGCCGGGGGCGATCCGCATTGGGATCGCGGGGGGCTGGGTCATCGCGCGCGAAGGCGCCCCCGCCTGTCACCTTTCCGTCGCAAGCGCGCAATAGAACGCCCGCAGCATCAAGAACCGGACAATCCCAATGACCTTCCGTTCCATCCCCCTCGGCCTTCTCCTCTCGACTGCGCTGCCCCTTGCGGCGCTGGCGCAGGCCTCGGGCACGATCACCGTCTATACCTCGCAGCCGAACGACCAGATGGCCGCGGTGGTCGAGGCGTTCAACGCCGACCATCCCGAAATCACGGTCGAGGTTTTCCGCTCCGGCACGACCGAGCTGATGTCGAAGCTGGAGGCCGAATATGCCGCCGGCGCACCGCAGGCCGACATCATGCTGATCGCCGACACGCTGGCGATGACGCAGCTGAAGGATCGGGACCGTCTGCTGGCCTACGAAGATGCGCCGCTTGACGGCATCCCCGCCGCGCTGGTCGATCCCGACAAGACCTTCTTCGGCACCAAGCTGCTGACCACCGGCATCATCTACAACACCGATCTGGTGAAGACGCCGCCGACGAAATGGGCCGACCTGACCGCGCCCGAGGCTGCGGCCCAGACGATCATGCCCAGCCCGCTTTATTCCGGCGCGGCGGTGATCCATGTCGGCACCATGGTCCAGCAGCCCGAATTCGGGTGGGAGTATTACGAGACGCTGGCCGATAACGGCGCGGTCGCGGGTCAGGGCAACGGCACCGTGCTGGAAGCCGTCGCGCGGGGCGAGAAAGCCTATGGCATGATCGTCGAATACATGGCGATGAACGCCAAGGCCAAAGGCTCGCCCGTCGATTTCGTCTTCCCCGAGGAAGGCGTGTCCACCATCACCCAGCCCGTCGCGATCATCGCCGGCAGCGACAATGTCGAAGCCGCCAAGGTCTTCGTCGACTGGCAGCTTGGGCAGGCGGCGCAGGAGCAGTCGGTCGCGCAGGGCTACTTCCCGATCCTTGAAGGCATGACCCCGCCCGAAGGCTATCCCGATCCGGCCACGATCAAGGTGCTGGAGGCCGACCCGGCGAAGATGCTGACGGACGATCAGGCCAACAAACAGGAATTCGCAGATCTTTTCGGCGGCTGACATCAACGGCATCAAGCGTCGGGGCGGCGGGCATCTGCTTGCCGCCCTGATCGCATTCTATGTCATCGCCATCGGCCTTTGGCCGCTGCTGCGCCTGTTCCTGCGGGCTGCAGACCCGGTGGTGATCGCCGAGGCGTGGGACAGCCGCGCCACATGGCGGGCGCTGGAGAATACGCTGGCCGCCTCGGCCGGATCGGTCGTCATCTCGGTCGTGCTGGGCACAGGCCTGGCACTGGCGCTGGGCGCGTTCCGGATGCGCGGGCGGGTGGCGATGACGTTTCTGGCGCTGTCGCCTCTGCTGATCCCGTCGCAGATCATGGCGCTGGCGTGGATCGAACTTGCAGGCGCGCTGGTTCCTGGCCCGAACCCTATCTATTCCGGAACCGGCATCGCGCTGCTGATGGGGGTCGAACATATGCCGCTGGTGTTCATCGCCGTGCGCGCGGCGTTGAAGGCGATACCGGCGGACCTGATCGAGGCGGCGCGAATCGGCGGTGCCTCGCAAGGGGCGATCCTGCGCCGCGTGATCCTGCCGCTGTGCCTTCCGGCCTGCGGGGCGGGCGCGGCGCTGGCCTTTGCGGCGGCGGTGGGCAATTTCGGCGTCCCTGCACTTCTGGGCATTCCGGGCCGGTTCCCGATGCTGACCACGCTGATCTATCAACGGCTGAACGGGTTCGGCCCGTCCATCCTCGGGCAGGTGGCGGTGCTGGCCTTGCTGCTGGTGGCGTTGGCCGGGGCGGCACTGGCGCTGCGTGCGCTGACGTTGCGGCTGGCCGTTCCGGTGCCGCAGGGCCGCCCGTTCGAGCGTCCTCGCGCGTCCGGCATGGCGACGGCGGCGGTGTGGACGAGCCTGATACTCTTGATGGTGACGCCGATGCTGGCGCTGATGGGCACGGCGCTGTCGCCCGCCCTGGGGGTTAAGCTGGGGCTGGACACGGCGAGCCTTCAGAACTTCGCGCAGGTGTTGGACAGCGCCACGATCCGCCGCGCCTTCGTCAATTCGCTGCTGCTGTCTGTCGCGGCGGCGGTGATCTCGACGGTGATCGCCCTGCCCTTCGCGTGGTTGTCGCAGGTGGCGCGGAACCGGGCGATGCGGCATCTGGACTGGCTGGCCGATGCGCCTTTCGTCGTTCCGGGGACGGTGCTGGCGCTGGCGGCGATCATGACCTTCCTGCCGCCGCTACCGGTGCTGGGCATCTCGGTCTATGGCACGCCGGCGATCCTGCTGATCGCCTATCTGGCGCGGTTCCTGCCGCTGGCGCTGCGCCCTCTTTCCGCCGCCGCCGCCAGCACCGAACCCGCGCTGGACGAGGCGGCCCGCATCTTCGGCGCCCCCATCCGCGCCCGGATCGCCCGCATCTTCGCCCCGCCCGTCGCCGCCCCGGCGCTGGCGGGGGCGGTGCTGATCTTCATGACCGCCTTCAACGAATTGACGCTGTCCGCACTGCTGTGGTCCAGCGGGAACGAGACGCTGGGGGTGATGATCTTTTCGCTGCAATACGAGGGGAACTCGACCGGGGCGGCGGCGCTGTCGGTGCTGTCGCTGCTGCTGGTCGCGGGGCTGGCGCTGGCGTTGGACAGCGCCTGCCGGGGGCGCGAGGGCATCCTGCCCTGGCGCGATTGAAAAAGGGGCCTTTCGGCCCCTTTGCGATCAACGGCGGTGATCGTCGTCCTCATCCTCGTCATCGTCCGACTGAGGCAGGTTGAAGAAGCTTTCCGCGTCCGAGAAGTCGGCAGGCGACTTTTCTTCTTCCTCGGCCTCGTCCTTCTTGAAGATGTCCAGCGCGGACGGCACGCGCGGCTCGTCCGCCATGCCCAGCGACTGCTCGGTCGACACCAGCTTGCGGCGTTCGTCATCCGACATCACCCCGCCTTCGGCAGCGCGCTTGCGGGCGGCCTGCTGCACGGCGGTGTCCAGTTCGGACTGGCGGCACAGGCCCAGCGCGACCGGGTCGATCGGCGTCATCGAGGCGATGTTCCAGTGCGTGCGTTCGCGGATCGACTGGATCGTCGGTTTCGTGGTGCCGACCAGTTTCGCGATCTGCCCGTCGGACAGTTCGGGGTGGAACTTCACGAGCCACAGGATCGCGTTCGGGCGGTCCTGGCGTTTCGACAGCGGGGTATAACGCGGGCCGCGGCGTTTGTCCTCGCCTTGCGCCGCCGCGTTGAACTTCAGCTTCAGCTTGTAGAGCGGGTCCTTCTGGCCCTTCTCGATCTCGATCGCGTCAAGCTGGTTGTTCGCGACGGGGTCGAACCCCTTCACGCCGGTCGCCACGTCGCCATCCGCGATGCCCTGCACTTCCAACTCGTGCATGCCGCAGAAATCCGCGACCTGCTTGAACGTCAGCGTGGTGTTATCGACAAGCCAGACGGCCGTCGCCTTGGACATCAGGGGCTTGGACATGGGATCACTCCTTTACAAATCTCTCCCGCACCGGGAAAACGGTTGCGGGCGGGACCCGCGAGGTTTCGTTTTCGGGAATTGACCCGCTATATAGTCCGGGCCGCAGCGAAGGGGAAGGGAAAATGCGTCTGATCCTTGCGCTGATGCTGCTTGGCTCGCCCGCGGCGGCCTTCGACCATTACATCCTGTCGTTGTCATGGTCGCCGACATGGTGCGCCCAAGGCAATGACGGCGCGCAATGCGACCGGCGGCAGGGCTTCGTTCTGCATGGGCTCTGGCCGCAGGATGGGGGCGGCTGGCCCGAGTGGTGCGACGGCGGGCGCGATCCGACGCGGGCCGAGAGCCGCGCGATGGAGGACATCATGCCCCCCGGCCTGCCGTGGTATCAGTGGAAGAAGCATGGGCGCTGTTCCGGCCTTTCGGGCCGCGACTATTATGCCCTGACGCGCGAGGCTTACGCGCGGATCGAGCTGCCCGAGGTCTTCACCCGCCTGCGCGACGACATCCGCCTGCCCGCCAGCGTGGTCGAGGATGCCTTCATCGAGGCGAATCCCGCGCTGGACGCCGAATCCATCGCCGTCACCTGCGACGACGGCATGATCGACGAGGTCCGCATCTGTCTGACCCGCGACCTCAGCCCCCGCCCCTGCGAGGCGGCCATGCGCGAATGCCGCCTGCGGGATGCGGAAATGCCGGGGCGTTAATCGTCGCCCGGCACCTCCAGCACGATTTTGCCGATATGGGCGGAGCTTTCCATGCGCGCATGAGCCTTGGCCGCGTCGTCCAGCGCGAAGGTGCTGTCCATCACCGGGCGCAGCGCCCCGCGTGCGATCATCGGCCAGACATGGGTTTCTACCTGTTCCGCAATGCGGGCCTTTTGCAGCACCGATTGCGGGCGCAGCGTCGATCCGGTGATCGTCAGGCGGCGCATCATCACCTCGGCAAAGTTCAGATCCACCTTCGCGCCCGACAGAAAGGCGATCTGCACCAGCCGCCCGTCATCGGCCAGCGCCTTGACGTTGCGCTGCAGATACGGCCCGCCCACCATGTCGAGGATCAGGTCCGCCCCCCCGGTCGCCCGCAGGATCGCCACGAAATCATCGTCGCGGTAGTTGATCGCCTCGGCCCCCAGTTCCGCGATGGCCGCACATTTTTCCGCACTGCCAGCGGTCGCGAAGACCCGCGCGCCAAGGGCGTCGGCGATCTGGATCGCGGTCGTGCCGATGCCCGACGATCCGCCATGGACCAAAAACCGCTCGCCCGCGCGAAGGCCGCCGCGCATGACCATGTTCGACCAGACGGTCAAACAGGTTTCGGGCAGGCAGGCCGCCTCGGCCATCGACAGCCCTTCGGGGATCGGCAGCGCATGGCTTTCCCATGTCAGCGCGTGACTGGCATAGCCGCCGCCCGGCAGCAGCGCGCAGACCGCATCGCCCACGCGCCAGCGCGTCACACCCGGACCCACGGCGGCGACATGCCCCGAACATTCCAGCCCCGGCAAGGGCGATGCCCCCGCAGGCGGGTTGTAGGCCCCCGCCCGTTGCAGCGCGTCGGGGCGGTTGACCCCCGCGAAGGCCACCCGGATCAGTATCTGCCCATGCCCCGGCACCGGGGTCGGGACATAGTCGATCTTCAAGACCTCCGGCCCGCCATGTTCGGTGATGGCGATGGCCCGCATCAGTTCCGGCTGATCGCTCACCGTGTGCGCCCCGGCAGATCGTCGGTCCCGCGCGGTGCCTTGATCCACGAGAACGGCATCGCCGCCGCCTTGGCCAAGGGATTGCCCGCGAACCTGGCCTTCATCTTTTCGAACTGCATCACGCCATCCAGCCGGCGGTCCAGAAACTCCCACGTGGCGTGATGGTCGGTGCTGTCGTCGCCAAGCCAATACAGCACCGTCGCGCCATAAACCGCAGAAAGCGTGGCGCGTTTCGTATACCAGTTCACATCGCCCGATGTGTCGCCCAGCGCGGTCCAGATCGCGTCCGCCGTGCCCCAGATCGCCCTGGCACCATCGCCTGCGTGCTGCGGCAGCGCGAACAGGGTCGATCCGCGACGCACCGCCTCGCGATCCGCAGCCTCCAACCGATAGCGGATCAGGGTCGCGACCTTGTCCGTCATCCGCGGGGGCAAATCGGCCATCTTCGCGCGATCCACCATGTCCGCATCGCCCCGGTGGTGATAGGCCAGCGCCAGATCCATCGCCCCGCGCGGGAACAGCGCCCGCGCCAGCCCCGGCGCGACCCCCGCATCGGCGCTGGCGGCACGCAGCGTCGTTTCGGACCAGCCATCGAAGGCCACATGGGCCAGTGCCGCATCCAGCACGGCATTCTTCGCTTCGGTCGATTCCATCGTTCTTCCTTCCGGTGGACAGGGGCATCGCTGTTTGATATAGGCCGCGAGCCTGCACATTCGTGCAACTCTAACTTAGGAAGGTGGTGACAACCACATGCAGGTCAGCGTTCGTGACAATAACGTCGAACAGGCACTCCGCGCCCTGAAGAAGAAACTTCAGCGCGAAGGCGTTTTCCGCGAAATGAAGCTCAAGCAGCATTTCGAGAAACCCTCCGTGAAAAAAGCACGCGAGCAAGCCGAAGCCGTTCGCCGTGCGCGCAAACTCGCGCGCAAGAAGGCGCAACGTGAGGGCAACCTCTAAGGCGTTCTTGCCAATGCTGTGGCATTCCGGTGCCATCTGAAGAACCCCCGTCTCGACGGGGGTTTTTTCATACCGGGATGGCGGTGGTGCGGAACACGGTCTTCAACGCGAAGGACGAATGCATCTGTGCAACGCCCGGCAAGCGGGCCAGATGCTGGCGGTGGATGCGGGCAAAATCCTCGGTATCCTGCGCGACGACCTTCAGCAGGTAATCAGCCGTTCCCGCCATCAGATGGCATTCCAGCACATCCGGGATCTTTTGCACCGCCGATTCGAAGGCGGCCAGAACCTCATCCGCCTGCCCCGACAGCGTGATTTCTACGAACACCACCGTCGGACGGGCCATCTTGCGCGCATCCAAAAGCGCGACGTAACCGGCGATGAAGCCCTCCTCCTCCAGCCGTTGCACGCGGCGATGGCAGGCAGAAGGCGACAGGTTCACCCGTTCGGACAGGGTCGCGTTGCTGATCCGCCCCTCCTTCTGAAGCACTGTCAGGATACGGCGGTCGGTGGCGTCAAGCTGCATGATCGTCGAATTTTCTTCTGCAAAAATGGCGGGCTTCGCAGGATATTGCGGTGAAACCACCGTGAACAAGGCGTTTTTTCAAAGCATCGCTTCGCGCGGGGTGCCATCCTTGGGCAAAAGGGGAGGATAGAATGAAAATCGGTTGCCCAAAGGAAATCAAACCGCAGGAGTTTCGTGTCGGCCTGACGCCCGCAGCGGTGCAGGAGGCGGTGGCGCATGGCCATCAGGTCACCGTCGAACAGGGCGCCGGCCTCGGCGCGGGCTTCAGCGATGACGATTATACCGCCGCAGGGGCCAGCCTTGGGAGCGTCGAGGATGTCTTCGCTGCCGACATGGTCGTCAAGGTGAAGGAGCCGCAGGCCGTCGAACGCAAGCGTCTGCGCGAAGGTCAGGTGCTGTTCACCTATCTGCATCTGGCGCCCGACCCGGACCAGACACGCGACCTGCTCGCCTCGGGTGTGACCGCCATCGCGTATGAGACGGTAACGGACCGCAACGGCGGTCTGCCTTTGCTGGCCCCGATGTCCGAGGTTGCGGGCCGTCTTGCGCCGCAGGTGGGCGCATGGACACTGCAGCGCGCCAATGGCGGGCGCGGCGTGCTGCTGGGCGGCGTTCCGGGCGTTGCCCCGGCCAAGGTCGCGGTGATCGGCGGCGGTGTGGTCGGCACCCATGCGGCGCGGGTCGCGGCGGGGATGGGCGCGGATGTGACGGTGCTGGACCGCTCGCTGCCCCGCCTGCGCTATCTGGACGACATCTTTTCGCGCGACTTCAAGGCGGCTTACGCCTCGCAGGCGGCGGTGGCGGAACTGGTCGCGGAATCCGATCTGGTGATCGGCGCGGTGCTGATCCCCGGCGCGGCGGCCCCGAAACTGGTGACGCGGGCGCAGCTTGGAACGATGAAGCCGGGCGCGGCCATCGTCGATGTCGCCATCGACCAGGGCGGCTGTTTCGAGACCTCGCGCCCCACCACGCATCAGGACCCGATCTATGACGTGGACGGGATCATGCATTACTGCGTGGCGAACATGCCGGGCGCCGTGGCGCGGACCTCCACCCAGGCTTTGGGCAATGCGACGCTGCCCTTCATGCTGGCGATCGCGGACAAAGGCTGGCGCCGCGCCTGCGAGGAGGATCCGCACCTGCTGGCGGGGCTGAACACCCATGCCGGGCACCTGACCTATGATGCGGTCGGTCTGGCGCTCGGCATCGATGTGCTGGCGCCCTCGCGGGCGCTGGCGGCCTGATCAGATCGTGGGCTTGCTGGCCAGCAGATCACGGATCTGGGCCAGCAGTTCCTCTTGCGTCGGCCCCTTGGGCGCAGCTTCCACCTGCTCTTTGCGGAGCGCGGAATCCTTGGCCTTGTTCACGACCTTGACCAGCATGAACACCACGAAGGCGATGATGAAGAAGTTGAAGCAGGCCATGATGAACGAGCCATAGGCAAAGACCGCCGCGCCCGAATCCTTGGCCGTCTGCAGACCCGCGCCCTCGGGCACATTGCCCGACATCACGAAATAGAGGTTGGTGAAGTCGATCCCGCCGATGATGAGGCCGATGACCGGGTTGATGAGGTCCTGCACCATCGAATTCACGATGGCCGTGAAGGCCGCACCGATGATGATACCGACGGCAAGGTCAAGAACGTTGCCCCGCGCGATGAACGTCTTGAATTCCTGAAGCATGGCGTTGTCCCTTTCCGGCTGTTTTGCACAGTCACTCTGCCGAATATGTCACGATCGCGGCATTTGGCGAATGGAAAATCGTGATTATCTGCCTGTGAAATAACCGAAAAGGAACCGTGCATGTTCGACCATCCGATTACACGCCGCTGGCCCGCAGCCGATCCCACCGCGATCCAGCTTTATTCGCTGCCGACCCCGAACGGGCAGAAAGTCTCCATCGCGCTGGAGGAGATGGGCCTGAAATACGAACCGCACCTGGTCGATTTCGCCAAGAACGACCAATTCAGCCCCGAATTCCTGTCGCTGAACCCGAACAACAAGATCCCCGCCATCATCGATCCCGAAGGCCCGGTGGCGCTGTTCGAAAGCGGCGCGATCCTGATCTATCTGGCGGAGAAGTCGGGCAAGCTGCTGCCGGATGCGAACCGATACGAAATCCTGCAATGGCTGATGTTCCAGATGGGTGGGATTGGCCCGATGTTCGGCCAGCTTGGCTATTTCCACCATTTCGCAGGGAAAGAGATCGACGATCCCCGCCCGAAGGAACGCTACCGGGCCGAGGCGGAACGGCTGCTGAAAGTGCTGGACGGCGCGCTGGAAGGGCGCGACTGGATCGCCGGGGACTATTCCATCGCCGACATCGCCATCTGCCTGTGGCTGCGGACCCTGCGCGACTTCTACAAGGCGGCCGAGATTGCGGGCTGGAACGATCTGAAGCACGTCCCCGCCTATCTTGACCGTTTCCTTGCCCGTCCTGCGGTGCAGAAGGGATCGAACATCCCCGCCCGCCCCTAATCCGCGGCGCGCAGCACGCGGGCGGGACGCGCCGACAGGGGCCGCCAGGCAAAGACCATGCCGGCGGCCAGCGTTGCTGCGATCCCGCCCAGCACCACGACCAGCGCCGACAGCGGTGCAAAGGCAAAATCCGCCTCCATCACGAAGCGCATCACCGCCCAGCCGGCCAAACCGCCGCCGATCACGGCGACGATGCCTGCCGCCGCCCCCATCAGCGCCGACCGCAGCGCAAAGCTGGCAAGGATGCGCCCCCGCGTCGCACCCAGCACCTTCAGCACCGCAGCCTCCTGCACGCGGGCCTTCTCGCCCGCTGCCGCCGTGCCGATCAGCACGACCACTCCGGTCAGCAGCGTGATCGCCGCCGCCGCGCGTGTTGCCGTTGCGATGGCGTCAAGCGCCTCGGTCACGCGGGCAATGGCATCGGCCACCCGGATCGCGGTGATGTTGGGATATTCCCGGCCCAGATCGCGCAGCAGCGCCTCCTCGCCCGCCGAATAGACGGTTGCGATGGATGTATGCGGCGCACCCGCCAGTGCAGAGGGGTTCATCATCATCACGAACCCCATCCCGGCATCGGAAAAGTCCACCTCGCGCAGGCTGGTCAACTCCGCCTCGATGTCGCGGCCAAGGATGTTGACGGTGATGCGGTCGCCAAGCGACAGCCCCATCTCGCCAGCCGCCTCGGCGGAAAAGCTGATCTGCGGAGGGCCGGTGTAATCCTTGGGCCAGCTTTCCCCTGCCACGGTTTCGACCGTGTCGGCAAAGCTGACGCCCCGGTCGCCGCGCAGGACCCAGTGATCGCCCGCGACCTCTCGTGCAGGTTGGCCGTTGATGCGGGTCAGCACGCCCCGCAGCATCGGCGCATTGTCGACGCGGCTGACCGAAGCGTCGGTGGTTACGCGGTCGAGGAACCCCTGAAGCTGGTCGGTCTGGATATCGACGAAGAAATAGGACGGCGCACGCTCCGGCAGGTCGCGGTCGATGGCGCTGCGCAGGTTGGCGTCGATCTGGCCAATGGCCGCCAGCACCGTCAGCCCGAGGCCGAGCGACAGGATCACCGACCGAGCCTCGCCCCCCGTCCCGACGGCACCCACCGCCAGCCGCGTCACCGCGCCCTTTGCCCGCCGCGCCCCACGCTGCGCCAGCGCACGCACCCCTCGCGCGGCCAACGCCAGAAGCGCCAGCGCCCCTGCGATCCCCGCCGCCGTCGCCAGCGCCAGATCGGGTATCCCCGAAAACCACACTGCCCCGCCCACCAGAAGACCCAGCAGCCCCGCGATCCCGAAGGCATAGCCGCGCGGCACCCGCCCCTCGGCCCCGCGATACAGCGCCGCCGCCCGGAGCTGGGACGAGCGCGCCAGCGGCCACAGCGTGAACAGCGCCGCCGTCACGATGCCATAGAACCCCGCCTCCAGCAGCGGCAGGGGATAGAGGCCGAAATGAACCTCGAATGGCAGCGACGAGGCGATCCACCGCCCCGCGATCATCGGCAGCAGCGTCCCGACCACCAGCCCCGCCGTCACGCCCATCACCGCCAGCGCACCGATCTGCATCGCATAGGTCGCCAGCACCAGCCGCCCGGGCGCGCCCAGCGTCCGCAGCGTGGCGATGGTCGCCGTCTTGCGCTCAAGATAGGCTGCAACCGCCGACTGGATGCCGATACCGCCCACGGCCAGCCCGGCCAGCCCGACCAGCACCAGAAACGATCCCATCCGGTCCACGAACCGTTCGACCGAGGGCGAGGGGCGGCGGCTGTCGCGCCAGCGCATCCCGGATTCGGAAAACTCCGCCTCGGCCCGCGCGCGCACGGCATCCGGGTTCGCGCCCGGGGGCAGCATCAGCCGGTAATCGCTGTCGAACACCGTGCCGGGCGACAGAAGCCCCGAGCCGCGCAAGCCGTCAAGCGAGACCACCGTGCGCGGGGCCAGCGCGAACCCGGCCGAGGCGCTGTCCGGCTCGCGCAGCAAAAGCGCGGTCAGGCGGAACTGCCGCTCGCCCAGCGTGAAAAGATCGCCCACCGACAGGTCCAGCCGCGCCGCCAGCGACGGGTCCATCACTGCCCCCGGCAGATCGCCCGCTGCCAGCGCCTGTTCGACCGGGATCGCCGGGTCCAGCAGCGGCGCGCCGACCAGCGGCCATGCGGCATCCACCCCCCGCACCTGCGTCAGAAGCCGCTGGTCGCCCGCCACCGCCATCGACCGGAAATCGACGGTTTCCGACAGCGCGGTCGCTTCGCCCTCCATGAAGGCCCGCTCCTCGGGCGAGGCGAGGCGATAGGTGAAGCTCATCTCGGCATCGCCGCCCAGAAGCACCGCGCCCTGATCGGCCAACCCGCGTTCGATGGCAGCACGAACCGACCCGATGGCCGCAATCGCCGCGACCCCAAGCGCGAGGCACAGAAGGAACACGCGAAACCCGCCGATGCCACCCCGAAGCTCGCGCGCGGCGATGCGCCAGGCCAGCTTCATGCGTCCACCCGCCCGTCGGCCAGCCGCACCACCCGGTCGCAGCGCGCCGCCAGTTCCGGCGCGTGGGTCACCAGCACCAAGGTCGCGCCCAGATCGCGCAGCCCGAACAGCAGGTCCATGATCGCTGCGCCCGTTGCGCCGTCAAGGTTTCCCGTCGGCTCGTCCGCCAGCAGAATGCCAGGCCGCGTCACCCATGCGCGGGCCAGAGCCACACGCTGCTGCTCGCCCCCCGACATCTGGCGCGGGTAATGCCCCGCCCGGTGCGACAGCCCCACCGAGGCCAGTTCCGCATCCGCCCGCTCGCCCGCATCCGGCTCCCCGGCCAGTTCCAGCGCCAGCGCGACGTTTTCGCGCGCCGTCATCGTCGGGATCAGGTGGAAAGACTGGAACACCACGCCCATATTCCCCCGGCGGAAGCGTGCAAGCCCATCCTCGTCCATCGCGGACAGGTCCTGGCCCAGCGCGTGGACCGTGCCGGAGCTTGCCCGCTCCAGCCCGCCCATCAGCATCAGGAGCGAGGATTTGCCCGACCCCGAAGGACCGACCAGACCCAGACTTTCCCCACGCGATACCGTCAGGTCGATCCCGCGCAATATCTCCACCGGGCCGGCATTGCCCTCCAGCACCAGTTTCGCCTCGCGCAATTCAAGGACCGCCGACATGCACCTCTCCATTCTGTTCCGCCATGGTTGTAAGTCCTTGGCCCCCCTTCGCAACCTTGCGGCGGCGCTTTGCCTCACCGCCGCGCCGGTCTTTGCCGATCAGATGACGGTGGTGGCGCTGGGCGACAGCCTGACCCAAGGATACGGTCTGCCGGATGGGGCGGGTTTCGTGCCGGTTCTGCAAGGGTGGCTGGCCGAAAACGGGGCGGATGTCACAATCGTGAACGCCGGTGTGTCGGGCGATACCACGGCAGGCGGCCTTGCGCGCACCGATTGGGCATTGGTGCCGGAAACCGACGCGCTGATCGTGAACCTTGGGGGGAACGATCTGCTGCGCGGCCTGGACCCGGCGCAGGCGCGTGTGAATCTGGATGGCATCCTGGACAAGGCGGATGCGCGAGGGATTCCGGTGCTGCTTCTGGGCCTGCGGACCCCGGCGAATTACGGCCCGCAATATCAGGCCGATTTCGATGCGATCTATCCGGCGCTGGCGGCGGAACACGGCGCGATCCTGCTGCCGGACTATCTTGGCCCGGTGACGGATGGGGATCGCCTGGACCGCAGATACATGCAGGATGACGGCATCCATCCCAACGCCGAAGGGGTCGAACGGCTTGTGGATGCCGTCGGCCCCGCCGTGCTGGAGCTACTTGGCCGCGTCGACTGACGGTCCAAGCCGGTCCACCAGCGTCTGCGTCGCGCGGTTCATGCCGATCACCTCGACCTCGGTCCCGCCGCGACCCAGCCGCGCCACCACCTGTTTCAGCGCGGCCACGGAGGAGATGTCCCAGATATGCGCGCGGCTCAGGTCGATCACCACCCGCGCGGGCCGCTCGTTGAAATCGAACGCCCGCATGAACGTCTCGGCCGAGGCGAAGAACATCTGCCCCTCGAAGCGGTAATGCCGCACGCCGCCTTCAAGCACGCTTTCGACATGGAACAGGTGCGAGATCTTCCACGCAAAGAAGATCCCCGACAGCAGCACCCCCGCCAGCGTGCCAAGGGCAAGGTTGTGCGTCCACACCACGATCCCCATCGTCGCCAGCATCACGACGGACGAGCTGACCGGCATCCGCCGAATGTTCAGGATCGAGCCCCAGTCGAACGTCCCCGCCGCGATCACCAGCATCACCGCGACCAGCGCCGCCATCGGGATCTGCGCCACCCACGGTCCGAGGAAGACGCAGAAGACCAGCACCATCACCCCGGCGAAGAAGCATGAAAGCCGCCCCCGCCCACCCGATTTGACGTTGATGAGCGACTGGCCGATCACAGCGCAGCCCGCCATGCCGCCGATGAACCCTGACGTCATGTTCGCCAGCCCCTGCCCCACGCATTCGCGGTCGCGGCTGGTCACCGTTTCGGTCATGTCGTCCAGCAGGTTCTGCGTCAGCAGCGATTCCAGCAGCCCCACCACCGCGATCGCGGCGGAATAGGGCAGGATGATCTTCAGCGTTTCCAGCGTCAGCGGGATGTCCGGCAGCAGGAACACGGGCAGCGTGTCGGGCAGCGCGCCCTTGTCGCCGACCGTGCGCAGGTCCAGCCCCAGCATCGCCGCGCCCGCCGTCAGCACCGCCACGCAGACCAGCGGTGCGGGAATGGCCGTCGTGATGCGCGGGAACAGTAGGATGATCGCCACCCCCGCCGCCACCACCGGATAGGTCAGCATCGGCACACCCCAAAGCTCGGGGATCTGCGACAGCGTCATCAGGATCGCCAGCGAATTGACGAAGCCCGTCATCACCGACCGCGACACGAAGCGCATCATCTGCCCCAGCCGGGCCGCCCCGATGCCGATCTGGATCACCCCCGCAAGGATGGAGGCCGCCAGCAGGTATTGCAGCCCGTGATCGCGCACCAGCGTGACCATCAGCACCGCCGTCGCTGCGGTCGAGGCCGAGATCATCGCAGGCCGGCCACCCGCGATGGCCGTCACCACCGCGATGGCGAAGGAGGCATAGAGCCCCACCTTTGGGTCCACCCCCGCGATGAGGGAAAAGGCGATCGCCTCGGGGATCAGCGCCAGCGCGACGACCACGCCCGCCAGAAGATCGCCGCGCAGGTTGCCCGTCCACTGACGGACATAGCTTGTTGAAGGTATCATGGGAGTTTCCCGGCAGTCGGGTCGATTGTCCGGCGGATCGGCGGCCGGAAGAGCCACGCGGGATCGCACCGCGTCCTGATTGCTGGCCCTTGCATAAAACGCCACGCGCCATGCTGGCAAGCGCAAACGGCGCGGCCCGACCTGCGGTTGAAAATGGCATTGACGCGCCACGCCGCAGTTGCGAGCCTTCGCTGCAGCACAAGAACGGAGAGCGCCTTGCCGATCCTGACCCTGAACGCGGGGAACCTGACCGTGATCGCGCCGCCAGGCCGTATCCTGCAACAGGTGGCGATCGATATCCTGTCCGGGATCACCGTGCCGATCTTTCGCCCGACCGTGCTTTATGTCGGGGCCGACGTGCTGGAACGGCAGGATCTGGCAGGGCTTGCGGTCGGGGTGCAGACCGAGCAGCTTTTCGACGATGACGGGCGCAAGCTGTGGAACAATTACAGCGCGCGGCGGGTGCGCAAGATGGTGGCGCGGTTCGACGCCGTTCTGGAACTGTCGCCCTGCAACGCCCCCGTCTATGCCGACCTGTCCGACGAGGAGGCGCGGAAGGTGACCTATGGGCCGCATATCTTTCCCGACTTCGTCCCGCCCCTTGTCGAAGGCAGCGGCCCCCCGATCTTCTATGGCACCCCGACCGAGCGTCGAAAGCCGATCCTGCGGCAGCTTGCGGCACAGCACGGGGTCGAGCGCGTCCAGCGTGGCACCTTCGGCGACGATCTGGCTCCGCTGGTGGCCGCAGCCTCGGCGGTGGTGAACATCCACATCGACGAGGGCGTCTATACCGAATACCCCCGGCTCCTGAACGCCTATCTGAATGGCAAGGTCGTGATGTCCGAAAAGCTGGCCGCACCGCTGGAGGCGGGACGCGACTATGCCGACATCGCGCAGCCCTTCGATGCGTCCATGGCCCCCGGCCTGTTCCGCAACTTCGCGGCCTTTGCGCAGCAGCACAAGGCATCCGCATTCCTGAACGCCTGCCACCTGCCCGCGGTGGCTCGCGCATGACCACCATCTTCTTCATCGTCCAGGGCCGTCGGCTGGAGGCGCAGGCGCTGCTGCTGGTGGCCACCCTGCGCCAGCACAACGGCGACCGCTTTCCCCTGATCGCCTATGTCCCCGACGGGCCGGAGGCACTGGCACCACCGACCCGCGACTTTCTGGACCGCTGCGGCGTGGACCTGCGCATCCCCGACCCGGCACCACGGCCTTGGAAGAAGCCCTATGTCCATGGCAACAAGATCCTTGCCACCGCATCGCGCCGCGGGGGCGGGCACGGGCTGTTCCTTGATACCGACATGGTCTGCGCAGCCCCGCTGGACCTTGCGCCGTGGCAGGATGACAGCATCGGACTGGTTCCCGAGGGCATTGCAAGCTGGGGGGCCGAGAATGACCGCTGGGCCCGCGCCTATGCGCATTTCGACCTGCCGATACCCACCGACCGGGTGCGCCTGACCCGGCGCAAACGGGCCGAATCGCTGCCCTATTTCAACGCCGGGATGATCCTGTTCCCCGAAGGGCGCTTCGGCGCCGAGTGGCTGGAAACGGCGCTGGACATCGACCACGACCTGCGGATCGGCGGCAAGCGCCCGTGGCTGGACCAGATCGCCCTGCCGCTGACGTTGAAGCGTTTCGGCCATCGCTACAGCGTGATGCCGGTGGAATACAACTTCTCGATCTCGCAGCGCGCGCCGGAGCCGGAGGCGCGGCCCGCGATCCTGCATTACCACCGTTTCCGCTTCCTTGCCGATTGGCCGCAATACGCCGAAACGATGCGCGCGGTGGAGCAGGCCGCAGGCCCGCTCCATGCAAGGCTGATGGTCGAGTTCGCCGAGGAACTCGCCTTCGAGGCCGATCAGCCCGGAGCGTAGCCAAAGCTGACGGGCGGGTTTTCCGCCGTTTCCACCCAGACGCTTTTCGTCTGGGTATAGGCCATCAGCGCCTCTGCCCCCGAAGACCGGCCATAGCCCGACCGCCCGAAGCCCCCAAAGGGCGAGCAGACGTTGATCGTCTTGTAGGAGTTGACCCAGAACGTCCCTGCGCGGACGGCGGCGGCTATCCGATGTGCGCGGCCCACGTCGGCGGTCCAGACCGCCCCGGCAAGGCCGTAAGGGTTGTCGTTGGCCAGGGCGATGGCTTCCTCCTCGGTCTCGAAGGTCAGGACCGACACCACGGGGCCGAAGATTTCCTCGCGCGCGACGGACATGCCGGGGGTGACGCCGTCAAGGATCGTCGGCGCGTAATAGAATCCGCCCGTGCCTTCCAGCGCCTCGGGGCGTGCGCCGCCAGCGGCGATATGCGCGCCTTCGGCGACCCCGGCCTGCACCATCTGGCCGATCTTCTGCCACTGGCGCAGGTTGTTGATCGGGCCGACATGGGTGCCTTCGTCGAAGGGATGGCCAATGGCGATGCGGCTCGCGGCATCGGCATAGGCGTCGACGAAACGATCACGCACCGAGGTATGGACCAGCAGACGCGAGCCCGCGACGCAGCTTTGTCCCGCGCCCGCAAAGATCGCGGCCTGTGCGCCCACGATGGCACGGTCGAGGTCGGCATCCGGGAACACGATGTTCGCCGATTTGCCGCCCAGTTCCAGAACGCAGGGAACAGTGTTCTTCGCCGCTGCCGCCGCGATGGCCGACCCCGCCTGCGCCGATCCGACGAAGACCACCAGACCCGTCTTCGGATGCGTGACGCCCGCCTGCCCCGCCGTCGGCCCCGCCCCGGCGATGACGTTGACCAGACCGCGCGGCGCGCCGCCCAGCTCGCACATCCGGCCAAGGATCAGCGTGGACAGCGGCGTCAGTTCCGACGGTTTGATGACCACACCGTTCCCGGCACAGATGGCGGGCGCGATCTGCCAGCCACCGGTGAACAGCGGCGCGTTCCACGGCGTGATCTGCATCACCACGCCGATGGGTTCCTGCCTGGTATAGTTGAAGTGGCTGGAGGGCACGGGAATGGTGTTGCCATAGATCTTGTCGCACCAGCCCGCGTAATACTCGAACATCTCGGCCACGCGCAGCGCCTCGCCGCGAATGTCGCGGATGGGGCGTCCGGCGGAACGGCTTTCGATTTCCGCGATGATAGGGGCATGGGCGCGGATCTGGCCCGCGATGGCCCACATGATGCGGCCCCGTGCGGCGGCGGGCATCGCCATCCATTCGCGCTGCGCAGCCTCGGCGGCGTCCATGGCGGCGTCAATCTGCGCCGCGCCCGCATCGGCAAAGCTGGCGAAGACCTGTCCCGATGCAGGGTCGGTCAGGTCCAGAGACGCGCCCGACCCGGCGACGATCTCGCCCCCGATGAAGCTGCCGATATCCGCGCCCGGAAAGATTTCGCGGAAAAGTTCGAGGATGCGGGCGGATTGCGCCTCGGCGTCGATGGTCAGCATGTCAGTGTCCTTTCTTGCGGAAATCGCCCATGCGGGTGAAATCCTCGGTGCCCGCAAAGGGGGCGTCCGCCCAAAGCTGCGCCGCCTTCGCGGTCAGGGGCATCTCGGTGCCGGTATCCTCGGCCAGCTTCCGCGCCAGCCGCACGTCCTTTTGCATCAGCGCCATGGTGAAGCCGCTGTCGAAGCCTTCGTTCATCACCCA
Source organism: Falsirhodobacter flavus (assembly GCA_029846755.1). Taxonomy (GTDB): domain Bacteria; phylum Pseudomonadota; class Alphaproteobacteria; order Rhodobacterales; family Rhodobacteraceae; genus Falsirhodobacter; species Falsirhodobacter flavus. The sequence goes on along the minus strand of JARWBI010000004.1, from coordinate 172,842 downwards.
TGTCGGGAAATGCACCTCGGACAGCATCGTGCGCCCCGACGCCGCGTTCAGCACGTTCAGCGTCGATGCCGCGGAAATGCCAGCCGCCTCGGCCAGACGCAGCCCTTCGGCGGTGGTCACCATATGCGCGGCGCACAGCAGGTTGTTCACCAGCTTGGCCACGTTGCCCGCGCCGGAGTCGCCCACATGGATCGCCTTGGCCGACAGCGCATCGATCACCGGCTGCGCATCGGCCAGATCGCCCGCGCTGCCGCCGATCATCATGGTCAGCGCGCCCTTGGCCGCCCCGGCAGGGCCGCCCGACACCGGCGCGTCCAGAAACCCGTGCCCCATCGCCGCCAGCCGTTCCGCCAGCGCGCGCGTCACCTGCGGCTCCGACGTAGACGTGTCGATGATGACGATGCGCGCGCGGCCTTCAAGCGTGGCGGCCATACGATCTACCACACCCGCGACGTCTTGCGCCGTGGGCAGCGAGAAGACGATGCGGTCGGCGGCAAAAACCTCGTCCAGTGTCGCGACCGGCTCCACCCCCGCCTCGCGCGCCAGATCGGCGCGGGCTGGCGTAAGGTCATATCCCAAGGTGCGGAAGCCCGCGCGGGCAGCGGATGCGGCCATGCCCAGCCCCATCGCGCCAAGCCCGACGACGCCCACCGTGATATCTTTTGTCATTGTGTTCCTTCCTGTCGATCCCTTCAGGATCATCCACGCGCCCGTGCCGCGCTAGCAGCCCTGCGGCGAACGTCGCGTTGCGCGATCAGCAACGCGGCGCGAAACTGGCCATCGCGCCTTCCAGATGCCGCGCCAACTGTTCGACCGAGGCGGGAAGCCTGCGCCGCGCCCGCACCATCAGATGCGCCGACGCGCCCGACAGCGCGGCATCCGACAACTCGCGCAGCTCCACCGCCTCTTCCATCGCGACCGAGGCGCGGGGCAGGAAGGCCAGCCCCAGCCCCGCCGTCACGAACCGCCGCAGCGCGTCGATGGAAGTGGTCATCAACTGCGCCCGCAGCGCGATGCCGCTGTCCGACGCGACGCGCATCAGAAGATCCGTCGTGCCATGCCCCTTGGGCAGAAGCGCCACCGGAAACGGCGCGCAATCGGCCAGCCGCACCGCCTTCATCGCCGCCAGCGGATGGCCCGGCGGCATCACCACGCAGAGCGGATGGCGGGCCGAGGCGATCGAGCGCACCGCCCCCGTGACCGGCGGGTTATAGGCGATGCCGATGTCGCTTTCGCCATTGGCGAGCGCCGAGACCACCGCATCCGTCGATCCGATCAGCAGCTCATACCGCACATGCGCACTCATGAAGCCGCCAAGACCGTTCTGCATGAAATCGGCAAGGAAGCCCTCGCCGCAGTGGATGCGGACGTCGCGTTGCTGGATGCCGCGCAGGTCTGCCAACTGTTCGGTCAGGTATCCAGCTTCCTCGACCACATGGCGCATGTGTTCCAGCACCAGCCGCCCCGCATCGGTCAGGCTGACCCCGCGCGAGGTGCGGTCCAGAAGCGCGACGCCGATCTGGCTCTCCATCTCGGCAATCTGGCGCGACACGGCGGAGGGCGCGACGCCCAGGGAATCCGCCGCCGCCCGGATCGAGCCGTGGCGATGCACGGCCAGATAGATGCGGATATCGCGGCGATCGAAGGTCATCATCGCGTCACGATGAGCGCCCACGGCGGAACCTGTCAAGCGCCGCCCAGTTCGGCCTGCGCCAGCCGGACCCAGAAGGCGGCTGCGGGCCCGAGGATCACGTCGTTGAAGTCGAAACGCGGCGAATGCAGACCGGGATTGGCACCCTCTTTCGCGGCGCCCATCCAGAAGTAGCAGCCCGGCACATGATTCAGCATGAATGCGAAATCCTCGGCCGCCATGCTGGGATCGGTGTCCACCACCTCCAGCCCCGCCTCGGCGCCCAGACGGCGGACCAGCGCGGCATTGTCCGGCGTGTTCAGCGTGGAGGGATAGCGGCGCTCGTATCGCAGATCGGCGGTGCAGTCGAAGGCCGCCGCAACGGAGGTGACGATGGCCCGCATCCGCGCTTCGATCAGATCGCCGATCTCGGGGTCGAACCAGCGGGTCGTGCCGCGGATCACCGCCTGTTCGGGCAGCACGTTCCACGCGTCGCCGCCATGGATCTGCGTGACCGACACGACCGAAGACCGCAGCGGGCTGACATTGCGCGCCGCGATGGATTGCAGTGCTGTAACGATATGGGAAGCCGCCAGAAGCGTGTCCGCCCCCTCGTGCGGCATTGCGCCATGCGCACCGCGCCCGGTCAGCGAAACCTCGAACGTGCCGAGGGCGGCCATCATCTCACGGTCGCGGGCGACCAGCGTTCCGGGCGGCAGCCCCGGCCAGTTGTGCATGGCATAGACGGCATCGACCGGGAACCGGGTGAACAGACCATCCGCCACCATTTCGCGCCCGCCACCCTCGTTTTCCTCGGCGGGTTGGAAGATGAAACGCAAGGTGCCGTCGAAGTCTGCTTCGGCCAGCGCGCGGGCGGCGGCCAGCGCAGCGGCGATGTGCCCGTCATGCCCGCAGGAATGCGCCCGACCCGGTTGCTGCGATGACCATTCGGCCCCCGACGCCTCCGTGATCGGAAGCGCGTCGATATCCGCACGGATGCCGAGAGCACGGTTGCCCGTGCCCTTGGTCATCGAGGCGACGACCCCGGTGCGGCCCACACCCGTCGCCACGTCATAGCCCCATTCGCCCAGTTTTGCGGCGATGAAAGCGGCGGTTTCATGCTCCTCGAACGCAAGTTCCGGGTTGCGGTGAATCTGCCGCCGCCATTCGACGGCCTCGGCGATATGGGCGGCAGGGATCACGAGAAGAACCGAAGCGTCAGATCGGCGATGACGACCGAGCCAAGATAGGTGCCCAGCATGACGCAGATGGCGACGATGACGATCTTCCAGCCGGATTTCCTGGCAATGGCGAACTCTTTCGCTGAAAGGGCAAGCCCGCCATAGGCCAGCGCCGGGGTTGCCAGCGACAGGAAGTTGATCTTCGTCGCCTGTTCGACCACCCATGCCGATCCCGGAAAGCCGGGGATGGTGATGACGATCGCGAACAGCGACACCCACGCGACCGAAGGCAGCGCCAAGGGCACGAAGCGCGCCATCAGCAGCCCTGCGACCGAACAGGCGAACAGGATCGCCATGCCGGGAAACGCCTCCAGCGCGCCGACGCCGGTCGCGACATAGTTGGCGATGGTGCCGATGACGCAGGCGATCAGCAGCAGCAGCGCCGTCTCGCCCACATTGGCCTTGCGCTCGTCCACGCTCTCGATGTCGAGGGTCAGGTTTTCTGTGTTTGCCATGATCGTCCCCTCAGTAAAGTTCCGGCCGCGCCTTGCGGAACAGCCATTGCGTCAGCGGCAGGGCGATGAACAGCCCGACATACAGCCCCGTGGCATAGGTCAGCACGTTCGACGCGCCCGCAAGACCAAGGATCAGGTCCTTCTGTTCCGGCACCGCCGTGGTCAGCGCGCCGGTGCAGGCCGCCAGCATCGACCCCGACCCCACGCCGCAGGACATGGCCAGCGCGCGGATGTCGAACACGCCCATCGCATGGATCAGCGTCGGCATGATGGCGAAGATGAACGTCCCGATCAGCGTGCCTGTGGCATAGACGCCCATGACACCCGCGCCTTCCGGCGAGTCGAGCCCGTATTTTTCCGCGATCAGCGCAAGGTTCGGCTCGCGGTCGATGGAATAGACCGCGCCGACCGTCTCGCGCCCCATGCCCAGCAGATAGACCGCGACCGGGAAGGCGATGACGATGGTGCCGAGGTTGCCGATCTCCTGCAGGATCAGCGCGGGACCGGCCTCGATGATCGCGTCGATCTGCGGGCCGACGGTGGTGCCGAATTTCGCAACGAAGGGCGTGATCGCGATGGTGATCATGCCGCCGGCGAATTTCTGCACGCGCGGCGTCAGGTAACGCGCGGTCGCCCGGGTGATGTTGGGGTTGATCGCAATGCCCATCGCGAATGCGTAAAGCATCGGCAGCAAAACGATCGCGGCGATGCCGATCGGTATACGCAACACGCCGATCGCTTCGGCGACGATGACGATGGCAAGCACGATGCCATGCAGCACGAACGTATCCGCGCCAAGGGCCCGGGATTGGGACATCAGCTTTCTCCTGTTGGTGTTTATGTTTTTTGGCTGATTATGAAACTTGCGTGACGATGACGACAGTGCGTTTAATGGAACGAGGCGTTGCCAGTAGCGCAACGCCTGCTGGGTTGCAAAAGGAAATCCCCGCACTATGGCGGGGATTGAACTGTATTGTTCGGAAAGGCAATTCCCGCGCTTAGCCCAGAATGCGGTTCCAGATATTCTCCAGCCGCTCCTGCCGCCCGGACCGGGGCTGCGGGTTGACGTCGCCCTTCAGCACCCGCGCTGCCACGTCCTCCAGCGTCGATCCCAGCATCGCCTGCGCGTCCGGCGTCTCCCACCCGGCATAGCGGGCGCGGCGGGCGTCTTCCAGCGCGCCGTCCTCGATCATCCGGGCCGCCGCCTTGAGCCCTTGGGCGCAGACATCCATCGCCCCCACATGGGCAAGGATCAGATCCTCGGGGTCGAGGCTCTGACGTCGCACCTTGGCGTCGAAATTCGTGCCGCCCGTGGTGAACCCGCCCGCGCGCAGCACCTCGTAATAGGCCAGCGCGACCTCGGGGACGTTGTTCGGGAATTGGTCTGTGTCCCAGCCGGTCTGGTAGTCGTTCCGATTCATGTCGATGGACCCCAGAACGCCAAGGGCCGCCGCCGTCGCCAGTTCATGCTCGAAACTGTGGCCCGCAAGGATGGCGTGGCCTTGCTCGAGGTTCAGCTTCACCTCCTTCTCCAGCCCGTATTTCTGCAGGAAGCCGAAGCAGGTCGCGGCGTCGTAGTCGTATTGGTGCTTCGAGGGCTCCTGCGGCTTCGGTTCCACAAGGATCGTGCCCTTGAAGCCGATCTTGTGCTTGTATTCGACCACCATCGACAGGAACCGGCCCATATGGTCCAGTTCCTGCTTCATGTCGGTGTTCAGCAGCGTCTCATACCCCTCGCGCCCGCCCCAGAGGACGTAATTCTCGCCCTCCAGCTTCTGCGTCGCGTCCATGCAGGATTTCACGGTCGCGGCGGCGAAAGCGAAGACGTCGGGATCGGGGTTCGTCGCCGCACCCGACATCCAGCGGCGGTGGCTGAACATGTTGGCCGTGCCCCAAAGACAGCGCACCCCCGTCGCCGCCTGCTTTTCGGCCATGTAGTCGGTGATCTCCTCCAGCGTCCGCAGGTTTCCGGCGAAGTTTCCCTGATCGGGGCGGATATCGGCATCGTGCCAGCAATAGAAGGGGACGCCCAGGATGTCGTACATCCGGAACGCGGTGTCGGCCTTCATCTTGGCGCGGCCCATATCGTCCTGCGGATGCCACGGACGCTCGAACGTCTGGCCGCCGAAGGGATCGCCGCCTTCCCATGCAAAACTATGCCACCACGCGACGGCAAAGCGCAGATGATCCTTCAGCGGCTTGCCCAGCACCACCTCGTCCGGGTCGTAATGGCGAAAGGCGAAGTCGTTGGTGCTGTCCGGGCCTTCGTAGCGGACCTGCGGAATGCCTGCGAAAAAATCGGTCATCTTGTCTCCTCTTGCCGGATCGGCGCTCGCCATCTGCGCAGCGCCCTCCTCTTCGATCCGGACACGAGGATGCGCGGGCATGAGGGGCCAGTCCAGCACTTCGTGAGCGCTAACGGGATTCTTGGCCGATGGCGATGCGAAGATGGGGGCTGGGTGTGCGGTGCAGGAACTCCGCCTCGACATGGCGCAGGACGTGGCGCTGTCCGGCAAAGGGGACCATGAGGACCGCCTCGTCGAAGCGGGCCCAGCGGTATTCGCTGTGCTCATGGTTCAGCCGCACCGGGGCGGCGGGATCGACATGGGCGACGAAGACCGGAAGCAGGCTGATCGCGTCGCGATGGGCCTCGTAGAACTGCTCGCATATGTCGGCGCTGTAAAGCGCGGTGGGGACAAGGCCGGTTTCCTCGGCCATCTCGCGCAGGGCGGCCTGCCACGCGGTCTCGCCCGGCTCGATGGCTCCCGCGATCTGGCACCATTCACCCGCCAGCGTCCCGGTCCGGCGCAGCAGCAGAACCTGCCCCTCGGGGCGGATCGCGACAAGGCTGACGGCATGGCACCTGACCGGGATTTCGGCCATCAGGACGCGCCCTTCCTGCGTTCGGCCGCGCGCGCCCGCGCCGCCGCCGCTTCGCGGGCATGGGTCATCCCCAGATGGTCCTTCAGCATCCGGTCATAGAGCACCACATTCACCGATGCGGCAAGGTTCATGCAGTCGTTGGTCGGGATCTGAACCACATGCTGCGCGCGGCTGGTATGGGCATGGCCAAGCGTTCCGTCCTCCGGACCGAAGATATAGAGCGCGCGGGGCGGGTGGATGAAGCTGCGAAGATCCTGCGCCCCCGGGATCAGGTCGATGACGACGACCTGCGTGCCGAAGGGGCGATGGGCGAACAGATCCTCGACCAGATAGACGGGCGTGGAAAGCTGGGTGTCGAAGGTATTGGTCGCGCTGCGGATATCCTCGCGCCGCCCGCCCTCGATCGCAACGAAGCTGGCGCGGTGATTGTCGGCGGCGCGCAGCACCTGTCCGATGTTGTGGCTGTGTTTCGGACGGAACAGCCCGACCCCGACGAAGCCGCGGTCCGATCGGTCGGTTCCTGTGGGCCGGGGTGCCATATCGCTTCCTTCGTTGCGCGGGGCCGTCTGGCATCAGTAGCGCGCCCGCCCCGCCGCGACAATCGGCTGCGGCTTCAGCACCACCGTCCGCACGGCGATACGGTCCAGCAAGGCGCGGTCGTGGCTGATGGCCAGGATCCCGATGCCGGGGCGTGCGGCCAGCGCCTTCCAGATGCGCGCCTGCGTGATCGCATCCAGCGGCGCGGTGATCTCGTCCGCGATCAGGAAACGCGGGCGGGCCGCCAGCCCGCGCAGGACCGAGATGCGCTGAAGCTGCCCGCCCGAGGCTTCGTGCGGGAAACGGTCCAGCACTGCGGGCGCGATGCCAAGCCGGGCGGCAAGGTCGGGGTCGTGTGGCCCCGCCTCCTCGACGATGCGGCGAAGGTGCCAGCGCGGGTTCATCGCAAGGATCGGATGCTGGTGCAGGTATTGCACCGCGCCAAGGGCAACGGGCCCGCCGTCCAGCGCCACCGCGCCCGGCCAGCGGGACGGCAGCCCGGCCAGCGCGCGGCCCAGGGTCGTCTTGCCCACCCCCGTCGGCCCCGTCAGCCCGACGATTTCGCCCTTTGCGATGGTCAGCCCGATCCCGCACGCCTCAAGCATGAAAGCCGTTCTCCGGCAGGGCATGCCACAGGGCGCGGGCATGCGGCGAAAGCCCCGCCCCGTCGCCGCAAAAGGCGCGGGCGTCCTCGATCCCGCGCACCCGCCCTTCATCCAGCAGCACGACACGGTTGCAAATGCGCAGCGCGGCGTTCAGATCGTGCGAGATCAGCAGGACCGCCCCGCCCCCCACCGCGTGCCGGCGCAGCCCGTCCAGCACGCCCGCCCCCGCATCGGGGTCAAGTCCCGCCGTCGGCTCGTCCGCGACCAGAAGCCGGGGCTGGCGCGCAAGGGCGATGGCCAGCATCGCCTGCCGCGCCATGCCGCCCGAAAGCTGATGCGGATAAAGCGGGGCCAGCGCATCGGGGGCGCTGCCGCCCGCCCAGCGCACCTGCCGCCCAATGCGCGCCAGCGGATCGAGGTGGCTGACCTGCTGCGGCACCAGCCCCGCCGCGCAGGCGTCGATCCGGCCGCGCAGGATCGCGTTCGGCGGCAGCACGCCAAGGATCGCATGCGCCAGCAGGCTTTTGCCCGCACCCGACGCGCCGATGACGCCGACGACCTCGCCCGCCGCCACATGCAGGTCGATCCCGGACAGGGCCGGAACCTCGACCTGCCGGAAGCCGCGATAACGGCGAAAGGACACGGAAAGGTGCGCGATGGTCAGCATTGCCCCTCGCGCGGAGAGGCGAGCCGCCGGACGGCGCTGCCCAGCGCCTCGAAGCACAGCACGACCGAAAGCAGTGCCGCGCCGGGGAACAGCGCCAGCCACCAGCGCCCCGCCCCGACATGGCGCATCGCCTCGGCCAGCATGACCCCGATGGCGGGGCGCGACGGCTCCAGCCCGAAGCCGAGGAAGGTCAGCCCCGCCTCGTGCAGGATCGCGTGGGGGAACATCAGCAGGAACCCGACCAGCATCTGCGGCACCAGATGCGGCAGGACGTGGCGGCGCAGGACATGAGCGCGCGATCTGCCGAAGGCGCGCGACGCCTCGACATAGGGCGCGGCCTGCACCTGAAGCACTTCGGCCCGCAGCAGACGTGCAAGCCGCGGCCAATGGCTGACCGCGACGGCGACGATGACGGCACCCGTCCCGCCCCCCATCGCGAACGAGATCAGGATCAGCAGCACAAGATGCGGCATGGCCAGAAACGCATCCGTCAGAAGCCCTGCCACCGCATCCGCCCGCCGCCCGAGGCCCGAGGCCAGGGCCACCCCCGCCGCGATCAGCACCGACAGCCCCGCTGCGATCAGCCCGACGCGCAGGCTCCGCGCCAGACCGCCCAGCGTGCGGGCCAGCATGTCGCGCCCCATCGCGTCGGTGCCGAACAGATGGCGGGCCGATGGTTCAAGGTTGCGCTGGGCGAAATCGGCCTGCACATCGCCCGCCCCAAGCGCGATGCCCGCGATGACCGCCGATGCGACACCAGCGGCCAGTGCCGCACGAACGCGCCCGTTCACAGGCGTGGATTGAGGACAGGATGCAGCCTGCCCGCCGCCATGTTCCCAAGCGCGACCACCAGCGTCGTCAGCAGCGCGATCGCCAGCAGCAGCGGCACGTCGCCCTTCAGCCCCGCCTCCACCGTCGCGCGGCCAAGGCCCGGCCATGCGAAGACCTGCTCAGCTAGGATAGAGCCGCCGAAGATTTCGCCCACCGAGGCAAGCATCACCGTCAGCGCCGGGATCGCGGCATTCCGCAGCCCGTGGCGCAGGACGATCTGCCGCCGGGTTGCGCCCTGCGCGCGGGCAAACAGCACGAAGTCCGATTGAAGCACCTCGACCATCCTTGCCCGAGTGTGCAGCGCGATCTGCGCGACGCCGAACAGCGTCAGCGCGGCCAGCGGAAGGGTCAGATGGCGCAGCCGGTCCGCCCAGCCGACCTGGTCGGGCGGCATGCCGATCGGCCCCGCGCAGCAGATCGGCGCCCAGCCCAGCGTCACGGAAAACAGTGCCAGCATCAGCATCGCCAGCCAGAAGGTCGGGGCCGAGGCGAGGATGTAGCAATAGACCCTGACGCCGCGATCCACCCATCCCCCGCATCCCGCGGCCACCGCGCCAAGCGCGAAACCCAGCGCGCCCGACAGCAGCCATGCCAGCCCCGTCAATGCCAGCGACGCGCCGATCCGGTCCCGCAGCACATCCGCCACCGGCGCGTCATAGGCGGTGCTGTGTCCCAGATCGCCGCGCAGGACATGTCCCGCCCAGCGCAGGAACTGCTCGGGTGCCGGACGGTCCAGCCCCCATGCGGCGGCGATCCGCGCCTTCTGCTCCGGCCCCGCATGGGCGATGGCGGGGCCAAGATAGGCATCCACCGGATCGACGGGCGACAGCTTCATCAGCGTGAACACCGCGACCGACACAAGCAGCAGAAGGACCGGCAGCCGGATCACTCGCAGGTCCAGCGCCAGTCGGCGATGCCCGCCGTGATCGGCCAGCCATGCCCGTGCGGTTCGATCCCCGGCCTGCCGATGTCCAGACAATCGTCCACCAGATAGACATGGTCGAGATTGGCCAGCCAGAGCCAGGAATTGTCGCCCCGGACGCCGTAGTGGTCCGCCGCCTGCGACCACGCGGCATAGGACGCATCGAGGCTCTCCGCCCCCTGCGCCTGTTCGAACAGTGCATCCACCGCCGGGTTCGCGTAGTGGGACGGGTTCATGTATTCGACCCCGCCCAGACGTTCGGCGAACAGGCTGTAGATCTGATAGGGCGAATGGCTGCCGAAGCCGAAGACCACCGGCTCGGCCCCCATGACGCGGCCAATGGCATCCCAGCTTCCCCCTTTGGGCGTTGCCTCGATCCCAAGGGGGCGCAACAGTTCGGCGGCGGTTTCCGCCAGCGCCTGACGGGTGCTGTCGCCTGCGGGATAGTTGACGGCGAAGGACGCGCGCACCCCGTCCCTAGCGCGGATGCCATCCGTGCCGGGGGTCCAGCCCGCAGCGTCCAGCACATCCATCGCGGCCTCGGTATCGAAGTCCACGCGGTCGTCCTTGCCCGCCCATGGCAACCCGTCGGCGGGGCCGAAAGCCGGCGTTCCGTGCCCCATCAGCGCCACATCCACCAGCAGATCGCGGTCGAGGCCAAGGTTCATCGCCCGCCGGATCGCCGGATCGCCGGTCACCGGGCCCTGCATCGGCAGGCTCAGCCCGCGACTGTCCACCGTCCGCACCGGAACGGCGCGAAAACCCGGCGGGACGGCATCGGCCAGCTGCGCCGGAACCGCGACCATCTGCACCTGCCCCGCCCTTGCGGCAGCCAGCCCCGTATCCTCGCCGGTGAACAGGAAGGTGATCTGCCCGAACGGCGCGCGCGGACCGTGGTAGTGCGGATTGGGGGCGACGATCAGCTGCTCGCCCTCGCGCCACGACACCAGCCGATAGGGGCCGGAGCCGATGGGATTGCGCCCATATCCCGGCCCATAGGTGCGCGGCACGATACCAAGGGTGAAGAACGCCTCGGTGAAGGTGATCCAGGGGCGGTCCAGAACGATGCGCACGGTGCGCGGGTCCAGCGCCTCGGCGCTGCGCATGACGTCAAGATCGACGGTCCCGGCGGCAGCCTTCGCCGTATTGAAGGTGAAGGCCACATCCTGCGCGGTCAGGGCGGTGCCGTCCGAGAACTTCACCCCTTCCCGCAGGGTCAGCGTCCAGACCAGCCGGTCGTCGGACAGCACCCAATCCGTCGCAAGATCGGCCTGCGTTTCCAGATCCGGGCCGCGTTTCAGAAGCGTGGACTGGAACAGCGGGTTGCCATAGCCGCCCCAGCCGAGGATGGGATCGAAACCGGTTTCCGGCTCCCCCCCGATGGCAAGGACGATGTCCGGTGCCGCCAGCGCGGCATGGGCGGACAGAAGGATGGCAGCAAGGGTGATCCGCATCGGTGGCCTCAATCTTCATCGCGGATGTGCTTACGGGCGGCCCGCACCCATCGCAAGGCAGGGCCCGCCCGATCCGGGCGGAACGGTCACCGGCGCCGCAGGGCCTGCCCAATTCTTGTGCAGATCAGCCCGCATCCAGTGCAAGGCGCAGCTTTGCCACCGCGCTGGCCGGATCCTCCTGATACGAGATCGCATCGACGAAGGCCCCGTCCCGATCGAACAGCAGCACCTTCGACGTATGGGCCATGGTGTAGTCGCCACCCTCCAGCCACTCTTTCTGCGAGGCGGCCGCGAAGGCCTTCTCGGCACGCCGGATCTGGTCCTCGGGACCGGCGACGCCCACGGCGCCCGGCAGCCACGAGACGTATTGGTCCAGCAGGGCAAGCGTGTCGCGCTCGGGATCGACGGTGATGAAGAAGACCCGAAGGTCCGCCGCCTCGGCCCCCAGCTCGTCCTGCCACAGGCTGATGTCGCCCAGGGTGGTCGGGCAGATGTCGGGGCAATGGGTGAAGCCGAAAAACACGGCCGAAGGGGCACCCTTCAGCGACCGTTGGGTGAAGGGCTGGTTCGCCGTGGTCGTCAACGCGTAATCGCCGCGGCCCATCACGAATGTGTCGCGGGCGAAGATCGGCAGCACGAACAGCCAGACGATGGCGATTGCAGCGGCCGCGCCGACAGCGGCAATGATGGTTCTGGATGCGGCCCCCATCAGTGCGAATGCCCCCCATGACCCTCGGGCACGACCCGCCCGCTGCCATCGTCGTCGAAGCTGCGCGCGTTGACGGGGCCGACGGCGAAGGGAACCTCGACCTCGCCTGCCGTCTGGAAGGTCAGCGTCACGACGACCGTCTCGCCCTGTTTCAGACCCCGGTTCAGCTTCATGAACATCAGGTGGTTGCCGCCGGTGGACAGCTGCACCTGCTGCCCCGCCGGTATGGCGATCCCGTCCGGCAGCGGGCGCATGCGCATGACGTCGCCGGAATGGGTCATCTCGTGGATCTGCGCCTCGCCCGCGAAATCGGCGCGCGCCCCGGTCAGCCGGTCGTCCCGGTCGCCGTGGTTGGCGATGGTCAGATATCCGCCCGCGACGGGCGCATTGGGCAGGGTCGCGCGGGCGAAGGCCTCGCGCACCTCGATCTGCTGCGCAAAGGATGGCAGCGCCGCAAACGACAGGGCCAATGCAAGGATCATGGTTTTCATCGGGTTTCCTTTCAGGCCGTCCGCAGACGGCGGGTCGCGGCCAGCCCAAGCTCGATCGCGGCGATCGCGATCATCGACAGGCCGACAAGGGGGAAGAAGATGCCCAGCAGCACCGCAATCGCCAGAATGCCGCGTGGAATGGTCCAGTCTGCCGGGACCGTAGGCGCGCCCAGCGATCCGGCGGGGCGGCGCTTCCACCACATCGCCGCGCCCGAGATGCACATCAGCACCATCGCGGCACAGGCGATCAGCAGCACGATCTGGTTCGCCAGGCCGAACGCCTGCCCCATGTGGATGCTGACGCCCCATTCCGCCAGACGGCCCAGCGTGCCAAGGCCGGACAGGTCCATGTCGAACAGGACCTCGCCGGAATACTGGTCGATATGGATCACCCGTTCCTGCCGGATGTCGTCCGGATAGACCGATGCAGTGAAGACGCCCGTCGCATCGCCCGGCACGGCCAGATCGTATCCGGCATGGATGCCGAGCGATTCCACCTTGCGCACGACCTCGTCCAGCCCGACGGGAACGCCCCCTGCCGCAGTGGACAGCGGCATCGGCTGACGTTCGGCGATCCATGGCGCGCGGTCCAGCGCCTCTTCCATCGGCACGGTGGAAACCGGGATGTCATTCCAGTATCCGTCCGGCATCCCGAGGCCAGCGGCATAGGACAGATCGTAGAACTGCTTGCCCCAGACCCCCGACCATGGCAGCCCCGTCATCGCCAGAAAGACGATGAACCCCGCAACGAAGATGCCCGTCGCCGCATGCAGATCGCGCCACCATGGGCGGCCCTTCGCCCCCTTGCGGATGCGGACGGTGCCGACATTGCGCCCGCGCGGCAGCCAAAGATAAACCCCGGTCGCGACCAGCACCACCATCCAGCCCGCGACGGCTTCGACGATGCGGTTTCCGATCCACCCGGCATATTCAAGGCTGTGCAGTTTGCGCACCAGCCACATTGCGGTCGATCCCGAAACGCCGCTGTCCCACGCCGTTCCGATCACCAGCCCGGTATGCGGATCGACATAGACTGTGTCCGTCAGCCCGTCCTCGCCCAGGATCTTCACCTGTGCGGCCCTGTCCGGCGCGGCGGGCGGGGCATAGGCCCGAAGCAGCCCCGGATGCATTCCAAGGGCGGCGGCGGCGATGGCCGAAGGCGCCAGCGGCTGCGTCTGCTGCGGCGGAACGAGCCGCAAATCGCCATAGGCGGCGTCGTTGATCTCGTCCTTGAAAAGATAGATCGCGCCCGTCACCGCGATCAGGATGACGAAAGGCAGAATGATGAGCCCGGCATAGAAATGCCAGCGCCAGACGGCGCGATAAAGGGCGGAGGAAGCGGCTGTCATGTCGGGATGGTCCCATCTGATCGGACGTCGGAAAAGGCGTAAAGCCCCCCTTCATCCGTCACGGCGTCGAGGTGTTCGGCCACTGGCGCAAATCTGCGCGCATGGCGGGGCGCAACCGAAGGAACAGTTCCGGCGTCTTTCGCGGCGCTTTCGGAATGCGGCCATCGTGCGGGCCGCGCCGAAGTAAAAAACCGCAGGAACCTGTCCCTTGCCGTCAGACCGGCAGCGGAGGTCCGCGCGGCGGTGTCGCCGGATCGCGGGGGCGCGCTGCGGCGCGGTCCATCTGCGGCAGCACCAGCGCTGCGACGATGCGTCGGTCGAGCTCGATCAGGGTCAGCCCTGCGTCCGGCAGGTTCGTGCCCGCGACAAGATGGCAAAGCGAGCATTCGGCCAGATGCGCGTGTTGGCGGCCATCCTCGTCGCACAGATCGTCGACGCTCATCCCCATCAGCTGCAGCATCTCCAGCTTCTGTTCGGACGCAGCAGGTGCGGAACGGGCGTAGCTGCCGCTCGCAAAGGCGATGGCCAGCAGGGTCAGGAAGGTCAGACCCAGAACGCGGAGGGACAGATGTTCACGCACGCCCCATCCTTGCCCGAGCCGGGCGGTTGCGGGCAAGGGACAAATGGTCCCATGCTTGCGCCCGCCGCAGAGCCCGGTCATCCTGCGCCCATGATCGATCTGAACAGACTCCGCGAGGATACGCCCGGCGCCGCCTGCCGCATCCACCTCAACAATGCCGGGGCCGCGCTGATGCCCCGTCCCGTCCTGGACCGGATGCTGCGCCATCTGAACCGCGAGGCGCTGATCGGCGGCTATGAGGCCGCAGCCGAGGCCGAGGAGCAGCACCGCGCGGTCTATGCCAGCGTCGCGCGGCTGATCGGGGCCAGCCCCGAGGAGATCGCCCTGACCGAGAATGCGACCGCCGCCTGGCAGATGGGCTTCTATGCCCAGAGCTTTCGCCCCGGCGACCGCATCCTGACGGCTCGTGCCGAATACGCGGCGAATTACGTCGCGCTGCTTCAGGTGGCGCGGCGCAGCGGCGCGGTCATCGAGGTGATTCCGGACGATCCCCATGGCGTGCTGGACCCCGAAGCGCTGGAGCGGATGATCGACGGGCGCGTCAGATTGATCGCGATCACATGGGTTCCGACGAATGGCGGGCTGGTCAATCCGGCGGCAGAGGTCGGGCGCATCGCAAGGCGGCACGGCATCCCCTATCTTCTGGACGCCTGTCAGGCGGTGGGGCAGATGCGCGTCGACGTCGCCGACCTTGGCTGCGACATGCTCTCGGCGACCGGGCGGAAGTTCCTGCGCGGGCCGAGGGGGACTGGATTTCTTTATGTGCGCCGGGCGTTTCTCGATGGTCTGCATCCAGCGATGATCGACCATTTCGGCGCGCCCTGGACGTCGGTGGACGGTTACGATCTGCGAGCCGATGCGCGGCGGTTCGAGACGTGGGAGAGCAATCACGCCGCGCAGCTGGGCCTTGGCGCCGCGATCGATTATGCGCTGGAGATCGGGATACCGCAGATCGAACAGCGATGCCGCCATCTGTCCGCCCGGATGCGCAGCCTGCTGCGCGATGTTCCGGGGCTGCGCCTGCACGACCTTGGCACCGATCCGGCGTCGATCGTGACCTTCTCGCTTGGCGGGCACGATCCTGCCGCGGTCAAGGCGCATCTGGCGAAGGGCGGGATCAACGTCAGCGTCTCGGCACCGTCCAGCACGCTTCTTGATGCCTTGGCGCGCGACCTGCCTGCGGTCATCCGCGCCTCTCCGCATTACTACAACACCGATGACGAGGTCGATGCGCTGGTCGGAGCCTGCCGATCGCTGCAATAGGCCATGGCAGGTTCTTCTCGGACGGAGGGCAAAGACAGGTCTGTCGTTCTTTTTGCCCGTCGGGGTTTGGAATGGCGATGCGGCTACGGCAAAGTTAAAGCTGCTGCACCACCGTTACGCAGGATGATATCATGTCTTTCAAGATTGCCGGCTTCTCGGGAAGTTTCGGGGATGCATCGAAAACACGGGCGCTCGTGTCGCTGGCCGCAACGCGCGCCGCAGGCCAAATTGGTGGCAACGCAGAGGTCTTCGATCTGGGCGATCTGCAACCGCAGCTTGGCACCGCCAACCGGATCGAGGATTTGCGCGGTCAGGCCCGCCGGGCCATCGACACCATCCTTGCCGCCGATGCGCTGGTGGTCGGAAGCCCGGTCTACAAGGGAAGCTATTCGGGGCTGTTCAAGCATCTGGTCGATCTGATCGACCCGGCGGACCTGCTGGGCAAGCCGATCCTGCTGATCGCGACCGGGGGCGGCGACCGGCACGCGCTGGTGATCGAGCACCAGCTTCGCCCCCTGTTCGCCTTTTTCGAGGCGGCGGTCCTGCCCACGGGCGTCTATGCCAGCGCGGCCGACTTCACCGATGGCGTTCCGACATCCCCGGCGCTTCTGGCGCGGCTGGGTCGCGGGATCGACCAGCTTGCCGCCGCACTTGGACCGATCCGGGCCGAAAAGGCGGCCTGACCCCGAATGACGACGCGTTTCCGGCAGCACAGCAGCCATTGGGGCGCCTTCCGCGCCCGCACCACCCCCGGCGGCGGGTTGGAGATCGAACCCTTCGAGGGCGACCCCGACCCTTCGGCGCTGCTGCGCAACATCCCTTCGGCGCTGTCGCATCCGGCGCGGCTGAGCCGCCCTCTGGTGCGCAAGGGCTGGCTGGAGGATGGGCCGGGCCCCGATGCGCGGCGGGGCAGCGACGGGTATGTCACGCTCGACTGGGATACGGCGCTTGATCTTGGGGCGCGGGAATTGCAGAGGCTCGGCGCGTCGCCGGCCCTGCCGGTCGGCCCTCCCCTTCCGGGCGCGCGGGTCTTCGGCGGCTCCTACGGCTGGGCGTCGGCCGGACGGTTCCACCATGCGCAAAGCCAGCTGCACCGCTTTCTGAACACGGCGTTCGGCGGGTATGTCGCAAGCGTCGATACCTATTCCACGGCGGCGGGCTCGGTGATCCTGTCGATGGTCTGGGGCGATGCGATGAAGCTGAACCGCGACCACCCCTATCTGGACGAGCTGGCCGAACAGACGGAGCTTCTGATCGCCTTTGGCGGACTGCCCCTGCGCAACACCGCCGTCAGCGGCGGCGGCAATTCCCAGCATTCGGCGCGGCAGGCGCTGGAACGGGCAGCGGAGCGGGGCGCGGGTTTCGTCTCGATCAGCCCCATTGCAGACGACATGGCGGCGCTGCCCGGTCTTGTGCATCTTGCGCCGCGCCCGGGAACGGATGTGGCGCTGATGCTGGGAATGGCCCACCGCCTGCACGAGACGGGGCGCGCCGACCGCGCCTATCTGGACCGCTATACCACCGGATACGACCGCTTCCTGCCCTATTTGACGGGGGCCGCAGACGGCATTCCCAAGACGCCCGACTGGGCCGCCGGGATCTGCGGCGTCCCGGCACCGGACATCGCGGCGCTGGCGGACCGGGCGGCGGCGTCGCGCACGCTTGTCAACGTCACCTATTCGCTGCAACGGGCCGAGAATGGCGAGCAGCCCGTCTGGATGGCGCTGACCCTTGCCGCGATGCTGGGCCAGGGCGCAGCGCCCGGCGCGGGGTTCTGCTATGGGCTGGGGTCCATCGGGAATGTCGGCAAGGTGCGGCTGGACGTGCCGCTGCCGACCCTGCCGCAGGGGCGGAACGGGGTGGGCGATTTCATCCCCTGCGCGCGGATCGCGGAACTGCTGCTGCATCCGGGCAAATCCTATTCCTACAAGGGCGAGCGGCGCCGCTATGCCGATATCCGGCTGGTCTATTGGGCTGGGGGCAACCCGTTCCACCACCATCAGGACCTGACGCGGCTCGCACAGGCCTTCGCGCGGCCGGACACGATCATCGTCCATGACAGCGTCGGAACCGCAACCGCCCGTCACGCCGACATCGTCTTCCCCGCCACCATCACCGCCGAACGCGAGGATATCGGCGCGGGCGGCAACGATCCCTTCCTTGTCGCGATGGAGCCGCTGGCCCCCGTTCAGGGCGAGGCGCGGGACGATTACGCCATCTTCGCGGCGCTGGCGGACCGGATCGGCTGCGCCCCCGCCTTTACCGAGGGGCTGGACACCGAAGGCTGGCTCAGGCGCCTCTATGCCCCCACGCAGGCGGCGCTGTTGGCGCGCGGATCCCCCGCGCCGGATTACGACGACTTCAGGCAGGGGATGATCCTGCCCCTGCCGCTGAACCATGCGGACGGGGCGATCCGCCGCTTTCACGCCGACCCCGATGCGCATCCCCTCCGCACCCCGTCCGGACGGATCGAGATCTTCTCGGCCCGCGTGGCCGAAGCGGGTCTGCCCGGCCATCCCGCATGGCTGCCGCCCGCCGAATGGCTTGGCGCACCGCTGGCCTCTCAGCACCCGTTCCAGCTTGTGGCGAACCAGCCTGCGGGGCGGCTGCACAGCCAGCTCGACTTCGGCGCGGCAAGCCGGGAATCGAAAAACGACGGCCGCGAGGTCGCGCGGCTGAACCCCGACGATGCCGCGCGGCTGGGCGTCAAGGCGGGCGATGTGATCCGTATCTGGAACGGGCGCGGCGCGGTGCTGGCGGCGGCCCTGCCCTCGGCGGGCATCCGCGCGGGCGTGGTCCAGCTTGCCACCGGCGCCTGGTATGCGCCGGTGCATCTTCCGGGGGTGGGAAAGACCTGCGTCAACGGCAATCCCAATGCCGTCACCTCGGACCGCGGCGCCTCGGTGCTGAGCCAGGGCTGCGCAGGGCAACTGGCGCTCGTTTCGGTCGAACGGTTCGGCGGGCCCATCCCCGACACAGTGCCGCACGAGGAGATTCTTCCGCGCGGGCGGCCGGAGAACGGGGCGGCGTAGGAAAAATCCGCTGTCGGCGCGGGTCGGGCGGGAAAAGGCTTCCTCAACCCGCACCTCCTACAAAATGGACAAGACGGACAGGTCAGTCTATCCCTTTTCCCAATGAAAGCTGCTTGCAGCGCCGGTTCCGGAGCCGGTCCTTCCGCCCTCGGCGGCACGCGAACCCGCAGGACCGGGTGCGCGGCCCGACAGGATATCCGACCTCGCGGCCTGCGGGGTCGCCTCCGAAATGCAACCTCAGGATTCCTCCCCATGACCCACCGCATTCCGACCTTCCACATGTCGCGCCGCCGCCTTCTGGCAGGGTCCGCCGCGCTGACCGTCGCGTCGCTGGCCGGCACGTCGCTTTTCGCCCAAGGGGCGGCGCAGGCGGGGGGCGATCTTGTCTTTCTGAT
The DNA here is from genome assembly GCA_029846755.1 of Falsirhodobacter flavus. GTDB lineage: Bacteria > Pseudomonadota > Alphaproteobacteria > Rhodobacterales > Rhodobacteraceae > Falsirhodobacter > Falsirhodobacter flavus. Next base: position 153,798 of record JARWBI010000004.1, on the reverse strand, counting down.
CGACTCTCTGGGGCCGACCTGGATCCCGAACAACAGCTCGATCTCCAGCTTTCAGGGGCATATCTGGGGCCATGTGACGGACAAGCTCGTCTATGTCGATGGCGACGGCACCGCGACACCGTGGCTGGCCGAGTCGTGGGAGCAGAACGAAACCGCGACCGAGTTCACGCTGAAGCTGAAGCCGGGCGTGACCTTCTCGGACGGCTCGCCCCTTGATGCGGCGGCGGTGGTCGCGAACCTCGACATCTGGGCGGCGGGCCGGACCGAGGATGGCATCAACCCCGTCGGCCTGTTTCCAAAGACCTACGACCATTCCGAGGCGGTCGATCCGCAGACCGTCAAGGTGGTCTTCAAGGCGCCGACGCTGGGGTTCATCCCGACGTTGGGCTATCACGGCTCCATCCTCATCTCGCCCGCGACCATCGCCTCGCCCGCGACGGAACAGGCCGATCTGGGCAAGACCATCGCCAGCGGCCCCTATGTGGTCGACAGCTGGAAGGAGGGCGATTTCGTCAAGCTGGTCCGGCGCGAGGATTACAACTGGGGCCCCGCCGCCGTGGGTCATACCGGGCCTGCCTTCCTCGATTCCATCACCTACAAGCTGGTGGCGGAACAGTCGCTGCGCGTGGCGGCGGTTCAGGCGGGTCAGGCGGACATCGCCTACAACGCCTCGCCGCAGGAACTGACCTCGCTTCGGGACGAAGGCTTCACCACCGCGACGCCGCGCTATCTGGGTTTCGTGAACGGCTGGGCGGTCAATACGCAAGAAGCGCCGCTGAACGACGTCAAGGTGCGCCAGGCGCTTCAAGTCGCCATCGACCGGCAAGAGATCATCGACACCGTCTATACCCCCGACTGGCTGCTGGCGACCAGCTTCATGCAAGGCAACGTGCCGGGCGCGACCGATCACGGTGCCCTGCTGGCCTATGACGCGTCACGGGCCGAGGCACTGCTGGACGAGGCGGGCTGGACCAAGGGCGCGGACGGCCTGCGCGTAAAGGACGGCGTCACGCTGGAGCTGGTCCTGCATTCCAACCCCTACCTGACCACCTCGCGTGCCATTGACGAGTTGATCGCGCAGCAGCTTGGCCGCATCGGCTGGCGCGTCGTGATCCGCGCCTATGACGTCGTGACCTTCGGCGAGCGGGTGCGCTTTGCCGGCGCGGGCGTTCCGGCCTATGAGGTGACGCGCAGCTTCATCGACGCGGGCACCGTCGCCAGCATCCTGACCGATGCGAACAAGGGCGAGAACTGGTTCAACCTTGGCGAAAGCGATCCGCGCATCAACGATCTGCGCGACAAGATCGCCAGCGCCGCCACGCACGACGTCCGCACGCCGCTTCTGGATGAATTGCAGGCCTATGTGCTGGAACAGGGATACTTCATCCCCCGCACCCAGATGGTTCAGCGCATCTATGTCCAATCGCCCGAGGTGAAGGATGTCGTCTATAACGGCGTCGCCTATGCCAGCTATTATCGCGCGACCAAAGGCAGCGCCTGATGCAGGGGGCATATCTGAACTATGCCGCCAAGCGTCTTTTGCAGGCCGTGGTGGTCGTGCTTCTGACCTATGTGTTCACCTTTGTCGTGGTCAGCATCCTGCCCGGCGATCCGGTGACCAACGTCCTGCGCGATCCCCAGAACGGCTTCACCGAGGCCGAGATCGCGCAGATCGTCGCCGCGCAGGGTCTGGACAAGCCGATCCCGGTGCAGCTCTGGAACTCGCTTTCCGGCTTCTTGACGGGCGATCTTGGCGTGTCGCTGCGATCCAGCCGTCCGGTGTCGGACATGATCGCCGAAGTGCTGCCCTCGACCCTGCGGCTGGCGGGTGCGGCGATCGCCGTGGCGCTGGTGCTGGCGATGGCCATCGCCTATGGCGCGCGATTCCTGCCCCACCGCTATGGCGGGGCGGCGCTGCGGGCGCTGCCTTCGCTGTTCCTGTCGGTGCCCAGCTTCGTGATCGGCCTTCTGCTGATCCACATCTTCGGGTTCCAGCTTGGACTGTTCATGGTGATCGACCCGGACAGCTTCTGGGCCACATTCTTCGCCGCCGTGGCGCTCGGCATTCCGATCTCGGCCCAGATCGCCGAGGTGCTGATGGCCAATCTCGACCATGAGGCATCGCAGGACTACGCCGATGTCGCGCGGGCGCGGGGCCTGCGCCAGTCCCGGCTGTTCTTCCGCCACCTGCTGAAGCCATCCTCGCTGCCGGTCGTGACGGTGATCGCGCTGATGGTGGGCGAGGTGCTGGGCAATACGCTCATCACCGAAACCGTCTTCGGGCGCACGGGCGTGGGCAGCCTGATCCAGCGGTCGGTCGTCACGCAGGATCTGCCCGTGTTGCAAGCGATCGTCTCGCTGGCCGCCCTGGTCTTCGTGGTCATCAACCTGATCGCCGACCTGATCTATCCGCTGCTCGACCCGCGGGTGAAGCTGGTGGGCGCCGCCCCCCGGCGCGTCACCACGGCGGACGAGCTTTCCGGCAAGGTGAGCGCATGACGATTTCCTCCACCAAGACGCTGACACGGGATCGCCGCCGCGCGGGCATCGCGCTTCCGGCGCCGCCGGGCGTGATCCTGTCGCTGCTGGTCATCGCGGTCATCATCGGCTGGTCGCTGGCACCCGGCCTGTTCACCGGCTTCGATCCCGCCATCGGCATTCCCGCCGACAAGCTGCAAGGCCCAAGCGCCGCGCATTGGTTCGGCACCGACCATCTGGGCCGCGATCTGCTGGCCCGCGTGATCCACGGCACGGCATCTTCGGTGTCCAGCGCCGTGATCGCGGTGGTCATCGCGCTGGTGCTTGGCGGGCTGATCGGGCTTCTGGCGGGGTTTCTGGGCGGCTGGGTCGAAACGGTCCTGGCCCGTCTGGTCGATGTGCTGCTGGCGATCCCGAACTTCCTGCTGGCGGTCATCATCGTCACCGCCCTTGGATTCAGCACCACCAACGCCGCCATCGCGACCGGAATCTCCGCCGTGGCCGTCTTTGCCCGCGTCATGCGGTCCGAGGTCATCAAGACCCGCTCCGCCACCTTCGTCGAGGCGTCGTTCCTGTCGGGTGGGTCGCGCTGGCATATCCTGACGCGACATGTGCTGCCCAACGCCTCGCGCTCGGTGCTGCCGCTGGCGGTGCTGCGCTTCGGGCAGTCGATCCTCGTGATCGCGGGGCTGGCCTTTCTTGGCTATGGCGATCCGCCCCCGGCATCCGATTGGGGGCTGCTGATCTCCATCGGCAAGAATTACCTCAAATGGCCGTGGCTGGTCTATGCGCCCGCGCTGGTCACAGTCGTCACCGTTCTCTCGCTCAACAGGATCAGCAGATGGCTTCGCAAGACGGACTGACCCCTCCCCTTCTGCGCGTGGATGGCCTCTCGGTCGCCTATGGCCCGAACGAGGTCGTGCGCGACGTGGGGTTCGAGCTTGGCCGGGGAAAGAGCCTTGCCCTGATCGGGGAATCCGGGTCGGGCAAATCAACCATCGCGCGGGCCGTGCTGCGGCTGCTGCCTCCGCAGGGCCGCGCGACGGGCAAGATCGCCTTTCGGGGGCAGGAAGTGCTGTCCCTGCCCGAACGCCGCTTCCGCCCGCTGCGCGGCAAGGCCATCGGCTTCGTGCCGCAGGACCCCGGCAATGCGCTGAACCCCGTTCGCACCATTGGCGCGCAAGCCGAGGAAGCGGCGGCCCTTCTGGACGAACGCGACCCGCGCATCCGCCGCGCGCTGATCCTCGACACCTTTGCGCAGGTCGGGCTGGACAATCCGCAGCGCGTCTACGACTCCTACCCCCACCAGCTTTCGGGCGGGATGCTGCAACGCGTGCTGATCGGGCTGGCGGTCCTGCCCCGCCCTGCGCTGCTGGTGGCGGACGAGCCTACCTCGGCGCTGGACGTGACGATCCAGAAACGCATCCTCGATCTTCTGTCCCGGCTGCGGCAGGATCTGGACATCAGCCTTCTGCTCATCACCCACGACCTTGCCATCGCAGCCGAGAGGACGGATGCCATCCTCGTGCTGAAAGGCGGCGAGGTGCAGGAGGCCGGTCCGACCGCTGCGGTCTTTGCCGCGCCCGCTTCGGCCTATGCGCGCAAGCTCCATGCCGATGTGCCGGCGCTGAACCCCGACCGTTACGCCGTGCTGCGCGATCCGGGTTTCGCCCGGCTGAAGACCGCCGCCCCCAAGATCGAGGTGGCGGGCGTCACCAAGACCTTCGCGGTCGACGGGCGCAGCCTGACGGCGGTGGACAACGTATCCTTCGCCGTGCCCGCGGGAACGACCCACGCGCTGGTGGGCGAATCCGGCTCTGGCAAGACGACCACGATCCGGCTGCTTCTCGGGCTCGACCAGCCAGATACGGGCGGCATCACCGTGGCGGGCGCCAAGCTGGAGGGGCGCGCGCCGACGTCGCTGCGCGAGGCGTGGCGACACCTGCAACTGGTCTATCAGAACCCCTTCACCTCGCTTGACCCGACATGGAAGGTGGAAAGCCTGATCCGCGAACCGCTGGACCGTTTCCGGATCGGCACGCCCCGCGAACGCGCGGACCGCGTGCGCGAGGCATTGGCGAATGTCGGTCTGGGCGAGCATCTGCTGTCTCGCAAACCCTCGGCCCTGTCGGGCGGGCAGCGCCAGCGCGTCGCCATCGCGCGGGCGCTTGTGCTGAAGCCCGACGTGATCGTGCTGGACGAGCCGACATCGGCGCTGGACGTGAGCGTGCAGGCCGATATCGTCGGCGTCCTACTGGACCTTCAGGCGACGCTGGGGCTGACCTATGTCTTCGTGTCGCACGATCTGGCGCTGGTCCGGCAGCTTGCCCATAGCGTGTCGGTCATGCACCGGGGGCGGATCGTGGAACACGGGCCGGTGGACGAGATCTTCGACCGCCCGCGCGAGGCCTATACCCGCACCCTGCTGGATGCGATCCCGGCGGGGCTGTCATCGCGTCCCACCGCCCGCACCGTCACGCGCATCGCCGCGGAAGAGCTCGCCTAGGGCCGCGCGGCCGCCCTTTGCGGGATTAGCGGCATGATCCCCCGTGCCGCAGCGTCTCCACCTCCAGCGCCATTCCGATCGCAGCGACGCAATCGACGCGAAAGGTCTCGCCGGAGGCGCGGCGGACCATCACCTCCACCTCGGCACGCAAAGAGAGGGTCGACGTCCACGAGGGTCCTGTCGTCGACGCCCAGCGCCAATGCCTTAGGCATCGCCGACACCATACGCAGCGGCACACCCCCATCCGATCACGGTCGAGCGCAAGCACGGCCCTTGCCCCAGCAGGGCCGCCCCCCTTCGCCGCCCAGTCGCGCGACGAGCCAATGCCGCTATGCTCGCCCGCGACCGGGGTTATCGCTGCGGCGATACAAGTCCGCCGCGTGTCAGAGGAGCAGACGGCCATCGCACGACGGTCGGTCCGGGCAGGATGCCCGCCTGAACCTGGCTTATCGGTGGTTCTATCGGCTTGATCTGAGCATGGTGGGCGGACATTTCCGCTTTCTGCGGCCGCTTACGCGACCGCGACCTGATGCGCCAAGTCTTTGCGACGAGCGCGCGCCGTTGTATCGCCGAGGAGTTGGTCGGCGGCCGCGACTTTGCACGGATGCCAGCCTGATCCGCGAAGACCCAAGAAGCTGTATCCATATCGCAGGAGCGCTGGCAGGGGAGCAGATCATTCAGGAGACCGCGCCGCGCGCCGTCCGCGAGTATCTGGACATACTCGAAAATGCCGCCTTCGGTGCTGCAACGAGGTCCGGGGGAAGTTCATCTTCTGCGGCGGTCTGGCACACGGGCTCTGGTGCCGCTGCGCGTCAGCCTTCACGGAGAAATCCGGTTCCTCCCAATTTCGCCGCTCCGGCCCCATCTGTCAGACCACCATCGGGCCGCAGGTCAGGCTGCGCCCACCCTGCTTTGCCCTTCGGATGACATGAGGTCATAAAAAGTGAAAAGCTCGGATAGCTTTGCCACTTGGCGGATTTGAAGGCGCGAGCTGAATTGTCGGAATGGGCTAGAAATCTGCCCTTGGGTCAGAAATCAGTAATAAATGACAAAAAGTTCTGATGGCGGACCCGGAGCGATTCGAACGCCCGACCCTCAGATTCGTAGTCTGATGCTCTATCCAGCTGAGCTACGGGTCCGTTGAGGGGGGATTTACCGATGTGGCCGGGGGGCCGCAAGGGCAAAAAGTGTATCTCGTGAAAAAACCTTCACAACTCGGCCAGCCCTTCGGCTTTGGGCAGGCGTATCAGGAACTCGGTCCCCGTCTCGCCGGTCTGGAGCAATTCCAGTTTGCCTCCATGGCCGCGCACCAGTTCGGACGCGATGGCAAGCCCGAGGCCGGAGCCGCCCTTGCGCGCCCCGCCCTGGAACGCGGTGAACAGATGCTCGCGGGCCTTGGGAGGCAGGCCGGGGCCGGTATCGCCGACGCGAATCCACCATTCGACGTCCGCCTCACCGCCTGCGATCTCTACGCTTCCGGGGGCGGCAGTCGCGTCGATGGCCTGCTTGGCGTTGCGAACGAGATTCGACAGAACCCGGTAGATCTGCTCGCGGTCCGCACGCACCATGACGCCAGCGGGCACGTCCAGAACCGGGGCGACGGGGCCTTCCTCGGGGAATTCGGCCTCCAGCACCTCGTCCACCAGCATCCGCAGCGAGAACCGGGTCAGCGAGGGGGGCGGCTCCTCGGCCTTGCCGAAGGCCAGCGTGGTTTCGCACAAGGATACGGCGCGGGTGATCGAGTTCACCAGCTTGGGAGCCGCGCGGGCCACCACCGGATCGGCGCTGTTGCCGATCCGGTCCGCGAACAGCTGGGCCGAGGTCAGGATGTTGCGCAGATCGTGGCTGATCTTGGCGACCGCGCCGCCAAGCTGGGCCAGACGCTCCTTCTGCCGCAGGGCCGAGGTCAGCTGCGTCTGCATCGACTTCAGCGCCTCCTCCGCCTCGCGCAGCTCGTGCACATCGGCGGTCGGCTCGATCATGCGGCGGGCATCCTCGGGCGCTTCGGCATAGACGGTCATGTGATGGACCACGCGCCGGATCGGCAGCACCATCATCTTGCGCACCGCGATGAACAGGATCGCCGCCGTCAGGATCGAGATCACGGCCGAGATGCCGATGATCCGGCGGCTGTAATCCAGCATCGCCTGTCGCAGGGGCTTGGTGTCCATCGCCACCTCGATCAGCGTGCCGCCCTGTTCAACGGGGCTGCCGATCACGCGCACAATGCGATTCGGGCGGTCTGCCAGCAGTTCCAGCGCATCGCGGATCAGGCCCGCATGGCCGATGGTGCGCAGATCGAAGGTCTCGTAGATCGGCTCGGGGATCGGCGATGACAGGACAAGCTGCCGGATCTCGTCCCGGCGCAGCACGACGTTATAGACGCCGGCGTTGGCCAGAAGCTCGGCCTCCAGCTCCGGCGACAGATTTTCGTCGGTCGTCAGAAGCGACAAAGACGCGATCTGCGCCTTTTCCAGCCGAAGCTGCATATATCCCTCGCGGAACCGTGCGATGGAGGGGACGAAGATCAGCACCTCGGCCAGCAGCACGAAGGCGATGGTCAGAATCAGGAACCGCCCTGAAAGCGAGCCGAAAAAGCCTGTCCGACCGATCTTCACGTCCATTCCCCGTTCCGCGTCATGAAGGGATAGCAAGACGCGCCGGAAAAACATAGGCTTCGGCACGCGCATCGCAACGGGCGGCGGGGTTTTGCGGTTGACTTGGGCCCAAGGCATCCCTATTGAGCGGGCTTCGAACAAGAGGCCCTTTCGAATCCCTGTCGGTTTCGGGCCACCCGTCTGATGGAGTTTCGCGATGAAGCGCACTTTTCAACCGTCGAACCTGGTCCGCGCCCGTCGCCACGGGTTCCGCGCCCGTATGGCAACTAAAGGCGGCCGTCTCGTGCTGGCAGCCCGCCGCGCCAAAGGCCGCAAGAAGCTTTCGGCCTGATCGCTTCTGGACCGCGTTATGATGATGCCGCCGGAATCTGAAACCCCGGCGGTTTTGTCATATCCGCTGACCATGCTGACACAGCGCGCGGATTTCTTGCGGGCTGCACAGGCACGTCGGCAGGGCGCGCCCGGATTTCTGCTGCAAGCGCGCGAGCGTGGCGGCGAGGGCATCCGCATCGGCTATACCTGTTCCAAGAAACTGGGCAACGCCGTGGCGCGCAACCGCGCGAAGCGACGTCTGCGTGAAGTGGCGCGGCTGGTGCTTCCGGGCATCGGGCGTTCGGGTTGGGACTATGTTCTGGTAGGCAAGCCCGGTGCCACGGCAGAACGGGACTTCGCCCTGCTGCTGGAAGACCTGCGCCGCGCGATTCGCAAGATCCACGAATGACGCCGCTGGCGCATCTGGTCGCCTTGCCCGTCCGTGCCTATCGGCTGCTGCTGTCGCCCTGGGTCGGCCATGGCTGCCGGTTCCAGCCGACCTGCTCGATCTATGCGCTCGAGGCGCTTGAACGTCACGGCGCGATCCGCGGCGGCTGGCTGACCGGGCGCAGGCTTTGCCGTTGCCACCCATGGGGCGGCTCGGGTTATGATCCGGTGCCGGAAAAGGACCATTCGCATGCTGGACGACGCTGACGACATCCACCCGCTGTTCCACGGCGCCCCCGCCACGACCGAGTTCAAGAAACTGCGGAAACGGCTGGTGCGCGAGGTGCGCGAGGCAATGGAGACCTATGGCATGATCCGGCGCGGCGACCGCTGGCTGGTCTGCCTGTCGGGCGGCAAGGACAGCTATACTTTGCTGGCGGTTCTGACCGAGCTGCAATGGCGCGGCCTGCTGCCGGTGGACATCCTCGCCTGCAATCTGGATCAGGGTCAGCCGAACTTTCCCGCGACCGTGCTGCCGGAATTCCTGAAGAAGATGGGCGTGCCCCACCGGATCGAATTTCAGGACACCTATTCCATCGTGGTCGACAAGGTGCCGCAGGGCCGAACGATGTGTGCGCTCTGCTCGCGCCTGCGGCGGGGCAACCTTTACCGAATCGCGCGCGAGGAAGGCTGTTCGGCTGTCGTTCTGGGCCATCACCGCGACGACATCCTCGAGACGTTCTTCATGAACCTGTTCCACGGCGGGCGCCTTGCGACCATGCCGCCGAAGCTTCTGAACGAGGATGGCGATCTGTTCGTCTATCGCCCGCTGGCCTTCGTGGCCGAGGCCGATTGCGAGAAATTTGCGACTGCGATGAACTATCCCATCATCCCCTGCGATCTGTGTGGATCGCAGGAGGGGTTGCAGAGACAGCAAGTGAAACAACTGCTTGACGGGTGGGAGGCGCGATCGCCGGGCCGCCGTCAGGTGATGTTCCGCTCGCTGATGAATGCGCGACCATCGCATCTTCTGGACCCGTCGTTGTTCGATTTCGCGGGGCTGATGGCCGGGGCGAAACCAGAAGGATTTGCGGAAAATCCTCCGCAACTCAAAGGGGAAAATTAACTTCCGGCTCAGCCCTGACGCCTAGCTTCGCGGCAACAGGCAAAAGGGTGATGCGATGGGGTTGGAGATGCGACCGGGGGCACTGCGCGCGCTGCTGCGGCGCCCGGAGGTGCTGGCCGTCCAGCCCCTGTTCATGCTTGCCGCATTCTGGCTGGGCGGGGAACGGGCGTTGATCGCGCTTGCCATCGGGCAGCCGGTGCTAATCTTCGCGCTGATGCTGCTGCGCCACGAACGCGGCGGCGTGACGGTGGACGACATATCCCAGATCGCGCCTCGCCCGCAGGTTCTCCGCGCATTGGACGCGGCCCTGTCCGAAGGCGGCGCACGTGCGACGGCCTGCCTTGTCGTGCAGATCGACGACGCGGCGGAACTGGTCGAACAGCACGGCCGCGCCGCCCAGACCGAGATCCTTGCCCGCGCCGCAGAACGTCTGTGCCGCGCCCTGCGATACGAGGATGTGGTAGCGCGACTGGAAGGCGGCGGCTTTGCAGTGGCGCTGGCCCCGGTGCGGCGCCTGGACGTCGAATCGCTGATCCAGCTTGCGGCGCGGCTTCAGGCGGCCTTTGCGCCGCCCTTCGAATTGCAGTCGGCGCGGATACATCTGTCCTGTTCGATCGGCTTCTGCCCGTTGGACCGCGCGCCGAGCCGGGATGCGGCATCGCTGCTGGATGCGGCGCAGGTGGCCGCCGACGATGCGCTTCGCCACGGCCCCGGCGCCATCCGCGCCTATTCGACAGAAATCGCACGCACCCGCCTTGACCGGGATTCGCTGCGCGAGGCTTTGGAACATGCCTTGGACAGCGGCCAGATCCGCGCTCATTTCCAGCCGCAGGTCTGCACCGAAACCGGCTCCGTCACGGGGTTCGAGGCGCTGGCCCGCTGGTATCACCCGACCCGCGGCATCGTGCCGCCCGCCGAATTCCTGCCCGCGCTGGATGCTGCCGGCCTGACTGAAAGGCTGGGCGAGGTGATGCTGGCGCAAAGCCTTGCCGCGCTGAAGAAATGGGATGCGGCGGGGATGGCGGTGCCGACGGTGGCTGTCAACTTCTCGGCCGCCGAACTGCGCAACCCGGCCCTGACCGACAAGCTGCGGTGGGAGCTGGACCGTCACGATCTGGAACCCGAACGCCTGTCGGTGGAGGTGCTGGAAACGGTCGTCGCCCATACCGACAACGATCTGATCGTGCGCAACATTTCGGAACTGTCGCGGATGGGCTGCGGCATCGACCTGGACGATTTCGGCACCGGCCACGCCTCGATCACCAATATCCGCCGTTTCGCCGTGCGCCGGCTGAAGATCGACCGCAGCTTCGTGTCGCGCGTGGACGAGGATCGCGAACAGCAGCGCATCGTCGCCGCCATCCTGTCGCTGGCAGAACGGCTTGGCCTTGGCACCCTTGCCGAAGGGGTGGAGGGCGAGGGCGAGCAGGCGATGCTGGCGCGGCTGGGCTGCGGCCATGTGCAGGGCTTCGGCATCGCGCGCCCCATGCCGTTCGAAGACACGCTGGCCTGGATCGCCAACCACCGCGCAAGGCTCCTTCCGATGGAAATTCCCACGCAGCTTTGATGCCACGGGCACCCGGCAGGGGGAAAATCGCTTGACCTTTCGCCCCCCCTTCTGTTGAACCGCCACTGACCTTGGACTGGAAAAGGTGGCGGTCGCCAATGGAAGATCAAAACAAGAATCTGCTTCTCGCGATCGCGCTGAGCATCGTGGTGATGCTGGGCTGGTTCTGGCTGTTCCCGCCAGAGCAGCAGGCGAACGATCCCGAGTCGCCCGACGTCATCACCGCCACCCCGGACCAGCCCGTCGCGCCGACGACCACCGCCGATGCGCCCGAACAGGCCGCCACGGCGGAGGCTGCGCGCGTCGCCATCGACACGCCGGACCTGCGCGGTTCCATCTCGATGCTGGGCGGGCGGATCGACGATCTGCTGCTGAAGGATTACCACGTCACCATCGACGACGCGTCCGACAATGTGCGCCTTCTGTCGCCCGTCGGCCAGCCAAACGCCTATTATGCGCTGCAAGGCTGGGCCCCGGCCGGATCGCTGGATTTCGACGACGTTCCCGGCGCGAACACCGAATGGACGCTGACGGGCGGAGAGACGCTGACCCCCACCACCCCGGTCGTACTGCAATGGACCAGCCCGGCAGGCCTCGTCTTTACCCGCACGATTGCGGTGGACGAGCAATACATGTTCACCGTCACCGACCGCGTGGAAAATACTTCGGGCGCCGAACAGAGCCTTGCGCCCTATGGCATGATCGCCCGCCATGGCGAACCGCTGGACCTGCAGAACTTCTTCGTGCTGCATGAAGGCGTCGTTGGCCGCACCGATGGCGAGCTGACCGAGACGAAATACAGCGGCGTGCGCGATCTGCCCGTCGTCCAGCGCGAAGGCGCGAATGCCGAGGTGATGGAAGCCTCCGTCGACGGCTGGATCGGCTTCACCGACAAATACTGGATGACGACCCTGATTCCCGCACAGGGCCAGCCCTTCACCGCCGTTGCGAAATACGTCGCCTCGGCCGACATCTATACCACCGAGACGCGCCAGCCGGTGATGACCGTCGCACCGGGAGCCACGATCGAAAACGCCTCGCGCGTGTTCGCCGGTGCCAAGGAATGGGCGACCATCCGCCATTACCAGAACGACGAAGGCATCGCCGGTTTCATCGATTCCATCGACTGGGGCTGGTTCTTCTTCCTGACGAAGCCGATCTTCGCCGTCCTGCACTGGCTGAACGCGCATATCGGCAACATGGGCGTTGCGATCATCGCGCTGACCTTCCTGCTGAAGGCGCTTGTGCTGCCGCTGGCCTATAAATCCTACGTCTCGATGGCGCGGATGAAGGAGCTTCAGCCCGAGATGGAGGCGCTGAAGGAGCGGGCCGGCGATGACCGCCAGAAGCTGCAGAAGGAAATGATGCAGCTTTACAAGGAAAAGAAGGTGAACCCGGCGGCGGGCTGCCTTCCGATCCTGATCCAGATCCCGATCTTCTTCTCGCTCTACAAGGTGATCCTTGTCACGATCGAGCTTCGGCACGCCCCCTTCTTTGGCTGGCTGAACGACCTTTCGGCGCCTGACAGCTCCTCGCTCTACAACCTGTTCGGGCTGCTGCCCTGGGGCACGCCGGAACATGGCACGATCATGGCGATGGTATTCATCGGCGTCCTTCCGATCCTGCTGGGCATTTCGATGTGGCTGCAGCAGAAGCTGAACCCGGCGCCCACCGATCCGGCGCAGCAGATGATCTTTGCGTGGATGCCCTGGGTATTCATGTTCATGCTGGGCAGCTTCGCCTCGGGCCTCGTGCTCTACTGGATCACGAACAACCTCATCACCTTCAGCCAGCAATACATCATCATGGCCAGCCACGGAAAAAGGCCCGACCTGTTCGGGAACATCCGGAACGGGTTCAAGCGCAAGAAGCCGGAACCTGTGGCGGTGAAAAAGGGCAAGAAATGATCCTGAGCCGAATCTTCCGGCACCCGATCAAGGCACACGGACGCGAGGAACTCGCGTCCGTTCTGCTTTCGGAGGGGGAGTGTCTGCCGTTCGACCGCCACTGGGCCGTCGCGCACGAGGCGGCACGGCTGACCGATGGCTGGAACCGCTGCGCCAACTTCTCGCGCGGGGCCAAGGCCCCTGCCCTGATGGCGATGACCTGCACGCTGGACGAAGCCTCGCGCAGCGTCACCCTGCGCCACCCGGACCGCCCCGACCTGACCTTCCGCCCTGACGAAGACCCCGCGGAGTTCATCGACTGGGTCCGCCCGCTGATGCCCGAGGACCGCGCCCAATCGGCAAGGATCGTCAGCGCCGGACGCGGCATGACTGACAGCGAGTTTCCTTCCGTGTCGATCCTCTCGCTGACCTCTCTGGCCGATCTGTCGGCGAAGATGGGCACGGACCTGTCGATCCACCGCTGGCGCGGAAACCTCTGGCTTGACGGGGTGGAGCCCTGGGCCGAATTGGACATGATCGGGCAAGAGATCGCCATCGGCGATGCCGTCCTGCGGATCGAGGAACGCATCACCCGCTGCCGCGCCACGATGGCGAACCCCGAAACGGGCCAGATCGACGCTGACACTTTGCAGGGCCTGTTCAACCATTATGGTCACCGCGATTTCGGCGTCTATGCCACCGTGATCCGGGGCGGCAGAATCGCGACATGAACCCCGACATCCTGCAACCGGTCCCGGCCCATCCGCGCATCGTCTTCCTGCGCCCGCTGGCAGCAGGCCGCGCGAATGTCGATGTCGGCCCCTTCAGTTATTACGACGATCCTGCCACACCGGAACGCTTTTTCGACGACAACTTGCTGCACCATTTCGATTTCGTCGGCGACCGGCTGCGGATCGGCGCCTTCTGCGCCTTCGCCACCGGCATCCGCATCGTGATGAACGGCGCGAACCATGCGATGGGCGGTTTTTCGACATTTCCCTTCAACATTTTTGGCCATGGCTGGGAGGACGGATTCGATCCCGCCACCTCGGCGGCCGAAAACCGGGGCGACACGGTGATCGGTCCCGACGTCTGGATCGGGTCCGAGGCGTGGATCATGCCGGGGGTGACCATCGGTGCGGGGGCGATCGTCGCCGCGAAGGCGGTTGTCACGCACGATGTCCCGCCCTATTCGGTGGTGGCGGGGAATCCGGCGCGCGAGGTGCGCCGACGGTTCGACGATCCCACCATCGCGCGCCTTCTGGACATCGCGTGGTGGGACTGGCCGGTGGACCGGATCTCGCGCAACCTGAACGCCATTCGCGGGGCCGACCTCGCGGCTTTGGAGACTGCCCGATGATCGACTTCACCCTTGCCCCCGAAGCCGAAGCCGACGCGCGCGAGGCGGGACGCCTGCTGTTCGCCGGACCCGTCGATTTCGTCAAAGGCGTCGTTGCGATGCCCGGCCTGCCCCCTGCCGACCGGATCGAGGTCTGCTTCGCGGGCCGGTCGAACGTCGGCAAATCCAGCCTCATCAACGCGCTGACGAACCGCAAGAACCTTGCCCGCGCGTCGAACACGCCGGGTCGGACGCAGGAGATCAACTATTTCGCGCTGGGCGAGGAGAAATACCTCGTCGACCTTCCGGGCTATGGTTACGCCGAAGCGCCGGTGGCCATCGTCGCGAAATGGCAGGCGCTGCTGAAAAGCTATCTTGCCGGGCGGTCCACCCTGCGCCGCGCCTTCGTTCTGATCGACACCCGCCACGGCGTCAAAGCCGTCGATGCCGAGATCATGAAGCTGCTTGACCGCTCCGCCGTGACCTTCCAGGTCGTGATGACCAAATCCGACAAGGTCAGCCGCGCCGAACGCGAGGCGAATATCGAACAGGTGAAGGCCGCGCTGTCCAAACATCCTGCCGCCTATCCCGAGATCGTGCTGACCAGTTCCGAAAAGGGCGATGGGATCGAAACCCTGCGCGCCATCATCGCGACGCTGGAATAGGCCGCCGGACCTGCTAGCTTTGGGGCAAGCGAGGAGAAGTGGATGTCCGACCCAGCAAGACCCGAAGATTTGCCGAAACCGGACACGTTCGAAACGCCTGACGCAGATACCCGAACCGGAGCCGAGGCTGGCGATCCTCAGGTGCTGACCGGACCAAGCGCTGCGCCTTCGGGCACCGGCGCTGCCGATCCCGCCCCTGCTGCGAAATCCAACTCTCCGCTCGCCCCGCTTCGCCATCCGGCCTTCCGGCTGATCTGGACCGCCACGCTGGTCGCCAACCTTGGCACGCTGATCCAGAATGTTGGCGCGGGTTGGATGATGGCGACGCTGACCCCCTCGCATGACATGGTCGCGCTGGTGCAGGCCTCGACCACGCTGCCGGTGATGATCCTTGCCATTTCCGCCGGGGCGCTGGCCGACAACTTCCCGCGGCGCAAGGTCATGCTGATGGCGCAGACCTTTCTGCTGGTCGTTTCCGCGCTGCTGGCGGCTGTCGCGTTCATGGGGCTGCTGAACCCTTGGACGCTGCTGACCTTCACCTTCCTTCTGGGCTGCGGATCGGCGATGCACCTGCCCTCGTGGCAGGCCTCGATGCGCGATCTGGTGCCGCGCGACGATCTGGCCGCCGCCGTCACGCTGAATTCCATGAGCTTCAACCTGATGCGGTCCATTGGCCCGGCGCTGGGCGGGCTGGTCGTGGCATGGGCGGGACCGGCGACGGCCTTCGCATTGAACGCGATCAGCTATACCGCAGTGATCTATGCGCTGGCCCGCTGGAACAGCCCGCAGGAGCCGCGCGCCCTTCCCCCCGAACGGATGGGCCATGCCATCTCGGCCGGGCTGCGATATGTGTCGATGTCGCCGAACCTGATGCGGATGATCGGGCGGGGGCTGGTCTTCGGGATTGGCGCGGTGACGCTGCTGGCGCTGCTGCCGGTCATCACGCGCGACATGCTGGGCGGGACGGCGACGACCTATGGCGTGATGCTGGGGGCCTTCGGGCTTGGGGCCATCGGCGGGGCGCTGGGCAGCCCGCGCATCCGCGCAAGGTTCCGGATCGAGACGATCATCTGCGGCGCCTTCGCCCTGTCGGCTCTTGGCACCGTCATCGTCGCGCTCAGCCGGTTCGAGGTGCTGACGGTTCTAGGCCTGATGATCGCGGGGTCGGCATGGGTCTCGGCCCTGTCGCTATTCAACGTCTCGGTCCAACTGGCGACGCCGCGATGGGTCGTCGGGCGGGCGCTGTCGATCTATCAGACCGCGACCTTCGGCGGGATGGCGGTGGGAAGCTGGCTTTGGGGTCTGTTGTCCGAAGTGATCGGAATTCCCGGCGCGTTGCTGGCGGCGGCGGCGGTGATGCTCTTCGGCGCCGTTCTTGGCCGCGTCTGGCCGATGCCGGATTTTTCCGACGTGAACCTCGATCCCGCGAACCGCTTTTCCGCGCCTGCGCTGCGGCTGGATCTGAAGCCGCAATCGGGGCCGATCATGGTGATGATCGACTGGGACATCCCGCCCGGAAACACCAAATCCTTCCTCGAGGCGATGACCGAGCGGCGGCGCGTGCGCATCCGCGACGGCGCGCAGCAATGGGCGTTGCTGCGCGATCTGGAAAACCCCGACATCTGGATCGAGACCTATCACGTCCCAACATGGGTGGAATATATCCGCCACAACATCCGGCGCACGCAGGCCGATGTTGAAAGCTATGACCGGCTGGTGAAGCTGCATCGCGGTCCGGAGCGCCCGCATGTCCACCGCATGATCGAACGCCAGACCGTCCCGTTGATGGACGATGCGATGATCCCGCACAAACTGCCCTAGACGTGCTGGGCGCCGTTCACCTCGATCTCGGCGCCCGAGATGTAGCTGGACTGGTCCGAACAGAGGAACCAGATCAGGTCGGCCACCTCCTTTGGCTGGCCCAGACGGCGCAGGGGCAACGCCTCGACGATCTTGTCGGTGCCGGGGGACAGGATCGCGGTCTCGACCTCGCCCGGAGCGATGGCATTCACACGCACGCCCAGCGGGCCGAAATCATGCGCCATCTCCCGCGTCAGCGCCGCCAGAGCCGCCTTCGACGTGGCATAGGCCGCCCCCGCGAATGGATGCACCCGGCTTCCCGCGATGGAGGTCACGTTGACGACCGACCCTTTGGCCGCCGCCAGTTCGTTCCGCAGCCCCCGCGCAAGGATGACCGAGGCAAAGAAGTTGACATTGAACACCTGCCGCCACGTCCGAAGTTCGGTCTGCAGCGTGTTAAGCCGGCTGCCGCCATCGCCTTTCGGCGAAATCCCCGCATTGTTCACCAGCGCATCCAGCTGCCCCCCGATCCTTTCGCGGATCGCGTCCATCGCGGCGGCGGTCCCGTCTGCATCGGCAAGGTCGATCTGGATGTGGTTCGCCTCTCCCCCCGGCCAGGGGCAGCGCGGATCGAAGGCCTGCCGCGAACAGGTCAGCACGCGCCACCCTTCCGAAGAAAACCGCTTCACCGTCGCATGGCCGATCCCCCGGCTTGCCCCCGTCAGCAGCAGTGTCTTTTCGCCCATCGCGGTTCTCCTTTGCGGCAAACCTAAGCGCGGGCGGGGGAATTCTCAAGTTGGCAGGGGCGCGCAAAGGCGGTAGTCCTTGGCTCGGAACAAGGAACCGGCCTCATGAAAAAGCAGCGTCCCATGCACGATTCTATCGCCACCGCCAAGACTTTGTCCGAAGCGCTTCCCTATCTTCAACGATACGCGGGGGCGGTCGTCGTGGTGAAGTTCGGCGGCAACGCCATGGGCGACGACGATGCGATGGCCGAATTCGCCCGCGACGTGGTGCTGATGCGGCAAGTGGGCGTGAACCCGGTCGTGGTGCATGGCGGCGGCCCGATGATCAACGATCTGCTGGCAAAGCTGGGCATCAAGTCGGAATTCGTGCGCGGCAAGCGTGTGACCGACAAGCCCACGGTCGAGGTGGTGGAGATGGTCCTGTCCGGTCTCGTGAACAAGCGCATCGTGCAGGCGATCAACGATCAGGGCGGGCGAGCGGTTGGCATCTCCGGCAAGGACGACGATCTGATGGTGGCCGAGGCGGACGATCCCGAGCTCGGTTTCGTCGGCAAGCCGGTGGAGATGAACGTGCAGGTGCTGCGCGATCTGTATAATGCGGGGATGATCCCGGTCGTCGCCCCCGTCGCCACCGGGATGGAAGATAACGAGACATTCAACGTCAACGGCGACACCGCCGCAGGTGCCATCGCGGGCGCGCTGAAGGCGGACCGCCTGCTGCTGCTGACCGATGTGTCGGGCGTCAAGAACAAAGACGGCGACGTGGTCACGCAGCTGACCCCCGATGACGTTCGCGCGATGATCGCGGATGGCACCATCGCGGGCGGCATGATCCCCAAGACCGAAACCGCGTTGAAAGCGGTCGAGGAAGGGGTCCGCGGGGTCGTCATCCTGGATGGCCGTGTGCCGAACGCGTGTCTGCTGGAACTGTTCACCGACCACGGCGCGGGCTCCATGATCCGCACCACCGAACCGCGGGTGAAACCCCGGATCCGTTGACGGCTTTCTCTGGGCATGTAACCCTCGTGTGACGGAGGAACCGACATGCCCAGACTGATCCTGATCCGCCACGCCAAATCGTCGTGGGACAATGCCAATCTTGCCGACCACGATCGCCCGCTGAACCAGCGCGGCATCGGCGCGGCCGAAGATCTCGGGGCGTGGCTCGCCTCGCGCGGGTATGTCCCGGACGAGGTGCTATGCTCCGACGCCGCCCGCACGCGCGAGACGTGGGAGGGCATCGCCCCCGCCCTGCCCGACGCGCCCGAGCCGGTGATGAAATCCGCGCTTTATCATGCCGGGCCGGATGTGATGCTGGCCGTGCTGCGCCATGCCAAGGGCAATGTCGTCGCCATGCTGGGCCACAACCCCGGCATCGCGGAATTCGCGCATCGCCTGGTGGCCAGCGCCCCGGCAAGCGAGCAGTTCGGAAAATACCCGACCGGGGCGACTTTGGTCGTCGATTTCCCCGGCCCGTGGGCCGAGGTCGATTTCCATCAGGGCAGCACGGTCGATTTCATCGTCCCGCGCGAGCTGGTTCAGTGACCCAGGATCTGGCTCAGGAACAGCTTCGTCCGCTCTGACTGCGGATTGTTGAAGAATTCGCGCGGGGTGTTCTGTTCGACGATCTGGCCCTGGTCCATGAAGACCACCCGGTTCGCCACAGCCTGCGCGAAGCCCATCTCGTGCGTCACGCACAGCATGGTCATCCCTTCCTCGGCAAGCGAGATCATGGTGTCCAGCACCTCCTTGATCATCTCGGGGTCCAATGCCGAGGTCGGCTCGTCGAACAGCATGATCCGCGGCTTCATGCAGAGCGAGCGAGCGATGGCGACCCGCTGCTGCTGACCGCCCGAAAGCTGGCCGGGGTATTTGTTCGCCTGTTCGGGGATCTTCACCTTCCGCAGGAAGTGCATCGCCGTTTCCTCGGCCTCGGCCTTCGGGATCTTGCGAACCCAGATCGGGGCGAGCGTGCAGTTTTCCAGAATGGTCAGGTGCGGGAACAGGTTGAAGTGCTGGAACACCATTCCGACCTCGGACCGGACCTTGTCGATGTTCTTCAGATCCGACGTCAGCTCTGTCCCGTCCACGACGATCTGGCCCGACTGATGTTCCTCCAGACGGTTGATGCAGCGGATCAGCGTCGATTTCCCCGAACCCGACGGCCCGCAGATGACGATCCGTTCGCCCCGGTTCACCGTCAGGTTGATGTCGCGCAGGACGTGGAACTGACCATACCATTTGTTCATCTGGCTGATCTGGATCGCGACCTCGTCGCTGACCTTCATGTGGCTGGTATCGACGGCGCGTTCGATGGTTTCCATGGACGGCTCCTTAACGGTGGTCGCGTTTCAGCCGGCGCTCCAGATACATGGAGTAGCGCGACATGCCGAAACAGAAGAGAAAGAAGATGAAACCGACGAAGATATAGGGCTCCCAGTAGATGCCCTTCCAGTCGGTGGATGCGCGGACGGCGTCCGTGATGCCCTTCAGCGGATCGAGAAGCCCCACGAAGACCACCAGCGTCGTGTCCTTGAACAGCCCGATGAAAGTGGACACGATACCGGGGATCGAGATTTTCAGCGCCTGCGGCAGAACGATCAGCCGCTGCGCCTGAAAATAGTCCAGACCCAAGGCATCCGCCGCCTCGTATTGCCCGCGCGGCAGGGCCGCGAGGCCACCCCGGATCACCTCGGCGATATAGGCGGCGGCGAACAGGGTCACCATGATGATGACGCGCAGGATGATGTCGAAATTCGTGCCCGGCGGCAGGAAGTAGTTCAGCAGCAGGGACGCCGTGAACAGCAGCGTGATGAGCGGCACGCCCCGGATGAATTCGATGAAGCAGACCGACAGCGTCTTGATCAGGAACATGTCCGACTGACGGCCCAGTGCAAGCATGATCCCCAAAGGCAAGGAAAGCGAGATGGCAGAAACCCCGATGGTCAGCGCCAGAACGAAGCCTCCGAAGCTGGACGAGCGCACCGATTGCAGCGCCAGCGGTGCCACCTGCGCCAGCGCGCGCTCCACCGGGCCTGCAAGCAGCAGCCACCAGACCAGCGCCGCCACCAGCGCCAGCAGGATCGCCGCCAGCGCGTTGCGCCGCGCGAGCGCCCGCCAGACGGCATAGCCGACGACGAACCCCGCCAGCGCCACCACCGGCGTCCAGATCGTGCCGCCCCACAGCAGGTAATAGCCGACAAAGGGAAACAGCGCCGAGAAGGCCATCAACCGGCGCGGCACGGCCGAGAACAAGATCGGGGCCAGCGCCGCGAACAGCAGCACCAGCGCCAGCACCGGGCGCCAATACAGATGCGCGGGATAGAAGCCGAAGGTCCATTGCGCCCAGCGATCGCGCACCACGGCAAGGCAGGCACCGCGTGCACCCTCGCCCCATGTCTCGGCGATGATCTGGCGGCATTCGCCCAAGGTCTGCGCGTTCCAGACCGAATGCGCGAACCACGGGACCAGCCCCCTCAGGATCTGGAACAGCACCAACGCACCGATGATGGTCAGGATCGTGTTCAGCCAGCCCGAGAACAGATTCTCGCGCAGCCATTTCACCGCGCCCGATTGGCTGGCGGGCGGCGCCGCCTCGGGCAGCATCGTGTCGCGAACGAAGCGGACGGTTTGCGTTCCGGTCTCGCTCATCTCAACGCTCCTTCAGCTTGATGCGGGCGTTGTAGACGTTCATCGCCCCCGAGATGACAAGGCTGATCGCCAGATAGATCAGCATCATCAGCAGCACGCATTCCAATTCACGCCCCGTCTGGTTCAGCGTGATGCCCCCCAGCGTGCCGCGCAGGTCCAGATACCCGACCGCGATGGCCAGCGACGAGTTCTTGGTCAGGTTCAGGTATTGCGAGATCAGCGGCGGCACGATCACCCGCAGCGCCTGCGGCAGGATCACGAGGCTCATGGTGCGGCGGGGGCGCAGGCCAAGGGCGAAGGCCGCCTCGGTCTGGCCGCGCGACACGGCAAGGATGCCCGCCCGGACGATTTCCGCGATGAACGCGCTGGTATAGAGCGACAGCGCCAGCCACAGCGCCATGAACGAGTTCGACACGTTCACGCCGCCGGTGAAATTGAAGCCGGTGATTGCCGGCACCGACAGATGCACACCCAAAGCCCAAAGCAGCACAGCGATGGGCAGGATCAGGATCAGAAGCGACTTCCACCACGTCTTGGGGCGCAGACCTGTCGCCTCCTGCACCGCCGTTGCATGACGCAGCAGCGCCCGGCGGGCCAGAAGGCTGCCCGCGATGACCGCGACGATGGCAAGGAAGGTCAGGTTGATCGACAGCGGGCCAAGCGCAAGGCTTCCAAGCCCGCGTTCGACCAGCACGTCCGGGATCGCCGTGTAACGGTTGGTCACCGCGAACAGCCCGAACAGCATGGAGCTTTCCGCCTCGCCCGTCTGGGCATTGACGCGGAAGGTCGCAGGAAGGGGCGATGCCTCGGTGAAGGCGGTGAAGACCAGCAGAATCCACAGCAGCAGCGGCACGTTGCGGAACATTTCCACATAAACCGTCATCAGCCGCGCGACGAGCCAGTTGCTGGACAGGCGCAGAACCCCGACGATAACGCCGAGGATCGTCGCCGCGATGCAGCCTAGGAACGCGATCAGCAGCGTGTTCAGCAGGCCGACCAGCAGCGCCCGCGCATGGGTATCGGCATTGGTATAGCGGATCAGCCGCTGCGCGATGTCATAGCCCGCGCGCTGGCCCAGAAACCCGAAATTGAAATCCTTGCCCAAAACGGCAAGGTTGCGGACGGTGTTGTCCACCAGCCACGCCGCACCCGCCATGAAAAGCATCAGCACGATGACCTGAATGGTCAACGAACGATAGCGGGTGTCGTATATGAGCATACTCAGCCGGAAGGAATCCTTCGGCGCGTCCACGGCATTTGCCATGTATTTCCCCCTGGAACGACTCGTCCGGCCTTTATGGCGATATGGCGTCGTTGCGCCCGGACAGATCGAATTGGAATTGGAGAGGGGGCGCGTCGGCCGCGCCCCCGTTTATCGGATCAGCGGAAGGGCTGGGCGTAGAGCAGCCCGCCTTGGGTCCATTGCGCGTTCAGACCGCGCGCCAGACCGATCGGGGTTTCCTCGCCGATGGTGGCCGAGAAGATCTCGCCATAGTTGCCGGTTGCGGCGATGACGCGCTTGGCCCAATCGTTGTCCAGGCCGGTCATTGCACCCAGCTCGCCCTCGGTGCCCAGAAGGCGCTTGATCTCGGGGTTGGGCGAATTGGCGGCCATGTCTTCGACATTGGCTGCGGTGACGCCGTATTCCTCGGCGGCGATCAGCGCGTTCAGCGTCCAGCGGACGACATCGCCCCACTGGTTGTCGCCGTGGCGCACGGCCGGCCCAAGCGGCTCTTTCGAGATCACTTCAGGCAGGATGACGTGGTTTTCCGGATCGGCGAAAGCCGCGCGGGTGGATGCGAGGCCCGAGATGTCTGTGGTATAGGCATCGCAGCCGCCGGCCAGATACTGCTGCTCACCCTCGGCGTTCGACTGGATCGCGACGGGGGTATAGGTCATGCCATTGGCGGTAAAATAGTCGGCAAGGTTCAGCTCGGTCGTGGTGCCGGTCTGGATGCAGACGGTCGCGCCGTCCAGTTCCTTGGCCGAGGTCACGCCCAGATCCTGGCGCACCATGAAGCCCTGCCCGTCGTAATAGTTCACGCCCGCGAAATCCATCGACAGGTCGGTATCGCGCGAGAAGGTCCAGGTGGTGTTCCGCGCCAGCAGGTCGATCTCGCCCGATGCAAGAGCGGTGAAACGGGTTTCGGCGGTGGTGGGAACGAAACGCACCTTCTGCGGATCGCCCAGGACGGCTGCGGCGACCGCGCGGCACAGCGAGACGTCGAAGCCCGCCCATGTGCCGCTTGCGTCAGGCGCGGCAAAGCCGACCAGCCCCGGGTTCACACCGCAGTTCAGCTCTCCGCGTGCCTTGACGTCATCAAGCGTGGCGGCAGATGCCAGCCCCGCCGCAAGCCCCGCCACTGTCAGAGTGCCGAAGAAAACGGTTTTAGTCATAGGAACCTCATCCTGATTTTTGCCCTTGTCCGGGCTTATGTGCTTTTCACGATCCGTTCGGACCGCGCCCCCAGCATGGGTCCAGTTTCCGCCCATCGCAGCGCAGCCGTCAAGAGCAGCCGCGATTTCTGCATAATTTTTCGGACTTTGCCGCCGCCATAACAGGCAGCGCGCAAGTTAACGAACATTTGCCCAACCTGCGGGCAATGTTGTTACCGACACAATGCCAAGAATCGGTCGGCGGTCAGGAAGGCCTGCAAACGCTTTTCATCCGCCTCGGCGGCATCTTCGTCCACGCCCCATTTCTCGGCCTGCCATGCCTCGTCGATGCGGGACAGGGCAAAGGCTTCCGCCGCCGAAATCCGCCCGCGGTGAACGGCAAGCCCCAACACCAGCGAGCCGGAGATCGCCACGAGGTCGTGCAGCGCGACCAGCTCGAACGGGCCGAGCGCCGCAACATGGGCGCGCAGGGTCGCGACCGAGTCCACCGGCTGATCGACGGGAACGATGCCTGTCGTGACATGCAGCGGCGCGCCCAGATCGTCGCGCGACCAGTCCAGCAGTGCATCCCACGCGCGCTGGCGGCCCGCCAGTTCCCCTTCCCCGCGATAACAGAGCAGATCGCTGGCGCCGAAACCCGCAACCTCGCCCACCACCGCGTCGAACAGCGGAACGACCTTGTCGATGGCCGAATTGGCCGCGCGGGTCAGCGGCATCGTGTCCGGACGGATGGTGCCCTCCTGCGCCTGCCATTCCGCCGCCATGGCCTCGGCCAATGCGCGGGTCGGGACCGTCAGCGGTGTCTTGGCGGGGGTCTTCACCCCGCGCCCGTCCAGCAGGATGGAAAATCCGCCATGCGCCTCTGTGACCGTGGCATCCTTCCAGAACCGTTTCGCAGCCCAGCCCGACATCACGCGTCTCCGAACGGGTCGGCAGGCACGTCGCCTTCCTTCCAGTCCAGCATGTTCCACGTCCGCTTCATATGGTCGGGCAGCGGCGCCACGAAGGTCATCGCCGCCTTGGTGATCGGATGCTCGATTGTCAGCTGCCTTGCGTGCAGATGAAGCTTCTTGCTGACATCGCCGCCCACCGACGCGCCCCAGCCATCGCCGAGGTTCTCCGACGCGCTGCCCCCGTATTTGCCGTCGCCAAGGATCGGGTGCCCCATCTCGGCCATATGGGCGCGAAGCTGGTGGGTGCGGCCCGTCACCGGCTCCAGCGCCATCCACGACATGCGGGTGCCAAGGAACCACAGCACGAAGAAATCGGTATGCGCGCGTTTCGCGTTCGGATGGTCGGCCATCTTGGCGGGATGGACGCAATGCATCTTCTCGTCGCCACGGCGGCCGATCTTCTCCAGCCCGTATTTGATCGACCCCTTGCGCGGGTTCGGAACGCCTGCCACCAGCGCCCAGTAGATCTTGCGGGCGTTGCGGTGGCGCAGCGCCTCGGACAGCGCCCGCGCCACGCGGTCGGTGCGGGCCAGCATCAGAACGCCCGACGTGTCCTTGTCCAGCCGGTGGACCAGCTTGGGCTTGTCCTTGTAGCCGAACTTCAGCGCGTCGGCCAAAGCGTCCACATGCCGCTCTCCCTGCCCCGATCCGCCCTGCGACGGCAGCCCCGGCGGCTTGTTCAGCACGATCAGATGTTCGTCTTTGAAGATGACGGCGTTCTGGATCATCTTCGCATCGGCGGCGCTGATGCCCTTTGCATCCGGCGCGGGCGCGGACCCTTCGGGCAGCGGCGGCACGCGGACCTGCTGGCCCGGCACCACGCGGTCGGACGCCTTGGCCCGCCCGCCATCGACGCGGACCTGCCCTGTGCGGCACATCTTTTCGACCTGACCCTGCGTCACCTGCGGAAAACGGCGCTTGAACCACTTGTCCAGACGCTGTTCGCCGTCATCCTCGGAAATCGTCACGATCTGGACGCTCATTGGAACCCCCTTGCGAGCCATGCACCCAAGGCCAGCGCGAAAATGGAAAGCAGGACCGACCCTGCGACATAGGCGATCGCCGCCCCCGGCTGATCCTGCCACAACCGCACCGCATCCAGCGAGAAGGCGGAGAAGGTCGTGAACCCGCCCAGCAGCCCAGTCATCAACAGCGGCTGCCAGCGGATCAGCGTGGCGGCAAGAATGCCCATCACGAAAGACCCGATCACGTTCACCGCCAGCGTGCCCATGGGCGCGCGCACCTGCGCCACCAGAAGGTAGCGCAGCACGGAACCGGCGGCTCCGCCAAGGGCGACTTGCGAAAGGGTCAGAAACATGGGCGTTCCTTGGGTCCGCAGGGGTGGAATGTCAACCCTGACGCTTGGCACGCAGCTTTGCGAAATACTCGATACGCTTGTTCAACTCGCGCTCGTATCCGCGTTCGGGTGGGGAATAGAGCACGGGGCGCTTCATCCCTTCGGGAAAATAGTTCTGCCCCGAAAAGGCATCCTCGGCATCATGGTCGTATTGGTATTCCGCGCCGTAACCCAGATCCTTCATCATCCGGGTTGGGGCATTGCGGATATGCAGCGGCGGTGGTTCAGAACCCGACTTCTTCGCCGCGACCATCGCATTCTTGTGCGCCATGTAGGACGCGTTCGATTTTGGCGCCAGCGCCAGATAGATCACCGCATTGCCGATGGCCTGATCGCCCTCCGGGCTGCCGAGGCGTTCATATGTCTGCCATGCCTCCAGACAATAGGCCTGCGCCTGCGGATCTGCGAGGCCGATATCCTCGATCGCCATCTTCAGCACGCGGCGGGCAAGGTAACGGGGATCCTCGCCCCCCTCCAACATCCGGGCGAACCAATAGATCGCGGCATCCGGGTCCGATCCCCGAACGGATTTGTGCAGGGCAGAAATGAGGTTGTAGTGCTCCTCGCCCGACTTGTCGTATTTGGCTGCGCGGCGCATCAGGCGGGCCGACAGCGCCTGCTTGTCCAGCACGCGGTCCAGCTTCCACGCGGCCACCTGTTCGATCAGGTTCAAAAGCGCGCGCCCGTCGCCGTCGGCCATCTCCAGCATCGCCTCGCGCGCCTCGCCGTCCAGCGGCAGGGCGCGGCCCAATTCCTGCTCGGCCCGCTGAGCCATCCGTTCCAGATCGGCCAGCGTCAGGCGTTCCAGCACGATGACCTGCGCACGGGACAGGACGGCGGCGTTCAACTCGAAACTGGGGTTTTCCGTCGTGGCGCCGACCAGAAGGATGGTCCCGTCCTCCATATGCGGCAGGAAGCTGTCCTGCTGCGCCTTGTTGAAGCGGTGGATCTCGTCCACGAACAGCAGTGTCCCTTGCCCGTTCTGGCGGCGCAGCCGTGCCGTTTCGAATACCTTTCGCAGGTCGGGAACGCCGGTGAAGATCGCGCTGATCTGCACGAAGGCCAGATCGGTCTCGGACGCGAGCAGACGCGCGATGGTCGTCTTGCCGACACCGGGCGGCCCCCAGAGGATGATCGACGACAGGCTGCCCGCCGCCAGCATCGTGCCAAGCGGCCCTTCGGGCGAAAGGATGCGCCCCTGCCCGATCACGTCGGACAGGGCCTGCGGGCGCAGGCGGTCGGCCAGCGGGCGATTGCCCGTCGGTGCCGGTCGTTCAGGCAGCGTGTCGAAAAGATCGGCCATCGCACATAGATATGCGCGATGGCCCTGTGTTGAAAGGCGTCAATGCAGTGCCTTGGTGAAGTCCATGGAAACGACCTGGTTGTTCACGTTCTCGATCTCCATCACCGGGCCCATGGCGGTCATGTCGACACCCACGCGCCCGGCCCAGCGCGGCCAGTTTGCGTTCAAGAGCGTCAAGCAGTGGGTCGCACCCAGCCGACGTGCCGCCGCGCCAAGTTCGCTGACCAGTTTCGCATGGACCGCCCGGCGCATGTTCATCGGCACATCATGGGCCACGAACAGGCGAGAGCTTTCCCAGATGTTTTCGGCGACCGGGGCCTCCTTATAGAGGAGCGTTTCGGGAATGGTTTCCAGCAGCCCGCGCTGTGCGTCGCGGATCATGTAGGTATAGATGCCGCATTTCGTCGTGGTGGGCGTCAGGCGGTTGCCCGCAAGAACGCGCCCCAGTTCGTCATGCACGACAACCCAGCGGCTGGCCGGAGTGTCGTATTGGTCATATTCCATTCCCATTGCCTCGGGGAGGTTCCACTTGTTGTGGACAATAAAAAGCTCACGCCTTGCGCGAAGCATGTTCGCGAAAAGCTCGCCATGGTTGTGGATGTTGGCAAAGGAAAGGGTCGTGGTCTGCATTATAGCCTCCTGCAGGGTTGGTGGTGGTAAACCGTCAGGAGGGCGATCAATCAGATCAGTCGATAATCCTTCGCGCGCTGTATGGCTTCGGCCGTCGTGCGTGCCATGAGCCGCACTCGTGCCGAAGATATCCGGGCCTTCAGCGCGCTTTCGGAGATCCCAAGTTTTTCGGCAGCTGCCGCATGTCGATCGCCCCCAGCAATACACCGCAGCGCCTCGACCTGGGCCTGCGTGAGTTCCTCGGGAGGCTCCGTCATCTCGTGCAACCGCTGCACGATGGCGGTGATCTTGTCGATCTCGGCTTCCCGGAATTCCCTGTCATCGCGCGCTAGGCTTGCGATGGTCCGCGACTTGATCGGCCCGCAGGAAACCGTCACCCCGTAATTGAGGCCGAATTTCGCTGCTTCGGTAAAAAGGCCGAACGGATCAGGCAGGTCCGGATCGCTCCAACGGATACGACCGACCTTGCTGAAACCCCATGCCGTCATCGGATCCCGAAGAACGAAACCATTTTCCGTATAATGGTCGATCCACTTCTGGTTGTAGGTCTGGAACGTCAGCAGCGGCGACGTGAACCTGATATGCAGGCCCAGAAAATAGCCGGCAGTCGCCAGAAGCGACAGCTGATGAAGTTCGAGATCAATGCCAGATTTAACTGAGGACATGTCTATTTCGATAAGTTGCGCGGGTCTGTTGAAACTTTAAGATAGCCTTATCATTCTATCCAGACACCGGGGTCATGATTCCGGCCGAATCGTTCCAATTATCTGCAAACTTGATTAATTGGTTAGAGGTTAATTCGCGTTTAACGGGAAAATGAAAAAACCCGCCTTTCGGCGGGTTGATCCTTGCTGCGCTTTCCTGACGAATCAGGCTTCGACAGCATCCTCGGCTTCAAGGCGTGCGCGGTCGGCTGCGCCCTTGGCAGAAGTGTCCCGGTCCACGAATTCGATGATCGCCATCGGAGCCATGTCGCCGTAACGGAAACCGGCTTTCAGGATGCGGACATAGCCGCCCTGACGGTTCTGGTAGCGCGGGCCGAGGATGGCGAACAGACGCTCGACATGCTTGTCCTCTTTCAGCTGGGCGGCAGCCTGACGACGTGCATGCAGATCGCCCCGTTTCGCCAGCGTGATCAGCTTTTCGATGATCGGGCGCAGTTCTTTCGCCTTGGGCAGGGTCGTCTTGATCTGCTCATGCTCGATCAAGGATCCCGACATGTTGGCGAACAGCGCCTTGCGGTGTTCATGGGTGCGGTTAAGGCGGCGATAGCCACGTGCGTGACGCATGGGTCAATTCCTTCTTTGCTTTGTCCGGCAGGGTGCGACCTGCTCACCTTGGGGCGTTATTGCCCTTGTTTTCCCCGGCAGTCCGGGCATTTGCGAGGGCTTTCGCCCCCTTTTCTCAGAACTGGTCTTCGAAACGCTTGGCCAGATCTTCGATGTTTTCCGGCGGCCAGTCTTCCACGTCCATCCCGAGGTGAAGGCCCATGCCCGAAAGCACTTCCTTGATCTCGTTCAGCGACTTGCGGCCGAAGTTCGGGGTGCGGAGCATCTCGGCTTCGGTCTTCTGGATCAGATCGCCGATATAGACGATGTTGTCGTTCTTCAGGCAGTTCGCCGAACGGACCGAAAGCTCCAGCTCGTCGACTTTCTTCAGAAGCAGCGGGTTGAATTCCAGCCCGTCCTCGACATCGTGACGTCCGGCCTGCTCGGGCTCTTCGAAGTTCACGAAGATCGAGAGCTGGTCCTGAAGGATGCGCGCAGCATAGGCCACAGCATCGTCCGGGGTCAGCGAGCCGTCGGTTTCGACGCGCAGGGTCAGCTTGTCATAGTCCAGCACCTGGCCCTCGCGGGTGGGCTGCACGTCATAGCTGACCTTCTTGACCGGCGAGTAGATCGCGTCGATCGGAATCAGACCGATCGGTGCGTCTTCGGGACGGTTCTTGTCGGCCGAGACATAGCCCTTGCCGGTGTTGACGGTCAGTTCCATGAACACGTCCGCGCCATCGTCCAGGTGACAGATGACGTGATCCTTGTTCAGAACCTCGATCCCGTTGGATTCCGAAATGTCGCCAGCGGTCACGACGCCCGGCCCCTTGGCCGAGATCGACAGGCGCTTCGGCCCCTCGACTTCCATCTTGATCGCGACGCCCTTGAGGTTCAGCACGATGTCGGTCACGTCCTCGCGGACGCCTGCGACCGACGAGAACTCGTGCAGAACGTTGTCGATCTGCACCGAGGTGATGGCCGCGCCCTGCAGCGACGACATCAGAACGCGGCGCAGCGCGTTGCCCAGCGTCAGACCGAAGCCGCGCTCCAGCGGTTCGGCGATGACGGTTGCCATGCGCGCGGCATCGGCACCCGGCTTCACCACCAGCTGCGTCGGCTTGATGAGTTCCTGCCAGTTCTTGTGGATCATGCGTGTCGCCTCCATACCAGTCCCTTGCCCATGTCCAGCAAGCGAGGGACGCCCGAGGATCAGAAATGACGAAACCGGGCCGCGCTTTTGGCGCGGCCCGATCTTATTGTGTTGCCCTTAGACGCGGCGGCGTTTCGGCGGGCGGCAGCCGTTATGGGCCATCGGCGTCACATCACGGATCGAGGTGATGTTCAGGCCGACCGCTGCCAGCGCGCGCAGAGCCGATTCGCGGCCCGAGCCCGGACCTTGAACTTCGACTTCGATCGTTTTCAGGCCATGCTCCTGCGCTTTTTTGGCTGCGTCTTCAGCAGCCATCTGAGCGGCGTAGGGCGTGGATTTCCGCGAACCCTTGAAGCCCATCGTGCCGGCGGACGACCACGAGATCGCGTTGCCCTGCACGTCGGAGATCAGGATCTTGGTGTTGTTGAACGAGGAGTTCACATGAGCAACGCCGGCGGCGATGTTCTTGCGCTCTTTCCGCTTCATGCGGGTCTTGTCACGTGCCATCTGTCAGCGCCCCTTATTTCTTCTTGCCAGCGATGGCTTTCGCCGGGCCTTTGCGGGTGCGCGCGTTGGTATGCGTGCGCTGGCCGCGAACCGGCAGGTTGCGACGGTGACGCAGACCGCGATAGCAGCCAAGGTCCATCAGACGCTTAATGTTCATCGAGGTTTCGCGACGCAGGTCGCCCTCGACGGTGTAGTTGGCGTCGATATGCTCGCGGATCGCCAGAACTTCGGCGTCGGACAGCTCGTTCACGCGGCGGGTGCGGTCGATGCCCACGGCTTCGCAGATCTGCTCTGCGACGTGGTTGCCGATACCCGTGATATAGGTCAGTGCGATCGGGACGCGTTTCCCGGTCGGAATGTTTACGCCAGCAATACGAGCCACGCGTTTTCCTTTTTGGTTGCGGTTCCGTAACGCCGGAACCTTTTTTCACAACTCTGCCCCGAAGGACAGAACGATCTTCGCGTAAAACGCGAAACACCACGGGCGATTCCCGAGGGACGCCGTGATCTATGGGGTTTTGCCGCGCCCGTCAAGCCGCGGCAAACATCATTTTCCGTCGATGACCTTCGCCACCGCCGCAGCCACGGTCTCGACCGGCGCAAGGCCGTCCACGCCGGAGAGCTTGTCCTTGGCATAGTAGTAGCCGACCAGAGGCGAGGTCTTCTTGTAATATTCCATCAGCCGGAAACGCAGCGCATCCTCGGTATCGTCGGCGCGGCGCTTCAGATCGTGCGAGCCGCAGACGTCGCAGGTGCCCGCGACCTTGGTCGGATGCGTCCGGTCGTGATAGACGGCACCGCAGTTGCCGCAGGTGAAGCGGCCGGTGATGCGCGCGACCAGCGCCGCATCGTCGACCTGCATCTCGATCACCGCGTCCAGCCCCTGCCCCATCTGCGACAGCAGCTCGCCCAGCGCGTCCGCCTGTTTCAGCGTCCGCGGAAAGCCGTCAAAGATATATCCCTTGCCGCCTTCGGCCAGCCGCTCGCGGATCAGGCCGATCACGATCTCGTCCGTGACCAGCTCGCCCCGGTCCATGACCTCGGCCACCTTGCGGCCCATTTCCGAACCGCTGGCCTTGGCGTCCCGCAGCATGTCGCCGGTGGAAAGCTGGACCATGCCCCGCTCCTCCACCAGACGTTTGGCCTGCGTTCCCTTGCCCGCGCCCGGCGGCCCGAGCAGAATTACGTTGGTCATGGTCCCTCTTAGCGGCGGGTGGGTGCGCGGGTGCCGCGCTTGCGGCCGCGAAGCTGCGATTTCTCGATCAGCCCTTCATATTGATGGGCCAGAAGATGCGACTGGACCTGCTGGATCGTGTCCATCGTGACCGAGACCACGATCAGCACCGACGTGCCCCCGAAATAGAACGGGATGGCCAGCTGGTGGCGGATGATCTCCGGCAGCAGGCAGACGAAGGCAAGATAGGCCGAACCCAGAACCAGCACCCGGTTCACCACATATTCGAGGTAATCCTGCGTGCGCTTGCCCGGACGGATGCCCGGAACGAAGCCGTTCTGATTCTTCAGGTTGTCGGCCACGTCCTCGGTCTTGAAGGCGACGTTATGCGTATAGAAATACGCGAAGAACACGATCATCGCCGTGAAGAACAGCAGATACAGCGGCTGCCCCGGCCCGAAATAGGCAAGGATCGTCGACATGACCGGACCCGTCTGCCCGCCCGAAAAGGTGGCAAGCGTCGTCGGCAGAAGCAGCAGCGACGAGGCGAAGATCGCCGGGATCACGCCCGCCGGGTTCACCTTGACCGGCAGATGGCTCGACCCGCCATCATAGATCTTCATACCCACCTGACGGCGCGGATACTGGATGTGGATCTTGCGCAGCGCGCGCTCCATGAACACGACGAAGGCGATCACCGCCACCACCATCACCATCACGCCGATGATGACCGCCGGAGAGATCGCGCCCGAACGCCCCTGGCTCAGGAACTGGCCCAGATGCAGCGGAAGCTCGGCCAGGATGCCGACGAAGATGATGAGCGAGATGCCGTTGCCGATGCCGCGCGCCGTGATCTGCTCACCGATCCACATCAGGAACATCGTGCCGCCGACCAGCGTGATGACGCAGGCGATCTGGAAGAACAGTCCGGGATTGGTGACCAGATCCCCGGCCTCGAGGCTGCGGGCGATGCCATAGGCCTGGAAGGTCGCCAGAATCACCGTGAAATACCGGGTATACTGGTTGATCTTCTTGCGCCCCTGCTCGCCCTCTTTCTTCAGCTGCTCAAGCTGGGGCACCATCGCGGCCAGAAGCTGCACGATGATCGAGGCGGAGATATAGGGCATGATGCCCAGCGCGAAGATGCCCATCCGCGACAATGCGCCGCCGGTGAACATCGACAGGATGCCCCCGATGCCGGCTGCCGCGCCGTCCATGAACTCGCGCAGCGCGCCGCCGTCGATTCCCGGAACCGGAATGAAGGTTCCCAGCCGATAGACGATCAGCAGGCCAAGGGTGAAGAAGATGCGGCGGCGCAGGTCGGTGGCCTTGCCCAAAGCCCCCCAGCTGAGGTTCGCCGCCATTTGCTCTGCAGCAGATGCCATGCCCGGTCTCTTTCAGGAAAGCGCCGCCGATCCGTTTTCCGGGTCGGCGGCGCGGGAAAACTGTTGCTGATGTAAGCGGGGACGCCCCCGCTCACAACCGCTTATTCAGCGGCAGCGGCCGGAGCGGCCTTCAGCGTGATCGTCCCGCCCGCCTTCTCGACAGCTTCGACCGCCGATTTCGACGCGCCGGAAACCGTCAGGTTCAGCTTCGCGGTGATCTCGCCCTTGGCGAGGATGCGGATGCCGTCACGGGCATAGGTGGTCAGGCCGGCAGCGACCAGAGCGGCCTCATCCACGCTGCCCGAGATGTCCAGCTTGCCAGCGTCGACGAATTTCTGGATCAGGCCCAGGTTGATGACCGCCCATTCCTTGCGGTTCGGCTTCGAGAAGCCGCGCTTGGGCAGACGACGGTAGAGCGGCATCTGGCCACCCTCGTAGCCGTTCAGCGCAACGCCCGAACGCGATTTCTGACCCTTGATACCGCGGCCGGCGGTCTTGCCCTTGCCCGAACCCGGGCCGCGCGCCACGCGTTTCTTCTTGCGGGCTGCGCCTTCGTTGTCGCGAAGTTCGTGAAGTTTCATGTCGCTTCTCCTTGGCCGGAACTGCCCCGCCAGCGACGGACAGGGCAAACACGGCATTTCTTGATTTTCTTGCACCGGCATCCGCCAGCACCGGGCGCGTATAGCGTCTCGACCCTCTGGGATCAAGGACGGATTTCGCCGCCCGTCATCGTGCGAAAACCGCTTGTCACCCCCCAACGCGCTGAATATACGGGTCGGCGGAGACGTGGCCGAGTGGTCGAAGGCACACCCCTGCTAAGGGTGCAGGCCCGGAAGGGTCTCGAGGGTTCGAATCCCTTCGTCTCCGCCATTTCCCCTATACGATTCCGCGCCGCAGACCCGGCACACCTGCAAGGCATGCCGGGTTTGATGTTCAGGCCGATGCGCGGCGACGGCGAAGAAGGCCAAGAGCCACCATGCCCGCCGCCAGCAGACCGCCTGCTGCGGGCAGCGGAACCGGGGCCGGCGGGACGGCGGTTCCGAATTCCGAGACATGGCTCAGACCCGATCGTTTCTCGGCGGCGTAGGCAAGGGTCAGCAGACCGCCCGAGGTATTCTTGACAAGGGCAGCGTTGAACCTGTTGCCGCCCCCGATCTTCAGCAGGATGTAAGCCGCAGTCGATGAGAACGTGACGCCGGGGCTCTCGTTCTTGGTGATCTGCTCGAACATTTCGTTCGTCTTGCCATTGACGAAAGTAAGCTCGCCTTTGTCGCTGGGGTGGACGGAAAAGACGTCGGACCGGCTGGCAGAGAAGGTTCCGTCAAGCAGCAATCCCTCGCAGGACGGCGTGCAGGTCAGCGTTCCGCGCAGGACATCCGGACCGCCTGCCGACCCTTTCAGCAGAACCGTCGCAGCCGAAGCGCCAAGGGGCGACAATGCAAGGGCTGCAGTGGTGCAGAACGCACTGATCGTGAACTTCAAGGACATGATGAATACTCGCAAACAGGTTTAAATGTCCCCAATCTACGCCTCGGCCGAGCGTCAGTCATCTGCGATCCATCACCGGGCCATGGGGCCACGCCATTATGCAATCCGGAACACTCGCAGACCTCGCGCGGATATCCCGAAGGTTGCCGCGCCGCCCCCCGGGATCGAGAATCGGGCAGCAGTGCTTACCATCGCACCGCCACCCTGCACCCACCGTTTTTCACGACTGGGTGAACCGTCTTCCGGGCATATACTTTGTGTTGCTAGGTATCGCGTCGCTATGTATCAATCGGGCTGCGATACTCGCCATGAAAGGGAACCCCGGATGAAGACCCCGATCCTTGCCGCTCTTCTTGTCGTCGCCGCGCTGCCGGCCTTTGCCAAACCCCGCCCCGTCCCTCTGCGCGGAGAGGTGGTCACCTACACCCCCGGCGCGCTGCATGTCGCCGCCCGCACTGGCGAGGTCGTCGAACTGGCCGTTCCGCAGAACCTCGAGATCGTCAGCATGATCCCCCGCGCCCCGGCCGACATCGCGGTGGGCGACGCCGTCTCCACCACCGCCGTTCCGGATGGCAATGGCGGGCTGACCGCGCTTCAGGTCTCGATCCTGCCTGCCGCGATGGCCGGCCAGAACGAAGGCCAGCGCCCCTGGGACGCCGCCCCCGACAGCGTGATGACCAACGCCACCATCAGCGGCGTCACCACCGTCAACGACGGCGGACAGATCACCATGAAATACGGCGATCAGGACGTGACCATGACGATCCCGGACGATGTGCCGGTCATCTCCTTCGGCCCGGGCGATGAGGCCCTGCTGGCGCCCGGCGCGGATGTCTTCATCATCGCCATGCAGGCCGAGGACGGCACCTTCTCGACCAACCGCGTCATCGCCGAATCGAACGGTATCAAGCCGCCGATGTAATGCATCCCGGGCGCAGCCATCCGCTGCGCCCTTCCCCATCCCCCCGAGGACGATCATGCCCGTAAGCCTTGGCTTCGCCTTCGTCGCCGGTCTGCTGACCATCGCGGCCCCGTGCATCCTGCCGATGCTGCCCATCCTGCTGGGCGCGTCGATCGGCAAGCGGTCGCGCCTGCGGCCCCTGTTCATCGTCCTCGGCTTCGTTCTGGCCTTCAGCGCCTTCACGCTGGTCTTCAGCTTCTTCACGCGGCTGGCGGGGCTGTCGGCGCTGGACCTGAGGCTGGGATCGGCGGTGCTGATCGGGGTGTTCGGCATCTTCATGCTGTGGCCCGCGCCAATGGAACGGCTGACGGCGCGGCTCCCCTCGCTGGCGGGCGGCGGCGGTGGCAAGGGCCTTGGTGGTGCCATGGTGCTTGGCGCCGGGCTGGGCCTTGTATGGGCGCCCTGCGCCGGCCCGGTGCTTGCGTCGATCCTCGTCTTCGTGGCGACCTCGCCGGACTGGGCAAGCTCGCTGGTGCTGCTGCTGGCCTATGCGCTGGGCTGCGCCATCCCGATGCTGCTGATCGCCTATGGCGGGCAGGCCGCGACCACCCGCGTCCGCGCCCTGTCGCGCCACACCCATACGCTGCAACGCGTTTTCGGCGTGCTGATGATCCTGTCCGCCGCCGCCATCTGGACGGGATACGACACGATCCTCGTCTCGCGCCTTACCGCATTATACCCCCAGGGCCGCGCTGGCCTCTGAACAGGAGATTGCACATGACCGGCATCACCCGGCGCGGCCTGATCGCCGCCACGCTCGCCCTGCCCGTCCTGCCCGCGCTGGCGGCGAACCCGTCCGACACCGCCCCGGAATTCCAGGGGCTGGAGAACTGGATCAATTCGGACCCGCTGACCATGAACACCCTGCGCGGCAAGGTCGTGCTGGTCGATTTCTGGACCTTCGGTTGCGTCAACTGCATCAACACGCTGCCCCATCTGACGCAGTGGCATGACAGCCACGCGGCGAACGGGCTGGTCATCGTGGGCGTCCACACGCCCGAGTTTCCGTTCGAACGCGACCTTGGCGCGCTTCAGGATGCGGTCGCGCGGCACGGGATCGCCTATCCCGTCGCGCAGGACAACCGCTACCGCACATGGCAGGCCTATGGCACGCGCTATTGGCCGACATCGGTGCTGGTGGACCGCGACGGGCGCATCGTGAAATACCACGAAGGCGACCGCGGGCTGGAAGACTTCGGCAAGGACATCGAAGCCGTGTTGCTGCAGGGCGCCTGAATCGGAACATCGCGCCCTTGCCCGCGTTGGGACCGGGGAGGGCCGCGAAATGCTGGATCATACGGGAATCGTCGTCTCCGATCTTGCACGTGCGCGGCGCTTCTATGACGCGATCGCTGTCCCGCTGGGACTTGGCACCACGGATAACGGTGAACATGCCTTCCTGCTGGGCAGAAGCGCGGACGATCCGATCCCCTATCTGTGGATCGGCACGCTTCGCCCGTCCTATTGGGCCGAAGGCTCGCGCCCCGGACTGAACCAGATGCACATCGCCTTCGCAGCGCCCAGCCGGGATGCGGTCGATGCGTTTCACAAGGCGGCTTTGGGCGCGGGCGGAACCGATCATGGCGCACCCGGCCCACGCGACGCTTTCGGCAACTACTATGGCGCATTCGTGCTGGACCCGGACGGCAATAACATCGAAGCCTGCATCCGCGAGCTTCAGCCCGCACGCATCCGATAGCCGATGCCCGTTTCGGTCAGGATGAACCGCGGCTGGTCGGGCACGGGCTCGATCTTCTGGCGCAGCTGGCGCATATAGACGCGCAGATACTGCACATCGGCGGTGTCCTCCCACACGCGGTCCAGCAGGAACTTGTGGGTCAGCACCCGCCCCGCATGCTGCACCAGAAGGCACAGAAGGTCGTATTCCTTCGGCGTCAGGTGCAAATCCTGCCCGTCCATCCGCACGCTGCGCCGGATCACGTCCACCTCCAGCCCGTCCACGCGATACAGGGTCACCTCGCCCTGCGCCTGTGCGCGGTTGCGAAGGGCGACGCGCAGCCGCGCCAGCAATTCCTGCATCCCGAAGGGCTTGGTGACGTAGTCGTCTGCGCCAAGCTCCAGCGCCTCGACAATCCCGGCCTCGTCGGTGCGGCTGGACAGGATCACCACCGGCACGCGCAAACCCGCCGCACGCCAGCGGGCCAGCACCTCCTGCCCCGGCATGTCCGGCAGCCCGAGGTCCAGTATCGCCACATCGGGCCGATGTTCCTCCATCCGGTCCAGCGCGGTGCGCGCGTTCGTCGCCTCGACAACGGTGAAGCCGCCCGCCTTCAGGCCCACGCCCAGAAGTTTGCGGATCGGCGGTTCGTCATCCACGATCAGGACGCGGGTGGTCATGGTTTCTCCTCGGCGGGAAGGCGGATGGTGAAGACCGCCCCGCTGCGGTCGGACCTGTTGGCGGCGGCGATCGTGCCGTCCATCGCCTCGACGAAGCCGCGGCAGATGGACAGGCCAAGCCCTGTCCCCGCGCGCACCGTATCGCCCTTGGCTGCGCGATAGAAGCTGTCGAACACCCGTTCCAGATCTTCGGGCGCAAGCCCCGGCCCTTCGTCCATCACCTGCATCAGCACATGACGCCCGTCGCGCCAGGCGCGCAGATGGATGGTCGACCCTTCGGGGGCGTATTTCGCGGCATTGTCCAGAAGGTTGAAGAACACCTGATCCAGCAGCACCGGATCGACGCGGATCATCGGCAACCCTTCGGCCACGACCCGCCGAACGACATGCGCGCGGGTGATCGCGGCGGCACGGGCAAGGCCGGTCTCGATCGCCTCCTCCGGGTCCAGCGGAGTGAGGTTCGCCTTTGCCCCGGTCTCGATCCGGGTCATGTCCAGCAGGTTGGCGATGAAACGGTGCAGCCGCTCGCCCTCGCCGATGATGGTGCCGATCATCTCGGCCCGTTCGGCGCCGGGCAGGTCGAAATCGCGCAAGGTGCCCGCCGCGCCGATGATCCCCGCCAGCGGCGTCTTCAGATCGTGCGAAACCGAGGTCAGCAGCGCCGAGCGGAGCCTGTCCGCTTCCGCCGCCAGCCTGGCGCGATCCATCCCGGCGACCAGCTGGATGCGCCCGATGGCCAGCGCCGCCTGATCGGCCAGCGCATCGAACAGGCGCTGCTCCTCGGGGGTCAGGACCGGGCCGGTGCGGTCGTTGTCCAGCCCCACCACGCCGACGGCCGCCGTGCCCGTTCGCAACGGCAGGAACAGCCGCTTCGCCCCCGGCAGTGTATCGGCCCCGCGCCCCGCCGCGCGGTCGTGATCCCATGTCCAGCGGGCGGCGGCCATGTCGGCCTCGTCGATGCGGTCCTCGGGCGGGTATCCGGCCATCACCGCCAACCCGCCGCCCTCGGGCAACAGGATCACCACGCGCACGTTCAGCATCGAGGCGAACTGATACGCTGCCGCCCAAAGCACATCGTCCAGCGTGCCCGCGCTGGACAGCTTCTTGGAAAACTGGAACAGCCCCTCGGTCGTGCGGGCGCGGGCGCGCGCGGTCGCCGCCTGCCGCTGGATATGCGCTGTCAGGTTCGACGCCACCACCGACACGGCAAAGAAGAAGCCCAGCGCCACGACGCTTTCGGGATCGGATATGTCCAGCGTGAACAGCGGCTGAAGAAAGAAGAAGTTGAAGGCAAACGCCCCGACCACCGAGGCGAACAGCGCCGGCCACAGCCCCGACCGCAGCGCCGTCGCCAGCACCGCCATCAGGAACACCAGCGCGATGTTGCGCACGTCCAGCAGGCTGCTCATCACCGTGCCGATGCCGGTGGCCATGGTCACGAACGCGAGCGCCGAAAGATAGGGGCGCAGCCGCACCCTGCCCCGAGGCGCAGAGGATTTCGGCAAGGGCGGCGCGTCGCTGCCCGAGATGACATGCACGCTGATATCGCCGCCGTGATGGATCAGGTCCGACGCGACCGACCCTTCCCACCATTCGCGCCAGCGCGGCTTGCCGGATTTGCCGATGATGATCTGGGTGAAGTTGCCCGACTTGGCATATCGCAGGATTTCCTTGGCAGCATGTTCGCCCGGAAGGGTCACGACCTCGGCCCCGATCTGTCCGGCAAGGCGCATGGAGGCGGCGATGCTGTCCCGCTCGGCCTCCGAAAGCGTCGCGGCGCGCCCCGTTTCCACATGCAGCGCTGTCCATGGGGCGCGCATCCGGTCGGCGTGTCGGCGGGCGTAACGCACCAGACCCGCGGACCGCGGATGCTCGTCGATGCAGACCAGCACCCGGTCGCCCGCCGCCCATGGGCCGGGGATCGCGTTGGCCTGCATATGGCTGACGAGTTGGTCGTCCACCCGCTGCGCCGTCCGCCGCAAGGCCAGTTCGCGCAGCGCGGTCAGGTTGCCGGGCCGGAAATAGTTGCGGATCGCGCGGTCGGCGGTCTTGGGCAGATAGACCTTCCCCTCGCGCAGCCGTTTCAGAAGGTCATCCGGCGTCAGGTCGATGATCTCGATATCCTCCGCCCGGTCCAGCACGCTGTCGGGGACGGTTTCGCGCACGCGGATGCGGGTAATCTGCGCGACCACGTCGTTCAGGCTTTCGACATGCTGGATGTTCAGCGTCGTCCAGACGTCGATGCCGCGCGACAGCAGTTCCTCGACATCCATGTATCGTTTGGGATGTCGGCTTCCGGGCGCGTTGGTATGGGCAAGCTCGTCCACCAGCGCCAGTTCGGGCGCGCGGGCGATGATCGCGTCCAGGTCCATCGCGGTCATCGGCTGGCCGCGATGATGCGTTTTGCGGCGGGCGATCACCTCGAACCCGTGGACTAGCGCCTCGGTTTCGGCCCGGCCATGGGTTTCGACGATGCCGATGACGGTGTCGCGCTCCTCGGCGCGGGCGGACACCAGCATCTCCCAGGTCTTGCCCACCCCCGGCGCGGCGCCAAGGAATATCTTGAGCCGCCCGCGTGTCTCGCGGGCGGCGGCTTCCAAAAGAGCGTCGGGGCGCGGATCGTTCATGCGGTCAGAGTTCGTCCAGCGCGAGGTTCAGTTCAAGCACGTTCACCACCGGCTCGCCCAGTATTCCCAACTGGCGCGGCGTCACATGCGCCTCGACCAGCGCGGCCACCTGCGCCTCGGGTATGCCACGCGCGGCGGCGACGCGGGCGATCTGGAACCGCGCGCCATCTGGCGTGACATGCGGGTCCAGCCCGCTGGCCGAGGTGGTCGCCAGATCCCCCGGCACATCCCCCGCCGCGCGCACCCGTTCCACCAGCGCCGCACTGGACGGCGCAAGGTTGGACCCGCCCGAGGCCGCCGCATCGTAATCCACGGCCGAGGGGCGGGGATGGAAGTACCCCTCGCCCACGAAAGCCTGCCCGATCAGGCGCGATCCGATCACCGCGCCGTCCCGCTGGATCAGCGACCCGTTCGCCTGCGCGGGAAAGATCGCCTGCGCCAGCCCGGTCATGCCCAGCGGATAGGCAAGCCCCGTCAGCACCGACAGAAGCAGGAAGACCGCAAGGGCGGGACGAAGTTCTTTCATCATTGTACCAGTCCTATGGATATGATCGCCATGTCGATGAGCTTGATCGCGACGAAGGGAACGATCATCCCGCCGAGGCCATAGATCGCCATGTTGCGCGACAGAAGCGCGCCCGCCCCCACGGCGCGGTATTTCACCCCCCGCAGCGACAGCGGGATCAACGCAACGATGACCAGCGCGTTGAAGATGATCGCCGACAGGATCGCGCTTTGCGGGCTGTGCAGCCCCATGACGTTCAGCGCGCCGAGCTGGGGATAGAAGGCAAGGAACATCGCCGGGATGATCGCGAAATATTTGGCGATGTCGTTGGCGATGCTGAAGGTGGTCAGCGCCCCGCGCGTCATCAGAAGCTGTTTGCCGATCTCCACGATCTCGATCAGTTTGGTCGGATCGCTGTCCAGATCGACCATGTTCCCCGCCTCGCGCGCGGCGACGGTTCCGGTGTTCATCGCGACGCCCACATCCGCCTGCGCCAGCGCGGGCGCGTCGTTGGTGCCGTCGCCGCACATGGCGACCAGCTTGCCCTTGGCCTGTTCGCTGCGGATCAGGTCCAGCTTCATTTCCGGCGTCGCTTCGGCAAGGAAATCGTCCACCCCAGCCTCGGCGGCGATGGCGGCGGCGGTCATGGGGTTGTCGCCGGTGATCATCACCGTGCGGATGCCCATGCGGCGCAGTTCCGCAAAGCGTTCGCGGATGCCGCCCTTCACGATATCCTTGAGGTAGATGACACCCAGCAGCCGGTTGTCCCGGACCACCGCCAGCGGCGTGCCGCCGGCCTTCGACACATCCTCGCCGATGCGGCGCACCTGTTCCATATCCGCCGCCGCAGCCCGACCACGGCCCGTGGCGCTGTTGGCCGAGCCGACATGCTTCAGGATCGCATCGACCGCGCCCTTGCGGATCTGGATGCCGCCCATGTCGACGCCGCTCATCCGGCTTTGGGCGGTGAAGGGCACGAAGCTGGCGTTCAGCGCCGACATGTCGCGGGCGCGGATGCCGTATTGCTTGGCAAGCACCGTGATCGACCGCCCTTCGGGCGTCTCGTCCGCCAGCGATGCAAGCTGCGCGGCATCGGCCAGTTCCTCGGCGGTGACGCCCGTCACGGGCCGGAACTCCGACGCCTGACGGTTGCCCAGCGTGATCGTGCCGGTCTTGTCCAGCAGCAGCGTGTCGATATCGCCCGCCGCCTCGACCGCGCGGCCCGACATGGCCAGCACGTTGAACCGCACCAGCCGGTCCATCCCCGCGATCCCGATGGCCGAAAGAAGCGCGCCGATGGTGGTCGGGATCAGCGTGACGAACAGCGCGACCAGAACCACGACCGG
Source organism: Falsirhodobacter flavus (assembly GCA_029846755.1). Classification (GTDB taxonomy): domain Bacteria; phylum Pseudomonadota; class Alphaproteobacteria; order Rhodobacterales; family Rhodobacteraceae; genus Falsirhodobacter; species Falsirhodobacter flavus. Next base: position 111,305 of record JARWBI010000004.1, on the reverse strand, counting down.
GATCTGTCCGCCAGCATAGCTGGCAAAGCTGGGGATCGTCGCCACGGCAAAGACGAAGATCAGCGTCATCCCGGCCAGAAGGATGTTCAGCGCGATCTCGTTCGGGGTCTTCTGGCGTTGGGCGCCTTCGACCAGACCGATCATGCGGTCGATGAAGGTGGACCCCGCCGCTGCCGTGATCCGCACCACGATCCGGTCGGACAGCACCTGCGTGCCGCCGGTCACGGCGCTGCGGTCGCCGCCGGATTCGCGGATCACCGGGGCGCTTTCCCCGGTGATCGCGGCCTCGTTCACCGACGCGACGCCTTCGATCACCTCGCCATCCGACGGAATGATCTCGCCCGCCTCGACGATCACCACATCGCCGACCTTCAGGCTGGTGCTGGGCACCTTGCGCCCGTTCTCCAGCGTGGCTTCGGTATCGGTCCGGGTCTTCTTCAGCGATTCCGCCTGCGCTTTGCCCCGCCCTTCGGCCACAGCTTCGGCGAAGTTCGCGAACAGCACCGTGAACCAGAGCCACAGCACGATCTGGAAGCTGAAGCCGATATCGGCGCCCCCCGTCGCGATATCCCTGACCAGCAGGACGGTCGTCAGCACCGTCACCACGGCCACGACGAAGATCACCGGGTTCCGGGCCAGCCTGCGCGGGTCCAGCTTGGTGACGGCCCCGCCCAGCGCGGGCATCAGGATGCGGGGATCGAACATGCTTGTTTGCGTCATGATTTCGCTCCGATGTCAGAAGGTCTGCCCGGCCATGACGGCAAGGTGTTCGACGATGGGGCCAAGGGCGATCGCGGGGAAGAATTCCAGCCCGCCCATGACGAGGATCACGCCGATCAGCAGCGCGACGAACAGCGGCCCATGGGTCGGCAGGGTCCCATCCGAAACCGGCACCGACTTCTTGCCTGCAAGCGATCCGGCCAGTGCAAGGATCGGCACGATCATCGCGAACCGCCCGGCCAGCATCGCGATGCCCAGCGTCAGGTTGTACCATGGGGTGTTCGCGGACAGGCTGGCAAAGGCCGACCCGTTATTCGCCCCGGCGGAAACATAGGCGTAAAGAACCTCGGAGAACCCGTGCGGGCCGGGGTTCAGCACCGAGGACAGCGCGCCGGGCAGCACCACCGCCGCCGCCGTCATCCCCAGCATGACCAGAGGCAGGATCAGAAGCGCCAGCATGGCGAACTTCACCTCGCGCCCCTCGACCTTCTTGCCAAGGTATTCGGGCGTGCGCCCCACCATCAGCCCAGCGATAAAGATCGCCACGATCACGAACAGCAGAAGGCCATACATCCCCGCGCCCACGCCGCCGACGACCACCTCGCCCAGCATCATGTTCAGCATCGGGATCATCCCGCCCAGCGCGGACAGCGAGCCGTGCATCGCGTTGACCGCCCCGCAGGAGGCCGCCGTGGTGATGACCGCGAACAGCGCCGATCCGACGATGCCGAAACGCGCCTCCTTGCCCTCCATCGCCGTGCCGATCAGCGGGTTGCCCTGCGCCTCGGCCCAATAGACGACGGCGACGCCGACCAGAAACATCACCCCCATCGCCGACAGGATCGCCCAGCCCTGCCGCTCGTCCCCCACCATGCGCCCAAACAGGTTGGTGAACGCCGCCCCGATGGCGAAGATGCAGACCATGTGGATCAGGTTGGTCAGCGCGGTCGGATTCTCGAACGGATGGGCGGCGTTGGCGTTGAAGAAACCGCCGCCATTGGTGCCCAGATGTTTTATCATCATCTGCGAGGCGACCGGCCCCTGCGCGATCGTCTGCTGCACCCCCTCCAGCGTGGTCGCGGCGGTATAGGGCGCAAGGTTCTGCGGCACCCCCTGCCAGACCAGCACCAGCGTTCCGACGATGCAGATCGGCAGCAGCACATACAGCACCGCCCGCGTCACATCGACCCAGAAGTTCCCCAAGCCCGACGCCGATCGCCGCGCGAAGCCGCGGATCAGCGCGACGGCGACCGCCATCCCGCTGGCCGCCGAGACGAAGTTCTGCACGTTCAGCCCCAGCATCTGGGTCAGATAGGACATCGTCCCCTCGCCCACATAGGCCTGCCAGTTGGTGTTAGACACGAAGCTGACCGCCGTGTTGAATGCCAGATCCGGCGCCACGCCCGGCAGCGATTGCGGGTTGAAGGGCAGCGCCCCCTGCACCCGCTGCAAAAGATAAAGCGCCAGAACCCCGAGCGCCGAGAAGATCAGCAGCGACGCCGCATAGCGCGTCCAGTGCTGATCCTCACCCCGCGTTCCGGCGACGGCATAGATCGCCCGCTCGATCGGGCCGAGGAACATGCGCTCGCCCGAGAAGACGCGGAACATGTAGCCGCCCAGGGGGCGCACCAATGCGATGACGATCCCGCAGTAAAGCAGGATCTGAAGCCAGCCGTTCAGCGTCATTTCAGAACCTCTCCGGCCGGATCAGGGCATAGGTCAGATAGACCAGCAGAAACGCCGTCACACCGCCCGCCAGAATGTAATCGACCCACATCAGAGCGCCCCGCAGGCGCGGATATAGGCAAAGCCAGCCGCGAAGAACCCGGCGATCAGAAAAAGCACAAGGATTTCCATTCGATACCTCGATAGCGTGCCGCCACATCGAAGGGGCGGCTCATCGCGGCGAAGGTGATCCTTGTCGCATAGGGAATCGAGACGGGCGCGGATGCGAAGATATAAGGATCGTATAAAGACCGCTCATTCGCGGCGGCGCATTCGGTCCGAAAGGAACAGCAGCGCAGGCTCCAGCGCATCGTCCCAGTATTGCCAGTCGTGCTTGCCGTGTCCCACACGGAACCGATGGGCGATCCCCGCATCGCGCAGGGCGATATGCATCGCGGCGTTTCCGGCAAAGAATGGGTCGTCCGCGCCGATGTCGAACCAGAACCCGAAGCCCATCTGCTGCGAGGTCTGGGCCGTCGCCGCCATCGCCACCGGATCGGACCGCCGATAGGCTTCGTTCAGCCGCGCCTCGCCCTCCAGCCCCGCGCCGAAAGCCCCGGCGAAACGGCGCTCATACGGGGGCTGCGCCATCTGCGTCATTTCGGTATCGGTGCGGAAGGCCCCGCTCAGCACCGCCGCGCCACCGAACATGTCGGGGTATCGCAGCTGATAGACCGTTGCCGCGAAACCGCCCATGGATATGCCCAGCATCATCCGCGCTTCGGTCCCCACAATGGCGCGGTAGCGGCGTTCGACATAGGGGACGAATTCGGTGATGAACATCCGCTCCCATTCGAAGCCGCCATCGGCATCGTCCAGAAAATAGGTCGCGGGCAGGTTCTCTTCGTTGCGCCGCCCGTCCGGGGCGATGGCGATGACGGGCGGGATGCGCCCTTCGGCGATCAGGCGGTCCAGCAGCCGGTCGATGGCGACAAAGCGGAACCAGTCGGCGGGCTGCCCGTCCACCGCCCCGTGCAACAGATAGATGACGGGATAGGCGCGGCTGTCCTCCTCGTATCCCGGCGGCAGATAGACCGCGTATCCGACGCCCTGACGCAGCACGGTGCTGCGCATCTTGGCATCCTCCTGCACGGTGCCTGCCCCGGCAAGCGACAGGATCATGGTCAGTGCGATGGCCAGACGTTTCACCATCCTGCCCCTCCTTTCAGAAACTGAACCGATAGGTCATGCGGATCGACCCGCTGCGCAGGCCAAGGCTGTCGCCCCCGCCATTCCACGCAAAACGGTTGCCCGCATAGTTCGCGTATTCCACCGCCAGCTTGTCGTTGATCGCATAGCTGGCCGAGTAGGTATAATCGGCGTCCGAAGCATCCTGATCGCCGGGCGAATAGATGTTGGCCGTGGCGCGCAGGGTCAGCTTCTGGAACGCGGTGACGCCGCAACTCACGCCGCCGCTGGGTTTGGACGACCGCGACACGGCGGCGAACCCGGAACAGTTCAGCTTGCCCAAGGCGTCGATCCCCGTCGCCGCGCCCAGATCCCACGCAGGCAGCGGGCGCGAGACGCGCAAGCCCCCCTGCCCGAACGCGCCGACCACATCCTGCGCCTGGCGCGGCAGCCGCCCGGAATAGCTGGCATATTGCACCAGAAACCCCATCGGCGCGCGCCATGACAGCGCATAGCTGAAGTTGGAATCCGATGCGCTGCGCTGCGAGGCGATGGGAAAGCCGGTGAAGGACAGCCGCAGCGACAGGCCGGATCGATGCGCGATGTTGCACCCCACGGTGCCCGACAGCTTTCCGCTGCGAAGATTCCCCGTGGACGGCGCGCGATAGGTCAGCCCGGCGCTTCCGGTGATGCTGCAATCGAACCGGAAACGGCGCGTGGGGGTCGGCGGGGCGGTGTCGCGGCCCGGTGTCGCGACGGGTTCCTCGGGGAACTCCACCGCTTCGATCAAACGCGGTTCGGGCAAACGCGGTTCGGGCAGACGCGGTTCGGGCAGGCGTGCCGGAACGGGCTGCGGGGGCGTGTCCGGTGTGGGCGGCACATCCGGGGCCGGAATGCCCAGCGGCGCGCTTTCGGCAACCGCAACCGGGGCCGCATCCGCGCCGGGGATCGGCGGCGGTGCGGGGGGTGGCGGATGCCCCCCGAACTCTGCCCACCGCGCCAGATCGCGGGCCAGCGGCCCGGCCCCGGGCGGCACCTGCCGCGCCGCACAGTCCGCCGCGCAGTCCAGCGCATGCCGCCCTGTCCGGAACGCCGGGTCGCGGCTGATGACAGCCCGCCCATCCGGGTATAGGCGGTAATGCCAGCCGTCGCGTTCGCCCTGCTGATACCGGGACCAGAAGAAGACGTTGGGCGTATCGACCAGCACCTCGGACGCGCCCGGCGCGAAGGGGGACGATGTATCGACCAGCGCCGGTCCCGGCCCCTCCTGCGCGGCGGCAGCGCCCGCCAGCATCGCGGCGAAGGCTCCTGACTTCCAGATCACCCCGCCCCGCCTTTGCCATCTCACTGCGGGTCCGAACATAGCAGGCGTTCCAGCAGATCGAGCGAGGCCGCCGCTGCGAAAATATCCACCTGCGGCCCGAAAGCCTCACGCGCGGCGGCGCGGGTCCGGGGACCGACGCTGCCGTCGATGGGGCCGGGATCGTGGCCCGCCCGCGCCAGCAGCGCCTGAAGCCGCGCCATCGGCTCGCCATCCGGCAGCAGATCGCAAATGCAGGCGCAGCGCGGTTCGGGGATCTGCGCCGCGACCGCAAGAGCCGCAGGCGCGCGCGGGGTTGCGGATCGCGGCGGAAGCGGCTGCGAGGCCACCGGCGGCAGAACCGTGGGGCCCGTGGTCGCGACCGCACGCGGCGCGGCCACAGCCGGGGTCGACGATGCCGGCGGCGGCGCCGAGGCCATGGGAAGCGTCGGCCCCAGCGACTCGGTCCGGGCGGGGGCGGTTGGCGCTGCGTCCAGTTCCGGCGGCGGCGCGACCGGGGCCACGGCGGCTGGCTGCGGCGCAGGGGGCGCTTCGGGCTTGGGTTCGGTCGGGGGGGCGGGAACGGCGGCGGGGGGCACGGGCGCCGCTTCTTCGGGAGGATCGGGCGGCGGAGGGGCCGGCTCCTCGGCTTCCGGCGGCTCCGGTGGTGCGGGCGGTGCGGGCGGCGGCGGCAAACGCACCAGCCATCCGCCCAGACGCCGCGCCACGGCTCCTGCATCTTCGGGCGGCGTGCCATGCGGGGTGTATTCGCAAGCCCCCGTCTGCGGCGCGCAGGCGATGTCGATGCGCCATTCGCCCATCTGCTGATCCGGCCCGACCGAGGCGGTCGCATCGGGGAAACGCCGGAACCTGAACCCCTCCAGCGCCCCCGTCTGCCACGGGCCGGAAAAGCGGCCGCTGGGCACATCCGCTTCGGCCAGCGCGACATCGCTGGCCCCCGGCGGCGCGACGGTCAGGTTGCGGGGAACGCCGGTGGGGGCGGTCTGCGCGTGGCCCGCCGTGGCAAGCACCGCAAGAAACAGCCCCGCCCGCACGTCACTTCCCCACGGCCAGAAGCGGCCCGTGACTGCGGAACGCGATGGCGGCCAGCACCACCGCATTCGTGTTCGCGGTGAAGCTGTCATTCACCTCGCCCGATGCTTCATACAGCCCCTCGGGCCAGCCCTTCTGCGGGTCGGCCAGCGCGGCGACGCCCGCCAGCAACTCGTCCGTATATCCGGTGTCGAACAGCGCATCCCAGCCGAAGGCGGCCTTGACGCTCAGCGTGCGGCGGCTGTCCAGCCGATCCCCGGCCAGCGTCAGCACCGCCCAGGGCGCCCCCCCGCCCCAGACGGTGGCATAGGCGAAATAGGGCGCTTCCGAGATATGTCCCTCCGTCACCGCCGTCAGCACGCCCGTCTCGCGATACCGCATCTCCTGCGCCAGATAGACCGCCGAGGCGAAGCGATGCGAGGTGCCGTCGAAGCCGAATTCGAGCCCGTCCAAGATGAACGGCTCGCTGGTGATGAAGGCCGGCACCTGATTGCGGTTCAGCCGCCCATCGGCAGGAACCGTCACGCCGCCCACCTCGCGCACGACCAGATTGTCCTCGATCCCCACCGCGTGCAGCGCGTCGAGGCCATAGAGCATCAGCGCCTTGCCGCCATATTGCTCGTATCCGATCCGCCCCTCCTGATGTTCGACCGTCAGCCCGTCGGTCACGTTGGACCCGTTCAGCCGTCCCTCGCGCACCAGCCGCGACAGATCGAAGCGCGAGATGACCGCATCCACCCGCCCCGCCTGATCGGGATAGTTCCGCTCGACCGCCTCCAGCGCCGACAGAAGCCGCGCCATGTCCAGCGCCGACCAGCCAAGGCCGATGGCGGTGGGCTGGTTCTGGTAGTTCACCATCGCGAGGCTGCGCACGTCATAGGCCTTGTTCGGCAGGCTGTCCTCGAACAGCGGGATGCGGGCAAGGCTTTCAAGCGCGCGGGTCAGGCGGTCCTCCACCTCGGCATCGTCGACGATGCCCAGACGGTGGGCCGAGATCAGCGCGATCAGGAACGATCCCGTCTCCCACATGGTCGTGGACGGATACTGGTCAGCGGAATTGGCAAGCCCGGTTTCGGGATGGATGTTGTTCTGGAAATAGCGCCAGGCGGTGCGCGCCTGATCCAGATCACCCTCGGTCGGGGGGCCGGGCACGGCCAGCGGCATCGGCACGGCCTCGATCCGGTCCAGCGGGTCCGGGGGGGCCTGCACGGCGAAGGGGTTTCGCAGCAACCCTTCCAGATGAAGCACCAGCGCCAGACCGGCCAGAAGCGCGACGATGAAGATGATATGGCTGCGCGCCCGCGCAAGGTTCCTGCGAAAGCTCATGCTCCCTCCGTTTCCTCGGGTTGCCACAGCGCGGCGGCGATCATCCCGCCCATCGCCATGCAGTTGTTCAGGCCCCAAAGCCCGTTCGTCACTACGCCCGCCAGCGTCCAGTCCCCCCGCCCCGCGATCAGCCAGCCGGATGCCCAGACGACAGAGGCGACAGTCAGCACGACGATGGCAAGCTGCGGGCGCACCAGATGCAGGAACCGCCCCGACTGGCGATCCTTGGGCGTGACGGGAAACGATATCTTCTGCCCCGACAGCACCGCCTTCAGTGCCTTCAGCCCGATGGGAAAGAACGCCAGATACGAGGTCTTGGCAGCATATCCCGCGATCCCCCACGTTCCGACCATCGTGGCCAGCTCCAGCACCAGCAGGAACGGGATGACATGGATGAAGAATTCGACGGTATAGGCAGAGACGGGCGCGATGCCGGTGAACAGATACACGGCGGGCGCGATCAGGAAGATCAGGTTCCAGATCGAACCCAGATAGGACCAGAAGGTCGATCCATACATCAGCCGCTGCGAAAAAGTCAGGCCGGGGCGGAACAGCGGGTTGTCGTGGAACAGGATGTCGAGGCTGCCGCCCGCGTATTTGAACCGCTGGATCGTCCACGAAAGCAGGTCCTGCGGCGACAGCATCCGGCTTTCGATGGTCGGGTGCAGCACCGATTTCCACCCCCGCTCGCGATCCGCATGCAGCACGATGGAGGTGTAGATGTCCTCGGACACATGAAACCGATACGGGGTCAGCACCTCAGCCACCACGGCCTCGGTGCGGATCGCCTCCATCAGTTCGGGGGCGACGGACTTCTCGCGGCTGGCAAGCGTCACCTCCTCCTCGGTCTGCAGCACGCGCCGCTCGACGCTGGCGCCGAAGCTGCGCAGCGCCGCCTCCATCACAGCCTCGCGGCGGTGGATCGAGCCCGCGCCGCAGCAGAAGGCGGCGTTGGCGCGGTTCCGGCGGCGCAGGATTACGTCATAAAACATCTGCGGATCGCTGACGAACGGGTCCGCGCCGAATGTGACCTCGCCGAACACCCCCTCGATCCCGCGCCCCAGCCAGCGTCCCGGCGCACCCAGATGGCGGCCCAGCCGCGCGGGCAGACGTTCGCCCTCGGGCAGGTCATAGAACCATTGCGGCGTCTGCACCCATGCCATCTTCGGATCGCGGAAATGGCCCAAGGTATGCGTCAGGATCGTCGGGAAGGGCCGCGTATCCGCATCGCAGATGACCAGAAAATCGCCCGATGTCTTCTCCATCGCATTGCGCAGGTTCCCGGCCTTGTAGCCCTCGTTGGTGGAGCGGGTGATGTAGTTCACGCCCTCCTCGTCGCAGACCGCGCGCATTTCCGGGCGGCGGCCGTCGTCGAGGATATGGATGCGGATGTCGATGGGATGGGGATATTCGACGGCCTTGGCATCGACGATGCCCAAGCGCACCAGCTCCGGGTCTTCGTTATAGGTCGCGAACAGCACATCGACCGATATGGGCCGCCCCGGCTCGGTCGTCGCGGGGTCCACCTCTTCGATCAGGGCGGGCGCGTCGGGGATGACCACCGGCTGGTCCTGCCACAGGTTGATCGTGAACAGGATCAGTCCGACAAAGGCGAAGGTCTCGGCCAGCACCAGCGGCACAGCGAACCACATCGCGTCATGATTCAGCGAGGACGTCCAGCGAAAGTGGATATACCACGCCCCCAGCACGAGGCTGAGCGTCGCAAGGAACTGCCAGACCATTTCGCGCAGCGCCGAATAGCGCAGCGGCTCGGGCGGGCGGCGATGCTCGAACTTCGTGAAATAGAAGTCGCTCATTTCCGTTCCCACGGCGCGGGGCCAAGCCCGATGGTCCATGCCAGAAACGGGATCTTCGAGAGGAGCCAAGCCACCGCGAACGCCCCCGGCAATGCGAAGGCGAACCGCGTCGTCACGATGATCCACGGCTCGATCTGCGTCAGGGCGGCGCGGTGCATCGCGATGTCGTAAAGATCGATCACCGCCGGGTGGATCAGATAAACGCCGAAGGTGTATTTCGCGAGCCTGCTCCACCGCGGCGACCATTCGCCATACTGGCTGGCCATGAACACGGTGAAGACGAACAGCGGCATCAGGAAGTGGCCATAGAAGGCCCAGCTTTCCCGCACCGCATAACGCCCGGTCATCCACGCCTCGCCGAAGGCGGGCAGCGTCGCAAGCCATGCCAGCACCACCAGCCAAATCGCCCCCCGCCGCAGCAGACGCGATTCCCCGCGCGGGATGCCTTCCTTCCACAGCCCGAACAGCGAAAACGCCGCGATGCCATATGCGACATAGGCCATGACCTTGATCGCACGGATCGCGAAATCGCGCAGGTCAGGTTCCAGCCCCAGCCCCCAGACCCAGCCTTGGGCATATTGCATCACCCCCAGCGCGACGATCACGCACAGCCCGAAGATCGGATAGCGCTGCCCCAGCCGCATCACCGGAAAGAACAGGAACAGCAGGAACAGCGTCGGCAGAAAGTGCATGTGATACTGCGCCTCGCCCAGCACCAGATACCCGGCCCATGACGCGGGCTGCGAAAGCTGATCCCAGATCGCCTGCCCGTATCCGAACTCCCCGGCCTTCAGCAGCCGGAAGAAGGCATAGAACAGCGTCCAGACCAGAAAAGGCACCAGAAGCCGCCTTGCCTGTTCGCGGATCGCCTCGCCATATTCCGGGCGGCGGCGGTCCAGCTTGAACGCCATCAGGAACAACGAGAAGGTGAAGAACATCTCCGATCCCGAAAGCTCGGCGACGGACCGCAGCAGGACGGGAACCGCGCGGTCTGCGGGTTCGGCATTGGGAAAGACGGTTCCCGAAAAATCCGTGGTGCAATGGATCAGCACGACCCCCACCGCCGCCAATGCGCGGTTGGCATCGAACCACACGAGGCGCGGTTTGGGCGCGTTCATTGCGGAACCTCTCCGGTGGTGATCCCCGGCGCGCGGCAGGCCTGGGGCAGCGCGGCCACGGGTTCGGGCGGCGGCACCAGATGCTTTTCCGTCCCGCATGTGCTGGCGAAAAGCCCCGCGGCATCGGGCATCACCCGGCAGAACTGGAAGGCGCTTGGCGGAACCTGCGGCGCGGGCTGGGGCGCTGCGCAGTTGCAGCAGACGGGTTCGATGACCCTCGGGTCGGGCATGCAGCGCCGCGCGCGGATGTCGGTGAATTCGAAGGCCGTGTCCCAGACCTGCGTATTGTCGTTGCGGTATTGCAGGATCGGCCCCTGCACCTTGTAAAGCAGCGCGGCAAGGATGATGCCGTTGTTGTTCGCCGTATGCAGCGGGATGAACCCGTTGCCATTCTCATAGACGCCTTCGTAGAAGCCGCCTTCCTCCTCGGACAGGTCGGCCACGGATTCGAACAAAAGATCGGTATAGGGCGTATCCCACAGCGCCCACATCCCCACCGCCGCCTTTGCTGCGATGGCGGCGCGGTCGGGCTGATACACGTCGCTTGGGTCCAGCGTGTTCCACGGGTATCCGTCGGCGAAGATCGTGTCGTAGACGAAATATGGTGCGCCTTCGACCTGATGCTCGGACCGCGCTGTCAGGATGCCGGTGCGTTCGAACCGGCGCTGCTGCACCAGATAGATGCGGTTCGCGAATTCCGCCCGCCAGCCATGCGAGGCAAGCCCCGGCCCGCTGTCCTTGTCGTTCGGCAGGTCCCAGCCCAGTTCCAGCCCGTCCAGAAGATAGCCTTCGGTCAGAACGTAGTTCTGGTTGTTGAAGATGCGCGGATCGCGCGCATCCACCGGCACTTCGATGTCATAGATTGTGGTATAGGTGTAAGGTCCCGCTTCCAGCGCCGCATGGGGATCGAACCCCCACAGCGCGAACCCCTTGGCGGCATATTCCTCGTATCCCAGCCGCCCTTCCTGCACATATCGCGTCTCGCCGTTCCCCGATACCAGAGAGCCGAACAGTCGCCCGTCATCATTGGCAAGGTTGCAGAAGTTCCAGCGCATCGGGATGTTGTCGATGCTGTTCGCCAGATAGGGATACCGTTCTTTCATGATCTTCAGCCAGACCAGAAGCCGACCGATATCCAGCACGGAAAAGCCCACCTCGCCTGGCTGGTTGGCATAGTTCACCTTGGCCCCGGTTTCGGTGTTATAGACCTTGTTGGGCAGTTCCCCCCGGAACAGGTTCAGGTTCCGCAAGGTCGCGATCAGCAGGTTCGCGCGGCGGTCGAATTCGCGCTTGTCGATGATCCCCAGCTCATAGGCCGAAACCAGCGCGCTGACATAGGATCCGGTGTCCCACATTGTCGTCGAGGGATAGGAGCCGACCGCGTTGACAAGGCCCGTCTCCTCCTGGAACCGCAGCACGAAATAGGACCATGCGGCTTCGGCCATCGCCCGTTCGCGCACGCTCAGAGGGCCGCTGCGCCCGAACGGCACCGCCGGATCTGCAAGGGCCGGAACGGGGGGCGGCGTTTCGTCCTGCGAAAAGGCGGGGGGAACCGCGCAGACGATCCCGGCGGCAAGCAACAACGCCGAAGTGAACTTCCGTTGCCTGCCTCTCATCACCCGTCCCTCGCGCTTCGGTTAATTCAGAGTTGTTTTCAGATCAGCTAGTTCACCTAAAAAGTGCATCAAGTTTTTGTGCAAATCTACGACAAAGATGCGCATCGCCTCGTCTGCGTTGCCCGATTGCACCATATCCTCAAGCCTTTGCGCGGATCGCCGCGTGTCCAGCATGCCGAATGTGCCGACGATCCCTGCGATGGAATGGAAGGCCCGCGCCACATCCGCAGCGATCGGATCGGGCGAGGCGAGCACGGCCAGATGGCGCCGGATATCGGCGATGCCCGCGTCGATCAGCCCCGACACGCCCTCGTCCCCGAAATCAGCGCGAAGGGCGGCGATCGCGTCCTGCGGAAGGGCCGATGCAGGCGGCGTGCCGGCGGTGCCCGCGACGTGGCGCAGCAGTGCGGCCTGCATCTCGGCCTTCTGGATGGGTTTTCCCAGCACCTCGTTCATGCCCGCCGTGATGCAGTCGGCCCTTTCCTGCACGCCGACATGCGCAGTCAGCCCGATGATCGGCACCTGCCCCACTGGGCCGGGCAGCGCGCGGATGCGGCGCGTCGCCTCCATCCCGTCCAGACCGGGCATGGACACATCCATCAACACCGCATCGTGCCCGCCCTGCGCCGCCGCCTCGATCGCCGCCAGCCCGTCGGCCACGATCTGCACGCAGTGACCCAGCCGCTCCAGAAGCATGCGCGCGACCATCTGGTTGATCGAATTGTCCTCGGCCACAAGGATACGCATCTGTCGCCCCGCCGGGGTCTGAACGCCTCCCGTCTCCTCGACCGGGTCGGCCAGCGGAAAGGCGATCTCGGCGTGAAAGACGGTGCCTTCGCCGGGGGTGCTTTCGAACCCGATCTCGCCCCCCATCAGTTCCACGAGGTTCTTGCAGATCGCCAACCCCAGCCCCGTTCCCCCGAAGCGCCGGGTATAGGAGGCGTCAAGCTGATTGAACCGCCCGAAGACCTGATCGTGACGGTCGGGCGGAATGCCGGGGCCGGTATCGCGCACGGCAAAGCGGATGCGCCCCGGCTCGCCCATGCTGATTGCCTCCAGATCGATGCGGCCTTCCTGCGTGAACTTCACCGCATTGCTGACAAGGTTCAGAAGCACCTGGCGCAGTCGCCCCGAATCCCCCTCCAGCCAGTCTGCGACACCGTCGTCGATGCGGCAGCCGATCTCCAACCCCTTGACCGAGGCCTGCCCGCGGTAAAGCTCTGCCACGCCGCGCATCAGCGGGCGAAGCTGGAACGGGGCGGCTGCCAGCGTCATCCGGCCCGCCTCGATCTTCGACATGTCCAGAATGTCGTTCAGGATTACCAGAAGCGCGTCGGCGCTGGAGCGGGCCACCTCCACCTGCATTCGCTGCTGCGGGGTCAGACCGTCTTCGGCCAGGACGGTCAGCATGCCGATCACGCCGTTCATGGGGGTGCGCAGCTCGTGGCTCATCACCGCGAGGAATTCGCTTTTGGCGGCATTGGCGCGGTGGGCTTCCTCGACCGCGCGGGTCAGGGCAAGGTGCTGTTCGACCTCGGACGTCACATCGCGCAGGGTGCCGGTCAGAACGCTGGCCCGTCCGCGCGCGTCATAGGACATCTCGGCCGCGCCGCGCACGAAACGGATAGAGCCGTCGCGGTGGATCATGCGGCATTCGATGGCGGCGGGGCGGGTGCCCCCCGGGGGACCGGGACGCATCAGCCTGTCCAGCCGCGCCGTCAGGTCGGGGATATCTTCGGAATGGACCAGATCCTCCATACCCGGCAGGGGGGCACCAGGGGGCACGCCGAAAAGGCGGCGAAGCTGCGGCGACCACGACACCTGACCCGTGGCGACGATGCGGCGGAAACTGCCCAGCTGCGATATGCGCTGCGCCTCGGCCAGCGTCCGCTCGCTTTCGGCAAGGGCGCGTTTGCGGGCGACCTCGTCGGTCACGTCCCGCACGGTCGAAGTCATGCGCAGCGGTTTTCCCGTCTCGTCCGACACGATCTCGGAAATCGCGTGAACCTCCACCTCGCCGCCATCCGGGCGGCGCAGGCGATAGGTGATCTCGCGCTGGGCGGGCATGCCGCTGGCCTCGGCGCGCGACAGGGTGGCCTTTTCGCTTTCGCGCAACCGTTCCAGATCGTCGGGATGGACCAGCGCCTCGAACTCGGCCCCGGTCATGCGCCCGCCGGGGGGCAGGCCGAAGATATCGGCAAGCTGCGGCGACCAGCGCACCTCATCCAGGACGAAATCCCAGCGGAACGATCCGATGCGGGCGATCCGGTGCGCGTCGGCCAGATCCTGCACGGCCGAGCGCAGGGTGCCTTCGCTTTCATGCAGCCGCCGCCGCTGGGATTGCAGCACGATGGCCGCAGCGGCGGCGACCACCAGCATCAGCCCCGACAGCCGCTGGACGGTATTGCGCAAACCCTCGACGCGGGTCCGCTCCTGCGCGACGGTGGCCCCGAACCGATGGAACGTCCCTGAGATATATCGGGCGAAATCCGTCCCCTGATCGACAATGGCCTGCGCGACAAGACCCGCCCCCGCTGGGGTCAGCACATCGTCCTGCGCCCCCGTCCGAAGCCGCTCGGCCAGCACTCGCGCCATGCGCCGCAGCGGCTCGGCATCCTCGGTCAGCATCTCGGCGATGCCGGGGCGCGACAGGAACACGTTGGTGCGGTGCTGAAGCAGCCGCGCCTGCTCGGCCAGCAGCAGGAACGCTTCACCGTCGCCGCGCAGCCACGCATCCGCAGCGATCCGCGCGTTGTTGTATGAAAGCTGCAAATCGAACAGCTCGGTCCGGGTCGCGGTGATGTCGGTGGATTCGACCTCCTGCCGCAAAAGAAACGGGGCGGCGACGACCACGGCGATGGCAAGGATGCAGACCAGCGCGATGAAGTTGAAACCGGTCCGCAGCGAACGTCTCATCGAAAGGTCAGCGTCAGGCGGTTGCGCCCCTCGCTGCTTTCATATCTCAGATCATCCGCGCAGGTGCGGATCAGCGCCAGACCCCGCCCGCTTTCGGCCAGTGGATCGTCCGGGGCCTCCGCCTCCAGCAGCCCCGGCGGGATGGGGTTGCCGACATCGGCGATCTCGACCTCGATCCCCCGGGCCAGCGGGCGCAGTTCGATCTCCACCTCGCCCGCCGGATGGCCGTGGCGCACGACGTTGCTCAGCGCCTCGACCAGCGCGATTTCGACCGCGACCAGCCGGTCCTCGGGCAGATGCGCGGCGGCGGCCGCGCGGACCTCGGGCGCAAGGCGGTCGATCGCCTCGAGTTCGACCGGCATGCGGAACCGCATGGGCTCCATGTCATGCGTCCATCATCTGAAGGGCCTGCGCGCGGTCGGGGAAGGATTTGAACACCCGGTCCATGCGGGTGATGCGGAACAGCTGCACCACGCTGTCGCCCAGACCGCAAAGCACGATCTCGCCCCGGTTGCCGACCTTCTTCAGCAGGCCCACCAGCGCCCCCAGCCCCGAGGAGTCGACGAAGGAAACATTGGCGAAATCCAGCACCAGCCGGTCGTTCCCGGCATCGATCAGGGCCGCAACCTCGTCCTTGAAGCCTGCGGCGGTAGCGGCGGTCAGGCGCGGCATGTTGGGGTCGACAAGGCAGACGCCTTTGGAAAACTCGGTGGTAATCAAGATGCAGGTCTCCTTTCCATGACAAGAACGGTCAGATCGTCGGCAAGTGAATGGCCCTGACGCCAGCGCATCAGCTCCTCGGTCACGCGGCGTGGCAGGCGGCTTGCATCCTGCGCGGCCTCGTTCTCGATCAGAAGGCTCAGCCGCGTGTCGCCGAAGGCGGTGCCCTCGGGGTCCTCGGCCTCGGTCGCGCCGTCGGAAAAAAGCACGATCCGGTCGCCCGGCTCTACCTTGACATGGCTGTTGGAATAGACGGCCTGCGCCAGCAGCCCGACCGGAAAGCCGCCATCGCCCAGACGGCGCGGCCCGGAGGCGCCGCCCACCAGCAAGGGCGGCGGATACCCGGCAAGGCAATAACACAGATCGCCCGTCTCCTCCTCCAGCACGGCGGCGAACAGGGTCAGGTATTCGTCGCTGTCGGTCTTGTGAAAACGGCGGTTCAGCGATGCGGCCAGCGCCGCCGGGTTCGCGCGCCCGTCCGGCCCGATCGCCTTGCCGGCGAAATATTCAGCCGTGACCAGATGCCCGAACGCGACCGAGGTCAGCGCCGCCTGCACCCCGTGCCCCGCCACGTCGATGGCATAGAAGCCGATGCGCCCCTGCCCCAGCTCGAAATAGCCGAACATGTCCCCCGACACGAAAGCCGAAGGCACAAAGGAAGCCGAAAACGCGCAGCGCCCCAGCACCGACGATCCCAGCGGCAGCATCCGCCGCTGCGCCAGCGCGGCCGCCTCGAGGTCCGCGCGGATCTGCTCATGCGCTTCGTGCAGGATGCGGTTCTTCTCGTTCAGCTGGCGTTCGTGCTCCACCAGCCGCACCGCCGCGCTGATCCTGACGCGCAGCATCGACGCCTCGAACGGTTTGGAGATGAAGTCGTCCACCCCCACATCCAGCGCGCGGCGGCGGTCATCCTCGCGGTCGCGGCCCGTGACCATGACGACATGAACGTAATGCCCGCCCCGCCGCTCGCGGATGCGGCGCGTCAGATCCAGCCCGTCCATGACCGGCATGTCCAGATCGCAGACGAGGATATGTGCGCCGCTTGATTCAAGCAGCCGCAATGCCTCCTCGCCATCCGCCGCCTCCACCGGATCGTGCCCCAGTTTTCGCAGCAGGGCCGAGATGTAGAAGCGCTGCGTTGCGTCGTCATCCGCGACAAGAATTCTCATGAACCGCTCCGAAACCATCGCCGATCAACCTAGAGTAGCAACAGTCGATGGCGATGGTCTTGTGAAAAAGCGTCGCCCCCGCGCCGTCACACAAGTTTCACCGGACGTTCATCCGACTGTTTTCATCGGACCCTACCTGCGGGGTCCAAGACGGGCTGCGCCATGCGGCCCCGACGGAAAGGATGTTCATGCTGATCTCTGCCGAGGGCGTCACCAAGATCTTCAACGGCAAGACGGCCGTCGACAACGCCACCTTCGCCGTGGACCGCCCCATGATGATCGGCGTGATCGGGCGTTCGGGCGCGGGGAAATCGACGCTGCTGCGCATGATGAACCGCATGACCGACGCGACCTCGGGCCGGATGCTGTTCGAAGGGCGCGACATCCTTGCGCTGAACGGCGCGGACAAGCGCGCGTGGCAAAGCCAATGCGCGATGATCTTTCAGCAGTTCAACCTCGTGCCGCGTCTGGATGTGGTGTCGAACGTGCTGCACGGGCTGCTGAACCGCCGCTCGACGCTGGCGACGATGTTCAACATCTGGTCGGCGGACGATATCGGCCGCGCCATCGCGATCCTTGAACGGCTGGGCATTGCCGAACAGGCCATGAAACGGGCCGAGGCGCTTTCGGGCGGCCAGCAGCAGCGCGTCGCCATCGCGCGGGCGCTGATGCAGGACCCCAAGGTGATCCTTGCGGACGAACCCATCGCCAGCCTTGATCCAATGAACGCACAGGTTGTGATGGACAGCCTGCGCCGCATCCACGAAGACGACGGCCGCACCGTCGTTGCCAACCTTCATACGCTGGACACCGCGCGCCGCTATTGCGACCGGGTAATCGGCATGCGCGCGGGCCGCATCGTCTTCGACGGAACGCCCGACCTTCTGACCACCTCCGCCGCCCGAGAGATCTACGGCGCGGATGCCAGCTTTTCCGAAGCCGCCACCTCGACCTCGATCGAGCCGGCGGACCACGAATACGCCAAAACCTTGCTTCACACCTGAGGGATACCCCATGAAACGTCTGCTTGCCGCCCTTCTGGCGACCTCGACCCTTGCCGCGCCGACCTTCGCGCAAGAGATCACCGGCTTCAACATCGGCATCCTTGGCGGCGAGAACGCGCAGGACCGTCTGGCCAACCAGGAATGCTACCGCGCCCAGATCGAAGATGCGCTGGGCGTCCCGGTCAAGCTGTTCACCCCGGCCGACTATGACGGCGTGATCCAGGGGCTGCTGGGCGGCACGCTGGACATGGCTTGGCTGGGCGCTTCGGCCTATGCCAAAATCTATCTGACCGATGCCGAGGCCGTGTCCCCGGTGCTGGTGAAACAGAACCTCGACGGCACCATCGGCTACTACTCGATCGGTTTCGCGCGCAAGGACAGCGGCATCACCTCGCTGGACGACATGAAGGGCAAGTCCTTCGGCTTCGGCGATCCGAACTCGACCTCGGGCTACCTGATCCCCAACGTCGAAATCTCGCAGGCCGGCTACTCGATGACGCCGAACGACTATTTCGGCGACATCCGCTTCACCGGCGGGCATGAGCAGACCATCGTCGCGGTCGCCAACGGCGATATCGACGCGGGCGTTTCCTGGGCCGACGCGCAGGGCAACTGGGAAGACGGCTACAATTCGGGCGCGCTGCGCCGCGCAGTGGATGCGGGCCTTGTCGACATGAACGACATGGTCGAGATCTGGAAGTCGAAAGAGATCGTCGAAGGCCCGATGGTCGTCCGCAACGCCCTGCCGGAAGATGTCCGCGCCAAGGTGACCGAGCTGACCGCGAACCTGTGGGAAAACGACGCGACCTGCGCCTATTCGGTCGCAGCGGGCGAGGCGAAGGATTTCATCCCGGTCACGCACGAGCAGTATCAGTCGATCATCGACGCACGCAAGCTCTCGGGCTCCTGATCCAATCCGGGGCGGGCCACGCGCCCGCCCCTCTTTCACAGGGCGGCATATGACCGACACCATCCGCGAAGACTATCTCGCCGCCGCGCGGCGCAAGCGCATGTATTCCGGCATATTGCTGATCCTGTTCGTGGCGATGCTGGCCAGCGGCTTCGATCTGGCCCAGAGCCGCAACGCGGGGGGCTTCCTGTCCGGCCTGTCGCGCATCTTCGATTTCCCCGGCGAGCTGTTGACCGAGGCGTTCCAGAAGGCCGGAAGCATTCCCGGACATATGTGGAACTACCTTCCGTCATTGATCGAGACCATCAACATCGCCGCCGTCGCCACGCTGTTCGGCGCGCTGATCGGCGGGGCGATGTCGCTGCTGGCGACGCGCGGCCTTGCCCGCTGGCCCGCCCTGATCCCGGTGTTCCGCCGCCTTCTGGACATCTGCCGCGCGGTGCCTGAGGTGGTGATCGCGCTGGCGCTGATCTTTGCGATGGGCGGCGGGCCGGTCCCGGCCATGGTCGCCATCGCCTTCCACACCATCGGCGCGCTGGGCAAGCTGTTCTCCGAAGTGAACGAGAATGCCGACCTGAAACCCGTCGAGGGCCTGTCCTCGGTGGGCGCAAGCTGGTCGCAGCGCATGTGGCTGGGCATCCTGCCGCAGGTCGCGCCGAACTGGCTGTCCTATGCCCTCTTGCGGTTCGAGATCAACGTGCGCGCCTCGGCCATCCTCGGCTTCGTCGGCGCGGGCGGGATCGGCTACGAGCTGAAGAACGCCATCAGCTGGGGACAGGGCCGTTTCGACGCCGCCGCCTCGATCTTCCTGCTGCTGTTCCTGACCATCATCGCGATCGACCAACTGTCGAGCCGCTGGCGCAATTCCCTGATCGAGGGCGAACATGGCCGTCACTGACCTTGCCCCCATCCATCGCGGCTTTGCCAAAAAGCGGTTCAAAGCCTTCGCGATCCCGGCGGGCATCCTCCTCTATCTGACCTATGCCTTCTTCGCCTTCGACATTCCGGGGCTGGCGCAGCGCTTCCGCAGCGACAATGCGATGATCATGATCTCCGGCGCGTGGAGCTACAAGACCCACGTCACGCAAGACAACCGCCGCGGCACCACCGTCGCCATCGAGGGCGAGCGCCGCGCGACCTACGAGGATGACGACTGGCCCGAATGGGTCGCGCGCGACGGCGCCTCGACCGCCATCGCCCTGCCCCGCGACCAGTCGGTGCGCTTCGATCCCGACGCGGTGCGCGTGACGGTCCCCGACTACGGCACGATCACCGTGACAAATACCGACGGCGTTGAGGTCCAGACCCCCGACGGCACCCTGCCCGCATGGATCACCGCGTCGAACACCCGCGCCGACATCCGGCTGGACGGCGGACGCGTCAGCGTCACCCGCGCCCGGTCCGAGGTGTTCCGCTATTTTCCGGGGTGGGAGCTGTTCTTCTTCACCCTCTCCAGCCCGTTCCACGACATGAGCTGGGGCCAGATCGCCGCCAGCGCGGTGTCGTCCGAACAGATCCGTCCCGGCATGTCGAACATCGCGGCCATGGCATCGGATTTCTGGAACAACGACATGTGGCGCCACAAGGACGTGGTCTGGGCCCTGTTCGAGACGCTGCTGATGGCTTTCCTCGGCACCATCGGGGCGGCACTGATCTCCTTCCCGCTGGCCTTCCTTGCGGCGCGCAACTTCATGCCCGTGGCCCCGGCCCGGTTCGGCATCCGGCGCGTGTTCGATTTCGTGCGCGGCGTGGATGCGCTGATCTGGACGATCATCCTGTCGCGCGCCTTCGGCCCCGGCCCGATGACCGGCGCGCTTGCGATCCTCATCACCGACACCGGCAGCTTCGGCAAGCTGTTCTCGGAATCGCTGGAGAATATCGACGAAAAGCAGGTGGACGGGCTGCGATCGACCGGGGCCAACGCGCTGCAACGCGGGCGGTTCGGGGTGATCCCGCAGGTCGCCCCGGTGATCCTTTCGCAGGTGCTTTATTTTCTCGAATCCAACACGCGCGGGGCGACGGTGATCGGTGCGATGGTCGGCGGCGGCATCGGCCTTCTGCTGACGCAGGCGATCCAGACCCAGAAGGACTGGGAGAACGTCGCCTATTACATCGTGCTGATCGTGCTTCTGGTCATGGCGATGGACAGCCTTTCGGGCTGGCTGCGCCGCAAGCTAATCCGGGGTGACAGTTAACGTCACGCGGTCCCCCGCAAACCAGGTGTGCCCGTATTCCACGGGCGCACCCGACGCATCCGCGTTGATGCTGATGGTCCGCAGGATCGGATCACCCTCGCGGATCATCAGGTGCAGCGCCTGGAACGCATTCGCCCGTTTTGCCGTCAGCCGCGTTTCCACCCGCAGGTAGTCGCCCACCCCGCATTCGGCCAGCGCCTCGGTCACCGATGTGCCGCGCGCCAGCGCAGCCCCGATGCCCGGCAGGCGTTCGCCCGGAAAGACCGAGCGATAGACCGCCAGCGGCTGATCGTCGGCAAAGGACACGCCTTCGCGCACATGGACAGGCGCGCCCTCGGCAATGCCCAGCGCGCGGGCCTCGGCCGCGTCCGCGTGCCGTTCGGTCAATGCAAGCACCTTGCGGCTGGACACACGCCCTTCGGATGCAAGGTTCGCATGGAACCGCACCCGCCGCCCGATGGCATAATCCAGCGGCGGCTTGCCCGCCACGAACACCCCCGCCCCGCGGCGCGAGATCACCAGCCCCTCATGCCCAAGTTCGGCCAAGGCGCGGCGCACAGTATGGCGGTTCACGCCGAAACGGGCCGAAAGCTCCGCCTCGGTCGGAAGCTGCATGCCTTCGCGGTAACGGCCTGCGGCGATGGCGGACCGGAGATCCTCGGCAATGGCAGTCCAGAGGGGCGTGCGGCTCATGTCATGCAAACTTCATATTCAAGTCGTTGTGGCAATAGCGCGAATCGGCTACTTGTCTAGTTGTATATATAACCAGACAACCCCGCAAGGTGTCCGAAAATGAACCGACAGACATGGATGGGACTTCTGGCAAGGGCCGAGCCGTCGCGGCTGGCCACCCTGCTGCCCGACCTTCCGCCGCACAGCTTCGCCCGCACCCCCGAAATCGGCGCCGTGATGGTCCGCGGCCGCGCCGGCGGCACGGGCGCCCCGTTCAATCTTGGAGAAATGACGGTCACCCGCTGCGCCCTGCGGCTGGAGGATGGCGAAGTCGGCCATGCCTATGTTCAGGGCCGCGACAGGGCTCACGCCACCCGCGCGGCCATCGTCGATGCGCTGATGCAGGGGCCGGAAGCCGCCGCCATCCATGATGCCATCCTTGCGCCGCTGGCCGAGGCTGAAACGGCCCGCCGCAAGATACGCGCCGAAAAGGCCGCCGCGACGAAAGTCGAATTTTTCACCATGGTCCGGGGGGAAGACTGATGCTCGAAGGCGGATTCACGGACCAGCCGCGCCAATCGGCAACCGCCTTCCGTGCCGCGCTGGATGCGATGGCCCGGCCCGGCACGATCCACACCGTCGCGGGCGCGCAGCCCCCGGCGCTGTCCATCGCGGCGGGCGTGCTGCTGCTGACACTGGCGGACCGCACGACAAGCCTCTGGCTCGCACCGCCCCTCTCTGCCGCGCGCGATTGGATCACCTTCCACACCGGCG
Source organism: Falsirhodobacter flavus (assembly GCA_029846755.1). Classification (GTDB taxonomy): domain Bacteria; phylum Pseudomonadota; class Alphaproteobacteria; order Rhodobacterales; family Rhodobacteraceae; genus Falsirhodobacter; species Falsirhodobacter flavus. The sequence goes on along the minus strand of JARWBI010000004.1, from coordinate 89,142 downwards.
CAACTTTTTCCGCCCCCGAGGATGCGCAGATCGCCATCGGCGCATGGCACGACCTGCCAGTGGCACGCTTTCCCATCGGGCGGCCCGACTATCCCGACCGATCCGCCACGCTGATCGTGGAAATGCCGGACCTGACCGCGACCGGCCCGCGCCTGACCGGCCCCGGCATCAAGGATCACGCCAACCTGTCGCTGCCGGAAACCGAGGCGTTCCGCATGAACGCGACCGCCTTCCCGCTGGGCCTCGATTTCTTCTTCACCGCCGGGGATCGCCTTGCCGCCCTGCCCCGCACGACGAAAGTGGAGGCCGCCTGATGTATGTCGCAGTCAAAGGCGGCGAACGCGCCATCGAGAATGCCCACGCATGGCTGGCCGAGGAACGCCGGGGCGATCCCGCCGTCGCGGAACTGGGCACCGACCAGATCGAGCAGCAGCTGGCGTTGGCCGTGAACCGCGTCATGGCCGAAGGCTCGCTTCACGATCCGGCGCTGGCCGCGCTGGCGATCAAGCAATCGCGCGGCGATCTGATCGAGGCGATCTTCCTGATCCGCGCCTATCGCACCACCCTGCCGCGTCTGGGCGCATCCATCCCCGTGGATACGGCGAAAATGGACTGCATCCGCCGCGTCTCGGCCACGTTCAAGGACGCGCCGGGGGGGCAGATCCTTGGCCCGACCTTCGATTACACCCACCGCCTTCTGGACTTCGCGCTGATGGCGAACGGTGACGCGCCCGAGGCGCCGCGCAAAGCCGCAGAGCCCGCGCATGTTCCGCATATCACCGGCTTTCTGGGACGCGACGGGCTGATCGAACAGGAGGCGCCGTCGGATACCGAACCGCGCGATCTCACGCGCGAGCCGCTGGAATTGCCCGCCGACCGCGCGCTGCGTCTGCAATCGCTGGCGCGGGGGGATGAAGGCTTCATCCTCGGCCTCGCCTATTCCACGCAGCGCGGATATGCCCGCAACCACGCTTTCGTCGGGGAACTCCGCATCGGCACCTGCGCGGTGGAAATGGACATCCCCCAACTCGGCTTCGCCATCGAGATCGGCGAGGTCGAATTGACGGAATGCGAAACCGTCAACCAGTTCAAGGGATCGAAGACCGAACCGCCGCAGTTCACCCGCGGCTATGGCCTGACGTTCGGGCAGACCGAACGCAAGGCGATCAGCATGGCGCTGGTGGACCGCGCGCTGCGCTGGAAGGAATTGGGCGAGGACTATGTCGGCGCCCCCGCACAGGACGAGGAATTCGTTCTTTCGCACGCCGACAACATTCAGGCGACGGGCTTTCTCGAACATATCAAGCTGCCGCATTACGTCGATTTCCAGTCCGAACTGGAACTGGTGCGCCGTATGCGAGAGGCCGCGGAATGACCGCGGCCCCCACTCTACCGCTTACGCGGCCACGCCCAGAACGCCATCCCGCCGATACCGGCGATCAGGCCCGCAAAAAGCCATTCCATAGGTTCCTCCCTCTCTCCTCCGAGGATCGAGTATGAACGCGCCCCAAAAGAATACAACAGAATACAATTTCGCCTATCTGGACGAGGATACGAAGCGGATGATCCGGCGCGCGCTGCTGAAGGCGGTCGCGATCCCCGGATATCAGGTGCCTTTCGCCAGCCGCGAGATGCCGATGCCTTACGGCTGGGGCACCGGCGGCGTGCAGGTCACCGCCGCCTGCCTGACGCCGGACGATGTGCTGAAGGTCATCGATCAGGGCGCGGACGACACGACCAACGCGGTGTCGATCCGCAAGTTCTTCCAGCGCACCGCCGATGTGGACGTGACCGAACGCACAGCGGACGCCACCATCATCCAGACCCGCCACCGCATCCCCGAGGCCGCGCTGACCGAAGGCCAGATCCTCGTGTTCCAGGTGCCGATCCCCGAACCCCTGCGCTTCCTCGAACCGCGAGAGACGGAGACACGCAAGATGCACGAGCTGGAGGAATACGGCCTCATGCATGTCAAACTCTATGAGGACATCGCAAAACACGGCCAGATCGCGACCGCCTATGCCTATCCGGTGAAGGTCGAGGGGCGCTATGTCATGGACCCCTCGCCGATCCCGAAATTCGACAACCCCAAACTTTCGGACAACCCCGCGCTGATGCTGTTCGGCGCAGGGCGCGAGCAGCGGATCTATGCCCTGCCGCCCCATACCAAGGTCGCCTCGCTCGACTTCGAAGATCACCCGTTCGAGGCGTCCAAGGCGAACCACAACTGCGATATCTGCGGCGCGGGCGACACCTATCTGGACGAGGTCATCACCGACGATCGGGGCAGCCGCATGTTCGTCTGCTCGGACACCGATCATTGCCGCACCCGGCAGGAGGCATGATGCAACCGCTTCTTCAGGTCCAGAACATCCGCAAGACCTACGGCGCCCGCATCGGCTGCACCGATGTCAGCTTCGATCTTTACCCCGGCGAGGTGATGGGCATCGTGGGCGAGAGCGGGTCGGGCAAATCGACCCTGCTGTCCTGCCTTGCGGGCCATGCACAGCCCGACACGGGCGCGGTGATCTTCGATGGGCGCGACACGGTGACCATGGCCGAACCCGAGCGCCGGATGTTGGCCCGCACCGACTGGGCTTACGTTCACCAGAACCCGCGCGACGGGCTGCGGATGGGCGTCAGCGCGGGCGGCAATGTGGGCGAGCGGCTGATGGCCGTCGGCGCGCGCAACTATGGCACGATCCGCGACACCGCGACCGACTGGCTGGGGCGGGTTGAGATCAACGCGGACCGTATCGACGACCGTCCTTCGCAGTTTTCCGGCGGGATGCAGCAGCGGCTCCAGATCGCGCGGAACCTCGTGACCGGGCCGAGGCTGGTCTTCATGGACGAGCCCACCGGCGGTCTGGATGTCAGCGTTCAGGCGCGGCTTCTGGATCTTCTGCGCGGATTGGTGCGGCGGATGGGGCTGTCGGCCATCATCGTCACGCATGATCTGGCCGTGGTGCGGCTGCTTGCCGACCGGCTGATGGTGATGAAGGGCGGGCATGTGGTGGAACAGGGCCTAACCGATCAGGTGCTGGACGATCCGCAGCACGCCTATACCCAGCTTCTCGTATCTTCCGTCCTGCAGGTGTAACATGATCGACGTGCAAAACGTGACCAAGACTTTCACCCTCCACAATCAGGGCGGCACGGTGATCCCGGTGATGCAGGGCGCGTCGTTGTCCGTGGCGGCGGGGGAATGCGTCGGGCTGGTGGGGCAGTCGGGCGCAGGAAAATCGACGCTGATGCGGATGATCTGGGGCAACTACCTCGCCGCCTCGGGGTCGATCATGGTGGCCGGGGTCGATGTGGCTAAGGCCGCCCCGCGAGAGATCATCGCCCTGCGTCGCAGCACGATGGGCTATGTCAGCCAGTTCCTGCGCGTCGTCCCACGCGTGCCCACCATCGACGTCGTGGCCGAACCGCTGGACACGCCCGACGCCCATGAACAGGCGGGCGCCCTGCTGACCCGCCTGCGCATCCCCGAACGCCTGTGGGGCCTGTCGCCCACCACCTTTTCCGGCGGCGAGCAGCAGCGCGTGAATATCGCCCGCGGCTTCATCGCGCCGCGTCCGGTGCTGCTGCTGGACGAGCCGACCGCCAGCCTTGATGCCGCCAACCGCGAAACGGTGATCGCGCTGATCGAGGAGGCGAAGGCCGCGGGCAGCGCCATCATCGGCATCTTCCATGACGAAGGCGCGCGGGACCGGGTCTGCGACCGGGTCATAGACGTGACGAGGTTCGCATGAAGGTATTCGCCGTCTGCGGCCCATCCGGTGCGGGAAAGGACACGCTGATCGACGGGGCGCGGGCAGCGCGGCCCGACCTGTACATCGTCCGCCGCACCGTGACCCGCCCCAGCGGTCCCGGCGAGGACGTGGTCGGCGTCACCCCCGAGGAGTTCGCCGCCATCCGCAACGCGGGCCGCTTCGCTCTGGACTGGCAGGCGCACGGGCTGTCCTATGGCATTCCGATTTCCGCCCTGAAGGCCGCACAAGAGGGGCAGACGGTGATCTTCAATGCGTCCCGTGCGATGCTGGATAAGGCGTCGGGGGTTTTTCCGGGGCTGCGGGTCATCAACGTGACCGCCTCGGCCAAGGTGCTGGCACGGCGGCTGGCGGGCCGGGGTCGCGAGACGGAGGCAGACATCGCCGCCCGCCTTGCCCGCGACATCCCCCTGCCCTCCGGGCTGCGCGTCACAACCATCCGCAACGACGGCACGGCCGAAGACGGCATCGCCGCCTTCCTTGCCGCGCTTCAGCCGGTCAGCGCATAGCGGTGGATCAGATGGAAGCGCCCGTCCTCCGCTTCGCCGAACAGGCACAGATCCTCGATCACGAAGGGATTGGGCTGGACGCGCGCCAGCATCGGCTCCAGCACCTTCTCCACCTCGGGCGGGGCATCGTTTCCGGTCAGCGTCAGGTGGAACCGGAACTCCTCCATCACATAGGGATAGCCCCACGCGTCCAGCAATTCGCGCTGCCGCTCGCTCAGCCTCTCGGGCTTGCGGCGCGCGCGGTCCTCGGGCGTCATCGGGGCGCGGAACGGGTCCAGCGCGCGCACCACCTCTGCCGCCAGCGCCTCGGGGTTCACCTCGGGCGTCAGGGCGAGGAACCCGCCGATCCGGTGCAGATGAAGCGGCCCCAAGGACACCGGCGCCAGCCGGGCGGCCAGTGCGGCGATCCCATCCTCCAGCCCCGGCAGCGCCACGAAAGGCGCCTTGATCGTGCCGTGAAAGCCGTATTTGCGCGGGGTGGCCGTGATCGCCTCCACGTCCAGCGGCAGGTCGGGATGCGGAACCTCGCGCCCCGAAACCGGGTCCCAGCCCAGCCAGCTTGCGGCGAAATCCGCAAATTCCCCCGCGCGTGGCGCATAATAGATCGCATGGCGGCGGAACGTCATCGGCCTGTCACCTTCATCCTTCAATTCCCGCCCCCTCATGTCACCCGCGCATGACAAAATCAAAACAAACGAGCCCATCATGACCGAAACGATCCTGACCAACGCCACCCTTGTCCTGCCCGAGGAAACCCGCCGCGGCACGATCGTTCTGAAGGACGGGCTGATCCACGACATCTCCGGCCCGTCGAGCCTTGGCACCGACTGCGAGGGCGATCTGATCGCGCCGGGGCTGGTGGAGCTGCACACCGACAATCTGGAACGCCACATCCAGCCGCGTCCGGGCGTGGACTGGCCGCACGCGGCTGCCCTGATCGCACATGACGCTGAACTTGCAGGCTGCGGCATCACCACCGTGTTCGATGCGCTGCGGGTCGGCTCGGTCCCGTCGGGCAAACGGGGCGACTATCTGCCCTATGCCCGCCCGCTGGCGTCGGAACTGATCGACCTGCGGGCCAAGGGGGCGCTGCGGATCAGCCATTTCCTGCACCTGCGGGCCGAGGTCTGTTCCGAAACGCTGGCGGAGGAGCTTGACGCCTTCGGCCCGAATGACCGCATCGGCATCGTCAGCCTGATGGACCACACCCCCGGCCAGCGCCAGTTCCGCGACGTGTCCAAGTTGGAGCAATATGTGCGCGGCAAGCACGGCCTGACCGAAGAAGGCTTCGCCGAACATGTCGCCGGGCTGCGGGCGCTGCGCGAGCGGAACGGCACGCTGCACGAACAGAAGACCGTCGCCTTCGCCAACCGTCTTGGCGCGGTGCTGGCCAGCCATGACGACACCACGGCAGAGCATGTCCAGACCTCGGCCGATTACGGCATCCGGCTGGCCGAATTCCCCACCACGATGGAAGCCGCCCGCGCCTGTCACGACCACGGCATCGCGGTGATGATGGGCGCGCCAAACGTGATCCGGGGCGGCTCTCATTCGGGCAACGTCTCGGCGCGCGAGCTGGCCGAGGCGGGGCTGCTGGACATCCTGTCGTCCGACTACGTTCCGGGCGCGCTGCTGCTGGCGGCGACGCAGCTTGGCGATCTGTGGGAAGACATGGCCCGCGGCATCGCCACCGTCACCGCCGCCCCCGCCCGCGCGGCAGGCCTGTCCGACCGTGGCCGGATCGAGCCGGGGATGCGCGCCGACCTGATCCGCATGCGCCGCGTCGAGGGTGCGCCGATGCTGCGCGGCACATGGGTGCGCGGCGAACGCGTCGCCTGATCTTGCCATCTGCGCGAATTCCTGCCTCAATGCCCGCACGCCCAAGTGGCGCGCGGGAAGCCTGTCTTTCCGCCTGACGCACCCCGGTCGGCTTCCGTTTCGGCGGAACCCTGCCAAGGCCTTCTGCGTATATTCGTCACGCCCTCTTGCGGGCGCTTCTCGGAATGACAAAGGGACAGCGGAATGATCGCGTTCACTTCAATCCTGTTCGGCCTTGTCGGCATTGCGCTGACCGGGCTTGGCGGGTGGCTTATCGCGGAGGGCGGCAGTCCCGCCTTCCTGATCCTCGGCCTTGCCGTTTTGCTGACCGCCGTTCTGGTTGCGATGCGTCGCGCGGCGGCGCTCTCCGTCTATGCCGTGACGCTGTTGGCCTGGCTGGCCTTTGCGGTTTGGGAGGCGGGCTTCGACTGGTGGCGACTTGCGCCCTATGGCGGGGTGATGGTGCTGCTGGGCATCTGGCTCTGGCTGCCCTTCGTGCGCAACCGGCTGTGGCCCGGCGGGCTGGCCTCGCGCGATGCGGTGATGACCGGCCCCGGCACCTACAAGGGCCAGCGCACGCCCGGCCTGCCCATCGCATTGGCGGTGCTGGTGACCGTGGCGGTTGCCGTCTATGCGATGTTCCAGGATCCCACCGACATCTCGGGCGAGCTTCCGACGCAGATCGTCAACGCGGACCCCGCCACGGGCAACGAGATTCCCGACGGCGACTGGCACCAGTATGGCCGCACCAATTACGGCCAGCGCTGGTCGCCGCTGGCGCAGGTCACCCCCGCGAACGTGGCCGATCTGCAAGAGGTCTGGCGATACCAGACCGGCGACGTGAAACGCCCCGACGATGTGAACGAGACCACCTATCAGGTAACCCCACTGAAGATCGGGGACAAGCTGTTCATCTGCACGCCGCACAACCTTGCCATCGCGCTGGATGCCGCGACGGGGCAGGAAATCTGGCGCTTCGATGCCAATTCCGGGATGAACCCCGACCGCCAGCACCAGACCTGCCGCGGCGTGACCTATTGGGACATGGCGGATATGCCCGCGACGCCGGGCGCGCCAGCCGCCCCCGAGGCCTGCCCGACGCGCGTCTATCTCCCCACCGCCGATGCGCGCCTGATCGCGCTGAACGCCGAGACCGGCGCTGTCTGCGAAAGTTTCGCCGATGGCGGCACCCTGCGGCTGGAAGCCGGGATGCCCTATAACCCGGCGGGCTATTACTATTCGACCTCTCCGCCGGTGGCCGTGGAGGGGATGCTCATCATCGGCGGGGCGGTGAACGACAACTTCTCGATCTATTCGCAGTCGGGCGTGATCCGCGCCTTCGACATCGCGACGGGCGAGCTTCTGTGGAACTGGGACAGCGGCAACCCCGAGGATACCGCGCCCATCGACATCGCCGGGGGCGAGACCTACAGCGCCAACAGCCCGAACTCGTGGTCGGTCTTCTCGGTCGATGAAGAACGCGGGCTGGTCTATATCCCGCTGGGCAACCAGGTGCCGGACCAGCTTGGCATGGGCCGTTCCGAAGCCGTGGAGGCGCATTCGTCCTCCATCGTCGCGCTGAACGTCGCGGACGGGCAGCAGGAATGGGTGTTCCAGACCGTCCATCACGACCTGTGGGACATGGACGTGCCCGCCCAGCCGGTGCTGATCGACCTTACGGTGGACGGCGCGACCGTTCCCGCGCTGGTCGGGCCGACGAAACAGGGCGACATCTATGTGCTGAACCGCGAGACGGGCGAGCCGATCCTGCCCGTGACCGAGGAACCCGCCCCCGGCGGCGCCATCCCCGAGGATTTCACCGCCGAAACCCAGCCCACCTCGGCCCTGTCCTTCAAACCCGCGACACTGCGCGAGGCGGACATGTGGGGCATGACCATCTTCGATCAGCTGATGTGCCGGATCGAATACAACCGCCTGAACTACGAAGGCCGCTATACCCCGCCGTCGCTGGAAGGGACCATCGTCTATCCCGGTAACTTCGGCACCTTCAACTGGGGCAGCGTGGCCGTGGACCCGGAACGTCAGGTGATGTTCGGGATGCCGACCTATCTCGCCTTCACTTCGCGCCTGGTTCCGCGCGCCGATATCCCGCCTGCCGAAGAAGGCGCGACCGCCAGCGAACAAGGACTGAACCGCAACGAAGGCGCGCCCTACGGCGTGGTCATGGGGCCGTTCCTTGGCGCCTTCGGCGTTCCGTGCCAGGCGCCGCCATGGGGCTATGTCGCCGGGGCGGACCTAGAGACCGGCGAGACTGCGTGGAAGCACAAGAACGGCACCGTGCGCGACATGACCCCCCTGCCCCTGCCGTTCGAGCTGGGCGTGCCGGGCATCGGCGGGCCGATCATCACCAAGGGCGGCGTGGCCTTCCTTGGCGCGGCGGTGGACGATTACCTTCGCGGATACGACCTGACCACCGGCGACAAGCTGTGGGAGACGCGCCTTCCTGCGGGAGGCCAATCCACCCCCATGACCTATGAGGTGGACGGGCGGCAATTCGTGCTGATCGTCGCGGGCGGTCATGGATCGGTCGGAACGAAGCCGGGCGACTACGTCATCGCCTATGCACTGCCGGAGAATTGATGTAAAAGGGCGGCTCGGATCTTCCCCGCGCCGCCCCCCCCTGTCATTCCCTTGGAATTGTCAACCGATCCAGGCCAGTGCCACCCCGACCAGAACCGCGACACCCGCGATCAGGCAGATATAGGGAAGGCTCATCGCCTCGGGCGAACAGTCGTGCCCTTCGCGCTTGGTATCCCGGGACATTCGGATCATGACGGAACCTCCTCGCTTCGAATCCACAACTTCTGCGTGGTCTCTTCTGTTCCACGGGACGATGCCGAAGTCGTGAATCGTCCGTGTGACAGGGTCAGAGGGCGTCCACGCCCAGATCCTCGATGATCATCTGACGGGCGCGGTTGACGCGGCTTTTCACCGTCCCGATGGCGCAGCCGCAGATTTCCGCCGCCACCTCATAGCTTTCGCCCAGCATAACCACGAGAATGATCATCTCGCGGTAATGCGGCGGCAGGCGGTCCACGGCGGCCATCAATTCGCGCCCGCGCACATACCATTCCTGCGTCGCCTGCGCGACGGGTGCGCCCGACACGCAATCCTCGCCGCCAGTGGATTCCCGCGCCCGGACCTTCACGTTGGTGAAGAACGTGTTGCGCATGATGGTGAAAAGCCACGCCCGCAGACGAGTTCCCTCTTGAAACTTGTCAATGTTGCCAAGCGCCTTTACCAATGTATCCTGAACCAGGTCGTCGGCATCGGCGGCGTTCTTGCACAAGGCTCGCGCATAGGCGCGCAGCGCGGGAATGAGGTCCAGCACATCGGGAACGACTTTCCCATGGTTTCGCTGATCCATCCCGCAACGCCCTCGCTGTCTGGTAACTGCCGGGTCAACGTGACGTTAACGCTTCGGTTCCCCGGTGGGGAGCATTCAGCAGGGGAAATCCGCCAGATGACGCAACCTGCCGACATGCAGACCGAAACGGATGTGGATCGGCTGTCCGCCGACCTGCTTCGCGCAATCGAAGCCGAGCCGGTGCCCGAACGCATCGCCGAACTTGCCCGCCGGTTGCAGGACGCGCTGGAAGCCCGGGCCGCCGTGCGCGACGCGCTGGAAACCCCGCGATAGTTTTCCACAAGAGATTCGCGCGCATCCACAGATTACCGATTCACATGCGCCGCCCCAATATCTAGTATGATTCGCAAGCGGGCATCGCGCCCGGTGGGCGAACACGCCCGCTTCTGGTGGCAACCGCCGCCGGGCAAACGATATCAGGGGCCGCCAATGTCAATCTCGGAACATTTCGACGAACTGCATCCGATCGACATGGTCGAAACGCTGGCCCAGCATCATGCCTGGGACTTCGACCGCATCGCCGACGATCAGATCGCCATGCAGGTGACCGGCCAGTGGCGCACCTATTCTCTGACGCTGGCATGGTCGCACCGGGACGAAACGCTGCGCCTGATCTGCACGTTCGAGATGGAGCCGCCAGCCCACCGCATCCCGCAGCTTTACGATGTCGTCAACCGCTGCAACGATCAGGTCTGGACCGGCGCCTTCACCTTCTGGGAAGAACAGCGCCTGATGGTCTGGCGCTATGGCCTGCTTCTGTCGGGCGGGCAGCTTGTCGGGCATGAACAGATCGACCGGCTGATCCGCGATGCCGTCACCGCGTCCGAACGCTATTACCCCGCGTTCCAGATGACGACATGGGCGGAACACACCCCCGAAATGGCGATGAAGGTCGCCATTGCGGAGGCTTACGGTCACGCCTAACCTTTCCCCAAAAAGGGGAAGACGATGGATCTGGACGAGGTGAGCCGCCGCGGGCTGGTGCTTCTGGGCTGCGGCAAGATGGGATCGGCCATGCTGGCGGGCTGGCTGAAGCAGGGGCTGCCCCCCGCTTCGGTGCATGTGACGGAACCGCGCCCGTCGGATTGGCTGATCGCGACCGGAGTGCGCCTGAACGGCGATCTGCCGGGCGATCCCGCCGTCGTGCTGATCGCGGTGAAGCCGCAGATGATGGCGGATGCGCTGCCCGGTCTGAAATCGCTGGGCGGCGGCAAGACCCTGTTCCTGAGCGTCGCGGCAGGCATTTCCATCGCCGCATACGAGGCGATGCTGGGCGCTGGCACGCCGATCATCCGCGCCATGCCCAACACCCCCGCCGCCGTGTCGCGCGGGATCACCGCACTGATCGGCAGCGATGCCGCCACCGCCGCCCATCTGGATCTGGCCGAAGGGCTGCTGGCCGCCGTGGGCGAGACGGTGCGCCTTTCGGACGAAGCACAGATGGATGCGGTGACCGCCGTTTCCGGCTCCGGCCCCGCCTATGTCTTCCACATGATCGAGGCGCTGGCGAAGGCTGCCGAGGCCGAGGGCCTGCCCCCCGATCTGGCGATGCGCCTTGCCCGCGCGACTGTGTCCGGCGCGGGCGAGCTTGCCCATACCGCCCCCGACAGCGCCGAACAGCTGCGCGTCAACGTCACCTCGCCTGGCGGCACGACCGCCGCCGGGCTGGCCGTTCTGATGGCGGAACTGCCGGACCTCATGCAGCGCACCGTCCGCGCCGCAGCCGAGCGCAGCCGGGAGCTTGGCCGATGATCACCTATGACGATTTCGAAAAGGTCGACATCCGCGTCGGCCGCATCACCCGCGCCGAGCCCTACCCCGAGGCGCGAAAGCCCGCCTACAAGCTGTGGGTCGATTTCGGTGGCGATATTGGCGAGAAGCGATCCTCGGCGCAGATCACCAAACACTACACCCCCGAAGGTCTGATCGGACGGCAAGTGCTGGCCGTCGTGAACTTCCCGCCCCGTCAGATCGGCAAGGTCATGTCCGAAGTTCTGGTCCTTGGAATGCCCGACGCGGATGGCGAGGTCGTGCTTGTCGGCCCCGGCCATGATGTTCCAATCGGAGGCAAGCTGTTTTGAAGACCCTGCTCATCACCCGCCCCCTGCCCGCCGCGGTGGTCGATGCGGCGCGGACCGCCTATGACGTGACCGTGCGCGAGGATACGTCGAACCTGACGCGCGACGAGATGCTGGCCGCGCTGGCGGGCTATGACGCGATCCTCTGCACGCTTGGGGACCGTTTCGATGCCGACGTGCTGGCAACCCCGCCGCGTGTGCGGATGCTGGCCAATTTCGGCGTCGGCTACAACCATATCGACGCGACCGCGGCGGCGGCGCAGGGCGTCGTCGTGACGAACACTCCCGGCGCGGTCACGGATGCCACCGCCGATATCGCGATGACTCTGATCCTGATGACGGCACGGCGGGCGGGCGAAGGGGAGCGCCTGCTGCGTGCGGGCAAATGGCAAGGCTGGCACCCGACGCAGCTTCTGGGCACGCATGTGTCCGGCAAGCGTCTGGGCATCATCGGCATGGGCCGCATCGGCCGCGCCATCGCGCATCGTTGCCACCACGGCTTCGGGATGGAGGTGATCTTCCACAACCGCTCTCCCAAGGACCATCCCTTTGCACGTCAGGCAGAGATGGACGAGGTTCTGCAAGCTGATTTCGTGGTGATCGCCGTGCCCGCCTCGCCCCAGACGAAACATCTGATCGGGGCAAGGGAGCTGGCGAAGATGCGCGGCATTCTGGTCAACATCGCGCGGGGCGACATCGTGGACGAGGCGGCTTTGGTGCAGGCGCTGAAGAACGGCCTGCCCGGCGCCGGTCTGGACGTCTATGAACGCGAGCCCGAGGTCAGCTCGGACCTGCTGGCGATGGAGAATGTGACCCTGCTGCCGCATCTGGGCACCGCCGCGCTGGATGTGCGTACCGATATGGGGCTGATGGCGGTCGCGAACCTCCTCGCCTTTGCCAGGGGCGAGGAGCCGCCGAACCGCGTCGTCTAGTAGAAGGTCGCGCCGGACGCGGCCTTTTCGCGCAGCAGGGCGGGCACCGCGAACCGCTCGCCCTCCAGCGCCTCGCAGATCTCCACCGCGCGGGGCGCGCCCATCATGTCGATCCACGAGAAGGGCCCGCCGGTCCAGGGCGCAAAGCCCCAGCCGAGGATCGCGCCCACGTCGCCTTCGCGCACGTCGGTCAGCACGCCGTCCTGCAACGCCCGCACCGCCTCAAGCACCTGCACCATCATCAGGCGGTTCTGCACCGTTTCCAGATCGGGTCGCGCGTCGGCTTTCAGCCCGGACCACAGGCCGGTGCGCTTGCCATCCGCATAATCGTAGAAGCCCGCCCTCACCTTCTTGCCCAGACGGCCTTGCTCGGCCATCGGGAACAGAACCTTATCGACGGCATCGTCGGGATAGGCATTGCCCATCGCGGCCTTCGTCGCCTTGGCGATCTTCACGCCCAGTTCGAGGCTGATTTCGTCGACCAGTTGCAGAGGCCCCAGGGGCATCCCCATCAGCCGCGCGGCATTCTCGATCAGCGCGGGCGAGATGCCCTCGCCCACCATGCGTATGCCTTCGTTGATATAGGGGATGATGCAGCGGTTGGCATAGAAGAACCGCGCATCGTTCACCACGATCGGCGTCTTGCGGATCTGCCGGACGAAGTCCAGCGCCTTGGCCACGGCCACGTCGCCCGTCTCGCGCCCCTTGATGATCTCGACCAGATTCATCTTCTCGACCGGGCTGAAGAAATGGATGCCGATGAAGCGGTCCGGGTGGCTGGCCGCACGCGCCAGTTCGGTGATCGGCAGGGTCGAGGTGTTGGTCGCAAAGATGCCCGCGCCTTCGGCCTTCTTCGTCACCTCGGCCTTGACCTGCGGGTCTTCGAACACAGCCTCGACGATCAGATCGCAGCCGTCCAGCGCGGCATAGTCGGCGGTGGGGGTGATTCGGGCCAGAACCTCGGCCTTCTTGTCCGCCGTGACCTTTCCACGTTTGATGCCGGCGTCCAGAACGCTTTCGGCATGGGCGCGGCCCTTGGCCGCCGCCTCGTCGCTGGCATCCACCAGCACGACGTCGATCCCTGCATTGGCGGACACATAGGCGATGCCCGCGCCCATCATCCCCGCGCCGATAACGCCCAATTTCGCCACCTTCTGATCCGGCGCCTCGGGGCGGTTCGCGCCTTTTTCCAGCGCCTCCTTGTTGATGAACAGCGTGCGGATCATCGCGCTGGAACTGGGGTTCATCAGAACCGATGTGAACCACCGCGCCTCGATCTTCAGCGCAGTATCGAAGGGCACCAGCGCGCCCTCATAGGCCGCAGACAGCAGCGCCTTCGCCGCTGGATAGACCCCTTGCGTCTTGCCGTTGACCATCGCCGATGCGCCGACATAGGTCATGAACCCCGCCGGATGATAGGGTGCACCCCCCGGCATCTTGTAGCCCTTGGCATCCCACGGCTTCACGATGTCGGGCTCGGACAGCACCCATTCTTTCGCCCGCGCGAGCAGGTCTTCGGGGGGCACCACCTCGTCGATCAGGCCCGCCGCCTTGGCGTCCTTGGGGGATGACAGCTTGCCCTCCAGCAGGAAGGGCGCGGCCATCATTGCGCCCATCTTGCGCACCAGCCGCGTCGTGCCGCCCGCGCCGGGAAAGATGCCCAGCAGGATTTCGGGCAGGCCGATCTTGGCCTTGGGATTGTCGGCAGCGATGATGCGGTGACAGGCCAGCGGAATCTCGAACCCGATGCCCAGCGCCGTTCCCGGAAGCGCGGCCACGATCGGCTTGCCGCCTTTGGTCGTCTTGGGGTCCATCCCCGCACGCTCGATCCGGCGCAACACGCCATGCATGTCCATGACGCCCTTGAAGATCGTCTCGGCCCCGCCTTCCTTCATCTTGGCCAGCACGTTCAGGTCCATCCCGCCCGCGAAGTCCTTCTTGCCGGATGTCAGGACGATCCCCTTCACATCGGGGTCGTCGAGCCCGCGCTGGACCAGCCCGTCCAGATCGGCGAAGCCCTGCATCGACATGACGTTCATCGACTTGCCCGCCAGATCCCATGTGATGACCGCGACGCCATCTTCGACCGCATACGAAAAATCCATGCTCACACCCGTTCGATGATCGTTGCCGCGCCCATGCCCGAGGCGACGCACAATGTCGCAAGGCCCGTGCTTTTCCCCGACCGTTCCAATTCATCCAGCAAGGTGCCGATGATGATCGCACCCGTCGCGCCCAGGGGATGGCCCATCGCGATCGCACCGCCATTCACGTTGACGCGCGAATGATCGACGTCGAACGCCTCCATGAAACGCAGCACGACCGAGGAAAACGCCTCGTTCACCTCGAACAGGTCGATATCGCCGATCTGCATCCCTGCCGCGCGCAGGATGCGTTCGGTGACCGGAACCGGCCCCGTCAGCATGATCGTCGGGTCGGTGCCGATCTTGGCGGTGGCGCGTATGCGGGCGCGCGGGGTCAGCCCATGCGCCGCGCCGAACTCGGCATCGCCGATCAGGATGCCTGCCGCCCCGTCCACGATGCCAGAGCTGTTACCGGCATGGTGGATATGCTCGATCCGTTCCAGATGCGGGTATTTCATCAGGGCGATTTTGTCGAAGCCGGGCATCGCCTCGCCAATGTCCTTGAACGCCGGTTTCAGCGCGGCAAGCGCCTGCATATCGGTCGCACGCATATGTTCGTCATGGGCAAGGATCGTCAGCCCGTTCATGTCGCGCACCGGCACGATGGACCGCGCGAAACGCCCATCCGCCCATGCCGCCGCCGCCCGTCGCTGGCTTTCCACGGCAAAGGCGTCGGCATCGTCGCGGGAGAACCCGTATTCCGTCGCAATGATATCGGCCGAAATCCCCTGCGGCACGAAGCCCGTTTCCATTGCCAGCGACGGGTCCACGGCGATCGCGGCGCCATCGCTGCCCATGGCGACGCGGCTCATCATCTCGACCCCGCCCGCGATGTACCCGCCGCCCATGCGTGCCTGCGCGGCGGCAAGGTTCACCGCCTCCAGCCCGCTGGCGCAGAAGCGGTTGATCGCCAGCCCCGGTATCGCCTGATCCAGCTCCGAGGCCAGCACGGCGGACCGCGCAAGGCAGCCGCCCTGTTCGCCCACCTGCGTCACGTTGCCCCAGATCACATCCTCGACCGCATGGCCCGAAAGCCCGTTGCGTTCGGCCAGCGCGTCCAGAACCCCTGCCGACAGGCGCACCGCCGTGACCTCGTGCAGCGCGCCGTCCGGGCGGCCCTTGCCCCGCGGGGTGCGGATGGCGTCATAGATGAAGGCTTCGCTCATGATCTCTCCGGGGCTTGGTGCGAGGTGGCGCGGGTCAGTTCTTCGCGCGTGGGGCTGTCGGGCAGGTCCGCGATGCGGTTCACCCATGCGTGGCGGGCTTCGATGCCGTCATTGCGGGTCGGGATGAACGGGAAATCGGGCGGCAGGCAGCCCGACATGATCTCGGTCGGCCCGCCATGCTGGCGATAGAACATCGGCGTGCCGCAACGCCCGCAGAACCCGCGATGGGCGATGCTGGACGATGCGAAAACCGACGGCGTGCCATACCATGTCAGCAGCGCATCGTCGCAGGTCAGCAGCGAGGCAAACGCATTGCCTGCCGCCCGCTGGCACATGCGGCAGTGGCAGACATTGGCCTGCGTCTCGCCCGCTTTCAGATGGAAGCGCACCGCCCCGCATTGGCAGCTGCCATGGGTTTCGGGCGTCTGCATCAGAACGCCTCGGGGGCAAGCGCCATGACCGGGTCTGCGCCGCTTTTGATGCGCGCCAGATGCATCGCGGTCGCGGGAAGGTGCCGCGCCATGTAATAGCGGCCCGTCGCCAGCTTGGCCGCGGCGAAATCGCCCGACTGGCCCAGCGCCGCCCTCGCCATCCGCGCCCACATGAAGCCAAGGCAGACATGGCCCATCATGTGCATGAAATCGTATGCACCCGACAGCGCGGCATTGGGGGTCTTCATGTTCTCCATGAAATACATCGCAGCGGTTTGCAGGTCTTTCGACGCGGCCTTCAGCGGCTGGACGAAGCCCGCCATCTCGGGGGTGTCATTCTCGCGGCAGAAGGTCTTTATCATCTCGAAGAAGGCCATGATCGGCTTGCCACCATCCAGCGCCAACTTGCGGCCCACCAGATCCAGCGCCTGAATTCCGTTCGCGCCTTCGTATATCATCGCAATCCGCGCATCGCGCACGAATTGGGACATGCCGGTTTCCTCGATATAGCCATGCCCGCCGAAGACCTGCTGCGCCTGCGTCGCGCATTGGTATCCCATGTCGGTCTGGAACCCTTTCAGCACCGGGGTCAGAAGAGAAATCAGCGCCTCGGCCTCGGGGTCGGTCTTGGCCCTGTCAATCAGCGATGCGCCCCAGAAGGTGAAGGCCCGCGCGCCTTCGAGGAAACTTTTCTGGTCCATCAGGCTGCGGCGGATGTCAGGATGCACGATCAGCGGATCGGCGGGGCCTTCGGGATTGGCGGGCGGGATGCCGCGCCCTTGCAGACGTTCCTTTGCATAGGCGACCGCGTTTTGATACGCAGGCTCGGCCACGGCATAGCCTTGCAGCGCGACGCCAAGCCGGGCTTCGTTCATCATCGTGAACATGCCCTTCATGCCCTTGTGCAGACCGCCCAAGAGCCAGCCCTTCGCCCCGTCGAAGTTCATCACGCAGGTCGAATTGGCGTGGATGCCCATCTTTTCTTCGAGCTTCGAGGTGGTGACGGCGTTGCGGTCCCCAAGGCTGCCATCGTCGTTCACAAGGAACTTCGGCACGACGAACAGGCTGACGCCGCGCGTGCCGTCGCCGCCGCCCGGTGCCTTGGCCAGCACCAGATGCACGATGTTTTCCGCCAGATCGTGATCGCCGGCCGAGATGAAGATCTTGGTCCCGGTCATGAGGAAGCTGCCATCCTCCTGCGGTTCGGCCTTGGTGCGCATGATGCCCAGATCAGTCCCGGCATGGGGCTCGGTCAGGTTCATCGTGCCGGTCCAGTCGCAGCTTGCCAGCTTGGGCAGATAGGTGCGTTTCTGCGCATCCGTCCCATGCAGCAGGATCGCACTGTAGGCGCCGTGGGTCAGGCCCTGATACATGTTGAAGGCCATGTTGGCGGACACGAACATCTCGCCCACCGCCGTGTGCATCAGATAGGGAAGCCCCTGCCCGCCATATTCCTCAGCACAGTCGATGGCGGGCCAGCCGCCCTCCTTCATTGCTGCGAACGCCTCGGGGAAGCCTTTGGGCGTTCGGACGACGCCGTTTTCCAGTCGGCAGCCTTCGGCATCGCCGCTGGCGTTCAGCGGGGCCAGAACCTCTTCGGACAGTTTGGCGGCTTCGGACAGGATCGCTTCGGTGAACGCCGCGTCCAGATCGGGATACGTTGCGGACAGGTTCAGGACATCGTGCAGCACGAACTGCATATCCTCGACCGGGGCGCGATAGATCGTCATTCCTTCCTCCTCATTCGGCGGCGCTGCGGAAACCGGCAAGGGTCTGCGCGCCTTGTTCAAGCTGCTGGCGCAGTTCGGCGATCGCCTCGTCCAGTTCGGCCCGCTGCGCCTCCATCGCGGCAAGACGCTGGCGGGCAAGATCATAGGTGCGCGCGATCTGCACGGCGCCCTGATCGCGGTCGTAAAGGTCCAGAAGCTGGCGGATGTCTTCAAGGCTGAAGCCGAACCGTTTGCCGCGCAGGATCAGCTTCAGCCGCGCACGGTCGCGGCGGGTGAACAGCCGGCGGGTGCCGTCGCGGACGGGAAAGATCAGCTCTTTCGATTCATAGAAGCGCAAGGTTCGCGGCGTCACCGAGAACTCGGCGCACATCTCGCGGATCGTCATCAGCCTGTCGGTCATCGCTCATCCCGTGCTGTCTGCCGACGATGACGTTAGCACGGGTTTACGTTTACGTTAGCGTAACGTCGCGTCAATGACGCGTAATCGCCATGGCCGAAGCCCGCAGCGCGCGCAGATCGGCGATCGCGCTGTCCAGCGCGTCGCGTTCGCGGATCATCTCTTCCAGCCGCTTGTCGGCCAGCGCGGCCATCGCGGCCTGCTGCGCCGCCGTCCCCTCGCGTTCATAGATCAGCAGCCACTGGCGGATTTCTTCAAGGCTGAAGCCGAACCGCCGCCCGCGCAGGATCAGCGTCATGCGGGCCACCTCGCGCGGGCCATAGAACCTCGCGCGGCCTTCCTTCTCGGGCTGAAGCAGCTCGATATATTCGTAATAGCGCAAGGTGCGGGGGGTCACGTCGAAGCGTTCCACCATCTCCTTGAAATTCAGCCGTTCGGTCATGCCCGTCCTCCTGCGGGCTGATGGTAGTGCGCAGGGAGGCAGGCTCAAATCCCTTGCGGCAGATCGCGCAAGGGTGCAGATCAAGGGGATGGATGCACTCGACTCTGCCCGCCGTTTTCTTGCTGCGCTGCCTCATTGCGCCGCCCTGTCCATGACATTGGACGAGGCTGGCGACGGCTGGGCCGTGCTGTCGATGCCTTGGGACGCGCGGTTGGTGGGCGATCCGGCGACGGGGGTGATCGCGGGCGGCGCGGTGTCGGTGCTGATGGATACGGCATCGGGGGCCGCCGTCATGTCCCACCCCGAGGCGGCGGGCATCACCGCGACGCTGGATCTGCGGATCGACTACATGCGCCCCGCGACACCGGGACAAAGGCTGCGGGCGCGGGCCGAATGCCACCACGTCACGCGGACCGTCGCCTTCGTGCGCGCCACGACCTTCGACGATGGCGAAAAGCCGGTCGCCATGTCCACCGGCACCTTTACCGTCGTGCGGGAGATGACGCCATGACCCCCGAACCCGTGCAGGTGGTCAAACAGCGCCGCGATGCTGCGCTGGCCGCGCTGGTGGCGGGGGTGCCTTATATCGGCTTTCTGGGAATCCGGTTCGACCGCAGGGGGGACGAGCTGACCGCCATTCTGCCCTATCAGGACATGCTGATCGGCAACCCGATGCTGCCTGCCCTGCATGGCGGCGTGACGGCGGCATTCCTGGAGGTTGCCTCCATCGTGGAACTGGCATGGCAGATCCAGTGGCGGGACGTGGAGGCGGGCGGCGCGCCTTTGCCGGAATTGCCCAAGACCATCGGCATCACCGTGGATTACCTGCGGTCCGGCCTGCCGCGCGACGCCTATGCCCGCGCGCGCGTGAACCGTTCCGGCCGCCGTTACGCCTCGGTCCATGTCGAGGCGTGGCAGGACAACCGCACCCGCCTGTTCGCGCAGGCCACGGGGCATTTCCTGATGCCCGAGGGCGGTTGACCGGACCCCGATTCCGCTGTATCGGCACGGCTTCGATCCCATGCACCCTTGGAGGATGGGACGATTTACATATGGAGAATACCAATGGCTAAAGAGATCCCGGATCTTGTTGCCGTGGTGCGGACGGGGACTGGCAAGGGGGCCGCTCGTCAAGCTCGTCGTGAGGGCAACGTACCCGGTGTCGTTTATGGTGGTGGTGTCGAACCGCTGGCCATCAACGTCAACTACAACATGCTGCTGAAAAAGCTGAAGCAAGGCCGCTTCCTTTCGACGCTGTTCAACCTGAAGGTTGAAGGCCAGGAAGACGTGCGCGTCATCTGCCGCGGCGTTCAGCGCGATGTCGTCAAGGACCTGCCCACGCACCTCGACCTGATGCGCCTGCGCCGCACCTCGCGCGTGAAGCTGTTCATCCACGTCGATTTCGTGAACCACGAAGCCGCACCGGGCCTGAAGCGCGGCGGCACGCTGGTCGTCGTGCGCAACGAGGTCGAACTGGAAGTCACCGCCGGTGACATCCCCGATCACATCACGGTCGACCTGACCGGCAAGAACATCGGCGACGTGATCCACATCAACGATGTGGCCCTGCCCGCCGGCGTGAAGCCGACCATCGACCGCAACTTCGTCATCGCGAACATCTCGGCCCCGTCGGGTCTGCGTTCGTCGGACAACGAAGAAGAAGGCGACGCCGCAGAGGAGTGATCCTTTCCGGCAGACGGATCGGGGGCGCGAGGGGAAACCTTCGCGCCCTTTCTCATTTTCCCGCCACCCAATCCTCGAAGGCGGCAATCATGCGGGGGCGCATTTCGGGGTCTTCGGTCTCGGCGATTTCCTGCAACCGATGCAGCCCGGTGATCCTGTGGACGCGGTCGGCATCCGGTTCCCGGCCGGTGATGGCCGCGTATTCGCGCAGGATATGCGGCACGATGTCCGGCCCCAGAAACCGCGGCGCGACGAATTCGCGGTGAAGCGGCCCGATCCCGCTGTCGGCAAAGTCATAGATGCCGTTCAACACCCCAAGACGGTGGTTGAAGGCCATGTTCCAGCCATGCGCATCGAAGAAGCCATAAACGTCCCCAAGGGGATCGGCGGGAACCGACTCTTTCAACAGCGCCTCGGCTGCGAAACGCGAGGCGTGCGGCAGATGCGGCAGCGCTTGGGCGGGGTCCGGCCCTTCCTCGATCGGGACCGCGCCGTTCGCCAACATCTCCGCCACGTCCAGCGCATGAAGCGCGGCGAAGAATCGGGCCAGATCGCGGGCCAGCCGCGCCTTGGCAGGCTGTTCCAGCCGGGCATAGTCCTTCGGCTCCAGCACCTCGCCCGGCAGCTTGCGGTGGGACGAGAAGACGGGCGGGCCCAGATGCAGCAACATCTTCGGCACCGGCAGCGGCAGGCGCGCATGCAGCACCGCCAGCAGCCCCGCCTCGCGCCGCAGACGGCGTTCCGCGATGGGGTTGCGCGGGAACTTGAAGATCATGCGGTCGCCCACATCCAGCGCGATGCAGTCCCAACCGCCATTGCGCAGTTTGAACCGCGCGCCGGCAAGTTCGGGAAACTGTGCCAGGATCGCCGCCCGCCATGGCTCGGGCGGGATCATGGCTCGATATGCTGGACCGAGGAGAAAAGCTCCAGTTCGGGATGCCCGGCATAGACGTCACCATGCCCGCCCGCGCCGCGATGCGCCTCGCGGAAGGCGTCGGACCGGGTCCAGTCGCGGAAGCTCGCCTCGTCCTGCCAGATGGTGTGCGAGGCATAGAGGACATGGTCGTCCTTCACAGGACCGCGCAGCAGGTTGAACGACACGAAGCCCGGAACCTCCGGCAGCCTGCTTTCGCGGTTTCTCCAAATCGTCTCGAAGGCGCTTTCCTGACCGGGACGTATACGAAAACGGTTCATCGCAAGAAACATTGGTCACCCCCCATCAATCCGGCGGAAGGGTGCCATAGATTGACGCCGCGTCAAGCGGTTGCGTCGTTCCGGCGATGCCCCTAAAACGGACCGAAACGGAGGCGATGATGAAGCTTTTGGTCGGTTTGGGCAATCCCGGCGCACGTTATGCGGGAAACCGTCACAACATCGGCTTCATGGCGCTGGACCGGATCGCATCCGATCACGGCTTTGCAGCGTGGAAGCGCGGGTTTCAGGGGCAAATGGCCGAAGGGCGGCTCGGGACCGACAAGGCTGTGCTGCTGAAGCCGGAAACCTTCATGAATCTGTCCGGCCAGTCCGTGGGCGAGGCGATGCGCTTCTGGAAATTGACCCCCGCCGATGTGATCGTGTTCCACGACGAATTGGACCTCGCCCCCGGCAAGGTTCGGTTGAAGACCGGCGGTGGCCATGCCGGGCATAACGGGCTGCGGTCCATCCACGCCCATATCGGCGAGGCGTATGACCGCGTGCGGCTGGGCATCGGCCATCCCGGCCACAAGGATCGCGTCGCGGGCTATGTCCTTGCCGATTTCGCCAAGGCCGAGGCGGACTGGCTGGACGATGTGATGCGCGGCGTGTCGGACGGGGCGGTATCGCTGGTGTCGGGCGACGGGCCGCGGTTCCTGAACGCAGTGGCGCAGCGGGTCGCTCCGCCCCGCCCCTCCACCGGGACCGAGCGACCGGTGAAGGCGCCCGAGCCGCCGCCCGAGGATACCCGCAGCACGCTGCAAAAACTGGCGGATCGGTTCAGATGATGGAACCTTCGGAAAACGTGCTTGGCGGCAAGCTGGAAAGCTGTTCGGTCGATCCGCTGACGGGATTCTATCGCAACGGCTGCTGCGATACCGGCCCATCGGATCTGGGGCGGCACACCGTCTGCGCAGTGATGACGGCGGAATTTCTGGCGATGTCGAAATACCTTGGCAATGATCTGTCCACCGCGCGCCCCGAATACGGATTCAAGGGGCTGGCCCCCGGGGATCGCTGGTGCCTCTGCGCCGCGCGTTTCCTTCAGGCGCATGAGGAAGGCGCGGCCCCGCAGGTGCGGCTGGAGGCGACCCATCGGCGCACGCTGGACGTGGTGCCGATGGAGATTTTGCAGCTCTACGCGCTCTAGACCTTCATCTCGAAGCCAAGATGCTTGGCGACGGTGAAGATATCCTTGTCGCCACGCCCCGACAGGTTGATGACGATGATGTGGTCCTTGGGCAGCGTCGGCGCCAGCTTGATGACATGCGCGATGGCATGGCTGGATTCCAGCGCCGGAATGATGCCTTCGGTCTCGCACAGAAGCTGGAACGCGCCCAGCGCCTCGTCATCGGTCACGGACACATATTCCGCGCGGCCCACATCGTGCAGCCACGCATGTTCCGGCCCGATCCCCGGATAGTCCAGACCCGCCGAGATCGAGAACCCTTCAAGGATCTGCCCGTCGTCATCCTGAAGCAGATAGGTGCGGTTCCCGTGCAGCACGCCCGGACGCCCGCCGGTCAGGCTTGCGCAATGCTGCATCTTCTCGTCCACGCCCTTACCGCCGGCCTCGACCCCGATGATCTTCACCGTAGGATCGTCGAGGAACGGGTGGAACAGCCCCATCGCGTTCGACCCGCCACCGATCGCCGCGACGATGGTATCGGGCAGACGGCCTTCCTGCTCCTGCATCTGCTCGCGCGTCTCGCGTCCGATGATCGATTGGAAATCGCGCACCATGCCGGGATAGGGATGCGGCCCCGCCACCGTGCCGATGCAATAGAACGTGTCGCGCACATTGGTCACCCAGTCGCGCAGCGCATCGTTCATCGCATCTTTCAGCGTGCCGCGGCCCGAAGTGACGGGAATCACCTCGGCCCCCAGAAGGCGCATCCGGAACACGTTGGGCGATTGCCGTTCCACGTCATGCGCGCCCATATAGACGATGCATTTCAGGCCGAACTTGGCGCAGACCGTCGCCGTCGCCACCCCGTGCTGCCCCGCCCCGGTTTCCGCGATGATCCGCGTCTTGCCCATGCGGCGCGCCAGAAGGATCTGGCCCAGCACGTTGTTGATCTTGTGGCTGCCGGTGTGGTTCAACTCCTCGCGCTTGAGGTAGACCTTGGCCCCGCCCAGATGATCCGTCAGGCGCGAGGCGAGATAGAGCGGGCTGGGACGACCGACGTAATTCTTCCACAGATCGTCCATCTCGGCCCAGAAGCTCGGGTCGGTCTTGGCGTGGTCATAGCACTTCTCCAGCTCCAGGATCAGCGGCATCAGCGTTTCGGAAACGAAACGCCCACCGAAGATGCCGAAACGGCCATTCTCGTCCGGGCCGTTCATGAAGCTGTTGATGCCGTCCTCGGCCATGTGCTCTCTCCTGCTGGATCGGTCCGGTTTACACCCGGCGGAAGTTCAGCGCAAACGCGGAACGGCAGGCCCGAGCGCGGCGCGGGTGAAAGTGGCGATCTTGGCGTGATCCTTCACCCCGCGGGCCGACTCGACCCCCGAAGACACGTCCACCTGCCGCACATTGGTCAGGCGGATCGCCTCGGCCACGTTCTCGGGCGTCAGACCGCCCGCCAGCATCCACGGCTTCAGCCAGCGGCGGCGACCCACCAGCCGCCAATCGAATGCGATGCCGTTCCCGCCCGGCAGATCGACCGTGGGCTTGGCGTCGATCAGAAGCTGGTCAGCGGCAAGGCTCATCTCCAGCAGCCCCGCCAGATCGCCCTCATCCGCGACGCCGATGGCCTTCATCACCGGAAGGCCATAGCGCGCGCGAAGCTCGGCCACACGTTCGGGCGATTCCGAGCCGTGAAGCTGCAGCATGTCGAGCGGGACGTTTTCAACGATCTCGTCCAGCGCGGCATCGTCCGCATCGACCACAAGCGCAACCTTGGCCAGCCCCGCCGGGGCAGCCAGCGCCAGCGCCTTTGCCTCGGGGATTGTCAGATGGCGCGGGGATTTGGCAAAGAACACCAGTCCCGCGTAATGCGCGCCGGCTGCGGCAACGGCGGCGACATCGCCTTCCGTCCGCAGCCCGCAGATTTTGACCCGAATACCGCTCACTTCCGGTCCAGAAGCGCCAGAACCTCGTCCTGCGGCTTCGCTTCGCGCAGGCTCGCCACCTCGGCCCGCAGCTTCATCGCTTCCTTCTGCGACTTCACCCCGACCCTGCGGATCTTGTGTTCGCGAATCCATTCCCAGATGAACCCGATCAGCAAGCCGATCGCCGCCGCGCCAAGGATGACGAGGAACAGCGGCAGCTGCATCTGCCACGAGAACCCAAGGAAGGCGCCGAAACTTTCGGGCAACAGGCGAACGGTCACCGGGCCGCGATTGGCAAGGGCGACGGCAAGAAGCAGGATCGACAGGACGGCGATCAGCGCGATACGGAAGCCACGGACCATTTCAGCGCCCGTTCAGCCTGTCGCGCAAGAGTTTCCCGGTCTTGAAAAACGGCACTTTCTTATCCTCTACTTCGACGGCTTCGCCGGTCCTCGGATTGCGTCCGACCCGCGCCTCCCGCGCCTTGACGGAAAACGCACCGAATCCCCGAAGCTCCACCCGATCACCACGCGACAGCGCTTCGATGATCTCCTCGAAGACGGTGCTGACGATACGTTCGACATGACGCTGGGTCAGGTGCGGGTTTTCGTCGGCAATCTTCTGGATCAGTTCTGATCGTATCATTACCCCCCCGATGCGGCCATTCTGCCGCGCTTATCCCCCTGAATATACGCAATGTAATTCCTGTGACAAACAGGAAAACCCCCACAAGCAAAAAGGCCCCGCGACATGCGCAGGGCCTTTCCGTTGCCTCGCGGCAGATCAGCGGTTGTTCTTGAGCGCTGCGCCCAGGATGTCGCCCAGCGACGCGCCCGAGTCGGACGAGCCATACTGTTCGACGGCCTCTTTCTCCTCGGCGATTTCGCGCGCCTTGATCGACAGGCCCAGACGGCGGGTCTTGCTGTCCACGTTGGTCACGCGGGCATCGACCTTGTCGCCGACCTGGAAACGCTCGGGGCGCTGGTCGCCACGGTCGCGGGCCAGATCCGAACGACGGATGAAGGCCTTCATGCCGTTGTATTCGACCTCGATGCCGCCGTCTTCGATCGCGGTGACCGCACAGGTCACGATCGAGCCGCGCTTCACGCCGTCAACAGCGTCCGAGAACGTGTCGTCGCCCAGAGCCTTGATCGAGAGCGAGATACGCTCTTTCTCGATATCGACTTCGGTGACGGCCGCTTGGACGGTGTCGCCCTTGCGGTAGTTCTGGATCGCGTCTTCGCCGCGCTGGTCCCAGGACAGGTCCGAAAGGTGAACCATGCCGTCGATGTCGTTGTCGAGGCCGACGAACAGACCGAATTCGGTGATGTTCTTGACTTCGCCTTCGATGGTCGCGCCGACCGGATGGGTTTCGGCGAACACTTCCCACGGGTTGCGTTGGGTCTGTTTCAGGCCCAGCGACACGCGGCGTTTCGCCGAATCGATTTCCAGCACCATCACGTCGACTTCTTGCGAGGTCGAAACGATCTTGCCGGGGTGCACGTTCTTCTTGGTCCAGCTCATTTCCGAGACGTGGACAAGACCTTCGACACCGGCTTCCAGTTCCACGAACGCGCCGTAATCGGTGATGTTCGTGACGCGGCCCTTGTGGACCGAACCCAGCGGATACTGGATTTCCACCGAATCCCACGGATCGGACTGGAGCTGTTTCATGCCCAGGCTGATGCGGTGGGTGTCCTTGTTGATCTTGATGACCTGGACCTTCACGGTCTCGCCGATCGACAGGATCTCGGACGGGTGGTTGACGCGGCGCCATGCCATGTCGGTGACGTGCAGCAGGCCGTCAACGCCGCCCAGATCGACGAACGCACCGTATTCGGTGATGTTCTTGACCACGCCATCCACGGTCTGACCTTCGGTCAGGTTGGAGATGACTTCGGCACGCTGTTCGGCACGCGATTCTTCAAGGATCGCACGACGCGAGACAACGATGTTGCCGCGGCGACGGTCCATTTTCAGGATCTGGAACGGCTGCTTCATGCCCATGAGCGGGCCGGCGTCGCGCACGGGGCGCACATCGACTTGGCTGCCCGGAAGGAACGCCACAGCGCCGCCCAGATCGACCGTGAAGCCGCCTTTGACGCGGCCGAAGATCGCGCCGTCGACGCGGGTCTCGTTGGCGTAGGCTTTTTCCAGGCGGTCCCATGCTTCTTCGCGGCGGGCTTTCTCGCGGCTGATGACAGCCTCGCCACGCGCGTTCTCGACACGGTCCAGATAGACCTCGACTTCGTCGCCGACATTGATGTCAGCGGTTTCGCCGGGGTTTGCGAATTCTTTCAGATCGACGCGGCCTTCCATCTTGTAGCCGACATCGATGATGGCCTGGCCCGCTTCGATCGCGATGACCCGACCTTTGACAACCGAACCTTCGTCCGGGGTGTCGATCTCGAAGCTTTCCTTCAGAAGGGCTTCGAATTCGTCCATAGTTGCTTTAGCGCACATGCGTTTACAGTTTCCTTTATACGGTTTTTCTGGCCATGCGGTTGGCTCCGCCGGTCTTCGTGGAAATGCGAAAGGGGCCCGAGGCTTACGCCCGACCCTGTCCGATCCTTTGACGGATGGCTTCGACGGCCATCTCGATCGCCTGCGGTATAGACAATTCGGACGTGTCAAGCAAGAGCGCATCCGGAGCCGCGACCATCGGCGCGACACCGCGTTCGCTGTCGCGGCGGTCGCGCTCGATCACCTGCGCCAGCACCTCGGCCTCGTCGCCGCCAACCTCTAGCCAGCGGCGATGCGCCCGCACTTGCGCGCTGGCGGTCACGAACAGCTTCACCTCCGCCTCTGGGCAGATGACGGTGCCGATGTCGCGCCCGTCCAGAACCGCGCCGCCCTCCTGCCGGGCGAAGTCCTGCTGGAAGCGGGTCAACGCAGCGCGCACCTCGGGGATGGCCGCCACGCGGCTGGCCGCCTCCCCCGCCGCAAGCGACCGCAGATCGCCGCGCGCCAGGTCTTCGGGCGTTAGCTTCGCCGCCGCGACCGGATCGCCGCCCTTCGCGCCGACCGCGCGATACAGCAACCCCGTGTCCAGATGGGCAAACCCGAACTCCGCCGCCACGGCGCGGGCGATGGTGCCCTTGCCCGCCGCTGCCGGGCCGTCAATCGCAACCGTGAAGATCACCGTATATCCGCGCCCAAATCCGCCATCAGCCTGCCGAAGATCACCGTATATCCGCGCCCAAATCCGCCATCAGCCTGCCGAAGATCGGGAAGGACGTCGCAATGGGCGATCCGTCATCCACCGTTACCGGCTTTTGCGAGGCGAGGCCCAGCACCAGAAAGCTCATCGCTATGCGGTGGTCGATATGCGTCGCTACGGTTGCGCCGCCCGGCACCTTGCCGCCAAGGCCGTGGACGATCAGCGTATCTTCGTCTTCTTCGATCGTCACGCCGCAGGCCTCCAGCCCGCGCGCCATCGCGTCGATGCGGTCGGATTCCTTGACCCGAAGCTCCTTGACGCCGCGCATCACCGTCTTGCCTTCGGCGAAGGCCGCGACCACCGACAGCACCGGATATTCGTCGATCATCGAAGGCGCGCGTTCCGGCGGCACCTCGATCCCCTTCAGCGCCGAGAACCGCACGCGCAGGTCCGCAACCGGCTCTCCGCCCTCCTCGCGCGGATTCTCGAAGGCGATGTCGGCGCCCATTTCCACCAGCGTCGGGTAAAGCCCGTTGCGGGTGGTGTTCTGGCTCACGCCCGGAACCAGAATGTCCGACCCTTCGACGATCACCGCGGCACAGACCGGAAACGCCGCCGAGGACGGATCGCGCGGCACCGCCACGACCTGCGGACGCAGTTCCGGCTGACCTTGCAGGGTGATGACGTTGCCCGCGTCGGTGCGCTCCACCGACAGCTTCGCACCGAAGCCGACCAGCATCCGCTCGGAATGGTCGCGCGTCGCCTCACGCTCGGTCACGACCGTCTCTCCGGGTGCGTTCAGCGCCGCCAGAAGCACCGCCGACTTCACCTGCGCCGAGGGCATCGGCGTCGTGTATTGCACCGGAACCGGGTTCGCGGCGCCCACCAGCGTCAAAGGCAGACGCCCGCCCTTCCGGCCATAGCTTTGCGCCCCGAACAGGGCCAGCGGATCGGTCACGCGCCCCATGGGCCGTTTGCGCAGGGACGCATCCCCCGTGAACGTCGTACTGATGGGAGAGGTCGCCATCGTCCCCATGATAAGCCGCACTCCGGTGCCAGAGTTGCCGCAGTCGATCACATCCTCCGGCTCGCGGAAGCCGCCGACGCCGACGCCGTGCACCGACCACGCGCCGGGGCCGTGCTGGATCACATCCGCGCCGAAGGCCCGCATCGCTTTCGCGGTGTCCAGAACGTCCTGCCCTTCCAGCAGCCCGGTGATCTTGGTTTCCCCGACCGCCATCGCCCCGAAGATCAGCGCGCGGTGGCTGATCGACTTGTCGCCCGGAATCTCTGCCACGCCCTTCAGCGGGCCGGAGCGGTGGGCGGTCATGGGTTCGGGGGTGCCGTGGCCGGACATGGGGCGTCTCCTTCTCTCGAGGAACGCCCCTAGCATGTTAGCGTCAGCGGCGGAAGGTCACGTAATGCGGGGCGCGGCCCTCGCGCAGCGCCTTCTGCTCGTATCGGGTGGAATGCCAGTCATCCCACGCATCCGGCCCTTCGTGGACCAGCGTGAACCCGGCCTTTGGCCCTTCCTCCAGCGTCTGGCGGATGTAATCGGGAATGTCCGAGGCGACGCGGAACTCCGCCCCCGGCTTCATCACGCGGAACAGCGGGATCAGGTGATCCTGCGTCACGAACCGCCGCCGGTGATGCCGCGCCTTGGGCCACGGGTCGGGATAGTTCAGGAACGCCTTGGAAATGCTGGCATCCGGCAGCACGTCCATCAGATCGCGCGCATCGCCGGGGTGGACGGCGACATTCGTGACCTCGGCCGCGCGGATCTTGCCCAGCAGCATCGCGACACCGTTCACGAAAGGCTCGCAGCCGATGATCGACACGTCGCGATACCGCGCCGCCATCGCCACCATATGCTCGCCGCCGCCGAAGCCGACCTCCAGCCAGGTCTCGCGGCCCGGAAACAGGTCGATCTGCTTGCGCTCGGGGTTTTCGTCGAAGGTGATCCCCTGCGGGCGCAGGTGGCCCAGATCCTCCAGATACCCTTTCTGGCTTTGCCGCAGGGTCTTGCCATGGATGCGGCCATAGAAGTTGCGGCGTTTGGGATGGGGGATCATTCGTCTTCCTCGGGGGGATCGACGACGATGCGCCCCTCGGTCAGATCGACCGTGGGAACGACGATGCGGGTGAAGGGCAGCAGCAGCGCCTCGCCCTTGCCCTGCACCTCGATGATGTCGTCGGCGCCGTGATTATGCACCGCCGCGACCTTGCCAAGCAGGGTGCCGCCGGTATCGCGCACCTCCAGCCCGATCAGGTCGGAGTGATAGAATTCGTCATCGCCAAGCGCGGGCAGCTTGTCCCGGCCGACGTAAAGCTGCGTGCCTTTCAGCGCATCCGCCTCCTCCTTGGTCGCAACGCCGGTCAGGCGCGCGCCAAGACCGCCCGCGACGGGCCGGGTCAGCGTGATGCGGAACTGCCGCCCATCCTCCGACACGACCGGGCCGTAATCGGCGATCGCCTCGGGGATGGCGCAGAAGCTTTTCAGGCGCACCTCGCCCCGCACCCCGAAGGATCCGGCAATCGCACCCACGCAGATACGGGACGAGGACATCTCTTACTCTTCTGCCGGAGCAGCTGCGCGGGCAGCTTTCTTAGCAGCCAGCTCTTTCGCTTTCTTGCCCGGCTCGGCGGCCTTGGGGTTGTTGCGGGCGGTCTTCTCTTTCAGGCCGGCCGATTCCAGGAAGCGCGCGACGCGGTCGGTCGGCTGTGCGCCCTGGCCCAGCCAGTACTGAACGCGCTCCACGTTCAGCTTCACGCGGTCTTCGCTGTCTTTCGCCAGCAGCGGGTTGTAGGTGCCCAGCTTTTCCAGGAAGCGGCCGTCGCGCGGCATGCGCGAGTCGGACGCAACGATGGCGTAGTGCGGGCGTTTCTTCGAGCCGCCACGGGCGAGACGGATTTTCATGGCCATGTTGGTATCTCCTTAAAGGCTCATTTCTGGTGTTGTTCGTGATGCCTGATGACTTCGGCGATGATGAAGTTCAGGAATTTCTTGGCGAATTCGGGATCGAGATCGCCCTCGCGGGCCAACCACTCCAGCCGCTCGATCTGCTGCCCCTCGCGTGCGGGGTCCGAGGGCGGCAGCGCATGTTCGGCCTTCAGAACGCCCACCGCCTGCGTGTGCTTGAAGCGTTCGGCAAGCGTATAGACAAGGATCGCGTCCAGCCGGTCGATGCTTTCGCGGTGGCCTTTCAGCAGTTCGGCTGCACGTAGGGCGTCACTCATGCTGTCCTCCTCGGATGGCGCCAGACATTCATCGGAAAGGGCGCGTCCATCGGCGTGGCTTCAGGGTCGATGACCGCGCCCATGCGTTCGGCCAGCGCCGCCGACCGGGCATTGTCCACCGCGATGTAGCTGACGGCGGTTTCCCAGCCCAGCGTGTCGAAGACATGCGCGCGCGCGGCGATGGCGGCCTCATAGGCGATGCCCTGCCCCTCGCCCGTCCAGAGCGACCAGCCGATCTCCTGCTCGGGCTTGCCTTGCGGAAACCACGGGCCGACCTGACCCATCGGCTCGCCCGTGCGGCGGTCGGTGATGACGAACTGGCCGAAGCCCCTCATCACCCAATGGCCGATATGCGCGGCAAAGGCCCGGAACGCCGTGCGCCCGTCCATCGGCCCGCCCATCCGGTCGGAACGCGATGACGCCATGAACTCCTCATAGGCCGGATAATCCGTCGCCACGGGGGCGCGGAGGATCAGGCGTTCCGTTTCCAGAACCGGAGTTGCGGTCAGCGCGATCATTTCTTGCGCGTCAGCCCCGACAGGCCCGCCGGAAGGGTCAGCCCCTTCGGCATCCCACCGAATCCGGCGGGCATCTGGCCCTTCATCGCCTCGGCGGCCTTTGCCAGTGCCTCGGGGTCCATCTGGCTCGGGTCCGGGGTCTTGCCGCCCAGCATGTTCTTCAAGGCGTTCTTCATCATGCCGCCCTTGCCCATCTTCTTCATCATGTCCGCCATCTGGCGGTGCTGTTTCAGAAGCTTGTTCAGTTCGGACACCTCAAGCCCCGCGCCGGCAGCGATCCGCTTCTTGCGGCTGGCTTGCAGCAGGTCCGGGTTCGCCCGTTCCTTTTTGGTCATCGAGTTGATGAGCGCGATCTGGCGGCGCAGCATCCGATCGTCGAAGCCCGCATCGGCAGCAGCCTTCTGCATCTTGCCCATGCCCGGAAGCATGCCCATGACGCCCTGCATCCCGCCCATCTTCAGCATCTGGTCAAGCTGCGCCTTCAGGTCGTTCATGTTGAACAGACCCCTCTGGAAGCGTTTGACCATCCTCTCGGCCTGCTCGGCTTCAAAAGTCTCGCGCGCCTTTTCGACCAGCGCGACGATATCGCCCATGCCAAGGATACGGCCCGCAACGCGCTCCGGCTCGAAAGCCTCCAGCGCGTCCATCTTTTCGCCCAGACCCACGAAGCGGATCGGCTTGCCGGTGATCGCGCGCATCGACAGCGCCGCACCGCCGCGCCCGTCGCCATCCATCCGCGTCAGAACGACGCCCGAAATACCCACCTGCCCGTCGAACTGGGTCGCGACGTTCACCGCGTCCTGACCCGTCAGGCCATCGACGACCAGCAGCGTCTCGCGCGGGCTCGCGATGTCGCGCACCGCCTGAACCTCGGACATCAGCACTTCGTCGATATGCAGACGGCCCGCAGTGTCCAGCATCACGACGTCATAGCCGCCCATCGAGGCCTGCGTCTTGGCGCGTTTCGCGATCTGGACCGCGGATTCGCCCTTCACGATCGGCAGGCTGTCCACGCCGATCTGTCCGGCCAGAATCGCCAGCTGCTCCATCGCCGCCGGACGGTTGGTGTCCAGCGAGGCGAGCAGGATGCGCTTGCCGTCACGGTCCTTCAGCCGCTTCGCGATCTTGGCGGTCGTGGTCGTCTTGCCCGACCCTTGCAGACCCACCATCAGGATCGCGGCGGGCGGGTTGTCGATCTTCAGCGCATCGGCGCGGCCTTCGCCGGTCAGGACCTGCACAAGCTCGTCATGGACGATCTTCACGACCTGCTGGCCCGGCGTCACCGATTTCGTGACGTGCTGGCCCTTGGCCTTTTCCTGCACCCGCTTGACGAAATCGCGCGCCACGGGCAGCGAAACGTCGGCCTCCAGCAGCGCGGTGCGAACCTCGCGCAGGGCGGTGGCGACGTCGTCTTCGGTCAGGGCACCCTGACGGGTCAGGCGGTCGAAGACGCCACCAAGCCGTTCTGACAGATTCTCGAACATGGCCTTACCCTTTCAGTTGCCCTGCCCCGACATAGGTCGGAACGCTCCAAACGCCAACGTCACCCACGGGCGCAACGCGCTGGTGGATGGCGATCCCATGATGGGACCGGAGGCGCAAGACGGACTCCGGGACGCGGGTCCAATACGCCCCCCGCCCGCTCGAGTCAAGGAAAGGCTTGAGTTTGCCGCCCCCGCGCGTAAGTTGTGCGAAAATGCACAAAGGACGGTGCGCTGATGAGCTTTGAGAACTGGGACGAGATCCGCACCGCGTTTCAGGTGGCCCGCCTTGGCACGGTGTCCGGCGCGGCAGAAGCCCTTGGCGTGCATCATGCCACCGTCATCCGCCATATCGACGCGCTGGAGAAACGGCTCGGCTCGAAACTGTTCCAGCGTCACGCGCGCGGATATACCCCCACCGAGGCGGGGCGCGACCTGCTGACCGTCGCCCAAACCACCGAGGAACAGTTCGGCCAACTTGCCAGCCGCATCCGTGGTCAGGGCGAGGAAGTGGCGGGCGAATTGGTCGTCACCTCCATCAGCGGCGTGGCCGAACTGATGACCAAGACGCTGGTCGATTTCCAGAACCAGCATCCCGGCCTGATCGTGCGGTTCCTGTCCGACATGCGCGTCTTCCGGCTGGACTATGGCGAGGCGCATGTCGCCATCCGCGCCGGTGCGGCGCCGGAGGAGCCGGACAATGTCGTGCAGCCGCTGATGCGCCTGCGCCACGGGCTGTTCGTCGCGAAATCCTATGCCGAGCGGTTCGGCGTGCCGACCATTCAGACCGCCGCCCGCCACCGCTTCATCGGGGCCGAGGGGCCGATCAGCCGCGCCCCCTTCCACCGCTGGTTGGCCGGGGCCGTGCCGCCAGAATCGCTGGTCTTCCGCGCCTCGGACAGTTCTGCGCTGGACGAGGCCGTCATCAGCGGTGCGGGCGTCGGCTTTCTGCCGATGTTCCGCGCCCATCGCCGCGACGACCTGATCGAGGTGCTGCCCAGCCAGCCCGACTGGGACGCACCGCTGTGGATCGTAACCCATGTGGACCTGCACCGCACGCTGAAGGTGCAGGCCTTCCTTGCGCACCTGAAGACCGCCGTCAAAGACTGGGACTGCGCGAAACCCGCTTGAACGTCGCAGGCTTCGGGTATAATCCCGACCAATAGAGTAAGAAATCTTCCGCTGGCGGTTCCCTCGGCCCGCGCGAAGCCTGTTCTCAAGCCAAGGGCCGCCCCCCGTGCCCGCGCCAGAGACGCATCCATTCAAGGAGCGCCCGATGGCCATGACCCCCGACCAGATCCGCGCCGCGCGGCAGGACGACCCCAAGACTCGCGCACGCGACTTCGCCGCCGCCCATGGCATCGCCGAGGCGGAGCTGGTCGCGGCCCTTGGCGGCATCCGCATCGACTCGCATCCCGACCAGCTGTTCCCCCTGCTGGAGCCGTTGGGCGAGGTGCTGGCCCTGACCCGCAACGAAAGCTGTGTGGCGGAAAAGGTCGGCACCTATACAGATTTCCACCCCGGCCAGCACGCGTCGATGACCGTGGGGGCCAAGATCGACATGCGGATGTTCCCGGCGCACTGGGTGCATGGCTTTGCCGTGACGGATGGCGACAAACGCTCGATCCAGGTGTTCGACGCGGCGGGGGATGCGATCCACAAGGTCCATCTGCGCCCAGCCAGCGATGTCGCGGCTTTTGACGCGCTGGTCGCCGCGCTGCGTCTGCCGGACGCGCCCATCGCCCCCCTGCCCCGCACTCCGGTCGAGGGCCCTAAGGCCGACCCCGCCCGCGCCGATGAACTGCGCGCCGAATGGGACCGGATGACAGACACGCACCAGTTCCTGAAGCTGACCCGCAAGCTGAAGATGAACCGGCTGGGCGCCTATCGCATCGTCGGCGCCCCCCGCGCCGTCCCGCTGGAGCCGCGCGCGATGACCGAGGTGCTGGAGCTTGCCTCTGCCCGCAAGGTGCCGGTGATGATCTTCGTCGGCAACACTGGCTGCATCCAGATCCATGGCGGGCCGGTGGACAAGGTCGTGCCGATGGGGCCGTGGATCAACGTGCTGGACCCCGGCTTCGATCTGCATCTGCGGCAGGACCGCGTGGCCGAGGTCTGGCTGGTCACGAAACCGACGCAGCGCGGCCCTGCGATCTCGGTCGAGGCATTCGATCACGACGGCGCCCTGATCGCGCAGGTCTTCGGATACCGCAAGAACACCGCGTCCGAGCCGTGGGAGGAGTTGACCTCTGCCCTGACCCGCACGCTGGAGATCGCCTGATGCGCGCGCTGGCGTTCCTGCTGCTGACCGCGCTGCCCTGCGCGGCGCAGGACCGGATCGTGTCGCTGGGCGGGTCGGTGTCCGAAATCGTCGCCGCGCTCGGGGCCGAAGATCGGCTGATCGCGCGAGATTCGACGACGCTGTTCCCGGAATCTCTGACCGCATTGCCCGATGTCGGCTATGTCCGCGCCCTGTCGCCCGAAGGCGTGCTGTCGGTCGGCCCCGACATGATCCTTGCCGAAGACGGCGCTGGCCCCGTCGAGGCGGTCGAGGCGTTGCAGCAGGCGGGCATCCCGTTCGTGTCGATCCCCGAAGACCCCTCGCCCCAAGGGGTGCTGGCCAAGATCCGCGCCGTGGGCGAGGCGCTGGACATCGATGCGGAACCCCTCGCAGCGCAGGTCGCGGCCGGGTTCGACCGCGCCGCCACCGCGCGGGCCGATGTGACCGAGCCGAAAAAGGTGCTATTCATCCTGTCGGCGCAGGGCGGGCGGCTGATGGTCGGGGGCGAGCATACCGCCGCCGGGGCGATCATAGAACTGGCGGGCGGGATCAATGCCGCCACCGGCTTCGACGGCTACAAACCCATGACGGACGAGGCGATCCTGACCGCCGCCCCCGACGTGATCCTGATGATGGACCGGGGCGGCGATCACGGCGCGGCGAACGAGGTGCTGTTCGCTCAGGCCGCGCTGGGCGCGTCCCCTGCGGCAAAGACGGATGCGGTGGTGCGGATGGACGGGCTGCTCTTGCTGGGCTTCGGGCCGCGCACGCCGGATGCCGCGATCCAGCTTCACGACGCGATCTACGGGGGCTGAGATGGTCGCCATCGCAGGCTGCATTCCCGGCGACAGGTCGGACCGTGCAAGGCGGTTGTTCTTCTGGCTGCTGGCGGGGCTGGCGGCGGTGGCGGTGCTGTCCGTCGGCACAGGCGCGTCGGGCGTGTCGGTGATGGACGCGGCGCAGGGCTGGCTCGCGGGCAATCTCGACCCGCGCGACGAATTGGTGTTGATGAGCATCCGTCTGCCGCGCCTTGCGCTCGGGATGCTGATCGGGGCAGCGCTGGCGGTGTCGGGCGCAGTGATGCAGGGGCTGTTCCGCAACCCGCTGGCGGATCCGGGCGTGGTCGGCGTCGGTGCGGGCGCGAGCCTTGGCGCGGTTTTTGCCATCGTGCTGGGCGGGATGCTGCCCGCATGGGTGGGGCAGCATACGGTCAGCTTCATGGCTTTCGCGGGGGCAGGTGGCTCGACGCTGTTGCTGTATCGCGTAGCCACGCGGTCGGGGCGCACCTCCGTCGCGACGATGCTGCTGGCCGGGATCGCGCTGGGCGCACTGGCGGCGGCAATGGTGGGCGTGATGACCTATATGGCCGATGACCGGCAGTTGCGCGATCTGACCTTCTGGGGCATGGGATCGCTGGCCGGGGCAAGCTGGGCCAAGGTCGGTGCGGCGATCCCGCTGATCCTGCCTGCGATCCTGCTCTCGCCCCTTCTGGCGCGGGGCCTGAACGGTCTGGCCTTGGGCGAAGCTGCGGCGGGCCATATGGGCCTTCCGGTGCAGCGCATCAAGCTGCTGGCGATCCTTGCAGTGGCCGCGGCGACCGGGGCATCGGTCGCGGTGTCGGGCGGGATCGGCTTCATCGGCATCGTCGTGCCGCATTTGTTGCGGCTTGGATCGGGGCCGGATCACCGCTGGTTGCTGCCGAATGCCGCCGTGCTGGGGGCGGTGCTTCTGTGCCTCGCAGATATCGTCGCGCGGATGATCGTCGCCCCGGCGGAACTGCCCATCGGCATCGTGACCGCGATCCTCGGCGCGCCGGTGTTCCTGTGGATTCTGCTGTCGCGCAAGGGTGTGGGGGCGCTGTGATCGTTGCAGCGAATATCCACGTCCGGCTGGGCGGGCGCATGATCCTGCATGGCGTGTCCTTCGACGCGAGGCCGGGGCATCTGACCGCCATCGTCGGGCCGAACGGGTCGGGCAAGACCACGCTGATGCGCGCGATCACCGCCGAAACCCCATTCGATGGCCACGTCGCGATGAACGGCACCGACATCGCCAGCGCAAAACCGTGGCAGCTTGCCGCCATCCGCGCCGTGCTGCCGCAGGCGACGCCGCTGGCCTTTCCCTTCACCGTGATCGAGGTGGTGCGCCTTGGCCTCGGCTCCGGCATCTCCGCCGCTCGCGGCCATCTGGCGCAGCAGGCGCTGGCCCGCGTCGGCCTGCAAGGCTACGAGGGGCGGATGTATCAGGACCTGTCGGGCGGCGAGCAGCAGCGCGCCCAACTGGCCCGCGTTCTGGCGCAGGTATGGGAGCCGGTGCTGGACGGCCAGCCCCGCTGGCTGCTGCTGGACGAGCCTGTGTCGAGCCTCGACATCGGCCACCAGCTGATCGTCATGCAGATCGCCCGCGACTTTGCCGATGCGGGCGGCGGCGTGGTCGCGGTGATGCATGATCTGAACCTGACCGCGATGTTCGCCGACCGGGTGGCGCTGCTGGCCGAGGGGCGGATGGTGGCACAGGGCACACCTGCGGGGGTGCTGACGGATGCGAACCTGTCTTGCGCCTATCGCTGCCGGGTCAGGGTGAACACGCCGCCCGATGCGGGCACTTGGCTGGTGCCGCACGCCGCGTCCGTCTGACCGCGTCAACGCGCCGCCCGTCATCACGGGATTGCGGCTTGCGGCCCGCGCGGCCCGCCCCCAAACTGCACCTGCAACAGCAGGAGCAGGCATGGAAAACCGTCACGAGGGCGCGAGCGAGGAAGAAGCCGAGGCGCTGCGCCTGCGCGCGGCGGGCGCCCCCGCGGTGGACATGCATTTCGAGGAAGGCGAGGACGAGCCGCGCCGCCCCCGCAAGCCTGTCCGCAAACGCCTGTCCGAAGTGCTGGAGGACATCGCCCACGACCCCAAGCGGGACCGTATCTCGATCTCCGATCTGGTTCTGGCGATGGACGGACGGGCCTTCGGGGCCTTGCTGCTGATCTTTGCGCTGCCGAACGTGCTGCCGACGCCGCCGGGAACGTCGGGCATCCTTGGCCTGCCGCTGATCTTTCTGTCGGCGCAGTTGATGATGGGGCGACTGCCTTGGCTTCCGGCGTTCATCGCCACACGGTCGATGGAGCGGTCGGCCTTCGCCGCGCTGGTCGGCAAGATGACCCCGGTTCTGGGCCGCGCGGAAAAGCTGCTGGCCCCGCGCCTGACCTTCATGGTGTCGGAAACGGCGCAGCGGTTCATCGGCGCGGCGCTTCTTGTGCTGGCCATCGTGCTGGCCTTGCCGATCCCGCTGGGCAACATGCTGCCCGCCTTTGCGATGACGCTGATCTCGCTTGGAATGCTGGAGCGGGACGGGCTTTGGGTGGGGATCGGTCTGGTTCTGGGCGCCGTCTCGCTGGTGATCGTCTGGGGAGTGGTCTGGGCGATGATCGCCGCCGCCGTGTTCCTTCTGAACGAGGCGTTCGGCTAGATCCCCCGCCGCGCCCGCAGCGCCGCCCCGATCGTGCCATCGTCGAGGTAGTCCAGCTCGCCCCCGATCGGCACACCCTGCGCCAGCGAGGTGACGCGCACCGCGTCGCCCAGAACGTCCGCGATGTAATGCGCCGTCGTCTGCCCATCGACCGTGGCGTTCAGCGCAAGGATCACCTCGCGCGCGCCCTCGTCCCCCACGCGCTGCATCAGCTTGGGGATGCGGAGTTCGTCCGGCCCGACGGAATCCAGCGCCGACAAAGTCCCGCCAAGGACGTGATAGCGGCCCCGGAACGCCCCGCCCCGTTCCATCGCCCAAAGGTCGGCGACGTTTTCCACGACGCAGATCTCGCCATTGGCGCGGCGGTCATCCCGGCAGATGGGGCAGATGTCGCTGTCGCCGATATTGCCGCAGATGGCGCAGTCGCGGGCCGAGGCCGCAACCTCGGCCAGAACCTGCGCCAAGGGGGCCATCACCTGCCCCCGCTTCTTCAGCATATGCAGCACCGCCCGGCGTGCCGAACGCGGGCCAAGACCCGGAAGCCGGGCCATAAGCTCGACCAGCCGTTCGATATTGCCGGGGGCGTCCATGTCAGAAGGGCAGCTTCATGCCCGCCGGAAGGCCGAGCCCCTCGGTCAGCTTGCCCATTTCCGACTGATGCCGTTCCTGCGCCTTGGACTGCGCGTCCTTGATCGCGGCAAGGATCAGATCCTCGACCACTTCCTTTTCCGATGCGACGAAGATCGACGGGTCGATGTCGAGGCCGACCAATTCCCCCTTCGCGGTTGCGCGGGCCTTGACCAGCCCTGCCCCGCTCTCGCCTTCGACGATGATGGAACCAAGCTGCTCCTGCATCTCGGCCATCTTGGTCTGCATCTCTTGTGCAGCCTTCATCATCTTGCCCATGTCGCCAAGGCCACCAAGTCCGAACATCTCAATCCTCCTCGAAAGGGTCCCATTCATCTTCGACTTCGGGCAGCGCTTCGGCTGCCGCGTCGGCCACGGGGGCGCGGATATCCGCAATCGTCGCGCCCGGAAAGGCAGCAAGGATGGCCTGCACGATGGGAAGGCCCATCGCTTCGGCCTTGGCGCCTTGTTCCTCGGCCTGCCGCACCTCGGCAATGGTCGGCGCCCCGCCCGAGGCGATCGACACGCCCCAGCGTTGCCCCGTCCAGCCCTGAAGCCGCTGCGCCAACTTGGCCGCCAGATCGCGCGGTGCGCCCGGCCCCGGTTCGAACTCGATCCGGCCGGGTTGATAGCGCACGAGCCGCAGCCCCGTCTCCACATCGTTCAGGAGCACCATGTCGCGCTTGTCGCGGATCATGGCGACGACCGAATCGAAGGTCGCGGGCAAGGCGCTGGCCACCGTGCCGCCGCCCACCGCGCGGGCCATCGTCGTCCCGCCCCCGCCCTGAGGCGCGGGCACGGGCGCATGGGTCGGCTGGGGCAGCGAATTGATCCGCCGCATCAACTGTTCCGGGTCCGGCAGGTCGGCCACATGGGTTAAACGGATGATCGCCATTTCCGCCGCCATCATCGCGTTAGGGGCCAATGCGACCTCCTCCAGCGATTTCAGCAGCATCTGCCACATCCGGGTCAGAACGCGCATAGGCAGACGGGTCGCCATCTCCAGCCCCCGCGCGCGTTCGTCCGGGCCGATGGTGGGGTCCTCGGCAGCTTCGGGGGTGATCTTGATGACGGAGATCCAATGCGTGATCTCGGCCAGATCGCGCAGCACGGCCATCGGATCGGCCCCGTCGGCATATTGCGCCGAAAGCTCGGACAGGGCCGAGGCCGCGTCGCCCTTCATCACCATGTCGAACAGATCCAGCACCCGGCCCCGGTCGGCCAGACCCAGCATCGCACGGACCTGATCGGCGGTCGTCTCCCCCGCGCCATGGCTGATCGCCTGATCCAGAAGCGATGTCGCATCCCGCGCCGACCCTTCGGCGGCGCGCGTGATGAGTGCCAAAGCGTCATCGGTGATCTGCGCCGATTCGGCGGTGGCGATTCGGCGCAGAAGGGCGATCATCACCTCCGGCTCGATCCGTTTCAGATCAAAGCGTTGGCAGCGCGACAGGACCGTGACGGGAACCTTGCGAATTTCCGTGGTGGCGAAGATGAATTTCACATGCGCGGGCGGTTCTTCCAGCGTCTTCAGCAGCGCGTTGAACGCGCTGGTCGACAGCATGTGAACCTCGTCGATGATGTAGATCTTGTAGCGCGCGGAGGCGGCCCGATAATGCACCGACTCCGTGATCTCGCGAATGTCGTTCACGCCGGTGCGGGACGCGGCGTCCATCTCCATCACGTCGACATGACGGCCTTCGGTGATGGCGCGGCAGGCGTCGCACTGCCCGCAAGGTTCGGTCGTGGGGCCGCCCTTGCCGTCGATTCCGGTGCAGTTCAGCCCCTTGGCGATGATGCGCGCGGTGGTCGTCTTGCCCGTGCCGCGGATGCCCGTCATCACGAAGGCATGGGCGATCCGGTCGGCGGCGAAGGCGTTCTTCAGCGTGCGGACCATCGCCTCCTGCCCGACCAGATCGGCGAAGGTTTCGGGGCGGTATTTGCGCGCAAGGACCTGATAGGTCCCGGTCGTTTCACTCATTCGGCCTGTCCCGGCTGTAGGATCGTGCCAACCTATGTGCGGGGGCCGGATTCGTCCACCCTTGCAGCATTCGCAATGAATCGTGAGTTGATCCGCAGAGGCGCGGGCGCTATTTCTGCAGAAGTTAAGTTTTTGTTACGAGTGATAGGTTAAAGATGTTTCGTATGGCTGCGGCCATGTGCTTCGTGCCGTTTTTCGCGCACGCCGACATTGGCTTCGAACCCCCTTTCGGTCTGACCTGTTTCGATCAGGTTCCCACCTTTGCGACGATGGCCGCCCTTCCGGGCACGCCGCTGACGCGTCGCCACAACCCGCCGACCATGTATGGGATGCCGCCGGTTCCCACATCCTACCGCCCGCCGGGCGGTGGCGGGGAAGAACCGCCGCCTGCGCCCGTGCCGCTGCCCCCCGCGATGGCGATGGGCATCACGGGGCTGCTGCTTCTTGCCGGGCTGTCGGCCCCGAAGCTGCTGCGCAATCGAAGGAAAGTTGGTAGCGGAGGAGGGATTTGAACCCCCGACCCCAGGATTATGATTCCCGTGCTCTAACCAGCTGAGCTACTCCGCCAACGGGGCGGACCAATATGGGCAGCCGGGGGGGAGGTCAAGAGGTTTTTTGCAGCTATCGCCGCCGTCTGCGGTTGGCGGGCGGAATGTTCAGCATGGCGCGGTATTTCGCCAGGGTGCGCCGCGCGACTGGCAGATGATGAGCGGCCAGCGCCTCGGCCAAGCCGGCGTCGGACAGGGGGGCGGCGGGATCCTCGGCGGCGATCAGGCGCGACAGCATGGCGCGCACCTCGGCGGCGGCGGGGCTGTGCGTGTCGCCCAGCCGGCCCGTGAACAGCCGCCGCAGCCAGATCGTGCCCAGGGGCGTGTCGACCGACGTGCCAGCCACCACGCGGCTGACCGTGCTTTCATGCATCGATAGATCCGCCGCCACGCTGGCCATCGTCATTGGCACCAGCGCCGCCAGACCATGTTCCAGCGCCGCGCGCTGCCGCATCAGGATCGCACGACCCACGTTCAGCATCGTCGTGTTGCGCCCCTCGACCATCCGGGCAAGCGCGCGGGCCTGTTTCACCTGATCGCGCGCGTCGTCACCTTCGGGTGCGGCGATGGCAAGGGTGGGCAGACACGACCGGTTGAGCGAGACATCCCAGCCATTCGCACCCCGCCGCGCGATCAGGTCCGGCTCTCGTGTCGGGGCGGCTCCGGGCACGAATTGCGCGCCGGGTTTGGGATCGAACTGCCGCAGCACCCTTATGCGCGCCCGGATGTCGGAGGCATCCGCCCCGCACAGCGCCGCGATCCGCTCGATCGCCCCACCCGCCACCAAGTCCAGATGCGCCAGCATGAAATCCATGACCGGATCGAGGCAGCCCTCCTCCTCGGCCTGAAGGCGCAGGCATTCCGCCAGCGACCGGGCGAACAGCCCGCGCGGTTCGATCTGCTGAAGGCGCGCAAGAACCGCCGCCACATCCGATTCGGCACAGCCCGCCGCCAACGCGATCTGATCCAGCGGCTGGCCCAGCCAACCCGACGGCTCCAGCGCCTCGGCCAGGGCGACCGCCAGCCGGTAATCCCTCCCCTGTCCGATGATCCGCGCGATTTCCTGCATCACATGCGCCATCAGGCTGGGTGCGGCGGATTCCGCCAGATCCGCCTCGACGCCGCCGCCCATCTGGCGAAAGGCATTGCTCCAGCGCGGCAGCCATTCGCCGGGGCCGGGATCCGGCGGCGGGCCGACCTGAAGCGCGGGATTGGCCGCTGCCTGCTCTTCCAGCCAGCGGGCAAGCTCCGGCGCGTCCAGTTCCAGCACGCGAATCGATGCCGTGAGCCCGAGGTTCAGCTGAAGCCGCTGCCCTTGGGTGATGCCTATCCGTTGGCGGGACTTCATCGCCGCGTCAGGCGGTGCGATAGCGGTCGGTGATCTCGTCCGCAAGCTGTGCGGCGCGGTCGTCGAAACGCTTCTGCACCTTGCCGCGCGCCAGCCGCAGCGACTGGATGAACAGCCGCGCGGCCAGCGTGTTCGGCTTCATCTCGGCCACGATGGCAAGGCGGGTGCGCATCGGCGTCAGCGCGATCAGGTCCAGCGTCGTCTGTGCATCGACCGATGCCCCCGAGGCGACGAAGACCAGCCGCTTGTCCGGCACGCTTTGCACTAGACGGATGGTGGCGCTGCGCGGCTTGCCGCGAAAGGTGAAATCGGTTTTCCAGACCGGGGCCGGATCGGCCTCCGTCTCTATGCGGCTTACGGTCGCACCGCGCCGCCGGATCGACCTTTCCCACCTGTCGAAATCGGTCAGCGCGGCGAAGGCAAAGTCCAGCGGCGCCTCGATATCGCATTTGGTGGTGAATTTCATGATCGCTCCTGCATCTGCGGTTGCAGGGAGTTTTCCCTCAATCCACCCTGTCCGCAAGCCATGAGGAAATAAGAAATCGAGCTATCGACCCCACGCGCGGCGCGGCGATGTCGGGATGGACCCCGGCGATTGCGGCGAACATCTCCTCTCGCGTTGCCCATCGGGCGTCCTCGATCTCCACCGGGTCGATGCGGATCTCGCGGCTTCGCGCCTCGGCCCGGCAGCCGAGCATGAGCGACGCCGGAAAGGGCCAGGGTTGGCTGGCAAGGTAGTCCACCCGGCCCACGGCGATGCCCGTCTCCTCCATCACCTCGCGGCGGACGGCATCCTCGATCGTCTCGCCCGGCTCGACGAAACCGGCAAGACAGGAATACATCCGGTCCGGCCAGCCATGCGAGCGGCCCAGAAGCAGCCGGTTCCCGTCCAGCACCAGCATGATGACCACCGGATCGGTGCGCGGAAAATGCTTGGCGCCGCAGGCCGGGCAATCGCGCTGCCAGCCGCCCATCGCGGGGGCGGATTCGGCGCCGCAGGTGGCGCA
Source organism: Falsirhodobacter flavus (assembly GCA_029846755.1). Lineage (GTDB taxonomy): Bacteria > Pseudomonadota > Alphaproteobacteria > Rhodobacterales > Rhodobacteraceae > Falsirhodobacter > Falsirhodobacter flavus. The sequence goes on along the minus strand of JARWBI010000004.1, from coordinate 44,756 downwards.
GAACCGATGGCTGCGGTGCCATTGCACCAGCGCCTTTCCCATCGCCGCTAGTTCCGCATCGCGCGGGGTCAGATCGGCCATCACTTGCCGCAGTTCGACAAAGCCCGCATCGGCGTCCAGCGCGGGGTGGGTCTGGCGGCTGGCATCGACGAAGCCTGCCTCGATCCCCTCGGCCCCGGCTTCGGGCGACCAGTCCGAGATGTCCTGCGCGAAGATCGCCGTGCCGTCATCCATCCCAAGGAACACCGCCACCCCGCCCTTCGCCAGAACCGGGCTTGCCGCATCCAGCCGCAGCAGCCCGCCGCCCTGCATCAGCACCTTGCCGCGCCAGACCGGCAACACCCCGCCCTGCCCCAGCAGGTCCCCGGACTTTTCCCGAAGCGTCGCCGCCCGGTCGAGCCCCGAACCGCCAAGCGCCAGAATTTCCGTCATGACATCCCCCGCGCCGCATCCGCGCCGGACGGATACAGGGAAAAGTGGCAAAAACGTGGCAGTTTGTCCATGACCGGAGCAAACAGGCTGGATTCGCCGGCCGCCTTCTGATTAACCTTCGGGGAATTACTGAAAAAAGATTTCGATGCCCGGATATTCCAACGACTTGACCGTCGCCGCCGCGGGCGATCCCCCCGGCGGGCAGCAGGACAGGGTGCATCTGCGCATTCTTGCGACCAGCGACATCCACATGCATCTGCATCCGTGGGACTATACCACCGCCCAGCCCACCGCGACGCAGAGCCTGGCGCGGATCGCGACATTGGCCGCACAGGCCCGGGCCGAGGCCGGGAACTGCATCCTGCTCGACAATGGCGATTTCCTTCAGGGCAGCCCGATGGGCGACTGGGTCGCGCATGGGCGGGGGCTCGCGGGGCGTATCCACCCGGTTGCCGCGGCGATGAACCACATGCGCTATGACGCGGCGACGGTGGGCAATCACGAATTCAACTATGGCATCCAGTTCCTGTCGCAGGTGCTGGACAGCGCGGCCTTTCCCTTCGTTTCGGCCAACATATCCCGCGCAGATGGCAGCGCGTTCCTGCCGCGATGGACGGTGCTGATCCGCCGGGTGCGGGATGGCGCAGGCCGCGAACATCTGCTGCGGATCGGGATCATCGGCTTTGCCCCGCCCCAGATCATGACCTGGGACCGCGCAGTGCTGGAAGGGGTGCTGACGACCGAGGACATCGTCGCCGCCGCCCGCGCGCATGTGCCCGCCCTGCGCCGCGAATGCGACATCGTCATCGCCCTGTCCCATTCCGGCATCGCGGGCGAAGGCGAGGCGGCGGGCGCCGAGAACGCCTCGGCCGCGCTGGCCGCCGTGCCGGGGATCGACGCGGTCGTTGCGGGCCATAGCCACCAGATCTTCCCCTCGACCGCGTTCGAGGGGCTGCCCTGCGCCGATGTCGCGCAAGGCACGCTGCATGGCACGCCCGCCGTCATGCCGGGTTTCTGGGGCTCGCATCTGGGGGTGATCGACCTTTCGCTGCGTCCCGGCGACTGGCAGGTGACGGGCTGGCGCTGCCATGCCCGCAGCAGCGACGATGCCGCGCCCGATCCGGAATTCCTGGCCGTCACCGCGCAGGATCACGACGAAACCGTGGATTTCGCCCGCCGCCCGGTTGGGAAAAGCCTCATTCCGCTGAACACCTTCTTTTCGATGATCGCGCCAACCCGCGCCGTGGGCCTGATTGCCGATGCCGGTGCCGCCCATGCGCACAACCTGCTGGGGGATGATCTGCCGGTTCTGGGAACCGGGCTGCCGTTCAAGGCGGGCGGGCGCGGCGGACCAGGCTATTTCACCGACATTCCCGCCGGACCGATCGCACTGCGGCATGTGACCGATCTTTACTGCTATCCCAACAGCTTTGCCGTGCTTCGCCTGTCCGGGGCCGAGGTGGAGGGCTGGCTGGAACGCGCCGCCGCGATCTTCAACCGGATCGAGCCGGGCCTCCCCGATCAGCCCCTGCTGCCGCCCGAGGTTCCAAGCTACAACTTCGATCTGATCCACGGGCTGACCTTCCGCATCGACCTTTCCCGCACGGCGGGGCGCATCCGCGATCTGCGCCTGAACGGCGCTCCGCTGGACCCAGACGCGGCGTTCCATGTCGCGACCAGCAGCTATCGCGCGGGCGGCACCGGCGGATTCAGCCCCCGCCCCCCCGTCGCGATCGGCCCCGCCACCATGCGCGAGGTGCTGATGGACCGTATCGCCGGCCACCCCCCTGCCGCCACCCAAGCGCCGTTCTGGTCCTTCGTGTCGATGCCCGGCACCTCGGTCACGTTCGACACGTCCCCGCGCGCGATCAACCACTTGCACGAGGTCGCACATCTGCCCCTGACGCCCATCGGCCCGACCGACCGCGGCTTCCTGCGGTTCCGGCTGGATCTGTGACTTGCACCCATCCGCTCGGGCGACTATATGAACCCCCGAGAGGTTGGCGCGGGCGAACGCCTCGCCAACCCGGTCAGGTCCGGAAGGAAGCAGCCGCAACGAGTCCCGTTTGGGTCGATGTCCAGCCTCTCACCCCTCCACCCATACAGGTGCGCTTTTGAAGGCCGGCGTCTTGGACGCCTGATCGTGCAGGTCCAATGGGACCAGCGGATTCGCCTCGGGGTAATAGGCGGCAACGCACCCCTGCGGCAGATCATAGGGCGTCACGGCAAAGCCCGGCACCCTGCGCACCGCCCCATCGGCATGGGCCGACACCAGCGTCACGCGCTGTCCCTCGTGCAGCCCCGCGCGGGCGATTTCCGCAGGCGACATCAGCACGATCATCCGGTCGCCCTCCAGCCCACGCAGCCGGTCGCGATAGCCATAGATCGTCGTGTTGAACTGATCGTTGGACCGCAGCGTCATCAGCGTCAGCGCCCCCTCCGGCCCCTTGCCCAGTGCCGAAAGCGTGTCCGGCACCGTGAATTCGGCCTTGCCGCTTTCGGTCTGCCAGTCTCGGTCCCGCGCCGAATTGCCGCGATAGAAACCGCCCGCGTCGAACATGCGTTCGTTGAAACGCGCGAACTGGTCGGGATAGGTTGCTTCGATCAGGTTGCGAATGCGGGCGTAATCGGCTTGCCAGTCATCCCAACGCAGCTTCGGCTTTGGCGGCAGCGTCGCCTTGGCCAGCCCCACGACGATGGCGACCTCGGACAGCAGATGCGGCGAGGCCGGGGGGCGCTTGCCAAGTGATCCGTGGATATGGCTGAGGCTGTCTTCCATCGTGACCGTCTGCGGGCCGCCGACCTGCATGTCCTCCTCGGCGCGGACAAGGCAGGGAAGCAGCCACGCGCCGTCCCCCACAAGCGTGTGTGAACGGTTCAGCTTGGTCGCGATCTGGACGTTCAGCTCCAGCCCCGCCCACGCGGGATCGGCGCGGCCCTGATCCGGGATGGCACGGGCGAAATTGCCGCCAAGGCTGATGAAGCCGCGCACCGTCCCGTCGATCACACCCTGCACCACCTCCACCGTGGTCATCCCGGTATCGCGCGGCGGGGCGAAATCGAACAGTTCCGCCAGCTTGTCCAGCGGCACAAGCTCCGGCTTTTCCGAGATGCCGACCGTGCGCTGCCCCTGCACGTTGGAATGGCCGCGCACCGGGCAGATGCCGGCGCCCTTGCGCCCGATATTGCCGCGCATCAGCAACAGGTTCACCAGCATCCCGATGCTCTGGCTGCCATGCACATGCTGTGTCAGCCCCATGCCATAGACGCCGATGACGTTCTTTGCGCTGGCGTAGATCTCGGCCACTTCGATCAGATCGGCGCGCGGAAGGCCCGACTGTGTCTCTATCTCCTCCCAACTCAGCGCCTCCATCCGCGCAGCGAAGGCGTCGAAGTCGTGGCAATGCCGGTCGATGAAGCCGCGATCCACGGCTCCCATCGCCAGCAGATGCTTGCAAAGCCCCGCGATTGCCGCGATGTCGCCGCCGGGCCTCAGTTGCAGATAGATGTCGGAAATCTTCGTCGAACCGCCCGTCAGCATTTCCACCGGGTTCTGAGGGTTCGCAAATTCCAGCAGCCCGCGTTCGCGCACGGGGTTGAACGTCACGATTCGGCAGCCGCGTTTGGCAGCCTTTTGAAGCGGATGCAGGAAGCGTGGGCTGTTCGATCCGGTATTCTGACCGAAGAACAGCAGCATGTCGCAATGTTTGAAATCGTCCAGAACGCAGGTGCCGACGGGCGATCCGATGGTCTTCTTCAGTGCCACGCTGGTCGTCTCGTGGCACATGTTGGAACTGTCGGGCAGGTTGTTGTGACCATAGACCCGCCCGAACAGGGCATAGAGATAGGAAGTCTCGAGGCTGGCGCGGCCCGAAGCGTAGAAGACGGTGGATTTCGGGTCCATTGCCCGCAGCTTGGCACCGATGGTGGCAAAGGCCTCGTCCCATGTCGCCGCGACATAGCGGTCGGTGGCGGCGTCATAACGCATCGGATGCGTCAGCCGCCCCACCGCCTCCAGATCGTGGTCGGCCCATGTCCGCAGTTCCGAAACGCTGTGCGCGGCAAAGAAATCCGGGCCGCAGCGGTCGCGGGTCAGATCCCAGATCGTCGCCTTCGCTCCGTTCTCGCAGAATTCGGCCAGATGCGGGTTCGGCGGTTTGGCCCATGCGCAAGAGGTGCACATATGCCCGTGCGGTTTGTTCTGCCGCCACAGCGTCTCCAGCACGCCGGGGGGCGAGGCGTGGCCGGTCCCCATATGGCGCAGCACGCTCTTGATCGACCCCCAACCCCCGGTCGGGTGGTTATAGAAGGGGGTCGTGGGGTCCTGGTCGCGTTCTGGGGCGTCCTTCATGGCGGCGGCTCCTTGGCTTGCCAAGGTCAACCCGCCGCCCGCCCAAGCGTTCCCGGATCAGCAGGGGCCAAGCCAGAACACACCGGAAAGTGTCAGCAGCGTCGAGGCCATCGCCGCGGCGGCGGCGATGGTCGCGCTTTGCCCCAGCACCCCGCCCCGCCGCGCCAGCCACAGCGGCACCGCCCCCGCCGCCACCCCCACCGCCACGCAAAGGATCAGCAGACCGCGCAGCAGCCCCGCCTCCATCCCGATCGCGCAGCCCGTCGCCTGCAAGGCATAGACGGCAAGGAAGGCCGCCGACCAGATGACGAAGCCCGCGATCAGAAGCGCCAGCCGTCTCATGCCGCGCCCTCTGCCAGAAGGCGTAGAAGCAGCGGGAATGTCGCCGCGACCACGGTGACCAGCGCCGCATAGCGCTGCCACTGGACCGAGAGGCGCTTGTCCTCCTGCCCCGCCGCCCATCCGGCCAGAACGGCCCCGATGCCGGCATGGACCGCGCCCCATGTCGCCAATGCCGCCAGCGATGCCGGGGCGGCGTGATCCTGCACCCCTTCCATATGCCACAGGATCGCGGCGAACCCGGCCACCGTCACCACCTGCGGCATCAGCGCCCGCCCCGGCAGCGCCAATGCCGCCAGCGCCCCGGCCACCGCCACCCAGGCGGGCCAGCCGAAGCCCGGCCAGTCCGCCGGCGGCCAGCCGGGGGCCGAGATCGCGAGGAACCCTGCCCCGAACACCAGCGAGGCGAAGGCGGCCCCATCCGCCGCGATGATGAAACGCATCGCCAGAAGCGAGGGCGGCAGCCGCGCCGCACGGTGGTTCGGCAGCATCAGCCCCTGCCCCGCATCCAGCACCGCAGGCGCGGGCATCGCGGCGGTCCAGCGCAGGAAAAGCGCCACCACCGCCACTGCAAAGACCGGGGCCAGCAGGTAGAGTTTGAACAGCAGGCTCAGGAACACGCCGCCCGTCGCAAGCGCGGTCAGCAGCGGCAGGAAGGTCGGCTTCGGCAGGATCACGATCTGCTCGGGCCGTCCGGTCAGGGGATCGACGCCCAGCGTCTCCATCTCTCCGCGCGGTGTCGCCAGCAGCCCTTTGCCCGCCGCCAGCGACGGCCCGTCCGCATCGCCCATCGGGATGGACGCAAAGGCATAGCTGGGCGGTGGCGTCGGCATCGCCCATTCCAGCGTTCCCGCCCGCCACGGATCGCGCCGGAAGGGCCGCCCGAACAGCATCAACAGGATCAGATCCAGCGCCAGAAGCGCAAAGCCGATGGTCGTCACGAACCCGCCCATGGACGAGATGAAGTTCAACACCTCCCACCACGGATCGTCATAGCTGTGGACGCGCCGCGTCATCCCCAGAAGCCCCGTCAGGTGCATTCCCAGAAAGGTAAGGTTGAACCCGGCGAAGATCGTCCAGAACGCGGCATGGGAAAGATGCTGCACCGGCTGGCGGCCCGTCATGTGCGGCAGCCAATAATAGGCCGCCGCCATCATTGGAAACACGAAGCCGCCGACGAGCACGTAATGCATGTGCGCCACGACGAAATGCGTATCGTGCGCCTGCAGATCGAACGGCACCATCGCCAGCATCACGCCCGAAAGCCCGCCGCAGACGAAGACGAACATGAACCCGAACACATGCAGCATCGGGATGGAGAAGCGCGGCCGCCCCGCCGCCATGGTCGCCAGCCACGAGAATATCTGCACCGCCGTCGGCACCGCCACCAGCGCGCTGGCGATGGAAAAGAACGACAGCGACAGATGCGGGATGCCCGTCGCATACATGTGGTGGACCCACAGCCCGAAGCTGAGGAATCCCATCGCCACGATCGCCGCCACGATGGCGCGATATCCGACCAGCCGGTGACGCGAGAAGACCGGGATGATGGTCGACAGAACCCCGGCGGCGGGCAGGAAGATGATATAGACCTCGGGGTGGCCGAACAGCCAGAACAGGTGCTGCCACAGAAGTGGATCGCCCCCTCGGGTGGGGTCGAAGAACGGCAGGCCAAAGGCGCGCTCGGCCTCCAGCAGCAAGGACCCGAGGATCAGCGGCGGGAACCCCACCAGCATCATCCCCGCCACGACCAGCATATACCAGCCGAAGATCGGCATCCGGTCCAGCGACATCCCCCCGGCGCGCAGCATCAGGATCGACACCAGCATTTCCACCGCCGCCGAAAGGGCCGAGATTTCGACGAATGTGATGCCCAGCAGCCAGATATCGGCATTGATGCCAGGGCTGTAGGTCGCCGATGACAACGGCGCATACATGAACCAGCCCGCATCCGGCGCGGCCCCCATCAGCAGCGCGGCGATCAGGATCGACCCACCGAACAGATAGCACCAGTAGCCATAGGCAGACAGGCGCGGGAACGCCATGTCGCGCGCGCCTAGCATCTTGGGTAGCAGATACATCGCCAGCCCCTCGAAGAAAGGGATCGCGAACAGGAACATCATGATCGTGCCGTGCATGGTGAAGACCTGGGCATAGGTCCCCGGCTCCATGAACTCGCTTTGGCGCGAGGCAAGCTGGATGCGGATCAGCATCGCCAGCAGCCCGCCGATGGCGAAGAACACCAGCGCCGTCAGCATGAACCGCTTGCCGATGACGGTATGGTTCACGGCGGCAAGGCGGCCCCAGCCGGGGGCGGTGCGCCAGATGCGGTCAAGCTCCTTGTGGCGGCGGATGGGGGTCATTCGCGCCCCCAATCGGCTTCCGCCACGGCGGTGAAGCTCATGTCCACATGGCCCGTGCCGCAATATTCGGCGCAGACACCGCCATATTCGCCGGGCGCGTCGGCGCGCAGCACGATGCGGTTCGCATGGCCGGGGATCGCGTCGATCTTGCCGCCAAGGCGTGGGATCCAGAAGCTGTGAATCACGTCGGGGCTGGTCACGACGATCTCGACATCGCGCCCTGCGGGCAGGTGCAGCACGTCGGTCGTCGCGGACCCGTCGGGGTATCGGAATTGCCATTGCCACATCCGCGCCTCGGCCTCGATCCGGGTAGGGGCCGTGCCGCCCAGCGTTCCCTCGCCCAGCCAAAGCGCCGCCCCGGTCAGCGCGGCCAGCACCGGCAGAGGAAACACCAGCCCGCCGCCCACGATCCACCAGCGCGCGGGGATGCCCTGCCCGGCAGCCGGGCGCAGCAGCAGCCACAGAAACAGCGCCAGCATCAGCGCGAAGATCGCCGCCCCGCCCCAAAACATCCACCACCACAGCGTCGCGATTCCCTGCGCCGCCGGACCTGCCGGGAACAGCACCGAATGCCCCCCATCGCACCCTGCGGCGAAAAGGATCGGGAACCCGGCCAGCCCGAGCCGCCTTGTCCGGGCATGACAAAGACCGACGAACATATCGCCGACGAAACGCATGGCAGCGAAAAGAACCCCGTCATTGCGAAGGTCGAGGAGAAGGCAACCGACAGCTTCATCGCCGTTGCGGGTCATCCGCTGCATGCGATGGCCGTCCATTTTCCGATTGCGCTGATGATCTGCACGCTGGGCATCGACATCCTTTACTGGTGGGATGCGGACCCGTTCTGGGTGCGCACAGGGCTTTGGTCCTCGGGGCTGACCTTCCTTGCCGGGCTTGGCGCAGCGGCGGTCGGAACGGTCGAACTGCTGGCCGTGCCCGGCATCCGCGCCCGCGCCGCAAGCTGGGCGCATGGCATCGCCGGAATGGCGCTGGTGTCGGTCGCCGGAGCGAACTGGGGCCTGCGGCTGGCCTTCCCCGATGCGGTGCTGCCGCAGGGGCTGGCGCTGTCTGTCATCGGCGTCGTGCTGACGGGGATCGCGGGCTGGCATGGCGGAAAGCTGATCTTCGATCACGGGATCGGCCTCATGGTGTCGTCCAAGGATTGATCCGCGCCACCAGATCGGGCAGCGCGCCGGGACGGAAGATGTCCGGCGCGGCTGGCATCTGCGGCTTTGCCAGCACCAGCCACAGGATGCCCGTCACGATCACCCCCGTCGCGACCGTGGCCAGCACGAACCGCCAGCCGGGATAACGTTCGCCCTTGCGGAACAGGCGGATCACTACCAGCCCGGTCAGGACGTGAACGAAGGTCATGATCGCCACCAGCGCCAGTTTGGCGGCGAACCATGGCGCAAACACCTCGCGCGCGAAGATCAGCGCGATGCCCGACGCCACTGCCGCAAAGGCAAAGGGCGAGACGATGGCGATATAAGCGAAACGTACCATCTCCTGCAGGCGGTGCAGTTCCTCATCGCTGCGGACATGGCGGCGCTGGATATAAAGCGAGGGAAGCGCCAGAAGCCCCGCGCTCCAGACCGCGATGGCGGCGATGTGGACGGCCTTCAACAGTTCGATCATGCCCGGCCCGCGCGGGGCAGAACGCCGCTCAGCACGCCGTGGATCGCGAACCCCAGATAGGGCAGCGCCGCAGGGGCCCACATCAGAAGGCCCGCAAGCTGCTGATCCTCCAGCGGGTCCAGCCCATAGGGCGCGGTCGTCAGCGCATGGAACGGGTGCAGCACGCGCCCGGCAAAGGTCAGCAGAGCCCCTAGCATCCCCATCTGCAAAAGCGTGCCCAGCGCCAGCGCCACCCCCTGCGCAGGCCGCACCATCATCGCGGACCATAGCCAGACCGCGGTGCCCAGCAGCGTCGCCTCCATCAGCCAGTAGACGGCATCGCTGGACAGCGCCGCGGCATAGGGGGCAGGCAGATGCCATGCCCAGACCGCCGCCATATGCGCCAGAAAGGCAGGGCCGCTCAGCCCGACGCGAACACGCATCCCGATCACCAGAAGCGGTGCCGCCACCGCCACGATCAGGACATGGTGCAGCACGCGGGCCGAGAACAGCGCACTGGCCAAGGCGCAAAGCGGCGAGAGGAAGCTGACCGCCAGAACCGCGACCCCCGCCGCCCAGGCCACACGCGAGCCGCCGACACGAAAGGTGCAGATCGCAGCGACGGCCATTGCGGCCAACAGCAGCGGATCGGTATTCCACGCGGATGCCAGATCAGCAGGCATCGGCGGGGCGCCGCAATAGGGGGTCGTCATCCGGTCCATGGTCTTCCTTCCGTCCAAGCAGGAATGTCCGCGCAGCGCGCTCGGTTCCCGGTGGATCGCGCGCTTCATTGTCGCGCCCGTTCGGCCGGTTCCTGCCGAGCCGCCCGGGCCGTTCGCGCGGCGCTTCGCCAAGCGGACCTCCGCGCATGGGAATGGCGGCGCAGTGCAAATAACGTCGCGGGCGCATGCTCCTCCCCCTCGCTGCGAAAGGAAAGACCCGTGACAGGCAAGACCCTTTCGGCGCTGATCTGCGCCGCCACTTTCGCCTTTGTGATCCTGCCCGGCGCCGCATCCGCCCTTGCAGGGGCAACGGCGAAACATGCGGCGCCGGACACGCTCTCGGCGGGGCCGAAGGGCCGACAGGGGTGATGGTGCTTGCCGCGCTGGGCCTCGGCATCGCCGCCCTGATCGTCGCCCTGAGGCTTTCGCGCACCGAGCAGGGCGGCACGCCCGGCGCCACACTTGCCGCCACCCGCCCCGAGCGGCGCCGGGGCATGCCCATGGCAGCCGCGCTTGTGATCCTTTGGGCTGCGTTGAACTTCCACCCCGTGACCGAAAACGCGCGGGCCGCGGCGGCATGGCCTGTGCCCATCGCCTCCGGGCTTGCGGCAATCTTGCTGTGGCTTGCCCTTTCGCCGCGCGGCGTTGCGCTCAGCCGTGCGGATCGGGCGCTGCACCGTCTGGCCTTCGCCGCGCCGGGGCTTCAGAAAACCTTGGCGCAGGTCGAGAGCCGCCGATACGCGGCCCGGATCGATCCCGATGCGGCCCTGCGTCCGGTGCTCGTCACATCGCTTGCGCGGGCGGGCGGGTCGGTTCTTCTGGACGCCCTGGCCGGGCAGCCGGAATTCGCAAGCCCTGCCCATCGCCACATGCCCTTCGCGCTGTCCCCTTTGCTTTGGGGCAACCTGACGCGCGGGTTGCGCGGCGAAGGGCGGATGGAACGGATGCCCGGCGATGGGCGGCTGGTCTTTCCCGACAGCCCCGCCGCACTGGAGGAAATGGCGTGGATCGCGTTCTGGAAGGACCACTACGCCGCCGACCACATCCGCCCATGGACCGACCGGCCCCATCCGGAGTTCGAGGCCTTCCTTCGCCGGTATATGGCGAATGTGGTCGCGGCAAAGCCAGGGGCATCGCGCTATGTCGCCCGAAACGACGCTTCGGTCGCGCGCCTGCCCTGGATCGCCCGAGCGTGGCCGGATGCGACGGTCGTGATCCCCCTGCGCGACCCGTTCGCCCATGCCCGTTCGCTTTTGCGCCAGCACCGCCACATCACCGACCTGCAAACGAGGGAGCCTTTCGCCCGGCGCTACATGCACGCCATCGGGCAGTTCGGCTTCGGCAGCGCGTTCCGTCCGCTGGGCGGCCCGCGCAAGGGCGATCCGGCGACGCCTGAATTCTGGCTGTCCTATTGGGCGGATACCTATCGCATGGTTCTGGAAACGGCGGGACCGAACGCGATCCTCGTCGATCAGGACGCGCTCTGCTCGGACCCGCGCCGCCACCTGATCCCGCTGGCCGAGGCGCTGGCGCTTGGAAACCCGGCGGAGCTTCTGGCATCCGCGCCGCGCTTTCGCCCGCCCCGGGGCGTGCCGCCGCCAGAAAGCGCGCCCGCCGCGCTGATCGCCTGCGTCCATGACATCCATGCCGCGCTGAAGGCGCGCTGTCTGCGACCGTAGCTTCCCAGCGGCAACGCGAAAGGCTAGCATCCCGGCATGGACCGCATTGCCGTGACCCGTTTCGTTGATGCCAATTTCAGCCTGCGTGGCAGCCTGAAGCTGCACCGTCACGCGCTGGGCTGGGACATGCTGAAGGCGCCCGCGAATGTCTCTCTGGCGCCGCTGTTCCTTTTGCAGCGGCTGGCGGGGCTGACGCTGGACCGGATGCGCCTGCCCCGCGCCGCACGATGGGTCACCGCGCGCCCGCTGATGTTCCGGACCGCGCTGGCGACCGAGCTGGACCTGCGTCTGCGCCGCGAGCTGCTGGAGCCGCTCGGGCTGGCCGCACTGACGGGCGACTATGTCGCGACCCGCACCGCCACGAACGAGATCGCGGCCACGCTGGGCACCGTCGGCTTCGGCGCGGTGGCGTTCAAATCGCTGACCCCCGGCGTTCTGTCGCTGGCCCCCACGCTGGCGGCGGTGATGGCGCAGGGGGCGGCAATCGCGTCCTTTCCGCTGGGCGGTGCGCTGGGCGCGGTGTGGTATGGGGCGTTCCCTTCGACCGTGCCGATGACCACCGTGTTCGCGACCGGGGCGGCGCTGGTGCTTGCCATCGCGATCCTGTCCACCTTTGCGGGCATCGTCACGGACCCGCTGCAACGCCGACTGGGATGGCACCAGCGGCGCCTGAACCGGCTGATCGACGCGGTGGAGGCAGAGACCCGCGCCCCCGGCACCGGCCGCTTCGCCGCCCCCGAACATTACGTCGCCCGCAGCGGCGATCTGGCCGATGCCGCGCTGAACGCGATGCGCTGGATCCGGGGCTGATATGATCGTCAGGCTGACCGTTGTCGCGCTTCTGCTTGCCGGGCCTGCGCTGGCCCATGGCGGGGGCTGCCGCAAATCCTCGCCGCCGGGCCAGTGCTGCCATATGGACAAGGCGGCAGGCACGGTCCACTGCCACTAGCGGCTCTGGCAGGCGGCGCGGGAATCGGGTAAAATCTCGGGCATGACCTATGATCGCCCCATCCTCACCCCCCCTGACGGAGAGACGAAAGTCCTTCTGCACTCCTGCTGCGCGCCCTGTTCGGGCGAGGTGATGGAGGCGATGACGGCCTCGGGGATCGATTACACGATCTTCTTCTACAATCCCAATATCCACCCCAAGAAGGAATACGTCCTGCGCAAGGAGGAGAATATCCGCTTTGCCGAAAAGCACGACATCCCCTTCATCGACGCCGATTACGACGCCGACAACTGGTTCGCCCGCGCCAAGGGGATGGAGTTCGAACCCGAACGCGGCATCCGCTGCACCATGTGCTTCGACATGCGCTTCGAACGCACCGCGCTTTACGCGTATGAGAACGGGTTTCCGGTCATCACCTCCTCGCTCGGCATCTCGCGCTGGAAGAACATGGCGCAGATCAACGATTGCGGCGTGCGGGCGGCGAAACCCTATGATGGCGTGAAATACTGGGAATTCAACTGGCGCAAAGGCGGCGGCGCATCCCGCATGATCGAGATTTCCAAGCGCGAGGAATTCTACATGCAGGAATATTGCGGCTGCATCTATTCCCTGCGCGACACGAACGATTTCCGCATCTCGCAGGGACGCGAAAAGATCGAGATCGGCAAGATGTATTATTCGAACGAGAAATCGGAAGAATAAGTCCCCGATCCCTCACCGAACGATCGATAATTAGCGAAATGCAACTCATGGATTAAATGTTGCTGGAATCATCCTGCGCTGGCACGATCTGATTCTGGTCAACATTTGGTGAGTGTGATGTTAAAGATTGCGCTGGCAGCCCTTGCGGCTGCGGGAATTTCGACCATGGCCGATGCTGCGGTCGTTACCTATACCTACAGCTATGCGTTCGATACCGAAACCGTGGCCTTCGATGGTATCGGGGACGATGGCGAAGGCGGCTCCTATACCTATTCCATTTCGCGCAGTGCGAGTTTGGACGAAAGCGGCAGCTTCGACATTTCGATCGATACCGACATCGTCGAAATACCCGGCCTTACCCTGACGTGGTATGACGACGCGACGAAAGGGCTGACCACGACATTGCCGGGCGTCGGGCTTCGGACGCTGACATTCGGCGCGGACGGGATGCCGGAATATTGGGATCTCTATGTCGAAACCACATCCGAGACGTGGAATTACTTTTCTGGCGGCGATTTCTATAACGGCGGCAAATATGTCAGCATCAATGCGCTGGGCGAGGCGCCGTTCTTTCTTGGCCTGCCGGATGGGATCGAAGGCTATGGCCTGCTGACAACCGGCAAGATCGGCCCCGGCGGCACATGGAGCGTCGCAGGCGGCGAAGTGCCATTGGCCGCGGCGGCGCCGCTTCCGACGCCCCTGCCCGCATCCGTCCTGCTGCTGATCGGCGGGATCGGCGCGCTCGGCCTCATGCGGCGCGGCGGGCGACGCGCCTGATGAACGCGGCGGCGAAGATCGCCGTCAGCACCAGAACCACCGTCGGCGCGGGGGCGCTGTCCAGAAAGAAGCTGGCATAGGCCCCCGTCAGCATCGCCCCGGTGCAGATCAGCACCGACACCGCCATCATCCGCCCAAAGCTGCGGACCAGCAGAAAGGCCGTCGCCCCCGGCGTGATCAGCAGCGCCACCGCCAGCACCAGCCCGACCGAGGACAGCACCGCCACCACCGTCAGCGACAGGATGCACAAGAGCCCGTAATGCAGCCAGCCGACCCGCAGCCCAGATGCCTGCGCCTGTGCCGCATCGAAGGCGTGCAGCAGGAAGTCCTTCCATTTCAGCAGCAGGATCAGCGCGACCGGAATGCAGATCGCCGCCGCCGTCCAAAGATCCTGCGCGCCCACGCCCAGCATGTTGCCGTAAAGCACATGGTCCAGATGCTCGTTCGTGGTGATCGAAGTGTAGAGGATGATCCCCACCGCAAACATCCCCGAGAACACGACACCCATCACCGTGTCGCGCTTCACGCGGCTGTTCTCGGCCAGCCACCCGGTCGAAAGCGCGGCGATCATCCCGGCCATGAACGCGCCGATCACCAGCGGAATCCCCGTGATCCATGCCAGCACCACCCCCGGCAGGACAGCGTGGCTGACCGCGTCGCCCATCAGCGCCCAACCCTTGAGCACCAGGAAACAGGACAGGATCGCAGTCGGCGGCCCGACGATCAGGCAGATCAGAAAGGCGTTCTGCATGAAGCCGAATTCGAACGGCGAAAGCGGGGTCATTCCAACGCCTCCGCCGCGCGCCTGCGGGCCGCCAGCAGCCCGTGTTTCGGCGCGAAGGCAAAGACGCCAAGGAAGATCGCCGTCTGAAGCGCCACGATCACCGCCCCCGTCGCCCCGTCAAGGAAATAGCTGATGTAGGCCCCCACGAACCCCGTCACCGTTCCGATGGCAACCGAGGTCGCGATCAGCCGCGGAAAGCGGTCGCACAGCAGATAGGCCGTCGCCCCCGGCGTCACGACCATCGCGATCACCAGAAACGCCCCCACCGTCTGCATCGCCGCGACGATGGCCGCCGACAGCAGAACGAAGAACATCGCCTTCAGCCGCGCCGGGTTCAGCCCGATGGACCGCGCATGGCTCTCGTCGAAGAAGGTCACCATCAGGTCCTTCCATTTCAGCAACATCACGCCCAGACAGACGAAGCCGATAATCGCAAGTTGCATCGTGTCCTCGGGGGTGATCGACAGGATGTTGCCCATCGTGATCGTCTGAACCGAAACCGCGATGGGGTTCAGCGAGATCATGAACAGCCCCAGCCCGAAGAAGCTGGTGAAGATGATGCCGATGATCACGTCGACCTTCAGCCCCGATCGATCCGACAGGAACAGCATCGCCCCCGCCGCCAGCCCGCCCGCCAGAAACGCCCCCAGCGCAAAAGGCAGCCCCAGCATGTAGGCCCCCGCCACCCCCGGCACGACAGAGTGCGACAGCGCATCCCCGATCAGCGACCAACCCTTGAGCATCAGATAGGCCGACAGGAAGGCACAGACGGCCCCGACCAGCGCCGAGACCCACATCGCGTTGGTCATATACATGTAGTTGAACGGCTCCAGCAGGACGCTCATTCTGCTTTCCTGACCTTGTCGCCGTAATGCACGATGGGCCGTTCGTCATCCGAGATGATCGTCAATTCGCGCGGGTCGTCATCGTCATGCAGCGCGCTGCCGGTCAGCGTGAAGTGCCGCAGCACCCCGCCGAAAGCCAGTTCCAGATTGGCGCGGGTGAAGATCTCCTCGGTCGGGCCATGCGCCAGCACCGTCCCCTTCACCAGCACCACCCGGTCGCAGAATTCCGGCACGGACCCGAGGTTGTGGGTGGACACCAGCATCACCCGCCCCTCGTCCCTGAGTTCGCGCAGTAGGGCGACGATCTGATCCTCGGTCTGGACATCGACGCCGGTGAACGGCTCGTCCAGCAGGATCACACGGCCGTCCTGCGCCAGCGCACGGGCAAGGAAGACGCGTTTGCGCTGGCCGCCCGAAAGCTCTCCGATCTGGCGGTGGCGGAAATCCTGCATCCCGACGCGCCGCAGCGCCTGATCCACCGCCGCATGATCCGCCGCAGATGCGCGGCGCAGGAACCCCATGTGGCCATAGCGGCCCATCATCACCACATCCTCGACCAGCACCGGAAAGGCCCAGTCAACCTCCTCGGCCTGCGGGACATAGGCGACGACGTTGCTGCGCAGCGCCTCGCGCACGGTCATGCCCAGCAGGCGGATCTCGCCCCGCGCTGCGGGAACGAAACCCATGATGGCCTTGAACAGCGTGGATTTCCCCGCCCCGTTCACCCCCACCAGTGCCGTGACAGTGCCGCGCGGAATCGCAAAGCTGGCATCGCGCAGCGCCGTGTGGCCGTTGCGATAGGTGACCGTCACACCGCTGGCGACGATTCCATCATCGGACATTTTCGACCAATCCCTTCGCGACCGTTTCCGACGTCACGCGCAGCAGGTCCAGATAGGTCGGGACCGGCCCGTCCGGTTCGGACAGCGAATCCACATAAAGCATTCCGCCATATTCCGCCCCCGTCTCGCGCGCCACCTGTTCGGCGGGGGCCTGGCTGACGGTGCTTTCGCAGAACACGACCGGGATGTGATGCTCGCGCACCCCGTCGATCACGGTCCGCACCTGCCGCGGCGTTCCGGTCTGGTCGGCATTGATCGGCCACAGATACAGCTCGTGCATCCCGAAATCGCGGGCAAGATAGCTGAACGCCCCTTCGCAGGTGACAAGCCAGCGTTTGTCCTCGGGGATGGCCATGACCTGATCGCGCAGCGGCCCGATCGTGTCGCGGATCTTCTGCTTGTAGGCCTCGGCATTCGCCTCATAGACCTCGGCATGTTCAGGGTCGTATTCCTGAAGCGCGTTGCGGATGTTGTCGACATAGATCAGCGCGTTATCCAGCCCCATCCACGCATGGGGGTTCGCCAACCCCTCGTACGATCCCTCGCGGATCGGCACCGGCTCGATCCCTTCGGTCAGAACGGCGGATGGCACATCGCCCATGTTGCTCAGGAACTGTTCGAACCAGCGTTCAAGGTTCAGCCCGTTCCACAGGATCAGGTCCGCCCCCTGCGCGCCCGCGATGTCGCGCGGGGTCGGCTCGTATCCATGGATCTCGGCCCCCGGACGGGTGACGGAGACGACCTCTGCCGCGTCCCCCGCCACGTTCCGCGCCATGTCGGCCAGCACGGTGAAGGTGGTGACGACCTTGAACGGTTCCTCTGCCGCGGCGGGCAGTGCGATCAGGCTGGTGGCGGCAAGCAGGCGAAGAAACATCGTGGCTCCTGTCATTCTCGGCACGGACAGAAGATGCGAACGATTCTCAACTGTCAACTCTTAATGAGAACAGTTCGCAATTGCTTCCGGTTCCCTGTAATGATGCAGCGATCATGGAGGGCAGAAATGGACATCGTCATTTACCACAACCCCGCCTGCGGCACGTCGCGCAACGTGCTGGCGATGATCCGCAATGCGGGGATCGAGCCGCATGTGGTGGAATATCTGAAAACGCCGCCCTCGCGCGCGATGCTGGTGCAGCTCGGGGAACGGATCGGCGTGCGGGCGCTGCTGCGGGAAAAGGGCACGCCCTATGCCGATCTGGGGCTGGGCGATCCGGCGCTGAACGATGACGCGCTGATCGACGCGATGGTGGCGCATCCGGTGCTGATGAACCGGCCTGTCGTGGTCAGCCCCAAGGGCACGCGCCTTTGCCGCCCGTCCGAGACGGTGCTGGATCTGCTGCCGCCGCAGCGCGGCGCATTCGTCAAGGAAGATGGCGAGCAGGTGGTGGACCCGAACGGGGCCCGCACCCGCAGCGCCTGAAATGAAAAAGGCGGCCCGAAGGCCGCCTTTTCAGTCCCGCGCCCGTTCGACGTAGGAACGGTCTTCGGTGTTGATGACGATCCGCGTGCCGGTGCCGATATGCGGCGGCACCATCACGCGCACGCCGTTGGTGCAGATCGCCGGCTTGTAGGACGACGACGCGGTCTGCCCCTTCACGACCGGCTCGGTCTCCGAAATCTCGACCGTGACGCGCTGCGGCAGTTCCAGCGCGATGGCGACGCCTTCGAACGTGCGCAGATAGACCTTCACGCCTTCGCCCAGGAACACGTTGTCATCGCCCACCACGTCGGGGGTCACGACCAGCTGTTCATAGGTGTTCGGCTCCATGAAGTGGAAGCCTTCGCCGTCTTCATACAGGAAGTCGTATTCGCGCTCGTCCACCGTCGCCTTTTCGACCATCTCGGTCGTGCGCCAGCGTTCCGACACCTTCACCCCGTCCGAGATGCGGCGCATGTCGACCGAAGTCGTCGGCGTGCCCTTGCCGGGGTGGAAGTTCTCGGACTTCAGAACGGCATAGAGCTTGCCGTCCATCTCGACGACATTGCCCTTGCGAAGGGAGGATGCGATGACTTTCACGAATTCGTCCTTGCTGGGGGTCCCGGTTGACGGGAATTGCCGCGTGATCTAGCGCATTCCAGCGGAAATCGAAAGCCCGAACCCATGTCCCGTTCCCATTGGTGGGATGCCCACCGCCACGCCGACCGCCGCCCCCTTCTGATGGAGCGCAACCGTCTGCAATCGCGCATCAGGGCGTGGCTGGCGGATGAAGGCTTCATCGAAGTGGATCCCGCCGCGCTTCAGAACAGTCCGGGCAACGAGACGCATCTGCACGCCTTTGGCACGGATGCCATCGGCAATGACGGCGCGTCGCGGCGGATGTATCTGCACACATCGCCGGAATTCGCGATGAAGAAGCTGCTGGCGGCGGGGGAAACCCGGATCGCCGCCTTCGCCCATGTCTTCCGCAACCGCGAACGCGGGCCGCTGCACAGCCCCGAATTCACCATGCTGGAATGGTATCGCACGGGGCAGGACTACACCGTCCTGATGGATGATTGCATGGCGATCCTGCGGATGGCCGGGCCGCTGCGGTTTCGCGACCGCAACTGCGATCCCTTTGCCGAACCCGAGCGGCTTTCGGTGCCGGACGCCTTCGCCCGTGTGGGCGTCGATCTGCTGCCCACCATCGGCGACCGTGACGCGCTGGCCGCGCAGGCCGGGCTGCGGGTGGCGGATGACGATACATGGTCCGACATCTTCTCGCGCATCCTGTCGGAGAAGGTGGAGCCGGGGCTTGGCATGGGCCGCGTGACCATCCTCGACCACTATCCCATTGTCGAGGCCGCCCTCGCCCGCCCCGCCGCCGATCCGCGCCTTGCCGAGAGGTTCGAGCTCTATGCCTGCGGGGTGGAGCTTGCCAACGGCTTCGGAGAGCTGACCGACCCCACCGAGCAGCGCCGCCGTTTCGTCGCGGAAATGGACGAGAAAGCCCGCCGCTATGGCGAGCGCTACCCGATCGACGAGGACCTGCTGGCCGCGTTGGCCCATATGCCCGCCTCGTCCGGCATCGCCATGGGGTTCGACCGATTGGTGATGCTGGCCACCGGCGCACCGCGTATCGATGACGTGATCTGGGCGCCCGTGGGCTACTGAGCGGCGAGCGCGGCTTCCTCATCGCAAACCACGGTGAAGTTCTTCAGCAGATGCGGGCCGAAGCTGTGGATCATCGCTACATCGGCAGCGTCCCGGCCATAGGCGATGTCGATCCGCCCGATGCGCGGGACGTTGTGGCGCGCATCGAACGCATACCAGCGCCCGTCCAGAAACGCCTCGAACCACGCGGAAAAGTCCATCGGCCCGCCGTAGGGCACCCCGATATCGCCCAGATAGCCGTTCACATATCGCGCCGGGATCGACATGGCGCGGCAGAGCGCGATGGCCGTGTGGGCGAAATCACGGCAGACCCCCGTTCCGTCCCGCAGCGCCCCCGTTGCCGTGCGGAAAGACGACGCGTTCTGATAGTTGAAGGCGATCCCGGCATTCACATGATCGCAGATCGCCTGCACCCGCGCCCATCCCGGCGGCAGGTGGCCGAACAGGCTCCACGCCAAATTGCCAAGCTCGTCGCTTTCGCAATAGCGGCTCGGCAGCAGGAACTGCATCACATCGTCCGGCAACTGGTGGATCGGGGTCTCGCCTGCGCCGGGCTCCACCAGGTCGGGGAAGCCGTCATCGCGGATCAACCCGTCGCCGCGCAGGCGCAGATCGCCGGGCGGGGCGACGATCCGCAAGCAACGGTTGCCGAACCCGTCGACGAATTCGTGGCGCCGGGCGCCGGGGGAAAGCTCGATCACCTCGTCCTGCGCCAGATCCGGGCGGCGTTCGTCCCGGATCGCCATGCGGGATACCAGCGTCGTTTCTTGCGGGCAGGAAATCGTGATGTCGTAGCCGAACCTAATGAACATGCGCACCCCCAATTGGCGGGGATCAACATGCCGAATTGGGGAAAGTTCCGATCAGGTCCGGCGCAGGCGGATCACGACGTCGACACGGCTCAGCTCCGCCCCTTTGGGCAGATCCGGAAGCCGGGTGATTTCCAGCTGATCGGCGGGCGCATCGGTCAACTCCGCCGTATCCTCCCAGAAGAAATGCGGGTGATCGTCCATGCGCGTGTCGAAATAGCTTTTGGAGCCATCGACCACGACTTCCTGCATCAGCCCCGCCTCGCAAAAGGCGCGCAGGGTGTTGTAGACGGTGGCAAGGCTGACCTTCTCGCCCGCATCGGTGGATGCCGCGAACAGGCTTTCCGCCGTCACATGCCGGTTTTTGCCGTCACCGACCAGCAGCGCAGCCAATGCCACGCGCTGCCGCGTCGGGCGAAGGCCACCCTTCGCCAGCCAGTCCGTTCCACGCTCCAGCACATTGTCCGTCATAGGGTCGTCACCTCGCATCCCCCTTCTATATCGCGCGGCGACGGGTTTTTTCAAACGGATTCCCCCGCCCTTGCCCTTACGCAAGCCCAAGTGGTAGAGGGATGGCAAAGTATGATGGGGAGCCTGATGGCCGGATATCCGACGAGTTTCGACAAGGAAGCACTTCTGGCCTGCGCGCGCGGGGAGCTTTTTGGCCCCGGCAACGCCCAGCTTCCCGAACCGCCGATGCTGATGATGGACCGCATCACGGAAATCTCGGAGGACGGGGGGGAACATGGCAAGGGCCATGTCGTCGCCGAATTCGACATCAACCCGGACCTGTGGTTCTTCTCCTGCCACTTCCCCGGCAACCCGATCATGCCGGGCTGTCTTGGCCTTGACGGTCTGTGGCAGCTGACGGGCTTCAACCTTGGCTGGCGCGGCTGGCAGGGTCGCGGCTATGCGTTGGGCGTGGGCGAGGTCAAGCTGACCGGCATGGTCCGCCCCGACCGCAAGATGCTGCGCTATCACGTCGATTTCACCAAGGCCGTGCAGACCCGCCGCCTGACCATGGGAGTGGCCGATGGCCGCGTCGAGGCGGATGGCGAGGTCATCTATCTGGTCAAGGACATGAAGGTCGCTCTTTCTGCGAGCTAACCGAAAGGATTGCCCCATGCGTCGCGTCGTCATCACCGGCATCGGCATCGTATCCCCCATCGGCAACAACGCGGCCGAGGTCGAAGCCTCGCTGCGCGCGGGCCGCTCCGGCATCGTGGCATCGCCCGAATACACCAAGCACGGCTTCCGCAGCCAGGTTCACGGCATGCCGCAGATCGTGCTTGAAGACCACATCGACAAGCGCGACCTGCGCTTCATGGGTCCGGGTGCCGCCTATAACTTCATCGCCATGGAACAGGCGATCAAGGATTCGGGGCTGGAAGAATCGGACGTGTCGAACGAACGCACGGGCCTCATCATGGGATCGGGCGGGCCGTCCACATCGAACTTCTTTTCGGCCCATAACACGGTCATCGAAAAGGGCGCGCCCAAACGCATGGGGCCGTTCATGGTCACGCGCTGCATGTCGTCCACGAACTCGGCCTGCCTTGCGACGCCGTTCAAGATCAAGGGCGTGAACTACTCGATCACCTCCGCCTGCTCCACTTCGGCGCATTGCATCGGCAACGGTGTCGAACAGATCCAGCTGGGCAAGCAGGATATCGTCTTCGCCGGCGGTGGCGAGGAACTGGACTGGACGCTGTCCTGCCTGTTCGATGCGATGGGCGCGATGTCGTCCAAATACAACGACACGCCCGCTACCGCCTCGCGCCCCTATGACGCGACGCGCGACGGCTTCGTGATCGCGGGCGGCGGTGGCGTGGTGGTTCTGGAGGAACTGTCGCACGCGCTGGCACGAGGCGCCAAGATCTACGGCGAGGTCACCGGCTATGGTGCGACCTCGGACGGCTACGACATGGTCGCCCCCTCGGGCGAGGGTGGCGAGCGGTCGATGCGTCTGGCGCTGGGCACCCTGCCCGAAGGCCGCACCATCGATTACATCAACAGCCACGGCACCTCGACCGGCGTCGGCGACGTGACCGAGGTGAAGGCCATCCGCCGCGTCTTCGGCGAAGGGTCCACCCCGCCGATCGCTTCAACCAAATCGCTGACCGGCCACTCGTTGGGCGCGACGGGCGTGCACGAGGCGATCTATTCGCTGTTGATGATGAACGGCAATTTCATCGCGGCTTCGGCCAACGTGACCATGCTGGATCCCGAACTGCACGAAGGCGAAATCGTGACGACCCTTCGCGAAGGGGTTGAACTGGACGGCGTTTTGTCGAACAGCTTCGGCTTCGGTGGCACCAATGCTACCCTTGTCATGAGCAAATACAAATAAGGGCACGAAGATGGCCGAACTCCTGAAGGGCAAACGCGGGCTGGTGATGGGCGTCGCGAACGAACGCTCCATCGCCTGGGGCATCGCGAAGGCAATGGCCGAAGAAGGCGCAGAGCTTGCCTTCACCTATCAGGGAGAGGCTTTCGGCAAGCGGCTGGAGCCGCTTGCGGCCTCGGTCGGCTCCAGCTTTCTGGTCGATGTGGATGTCACGGACGAGGCCAGCCTCGATACCGCTTTCGATCGGCTGAAATCGGAATGGGGCAGCATCGACTTTCTGGTTCATGCCATCGCCTTTTCCGACAAGAACGAGCTTTCGGGGCGTTTCATCAACACCTCGAAGGCGAATTTCCAGAACTCGCTGACCATCTCCTGCTTCAGCTTCATCGACGTGGCGCGCCGCGCGTCGGAACTGATGCCGAACGGCGGCACGCTTCTGACGCTGACCTATCAAGGCTCGAACCGCGTGACGCCGAACTATAACGTCATGGGCGTGGCCAAGGCGGCGCTGGAATCGGCGGTGCGCTATCTGGCCAACGATCTGGGTCCGCAGGGCATCCGCGTGAACGCCATCTCGCCCGGCCCGATGAAGACGCTGGCGGGCGCTGCGATCGCCGGGGCGCGCAACACCTATCGTCAGACCGAACAGAACGCCCCGCTGCGGTCCAACGCCACGCTGGAATCGGTGGGCGGCACGGCGGTCTATCTGGCGTCGGACTACGGCGCCTATACCTCGGGCGAGATCGTGCGCGTCGATGGCGGCTACCACGTCCTTGGGATGCCGCAGCCCGAGCATCTTTGACCTGACACATCTGCGCGTCATGTTGTCCTGAACAGGAGGACGACATGACCCAGATGATCTTCGTCAACATTCCAGTCACCGACCTCGAACGCTCCAAAGCGTTCTATCAGGCGCTTGGCTTCACGTTGGACACGCGCTTCGCCGACGATACCGCCTGCGCGGTCACGATCAGCGACACGATCCACCTGATGATCCTGAAGCAGGACCGTTTCAAAAGCTTCCTGACTGGCCCCTTCGCCGATCCGGCGCAAGGCACAGGCGTGCTGATCGCCCTGTCGCGCGAAAACCGCGAGGCGGTGGACGACATCACCGAGGCCGCGCTGGCCGCCGGAGGGACCGAGCCGAAGCCCGCCGACGATCACGGCTTCATGTATTCGCGCACCTTCCGCGACCCGGATGGCAACGTGTTCGAACCGATGTGGATGGATATGGAAGCGGCGGGAATTTCCGACGCGGCAGCTTCCGAAGAAAAGTGACTGGAGCGGGCGGCGGGAATCGAACCCGCGTCTTTAGCTTGGAAATCTGTAATGCGCATCGAAAACGTATAACTAATACTTATCATATCTTTACGCGGTCGGACGGTTTTCCGTCCGCCGATCGGCCGACGGCACCAGCCGATCTGGCGCAACCTCCGACCGGAGGATGCAGCGGGAGAGGCGACAGTCCCAGTCATCTCACTCGGAGATCATGGGGGCTCACCGTTGGCTAAGGGGTAATTCCACTAGTCGAGCCTCGCAGCCCGAGAGACAGTGAGATACACGCGCTCGAACGCGCGCGGAGATGACCGACGATATTGACCCAATACCTTTCATAGGCGCCCCGACAAAACATCACATCTTCGTGATAATTCTTCACGGCTTGGGCTTCAGGAAATCGCCACGACACAATCCTAAAATGATTAGTCCCGTTCTGCACATCACTCTGCCGCGTTTGCGAAAAATCAGGAACAATTAGCGAACAAGGATCATTTCAACTAATTTCCGAAGCTAGTGCAGACGTTGATACATAATTGCGAAAAATACGAATTCCAAACCACCTTCAGGTTGCGTGCGATGCACCTGTTTCTCCGTAAGGCTTATAGTCTCATCTGAAACAAATTCAGTCGCAACAATTCTGCCCCCTCGAGTTGGTCGAAGCAACGCTAGACATGAGCGCGCTATGATGCTGCAGTCTCAAAGATAATGCTTTCTATGAGACGCTACTTCATTCGAAGAGGTTGGAATGCCGCAGAGAAACTTGTTTTTCTTTGACAGTTTTGGCGTGGCAGCCGGAATTCCAGAAAATCTTGTTGGCATCCCATTCATACTTGACGACGAAGGAAATCCCGCCTCCGAGATAAACCAATATCTATATCATCGCGCTGTCGGAAACTGGGCACCAGAGGTAAGAAAAAGCTCGCGGAACGCACGGCTGGAGGGCAAAGAAGTCAATCGGCCGTCAACAGTATTTATGAAGAACAGAGCATATCAATTGAATGCTCACAGACGCTGGATGATTGAACGTAACATCACAATTCAATCTCACTCCCAAGACGATCTATTCGACTACCACAGCGACTTAATGAAGATAGTTGGAGCGTCATCAGCTAATCAGTATATTCTCGGCGTCGTGGACTTCTTAGAATTTTGTATCTCCGCAGGCTATAGAACGGCCCTCCACATTGCTCGAAAGCCCTCCCCAAAACGCACCCGTAGCCGTGGAGCACCTGTTGCGGCGGGCCGCAGAAATCCAAAGGAAATTACCCGATGGTATAGCGAAGATCAGATCTTCGCTTTCATCTCAGAATTCGAGGATCCATCGGCAATAATCGCCGCAAAGGTTATGTATGGCGTCGGCGCCAGATTATCAGAGGCGATATCTTTACAAGAATCCACCTTTCCAACCGTTGCGGAGGTCACGTTAACACGATCTGTCCCAAAGTTGAAAATTGTCGGAAAAGGAGGCAAAACCCGTTTCGTTCCAATCCCCCTTTGGTTGCTGCAAGACGTCGACAACTACCGAAACATTGATAGGGCAATCGCGCTCCGAGGTATCAACATCAATCCTGCGCACTTAATTCTCGGATTTGGAGAAAAGGCCAGTCCCGTGAATGCCAGGACCTTGCAGAAGAAGTTTGCAATAAATTGCGCAAGTTCCGGCCGCGCAGGGATCACCCCTCACATCCTCCGCCACCACTTTGCCGTGCACTATCTATTGAGGAAATGGAGAGATCACCCCGCAAGACACGAGCATTGGACGTCTCGTGAAGGAGAACTCTACCTATCTGCACCTCTCGCATTACTTCAAGAATATCTCGGGCATGCACATATTGACACGACATTTCGATACGTTCAGGGACTTTCCACCCTTTGGCTAGCCGACTATTCGAATGAATACTCCGAGGCCCTTCATGCCGATCGATGAAACATACCTCGTCACGGGCCAAGGTATTCACCTATCTACCCCTTGGCGAGTGGATTTCGGAACCCTGCTCACCGCAGGAGAGACCTGCTATGCTGCCAAGGCAAGATTCCTAGCGCTCATCATGCCGGCACTTAGAGAGCTATGCCACGGAAACTCCTCTTCATATTGCTCGCAACTAAAATCGTCCATTAGCAGTCTTTTGCGCTTTCTGGATATAAATTCCTTACTAATCGGAAATCAAAGCTTAAGCGATCCCGACGATACCGAATTTTGGCGGTCACTTCAAGAAATGTGGCCTCTTTACATATTATACTTGAGACAACTCGAAAGCACCGACGAGTATAAATATCAAATTACGAGTAATCTGAAGCGCATTCTGGAGCGTTCTTTCTATTTAGATGAGGCACGACGCGGCCCCTTAGAAGTCACCAAAGAATTCTCAGTATACACTGCTTTCTCTAGCAGCACACCAGATACCTATGATGGAGAGAGCCTGTCACTTATAGAAGCGTCTCACTGCTTCAAGGCATTAGGAAAGACCTACAGAAAAATCAAAATTAGATTTGAGAGGTGCAACAAAATCGCAGATGGGGGGACAAACCCTCAAATCGGAAGCTCGGGCGCAAACAGATATTCAGGCGGAACATGGACACACTTTGAAAATCGCCTATGGGTAGCAAAGAACTTGTTTCCGAGCGAGCCCAATCGGACCGAGGCGGAAAAAGCGAGGATATCGGACGGTATGCGGACAGGATCCATACCGCCGGATTTTGAAATTGCTGAACTCTTGCCAAGTAACACAACAGCCCTTGCGCGCCATATAGGCTGTATAAGCTATACTCGATCGGAGATATCCATACCTTTCGGTCTAGTCGCATTAAGAACTGGCTTTAATCCAGACGCATTGGCGAGGATGTCCATTACCAACTGGTATACCGACAGCATTCTCGAGCCAGACAGGAAAGTGATTATTCAAGCCTACAAAAGAGGCAAGGTTTATTTACTCAAGTCGTCTTCTTGCCGCTTCAAGCCCCTTGACCCCTACCAAATAATTAATCATGTCATAAGCAAAACAGAGCCACTTAGACGACAACTTGAAAGTATAGCCGCAGAGAGCGGACTGAAGCACGACCGCGAACGCGCCAAACTGGTTTGGTTATATCAGGATTCTTATGGAAACATCAGAGACTTTAGCAGTGAGACGGTTGGCGGAGGCGGGTTTACTCGAGAGAATATTATCATCAATTCAGTTCTGGAATCATTAGACGTCAAACGGGAGGATGGCGGAAAGATCGAATTCGACCTACTGATGTGTCGAGACACTTGGGCAATGTTTGCTTATCGGAAGTCGAGCTACAATCCGGTAGTCACCGCGATGTCCCTTCAACATAAGACGCTTAAAAGTTTTACTCGATACATCGACGACAGGCTACAACTCGCAGAAGACGCGACGAACTTGATCAACCTTCAGGGAAGAATAGTTTCGGATTTGAGGCAGATGCAACTAATCGGCACGAGACTGAGGATCCCGCGACCTGAGAGCTTGCCGCGTTCCGCGAAGGGTCTCGTATGCATTTCGCCCAAAGATCCTGATCGAGGGGGCGATCCAAATCACCTCCCCGGCAACATTTGCGGTGCACAGCGATGTCTTGAATGCACTAAGTGGTTTGCTGACGCTAGATCGATACCCTTCCTTTTACGTATAAAATCAGATTTACTACTAATCAAAGAGGCCAGCACTGCTTCGGCCTGGGTGGCAAGCCGCTTCTATATAGATCTCGAAATTGTTAGGTTCATTCTGAGCAAATTTTCTGCGCCCCTAGTTCGTGCGTCGCAGGTAGATGCCGAATCCATGCCTCCAATCGTCCCACTTACCTCTGTTGGGAGCGGCCTATGAAAGCGGCGAAGGAACAGTGCAAAATTAACTTAGCAAAGCTAGGTCTACCTGTTCCTGGCTTTCCCGCATTTGATAGCGACGACCAATTTCTCAAGATACCTCTATTCGCGACGGACGGCGTGAAACAGGTGGCCGGCTCACCGGTTTGGACCTTACCTCCATGGTGGGTAGGAGTGAACACCACCACTCCTCTGGGAAAACTGAATCTTAAATTTCCTGAAATGTCTCCTCCGACCTTACATCATTCATACGTCACAACATTCAAATCTTCTTTTACATTTCCGCGCAAAGCGATGTTCCTTACATTGTTCTGGAGCAAAGAACCGTTCGCTTTATCGACGATACGCAACCATCATACGATATATTGTGCGTTCTCAAAATATGCTATTGCAGAAGGCATACCAATACATGAACTCAGCCTAGACAACCTGGAGGAGGTAATATCTTCGCTCAGCGATAATCAAAAAGCCGCCATATCTACGTGCAATGGATTGATGCGCACTTGGCATTCCGCCAGTCCGGCGCATTTTCGCGGCTACCCCCCACCCCCCAGAACCAGATTATTTCGGGTCAACGATCATTCCACACCTCCCGTCATCAATACCGATATTGATAAGGAAACTCACCCGACACTACCTCTCCCGGATAACTTCCTGAATTCCTATTTTTCTTTTGCTTTCGACATTATCGACAATATGCAACCTGCACTCATGGCGTTTTACTCGGAAGCGCGCCTATCACCGACCTTCCCCAGACTTTCGCGACTTGAGATCCAAGCAATAGCCGAAAGAGTAAACTGGCCGCAAAAATACTCGATCCGAAATGCTCGTCAACTAAAACACCTTCTAAACATTTATCAGATATCTGTCATTTCGCTCGTTTCTCTAATGTTAGGATCGCGGTGGTCAGAGATCGGTTCCCTGTCGAAGAAAAGCCTCGTAAACCAGAACGATGCCTCGAAAATGTTGCAGATGCGTATATTCAAGGGATCTCCGAGCTTTTCTGGTCAGCTGCGGCAGGTTCCACTTAACGACGGCATTGCTTCCATCTTAAGTAGACACGTCGCCCTTATTGAAATGATCGAGAAGGAAGATTTCCCCCACCTGTGGAGGTCGAACGAGTCAATAATAAACTCTTCGAAACCGATGCGTCAGATCCACAAGAACCTTCACGCGTTTATGAGGGCGGGAAATATCCAGTTGGAAGATGGATCGAAGTTCTCGCATCACCGCTTTCGCTCCACTCTCGCTCGCTTAGTTATTTTGGCACTTCGGGGAGGAATTATGATCCTTCGACGCCTCTTGGGACATGTAGATGTAGAAGTTACTTTGGGATATTTTCGTTCAGACTCGAACTTTGCAGCAGAACTCGAGGAAGCTGCTCGGATAGAGAATGAATATCTTTTGCAACAATCCTTGGAGAACAGGGAAGGCCTCACTGGTGCTGGTGCATCTTCTTTTCGTGATTTTTCCGCGAGGATCCAAAATATGACAGTTTTGACTGCGACGGGCAAAAGGGGCCAAGCGAACACGAGCGTCGAAGACATGGTGGCAGTAATGAGCTCCTTGCCGGCCGAAGAGTTTCAAATCGCACACATTCTGCCGGGCTTAGTGAGATGTTGCCGCCCCCTTGGTAAATCAGGAGTATGCTGCAAAGCAAGTGAACCGCAGGACATCTCGAAGTGTGATGCGCTGTGTTCTTGGCACATCCAAACAGAAGAATTCCGCGACTTTGTTCGAAAGGACGTCGCAGAAGCTGTGCAAGCGTTGGAATCAGTCGACACTGGATCCCTGCAGCATAATTATTACAAGACCAAAATTGAAAGTTATAGAAAGAGGTATCCGGACGTGATCGCCGATCTTGGATTTGAAGGCTGATATGGAGCGTGTCGCATTGCAAAATACCGATAAAGTCAAGCGAGATAAAATTTCTCAAACTATTTCGCGAATCGAAGCGGAGTTAAAGTGTTACCGAGAAGAAATTCTTGATCAAAAAAACTGGATAATAAAAGACGGCATTAATCAGTATAAGCATCGAATATCCGTCGCGGAAGTGAGATTGCGAGCCGGGATCGCGTCTAGGAGCACACTGGCCAGTGCGCACTATAAAGACGTAAAGAACCGACTGGACACGGAAATTGAGGCACTCAAAGTCATGTGTGGCAAGCGGAAGCCTCCTCCTGCCACCTTTGATGATGCTGCTACTTCGGCGAGTGAAACCGATAGACGTAAATACGTTTTGGAGCAGATAATCGCTGCGCAAGATTTTGAAATTAAAAATTTAAAACAACAACTGAGTGCTGCAAAAAATGTAAGTCACATCTACGAGGCGTCATTGGAGCGGGTGAAGGGAATCGAACCCTCGTCATAAGCTTGGAAGGCTTCTGCTCTACCATTGAGCTACACCCGCGCTGCCGTGACGTCTATCCGTTTGCGACCGTCGTTGCAAGACCCCACAAACGTCGATGCGCTGCTGGTCCGCGGAAGGTCGGAGCAGCAGCACACCTTCTGCCTCGCGAGGCTTGTGTGAGGTAGATCAAGGGCATCGGGCAGCTTGAGCGTCCCATGCCGGCTAGGTCGCTCAAACTATCTCGCGAATGTCAGTTTGTTGGCCCCACGTCTGTGAAGCGGATCGAAGCTCGCTGTGGTTTTCCTTACAGCTGTCATTGACTTTCGGTTGCCGGGATTCATTCACAATTGCTTTCTGATGTGTGTATGGACCGCAAGCGCCAGTGTTCACATGTTGATACTTATGCCGTATTGATTGCCTAGGACCAATGGAGACTCGTCATGGCCAAGATGCCGACATATGAAGAACTTCTTAAAGCCGAGCGCTCGACGCTCATACAGCTTCAAGGAGACCTTGACCGCGCCTTGAAAGATTCCTTGGCAGTTGCTCGGAAAGCTGCGAAGGAAGAACTCGAAGCTCGCGCCACTGAACTGGGCTTCTCCGCGGCCGATCTTTTCGGAATCGGAACAGGATCAAAGCAGAAAGATGTCAAGAAGACTTCTGAGCCGAAATATGCGCATCCAGAAAACATGAATAAAACTTGGACTGGACGAGGGCGCCAGCCTGACTGGGTGAAATCTTATCTCGCGGAAGGTAAATCGCTCGAAGAGCTCCTCATTTCCTGATTTTCAAGCGCACGAGGACGCGGAAATGGTGAATTCTCTTTCCGCAGTCTTCGGCACACGCCGGCGGCCATGACAAGTATCTCAGCGCACTCGCGCCGAGGATAGTCCAAAGGTCGATTGTAATCACCCGGTTGCCACCGCCTGCCCGAGTTTAGGCGAACCCTTTATTCATTTCTCTATACTGCCTCCAGCGCATAGTGATCCAGAGATATGCGCGAAGGGCACGGGCCAAATACCCTTGGACCGAAGTCATACCGAGCCGATTTTAATTCCCGGTTCTTCCTCAAGACAGGGAAGTCGCCTCACGGCGCGAGGCAATTGTTCGTTTGATTATAGCCCCCTTTCGCTTTTCTTCTGCGAGACGCGTTAGGTTACGCAGAAGCCCACGGCGCACTTCATCCGCATCGCACTTCCAATGTCTCGCGATCTCCGCCATTGTGGTTCGCAGCGCAGATGTCGGATACAGCCCATCCCTCGTCGACGCAAAGGGGGCATCCGTTTCAGTGAGGAGGCGATCCCGCGGGATCCGCGCGATGAGTGCACCTGCCCGCTCGCTTTGGAGCATCGGCAATCCCACGGAGAACCAGGCCCCCATCTCGACGGCGCGGCCGAGATCCCCAAGGGGTCCGCTGAACCAGTGGAAGACGGGAATCCCAGAGCCGGGGTGCCGCTGGAGGAGTTCGAGCAACTCGCCGCTGGCGTGTCGACTGTGAAGCGACATGATCTTTCCGCCGGACGCGGCGCACGATCGCAATATACGAGACAGGACTTCGCGCTGGAGCGGAAGACTTCCGGCATGGTCCGAGCTGCCATCCAGACCCACCTCGCCGACATAGGAGGTGCCGCCAACCAGCTCGCAGAAGAGATCGACCTCTCCATGACGGTCACGGACCAGCTGCGGGTGCAAACCCAATGCTGTTCGGATCCGCTTCGAGGATGCGGAAAGGGCTTTCGTTCCGGCATACGCTTTCGGCGTCGTGGTGACCGAGAGAAGATAGATCCCCGCCGCCTCGACCTCGCTGACCGCCGCCTGCGGATTCGCGAAGAGATCGAGATGGCAGTGGAAGTCGATCAAGCTCTTATCCCTTCCCGGCGAAGATAGTCTGCCACCTCACGCAGCCCGCGGTCGTGCACACCGAACCATCCGTCCCGCTCTCCGCGATCCAGAGGCAACGGGCCGCTCGCGGCGGCACGCATTCTAGCGTCCCGCACATTATCGGTCGAGGCGAGCACCATCGCAAGGAGATCGTCCCGGAGGTCGACGTCGCTCCACGCCTTTTGCAGATCGTAACGGTAGGGCGTGTCATCAACTACGCCCGCTTTCGAGAAGGAGGCACGACGGATCAGGCATGGCACGCAATACCCGCAGTGCATGTTCTTCCGTTTCCACTTTCCGCACGACATCGTTCCGGTAAGTCCGTCGACACGACCGGCCGCGACAGCCTTCGCCACCATCTCGCCTTTGGTCTGGTGGCGGAATTCGTTGATGATCGACACGCGAATGTCGACCTGATCGAATATTTCCTGGATGAGTGTCAGGAAGTGCGGGTGCGTCGTGCGCGTGCTGTGAGAACCGATCCTCCTGCGCGTCAGGGGCGCATTCAGCGCGATAAACCCGTTTTCGGGAACGAATGTTTGCACTTTTCCATGCCCGCCGCCTTTCGCATGCAGGGCAGACGCCGCCACGGCGGCATACGCCAGGAATCCGAAGCTCCTTGTCCGCATCGTCGTGTCGTTCGGTGTGCCGTCGGTCTTCGCAGGGTGGGCGTTGGCCGCGAACCGTGGCAGTATCTTTCCCAAGTGGGGCACGGAAAGCTCCTGGTATTTCTTGTCTCCCCGATAGGCGTGGCTCACCAAGAGCGGCGTTCGGCCCTGAGCGACGAGCTTTCCTACGCCAATGAAACTGTCGAGGCCGCCGGAGAAGAGTGAAACGCAATCGGCGGCGCCGATGTTTATATGGGTTCGCCGCCGGGCGATCGCGGCCCTCGTCGGCGGGGCGACACCATCCGGTCGAAGTGAAAGTGTCCACCGGTCCCCGCTCAGGAAGCCCAGGGCGCGTTCCAGCTTTCCGACCACCGGCTCCCAGTTCCTGGGCTGGGCCAAAGGAATGTCGAGATGGAACTCGCGCGTCCAGCCGCTGCTCGCCCATTTCGAACGTCGGTCGACGAATGTGTCTGCCGCAATGACCGCGAGGGCAATCGTCAGGAAGTCGAACGCCTTGACATCGACAAGAATCCCGAGCGCCGAGACCGCGGCGGGAAGACGGTTACCCACGGAGCCCGTCAGAGGACGGCCAGGTTTCGGGCCGTAGAGGACGATATCCAGACGACCGTCCTGCCGGGCTTGAGGCAAGGTCGTGTCATCGACATGGAATACGAGCCTACTCACCATGAGCCTCCCAGATGGCCCAGACATCGTCGAGCGTTTTTCGCATGAACCGGTGTATCTCCGCGCGGGGAACGTTCGCCCGGCCGTCGAGTTGCGGACCGAGAGTTACCTCGATGACGGCGCGGATCGTTTCGAGAAGGCGGCTTTCGGCCTCGGGGGTGGCATTTGCTGCCGCCTGCGACCAAGTTCCGCCGACCTCTTCCACGATTTCCTGGAAGACCGCTTGGCTGAGATACTCCCCCAAGATCCTTTGGACTGCCTCCTCATCAAGCCGATGGGGATCGAAGTCAGCCGTCCCCAGAACCTCGATCATCGCCTCGTTCATCGCCTCCCTGATCTTGTCGGCATCGCCATTCTGCGGCGCCAGGGCATCTGCCAGGCGCTGGCACACGACATCAATGGCCTGGCCTGCAAGCTGATCCCTCTCGATGCCACGCGCCTCGGCGAGCTCCCCATCTCCTCCGAGCGAGGACAGCACCGAGTAGAGATCGCTGCCCGATGTGTAGACGGCACCGAACCTGCGAGGCCCGACTCCCCGCCCGCCCGTCGCGCTACGCGCATAATGTCCGAGAGCCTTGTCCAGATCGGCTTTCTTTCCGGACTTGAGATAAACGCCAAAGGATCGTCTGAAGGCCCTGAATCTCTTCGGCTCCAGTTCCGGAAGGGGTTCGCCAGAACTATCGTCTGCCCATGGCGGCACGAGCGACTGGTCGGGACCGGAGCCTTTGGAAGATGCGGAGGTTCCCAAGCTTAGTTCTCCTCAAGACCCTTCATCAGACCTGCCATCCAGGGCGGCCGATCCGGTAGGTTTTCAATAAAACGGACGAGCCTGGCGTGAGCGTCGCCCGATACGCCTGCGAGCATGACCGCGCCGCGGAAATCCGGCCGGATCTTGGACCAGTCCGCGTTCCTGGACATGCCTGCGCAAAGTTCTTCCATCGCGTCCTCCGCATCCAGAAAATCGATCTTCTTCAGCGCAGCTTTCGACGCGGGCGATTTCATGGATCCGGTTTTTCGCAAGACATCGATAGCCTCGAGAGTTTCGGCACTGAGACCGCGCATTGTGGTCTTCACGGGGAGAGTCTCGCGGGAAAGATAGACGGCGGCGCGCAGGTCGACTCCCGTGAGTGGGGGTTTCAGTTTCAGCCAGTCGGCGACGAATGTCCTATGCTTCGCCCATTCTTTCGGGAGCAGAGCCTCGAGATCTTCTTCTCCCGCAATGCCTTCCAGCTCCGCGAACTTCGTTACGGTCCCATTCTGGGAGGAATTGACGAGCTGGCCAAAGGCTTTGATGGCCTCCCCGTCTGTGCATCTTTCGAAGAGCGCGAGTTTCGCGATGAGAGCATCGTCAAAAGGCATGCGTCGACGGGTCGCGACCGCCGAACGCATCCGGATAACATTCAGCAGCCGCTTTACGATCCGGGGATTGCCCTGAACGCGCTCGGCATAGGCGAGTTGCCCCGCGATCGTATCCATGGTGTCTAGCGTGCGTCTCAGCGGATCGCCGACACGGATGCCCAAGATCTTACTGACTTCTTCCACCTTGACAGGCGCGTCATTCGACCAGCTCCTGCGAAGCTTCTCGATCAATGCGCGTCGCAGCTCTTCCACCTTGTCGCCATCAGCTTTGGCTTTCACGGCTGCCAACATAAACAGATAGGCGCGGACCTCCTGCAAGCCGAGTTTCGGCACCCGAACCGGGATGTTGATGAGCTTGTCCAAATAGTCTGTGACGTGCCGGCTGCCGGGCTCGTCGAAATGCTTCGACACGGCGTGGCGGATCATGTCCTCGTCAGCCGCAACAACGAACGCCGTCTTCGGAAGGAAGAGGAAAAGGCGCATCGCCTCCATTGTGGCGATGGTGTTCACGGGCAGGCACCGATCCAGATTGTCGACGAACACGACGAGCCTGCGGTCCAATGCTCTGAGCAGTCCGGCGAATTCCTCTCTGAACGCGGCGATTTCCGCCGGAGGACTGCGCTGCTCCCTTTCGGAGAGCAGCCCGCCAAGCCGCTGTTGAGCTTCTGCGGCTCCATTGCGGACGTCAGCGAAATCTTCCACATCCCCGTCCCCTGCCCAGAAGTTTTGAAGGGCCCCGGCACCTTTGGTCAGCGCGCCCATGGTCGGGACCCCCATCGCGAGAGCTCCGAGATCCAGAGCAATGCCTATAGCCTTCAACTTGTTTACGCGGCGGAAGAAGCTGGCAGCTTGCTCCTTTCTGTCCTCGGGCGTCGCATCGTAAAGGTGCTGCGCGATGACCGTCATCAGGGCCGATTTTGCTTCATCGAAATCCTGATAGAGCCAGGCATCAAATTCCACGACGAGATACTTCTCGTCTTGGAGGCCCATTCCGGTCAGCCTGAGAAGGCTGGATTTTCCCACCCCCCAGCTGCCGTAAACCCCGATCGAGGTCGGAAGCATGTCATCGTCAGAAATAATGTCGACCAGCATCTCGGAGACTTCCGAGTAATTGAGATAATCGATGCTGCTTTCGGTATCGGACCACATGCAATATTCGCTCGACAAATAGATTTCTAAAAGGACCGGCGGCGCCCCGAAGGCTCCAAAGGAAAAATGTAGAAATGCCTTGCCTCAGAATGAACGCCGCGAGGGCGTCATGTAAACCTTTTTCGCGCGGCGCTCGAAGCATTTGGCTATGGAATATCTTCGCTGCTATAGCAGGTAAACGAGAGCTATCGCCCTGACCGTCATCGCCGTCCCGGCGACCACGGTGTAAACGCCGTTCCACCCCAATCCCGCCTTAGCGGGAGGCACTCCTCCGAGCTTCGCCGCGAGCAGGACGGATGCCGTATAAGGCGAAGTCGTTCCGCTCAAAGCCCATCCGGCGGTTATAGCGGCCACGAGTGCCGTCGGCGGGAGCCCGATATCGGAAGGCTGGGGGAGAAGGGGCACGATCAGCGAGACGGCCAAGATCGGGTTCATTCCGAGCTGTCCCGTCAGCGGGATGATCCAGACCATCAGGACGAGGATCAACCAAGGCGGAACGGACGTTAGGTCCGGGCCGTGGGCTGCCGCGATGGTAGCTGCGAGAATGCCTTCGCTGCTTCCTATGAATCCAGCCATGAAGAGCAGCGAGATTTCGTTGAGGTAGCTCGGAAGTTCGCGTGCCGCCGCGATACGAGGCCCCATTGCCGCGCTGCAGTGGCGATAACTCGAGAATTGCAGCGAACGAGATATGAGCCCGGCACCGAAGCCGAGCCCACTGCCGAGTTGGCGCTACCGAACCAGCTCTCTGGCGCGCCTAGGCTGATTTAGACAATATCAAAACGTCCTCTTTCGGGAAGCTGAGGGTTATTGGACCGGAACTGACGCTGCTACGCGTCTCCACCTGAATGGGCGAGCCATCGACATCGACCGTGACGATGTTCATTCCGCTCTGGAACTCGGACGCGGTCACGGACCCTCGAACCAGGTTCTCCGGCACCTCCCCCTCAAGGGCAACGAGGATGCGCTCCGGTCGTATAGACATAACTAGGTCGGCTCCCGATACGTTGGTGGAGGCCGAACCTACCTCCACGAGCGTGCGGTTTGGCAATCGGACGAGACACCCTGCGCCGCGCTTTTCGACGAACTCCACGCCTAGCAGGTTGGTCGTTCCTACGAAATCGGCCACAAATTCGTTCTCTGGCTGGTTGTAGATCGCCCGCGGGGTGCCGATCTGCGCGATACTTCCCTTATTAAGAACGATAATTCGGTCGCTCAGGCCGAGCGCTTCGCTTTGGTCGTGGGTGTGTGTCGCTGCGGGAGCCAAGAGAAAGCGCCGAGGCGTTGCTAGCCTCACGCTACACAATCGAGATCGCAGGGCATATGGTCGACGCCGAAGCGAGCCTAGTGCCGCTCTACGATCCAAAGTCCGAGCGCGTGAAGGCCTGAAGCGCCCCGCAATCAAAGAAGATAGCCAAGCGGATTGCCGCACTGCAGAACTACGCGCTACGATTTCGACGGATGGCTTTCAAGGGCTCCAAACGTCGAAACCGCCCTGTCATCTGTGGCTGCGCGGGCGCGGTCGAGGATGGGACAATGCGGTCATTCGCTGCTTGCGCAAATTTGCTTGGCAGATGCAGAATACTGATTACCTATGTTTGCTGCTTTGCAGGTCCAGTGCCGCAAGTGCCAATTTCAGAGACGGCGGGAGGCTTGGTGCGCGCATCCAAGTTGCGCCGATCTCTCTCGTCATGATGAAATCCGCGATTTCCAAAGGGGCGATCCTGTCCCGGAGTGTCGGTAAGTCCATCTTCAGCCCCGAGATAAAGCTCAGATAATCCGTCCCGGCGATCAACTCTTCCAGAATGGCGATCGAGGAGGTTTCGACATGCGGCTCTGGCGGAGTCAGGCCTCGCGCAATAAAAGAGGCGTCGAACCATTGACGCATGGCTACCCTGCGGGACGGCAACACCCATTTCTGCGCCAGCACTTCCGCCAATTCGACGTTTCGCCCTTGGAGCGGATGCTGAGTCGAGGAAACGATCCGGACGCGGTCTTCGGCCAATACGTGGTGATCCGTAACGGCAAGGTCGGATCGTTCGATGACGCCAAGCACCATGTCGATCTCGCCGGCGCGCAGGGCGTCGTGCAGCACATCGTTCATGCCGTTCACAACCGAGACGCGGAGTTCGGGATGGGCGGATGTGAGGCGCCGGAGGAATGAAGGAAGAAAAATTGCCGCCATCGTCGCGGCAACGCCTAGCCGGATATACCCGTGCTGACCGTCGCTCACCTCCTTGACCTGCCGCCGGATGATGTCGAATTGCTCCACCAGTCCAGTCGTGCGTTCGGCAAGAAAAAGCGCTGCCTCGGTCGGTGCGACCCCACGGCCAACACGCGTGAACAAAGTAGCCCCGAGTTGATCCTCCAGCCGCCGGACCGCCTTTGTCAGCGCGGGTGGCGTCCGCCCGACCACACCCGCAGCGGCCACGACGCTTCCCTCACGGATAATCGCATGAAGATAGGCCAGATCGCGCACGTCCATGACAACATCCCAAAAGTTTTGTTCTACTGAAAATAACTGAATTTTCCGTGGTTGTCTTCTCTGTCATGCAGAGGTCACGGAGGAGACTTGATGCTATCACTTGCTGGTTTCGCCATGATTGCGCTGTTCCTGGCGCTGATCATGACTGGAAGATTGTCCGCGCTTGTCGCGCTTGCCCTGATCCCGACCGCTTTCGGACTAATCATCGACCCCACTGGCTTGGGAGAGATGATGCGCGACGGGCTGGTGAAGCTAGCGCCCACAGGCGCGATGCTGATGTTCGGCATCCTGTTCTTCAGCATCATGACCGATGCCGGCCTGTTTGATCCTTTGATCTCGCGCGTTCTGAAGATTGCCAAAGGCGATCCTCTGAAGATCCTCGTGGGAACGGCAGTCATCGGCACGTCGGTCGCGCTGGATGGTGACGGGGCGACTACCTATGTCATCTGCGTCAGCGCCTTGCTGCCGATCTACAAGGCTATCGGGCTTCGTCCACAATACATGGCGACGCTGTTACTGATGTCGATCGGCATCATGAACATCCTGCCTTGGGGCGGCCCTACCGCACGCGCGGCTTCTGCAATGCATGTGGACGTAGCGGATGTATTCGTCCCCCTGATCCCCGCGATGGCGGTGGGCTTTGGGTATCTGCTGATCGTTGCGGCGATCTTCGGCCTGCGCGAGCGCCGCCGCGTCGGCATTCTTTCCGCCGATCAGGAGGCTGCGCTTGAACATGGCATGGAAGAACCGGCCGAGTATCGCCGGCCGAAGCTGCTGCCGTTCAACGTCGCACTGACACTCGCGCTGCTGGCGGGACTAATCACCGGCATCCTGCCACTGCCAATTCTGTTCATTCTGGCAACCGCACTGGCAATGGCCATTAACTACCCGAAGCTCGCCGACCAGCGCGAGCGCATCGCCGCGCATTCCTTCAACATCGTGTCTGTCGTCGGGCTGATCTTTGCCGCCGCGATCTTTACGGGTGTGCTGGCGGGCACGGGCATGGACGATGCGATGTCGCAAAGCCTGCTGTCGATCATGCCGGACAGCCTCGGGCCTTACATGGCCCCGGCCACCGCCCTGTTCAGCGCCGTTGCGACCTATGCCGTCACGAACGATGCGTTCTATTTCGGGATGTTGCCCATCCTTGCCTCCACCGCCGAGGTCTACGGCATAAGCGGCGTCGAGATGGCGCGCGCCTCGCTGATCGGGCAACCGATCCACCTTCTCAGCCCGCTTGTCGCCTCAACCTATCTGCTCGTGAACCTTGTCGGCGTGGAATACGGCGACAACCAGCGCGCCTCGATCCTGTGGGTCGCGGGGCTGGTGGTGGCAATGCTGGTCGGAGCTTTGATCTTCGGCGTCATCCCCCTTACCGGAGCTACCGCATGAATGCCCGACCCGACATTTCCACGAAGAAAACAGCCATGACACCCTTGGAGGGCATTCGCGTGCTGGACCTGACCAACGTGCTGGCAGGGCCGTTCTGCTGCCACCAGCTTGTCCATTTCGGGGCCGAGGTCATCAAGGTCGAAGCGACGGGCCGGGGCGATCTGGCCCGCAACCTCGGCGCCGACGCCGCGCTGAACAAGGCGGGGATGGGCGTGTCTTTCCTTGCCCAGAACGCGGGCAAGAAGTCAGTCACCATCAACCTCAAACACCCCGAGGGCAAGGCGCTTCTGAAGCGGCTGGTGCGGACGGCGGATGTATTGGTCGAGAATTTCCGCCCCGGCGTGATGGACCGCCTGGGCGTTGGATACGACGTGCTGAAGGCTGAAAATCCGAAACTGATCTATTGCGCCATCTCGGGGTTCGGACAGGACGGGCCATGGAAAGATCGCCCTGCCTATGACCAGATCATTCAGGGCGCATCCGGCGTCATGTCGATAACCGGCGACAAGGACAGCGCGCCGCTGCGCGTCGGCTATCCGCTGGCCGATACAGTGGGCGGGCTGACGGCGGCGATGGCCATCGCCTCGGCCCTGAACGCGCCGGAACGCGGTGGCTTCATCGACGTGTCGATGCTGGAAGCCGTGGTCGCGACGATGGGTTGGGTTGTGTCGAACTACTTGATTGCAGGGGTCGAGCCGCAGGCGAACGGCAACGAGAACGTCACCTCCGCCCCCTCGGGCGCGTTCGAGACGGCGGACGGCCCGATCAACATTGCCGCCAACAAGGACGAGCAGTGGCAGATCCTTGCGTCCTATCTGGGCCGCGACGATCTGCTGGCCGATCCCGATTTCGCCACGCGCGAATTGCGCAAGGCCAACCGCATCCGTCTGCGCGGCGAGTTGGAGAAAACGCTGGTGACCCGCGGGGCCGAGGACTGGGCCGCCGACCTGAACCGCATTGGCGTTCCGGCGGGTGCGATCTTGAGCGTGCCACAGATCCTTGCCGCACCGCAGATCGCCGCGCGCGGGATGCTGGCGACTTTTTCCGCCCCCGATGGCGTCGGGCGCGACATCACGGTCGTCCGCACCGGCGTCAAGTTGAACGGCGAAGCGCCCGTCGTGGACACGCCGCCCCCGGTTCTAGGCGCGGACAATGACAATATTTATGCCGCGTTGGGCCTTGCGCCAGAGGATATCGTGCGGCTGAAATCCGAAGGGGTGATCTGATGAGCGACGACCGCAAACTGGCCGAGGATTGGTGGACAACAGAGATCATTAAGATGCGCCCCGGCGAGATCCGCATGCGCGGCTATGCCATCGAGGATCTGATCGGCCGCATCTCCTATCCGCAGATGGTCTGGCTGATGACGCGTGGCGATCTTCCAACCGATGCGCAAGCCAAGCTGCTCGAGGCGGCGATGGTGGCGGGGGTCGATCACGGCCCGCAGGCGCCGTCGATCGCCATATCCCGCATGGCTGTGACGGGAGGCGTGGGGATCAATGGGGCCATGGCTTCGGCGATCAACGTGCTGGACGACATTCATGGCGGCGCAGGCGAGCAGGCGGTGGAACTTTACCACGACATTGACGCGGCTGGCGGCCCTGACGCCGTGCCTGACGTGCTGGCAGAAAAGAAGTTGAAATACCTGCCGGGCTTCGGACACCGTTTCCATCCGGTCGATCCGCGCGCGCCGCGACTGCTGGCGCTGGTCGACGATGCCGTGGCGGCGGGCACGGTCGAGGGGCGCTTCGCCGCCATCGCCCGCGCCATCGACGACCACCTGCGCCGCACCAAGTCGCGTCCGGTTCCGATGAACATCGACGGGGCGACGGCCGCGATCTATGCCGAGCTCGGCTTTGCGCCGCCATTGTGCCGCGGGCTGTTCATCCTGTCCCGTTCGGTCGGGATATTGGCCCATGCCTATGAACAAAGCCTGGGGGCACAGCGAAACAAGGGGCC
Organism: Falsirhodobacter flavus; assembly: GCA_029846755.1. Classification (GTDB taxonomy): domain Bacteria; phylum Pseudomonadota; class Alphaproteobacteria; order Rhodobacterales; family Rhodobacteraceae; genus Falsirhodobacter; species Falsirhodobacter flavus. The sequence goes on along the minus strand of JARWBI010000004.1, from coordinate 3,139 downwards.
AATCCCCCGGCAATGGCTCTGGACCTATGCGGGTCCGGATAATCGGGATGTTCCACGCTCAGGGGAGTGAGCGCGGGACGATAATTTTAGGGAGGAGAAAGACCATGAATCGCAGAGACTTCATGATGACCACCGGTGCGATCGGCCTGATGGCCACCATGCCAGGAATGACTCTGGCACAAGAGATCGACTCGCTCGACATCTTCGTGCCCGCCGCACCGGGCGGCGGCTGGGACCAGACCGCCCGCGTGATGGATCAGGTGCTGCGCGGCGAGGGGCTGATCGGATCGGCCCGCATCACCAACGTGGGCGGCGCGGGCGGCACCATCGGGCTGCCGCAATTCATCAACCAGTATTCCGGCGAAGGCAGCGCGCTGATGACCGGTGGCATGGTCATGATCGGTGCGATCATCACCAACAACGCCGCCGTGGACCTGACGATGGTCACCCCCATCGCACGGCTGACGGGCGAATACATCACTATCGTCGTTCCCGCGGCGTCGGACATCCAGTCGCTGGACGATCTGGTGGTGATGCTGAAGGAGGATCCTGGCTCGGTGTCTTGGGCGGGGGGCAGCGCGGGTGGCAGCGACCATATGCTGGCCGGCCTCGTCGCACAGGCAGTGGGTGTCGATCCGCTGGCACTCAGCTATGTAGCCTTCGCGGGCGGGGGCGAGGCGATGGCGGCGCTTCTAGGCAATCAGGTCACCTGCGGCGTGTCGGGCTGGGGCGAATTCTCGGAGCAAGTCGCGGCAGGTAATCTGCGTGTCATCGGCATTTCGGCCCCCGAACGGGTTCCGGGTATCGATGCGCCAACGATCCGCGAGCAAGGGGTAGACGTCGAGCTTCTGAACTGGCGTGCTGTCTTCGCCCCACCGGAAATCGTGGACGATGACCGTGCTCGCCTGATCGACATGCTGACGAAGATGGACGCGTCCGAGGCGTGGCAGACCGAACTTGCCAACCGCTCGTGGGACCGGCTGTTCCTCGCCGGGGACGAGTTTGCCGCTTATCTGGAGGAAGACACGGCACGCATCCGCACCGTGCTTCAAGGCCTCGGACTGGCGGCAGGGTAACGTCATGGACATGCGTTCGCGACTGGGTCCGACCATCGTGGCGCTTGCGGTTCTGGGACTGGGGATCGGCGTGGTCTGGATGACCACGCTAATCGCCGTCTCTCCCGCCTATGCGCGCATCGGCCCGACCTTTTTCCCGCGCATCGTCGGCACTGCGCTGATTGTGCTGGGCACGCTGCTGCTGGTCAGCGCCGGAAGCGGGCGCTGGCAGTGCGAAGCGACCGACCCGGACGAGCCGCGTCCGGACCTTCTTCCGCTGGCTTGGGTCGGCGGGGGGCTGGTGCTGAACCTTCTGCTGATCGTGCCGATCGGCTTCATCCTGTCGTCGACCCTGATGTATCTGATGGTTGCCAAGGGTTTCGGTGCACGCCGTCTGTGGCTGGCGGCTTCGATCGGCTTCATCTTGGCCTTCGTCGCCTATTTCGGTTTCGCGCAACTGCTCGGCCTTCGCATGGGCGGCGGGCTTATCGAGGATCTTTTCTGATGGAAGGATTTGTTTCACTTCTTCACGGCTTCTCGGTCGCGCTGACGCCAATGAACGTGCTTTGGTCCGTGGTCGGCGTCACGCTGGGAACCGCCATTGGCGTGTTGCCGGGCCTCGGCCCTGCGCTGACCATCGCCCTTCTGTTGCCAATCACGTTTCAGGTTGAACCGGCTGCGGCCTTCATCCTATTCGCGGGCATCTACTTCGGGGCGATGTTCGGCGGATCGACCACCTCGATCCTGATCAACACCCCTGGCGAAAGCGCAACCATCGTCACGGCGGTGGAGGGGCACAAGATGGCCCGCGCCGGACGCGGCGGTCCGGCACTGGCCACCGCCGCCATCGGGTCTTTCGTCGCGGGGACCATCGGCGTCATCGGCATCACCATCCTTGCGCCGATCATCGTAAAGCTTGCGCTGCTGTTCTCGCCCGCCGACTATTTCGCGCTGATGGTGCTGGCCTTCATCACCGTCTCGGCAGTGTTGGGCTCGTCTATTGTGAGGGGGCTTTCAGCGCTCGCGCTCGGGCTGTTCATCGGGTTGATCGGTGTGGATCTTCAGACTGGTCAAGCGCGATTCACCTTTGGGCAGATGTCACTGCTGGATGGGATCGACGTGGTCATCGTCTGTGTTGGGCTGTTTGCCGTGGGTGAGACGCTGCATCTCGCCGCTCGCTATCAGCGCGGGCAGGACGAGATCGTGCCGATCAAGGGCTCGCTGTGGATGAACGCCGCCGACTGGGCGCGTTCGTGGAAAGCATGGCTGCGCGGGGCACTGATTGGCTTTCCCATCGGGGCCATGCCCGCAGGCGGGGCCGAGATCCCGACCTTCCTGTCCTACTTTGTGGAAAAGCGCCTGTCGAAGCATCCCGAAGAATTCGGAAAGGGTGCCATCGAAGGCGTGGCGGGACCCGAGGCCGCCAACAACGCCTCCGCCGCCGGAGTGTTCGTGCCGCTCCTGACGCTAGGGCTGCCGACATCCGCCACCGCCGCGATCATGCTGTCTGCGTTCCAGAGCTATGGCATTAACCCCGGCCCGCAGCTTCTGTCGACGCAGCCCGATCTGGTCTGGGGGCTGATCGCATCGCTTTACATCGGCAACGTGATGCTTCTTGTGCTGAACCTTCCGCTGGTAGGACTGTGGGTGCAAATTCTCAAAATACCTACACCTTACCTCTATGCGGGCATTCTGGTGTTCGCGACGATTGGCACCTACGGGATCAGCCGCTCGGTATTCGACCTTGCGCTGCTTTACGGCATTGGCGTGATGGGTTTCTTCATGCGCAGATATGACTTTCCCACCAGCCCGGTCATTATCGGCATGATCCTCGGTCCCTTTGCCGAACAGCAGTTCCGCCGCGCCATGACCATCAGCCAGGGCGATATGAGCGTATTCGTGACGCGGCCAATCGCGGCGACGCTTCTGACCGTCGCTGCCTTGGCGGTTCTGGTTCCGATCATCCTCGAACTGTCGCGACTGTATCGCGATCGAAAGAAAGCTGAACGTATCCATCCGGTGAAGACCACGGTGAGGTCAGATTTGACGATCGCGCTGCATACCGATCATCTCGCATAGGTTTT
>JARWBI010000049.1 GCA_029846755.1 Falsirhodobacter flavus | reverse complement strand
TCCTCATTCGAATCTCCTCAGCTCACGCTACGAGAAAATTCTACAACCGCATCCCCTTAACCATGGGGAGGATTACCCGCACTGCCTCAGCACCGCCTCCCGCCGCTCCTTCGATGTCGTCAGGCTTTCCCATCAAATCCTTGGGCACGATGTTGTCCAGCATAGCATCCGCCAGAAGACGCTTCAGCTTGCCGTTCTTGTCTTTAAGGGTCTTCAGCCGCTGAATATCGGGTACGTCCATGCCGCCATACCTGGCCTTGAGTCTGTAGAAGGTGGCGGGACTCAGGCCATGCCGACGACAGACTTCCGCCGTTGCCATCCCGGCTTCCTGCTTCCTTGATCATTCCAATGATCTGCGCCTCGGTGCAGGTCCACTTTTCCTCATGTCGTTTGCTCTTTCGTGTTGAAGCAAACTCTACGTTAAACCGAGTGACCTTCCGGTGGGACAGGTCACTTGGAAGCGCGGAAAGTGGAACTCGAAGCCCAGTTCGCGGCCCCCCTCCCCTCGCCAGTACAACTGCATCTGGGCCTGAGCGAGCTTTACCGCAAGAAAATCGAGGAACTGGCGCAGACGCTAGCCGATCCGGCAATCCGCACGGCGGCCCTCGAGATCATCCGCGGCCTGATCACGCGCGTGAGCATCCGTGAGACGGACGCGGTATCAAAATCGGGTTGGAAGGGGCCATCACCACG
>JARWBI010000048.1 GCA_029846755.1 Falsirhodobacter flavus | reverse complement strand
ATCTGGTCGAACGGGGTCTTGGTCATGTCCACGATGTGCTGCACGACCGAGCCGTCGATCTTGGTCGGGTTCACGAAATGGGTCATGCCGAACCGCTCGCCCCACTCCTTGCGGTCGTCGTTGAGGTCCACGCCGATGATCATGTCCGCCCCGGCCAGCTTCAACCCCTGGATCACGTTCAGCCCGATGCCGCCCAGACCGAAGACCACCGCCTTCGCCCCGATCTCCACCTTCGCCGTGTTGATCACCGCGCCGATGCCGGTGGTGACGCCGCAGCCGATATAGCAAATCTTGTCGAAGGGCGCGTCCTGGCGCACCTTGGCCAGCGCGATTTCCGGCACCACCGTGTGGTTGGCAAAGGTCGAGCAGCCCATGTAGTGGTGAATCGGCGTGCCATCCAGCATCGAGAACCGGGTCGTCCCGTCCGGCAGCAGCCCCTGCCCCTGCGTCGCCCGGATCGAGGTGCAGAGGTTCGTCTTCTGGCTCAGGCAGCTCGGGCACTGGCGGCATTCGGGAGTGTAAAGCGGGATGACGTGATCGCCCGGCTTCAGCGAGGTCACGCCCTCGCCCACCTCAAGCACCACGCCCGCGCCCTCGTGGCCCAGGATCGCCGGGAACAGCCCCTCGGGGTCCGCACCCGACAGCGTGAAGTCATCCGTGTGGCAAAGCCCCGTCGCGCGGATCTCCACCAGAACCTCGCCAGCCTTCGGGCCCTCAAGGTTCACCTCCATGATCTCGAGCGGTTGGCCGGGGGCTACGGCTACGGCGGC
>JARWBI010000047.1 GCA_029846755.1 Falsirhodobacter flavus | reverse complement strand
CGGCATTGTTGCATTAATCGGCTTGAGGCCGATCTTCCCCTTTCCCGCGTGGCCTTCAGCCTAACGCAGTGATCTCGGCGGTGCCGAGAGCGTTATATTTGTTCATGATGGCAATGCGGATCTGGACCTCTGCTGTCTGTCGGTCCGGATGGCGGGAGGCGATGCGTTCGCCGAATGCCTTGAGGCACTTCATCCGCGCTTCGACCCGACTTCGGACGTGGTAACCGACCGCACGTTTCCAGTTGGCGCGCCCGAGGTGTCGTGTCTCACGCAGGATCTCGTTGCGGACACGGGCGGCCGGGCAATCCTCTTTCCAGGTGCGCCCGTTCCGGCGGATGGGGATGCGCGCTTCGGCCCCTCGATCAACGATCGCAGCATGGCATCGTCTGGTATCATAGGCGCCGTCGGCCGTGACCGAGCCGATCCTTTCATCCTCGGGGAGCTGCGCCAACAATTCCGGCAGCAGCGGGCTGTCGCCTTGCCTGCTGGACGTGAATTCGATGGCCCGGACATCGCCGGTCTGGGCATCCATGCCGATATGGACCTTGCGCCATTGCCTGCGGCGGGAAGTGCCATGCTTGCGCGCCTGCCACTCGCCGTCGCCGCGGAACTTGATGCCGGTGCTATCGACCAGCAGCGTCACGGGGCCGTCCGGGCGGCGGTAAGGGATCTGCACCGCGAGCCGGGCCTGACGCCGGCAGAGCGTGGAATAATCCGGAACCGGCCAGTCCAATCCTGCCATCTCGATCAGGCTGGCAACCAGACCGACCGTTTGCCGCAGCGGCAGGCCGAAC
>JARWBI010000046.1 GCA_029846755.1 Falsirhodobacter flavus | reverse complement strand
AGCCTCCTGTCTTTGCAGAATGCGTTATCAAGGATGTTGCGGGCGGCATCCCGTGAGCCTCCGGGGTCATGAACGAAGCCCGTTTGCCGGCAAGGGAGCCGCCCGTTTCTTCGCATTCATCCTGAACAGTTGATTGGGGCTGTTGGCGCAGACCCCGCAGAACAGGAACAGGAGACATGATGGATCAGATCTACATCGGCGTCGATGTCGCCAAGGCATGGCTCGACATCTTCCATCCGGCTCATGGCGCCAAGCGCATAGAGAACACACCGCTTAGTGTCCGCAGCTTCGCGCGGGGCGCAGCGCGCGAGGGTGCTTGGGTGATTTTTGAGGCCAGTGGTGGCTATGACCGAGTGCTGCGCGATGGCCTTGAAGCTGCCCAGACCAGCTTCAGCCGCGTCAATCCCCGTCAGGCACGCGATTTTGCGCGAGCTATGGGCGTGATCGGCAAGACCGACCGTGTCGACGCACGGATGCTCGCGACTTTTGGTCAGAGGTTGCAGCCGACGCAAACCCCGCCCGGCTCACCAACGCGGCAGGCGCTTCTCGCGCAGATAGTCCGGCGGCGACAATTGGTTGAGATGCGAAAGCAGGAGGTAACGAGACTTCAGCAGACGACAGACTGCGATTCCCGCTCGGACATCAAAAGCCTGATCCAGCTCCTTGAGCGGCGGATTGAGAAGGTCGAGACAAGGATCGCGGAGATCATTCGTTCCTCGCCCGAACTGGCGGAAACCGATCGCCGGCTGCGATCGGTGCCCGGTGTGGGAACAATCGTCGCTGCCACACTCATGGCTGAACTGCCAGAAATCGGCACAACCGATCGCCGAAAGATCGCGGCGCTCGCCGGCCTTGCGCCGATCGCCCGGGATAGTGGCCAGCGCAACGGAAGACGGGTCATCGGTGGCGGAAGGCCAACCGTCAGAACCGTCCTCTACCTCGCGGCCTTGCATGCGTCCCGTCACTCGGCAAGGTTCAGGGCGTTCCGGCGCAAGCTGCAGGAGGCGGGAAAACCAGTGAAAGCGGCTTTGACCGCGACGGCTCGGAAGCTGCTCAGCGTGCTCAACAGCATGGTCGCGAACGGCAGCAACTTCCAGGAAGTTCAGGCAACCTGAATACAGTTGCCGGCAAACCCGG
>JARWBI010000045.1 GCA_029846755.1 Falsirhodobacter flavus | reverse complement strand
AGGCTTCGGCATGGCCCGAAGCTAACAGTCAGGATTCATAACGTGAATCCACATCACCGATAAGTGCAACAACGCCGCATCACACCCGCACAGAAACTGGAAATGGCTGCCTGAAGTCTACGACCAAACCCCGTTAAAACGGGGAGGATTACCCGAGGATCTCCGCATTCTCGCGATGCCACTCTTCAGCAAGGCTGCGCCGTTGTTCATCTGATAGATGAGGCCGTCCACTGCGTCCTTGGCGTGGTGCGTCTGACGTGTTGCCCATGCTGGCCCCTCCCGAGCACACCTGAAGCATGAATGACGCTATCGCGAAACTCAAGAATTAGAGACGGGACAGTGCAGGCCCGCCTTAAAGACCGAGGCAGTAATGGGTCTAGATCGTAGGAATATCGATTATGACAAGCCAGCTTAAGGTAAAGGGCTTTCCCATAAGTTTGTCCCACTTAAACGGAAATCAAACTCTATCTATAATGCGGTCTGACATCATGCGATCCTCGCTGACCGTCGGATACACAAGTCGAAACGCTGCTGTATCACATGTCGGAATATGGCGTGCGAGATTGCTGTTGTCGATGGCCAGAGGATTTCTTGAGCCAAATGTGCTGGCCACACGATACTACAGAAATCTCGAGCAAACGGAAAAAGGCGGATACTCGTTCCTTTTTGGAGAAGAGTTCACGCACTGGTATGCTCAAAAATACATGAATCTCCCTGTGCTAGTCCATGTGCAGGGGCTACGATCTTGCACATGGGCTCAGACTAAAATGCCCCATGGTGTCAAACCTGGTGCATCCATTCCGAGCGCGGCATCGCGACCGGACTTTATCGGGATGGATGGGAGCGATTACCATGTCTTCGAAAGCAAGGGCCGTTCACGAAATCCAGACGCTCAGTCTATCTGCGCGGCGCTTGGTCAGGTATCTGCCATTGCAAAGGTCAACGGCACTCCTCCCGTTACTCGATGCGCCACCTTTTTCATGTTGAAAGCCAAGACAACGGAAGGCTGGGTTATTGATCCCCCCGCGCGAGGTGTTGAGTGGGGTATCAGCTTTGATAAATTCGATGCTTTGCGGAAGGTTTATCAAGTCTTCATCGATATCGAGCCGAGCGTGGACATGTTTTTCGGTGCTGGTCGGAGATTTTTAGGGATCCCTGTCGATGATCAATGCGAGATTGGCATTGACGTTGAAATTTACAAGGCGTTAAAAGTGAGGTCAATGAAACCTCAAGACAGGTCGAGAATTGCCGAAGAAGTGTTGCAGATGCTTGGAGAAAGGCGTCATGAATATTCCGCAATAGATCATCGTTTCATATCCGCCGGGATCGATGGCATATTCCTGAAAGATCGAGGAGAGTTCGAAGCCGCAATCGAATAGATATCTAGCTTTGACAAGGGGCGGGATGAGTATGCATATACGCGAGTTCATCCTGATGCTCGCTTCGGAGATTTCTAGGGTCAGGACCCATTGAAATCACTGGGTTGAGGTGATTCAATTGCCTCTAAGGAGGCCACTGATGAGCAATCTT
>JARWBI010000044.1 GCA_029846755.1 Falsirhodobacter flavus | reverse complement strand
ATTCTGCAAAGACAGGAGGCTCCAACTCCTGAGTAGGATGGAGCATCATGAGCAAGACGACGAATAAGTTTTCCCCTGAGGTTCGCGAGCGCGCGGTGCGGCTGGTTCTCGACAATGAAGGCCAGCATGGATCGCGTTGGCAGTCAGTCATGTCGATCGCGGCGAAGATCGGCTGCGCGCCCCAGACCCTGAACGATTGGGTCAAGAAGGCCGAGGTCGACAGCGGAAAGCGCGCTGGTATCCCGGCAGACATGGCCGAGAAGATGAAGGCGCTGGAGCGGGAGAACCGGGAGCTGCGCCAAGCAAACGAGATCCTGCGCAAGGCGAGCGCGTATTTTGCGATGGCGGAGCTTGTCTTATGGAATTCCGGGCTCCCGAGGCAAAAGGGAGCCGCTGCCCAGCACCGCAAACTGCGGGGCAGCGGCGGGGGCGGCGTCGTGCGGAGCTTGGTCTTGCAGGACCGCGGTCGAGTTTGACGAGCCCCCGTCTTTTCTAACGACCTGAACGGATACGTGGGCTGCGGGCCCGAACGACAAGCATAGGTAGGAAGAAAAGATGGCCAAGGATACCATCGGCATTGACGTCTCGAAAGACCGTCTTGACGCATTCTGGCATTCCCGGACAGAGGCGTGCTGCCTGCCCAATACGCCTGAAGGCTTTGGGCAATTGTGCGACTGGCTGGGACAGGAGGAAGAAGTTCTCATCGTCTTTGAGGCGACCGGCGCCTATCACCGGGGGCTTGAGCGGCATCTGACTCTGGCGGGGCTGCCCTTCATCAAAGTCAATCCAAAGCAGGCGCGGCGCTTTGCGCAGGCAATCGGGCGACTGGCAAAGACCGACAGCGTCGACGCCAGAATGCTGGCGCGCATGGGCGTCGTGCTTGACCTGACGCCTCAAGTCGTTGAGGGCGAAGATGATCATGATCTCAGAGAGTTGCTGACTGCCCGCCGCGCTTTAGTCAAAGATCAGGTGACCGCGAAGACACGGCTTGCTACGGCACTGAACCCGCTCGTGCGAGAACAGCTTGGTCGCCGCATTGAGGACATCGGTGCCGATATCCAGGCGCTTGATGAGGTCATCGCGCAGATCGCCAGGCAGCGAGGCACCCTTGAAGAACGCATCCGCCGTTTGATGACTATTCCGGGGATTGGTCGTCTGACCGCGACCACCATGCTGATCGACATGCCGGAGCTAGGGCACCTCGAGAGTAAGAAGATTACCGCTCTCGCCGGACTTGCGCCAATGACACAGCAATCTGGAAAGTGGCAGGGCAAGGAGCGGATCACCGGAGGTCGGTCATCAATTCGGCGCGCGATCTATATGCCCGCACTTGTCGCCATCCGTTTCAACCGAGACCTTCACGACAAGTATCAGCAGCTGCTAAAGGCCGGCAAAGCGAAGAAGGTCGCCATTACGGCCATTATGTGACGCATCATTATCCTTGCAAACACCTTGCTGCGCGAGGGGCGAGATTGGCTGCCTGAACGCCCTTGACCAAGACGGATACTCGACCGCCGGTCGAAGTGATGGTCGGCTTTATCGACGATCACCGCGGTGAGCATGGGGTCGAGCCGATCTGCAAGGTTCTGCCGATCGCCCCTTCCACCTACTACGATCACCTGGTGAAGCGCGCCGATCCGTCGCGGTTATCGGATCGTGCCCGGCGCGATGCAGCCCTGCGGCCCGAGATCGAGCGGGTCTTCGAGGAGAACTGGCGCGTCTACGGCGTGCGTAAGGTTTGGCGTCAGCTGGATCGGGAAGGCTTTGATGTCGCGCGTTGCACGGTCGCCCGGCTAATGAAGGGCATGGGTATTCAGGGCGTTATTCGAGGAAAGCCCCACAGAACAACGGTGCCGGACAGATCGGCGCCACGCCCTTTGGACAAGGTGAACCGGCAATTCAAGGTTCCAGCGCCGAACATGCTCTGGGTTAGCGACTTCACTTATGTCGCCACCTGGAGGGGCTTCGTGTATGTGGCATTCGTCATCGACGCCTACGCACGCCGGATCGTGGGCTGGCGGGTGAGCCAAACAGCCCATGCAAGCTTTGTTCTCGATGCGCTGGAACAGGCTGTCCATGATCGCTGTCCGGTCAAGGGCGCAGGTCTAGTCCACCACTCCGACCGCGGGTCGCAATACCTGTCGATCAAATACACGGAAAGGCTGGGCGAGGCTGGCATCGAACCTTCAGTCGGCAGCGTCGGCGACAGTTATGACAACGCTTTGGCGGAAACGATCAATGGTCTGTTCAAGGCTGAGGTCATCCATCGTCGCGGGCCGTGGCGCACCTTCGAAGCCGTCGAATATGCCACCCTCGATTGGGTCGACTGGTTCAACAACCGCCGCCTGCTCGAGCCGATCGGGAGCATCCCGCCAGCAGAGGCAGAAGCAAACTTCTACGCGGCTCTGGAAACTGAAGACATGGCCGCGCAACTAACCGCAATAAGCCTCCTGTCTTTGCAGAATGCGTTATCAAGGATGTTGCGGGCGGCATCCCGTGAGCCTCCGGGGTCATGAACGAA
>JARWBI010000043.1 GCA_029846755.1 Falsirhodobacter flavus | reverse complement strand
GTAAGCGTGCGGTGAGGGCCGTCTGCACTGATTGAGCAAATGGTTGTAAGGCATTGCCTTATGGCATACCCTTCAGTTGTTTCACCCATCGAGATATTCTCCGCCGATGAGGTCGGCCGTCGTCGGCACTGGTCAGACGAGGACAAGGTTCGGATCGTCGAAGAGAGCCTGCTCGGCTATCGGCAGGGTTCGGCAACGGCCCGGCGGTATGGGATTTCGCGGTCGCTGCTTACGATCTGGCGGCGCGAGTATCGCAGCGGGACGCTTGGCGCGCCGGATTCGGGTGGCGGTTTCGTGCCGCTGGTGATGGAGAGCGCCCCGCCTGCGTCTACGGAACGGTCCTTGCGGGAAGCCGAGGATGTCCGGATCGACATCACGCTGACAAACGGGCGTCGGATGACGATCCCTGCTTCGCTGGCCCCTTCGCATCTGGCGGCGCTGCTGGCCGTGCTGGATCCGCGATGATCGCGTTTCCGGCCGGGGTGCGCGTCTGGATCGCGGGCGGCGTGACGGATATGCGGTGCGGGATGAACAGTCTGGCACTGAAGGTCCAACAGGGGCTGGGGCGTGACCCGCATGGCGGAGAGATCTTTTGCTTTCGGGGCCGCAAAGGCGATCTGATCAAGATCCTCTGGCACGACGGGGTCGGCATGTCGCTGTATCTGAAGCGGCTGGAGGCCGGGAAGTTCATCTGGCCGGTGAGCCAGAGCGGGGCGGCCGTTCCGGTCTCGGTGGCGCAGCTCGGTTATCTTCTGGAAGGGATCGACTGGCGCAATCCGCGCTGGACGCAGCGGCCTGCCTCGGCGGGTTGATAGCCAGAATCACCTTGTTTTATTGGACTATTAAGGGTCCCCGTGGTAGGTCTTCGGTATGTCGGAGACCGCATCTGAGATCGCTGTTTTGCGCGCCGCACTTGCTGCGGCAGAGGCTCGCGCGTCTGCCGCAGAGGACGCTTTGGTCGCCACCAAGGGGGAATTGACCCAGGTGCAGGCGATCATCTCGGCCTCCGAAGATATGATCCGGCACCTTCGGCTGCAAATCGCCAAGCTCCAGCGCGAGCAATATGGCCATGGCGCCGAACGCCATGCCCGGCTGATCGAACAACTGGAGATGCAGCTCGAAGACATCGAGACCGACATTGCCGATGACCGGGCCAAAGCCGAGGCGACGGGCCCGAGGGCGATGGTCGCGGCCTTCGAACGCCGCCGCCCCGCCCGCAAGCCGTTTCCCGAGCATCTGCCGCGCGAGCGCGTGCTGGTTGAGGCGCCGACGTCCTGCACCTGCTGTGGTTCTGGGCGCATCGTGAAGATGGGGGAGGACATCACCGAGACGCTGGAGGTGATCCCGCGGCAGTGGAAGGTCATCCAAACCGTCCGCGAGAAGTTCACCTGCCGTGACTGTGAGCGGATCAGCCAACCGCCTGCGCCATTCCACCCAACGCCACGGGGCTGGGCGGGGCCCAATCTGCTGGCCATGATCCTGTTCGAGAAGTTCGGCCAGCATCAGCCTCTGAACCGGCAGGCGGAGCGCTACGCGAAGGAAGGGGTCGAGATCAGCCTCTCGACCCTGGCCGATCAGGTCGGGGCTTGCGCAGTCGCGCTGCAGCCGATCCACGACTTGATCCGCAGCCATGTCCTCGGCGCCGAGAGGCTGCACGCGGACGATACCACCGTGCCGCTCTTAGCCAAAGGCGGCACGCAAACCGCACGGCTCTGGACCTATCTGCGCGACGACCGGCCCTTCAGCGGTGGGGCGCCCCCTGCGGCCCTCTATCACTTCTCCACCGACCGCAGGAAAGAGCATCCGACCCGGCATTTGGCGGGCTGGACCGGCATCCTGCAAGCCGACGCCTACGGCGGCTACAACGACCTCTATCATGCCGGCCACAAGCCCGCGCCGGTGCTGAGCGCGCTGTGCTGGGCGCATGCGCGGCGCAAGTTTTTCGAGCTGGCCGACATCAAGACCGCCGTTAAAAATGGGGCGCGCAAGGGCAGATCGGTCGCCGAGGCAATCTCGCCCATCGCGCTGGAAGCCGTCAAACGCTTCGACGCCATCTTCGATGTCGAGCGTGAGATTAACGGCCTGACCGCAGAGGCTCGCCATGACGCCCGTCAGAGGCTGGTGCGCCCGATGGTCTGTGACCTGCACGATTGGATGCGGGTCGAGCGCGCCCGGATGTCGAAGCACAACCCCGTCGCCAAGGCCATCAACTACATGTTCGAGGAAGGCGGCCGCCGGGAAGCCTTCACCCGCTTCCTCGATGATGGCCGGATTTGCCTGACGAACAATGCGGCCGAGCGGGCCCTCCGCGGCGTTGCCCTCGGCCGCAAGGCCTGGCTCTTCGCCGGATCACCCCGCGGGGGAGACCGCGCCGCATTCATGTATTCCCTGATCGTCACCGCCAAGATGAACGATGTCGATCCACAGGCATGGTTGGCCGATGTCCTCGCGCGACTGCCCGACATCCCCGTGTCGCGCCTGCCAGACCTGCTCCCCTGGAATTGGAAAGCACAGCCCATAGCTCAGGCGGCCTGAGAATGCAGTTGAACAAAGTCCACTCCATCAAGACCATCGACCGTGTCGCCGTCGAGTTGGGCGAGACCGTCGAGAGGCTTCATGAACTCGCCATCGGAATGGAGCCCGAGGATGGTTTAATCTGGGTTTACGGCAATACCGAGGTCGAGGTGCTCGCCTTCACTCCGTTCGGTGTCGAAAACCTATGCGAGATGATCGGTATGCAGCGCGATCGTCAAATCTGACCTCACCGTGGTCTTCACCGGATGGATACG
>JARWBI010000042.1 GCA_029846755.1 Falsirhodobacter flavus | reverse complement strand
GCGAAACGCCCCGCTTTTGCGGGGCGTTTTTGTCATTCGATCATGGGCAGCAGGCCGTCGATGGATTTCTTGGCGTCGCCATAGAACATCCGCGTGTTTTCCTTGTAGAACAGCGGGTTCTCGATGCCGGAATACCCGGTTCCCTGCCCGCGTTTGGACACGAACACCTGCTTGGCCTTCCACACCTCCAGCACCGGCATTCCGGCGATGGGGCTGTTCGGGTCCTCTTGCGCGGCGGGGTTCACGATGTCGTTCGACCCGATCACGATGGCCACGTCGGTCGAGGGGAAGTCCTCGTTGATCTCGTCCATTTCCAGCACGATGTCGTAGGGGACCTTCGCCTCGGCCAGCAGCACGTTCATGTGGCCCGGCAGACGCCCCGCGACCGGGTGGATCGCAAAGCGCACCGTCTTGCCTTTGGCGCGCAGCTTGCGGGTCAGTTCCGACACCGACTGCTGCGCCTGCGCAACGGCCATGCCATAGCCCGGAACGATGATGACGCTGTCCGCATCGTTCAGCGCGGCGGCCACGCCGTCGGCGTCGATCGCGATCTGCTCGCCCTCGATCTCCATCGCGGGGCCCGTGGTGCCGCCGAAGCCGCCCAGGATCACGCTGATGAACGAACGGTTCATCGCCTTGCACATGATGTAGCTCAGGATCGCCCCCGAGGAGCCGACCAGCGCACCCGTCACGATCAGCAGATCGTTGCCCAGCGTGAAGCCGATGGCCGAGGCCGCCCAGCCGGAATAGCTGTTCAGCATCGACACCACGACCGGCATGTCCGCCCCGCCGATCCCCATGATGAGGTGATAGCCGATGAAGAAGGCCAGCAGCGTCATCAGAAGCAGCGTCCAGATGCCGGCGCCGTTGAAATAGGCGATCAGCAGCAGGATCGAGCCGATGGCTGCGGCGGCGTTCAGAAGGTGCCCGCCCGGCAGTTTCTTTGCCTTGCCGTCGACCTTTCCAGCCAGCTTGCCAAAGGCGATGACCGATCCGGTGAAGGTCACGGCGCCGATGAAGACGCCAAGGAACACCTCGACCTTCAGGATCGCGATTTCAACCGGCGTCTTGTGCGCCAGAACGGCGGCGAAGCCCTGCAGGTTGGCCAGCGCCTCGGCCGCCTCGGCGGTGGTGGCGGCGCGCAGACGCTCGATCCGCCCAAGCTCCAGTTCGGCGTTGAAGCCGATGAACACGGCGGCCAGGCCGACGAAGCTGTGCAGCGCGGCAACCAGCTGCGGCATTTCCGTCATCTGCACCCGGCTGGCGACATACCAGCCCAGCACCGATCCGCCCGCGATCATCAGCAGAACGATGAACCAGTTCCCCACATCGGGGCCGAAGACGGTGGCGATGACCGCCAGCGCCATGCCGGTGATGCCATACCAGACGGCACGTTTCGCGCTTTCCTGCCCCGAAAGGCCGCCAAGGCTCAGGATGAAAAGGACGGCGGCGGCGATATAGGCCGCGGCAACGATTCCGATCGTCATATCCGCTCCCTCTCCCTTACGATTTCTGGAACATGGCGAGCATCCGCCGCGTGACGAGGAAGCCCCCCACGATGTTGATGGTCGCGATCAGCACCGAGATGGAGGCAAGCACCACCACGACCCAGTGGCCCGACCCGACCTGCAAAAGCGCCCCAAGGATCACGATCCCCGAAATGGCGTTCGTGACCGCCATCAGCGGCGTGTGCAGCGAATGCGAGACGTTCCAGATCACCTGGAAGCCGACGAAGCAGGCCAGCGCGAAGACGATGAAATGCGCCATGAAGCTGGCGGGCGCATAGGCGCCGATCAGCAGCATCAGCAGCGTGCCGATCGCCAGAAGGCCGACCTGGCCGGTCGTCTGCTTCTTGAAGGCGGCGATCTCGTTCGCGCGCTTCTCCTCGGGGGTCAGCTCCTTGGCCTTCTCCTTCGGTTTCTGCGCGGCGATGGCGGCGACCTTGGGCGGCGGCGGCGGGAAGGTGATCGCGCCCTGATGCGCGACGGTCGCGCCGCGGATCACGTCGTCTTCCATGTTGTGGTCGATCACGCCATCCTTCTTCGGCGTAAGATCGGCCAGCATGTGACGGATATTGTTGGAATAAAGCGTCGAGGACTGCGTCGCCATCCGGCTGGGAAAGTCGGTATAGCCGACGATGGTCACGCCGTTCGGGCTGACCACTTTCTCATCCGGCACCGTCAGATCGCAGTTGCCGCCGCGCTCTGCCGCAAGGTCGATCACGACCGAGCCGGGCTTCATCATCGACACCATATCCGCCAGCCACAGCTTCGGCGCCGGACGGCCCGGGATCAGCGCGGTGGTGATGACGATGTCCATTTCCGGCGCCAGTTCGCGGAACTTCTTCAGCTGCGCTTCGCGGAACTCGGGGCTGGACGGCGCGGCATAGCCGCCCGTGGTCGCGCCATCGGTCTGCGCTTCGGCAAAGTCGAGATAGACGAACTCCGCCCCCATCGACTCGATCTGTTCCGCCACTTCGGGGCGCACGTCGAACGCATAGGTGATCGCACCCAACGAGGTCGAGGTGCCGATGGCCGCAAGACCCGCAACGCCCGCACCCACGACCAGAACCTTGGCCGGGGGAACCTTGCCCGCCGCCGTCACCTGACCCGTGAAGAAGCGGCCGAAGTTGTTGCCCGCCTCGATCACCGCGCGATAGCCCGCGATGTTGGCCATCGACGACAGCGCGTCCATCTTCTGCGCACGCGAAATCCGCGGCACCATGTCCATCGCCACCACGGTCGCGCCGCGGGCCTTGACCTGTTCCAGCAGCGCCTCGTTCTGCGCCGGCCAGAAGAA
>JARWBI010000041.1 GCA_029846755.1 Falsirhodobacter flavus | reverse complement strand
GCTTACGCCAATTCGATCATGAGGTCTTTTGCATCGATCTGTGCGCCTTGTGTGACGTGGAGTGCTTTGACGGTTGCGGTTCGGTCGGCGTGGATTGCGGTTTCCATTTTCATGGCTTCGATGGTGAGGAGGAGATCGCCTGCGTTGACCGTCTGTCCTGCCGCGACGGCGACGGCGGCGATGGATCCGGGCATGGGGGCGCCGATGTGGTCCGGGTTGGCGGGGTCGGCCTTGGGGCGGGCCTGCGTCTTGGCGCGGGCGGCGCGGTTGGGGATGCGGATGGTGCGGGGCTGGCCGTTCAGCTCGAAGAAGACGCGGACCTCGCCTTCGTCGCTGGTCTCGCCCACGGTGGCGAGGCGGATCTCCAGCGTCTTGCCGGGGTCGATCTCGGCGGCGATCTCCTCGCCCGGTTCCATGCCATAGAAGAAGGTGCGGGTCGGCAGGGTGCGGACGGGGCCATAGCTGCGGTGGCGCTGGAAGTAATCGGTGAAGACCTTGGGATACATGAGGTAGCCGTTCAGATCCTCGTCGTCGATCTGGGCGGGGTCTTCGTCGGTGGACAGCTCCGCGATCAGCTGCGCGCGGGTCGCCTCGGGATCGACGGGCGGCAGATGCGCGCCGGGGCGGCCCGCGCGCGGCGCCTCGCCCTTCAGCACCTTGTGCAGGATCGGCGCGGGCCAGCCGCCATGGGGCTGGCCGAGGTTGCCCTTCAGCATGTCCACCACGCTGTCGGGGAAGCTGACCTCGACGTTCGGATCCTCGACCTGCGCGCGGGTCAGGCCCTGCGCGACCATCATCAGCGCCATGTCGCCCACGACCTTGGAACTGGGCGTGACCTTGACGATGTCGCCGAACATGGCGTTCACATCGGCATAGGCCTGCGCCACCTCGTGCCAGCGGTCCTCCAGCCCCAAAGACCGCGCCTGGGCCTTGAGGTTGGTGAACTGGCCCCCCGGCATCTCGTGCAGCCAGACCTCGGACGCGGGCGAGGCGAGGCCGGATTCGAACGCCGCATATTGCCCGCGCACCGCGCCCCAGTAATCCGAGATCTCGCGGATCGCGGTGCCGTCCAGCCCGGTGTCGCGGTCGGTGCCGCGCAGCGCCTCGACGATCGACCCGAGGCAGGGCTGCGACGTGCCGCCCGAGAACGCGTCCATCGCCGCATCGACGGCGTCCACCCCCGCTTCGGCGGCGGCAAGGATGCTGGCCCCGCCAAGCCCGCCGGTGTCATGGGTGTGGAAGTGGATCGGCAGGCCGATCTCCTCTTTCAGCGCCTTGATCAGCACGCGGGCGGCGGCGGGCTTCAGCACCCCGGCCATGTCCTTCACGCCCAGCACATGCGCGCCCGCCGCCTGCAGATCGCGGGCCAGCGCGACGTAGTAGTTCAGGTCGTACTTCGCCCGGTTCGGGTCCAGAATATCGCCGGTATAGCAGAGCGTGCCTTCGCAGACCTTGCCCGCCTCGACCACCGCATCCATCGCGACGCGCATGTTGGGGACCCAGTTCAGCGAATCGAAGACGCGGAACACATCGACGCCCGATGCCGCCGCCTGACGCACGAAGCCCTGCACCACGTTGTCGGGATAGTTGGTGTAGCCGACCCCGTTGGACGCGCGCAGCAGCATCTGCGTCATCACGTTGGGCAGATGCGCCCGGATGTCGCGCAGCCGCTGCCACGGGCATTCCTGCAAGAAGCGGTAGGCGACGTCGAAGGTCGCGCCGCCCCAGCATTCGACCGACAAAAGCCCGCCCATGTTCGCGGCATAGGCCGGGGCGGCGGCGATCATGTCGATCGAGCGCATGCGGGTGGCCAGCAGCGACTGGTGCCCGTCGCGCATGGTGGTGTCGGTGATCAGCAGCCGCTTCTGCGCCAGCATCCAGTCGGCCACCGCCTTCGGCCCTTCCGCCTCCAGCAGGGTGCGGGTGCCGGGCTGCGGGCTGCCATGCGGCACCGGCGGGCGGGGCGCTTTCGCCTGCGCGGGGCGGCTGCGGCCTGCGGTCTCGGGGTGCCCGTTCACGGTGATGTCGGCGATATAGGTCAGGATCCTGGTCGCCCGGTCCTGCCGCCGTTCGAACTGAAACAGGTCCGGCGTCGTGTCGATGAACTTGGTGGTATATGCGTTCGACAGAAAGGTCGGGTGCTTCAACAGGTTGATGACGAAGTCGATGTTGGTCGACACCCCGCGGATGCGGAACTCGCGCAGGGCGCGGTCCATGCGGGCGATGGCAGCCTCGGGCGTCTGGGCCCAGGCGGTGACCTTGACCAGCAGCGAATCGTAGTGCCGCGTGACGACCGATCCGGCATAGGCAGTGCCGCCGTCCAGCCGGATGCCGCCCCCGGTGGCGCTGCGATACGCGGTGATGCGGCCATAATCGGGGATGAAGTTGTTCTGCGGATCCTCGGTCGTCACGCGGCACTGCACCGCATGGCCGGACAGGGTCACGTCTTGCTGGCTCGCGGCACCGGTCGCCTCGTGCAGCGTCTTGCCCTCGGCGATCAGGATCTGCGCCTGCACGATGTCGATGCCGGTGACTTCCTCGGTCACGGTGTGTTCGACCTGAACGCGCGGGTTCACCTCGATGAAGTAGAACTTGCCCGTGTCCATATCCATCAGGAACTCGACCGTGCCGGCGCATTCATAGCCGACATGGGCGCAGATGCGGCGGCCCAGCTCGCAGACCTCGGCTCGCTGCGCTTCGGTCAGGTAAGGCGCAGGCGCGCGTTCGACGACCTTCTGGTTGCGGCGCTGGACGGTGCAGTCGCGCTCATACAGGTGATAGATGTCGCCGTGGCTGTCGCCGAGGATCTGCACCTCCACATGCCGGGCGCGCAGGATCATCTTCTCCAGATAGCCCTCGCCATTGCCGAAGGCGGCCTCGGCCTCGCGCCGCCCTTCGCGGACCTTCTCGATCAG
>JARWBI010000040.1 GCA_029846755.1 Falsirhodobacter flavus | reverse complement strand
CGAATACATGCGTATTCGTCAAAACAGATGGCGAGGCGCAGCCCATCGGCGGATGCGGGCAAAGACCCGTGACGCCCTCACCACAAGGAGCGAAAGCGCCATGACCTATCAACTGGTTTTCCAAGCTGACGGAGGCTCTACGTCGCTGGCGACGGACGATCTGGAATTTACCTGCGCCACCCTCGGCCTTGCCATCACCGGAACCGAGACGCGCACCAACCTGCGCCCCTGCCTTCAAGGCCAGCCCAAGATCGCGGGTATGATTGGCCCCTGCTACGGCGGTGACAATAACGGAACCCCCGTGATCCGTTACGAGGATCAGGCCACCTACACCGCGTTGAGCGTCTGACATGGCGGTTTATGAATGCGCCAACTGCGATCGCGCGGAAGTGCTGGACAGCTTTGTGCCGGATGCCTGTTCGGTCTGCGGCGGAAGCATGATCGCTTCCGATGAAGAACGCGCACGGCAAGCCGCCGCCATCGCAGAACAGAATGACCGCTTCCGCAAAACCCTGAACCGTGACCGTTCTCTGGCGGGCCGCATCGTCCAGACCCAAGGCGTCGATGCCCTTGGCTATCAGATGCACCTGAAGATCGCTGTGGCGTTGATGGAGTTCGACACCTTCAACGAGGATAACGACCCGCACGGCCAGCACGATTACGGCGTCCTGACAGTCGATGGGCAGCGGTTCTTCTGGAAGATCGACTATTACGATCCGCAGTATGAATACGGGTCCGATGCCCCGCATGACCCCGCCCTGACCGCACGTGTCCTGACCGTCATGCTCCCTTCCGAATACTGAACACCACCGATCAGCCCCCGCCAATGGGGGCTGACACCCCACTCACCACATTGAGGATTGAACCGATGAACGCACAAGTTTCCACCGCCGCAATCGCCGCCGCTGCCGCCGTGACCGAGTATGTCCCGCTGGCCGATCTTTACCTTTCCCCCATGAACCCGCGTCAGGAGGCCGACGCCGAAGGCATCGCCCTGCTGGCCGAAAGCCTTGTTGCTTGCGGGCTGGTGCAGAACCTTGGCGGCTTGCGCGACGAGGCGGGCAAGGTTGCTATCGTGTTCGGTGGCCGTCGCCTTCGCGCCCTGAACATCGCTGTCGAACAGCGGCCCGATCTGGCAATGGTGCCGGTCAAGATCGCGCCCGACGCCCTGACGGCGCAGGCATGGGCCAATGCCGAGAACACGGCGCGGGAAGATTTGAACGTGGCCGACGAAATCCGCGCTTATGGAGCGATGGCCGCGAACGGATCGAGCGCCGCAACCATCGCCCGCGCCTTTGGCGTGACCGAGCCGCATGTCTACCGCCGCCTTGCCTTGTCCAATCTGGACGATGCCATTCTGGACGCGCTGCAAGCCAAGGAAATCACCCTTGCGACGGCAGCTTGCTTCACCGTCTCGAATGACCCCGATCTGGCGCTGACCGTGCTGGACCGTGTGAAGAGGAGCGATTACAGCGAATATCACATCAAGCAGATGCTGCGCCCCGAGGCGATCACGTCGAAAGACCGCCGCGTGGCATTCGTCACGCTGGAAGCCTACGAGGCGAACGGCGGCAAGCTGACGGGCGATCTGTTCGCGGAAGTGAAATACATCGAGGACGGCGCGAAGCTGATCCAGATGTATGATGCAAAGCTGGAAGCCGCCGCCGAAGCCTTGCGGGCAGAGGGCTGGAAATGGGTCGAAGTCTACGACGACAGCTATGTGTCCTACAACATGACCGAAAAGATGATGCGGCTTTACATGGAGCAAGGCCATCTGACCGAGGCCGAAGCCGAGGAATATGACACCCTTGCCGAAGCCGCAGAGGCCGAGGCGATGGACGAGGCGCAGACGGCCCGTTTCGAGGAACTGACCGAGAAGCTGGAAGATCGGCACTACAGCCCCGAGCAGATCGAACAGAGCGGCGGATGGGTCTATGTCGGACACAATGGCGCGTTGGAGTCCAAAATGGGCTATGTCCGCAAGGAAGATCAGGCCGAGGCGGCAGAGGCGGGCGTGATCGCCGCACCGAGGGCCAGCGCCGAGGACCGCCCCGCCGAGAAAAGCCCGTTCAGCCAAAAGCTGGTGGAGGACATGCAGTCCGTCGAACTTGCCGCCGTGCAAACCGCGCTTTTGTCCAAGCCGACCCTCATTCTGGATTTTCTGGCCTTCGCCTTGTCGCCGGAGGCGGGCGCGTATCACAACATGATGGAGGTCCGCACTGGAAAGCCGCGCATCGTTCCCTCGCAGGAGGACGGGCTGGAACTGGACGAGCGGTTGATGCAATCGGCCACGACGCGGAGCATTGACCTCGCGGGCAGCTTCAATGCCTTCCGCGAGAAGGGCCAGAAGCACCGCAACGCCGCCCTGACCGAAGCCGTCGCCCGCACCCTGAACTATCGTTGCGGCGGCTATGACGCTGGCCCGATGTTCGACCTGCTGGCGAACGAGGCGGGCGCGTCCATGCGCTCGATCTGGACGCCGACCGCCGCCAATTTCTTCGGGCGTGTGTCGGGCGCGTTCCTTGATGCCCTGCTGCAAGACTTGCTGGGCCTTGAGGAAAACGACACGGCATTCCGTGGTTTCAAGAGCCAGAAGAAAGCCGCCAAAGCCGCCGAAATGGAAAACCTGTTCAGCGATGCCGAGACACAGGCGCAATGGAACGTCACCCCCGAGCAGAAAGCCAAGATCGATGCTTGGACGCCCGATCTGGGCTGACGACAGACCGAGGGGCGGCGATGCTGCCGCCCCTCCCTTGCCGCCTTTCTGCAATCATCCCGCCGAGGTTTTCCGATGCCGATCCTGTTTCGCCCTACCGAGCAACATGGCCCCGAACGGTTTGGCGGTCGTGCCATGAAGCGCCGCATCCTGCGCCGCCTGATCCTGTTGCGGTGCTTACTTTTGGGGATGCTTGAGTTCAGGTCCGGCACTGGTCGCACATGGAGCGACCCATATACCGACCGCAGCCGTTTTTATGACGCTGGCCGCGAGTTTGCCCACCGCGCCACGGCATTGTTGCATTAATCGGCTTGAGGCCGATCTTCCCCTTTCCCGCGTGGCCTTCAGCCTAACGCAGTGATCTCG
>JARWBI010000003.1 GCA_029846755.1 Falsirhodobacter flavus | reverse complement strand
GAACGCGTCGTGCGCGCGTTGAACCAGATTATCGAGTGGCGCGGCAAGCCAACGGCCATCAGGGTCGACAACGGCCCGGAATACATCAGCGCGACACTGGCGATCTGGGCTGCGAAGCAAGGCATTGCCCTGACGCATATCCAGCCCGGCAAGCCGCAGCAGAACGCCTATGTCGAGCGATACAACCGCACCGTCCGGCATGAATGGCTCGATCTCTACATCTTTGAAACCATCGCGGAGGCACAGAGCATCGCAACCGACTGGCTCTGGACTTCCAACAACGAGCGACCCAACATGGGCATCGGCGGCATAAACCCGCACAGAAACTGAAGATGGCTGCCTGAAGTCTACGGCCAAACCCCGTTAAAACGGGGAGGATTACCACACCGGCGCCGAAAACTGGGCCGGCATCGCCTCGCTGATCGAGACCTGCAAAATGAACGCTGTCGATCCGCACGCCTGGCTGACAGCCTTGCTTGTCGACGTCGTCACAGGCCTGGGCGTCAGCGACGTGAAGATCACGCCAAAGATCGAAGCGCGGATACAGGTGGTCCACCAACTGCACCGCGACCTGAATGCGAAACGGGTCCCGCATCCGACGCGAGACCCTCTGCCGTCACCAACTTTTGCGCAACGTCGCCCGGATCGTGCGCTCGTCGCCATAAAAGTTCGCGGTATTGTCGAAGTTTTTGGTGGCGATGTATTCGCGGTCGAACAGGTTATTCACATTCAACGCGATCTCGGTGTTCTCGCCAAGCTGATAGCTGGCCATGGCATCAATCACGACGGCCGAACCGATCCTCGTCGTGTTCGCGTCATCCGCGAAGCGATCGCCCAGAAGCCGACCGCCGCCGCCGATCCGCAGCCCCTCGACCGCCGAGCCTTCGCCGAAAGCGTAGTCAGCCCAGAAGGATGCCGAATGTTCCGGCGTCAGTTGCGGGACATTGCCGCCGGTCGCGCCGCCGATGATTTCGGCATCCCAGTAGGAATAGCCGATCAACACGTTCAGGCTGTCGTTGATCGCCATACGTCCATCGATCTCGGCGCCCTTGACGTTCACCTCGCCGATCTGACGGGTGATCGCGCCGGTCGCATCGCTGCGCGGGACGTTGCTTTGCGTCAGGTCGAACAGCGCAAAGCTGAGCAGGGCATCCCCGCCGCCGGGCCGATACTTGACGCCGGCCTCGTACTGCTTGCCCTCTTGCGGTTTGATCGAACCGCTGACGACCGTGTTGTAATACCCCGATACCGGCTCGAAGGATTCCGAATAGTTGGCATAGAAGCTCAGATCCGGCGTCGCCTTGTAGGTCAGGCCCGCGCGCTTGGTGAAGGCAGTCTGCGTGGACGTCTGCTCGGGCGAGGTGGGAACCTCGGTCTCCACGCGGTCATGCCGCCCGCCCAGCGTCACGATCCAGCGGTCGTCGAATGTCAATTCCTGCTGCAGATAGATGCCGGTCGCCTTCTGCTTCATCTTCAGCAGAGACTCGCTGGTTAGGGAAATGCACTCCGGTCCGCAGTAGACGGGATCGTTCGGATCGACCGCGCCCGCCGTGCCGGTCCGGCTGAATTCCCGCAGGTCGTCATCGGTATAATCGACGCCCAGCAGCGTCCGGCTCTGGATATTGCCGAAACTGGTGTCGTATTGCAGCTGGTTGTCGATGGCGAAACGGTCGATCTCGCCATCCATGTGGTAGGCGTAGCGGTTGGCCAGGCCGTCTTCGGTGAACCCTTGCAGATAGACCTGCTTGTAGACCATCTCGATGTTCGACTGGCGGGCGTTCTGGCGGAAGGTCAGCCCGTTGCCGAAATCGTGGCTGAATTCATAGCCGAAGCTGCGCTCGTCCCGGTCCATGTCGCCAAAGCCCGGCTCTCCGAAATAGGTGTCGCGCGGGGCGGTGGATCCCACGGGGATCGAGTTGCCCGAGTTGCCGTCGCTGTCGAACCAGTTCGCCAGCAGCGTCAGCGATGTCGCGGCGGTCGGCTTCCAGCTGAGCGCACCGGCCAGATAGCGCGCGTCGTTGTCCTGAAACTCGGTGTCTTCCTTGCCGTCCTTCACCTTCGCCGTCAGGCGATAGGTCCAGACGCCATCCGCATCGAGCGGCGCGCCGAAATCGGTTCCGATCTCGGCATGATCCTCGCCCACGGTGGTATAGACTTCGCCGAAGGCCAGATCCTGCGGGCGCTTGGTGATGACGTTCACAAGCCCCCCCGGACCGTTCAGCCCGAACAGCGTCGAGGTGGAGCCCTTCAGCACGTCGATCCGCTGGACCGAATAAGGTTCGATCTTGCCGCCGGTGAAGTTGAAGGACCGCAGCGGCAGCCCGTCGCGATAGGTGCCCGCGCTGTTCGCGGAAAAGCCCCGGATGCGGAAAAAGTCGTATCGGTTGTCCGAGCCGTATTCGTCCACCGACACGCTGCCGGTATAGGCCAGCGCCTGCATCAGGTTGTCGGGCGCGCGTGTGCGCAGTTCTTCCTGCGTGACGACGGAAACCTGCGCGGGCACGTCGATGATCTCGGACACGGTTTTGCTGCCCGTGGCGGTATAGCCCGCAACGACCGTGCTGTCCTCGCCGAAGACGGAGGCACCCTGCACATAGATGGGCGCAAGCAGGATATCCCCCGATGCGTCCTGCGCCGCGACGGCTGCGGGGATGAGCGCCGTTCCGGAAAGAAGCAGGGCAAGGCTGCTGCGTTTCATGATGGCCAGGCGCGACCGCTGCCTGCGGGTTTCATATGCCATGAGGCACTCCTGTCTGAGGGGAAGGGCTGGCTCGATCCCTCAGGGGTCTGGCTGGCATTCGATCTTGGGTGGGTTCAGAACCGACGGTGAGACTGTGCTGATGGCTTGGTGTTCACCGATCGGACTGGTTCCGGAAAAAGGCCGGAAACGGATCCCGACGAAGCCGCCTGCTAGCACATGCTGCAGTCGTCGGTATTGCACCGGCCGACCGCCGATTGCATCAGGCCGTTGTCTCCTGCGCATCGCGTCGGAGCGCACCGGGGGTCATGCCGATATGTGCGCGAATGGCGCGGGTGAAATGCGCTTGATCCGTGTATCCCAGCTGCAGGGCAATGTCGTGCAGCGGCAGCACGGTCTGCTCGATCATCTCGCACGACCGCTGCGCGCGCAACCTCGCGATCCAGCCTTGCGGCGAAAGCCCGGTCGTTGCGCGGAAACGCCGGTTGAACCAGCTCTCCGAAAGCTCCACCACGGCGGCGAGCTCTGCCGTCCCGATGCGCCGGTGCAGGTTGCCAAGGGCATGATCGCGCAGCCGCCGCATTTGTGCGCCGTTGAAGCGGGGGTCGGTCGGGGCCGCGCGGGGATCGGCGAACAGCCCGCCAAGCAGCGCCTGCACCAGCCCCAGCACGTAAAGCTCTCCATGCCGCGGGACGACGACTTCCGTCGCCAGCAGTTCGGCCACCGTCAGCAGTTCGCCCGGATCCTGCCGTTCGACCATCCCTCGAAGCGCGGCGGCGGCGCCAGCCTTGCCCATGCTTGCGGCAAGCATGCCCTGCGCGACGCCTGCCGAAAGATAAAGATCCAGATGCCGGAACCCGATGGCGGTGGAAAACGCCGTCCAGCTTGGCACGCCCGGCGGCACATAGGCGATCCGCGCCATCGGGCGATCGGCGATGCCCCCTTCGTCATTCGTGATCCGGATCGCGCTGCCCACATCGTCGAAGAACACGATGATGCGCGGGTTGCGCGAGGCGTAGAAGCCGCAGGCATCCGGCCGTCCGCGCGCGTGCCAAAGATCGGCGATCACGCCGTCGAAATGCCGATAGCGCAGGGGGGCCGTCACCTCGATCCCCTCGGTGCGATAGGTCAGGTTGCGCGAGAATCCCATCCCTCGTCCTTCGGCGGCGTGGCATCGGCCTCACATCTATATCGCCGCCGTCCCGCGATCCAGCCCCCCGCGCGCGGCGCGCAATAGCATAATCTTCGATCTTTGCCGCCAATACGGCAGCATATGATGGCAGGTTGTGCATAAAGTTGCGGGGCGAACCGTGGGAGAGCGTCAGCCGGATGGGACAGGGCAAGCCGCAGATGTCGGCAGAGCAGCGAATGCAGGCATTTCTTTCCAAGGATGCGAAGACCACCGGGCAGGGGCTGAAGGTCGACAGCTACAACACGCAGACACAGCCGATCGGGCCGGGGCAGCGCCGCTTGCTGCATGAATTGACGGTCAGCGTGCTTTGGCCCCATCGCGATCACGATCTGGATCTGTTCCTGTCGCTGGGCAAGGGGTATCTGGCCACGGACGAGATCGGCAGGCCCGTTGGATCGGCTATGTATTTTGCCATGGGCGATGATTTCGCAATGCTGGGGATGATGGTAACGGCGCCGCGTCTACAGGCGCAGGGCGCGGGCCGCTGGCTGCTCCAGAGCATCATGCGCGACTGCGCAGGCCGCGACCTGCGGCTGAGCGCGACACTGTCGGGCTACAGGCTCTACGAGGCAGCGGGCTTCACGCCGGTCGGGATCATCCGCCAGCAGCAGGGCATCGCCCGCACGCCCGCCGCGCCCGCCGCGCCGCCGGGGCTGGAGATCAGGCCGCTGGGCCGCGGCGACGAGCCTGCGCTGCGCGATCTGGACACGGCCGCCTATGGCGCCGAACGGACGCATGCGTTCGATCTTCTGCTGCCGCTTTCGACCGGGACGGCGGCGCTGCGCGGCGGGGTGCTGCGGGGCTTTGCGCTGACGCGGCGCTTCGGCCGGGGCGCGGTGATCGGCCCGGTCGTGGCCGAGGATGACGACATGGCGATGCAGCTTGTCGCGCCCCTGATCCGTCCGGGCACCTTCATGCGGTTGGACACGCCCGTCGACAGCGAAAGGTTCGTCGGCTTTCTGACCGCGGCGGGGATGGTGGCGTTCGACACGGTCACGGAAATGCGGATCGGGCCGCATCGCCGCGCCGTGTCCGGGTCGATCACCTACGGGCTCACCTCGCAGACGCTAGGATAGCCGGTCCTTCAGCCCGAACCACATCCCGACCAGCGGCAGGAACCACGGCCTGCCGCTATGGGCCGGGATCGCCGGCCAGTCCATGCCGGCCAGCGGGTTCGCATCGCGCCCCATCGCCATGTCGGCCAGCGACCGCCCGACCAGCGTCGACATCTGCGCCCCATGCCCGGAATAGCCCATGCCATACAGCATTCCCTCCGCCTCTCCGGCGCGGGGGAAACGGTCCTTGGTCATGTCGACCAGCCCGCCCCAGCAATAGTCGATCTGCACATCCGCCAGCTGGGGGAAGATCGTTGCCAGCGACCGGCGCAGGATCGCCCCGGATTTCGCGTCCGAGGTCTGGTCCGACCGCGACGAGAACCGCGCTCGTCCGCCGAAGATGAGCCGGTTGTCCGGCGACAAGCGGAAATAGTTGCCGATGTTCAGCGACGTCACGCAAGTGCGGTTGCCAGGCATCGTCGCCGCCACCTCGGCATCCGTCAGGGGGCGGGTTGCGACAATGAACGATCCGACCGGGATGATACGGCGGCGGAAATATCCCAGCGGCGGGGTCGTGCCATAGGCCCCCGTTGCTGCGATGACTCGGCTCGCACGCAAACTGCCGCGCGGCGTCTCCAACTCCCAACCGCCCTGGACCTGCCTGCGGGCGACCACGGGGGCCGCTTCCCACAGCTGTGCGCCGCACCGATGGGCGGCTTCGGCCAGACCGTTCACATATCGGCCCATGTGCATCATGGCCGATTTACGATACAGGATCGCACCGTGGAAAGCGCCCGACCGGACCTCGCCCGCCAGATCGGGTTTTTCGAGCCATTCGGTATCGGGATCGACCTCGGCATGGATCAGGTCGTAATTCGCGCGCAGCCCGGCCGCATGGCCGGCCTTTGACGCCAGCTTCAGCTTGCCCGAGCGGCGGAAATCGCAGGCGATGCCTTCTTCCGCGACCGTGCGCTCGATCAGGTCGATGGAACGGTCATAGGCGTGATAGAGCGCATGGGCGCGCGCATCGCCCAGATGCGCCTTCGCGGCGGCATAGCCATGTGCGATCCCGTTGTTCAGATGCCCGCCATTGCGCCCCGATGCGCCCGCCCCGACATGCGTCCCTTCCAGCACGGCGACGCGCACCCCCGCCTTGGCCAGCTTCAGCGCGGCCGACAGCCCGGTGAACCCCGCGCCGATCACGGCCACATCGAAACTTCCTTCGACCGGACCTTGCTGGCCGCCCGCGAAGGGCGGCGCGCTTTCATGCCAGTAGGACGCGTATTTCACAGCCCCACCACCTCGGCCAGACCCGAGATGTCCTTCACCTCGGTATAGCCGTAGTAAGGGTTCGCAGGCTCGTGCCCCCGGTTCACCCAGACCTTGTTGCGGATGCCCAGATCATGGGCCGTCATCAGGTCGTAGCGGAAGCTGGACGAGACGTGGAGCACGTCCTCGGGGCCGCAGCCAA
This sequence comes from Falsirhodobacter flavus, assembly GCA_029846755.1. Taxonomy (GTDB): domain Bacteria; phylum Pseudomonadota; class Alphaproteobacteria; order Rhodobacterales; family Rhodobacteraceae; genus Falsirhodobacter; species Falsirhodobacter flavus. Next base: position 326,446 of record JARWBI010000003.1, on the reverse strand, counting down.
GCTGGTCGAACATGTATTCGAACGCCCGCATCTGCGGTTTGTAGACGCCCGCGCTTTCGGCGGTGAAGACATGGTCGATAGGCGCGCCAAGGCGCGCGATGTTGTGCGGGATCTGGGCATTCATGGAATTGGTCAGCGCGACCAGCGGAATCTTTCCGGCGATGCGCTGAAGCCCTGCGGGCACATCCGCATGGGGCCCCCAGGTGGGCACGCGGTTGTAGATGTCCTTGGCTACGGCGGGATCGAAGGCGACGCCGTTGCGCTTGCAGGTCCGCTCCAGCGAATTATGGACGATCTCGGCATAGGGTTTCCAGGCACCCAGCACCTCGTCCAGCCTGTATGCGGCGAAATCGGCGATGAACGTGTCGATCCGGTCGCCCAGCGCCGCGCCGTAGTGGTCGCGTGCGGCACCGGCCATGTCGAAGAAGATCATCGTGCCGTGGCAGTCGAAAGTGATGAATTTGGGGCGGAAGGTCATCGCGTCTCTCCGGGGCGTTCCTGTCGTCTTCACCATCGCCCCGCTTCGGCAACACGGATTGCCGCAGTCCGGGCTTTGAAGGCAGGATATTGCGTATTCGCCCCCCGATGCGGCAGCGGATGCCGAAGCGCCCGGAACAACGGTGCCGACCGTGGGCGGCGCGGGGCCATGGTGTGCAGGCAACGAAAGGATATGACATGAGCCTGCTGCAACGCATCGAACCCAAGCCCGCCTTCGCCCCGCGCGAGGATCTGCCCGCCCCCGACCGACTGGTCGAAGGTTCGCCATCCTTCAAGACCTGGCCGCTGGACGAATCAAATGGCACCTGGACCCAGACCCGCACCGGCATCTGGGAGGCGACCCCCGGCACAACCCGGTCCATCAAGGGCGAAGCGTTCGAGTTCTGCCACCTGCTGGAAGGCGAGGTCGAGATCACCGAGGAGGGCGGCGAGATGCAGCGTTTCGTGGCAGGCGACAGTTTCGTGATGAAACCGGGCTTCGTCGGGCTGTGGAAGACGATCCGCACCGTCCGCAAGATCTACGTCTTCGCATCATGACCCCCGAGGCGATGCTGTCCCGGCTGGTCGGATTTCCCAGCGTGGTGGGAACGCCGAACGGAGCGCTGATGGAATTCGTGGCCGATCACCTGCGCGGGCATGGCATCGCCCCGACGCTTCTGCGCGGGCCGGAAGGGGACCGCTTCAACCTGTTCGCCACCATCGGCGATCCCTCGCGCGCGGGGGTGATCCTTTCGGGCCATGTGGACGTGGTCCCGGCGGGCGAGCCGGAATGGCTGGCCGATCCGTTCCTGCTACGCGAGGATGGCGATCGGCTGATCGGGCGCGGGGCCTGCGACATGAAGGGGTTCGTGGCCGCCGTGCTGTCCTCGGTGCCGGATCTGATCGCATCGGGTGCCACCATCCACATCGCGCTGTCCTATGACGAGGAAGCGGGCTGCCGGGGCGTTCCGCACCTGATCGCTGCGCTGCCCGACCTTTGCGCGCCACCGTCGGGCTGCATCGTGGGCGAGCCGTCCGGGCTGGTGCCGGTTCTGGCCCATAAGGGAAAGGCGGCGATCCGGCTGATCTCCTCAGGGCGTCCGGCCCACAGCTCGCGCCCCGATCTGGGGGTGAATGCCATCCACGCGCTGCTGCCCGCCTTGGCCGCCGCCGAGGCGCAGGCCCGCGCGCTGGAGCATGGCCCGCAGGACGAGCGGTTCGTTCCACCCTATTCCACGATCCAGATCGGCACCGTCAAAGGCGGGCAGGCGATCAACATCGTCCCCGGCCATGCCGAGGCCGAGGTGGAGGCCCGCGCGATCCACGGCGTTGACCCCCGCTCGCTTCTGGAGCCGGTGCTGGCGGCGGGCGTGCCTGCGGAATGGCTGTCCTCCTATCCCGCGTTGGCCTTGGACCGTGCCGACCCGCTGGCGCGTCTGATGGCGCGGGTGACGAGCCACGAACCGCTGGGCGCGGTCAGCTATGGCACCGAGGCGGGGCTATTCCAGCAGGCGGGCATTCCCGCGATCATCTGCGGTCCCGGCGACATCGCCCGCGCCCACCGCCCCGAAGAATACCTGACCCGGACCGAGCTGCACGAGACCTGCGCCATGATCCGGGCGGTCGCGGCAGGGTAACGGCATTTTCTGCGGCGGCCAATCGCGCTTCAGCAGCAAACTGCCGCCTGCTGCGCACAGAAGGGCGATCATGCCGGAACGCCCGACCTAGGCTGGATCAAACAGGATTGGCCCCATGACCACGACGAAATACTGCATCGAAACCTTCGGCTCGCAGCATCTGCCCGGTGCGCTGCGCCTGTCGCAGCAGGCGGGATGGCCCCACCGGGCCGAGGATTGGGCGCTGACGCTCTCCGTCTCGGGCGGGGTGGTGGCGCTGGACGGCGAGGCCGTGGTCGGCACCGCGCTCTGCTCGCGGTTCGGGGATGTCGCGACGCTCAGCATGATTATCGTGGATGCGTCGATGCGCGGGCGCGGCTTGGGGCGCGAGTTGATGGCAGCGGTCATGGATCTGGCCGGGGCGCGCGAGATGCGGCTGGTCGCTACGACCGACGGGCTGCCCCTTTATGAAAAGCTGGGCTTCGTCGCCTGCGGCACCATCGCACAGCATCAGGGGATCGCACTGGCCGCGACGCCCGAACGGGCGGTCGCCGATGGCGCACCTGATCCAACGCTCGACCTTGCCGCCAGCGGGATGGACCGCGCGGACCTGCTGGCCCGGATGGGCGGCGAGGGGCTTCGCACGACTGGCGGCTTTGCCGTACTGCGCGATTTCGGGCGCGGACGGCTGGTCGGCCCCATCGTCGCCACGGATGACGCCGCGGCCCGCGCCTTGCTGGCCGAAGCGTCGCGCCGCTGTGCAGGCGGGTTCCTGCGCGTCGACCTGGCGCGCGGACTTTCGGATTTCGCGGCCTCGCTCGGCCTTGCGCATGTGGGGGGCGGCATCGCGATGGTGCATCGCGCGCGTCCCGGCGTGCCATCGGATTTCAAGACATACGCCCTCGTATCCCAGGCCTTGGGCTGAAACGGAGTTTTTCCATGCTTTCAAATTCACTCGTCGAACTCGACCGCCGCCATCTGGTCCATCCGGTTTCGTCCTTTCGCGGGCACGAGGCGCGGGGCGTGCGGGTGCTGTCGTCGGCCAGGGGCGCGCTGGTCACGGATGCCGAAGGGCGCCAACTGATCGACGGTTTCGCGGGCCTGTGGTGCGTCAACGCGGGTTACGGCCATGAAAGCATCGTCGAGGCCGCGGCAGAACAGATGCGCCGTCTGCCCTATGCCACCGGCTATTTCGATCTGGGGGCCGAGGCGCCAACCCGTCTGGCCGCCGCGTTGGCCGAACGCAGCCCCGGCGATCTGAACCACATCTACTTCACGCTGGGCGGGTCCGATGCGGTTGACAGCACGATCCGCTTCATCCGCTATTACTGGCATGCCAAGGGGCAGCCGGGGCGCGACCAGTTCATCTCGGTCCAGCAGGGCTATCACGGATCGACGACGATGGGCGCAGGGCTGACGGCGCTGCCGGGGTTCCACGACGGTTTCGGCGTGCCCTATGACTGGCAGCACAAGATTTCGTCGCATTACGCCTATCGCAACCCGAATGCCGACATCACCGCCGCATCCGTCGCAGAACTGCGGGCAAAGATCGAGGCGATCGGCCCGGACCGCGTCGCCGCCTTCTATATCGAGCCGATCCAGGGCTCGGGCGGCGTGCTGGTTCCGCCGAAGGGCTGGGTCAAGGCGATGGCCGATGTCTGCGCCGAATACGGTGTGCTGGTCGTGGCCGACGAGGTCATTACCGGCTTCGGCCGCACCGGGCCACTGTTCGCCTCGGATGACGAAGGGATCGTGCCGGACCTGATGACCACGGCAAAGGGGCTGACCTCGGGTTATGTGCCGATGGGCGCGGTGTTCATGCGCGATCATGTCTATGAAACCATCGCCGAAGGGGCGGGGGCGAAGGCGGTGGGGCATGGCTTTACCTATTCCGCGCATCCGGTCTGTGCTGCGGTGGCGCTGGAGGTCCTGGCGCTTTACGAGGGCGGGCTGCTGGAGAACGGCCGCCGTGCGGGCGCGCGTCTGCTGGCCGGGCTGGACACGCTGCGCGATCACCCGCTGGTGGGCGATGTGCGGGGCCGGGGGATGCTGGCCGCGGTGGAACTGGTGACGGACAAGGACGCCAGGACCCCGCTGCCCGCCACAGTCCAGCCCGCGACGCGGCTGTTCGACCGCGCATGGGAACAGGGGCTGATCGTGCGGTCCTTCCCGCAAGGCATCTTCGGCTATGCCCCGCCCTTGTGCTGCACCGACGACGAGATCGACCAGATCGTCGCCCGAACCCGCCGCGTGCTGGACCTGACGCTCGACGATCCCGAAATCCGCGCCGTGATGAAGGGATGACGCTTCTGCTGATTTCCATGCCCGAGAGGGCGGCGGTCTGGTCGCGCGTCTTTGCGGATGCCCAAGAGCCGATCCTGCTGGACGATGCCGATCCCGAGGCGGTCACGGCGATCGCCTGCTGGACTCCGCCGGACCTCGCGCGGTTTCCGAACCTTCGTGCCGTGATCTCGGTCGGGGCGGGAACCGATCACATGCCGCCCATGCCGGAGGGTATCGTGCTTTCGCGAACCCTCGCGCCGGGGATCGAGGCGATGGTCCGCGACTGGACGGTGATGGCCGCGCTGGCGATGCACCGGGACCTGCCGGTCTATCTGGATCAGGCGTCGCGCGGGGAATGGGCAGGGCATGGCGCAAGGCTTGCCCGCTCGCGCAGGGTGGGGATCATGGGGATGGGCCGCATCGGGCGGCTGGTCGCGCAGACACTGTCGGCGCTTGGTTTCCCGGTCGCCGGGTGGAGCCGGTCGGGCGACCCGGTCGACGGGGTGGAGGTCTTCGCCGACCGTGCGGCCTTTCTTGCCCGCACCGATATCGCCATATGCCTTCTGCCACTGACCGATCAGACGCGCGGGCTGATGGACGATGCGTTTTTCGCCGCCCTGCCGCGAGGCGCGCGGCTGGTCCATGCGGGGCGCGGTGCGCAGCTGGACATGGATGCGCTGCGGCGTGCGCTGGATGGCGGGCTGGCATTCGCCATGCTGGACGTGACCGACCCCGAACCGCTGCCACCCGGACATTGGGCATGGGTGGATCCGCGCGTGATCGTCACGCCCCATGTTGCGGCGGTGACGGATGCGGTCGAAGGCGCCGAACATGCGCTGGCCGTGCTGCGCGCCCTGCGCAGCGGCGGGCCCGTGCCCGGTGCCGTGGACAGGGTGCGCGGATACTGATGCGCGATATGCCGCGCCCCGCCGGAATACGGAACAATCTGCCGCCGCCATGCCGGGTTTCGGATTCCTCGGCGCGCGGATCAGGGGGAAGCTGATCGCAACGGGGCAATTCCCCCGGCGATCCAATCGTGAAAGACCATCGTGAAAGGACTGTCGCACATGACCACAGACGCGCCCGTAAAGCCGCTTTCCGCTTTTTCCTACATCACATTCGACGTGGTCGGCACGCTGATTGATTTCGAAGGCGCCCTTCTGGGCGCGCTTCGCGAGATCGCCACTGCCGAGGGCCGGACGCTGGATGCGGAAGCCGCGCTGGACCTTTATCGGCAGGCGCGCAGCCAGCCCGGTTCGGGCTTGTTCCCGGACGCGCTTGACGATGCCTATGCCGTAATCGCGGCCGGGCTCGGTCTGCCCGACACGCCGGAATACCGCCGCAAGCTGGTCGACGCCGTCGGCGAGGCGCAGCCCTTTCCCGACAGCGCCGAAGCGATGGCGCGGCTGGGCACGCATTGCAAGCTGATCGCGATGACCAATGCGCGCCGCTGGGCGTTCGAGAAATATTCGGAAAAGCTGGGGAACCCGTTCTTCGCCGCCTTCACCACGGACGATACCAAGACCGAAAAGCCCGACCCCGCCTTCTTCCAGCAGGTCTTCGATTTCGTGGCCAGGCAGGGTGGGTCGAAGGACGATATCCTGCACACCGCGCAAAGCCAGTATCATGACATCGGCGTTTCGCGCGATCTGGGCATGACGAACGCCTGGATCCAGCGCCGCCATGCGCAAAAGGGATATGGCGGCTCCATCGAGCCTGCGGCCTTCACCCGACCGGATTACCATTTCCACGCGATGGCCGAACTGGCCGATGCGGCGGACGAAGCGTTCAAGTGACTCTCATGGCTCAGGCGGTCGTCAGAACCGCCGGGCACTTCCAACAGGGGAATGCAATGAAAGACTCCAAGCCGAACAACTGGACGGGCCGCGACGATGCGATGGTCGAAGCGGCGATCCGCAGGGGCGCTTCGCGCCGCGACCTGCTGAAGATGCTGATGGCCTCGGGCGTGGCGATGGGCGCGGGCGGCAGCCTTCTTTTGCGCGCGGGTGCCGCAGTGGCGCAGACGCCGGTGACGGGCGGTCACCTGAAGGGCGCCGGCTGGTCGGCCTCGACAGCCGATACGCTGGACCCGGCCAAAGCATCGCTTTCCACCGATTACGTCCGCTGCTGCGCCTTCTACAACCGCCTGACCTTCCTGGACGAGAAGGGCACGGCGCAGATGGAACTGGCCGAAAGCATCGAGACGACCGACGCGCTGACTTGGCAGGTGAAGCTGAAGCCGGGCGTGACCTTCCATGACGGCAAATCGCTGACCGCCGCCGACGTGGTCTATTCCATGAAGCGTCACACCGATCCCGCCGTGGGGTCCAAGGCCGCGACGATCGCGAAGCAGATCGCCGAGGTTTCGGCTGTGGACGATCTGACCGTGAAATTCGTGCTGGCGGCCGCCAACGCCGACCTTCCGGTGATCCTGTCGCTGCACCATTTCATGATCGTGGCCGAAGGCACGACCGACTTCACCAAGGCCAACGGCACCGGCGCCTTCGTGTGCGAGACGTTCGAGCCGGGCGTGCGCTCCATCGGCACGAAGAACGCGAATTACTTCAAGGGGCAGGGGCCTTACCTTGACAGCTTCGAGTATTTCGCGATCTCGGACAACAATGCGCGCGTCAACGCCGTGCTGTCAGGCGACATTCACATGGGCGCGTCGATCAACCCGCGTTCGATGCGGATGATGGAAGGGCAAAGCCACGTCCAGACCTCGGTCACCACCTCGGGCAACTATACCAACCTGAATATCCGTCTGGACATGGACCCCGGCAGCAAGGCCGGTTTCGTCGAGGGGATGAAATACCTGATGAACCGCGACGCAATCGTGAACGGCGTGCTGCGGGGACTTGGGACGGTGGGGAACGACCAGCCGGTCTCGGCCATGGACCGCTATCACAACCCCAACATCGCACCGCGCGAATACGATCCCGAACGCGCGAAATCGCTGTTCGAAAAGGCGGGGGTTCTGGGACAGGCGATCCCGATCGTGACGTCGGACGCGCCGACCTCGGCGGTCGACATGGCGATGGTCGTCCAGCAATCGGGGTCCGAGGCGGGAATGCCCTTCGACGTGCAACGCGTTCCGGCGGATGGCTACTGGTCGAACTACTGGCTGAAATCGGCAATCCATTTCGGCAACATCAACCCGCGCCCGACGCCCGATATCCTGTTCTCGCTGCTTTACGCGTCGGACGCCCCGTGGAACGAAAGCCAGTATAAGTCCGAGAAGTTCGACGCCATGCTGGTCGAGGCACGCGGCGCGCTGGACGACAATCTGCGCAAGGACATCTATTGGGAGATGCAGGAGATGGTCGCGAACGAGGCCGGAACCATCATCCCCGCCTATATTTCCAACGTCGATGCGCTTTCGTCCAAGCTGAAGGGATTGGCCCCCAACCCGCTGGGCGGGCAGATGGGCTATGCCTTCGCCGAATACGTCTGGCTGGAAGCCTGACATCCCGGCCCCCGTATCGGCGGGGGCCATCCCTTCACAGGAGGTGCCCGATGCTGCTTTCGGCGACCACTTGGCTGCTCGTGGGGCAGCGTCTCGGCATTGCCGCGCTCACTTTGCTGATCGTGTCCTTCGCCGTCTTCTTTGCGACCGAGCTTCTGCCCGGCGACGTGGCCGAGATCCTGCTGGGCCAGGCCGCGACCCCCGAGGCGGTGGCGGGGCTGCGCACCGCGATGGGGCTGGACGAGCCTGCGATCTGGCGGTTCCTGTCCTGGCTGCGGGGGCTGTTCACCGGCGATCTGGGCATGTCCTATGTCAACAACGTGCAGGTTTCGGACATGCTGGCGGGTCGGCTGGCCAATTCATTGCGGCTGGCCGGGATCGTCACGGTCATCTGCGTACCGGTCGCACTGACGCTCGGGATCGCATCGGCGATGTGGCGCGGGTCCTGGTTGGACCGGATCGTGTCGGTGCTGACGATATCCGTCATCTCGGTGCCCGAATTCATGGTGGCGACGCTGGCCGTGCTGATCTTCGCCGTCTGGTTGGGTTGGTTGCCCGCCCTGTCCTTCGGGGTCGAGGTCGATAGCCTTGGCGCGATGCTGCGCGCCTATGCGATGCCGGTCATCACCCTGTCCTTTGTCGTGGCGGCGCAGATGATCCGCATGACTCGCGCGGCGGTGATCGAGACGGTGAACACGCCCTATGTGGAAATGGCGCTGCTGAAGGGCGCGTCGCGCCGCCGGATGGTGCTGGGCCATGCGCTGCCGAACGCGCTCGGGCCGATCGCCAACGCGGTGGCGCTGTCGCTCTCCTATCTTGTCGGCGGGGTCATCATCGTGGAGACGGTCTTCAACTATCCCGGCGTGGCCAAGCTGATGGTCGATGCCGTGTCCACCCGCGATCTGCCCCTGATCCAGAGCTGCGCGATGATCTTCTGCATCAGCTACCTTCTGCTGATCACCATCGCCGATGTCGTTGCCCTTCTTTCCAATCCGAGGTTGCGCCGTTGATGTCCTTGCCCCTTCGCATTCCCACCCCCGCGCGCCTTGGCTATTCCTTCAACTGGACGGGCCGCATCGGGCTGGCGATCATCCTGTTCTGGGCGGTGATCGCCTTCATCGGCCCGTGGCTTGCGCCCTATCCGCCGGGCGAGATGGTCGACTGGGACTATTTCGGCGGGATGAGCGGGCAATACTGGATGGGCACCGACTATCTGGGCCGCGACATCCTTTCGCGGGTGCTGATGGGTGCGCGTTACACGGTCGGGATCGCGCTGGCTTCGGTGGTGCTGGCCTGTGCGGGCGGGGTGCTGCTGGGCATGATCGCGGGGGTCGTGGGCGGCTGGTTCGACACGCTGCTGTCGCGGCTTCTGGATGCGTTCAACGGCATCCCGTCGCTGCTGTTCGGGCTTGTCGTGGTGGCGGCGGTCGGCTCGTCCATTCCGGTTTTGATCGCGACCTTGGCCGCAATCTATCTCCCGGGGTCCTATCGTTTTGCGCGTGCGCTGGCGGTGAACGTCAACACGATGGATTTCGTGACCGTGGCGCGGGCGCGGGGCGAGGGCTTCTTCTATCTGATCCTGCGCGAGATATTCCCGAACATCCTGGGCCCCGTTCTGGCCGATCTGGGGCTGCGCTTCGTATTCATCGTGCTGGTGCTGTCGGGCCTGTCCTTCCTTGGCATCGGCGTGCAGCCGCCCCATGCCGACTGGGGCGCGCTGGTGCGCGAGAATATCGAGGGGCTTTCCCTCGGTGCGCCCGCCGTGGTGTTCCCAAGCATTGCCATCGCCTCGCTGACCATTTCGGTGAACCTGTTCATCGACAACCTGCCCACCCGTATCCGCGATCGGAGCGAATGATGACCGAAGCCCTCGTTTGCGTCCGCGATCTCCGCATTGGCGCCGTCACCGATTCAGGGCGCCGGGTCCAGATCATCAAAGGTGTCAGCTTCGACATCGCCCCCGGAGAGATCGTGGCCCTGATCGGCGAAAGCGGATCGGGCAAGACCACCATCGCCCTGTCGCTGATGGGCCATACGCGTTCCGGCTGCGCCATCACCGGCGGCACGATCCGCCTCGGCCGCCACGATGTCACCGGAATGCGCGAGGGCAGCCGCGCCGCCCTGCGCGGGACCGAGGTGTCCTATGTGCCGCAATCGGCGGCGGCCGCCTTCAACCCGTCGAAGCGGATCATGGATCAGGTGGTCGAGATCACCGAGATCCACCGCCTGATGCCCCGCGCCGAAGCCGAGGCGAAGGCGCGCGATCTGTTCCGCGCGCTGGCCCTGCCGAATCCCGACACCATCGGCGCGCGCTATCCCCACCAGGTCTCGGGTGGGCAGCTTCAGCGGCTTTCGGCGGCGATGGCGCTGATCGGCGATCCGTCGCTGGTGATCTTCGACGAGCCGACCACCGCGCTGGACGTGACCACCCAGATCGAGGTGCTGCGTGCCTTCCGCGCCGTGATGGACAAAAGCGCGATGGCCGGCGTCTATGTCAGCCACGACCTTGCCGTCGTTGCCCAGATCGCCGACCGCATCATCGTCCTGAAAGGCGGCGAGATACAGGAGGAGGGCACGACCGAGCAGATCCTGAACGCACCGACCCACCCCTATACCCGCCAGCTTCTGGACGCATTCGAGCCGGTGCCTCATGTGCCCGCCTCCAGCCCCGGCGGCACCATCCTCGAGGTCCGGGGCCTCTGCGCGGGCTATGGAGCGGTCCGCGACGGCGAACCTGCGGCAAAGATCCTCGACGATGTCAGCTTCAAGTTGGAGCGGGGGCGGAACCTAGGCGTGATCGGGGAGTCCGGGTCGGGCAAATCGACGCTGGCGCGGGCCATCGCGGGCATCCTGCCGGCCTATCGCGGCAAGGTGCGCTTCGACGGGCAGGACCTGCATCCCGACCTTGCCCATCGCAGCAAGGATCAGCTTCGCCGCGCGCAGATCGTGTTTCAGCTTGCCGATACCGCGCTGAACCCGGCGCAGTCGGTGGGGGCGATCCTTGCCCGCCCGCTGACGTTCTATCGCGGCATGAAGGGCGCCGCGCGCGAGCGGCGGGTGATCGAACTGCTGGACATGGTCCATCTGCCCGCCGCCCTGCGCCACCGCCTGCCGTCGGAGCTATCGGGCGGCCAGAAGCAGCGGGTAAACCTTGCCCGCGCACTGGCCGCCGAGCCGGAGCTGATCCTGTGCGACGAGATCACTTCGGCGCTCGATACCGTCGTTGCGGCGGCGATCCTCGATCTGCTGAAGGAACTGCAACGCGAACTGCACCTCAGCTACATGTTCATCAGCCATGATCTTTCCACCGTGGAGGCGATCTGTGACGAGGTGCTGGTGATGCTGAAGGGCAAGGTGGTCGAGGCGCTGCCTGCAGCCGGGATGCGCGAGGCCACGCATCCCTATTCGCGGCTGCTCATCTCCTCGATCCCGCAGCTGGACACCGGCTGGCTGAAAGGGCTGGAGCAGGATCCCGAGCTGATGGCCCAGTTCATCCGGCGTTAGTCGAGGGCGAGGATGCGCTCGATCAGTTCCACCGTCGCGCGGGCGCGGACGGGGTTGGGGTAGTTGCGGTTCGCTAGAACCACGACCCCGATCCGTTCGGATGGAACCATCGCGACATAGGAGCCGAAGCCGTTGGTCGCCCCGGTCTTGTTCAGAAAGACCGGGCCCTCGACCGGGCTGCTGCGGCGCTCCATCGGCTGCTGCTTCAATGCCATGTCCGATGAGTTGCCCGCCTCCAGCCGCGCGGCGTCCATCGGCCAGGGATAGACCTCCCAGATCATCGCCTGCCCGAAATGGGCGGTGTCGAAGCCCGCGATCTGCGTGCGTGCCAGTGCCGCCGCGATGTCATCGTCGATGTCGAGCACTCCGAGCTGCGCGTCGACGAAGCGGGTCATGTCGGCAATGCTGGATTTGATGCCATAGGCTTCGGCGTCCAGCATCCCCGGATTGACCCGCACGGGGCTGTCGTCGGTGCGCGAATAGCCGAAGGCATAGCGGTCCGCCGCGCTGTCCGGCACGGTCACGAAAGTGCTGTCCATGCCAAGCCCGGGCAGCAGTTGCGCCTTCAGCGCATCTTCGTAGGTTCCGCCGAACGCCTCGCCCGCGATCCGGCCCAGAAGCCCGATGCTGACGTTGGAATAGGACCGCAGCCCGCCATCCCCGGGCTGCCATTCCGCCAGATAGTCCAGAAGCGCCGGATCGTCCGCGATCCCCTCGGGGACCTGAAGCGGCAGGCCGCCCGTGGCATGGGCCGCCAGATCGTCCAGCGTGATGCCGCCCGATGCGCTTCCTTCCAGCGCCGGGATGTGGCGGGACACCGCGTCGTCCAGCGACAGCAGGCCCTTCTCATCGGCCAGCGCCGCCAGCGCCACGTTGAACAGCTTGCTGTTCGATCCAAGCTCGAAGATCGTGTCCTTGTCCACGGGCCGCGATGCCGCGCGGTCGGCAAGTCCGTCGGTGAAGAAGAACTGGCTGCCGTCCAGCGTGATGCCGATCGCGATGCCGGGGATGCGGTATTCCTCGATCACCGGGCGGAACACCTGTTCGGCCAATGCGCGGGCCTGCTGCTCCGTCAGGTCCGCGGCATGCGCCGGGGCCGCAAAAACCGCCGTCGCGAATAGCAGCCCAAGTCTTTTCATACGTCTTCCTGCCTGTCCGACCCGGTGGTTTCCGGGCTTCATGGCCGCAAGACTTACGCGGATGGCGGCGCGGGATCAACGACCGCCGCGCCGCCTGCGGTCACGCCGGGATCGGGGCAAGCGTTTCGCCCTTGTGCGTGCTGCGGGATGCCGCGCCATGGACCATCGTGTAGGCGTAGTCGACGCCCATGCCATAGGCACCCGAATGCTCGCGCACCACGTCCATGACCGCGCCATAGGTGTCGCGCTTGGCCCAGTCGCGCTGCCATTCCAGCATCACCTGCTGCCATGTCACCGGGATCACGCCGACCTGCGTCATGCGGGTCATGGCAAGGTCATGCGCTTCCTTGCTGGTCCCGCCGGACGCGTCGGCGACCATGTAGATCTCGTAATCCGTATCCTCCAGCGCCGACAGCGCGAAGGAGGTGTTGCAAACTTCGGTCCACAGCCCCGACACGACGATCTTCTTGCGACCGTTCGCGCCCAGCGCGTCGCGCACCTTTCGGTCGTCCCACGAATTCATCGACGTCCGCTCCAGAAGCGGCGCATCGGGGAACACGTCCAGAAGTTCGGGATAGGTCTTGCCCGAAAAGCTGTCGGTTTCCACGGTGGTGATGGTGGTGGGGATGCCGAATGCCCGCGCCGCCTTGGCCAGACCGACGGTGTTGTTCTTGAGCGTCTGACGGTCGATCGACTGCACACCGAACGCCATCTGCGGCTGGTGGTCGATGAAGATCAACTGGCTGTTCGAGGGCGAGAGGAGTTCGAGTTTGCCGGGCATGTCGGTGGTCCTTATTGAAGCGTTGCGTCTTTGCCCCCTGTTGATGCCCCGATCCGAACCCTGCGATAAGTGGAATAAAACTCACTTCACAATTGCAGATAGTGAAACGATATAAGAAATAACGCCAGATTTCAGCAGCTTGCAGCAGACACCCTCCGCGGCATAGATTGGCAGGGACGCCAGTAGGACGACGCAATGCATCCCGACCTCATCCTCCACAACGCCCGGATCACGACGCTGGATCGGGAGAGCCCTTTGGCAAGCGCAGCCGCGATCCGGGACGGGGTGTTCACCGCCACCGGCGGGAATGCCGAAGTCCTGGCGCTGGCGGGGCCGGAAACGCGCGTGATCGACATGGGCGGGCGCGCGGTCCTGCCGGGGCTGATCGACAACCATACGCATGTGGTTCGCGGCGGGCTGAACTACAACATGGAGCTGCGGTGGGACGGGGTGCGGTCGCTGTCCGACGCGATGAACATGCTGCGCCGTCAGGTGGCGATCACCCCCGCGCCGCAATGGGTCCGCATCGTCGGCGGCTTTACCGAGCATCAGTTTGACGAAAAGCGCCTGCCGACGCTGGACGAGATCAACGTGGCGGCGCCGGACACGCCGGTGTTCATCCTGCATCTGTATGACCGCGCGCTCTTGAATGCCGCCGCGCTGCGGGCGGTGGGCTATACCAAGGACACGCCCAATCCGCCGGGGGGCGAGATCCAGCGCGACGCGCGGGGCAATCCGACGGGCCTGCTGCTGGCCAAGCCGAACGCGGGCATCCTCTATTCCACGCTGGCGCGGGGGCCGAAGCTGCCTCCGGAATACCAGCTGAACTCCACCCGCCATTTCATGCGCGAATTGAACCGTCTGGGCGTGACCGGCGTCATCGATGCGGGCGGCGGGATGCAGAACTACCCCGAGGATTACGAGATCATCCAGCGCCTGCACGACGACGGGCAGCTGACCGTGCGACTGGCCTACAACCTGTTCACCCAGAAGCCGAAGGAGGAGAAGGAGGACTTCCTGCGCTGGACCAAATCCGTCACCTACCGTCAGGGCAGCGATTACTTCCGCCACAACGGCGCGGGCGAGATGCTGGTCTTCTCGGCCGCCGATTTCGAGGATTTCCGCGAACCGCGCCCCGATCTGTCCCCGGGCATGGAGGAGGATCTGGAGGATGTGGTCCGCATCCTTGCCGAGAACCGCTGGCCGTGGCGGATGCACGCGACCTATGACGAGACGATCAGCCGGTCGCTGGACGTGTTCGAGAAGGTGAATCGCGACATTCCGCTGGATGGGATCAACTGGTTCTTCGACCACGCCGAAACGGTGTCGGAACGCTCGCTCGACCGGATCGCGGCGCTGGGCGGCGGGGTCGCGGTGCAGCACCGCATGGCCTATCAGGGCGAATATTTCGTGGAACGCTATGGCACGCGGGCGGCGGAAGCCACGCCCCCGGTCGCGAAGATGCTGGAGATGGGGGTGCGGACCTCGGCCGGATCGGACGCAACGCGGGTGTCCAGCTACAACCCGTGGGTGGGGCTGTCATGGATGATCTCGGGCGCGACGGTGGGGGGGCTTCGGATCACGCCCGAACGCAACCGGCTGGACCGCGAAACCGCGCTGCGGATGTGGACGGAAAAGGTCGCGTGGTTCTCGAACGACGAGGGGCGCCGTGGCCGCATTGCTGCGGGATACCTCGCCGACCTGATCGTGCCGGACCGCGATTTCTTCGCCTGCGCCGAAGCGGATATCCCGGAGATCACCAGCGACCTGACCATGGTGGGCGGCAAGGTCGTCTTCGCCAAGGGCGATTTTGCCGATCACGACGCGCCGATCCCGCCCGCGATGCCAGACTGGTCGCCGGTTCGGACCTTTGGCGGCTATGGCGCCTGGGCCGAACCGCAGGCCGCGGCGCAATGCGGCTGCGCCTCGGCCTGCGGGGTGCATGGGCACAGCCATGCCTGGGGGGCGGATCTGCCGGTTTCGGATCTGCGCAGCTTCTGGGGCGCGCTCGGCTGCGCCTGCTGGGCGGTCTAGACCGGCGCGACCGTGTGGTGGATCTCGGGCGGGGCGGTCAGCAGTGCCCGGATTTCGTCCTGCAGCGCCTTTTCGCTGTGGCTGATGCGGTCATGGTGACGCAGGTGGGCAAGCCATGACGCCTCGTGCCAGACTTCGTAAAGGCGCGTCGGTCGTGCCGTGTCCTGCCGCAGCGCCCAGCCATGCGCCCCATGCGCGCGGCGCGACCGGCGCTGTTCGGACATGAGCTGCATGAATTGGGCGCGGTTCTCCTCGGGGATGTCATAGGCGATCCAGATGGTCGTCGGGGCATCATCGGCTGCGGCGACATGGGGGTCCGGCCAGTGATGGGCGGGGCTGTGATCCTCGCCCGCGCCGGAAAGCCGCGCCCGAAGCGTCAGCGGGACGGCGATAAGGATGCCGGCGGCGGCGACCAGCAGCGCGGTGCGGATCGACGCGCCCGCCGCCACCGTGCCCCAGCCAAGGCTGCCCAGCGACATCGCGCCCGAAAACACGGTCAGATAGATGGCAAGCCCCCGCGCCCGGACCCAGTCGGGCAAGGCGGCTTGCGCTGCGACGTTCAGGCTGGACAACACCGCGATCCAGGACGCCCCGGCGATCAGCCCCGCCAGAAGCGCCGGGATGCGCCCGGGCACCAGCGCCAGCACCGCCAGAACCAGCGCCGTGCCCAGCGTGCCAAGGATCACCGTCCGGTCCGCCCCGAGCCGTTTGCGCAGGCCCGGCAGCACCAGCGCCCCGCCGACGGCCCCGATCCCGACCGAGGCCAGCAGCGCGCCGTAAAGCCCGGCCCCGCCGCCCAGCACGTTGCGCGCCACCAGCGGCAGCATCGCCCAGAAGGCGCTTGCGAACAGGAAGAATGCCACCGCGCGCACCAGAACCAGACGCAGCCTGCGGGTATGAAGCGCATAGCGCAGCCCGGCGATCATGCCGCCCAGGACATGCTCGGGCGGCAGTTTGCTTTCGGGCTCGGCCGCGGGGCGCCACCAGATCAGCGCGGCGATCACCACCAGCGTCGAGACGGCATTCAGCGCGAAGGGCCAGACGAGGCCGAAGGCCGCGATCAGCATCCCCGCAACCGCCGGCCCGATGGCGCGGCTGATGTTGATGCCCATGCTGTTCAGCGCGACGGCGGCGGTCAGATCCTCGCGCGGGACCAGCTTCGGCACGATGGCTTGCCATGCGGGCGCGATGAAGGCGGCGCCGCTGCCCAGAAGGAAGGTGAAGATCAGCAACAGCACCGGCGTCATCGCATCCGCCTGCACGACCGCAGCCACCGCGAAGGCGACGACAGACAGCGCGACGTTCACCACCAGCAGCAGCTTGCGTCGGTCCACGATGTCAGCCACCGCCCCGGCAAGGATCGCGAACAGAAAGACCGGCAGCGTCGTCGCCGCCTGAACCATCGCCACGATCTGTGGCGAAGGCGCGAGGCTGGTCATCAGCCACCCCGCGCCCACGTCGTTCATCCATGTCCCGATGTTGGAGATGACCGTGGCCACCCACAGGACGGTGAAGGCCTTTTGGCCGAAGGGGCGCCATGCGCCGTTGGTTGCCGAAGTCATCTGTTCCTCGCAGGTTCTTGCTTGCGGGCGGCGGGCCGGGGTTTCCCGGCCGCGCCGTTCTCGCCCATGACATGCAGGATGGCCGGAATTGCGGCCTGCGATAATCGGAACAATTCTTCTTTCAGAATTGCAGATGGCGCAATAGTCTGATCGTGGTCAATGAAGCCCGAATTCACGCAGCAAGGCTTCGCGCTGGCGCACGAAAGCCGGGCTGGTGCGGTCTCGAGGGCGGGGAAGGTCCGTCTCGATCAGGCGGGGGGCGTCTTCGCCCTTGGGCAGGACAAGCACCTGATCGGCAAGATAGATCGCCTCCTCCAGATCATGGGTCACGACGATCATGGTGACCTTCTCCTCGCCCCAGATGCGGACCAGTTCCTCCTGCATCACGAGCCGTGTCATGGCGTCCAACGCGCCGAAGGGTTCGTCCAGCAGCAAAATGCGCGGCTGCACTGTCAGGGCGCGGGCGATGCCGACGCGCTGCGCCATCCCGCCCGAAAGCTGGCGCGGCCAGACACCTGCAAAATCGGACAGGCCGACCAGCCTGACATAGTGGCGGGCACGTTCCAACGCCTCGGCGCGGGGGGTGCCGCGCACTTCCAGACCGAAGGCGACGTTGTCCAGAACGGTCAGCCATGGCAGCAGGCGCGGTTCCTGAAAGATTACCGCACGTTCGGTGCCGACGCCGCGGACGGGCGTGCCGTCGATGGTCACGCCGCCGCGGTCGGGATCCTCCAACCCCGCAAGGATGCGCAGGAGCGTCGTCTTGCCCGACCCGCTGGCCCCCACGATGGCAAGGCTGCTGCCCCCTTCGATATCAAGGTTGATGCCGTTCAGGACGCTGAGCTGCCGGTCCGCCAGCGCATATCCCTTGGACAGGTTCCGCAGGCTGAGCCCGCCACTTTGCAAGCTGGTCATCGGCTGGCTCCTCAGTTGGTTTGCGCGCCGTCTTGCGGCACATAAAGGATGTTGGCGGCGCTGAGCTTGCCTTCCGGCAGGCTGCCGTCGCGTTCCAGCACCTCGATCCAGAAATCCAGATCGCGCGGGACGGCATGGCCGCCTTCGCGCAGGCCAAAGCCTTTGAAGTGCTGCGCGATTTCGGGGTTCTCGCCGCGGTCCTCCAGCAACTTGGCGAAGATTTCGCGCGCCTCATCCGGGTTCTGCCGCGCCCAGTCGGCTGCGCGGGAGGCTTCCTCGACGAAGTGGCGCGAGGCTTCTGGATGTTCCTCGATGAAATCGCGGCGCAGGGTCACGAAACCGCCCGCGATCTCGCCCAGCACGTCGAAATCGCCGAAGACCGCGCGCAGGCCGCCGTTGCCTCTGGCTACCCCCTCGAACGTGGTCTGCCAATAGCCGAAGGCGGCGATGTCCACCTGACCGGACCGCAACGTCTGTTCAAGCTGCGGCCCCGGCACGGTGATGAGGTTCGCCGCGTCCTGCGGCAGGCCCTTCTGGTGCAGCGCCTCGCGCACGGCGTAATCCAGATGTGCGCCAAGGGTGTTCACGGCGATGGTCTTGCCCGCGATATCCTCGATGGACCGGATCGGGCTGTCTTCGGGCACATAGAAGATGCTTTGGACATCGCGTCCGATGCCGTTCGTCGGATAGGCGGCGACGAAATCGTTCCCCCCGGCAATGGAGTTGATGACCGCCGCCGTCGCCGCCGATCCCAGATCGACGCTGCCCGAGGCGAGCGCGAACAGCGATTCCGGCCCGCCCGAGGCATAGCCGATATTCTCGATCTCGATCCCGTAGGGGTCGTAATAGCCAAGCGCGTCGGCCAGTTCATGCGGCGACAGCCCGCCATGGCTGGCCAGATAGCGGAAAGTGACGGGGTCCTCCGCCAGCGCCGGGGTGGCGATTGCGAGGGCGAGGAGGAAGGGGCGAAGATACATGGGGAAAATCCTTGGGATGGGGGTCAGTTCGTGCGGTCGGACCAGCGGCACAGCCGCCGTTGAAGCGCGACCAGCAGCGCGTTCGCTAGCAGGCCAAGGCCCGCCAGAAGGAAGATCGCGGCAAACATCAGCGGGATCTGGAAGTTGTATTGGGCATTCATCACCTGAAACCCGACGCCCTTGTTCGCCCCGATCATCTCGGACGCGATCAGCAGCAGAAGCGCGGTCGTGGCCGACAGGCGAAGCCCGATGAAGATTGCGGGCAGGGCGGCGGGCAGGATCACGCGGCGGAACACCGTCAGCCGCGATGCGCCATAGCTGCGGGCCATCTCGACCAGCTTTGCGTCCACTTCTTTCACGCCGCCGGTCGTGGCCAGCAGGATCGGGAAAAGGGTCGCCCAGAAGATGACGAAGATCTTGGACGCCTCGCCCAGACCCAGCAGCAGGATGAACACCGGGTAAAGCGCCAGTGCCGAGGTCTGGCGGAACAGTTGCAGGATCGGGTCCAGCGCTTGTTCCACCAGCCGGATCTGGCCCATGAGCAGCCCCACCGGAATGCCGATGGCGATGGCGGCGGCATAGGCCGTGCCGGCCCTTTGCAGGCTGATCGCGATGTCGTCCAGCAGCGCCCCGGTCGACAGGCCTTTCCACAGAGCAGCGGCAATGGCGTCGAGGGGCGGAAACACCGCCGGGTTGACCCAGCCCGTCTTGCTGGCCGCTTGCCACAGCACCAGAAACGCGGCCAGAAGCCCGTATCGGCGCAGGATCGCAAGGGCGGGCAGGCGGGGCAGCGTCAGACTGCGGGCCGCGGTGCGGAGAATGTCGGGAAAGCTCATGCCGTCACTCCGCCGCATGGGGCAGGCGGACCGCCCAGCGGTTTTCGGGGCGCGGCAGGCCAAGGTTCTCGCGCAGCGTGCGGCCCTCGTATCGGGTGCGGAACAGGCCCCGCCGTTGCAATTCCGGCACCACCAGATCGACGAAATCGTCCAGCGCGGTGGGCAGCCATGGCGGCAGGATGTTGAACCCGTCTGCGGCCTGAAGGGTGAACCAGTCCTCCAGTTGGTCGGCGATCTGGGTGGCCGATCCGACGATGGTGTAATGTCCGCGCGCGGTGGCGATCCATTGGTAAAGCTGGCGGATGGTGAAGCCGTTCTCGTCCGCGATCTGGCGGATCAAGACCTGACGGCTCTTGTTGCCTTCGGTCGGCGGGCTTGGCGGCAGGGGGCCGTCAAGCGGATGCCCCGTCAGGTCCAGCGTGCCGCCCGTCAGCGTGTTCAGCAGCGCGATGCCGTCTTCGGGCAGGATCAGATCGGTCAGGCGGGCGTATTTCTCCTGCGCCTCCTCCTCGGTCCGGCCGACGAAGGGGGCGATGCCGGGCATGATGAGAACGTGGTCCGGATTGCGCCCCGCCTTGGCCGCCCGGTCCTTGATGTCGGAATAGAAATCCTGTGCCGAGGCGAGCGTCTGATGCGCGGTGAAGATCACCTCGGCGGTTTCTGCCGCAAGCTGGCGTCCGTCCTCGGAGCTTCCGGCCTGAACCACCACCGGATGGCCCTGCACGGGGCGCGGCGCATTCAGCGGGCCCAGCACCTGGAAATGTTCGCCGCGATGGTCGATCTCGTGATACTTGGTCCGGTCGAAGAACCGTCCGCTTGGCTTGTCGCGCAGGAAGGCGTCATCTTCCCAGCTGTCCCAAAGCTGGCGCACCACGTCCACATGTTCGCGCGCGCGGGCATAGCGGGCGGCATGGGGAAGCTGGGTGTCGCGGTTGAAATTGCGCGCCGCATCGTCCCCGGTCGAGGTGACGACGTTCCACCCGGCCCGCCCGCCCGAGATCAGATCCAGCGAGGCGAATTTGCGCGCGACGGTGTATGGCTCCTCGTAGGTGGTCGATCCGGTCGCGATGAAACCCAGATGCTTGGTCAGCGGCGCAAGGGCGGAAAACAATGTCAGCGGTTCGAACCCGACGACCTTGGCATTGCCGCCCTCGATCCCGCCGAACTTGGCCGAAAGCCCGTCGGCCAGGAAATAGGCGTCGAACAGGCCGCGTTCGGCGGTCCGGGCAAGCTGAACGTGGAAATCGAAATTCGTGGCGCCGTCAGCAGGCGAATCCGGGTGGCGCCATGCGGCGATATGCTGTCCGCCACCGGGCAGGAAGGCGCCCAGTTTGATCTGTCGTGTCATGTCTTCTCTCCGCGCAATGGGATACCGTGCGGCGGAACGCTGCCTGCCGCCGGCCTTTCGGGAAATTCTGGGGGAAACTGGAACTCCGCCTCAGGCGGTCATCATTTGCAAACAGCGAAAGGCGGTGCCGATGTTCATCGCGATTCCTATCTTGACCCACTCAGTCGTGATTAATCTGCCCGAGCTTCCGTCGCCGCTCCATTCCAAAATCGCCCGCGCTCGGGGAACGCAGCGGGCTCGTTTCGCCTCTGACGGAGATGAATCCTTCGGAGGCGCGCAAGGAACATGTCCGGACCGCGACGGTTTCCCTAGACGAAGGAGGACCATCATGGCCAACGAACCGCACAAGGCGGACGAGAACCGCAGCAAGCCCCCGCGCCGCGAGAACGACCAGCGCGCGCATGAGGGATCGTCCCACGATCCATCGGAATTCGACGCGATGAACCCGGCGCGAACCAAGGGCAAGCCGAACAGCGACGTGCAGGAGAACCAGTGATGGCGGACAAGCCGGACCCCAGGGCGGACACCAATATCGAGCCTGATACCCGTCTGCGCCCCGCCACGCCGATCGACCCCGAAATTGGCCAGCCCCCGCGCCGCGAGGGTGAAAAGGAGCAGCCGCGACGGGATGAAGGCTAGCGCCTAGCCCTTGGGTATGATGCTGATGGCGCCGCTCGCCTCGAGCACGGCGGCATCGATCTGGGCAAGCGTGGCCAGCCCCTGCTGCTGGCGGGCAGCTTCGAGGACATCTTCGACACTGACCCTCGCGCGGCGCATGGCGTGGGCATCGATCTTGCCGCAGCTGATAAGCACGGTCGGCGCACCATCCAACCAAAGGGCCAGCCGCGGCGACCAGCCCTTCGCATATGCCAGCAGGACATCGGTGACGAACAGCGTCAGGATCAGGATGAACGCATTGGTGATCGAGAAATCGTCACCCAGAAGCGCCTGCTGCGTGGTCTCGGCAATGATGAGCAGCAGGACGAAATCGAACGGGGTGGCTTGCGCCAAGGTCCGCCGCCCCGAAAGTCGCGTCACCGTCAGCAGGACGAAATAGACGGCAATACCCCTGATGACCGAGTCCATGGCGGCTCCTATGGCAGGATAAGGGTGGAAAGGTTCTGCGTCTGGCCTCCGATCGTCAGATCGAAGGAGGCAAGACCGAAGTGGATCGGTCGGAAGTCGATCGTGATCTTGTGCGGCGGCTGTCCGGATGTGGGAAATCGAAAGCTCTGCCCGAGCCGAGAAAGGGAGGTTTCTGCCGGCTCGGGTTGTATCCGTTCGATGGCGAACTTGTCGAAGAAGGGCTGGCCGATGGTGATCTCGTGTGTCGGCTCGTTCTTGGTCAGGGTGATCGACATGTCGTCCGATCCCTCCCATCTGCTGATCCGGGGCATCTCGGCGGCTCCGGAGACGAAGCTGGCCTCGCGTTTGTGGAGCCAGCCGCCGCTTCCGGTCGCGCCGCAAAGCGCCGCAAGGCAGATCAGCAGAAAAAGGGCCCATGCGGCTCGCTGCAATGCCCACATCCGGTTCTGCGCGGCGCGATCTTCGCGCAGTTGCAGGCCGTCGTCGCGGATGGGCGGGATGTCGATGGGGTGCGCCATGATGCCTCCGGATGCAAGGACCAACATCTTCTGCGCGAAGGGGTTCCCGTCAGAACAAAACCCGGACTGCGAGGTTGTGGTGGGAACAGGAGACAAGCATGAAGAACGAAATCGACCAGAGCCAGATCCGGCACGACCCCGCCTCGCGCCGCACGTTCGATCCCGATCATCGGCCCGATGGGCAGACGAAACAGCCGGGGCGCACAGGGAATGCCCCCGATGCGCCGCATGGCAAGACCAACACCCGCGATGACGGCAAATCGCGTGATGCGACATGAAGAAGCCGGATGACAAGGGCGGCCGCGACGGGCTTCGCGGCCCGATGACCTTCGTTTACGCCATTATCGTCGTCGGCGCCGTGATTCTGATCGCGACATTCTTCCTTGCTGGGCGCGGGCCGCATGACGCAACCGATCCGGCACCGCAGGTTCAGCAGTGATCTATCCCTCGTCCGGCGGATCCAGGATCAGGCGCTTGTCGAGGCCGTGCTTCTGCATCTTCTCGTAAAGCGTTTTGCGCGAGACGCCGAGCGTTTCATAGACCGGGCGCAACCTGCCGCCATGGGCCGAAATGGCCCCTGCGATGACGCTGCGCTCGAAGGCGGCGACCTTCTGCGACAACAGCTGTCCTTCGACCGTGGGCGTGCCTTCCAGATCCAGCACGAACCGTTCGGCGGCATTGCGCAATTCGCGCACGTTGCCCGGCCAATCCTGCGTCGACAACGCCGCCAGCATCCCCGGAGAGGGCTGCCGATCCTCGACCCCGTGGCGTGCGGCACTTTCCCGGGCAAGCTGCAGAAACAACAGCGGGATATCCTCGCGCCGATCCGCCAGCGCCGGGACCTTCAGCGTCGCGACGTTCAGGCGGTAAAGCAGGTCGGCGCGAAAGGCGCCGCGTGCAACCTCTGCCTCCAGATCCACCTTCGACGTGGTCAGGAACCGCACATCCAACGGGATCGCCTCGTTCGATCCGAGGCGTGTGATGACCCGTTCCTGAAGCACCCGAAGAAATCGCCCCTGAAGCGACAGCGGCATCGAGGCGATCTCGTCCAGAAGGATCGTGCCGCCGCGCGCATGTTCGAACTTGCCGTAACGCGGACGAAGCGCACCGGGGAAGGCCCCGGCCTCGTGGCCGAACAGCTCGGACTCGATCAGCGTCTCGGGCAGGGCGGCGCAGTTGATGACGATGAACGGCCGGTCCGCGCGCCCCGAGACGTCGTGAAGCGTGCGGGCCACCACCTCCTTGCCCGCCCCGGTCGGCCCTTCGATCAGCGCATCGGCATCGCTGGCCCCGATGGCCCGCAGGCGATAGCGAAGATCGACCATGGCCCGGCTTCGCCCCGCAAGCCGCGCCTCCACATCGTCGCGCTTGCCCGCTACGGCCCGAAGGCGGCGGTTGTCGATGACCAGCGCGCGGTGTTCCGCCGCGCGGCGGATGATCGCGGTCATGCTCTGGATGCTGAAAGGCTTTTCCAGAAAATCATAGGCCCCGCGCCGCATCGCCTCGACGGCAAGCTGCACTTCGGCATGGCCGGTCACAAGGATTACTGGAATGTCGCGGTCGATGTCGTGCAACCGCCGCAGCAGCGTCATCCCATCCATCCCCGGCATCCGGATATCGCTGACAACCACCCCTTGAAATCCCGGCGAGGCAAGGGCAAGTGCTTCCTCCGCGCTGGTCAACGGCTCTACCGCGACGCCCTGGAGGTCCAGCGCTTGCGCCGTCGAATGGCGCATCCGGTCGTCATCATCGACAAGCAGCACCCTCATTCCGCGGCCATCCTCATCGCGTTTTTCATCACCACTTCGAGGACCGCGCCCCCTCCGGGATGATTAGATACACGAAGATCGCCTCCGAAGTCCTTCATGATATTGTATGAAATCGAAAGACCAAGTCCGAGGCCGCTGCCGGTCTTGGTGGAGAAGAAAGGATCGAAAATCCGGTCCGCGATCCCCGCCGGAACGCCCGGACCATGATCGCGCACACGCAGGATCACGGGATCGCCGGGTTGCGCATCGATTTCGATCCGCCGGTTCGCCCCGCCCTCCACCGCGTCGGCAGCGTTGGTCAGAAGGTTCACCAGCACCTGCTGAAGCCCCACCGCCGCGCCTCGCACCGGCGACATGTCGGGAAGCGTCACGGCGACCTGCGCCCCTGCGGCCTGCATGTGTGGCGCGGTGATTGCGACGGCCTCGGAAACGGCAGCGGCAAGGTCCAGATCCTCCAGCCGTTGGTTCGGCTTGCGGGCCATGGCGCGCAGGTGATGCCCGATCGCGGCCATCCGGTCGATCAGCGACAGGATCAGAAGGACGTTCTCTCGCGCCCTTGGATAATCCGCCCGATCGATCAGGATCGCGGCGCTGTCGGCATAGTTGCGAGCGGCGGCCAGCGGCTGGTTGATCTCATGCGAAAGCGCCGCCGACATACGCCCTAATGCCGCCAGCTTGCCCGCCTGCACAAGGTCGGCCTGCATGCGCCGAAGCTCTTTTTCGGCCAGCCGTCGCTCGGCCACCTCGGTCTTGATGCGGCTGTTGACGCGGGCAAGATCGGCGGTCCTTTCCCGGACGCGCTGTTCCAGCAGTTCCTGCGCTCCGGCCTGAAGCGCCAGCCTTTCGGCCAGTTGCGCACGGCGTTGTAGCACCAGCCCGCCCGCCGTGCCCGCCACCGCCAGCAGCAGCACGCCCGCCAGCAGCGCCAGCCGCGCCTGCGCCAGAAGCGGCGCTGTATCCAGCAGCGCATGCACGGTCCAGTCGGCACGGGGCATGGTGGCCGAGCGCTCCAGATATTCGCGCCCCCCGGTATGGAAGGTCGCAAAGCCCGACCGCTCGCCGCGCCGATGATCCAGTGGCACCAGCTCCGCATCGGAATATCGGCGCGAGGCCGAGGTGCGCTCTGTCCGCGCCGCTTCCATCGGCAGGGTCGTGGCATAGACGAGCGCGGGGTCCGAGGCGAGGAAGACGATCCCCTCCGGGTCGGTGACGAAGATGCCGATATCGGTGCCACGCCAGCTGGTCTCGATGGCGTCGAGACCGATCTTGAACACCATCACCCCCGCATTCCGCCCGTCCGGCGCGCGGATCGGCGCCGAGTAGTAGTAGCCCCGGATGCCCGATGTGGTCCCGAGCGCATAGAACCGCGAATCCCGCCCCGCCAGCGCCTCGGTGAAATAGGGCCGATAGGAGAAATCCTCGCCCACGAAGGTTTCCGGCCGGTCGAAATTGCTGGCAGCGATGGTGATGCCATCCGCATCCACGATATAGATGTCCGAGGATTCCAGCAGCGCGTTCGTAGATTTCAGCCATTCGTTCATCGCAGCCGCGTCGCCCGGATCAGCGATGAAGGCACGCACGTCCTCATCCTCGGCCAGCAGCCGGGGCAGTGCCTCGTATCGGCGCAGATGGCCCGTCAGCCCGTCCGTGGTCAGGCGCAGGGCGGCCTGCGTCCGTTCCGCGCCCTCGGCAAGATAGGAGCGCGTCACGACCCGGCTGCCAAGCGTCATCAGCACGACGATGGCCGCCGCCCAGATCGCGCACCACTGGATCAGCCGTTGCCGCTCCATCCCGTTTCTCCTGCTCCCCAAGGAGCATGATGCGGAGAATTGAGGGGCTTGTATAGCTCCGTGTAGGAAAGCTGAAACCTTCGGGTTATATCCTTGGGGACGAACAAGGATGGGGGCCGGAGGGGTGACGACAGGTGGCGACGGGGCCGAGGATATGGGCGCAGCGGTCGATGCGCTGCTCCGGTCCGAATCCTGGGAACGCAGGCTGACCGAAGCGCGCGAAAGCCGCCGGAAGGTGCTGGAAGCAAAACGCGCGAAAAAGGCCGAGCCGCTTCTTCTGCGGTCCGAATGGACGGCGCCGCCGCCGGTTCCCGCGCCCGCGCTGCCCTTTGCGGCCCCGGCGATTGCGACCCCCGCGCCCCGCGCCGGCAGCCGCCGTCTTGCGATCCTTGGCGCGGCGGCGCTGGCCGCGATCCTGGCCGCGATCGCCCTGTGGCCGCGCAGCACGGCGGAGGAGCCGGAGATCGCGCCCCGCCGTTCTGTGCTGCAGGAGCTTCTTCGCCCCGCGCCGATGAATTTCGCGCGCGTGCCGGTTCTGGACCTGCCTTCGGGTTACGGCGTGCCGCCGCAGGTGCGGCTTGAAAATCTGCCACCCTTACGGCTGAGCCATGCGCGATCAGGCCTTCCCGCCATCGGCTACGATCTTCCCGCGCCGGCTGCGGTCACCACCCAGATCGCGGTGGAAGGACGGCTGCCGCTGTCCCTTGCACCCCCCGCGACCGAGGCGGAGGCTTATGCCGTTCTTTTCGGCCGTCTGCGCCTTGCTGCCGGGCCGGATGCGCTTTTGCGCGTGCATCTTCCCCCCGGCGCACCCACGGTCGAAGGTCCCGAGGGCGCGGAATTGCGTCAGTCCGTCTTCGCCATGCCGGACAACGTGGTCCGCTTCTACCACCCCGAGGATGCCGAAGGCGCAAGCCGTGCCGCCGAAGTCGCCGGGGCGCGATTGGCCGATATGACCGGATATGCGCCGCGGCCCGATCGCGGCGTGCTGGAGCTTTGGATCACGACCCTTCCGACACGAGGGTGATCGTCACCTCGCCCGGCGGGCGGTTCGGAAGCGGTGCCGCTCGTGCCGCGCCCGCCGAAAGGCCCGGCAGGAACGATGCCACATCGCGCGCGAGGCCCCGGTCCTGCCCGAAGCCATATTCGACCGCGCTTTCCTCGGCGCTCGTCGCGCCGATCTCGACCGGGATCGCGGCGGCGTTGAACGCGGCGGCAAGCTCCTCTGACAGAGGCGCGGCGCCGGGTGTGGTCAGGATGCGGATGCGCCCCGCAGGCAACGGCGCGGGATCGCCAAGCGCCTGCCACGACCCGGAGGCATAGGCCGCATCGCCCTCGGCCACCTGAGAGACGCGCCAGAACAGTGGCCCCTGCGCCGGGGCGGGAAGCACAACTGCCGAAAGCGCGGTCCGCAGATCCGTGACCGGACCCGCTGCCGTCACAAGCTCTAGATGGAAGATGCCGCCTTGCGGGCCGGGAGGCGCGGTCCATGCCAGTTCTACCCGCGATCCGATCCGGGCGGCGCCAAGCGGGGCCGGCGGTGAAAGATCGCGCGCAAAGGGATCGTCGGCCATTGCCGCCAGCCGATCCTGCGCGGCGCGCAGTTGGGGCGCGGCCATTCCCAGCCACAGACGCGCCAGATCGCGGTTCCGGGGAACGCCCTCGCCCTTTTCGTAAAGAAGCCCGAGGTTGTATTGTGCCCGGAGGTTGCCCTGCGCTGCGGCACGCGAATACCACGCGGCGGCGGCAGATGTCTCGCGCGGGCCGCCGGTGCCGCTGTCCAGCATGACGGCGACGTTGAACTGCGCCTCGGCATGGCCCAGATCTGCGGCGGCCAGATACCACCGCAGCGCCGTCGCCGCATCGCGCGGGGTTCCCAGCCCCAGATCGTGAAGCAGCCCGAGACCGAACATGGCATCCGCCGAGCCTGCATCCGCCTCGGCGCGCCAGACTTCGGCGGCCCGCGCAAAATCGCTTGCGTCGAACGCGCGCTGCCCCTCCTGCGCGGCGGCGGGAAGGGCGGCGGCGATCAGGACGGCAAGCTCAGCGCCAGGAAATCTCGACGACACGATTGGCCTGTTCTGCAATGCCCGCGCTGGTATCGACGGGCAGCTCCGTCGTGCCCCGGCCCAGCACCTGAAGCCTGTCAGCGGGAATGCCCCGCGCGACCAGCCCGTCCGCGACATTCTGGGCGCGGGCGACAGACAATTCCAGGTTGCGACCCGGATCGCCCACCGTATCCGCGCCGCCCGTCACGATCATGACGATGGGATTGCCCGCGCGGAACAGGCGTGCGGCCTCGTCCAGCGTGTCGAGCCCTGCGGCGGGGACGGTGGCGGCTCCGGTCGGGAAGGAGATGGAAAGCGGCTCCTGTTCGGCTTGCGCCAGGGCAAGCGTAGGCGAGAGGATCAGTGCTGCAATAAGGCGTTTCATGACAATCGTCCTCGGATCACTCGTTATCCCAAGGATGATAGGTCGCGCACGGCGCCTGTCACCTGCCATCCTCGACCTTCGCCCGCCATGCTGCGGCATAGGCGGCCAGGTCCGGCGCAGGGGCGATTCCGGCGCCCGACTGCGGCAGCGGGCCCGGCCCGGCCAGAAGCGCCGCGCCAAGGGCGGTGCCCGTAAATCCGGCGGAAGGTTCGACCACGCGGCCCGTCGCGGCGGCAAGCATCGCGGCGTATTCCCCATTCGCCGCGAAGGGCCCTTCGACGACGATGGGACCCGCCGCGCGGATCATCGACAGGCATTCCGCCGTCATCATCGCCAGATAGAAGGCAAGCGCGGCGGCTTCTTCGCCGTCATCCTGCGGGTCCAGCGTCCAGCGTGCCTTTCGGTCCCGGAACGGCCCCGATCCCGGCTCCACCGCCGGAAGCAGCATCACCCCGCGCGACAGCACGCGCTGCACCGCATCGGGCGTGGCGCGCAGGTCGCGGCCCGCGCGGATCACCTCGTATTCCCGCCCGCCCATGAACCGCGCCGAGGGGACCGGATGGCCCTGCGCATCGACATTGACCAGCGTGTCGCGTGCGGGGTCGAGCGGACCCTTGCCCGCGCCGACCGCCATGCACACCACCCACGTCCCGGTGGACACGACCGAAAACGACCCCTTCCGCGCCAGTAGGTGGGGATAGAGCGAGGCGTTGCTGTCATGGATGCCGCAGGTCACGGGCACCGCGCCAAGCCCCGTCCGTTCGGCAAGATCCGGGCGCAGCGGCCCCAGCACCTCGTCCGCGCGGCGCAGGGGCGGGATCAGGCTGCGCCAGCCCATCCGATCCACCAGCGAAGAAGGCTCGCCCCGGTCCGGTCGCCACAGGTCTGTATGGCAGCCGATGGATGTCGCCTCGCAGGCGGCGACACCCGTCAGCCGCATCGTCCAGTATTGCGGATAGGTCAACACATGCGCCGCCTGCCGCGCCTGCGGGAAATGTCGGAACTGCCACCAAAGTTGCGCGCCGACGTTCAGGCCCATCCCAAGGCGGGGCGATCCGGTTTCCTCGAACGGGGGCGGGTCGTAATCGTCCGTATTGATGGGGTGTTCATAATCCAGGATCGGCAGCACCAGATCGCCCGCCGCATCCACCAGCGCCGCCGTCGCCCCGTGCGCGGCGACGGAGATCGCATCGACCGGATGCAGCGCCGACAGCGCCTCAAGGATGAATGCCCAATGCTCCTCGGTGCGGTAATGGGGGTAGGGGCCGCTGCGATCGACCACGTTGGGCAGCTTGCGGATACCGGACTCGACCATGGTCGCGGTGTCCACCAGCGCGACTTTCACATTCGTCTTGCCGATGTCGATGACGGCGACGCGCATGTTCTTCCCTCCCCGGAAAATGACGTCAGACCCGGACTCCCTCCAGCGCGGCGGTCTGTGCGACGATCAGACCGACGCCGGCTTCCTCCAGCATGGCGGCGTGCCGATCCTCGATCCGCTCATCGGTGATCAGCGTATGGATCCGCGCCAGCGGGCACAGGATCAGCGCCGAACGCCGCGCGAATTTCGACGAATCCACCAGCAGGATCAGCTCGTCCGCCTGCCCGATCAGCTTTTCCTCGGCCTGGATGATGAGCGGGTCTTGTTCCATCACGCCCAAGGGGGCGACGCCCTGCGCGCCCATGAACATCCGGCGGGCATAGAAATTGCGCGTCACATCGTTGTCGAAAGGCGACAGCACGATGTTCTGCTCGCGATAGATGGTGCCGCCCGACAGCATGACCGTGTTCTTGGAATGGTGCAGCAGATGTTCCGCGATGGGGAAGGAGTTGGTGAAGACCTGCATCCGGCGCGTCGCCAGAGGATGCACCATCTGAAAGGTGGTTGTGCCGCCATTGATGATGATCGCATCGCCATCGTCGCACAAATCCGCCGCTGCCTTGGCGATTGCGCGTTTCTGCGCGATGTTGATCGCGGCATTGACCGAAAACGGCCGCCCCGTCAGCATCGCAACCGGGCTGGGCGAGAGCGCCTCGGCCCCACCGCGCACCCGGCGCAGGCGTTTCTGAAGATGCAGCGCAGCGATATCCCGGCGAATGGTGGCCTCGGAACTATCTGTCAGATCGACAAGTTCTGCCACCGCCACAAAGGGCTTGGCCTGAACCGCCGACAGGATCACCCGGTGCCGCTCGCTTTCGTGCATGACATCTCCTTTGCCGACAAAGCTACCGTGGTCCGCGCATAAGTCAATCGCCCATGATTGATGATGAGCGTTTATGATTGACTCGCGCCGGGCGATGCGGAAACCTGCGCATGGGAAAACGGAGGAGGCGGGAATGCCGCGCTTGGACAATCTGTGGGACGACGCGACGGCGGCAGGGATGGGCGAGCCGGAGCTTCTGCTCTACCGCTCCAACTTGCTGGGGTCGGACAAGCGGGTGACGAATTACGGCGGCGGGAACACGTCCGCCAAGGTGATCGAAACCGACCCGCTGACGGGCCAGCCCGCCGAAGTCCTCTGGGTCAAGGGGTCCGGGGGCGATATCGGGTCGATGAAGCTGGACGGGTTCGCGACGCTCTATATGGACCGCCTCCATGCACTGAAATCCCGTTATCGCGGTGTGGAGCATGAGGATGAGATGGTCGGCCTGCTGCCCCATTGCACCTTCGGGCTGAACCCCCGCGCGGCCTCGATCGACACCCCGCTGCACGCCTATGTCCCGCGTGCCCATGTCGATCACGTCCATTCCGATGCGATCATCGCCATTGCCGCATCGGACAATTCCAAGGCGCTGACCGAGGAGATTTTCGGCAGCGAGATCGGCTGGCTGCCATGGAAACGCCCGGGATTCGAGCTTGGCCTGTGGCTGGAGGATTTCGCCCGCACGAACCCGCAGGCGAGGGGCTGCGTGCTGGAATCGCACGGGCTGTTCACTTGGGGTGACGACGCGAAATCCTGCTATGAAACGACGCTGGAAATCATCAACCGCGCCACCGAATGGCTGGAGGCCCGCACCACAGGCCCGGCCTTCGGCGGTGAGGTCCGCACTCCGCTGCCGCCCGAGGAGCGCCGCCGCATCGCCGCGCGCCTGATGCCCGCGATCCGGGGCCTGATCTCCGGGGCTCGGCACATGATCGGGCATTTCGATGACCAGCCCGCCGTTCTGGAATTCACCGGCAGCGCGCGTCTGGACGAACTGGCCGCGCTGGGCACGTCCTGCCCCGACCATTTCCTGCGCACCAAGATCCGCCCGCTGGTGCTGGAGGCGGATGCCGATCCCGAACCCGCCATCGAAGCCTATCGCGCGGAATACGCCGCCTATTACGACCGCTGCAGGCGAGAGGGGTCCCCGGCGATGCGCGATCCGAACGCGGTCGTCTATCTGATCCCCGGCGTGGGCATGATCACTTTCGCGCAGGACAAGGCGACCGCCCGCATCTCGGGCGAGTTCTATGTCAACGCGATCAACGTGATGCGCGGCGCGTCCGCCATCGGCAACTATCAGGGCCTGCCCGAGCAGGAGGCCTTCGACATCGAATACTGGCAGCTGGAGGAGGCGAAGCTTCAACGGATGCCGAAGCCGAAATCGCTGGCCGGACGGATCGCGATCATCACCGGCGGCGCGGGCGGGATCGGGATGGCGACGGCGGAACGCTACCTTGCCGAAGGCGCCTGCGTGATGCTGGCCGATATCGACGGGCTGGATGCAGCGGTGCAGGGGCTGTCTGCTCGCTTTGGCGTCGATGTGGTGCGCGGCACCCGCATGGACGTGATCAGCGAAGACGCCGTCGCCGCTGCCTATGAGACGATGGCGGTGGAATTCGGCGGCGTGGACATCGTCGTGTCGAATGCCGGGATCGCATCCTCGGCCGCGGTCGAGGATACGACGCTGGAGCTTTGGAACCGCAACATAGCGATCCTCTCCACCGGCTACTTCCTCGTCTCGCGCGAGGCGTTCCGGCTGTTGAAACGGCAGGGGATCGGCGGGTCCATCGTGTTCGTTGCCTCCAAGAACGGGCTTGCCGCATCGCCGGGGGCCTCGGCCTATTGCACGGCCAAGGCGTCGGAAATCCATCTGGCCCGCTGCCTTGCGCTTGAGGGCGCGGCGGACGGCATCCGTGTGAACGTCGTCAACCCCGACGCCGTGCTGCGTGGCTCGCGCATCTGGCAGGGTGAATGGCTGGACCAGCGCGCCAGCACCTACAAGACCGACAAGGACGGGCTGGAGGAGATGTATCGCCAGCGCAGCCTGTTGAAGCGGTCCGTCTTGCCCGAGGACATTGCCGAGGCAAATTACTTCTTCGCCGCCGACGTATCTGCGAAATCCACCGGCAACATCCTGAACGTGGATGCCGGCAACGTGCAGTCGTTCACACGATGAAACACGCGATCGAAGCCGCCAATGCGCGGCACGAACCGGCGCTGCGGGCTGACTACGACGCGCTGGGCGAACATCTGGACCGGCGCGGCATCGACATCGCGCAGGTCGGGGCCAAGGTCGCGGCCTTCGGTGTGGCGGTCCCAAGCTGGGCCGCCGGGACGGGCGGCACCCGTTTCGCCCGCTTCCCCGGCGCGGGCGAGCCACGAGACATCTTCGACAAGCTGGACGATTGCGGCACTGTCCACGCCCTGACCGGCGCGACGCCGACCGTGTCGCTGCACATCCCGTGGGACAAGGCGGACCCCGCCGATCTGCTGGCCAAGGCGCAGCAGGTGGGCCTCGGCTTCGATGCCGTGAATTCCAATACCTTCCAGGACCATGCCGGGATGCCGCTGTCGTTCAAATACGGATCGCTGTCCCATACCGACAAGGCGGTGCGCGATCAGGCGGTGGCCCATAACATCGACTGTATCGAGATCGGGCAGAAGATCGGATCGAAGGCGCTGTCGGTCTGGGTGGGGGACGGCTCGAACTTTCCCGGCCAGTCGGATTTCACCCGTCAGCTTGATCGGTATATCGAAAGCGCGCAGCGGATCTATGACGCACTGCCCGAAGATTGGCGCATCTTTACCGAACACAAGATGTATGAGCCTGCGTTCTATTCCACCGTGGTGCAGGATTGGGGCACGTCGCTTATCATCGCGCAGGAATTGGGGCCGAAGGCGCAATGCCTCGTCGATCTGGGCCACCACGCGCCGAACGTGAACATCGAGATGATCGTCGCGCGGCTGAAACGGCAGGGCAAGCTGGCGGGATTTCATTTCAACGACAGCAAATATGGCGATGACGATCTGGATGCGGGGGCGATCGACCCGTATCGGCTGTTTCTGGTGTTCAACGAACTGGTCGATGCGCCGCCCGGCCTCGCCTATATGCTGGACCAGAGCCATAACGTGACCGATCCGCTGGAAAGCATGATGACCTCGGCCACCGAGGTGCTGCGTGCCTATGCCCAGGCGCTTCTGGTGGATCGGACTGCGCTGGAGGGGCATCAGGATGCGAACGACGCATTGATGGCGTCCGAGACGCTGAAGGTGGCGTTCCGGACGGACGTGGAGCCGATCCTTGCCATGGTGCGGTTGGAAAAGGGCGCCGCGATCCGCCCGGTCGCGACCTATCGCGAGGCGGGCTATCGCGCCAAGGTTGCAGCGCTGCGCCCGGCGGTGCAGGGCGGCAGCGGCGGCATCGTCTAGGCCGGCGCGACCCCGTGCCAGCGGCGGTCCATATAGACCATGGTCGAAAGCTCCGGACCGTCGCCTTCCACTGCGCCTTCCAGGAGTTCCGCGGCCACCAGCGTCGATCCGTTCACGTCCAGCGTGCCGACGATCCTTGCACGGAACCAGGTGCCCACGGCGGTATAGCGCGGCTCGCCCGTCGGCAGGCGTTCCCACGCGACCCCGGGGCCGAACCGATCCGCGCCCTTGGTCGAGCAAAGCTCGCCCAGCCATTGGTCCTGCTGGCGCAGCAGGTGGATCACCAGCGTTCCCGCCTTCAGGACATGGGGCGAGCTGGAGGACATGGACGACAGCGAAAACCCCACCGTCGGCGGCGATGACGTGACCGAAATCAGCGAAGTGATCGTCAGCCCCACCGGACCTTCGCCATCATCCGCCGCCAGAACAGAAACCCCTGCCGGATGAAGGCGGAATGCCGTGCGGAACGCCTCGTCCAGTGTCATCCCAAACCCTTGTCTTGCCGATCTGCCCGCACCCTAGCAGATCGGGCGCGGGCCGCCAGCCTTCATGCGGGCAGTGCGGAAGGGCGACGGGCAAGCCGGATGGCGGGTTTCTCGATCAGGACGTAGGAGGCGTATCCGGCCACGACGCAGGCCGCCGTCGCGACCAGCACATAGGTCCAGGGCTGCGCGAAATCGGGATCGACCTTGGCCCAGACCATGCGCAGGATCGCCAGAACAAACGGGTGCGACAGGTAAAGGCTGTAGGAGCTGTCACCCACCAGCCGCGCGAACCCCTCGCCCGCCTGTTCGATCCGCAGCGGCAGGAAGAAGATCAGGCCGATGGAGAACACCGCGCTCGGGATCCCATGCGAGACGAGGCGCAGCCCCTCGATGGGTGACAGCACGATGTAAAGCACCGCCGCCGTCAGCAGGCACAGCGCGAACATCGCCGCCGAGCGTTGGCCGGGGCTGTGCTGCCACAGTTTTGCCAGAAGCACGCCGATCAGGAATTCCGCGATGATCGGGTTGCCCCAGAAGCCGAAGGCGGTGCCGGGAAGGACTGCGCCAAGGATCATCGCTGCCATGATGAGCAGCCACACCACCTCCAGCCAGCGCGCATTGCGGCGCAGCAGGGCGATGGCGAACAGGGCATAGAAGAACATCTCGTAATTCAGCGTCCAGCCCAGCGCCAGCACGGGCAGGTATTCCCCATTGGCGTTCGGAAAGGGCAGGAACAGGAAGGATGACAGGATCATCGGCAGGCTTGCCGCCGCGTTGTTCAACGCGGACGGGAAGATGGCGATCGCAAGCAGCATTCCGCAGGTATAGAACCAATAAAGCGGCACGACCCGCCACAGCCGCTTGCGGATGAAGGTGCCCGCCGCACCCGCCGTTCCGATCAGCTTGGCGCTGGAGATCACCATCACGAAGCCGCTGACGATGAAGAAAACATCCACGCCGATACCGAAATCGAAACGGGTGGGGCTGAATGCGCCGTTGGCCTGAAACGCCTCGGTCTGGGCATGGCCGAAGACGACGACGATGGCCGCGATGGCACGCAGCAGCTGGATGGAGACGAGGCTCCCTGAACTCTTACCGGGCAAAACCGCCCCCTTGAACACTGGTTACAGCCGCGGAAGCTACAATGGCTTCCGCGGCCTGTCGATAGTTACGGTGCGCGTGCCGCCTCGCGGAAGGCCTGAAGCGCGGGTTTTGCGCGGCCCGATTGCGTCACAAGGCCGAACCAGTCCTCGGGGTTGCGGTCCCCGGTGCCGCGATCGGCATAGCCATACCAGAAGACCGGCCCAGCCCAGTCCTGCGCGGCAAGAAGGCGCATCGCATCGTGGATCATGTCGGCCTGTTCCCGTTCGGTCACAGCGGTGTCGGAGCCGTGTGTGGGCGCGCCGAATTCGGTCAGCCAGATCTTCTTATGTGCATCGCCATTGCGAACCATCAGATCGCGGATCGGGCCGGTCATCATGGTCCATCCGCTCCACGATACCGTCTCGGACGGCTGGTGGGGATAGGAATAGGGGTGGAAGCCCAGCGCGTCGAAGGACTTGCCGCCGCCATTGGCATAGATGCCGCGCACGAAATCGACGGCGGAATAATGGTCGATCTCGCCGAAGAAATCGGTGCGGGGGACGGGCGACAGACCGCCCGCGATGACGGTGGCGTTCCGGTCGGCCTGCTTGATCGCGGGGTAGGCGGCCTTCAGAAGCTGGGTATAGGCGACCGGATCAGGGTTCGGCCAGAAACCCTTGAGGTTCGGCTCGTTCCAGATCTCCCACGCCGTGATCCCGCGCGGGGCATATCGGCGCACGGCCATCTTAAGGAACTTGGCATAGGCTTTGGGATCGACGGGGGCGGAATAGCGCCCGTCCTTCCATTGCCATCGTGGCGCAAAGCTGACCACGGGCAGCACCTTCAGCCCTGCGGCCTGCGCGGCATCGACCATCCGGTCGAAGGGCCGCCAGTCATAGCGGCGCGCATTGTCGGGCTGCACCACCGACCAGTTCAGATCGGTGCGGAACCATGTCGCCCCGGCGGCGGCATAGGCGCGCATCTCGGCTTGCAGGGCCGCGTCGGATTTCCAGCGGATGCTGTCGAAGCCCGTGGCGATGCCCAAGGGGCTGTCGGCCCGCGCCTGCTGCGACCAGATCATCCCGATCAGCGCAAGCGCCAGCATCACGATCCGCAGCGGGGGCGGCATCTTGGCGGAAACGGTGAACATCATTACATCCTTTGAACGGTTCCGAGGATTGCGCCGCCTTGTGCGGGCAGGCAAGCGCCAAGCTGCCGCAGCATGGTGAGTTCGGGGCAAACGAAGCGTGCGGAACCCGTGCAACACTTGACATGCGGGTATGATGTAGTAACTTTACTACATACGGAGGGCGCCATGACCATCACCACCCTTTCCAGCCGCGAATTGAATCAGGATATCGGCCGCGCGAAGAAGGCGGCCAAGGACGGCCCGGTCTTCATCACCGACCGGGGCCGCCCGGCGCATGTGCTTTTGTCGATCGAGGATTACCGCCGTCTGTCCGGCGGGCGGCGCAGCCTTGTCGATGCGCTGTCGATGCCGGGCCTTGCTGACATCGACTTCGACCCCGCGCCGGCCCGCATCGGCCTGCGTCCGGCTGATCTTGGCTGATGTTCCTGCTGGACACGAACGTCATCTCCGAACTCCGCAAGGCAGGTTCGGGCAGGGCGGACCCCAACGTGATCGCATGGGTGTCGCAGGCCGAGGCGGGCAGCTTCTTTATGTCCGCCATCACGGTCATGGAGCTTGAGATCGGCGTGCTGCGGATCGAACGCCGCGATGCCGCGCAGGGGCGGGCGCTGCGCGAATGGCTCGACGGGCGGGTGCTGGCGGAATTCGCGGACCGTATCCTGCCCGTCGATGCTGCCGTCGCTCTGCGCTGCGCGGCGCTGCACGTGCCCGACCAACGCTCCGAGCGCGACGCGCTGATCGCCGCCACCGCAATGGTGCATGGCATGACCGTCGTGACCCGCAACACCGCCGATTTCGCGCCCAGCGGCGTGCGGCTGGTCGACCCTTGGCAGCGATAAGGAGCCCCCATGGCCAAAGCCATTCACAGCATGATCCGTGTGATCGACGAAGCGCGCTCTTTGGCGTTCTACGACAAGGCCTTCGGGCTGAAGGTCGTGGACCGGCTGGATTTCAGCGAATTCACCCTCGTCTATCTCT
This sequence comes from Falsirhodobacter flavus, assembly GCA_029846755.1. Taxonomy (GTDB): domain Bacteria; phylum Pseudomonadota; class Alphaproteobacteria; order Rhodobacterales; family Rhodobacteraceae; genus Falsirhodobacter; species Falsirhodobacter flavus. The sequence continues at coordinate 288,580 of JARWBI010000003.1, read as the reverse complement.
CGAACGCCGAAAGCGGGTTCGAGTTGGAGCTGACGATCAACAAGGGCCGCATTGAACCCTATGATCTGGGTGACGGCTATGGCCATCTGGCTGTGCTGGTGGAGGATCTGGACGGCGAGCATGCGCGGCTGACGGCGGCAGGTCTTGCGCCCCGCAAGCAGGTGACTTCGCGCCCGACGGCAAAAGCATCGCGCGATTCTTCTTCATCGCCGATCCCGACGGATACCAGATCGAAGTTGTCGCGCGCGGCGGACGCTTCGGCTGAGGAACGACGTTCCGGGCGCGCTGTGGCATCCGGAACGCAAATCCGCGTTGATCCGCCTGCGCGCGCCGCTATCCTTCATTCCCGACCGGGGCTTGCAGCCGCAGAATATAGGCGACATCTGTATGACAGATTTGGCCTTTGCGAAGAAAAGGATAGACGATGCTCAAGGCACTTTCCCTTGCCACCGCGATCGCCGCGCTTGCCGCTCCGGCCATGGCCGAAACGCTGCGCGTCGGGATGTCGGGGGGCTATTTCCCCTTCACCTTCACCCGCAACGACACTCTGCAAGGGTTCGAGGTCGATTTCCTGAACGAAGTCGGCAAACGCGCCGGGTTGGACGTGGAATTCGTCACCATGTCCTTTTCGGGCCTGATCGGTGCGCTGGAATCGAACCGGATCGACACGGTCGCGAACCAGATCACCATCACGCCCGAACGCGAGGCGAAGTTCCTGTTCACACAGCCCTATGTCTATGACGGCGCGCAGGTCGTGGTGAAGAAGGGCAACGAAGGCGAGATCACCGGGCCGGACTCCTTGTCGGGGCGCAGTGTGGCAGTGAACCTCGGCTCCAACTACGAACAGCTTCTGCGCGCATTGCCCAACGCGTCCGAGATCGACATCCGCACCTATGAATCGAACATCGAACAGGACACCGCGCTGGGCCGGGTCGATGCTTTTGTGATGGATCGCGTGTCTTCGGCACAGGTTATCGCGGAAAGCCCGTTGCCCCTGGCGCTGGCCGGTCAACCCTTTTCGGAGATCCAGAACGCGCTGCCCTTCCGCAAGGACGATGCCGAGTTGAAGGACAAGGTCGATGCCGCGATCACCGAGATCAAGGAAGACGGCACGCTGGCCGCGATTTCGGAAAAATGGCTGGCAGCCGACGTGACGAAGCCGGCCGCCGAATAAGATGAGGGCACTGGACCTCGACTTCATGCTTGGTCTGGTGCCCATCCTTTTGGGCTACCTGCCGCTGACGCTGTTCATGGCGGTCCTGTCGATGGCCTGCGCGCTGGTGCTGGCCAGCCTTCTGGCAATGGAACGCGTCGCGCGCATCCCGGTGCTGGACGGCATCGTCGTGCTGTTCATCAGCTTCTTTCGCGGCACTCCGTTATTGGTGCAGCTGTTCCTGTTCTATTACGGTCTGCCGCAGGTGATGCCGTTCCTGACCAACATGACCGGGGTGCAGGCGGCGATCATCGGGCTGACACTGCATTTCTCGGCCTATATGGCCGAATCCATCCGTGCGGCCATCATCGGCGTCGATCGCAGCCAGTGGGAGGCGGCCGAGGCCGTCGGCATGACCCGCACGCAGATGATGGGCCGGATCGTGCTGCCGCAGGCGGCGCGGGTCGCCGCGCCCACGCTGGTCAACTATTTCATCGACATGATTAAAAGCACCTCGCTGGCCTTCACGCTGGGCGTCACGGAAATGATGGGCGCGACGCAGAAGGAAGCGGCGGGCAGCTTTCTGTATTTCGAAGCGTTCATCGTCGTCGCGCTGATCTACTGGGCCATCGTCGAGGCGCTGTCCTTCGCGCAGAAACGGCTGGAGTTTTCACTCAACAGGGCATTCACGCGATGATCCGCCTGACGGGACTGACCAAGCGCTTCGGGGCGACACCGGTGCTGAACGGCATCGACCTGACGATCGAGCAGGGGGAGCGTGTTGTCGTGATCGGCCCGTCCGGCACCGGGAAATCGACGCTTCTGCGCTGCATCAACTTTCTTGACCGGCCCGAAGCGGGCACGATCCAGGTGGGAGATCTGACGGTCGATGCTGCCCATGCCAGCCGCGCGCAAATCCTTGGCCTGCGGCGGCGGACGGCCTTCGTATTCCAAAACTATGCCCTGTTCGCCAACAAGACCGCGCGGCAGAACATCACCGAGGCGCTTGTGACGGTGCAGCGCCGCCCGAGGGCCGAGGCGGAGGCGCGGGCCGATGCGATCCTTGCCGAAACGGGCCTGACGGAAAAGGCGGACAGCTTTCCCGCCGCGCTGTCGGGCGGGCAGCAACAGCGCGTCGGGATCGGGCGGGCCATGGCGCTGGATGCCGACCTCATGCTGTTTGACGAGCCGACATCGGCGCTGGACCCCGAATGGGTGGGCGAGGTGCTGGACCTGATGCGCCGCGTGGCCGAACGCCGCCAGACCATGCTGATCGTCACTCACGAGATGCAATTCGCGCGCGAGATCGCGGATCGCGTGATCTTCATGGACGGGGGCCGCATCGTTGAACAGGGCCCGCCCGCACAGATATTCGAAGCCCCGCAGGACGAACGCACCCGCAGCTTCCTGCGCCGCGTAACCCGTTGATCCACCGCAAGGTTAACCATTCACAAATACGTCATCCAACCCTTTAGAAACTGTTAACGAACACTGCCACCTTCGCCCGGATTTTCATTCAAGAGTCGAGGCGTGGCATGTCCAATCTCATCATCACCGGCATCATCGATGGGCCGCTTTCGGGCGGGCTGCCCAAGGCGATCGAACTTTATGTCCTGAGCGATATTGCGGACCTGTCCGAATATTCCATCGGTTCGGCCAACAACGGTGCCGGATCGGATGGCCCGGAATTCGCGCTGTCCGGTTCTGCGACCCAGGGCAGCCACATCTATGTCTCGACCGAGGCGGCGGGCTTCAACACCTATTTCGGCTTCGATCCGGACTTCACCTCGGGCGTTCTGTCGGTGAACGGCGACGATGCAGTGGAACTGTTCCAGGGCGAGACGCTGGTTGACAGCTTCGGCCAGCCCGACGTGGACGGCACCGGCACGGCATGGGATTATCTGGACGGCTGGGCGGCGCGCAAGCCGGGCAGCCTGCCGACCCCGACTTTCGATGCGGCGCAATGGTCCTTCTCGGGGATCAACGCGACGGATGGGCAAACCTCGAACGCCTCGGCGACAAACCCCTTTCCGGTGGGCGAATTCGTGGCCGAAGTGCCGCTGCGCATCGAAGCCGCGCTTGGATCGACCACCGGCGCGGACCCGGAATATATCGAGCTGAGCGGCACCCCCGGACAGTCGCTGGAAGGTTACAGCCTGATCGTCGTCGAATCCGACGATATCGCCTCGAACGGTCAGATCGACAAACGCTTCGACTTCACCGCCGATCATGTCATGGGCGATAACGGCGTGCTGCTGGTCGGCAATTCGCTGGTCGCCTCGGCCTTCGGCGTGACGCCGAACGTCGAAATCGCCGCCGATTTCATCGAAAACTCCAGCTACACCATCGCGCTGGTGGAAACCGCCTCGCTCGACGCCGGAACCCCGGTGGCCGTGGATGCCGTGGGCGTGACCGATGGCGAAGGCCCGGAATTCTTCCATTTTGACGCGCCGGTCGTCGGTCCCGATGGCACCTTCCTGCCCGCAGGCTTCCGCCGCGACGGCGACGGTTTCGCGCAACTGGACTTCAACAACGATCCGGCGGTGAACACGCCGAACGCGGGCACCACGACCGTGAACCCCGGCGAATATGCCGATGTGAAGATCCACGAGATCCAAGGCTCCACCAGCTTCATCAACGGCACGCTGGTCGGCGTCGCGGGCGCTGCCGATGAAAGCGCGCTGCTGGGTCAGGACGTGCGCGTCCAAGGCATCGTCACGCAGATCGTTCCGGGTCTGGGCGGTTACTACGTTCAGGAAGAGGACGCCGATGCCGATGGCGATGCCTCGACCTCCGAAGGCATCTTCATCCGCGGCATCGCCAATGTCGCCGTGGGCGATCTGGTCACCATCGAAGGCCGCGTGGGCGAGTTCGGCGGCGAGACGGGCCTGACCCCGGCCAGCGTCACTGTGGAATCCAGCGGCAACGCCCTGCCGACCGCCGTCGCGATCGAATTCCCGACCGCCACCGTCCTGCGCGATGCCGATGGCGATTACGTCGCCAACCTCGAAGCCTATGAGGGGATGCGCGTCACGGTGCAGCAGGAAATGACGGTGGGAGAGCTGTTCCAGACCGACCGTTTCGGCACGATCCGCGTCTCCTCGGACGGGCGCATCGACACGTTCACCCAAACGAACGCGCCCAGCGTCGAAGGCTACCAACAGCATCTTCAGGAGGTAGCAGCCCGCTCGCTGGTGCTGGATGACGGCACCAATGCCCAGAACCCGGCCGAGCTGAACATCCCCGGCGCAGGTGCGATGAGCGCGGACAATACGATCCGCATGGGCGACAGCTTCACCAACATCACCGGCGTCATCAGCTTCTCGGAAGACAGCGCATCTTCCAGCGAGGAGCCGGAATACCGCATCCACCTGCCCGAAGCCGACCTGTCGCGCGAAAACCCGCGCGAGGATGTCCCCGATGTCGGCGGCTCGCTGAAGGTCGCAAGCCTGAATGTGCTGAACTACTTCACCACGATCAACGGTGGCACCGGCCCGGCCGTCAATCAGGACCCGCGCGGCGCAAACAACGCCGAGGAATTCGCGCGTCAGGAAGCCAAGCTGGTCGCGATGATCAACGCCATCGACGCCGACGTGATCGGCCTGACCGAGATCGAGAACGACCCGCAAGGCTCCACCTCGCTGATCGCGCTGGTTTCGGCCCTGAACGCGGCGGGCGGCACCTATGCCTTCGTCGATGCGGGCGTGATCGAGGGCCGCATGGGCGGTGCCATCGAGGGCGACGCGATCAAGAACGGCTTCCTCTACAACTATGAAACCGTCGATCTGACCGGCGACTTCGCCATCCTCGACGAAACCGTGGACAGCCGCTTCCAGACCGAAAACACGCAGCGCGCATCGATCGCGCAGACCTTCACCGAAAAGGCTTCGGGCGAAAGCTTCACCGCGGTCATCAACCATCTGAAATCGAAAGGTTCGGCGGTGGATGGCGACGTGGATATCGGCGACGGGCAAAGCGCCTCGTCGAACGTCCGCACCTCGGCTGCCGAGGCGCTGGTCGATTGGCTGGCCACGAACCCGACCGGCACCGGCGAGGAAGACGTGCTGATCCTTGGCGATCTGAATTCCTACCGGATGGAAGACCCGATCACCGCGATCCGTTCGGGTGCGGACGGAGTTCTGGGCACTGCCGACGATTACACCGATCTGGGAGCCGAGTTCGATCCGAACGGCATCAGCTATGTCTTCGACGGCCAGCAGGGCACGCTGGACTATGCAATCGCCAATGGCAGCCTGAAGGGGCAGGTCACGGGCGCACAATACTGGAACGCCAACGCCGACGAGGCGGACGCGCTGGACTACAACACCGATTTCGGTCGCGACAAGGCGCTCTACACCGGCGACGCATGGCGGGCATCGGACCATGATCCGATCGTCGTTGGGCTCGACCTTGGCAAAGAGGAAGAACCCGAAGTGTTCACGCTGGAACTGCTGCACATGTCCGACCAAGAGGGCAACGGATCGTCCATCGTCCACGCCCCGAACGCATCTGCCGTGATGAACGCGCTGGAGGCGCAGGATCTGGGCAATGACGGCATTGCCGACAACACCCTGCGCGTGTCGTCGGGAGATGCGATCATTCCTGGCGCCTTCTATGACGCATCGGGCGCGGTCTTCGGATCGGGCGGGATCGGCGACATCCAGATCCAGAACGAGCTGGGCTTCGAAGCCATCGCCCTGGGCAACCACGAATTCGACAAGGGCACGGCGGAACTGGCGGGCCTGATCTCGGGCAATGCGCCGGGCAATTTCGACGCGCTGGTCGGAACCTCGCTGGAAGGCAAGGATTTCACCGGCACCGACATGCCGTATCTGTCCACCAACCTTGACATGTCGACCGACCCGAACCTTGCGCCGCTGGCGCTGTCGGGCAAGATTGCCAATTCCAAGGTTGTTGAAAAGGGCGGCGAACTGATCGGCATCGTCGGTGCGACCACGCCGACGCTGGCCCGCATCTCCTCGACCGGGGGCGTGACGGTGGAGCCGGCATGGGCGGGCACCACTCCGACCGATGCCGAGCTTGACGCGCTGGCCGCCGATATCCAGGCCGAGGTCGATGCGATCCTTGCCGCCAACCCGACGATGAACAAGGTCATCCTGCTGGCCCATATGCAGGTGATCGACGTCGAATTCGAACTCGCCTCGCGACTGTCGGGCGTGGACGTGATCGTGGCGGGCGGCTCGAACACCCGTCTGCTTGACGAGAACGACACCCCCATCGGCGATGAGGAAGCGCAGGGCCAATACCCGACCTTCCTGCAGAACGCCGATGGCGGCATGACGGCGGTGGTCAACACCGATGGCAACTACAAATATGTCGGCCGTCTGGTCGTGGACTTCGACAAGGACGGCAACATCATCGCCGACAGTTATGACCCCGAAGTTTCGGGCGCCTATGCCACCGACGATGCGGGCGTGGCCGCCCTTGGCGCCGAAGACATGGTCGATCCCGAGATTCAGGCCATCGCCGACGCCATCGAAGCGCAGATCATCGAAACCCAGGGCAACGTCTTCGGCGTGTCGAACGTCTTCCTGAACGGCAACCGCACCGGCACCGGCCTTGCCGACGATCCGGACGGCGTGCGTTCGCAGGAAACCAACCTCGGCAATCTGACCGCCGATGCTAACCTGCACTACGCCCAGAAAGTGGACGAAACGGTCACCGTCTCGATCAAGAACGGTGGCGGCATCCGTGCGTCGATCGGCGAGACCACCGTCCCGGCAGGCGGCACCGAATTCGTGCGCGGCCCGAACGGCGAACTGCTGGACAGCGAAGGTAATGTCGTGAAACCCGAAGGCGGCATTTCGCAGGCTGACATCGCGGCGGCGCTGGCCTTCAACAACGCGCTGTCGCTGGTTACGCTGACCCGCGCCGAATTGTTGACGGTGCTGGAATACGGTGTCGCAGCCGTGGGCGGCGGCCAGTTCGCGCAGATGTCGGGCATCCAGCTGGCCTTCGATCCCGACCTTCCGGCGGGCGAGCGCATCATCAGCGCCGCGATCACGGATGCGGACGGCAAGGATCTGGACGTGCTGGTGAAGGGCGGCGCGTTGGTGGGCGATGCCGAAGGGCTGGTCCGCGTCGTGACGCTGGGCTTCATGGCGGATGGCGGCGACGGCTATCCCTTCCCGGCGGGCGGTGGCCGCGACCGACTGGACCTGCTGGAAGACGCCCGCGACGGTGCAGCGACCTTTGCCGACAACGGCACCGAGCAGGACGCCTTCGCCGAATATCTGGCCGAGGTTCATGGCAGTGAGGAAACCGCCTTCGACGTGGCAGATGGCGGGCCGAGCACCGATGACCGCATCCAGAACCTGAACCTGCGTGACGACACCGTGATCGACGAGCCGGAGTTCGAATTCATCTTCGGCACGGCGGGTCGCGACAATCTGGTCGGCACCGATGGCGCGGACTTCATCGCCTCGGGCGCGGGCAACAACGACGTGATGACCGGCGGCGCGGGTGCCGACGTGTTCTTCTTCGGCGACGAGGCGCTGGACGGTGTGCGCGCCCGCGACACTATCATGGACTTCGAGGTTGGCGTCGATGCCATCGCATTGGGCGAGGGGGTCTCTGTCTCCTCGATCAAGATGGCGGGCGGAACTGCGGTCGTCTATCTGGACGATCCGATGGGCCGCGACGATGCCATCTATGTCCGCGGCGATGGGATCACCGCCGACAACCTGACCTTTATCGACCAATTCCCGCTGGTGGGCGCGTAAGCGCCCATCCCAATCCATAGGAAAAGTGACCATGTTCAAGTTCGCATCCGCTGCCCTTTCCGCAGCCTTCCTGCTGGCCGCCCCGGCCACCGCCGCCGTCATCGACGTGCCCGTCGCGACCGGCTTCTATCTTGAGACCGAAGGTGTTGGCGATTTCCTGATCGACGGCGCCGATGCCGTGGCCGACGGTTACGAGCAAAGCCTGCTGGCCGATCTGTCGGTGGTGTTCGATGTCGCCAGCCCGCTGACCACCGCAACGGGGTCCTTCACCCTGCGCGGGGACGAGGGCGAGTTGCTCTACGGCGATCTGTCGGGTGTCAGCTTCTTCGATGACATCGTGACGCTGTCCTTCGGCAACCTGACGGGCGCCGCCGCTGCTGCCTTCGGCCCGCTTCTGTCGGTCGAGATGTTCTTCTTCGACGGCTTCACGCTGCCAGTCGACGGTGGCAGCTACGAGGTCAGCCTGTTCGCTCAGGGCGGCGCCACTCCGGCCCCGGTTCCGCTGCCTTCGGGTATCGTGCTGCTGGGCTCGGGCCTTGCCGCGCTGGCGCTGCGCCGCCGCCGCTGAACCGTCGGGCGCGGCCTGTCAGGGCCGCGCCCCATCGTCGTCATAGGCCCATTCCCGCCAGATCGCGACCAGAAGCGCCATCAGCACCGGCCCGACGAACAGCCCCACGATCCCCATCGTTTTCACCCCGCCGATCAGGCCGAAGAATGTCGGCAGGAACGGCATCTTCACCGGCCCGCCGATCAGCACCGGGCGGATCGTCTTGTCCACGGTGAACAATTCCACCGTGCCCCAGACGAACAGCGCCACCCCCGCAAAGGGGCTGCCGCTTGCCACCAGATAGATCGAGACCAGCGTGAAGGACAAAGGCGCCCCGCCGGGGATCAGCGCCATGAACCCCGTCAGCACGCCCAGCATCACCGGCGACGGCACCCCTGCCACCCAATAGGCGACGCCAAGGATCACCCCCTCGCCAATGGCGATCAGGGTCATGCCGGTCACGGTCGCACTGATGGTCAGCGGCACCATGCGCGACAGCCGATCCCACCGCGATGGCAGGATGCGCCCACCGATCACGTCAAGCTGCGCGGCGATATTCTCGCCATCGCGATAGAAGATGAACAGCGCGATCAGCATGAACAGCAGGTTCAGTGCCAGGTGGATCGCCATGTTCCCCGCCGCGAGGATCGCGCGATAGATCGTGCCGATATTGCTGCCGGTGGTGATCTGCACCAGTTCCGCGATGGCCCCGGGCTTGCCGACGAAGCGCAACCATTGCTCGTCCAGCCAGACGCCCACCCGCGGCAGCCCTGCGATCCAGCCCGGTGTGGGTGCGCCGACCGCGTTCACCTCCAGCCCCCAGTCGATCCAGACCCGCAATTCGCCCAAGGCATAGATCAGCGCGAAGGTGATCGGCACCACCAGAAAGCCGACGATGATGAGGATCATCAGGATCGTCACCCAGATCCGGCCAAGCCCCGTCGTCCGCTCGATCCAGCGCATCAGCGGCCAGCTTGCAAAGGCCACGATCATCGCCGCGAGCACGGGCACAAGGAAGCCGTGGAAGAAATAGACCGAGGCCGCAAGGATCAGCAGAAGCAGCCAGCGCGCGGCCGAGATGTCGCTGATGATGACGGTCGCGCTTTCGCGGTCTTCGTCGCCGAAATTCTGGCTCACGTCGGTCCTCCTGGCTGCGGATGCCACGATACAGCGCGAGGGTCCGGGCGCAATGGTTCAAGCCTGCACGAATTCAAGAGTTGTGATCCGCGCCATAAGCCCTTAACCCGAACACGCGTAGAAGGAGAGCCGCCCCGATGCACATGAAAGACGTCGTGCTGAAGCCGATGCACCCCGAGGGGTGGAGGTTCGTCGGCATCTTCGCCGCGATCACCTTCGTGCTGTTCCTTGTATGGGAGCCGCTGGGCTGGCTGGGCGTCGTGCTGACGATCTGGTGCTATTACTTCTTCCGCGATCCGGTTCGGCAGGTTCCTGTGGGCGAAGAACTGGTCATCAGCCCTGCGGACGGCGTCATCTCGCAGATCGCCGATGCGGTTCCGCCGCCGGAACTGGGGATGGAACGGGTGCCGATGACCCGCATCTCGATCTTCATGTCGGTGTTCAACGTCCATGTGAACCGCGCCCCTGTCTCGGGCCAGCTGGTCCGCATGGCCTATACGCCCGGCAAATTCTTCAACGCGTCATTGGACAAGGCGTCTGAGCATAACGAACGCAACGCCCTGCGCATCCGGCTGCATGACGGGCGCGAGGTGGCCTGCGTCCAGATCGCGGGCCTTGTCGCGCGCCGCATCCTGCCCTTCGTGCAGGAAGGCGCACAGCTTCGTGCGGGCGAGCGGTTCGGTCTGATCCGCTTCGGATCGCGGCTGGACGTCTATCTGCCGCAGGGCGTGGCCTCGCTGGTGTCCGAAGGCCAGATCATGATCGCGGGCGAAACCGTGCTGGCCGAGCTGGACAACATCCGCGGCGCACGCCATTTCCGGGCGGACTGAGATGCCGGTGCGTCGCCGCATCCAGCGGTCGCGACGTCTTTCCCTTGGGCAGCTTCTGCCCAACCTCATCACGCTTGGCGCCATCTGCGCCGGGCTGACCGCCATCCGCTTTTCCATCGAAGGCCGCATCCCCGAGGCGGTGGGCCTGATCCTGCTGGCCGCCGTGCTGGACGGTCTGGACGGGCGCATGGCGCGGATGCTTCGCAGCGAAAGCGCCATTGGGGCGGAACTCGACTCGCTGGCCGATTTCCTGAACTTCGGCGTGGCGGTGGCGCTGCTGACCTATTTCTCCACCCTGCATGGTCTGAGCCGACTGGGTTGGATTGCCGTGCTGGTCTATGTCATCTGCTGTGTGCTGCGGCTGGCGCGCTTCAACGTTGGTGCGAAAAGCGATGCGCCCAGCCCGGGATTTACTGGCGTTCCTTCGCCCGCAGGGGCGATGCTGGCGCTGATGCCGGTCGCGTTCGATCGTGCCTTCCCGACCCTGCCGGAGCTTCCCGGCGTTTTGGTGGCGCTGTGGCTGATGGGCGTGGCGCTTCTGATGATTTCGCGCATTCCGACGCCGTCGCTGAAGCTACTGCGCATCCCGTCCGACAAGATGCCCTATCTTCTGGTCCTGTTCGTGGCGGCGGCGGGCGTGCTGTTCACCTGGCCGTGGGAAACGCTGGTCGTGCTGAACGCGGCCTATCTGTGCGTGGTCATCTGGTCGGTCCTGAAATGGCGAAAGACGGAGGTTCGCGATGAAACCTGAGGCCGTGACCGCATCTTACCGCCGCTGGGCGCCGGTTTATGACGCGACCTTCGGGCGTGTGACCAATGCCGGACGGCGCCGCGCCGCCGCCCATGTCAGCGCGCGCGGGGGCAGGGTGCTGGAGGTGGGCGTTGGTACCGGGCTGGTGTTGCCGCTCTATGGTCCGGGGGTAGAGGTCACTGGCATCGACTTTTCGCATGACATGCTGGAACGGGCGCGTGAAAAGGCGGCGGCGCTGCCCAAACTGACGCTGCGCCAGATGGATGCGCGGGCGCTGGATTTCCCCGATGGCAGCTTCGACACCGTCACCGCGATGCATGTGCTCTCCGTAGTGCCCGAGCCGGAGAAGGTCGTGGCCGAGATGGCCCGCGTCTGCCGACCGGGTGGGCAGGTGGTGATCGTCAACCACTTCTCCGCCACCCGGGGGGTTCTGGCGGCAGCGGAAAGACTGTTCCGCCCGCTGGAGGATCAGCTTGGCTGGCAGTCGGATTTCCCCATCGCGCGGGTGCTGGGCGATCCGCGTCTGCGCGAGGTGGAACGCGCATCGCTGCCGCCCGCCGGGCTGATGACCTGGCTGCTGCTGGAGCGGATCTAGGCCGGGCGGCGCAGCCTGCCGCGGAACAGCCCGCGTTTCGACAGCGCCTCGAAAATCTCGTCCGGGCCGTCGGGATCGAGGATTTCGTTATCCGCCAGCCACGCTTCGACCGCCGAAAGGTTCGGCGTCTCGTAAGGGATCAGCGACCGCCCCTCGCCGCGCAGGGATTCGATCGTCTTCAGCATCGAGCCGTTCTGCGCATAGGCATCCGTGACCTGCTCGGGGCGGCAACCCAGATGTTCGGCCAGAAGATCGTCGCGCAGCGCGCGCAGGCTGGCGGACAGCGTGGGCTCGCCCATCGCATCCAGCGCCACGTCGCATTCCGAATCCAGCCGCATCGACCGGTTGTTGAAATTGGAAGATCCGATCCGTAGCAGCCGGTCATCCACGATCATCAGCTTGGCATGGACATAGATCGGCTGGCCCGCCGTCGTCACCGGATGATAGATGCCGAACCGCCCATGCGGGTCGTGATGGCGAAGCGATTCCACCAACCGGGCGCGGGCGGTGTCCATCGCCAGCGGCTCCAGCCAGCCATCGGCGCTGACGGGGTTGATGATGACAACTTCGGGTCCGTCCGGCTCCTCCAGCCGCTTGGCGAGCGCCGATGCAACGCGGCGAGAGGCGAAGTACTGGCTTTCGGCATATATGAGCTTCTTTGCCGCGCCGATCATGTCCAGATACAGTGTCTCGATCTCTCGGATCGGGGTCTGGTCCTTCATCTCGGGGCGGGACCGCGCCACCGCGACCTGCGCCGGGGCGGCCAGCGGGGTGATCGCGGCGGGCCAGTCGAGCGGCGCCGCGTCTACCTCCGGCAGCACCTCGCCCGTGGCCCGCTTCCAGCGGCGGCGGGCAAGATCACCCAGGTTCTTGGCACTCTCCCCCGAGCAGATGCTGGCCAGATCGTGCCACGGTTCCAGCTGTTTGCCCGACGGCGTCGTGCGCCCCGGCTGGACATCGGCATGGTCGCGGTTGTCCCAGCGTTTCATCGTCATGTCGATGCCGCCGCAGAAGGCGATGCTGTCGTCGATCACCAGCAGCTTCATGTGATGCGATCCCGCGGGCGGATGCACACCGTCGAACCGGGCCGAGATCTGCTTGTGCCATTTCCACCGCAGCAGATACCACGCGTTGTTCCCGCGCAGCCAGTTCTTCAGCATGCCGGAGTTCCATTGCAGCAGCCGCACCTCCAGATCCGGGGTGCGGTCCACCAGCCAAAGGACGAATTCCCCAAGGTGATCCGGGGCACCATCATCCTGCCCCGGCGACCCGAGACGTATGCGCGCGTCGAAATCCCAGCCGATCAGCATGACGCTTTTCTTCGCGCGCTTCATCGCATCGCGGGCGGCGTTGAAATAATCTTCGGCATCAATGATGACCGAGAAGCTGTCCGCCGTCCCGATCCGCCAACAGTTGCGTTCCGGTTGAAGAATACTCTGCATTTTCAAACCTGTTGGCCCCGCGCAAAGATAGGGCGCGGGCCTATGGTCGTCAACGCCCTCGCGAGGCCAGAAGCGCTGCCGCGCAGATGATTGCCCCGCCCGCCCAGGTGGTCGCCGCCGCCGTTTCGGCAAAGATCAGCCATGCCACCAGCGCCACCAGCGGCAGGCGCAGGAAATCGACGGGCGCCACGACCGAGGCGTCGGCAAGGCTCATCGCATGGGTCATCAGCGCCATGTTCGCAGCGCCCAACACCCCTTGCAGCGCCAGAAGCGCGAATTGCGCCCGATCCGGCATGTCCCAGACGGGCAGGGCGATCAAAAGCGCGATGGGCGCGCTCAGCAGCAGGTTCAACACCACGAGCGTGTCCGTCCGGTCGCCCGAGGACATGGATTTCAGCATCAGCTGGATCAGCGCCGTCAGCGCCGCACCAGACAGCGCAAGGCCCAGTGCCAGCGACGGCCCGGACCCGGCCGGCCCCACGATCAGCATCGCACCCAGAAATCCAAGGACGGCGGCTGCGATCTTCGCGCGGTTCAGCCGCTCGCCCAGCATGACCGTCGCGCCCAGCACCACGAAGATGGGTGAGGTGAAGGCGATGGCCGTCACATCCGTAAGCGGCCCGCGCGCAAAGGCCGCAAAGAACGCGATCAGCGCCAGCAGCTTCAGTCCCGCCCGCGCCGCATGCTGGCGCAGCGGATGGACGCTTCGCAGCACAGAAGGTCGGCGCAGCACAAGCGGCAGCACCGCAAGCGCGCCGAACCCGGCCCGGAAGAAGGCAATGATGAAGGGATGCACCTCGCCGCCCAGCGACCGGACGATGGCTGCATCGACGGCGCCCAGCAGTGCGGCAATCGACGCCAGCAACACGGCAAACGCGACGTTTCCGCTTTTCGCGGTCATGGTCTGCGCCCTCCCTGCACGTCCCCCGGCGGGACTTTGGGGCGGGGCGCGGCGAAAGGCCAGCACCATTCTTGCGCAGCATCGCGAAAGGTTGCAGCCTGCAGGGAAAAGGGGGGGCAGCATGATCATTTCCGCATCGACCGACTATCGCGAGGCCGCGCGGCGGCGGGTTCCGCCGTTTCTGTTCCATTATGCCGATGGCGGCGCATATGCCGAACGCACGCTGGCGCGGAACGAAAGCGATCTGCTGGATATCGCCCTGCGCCAGCGGGTGCTGCGTGACGTGGACAAGCTCGACACATCGGTGGAAATCTTCGGCGAGGCGATGTCCATGCCCGTGGGCATCGCGCCCATCGGCCTTGGCGGCATGTATGCACGGCGCGGCGAGGTGCAGGCCGTGAAGGCCGCGGCGGAAAAGAACATCCCCTACACGCTGTCGACCGTATCCGTCTGCCCGATCGAGGAAGTGCAGGCCGCATCCGCCCGCCCGATCTGGTTCCAGCTTTACGTGCTGCGCGACCGGGCCTTCATGCGCGACGCGTTGGAACGGGCGCAGGCGGCGGGGGTGAGGGTGCTGGTGTTCACCGTAGACATGCCGGTTCCGGGCGCGCGGTATCGCGACCTGCGTTCGGGAATGTCCGGGCCGCGTGGGCCTTTGCGGCGGTATCTTCAGGCGGCGCTGCATCCGAGATGGGCATGGGATGTGGGGCTGCACGGGCGTCCGCACGATCTGGGCAACATCTCGGCCTATTTGGGCAAACCGACGGGTCTGGCCGATTACATGGGCTGGCTGGGCGCGAATTTCGATCCGTCGATCAGCTGGAAGGATCTGGAATGGATCCGCGATTTCTGGAAAGGGCCGATGATTATCAAGGGCATCCTCGACCCCGAGGATGCGCGCGACGCGGTGCGTTTCGGCGCGGATGGGATCGTCGTGTCGAACCATGGCGGGCGGCAGCTTGACGGCGTCTTGTCCTCTGCCCGCGCCTTGCCCGCCATTGCCGATGCGGTGAAGGGAGAGATCAAGATCCTTGCCGATGGCGGTATCCGGTCGGGCCTCGATGTGGTGCGGATGCTTGCGCTGGGCGCCGATATGACGCTTCTGGGACGCGTCTATCTTTACGCGCTGGCTGTGGGGGGGCAAGCAGGGGTGTCGCACCTGCTGGGCCTGATCGAAAAGGAGATGCGGGTCGCGATGGCTCTGACCGGCTGCCGCACCATTGCCGAGATCGACCGCTCAGCGCTGGTGTAGCTCGCTTTGCAGCAGGGCTTTCAGACGCTGGGCGGCGGGGGATAGCTGCCGCCCGCGCGTTTCGATGATGAAGTAGGGGGGCACGACGATCTCCTCGGCTAGATCCAGGGCTGCGAACCCGCCGATGGGGGCGGCGGTCATCAGGTCCGTCACCTCCTGCGCCATGGGCGCGATGGCGTTGGATTGCAGCAGAAGCGCCACCATCAGCAGAAGCGAGGTCGTGGTGATGAGCCCGCGTGGCTCCGCCCCGCCGATGCGGGCATCCACCACCTCGCGGATCGGCGTGCCGCGATCCTGAATGATCCAGTCATAATTCCGCAGTTCCGCCAGCGGCAGTGCCGGCACGCTGACCAGCGGGTGATCCCGGCGCACGAGGAACCGCACCACCTCATGCCCCGCGGGCTCCACCGAAAAATCCGCCCGATCGCTGTCTGGCAGCAGCCGCCCGATGACGAAGTCGTAATCGCCGGCGACCAGACCGCGCAGAAGCTGAGTCGACGGCGCAATATCCACCATCACCTCCACATCCGGCGATGCACCTTTCAGCTGCCGGATCGCGGGAACAAGATATCCCACCCCCGGCCCGGTGACCGATCCCACCCGCACGACGCCGCCCTTGCCTTGCCGCAAAAGCTGCAATTCACGCGCCATGTCCTGCATGCCAACCGTCATCGCCGCCGCCCGCCGCGCCAGCACGCGTCCCAGCAGCGTCATCGTCATCCCTTTGGGATGGCGCAGGAAAAGCGCCCCACCCACCACACGCTCCACCTCGGCCAGCATACGCGAGGCGGCGGGCTGGCTGATCGCCAGCATATCCGCCGCAACCTGAAGCTGGCCATGTTCCGCGATGGCCGCGATCAGCCGGAGCTGATTCAGTTTCAAGTTCAGGCTGGGATCGTGCATGACGGTTTTGATATGCAGAAAGGCATCAATGTAATTTGCCTGATATGTGGCCTCCGCGCTAGCTCTTTCGCAGGCGCTTGGAGGGCGCATCACCCGGGAGGTTTACATGACGTTCAGGATTCTGGTCGCCGCGACGGCGGTCTCATTGTTTGCGCTTCAGGCAGGCGCGCAGGACAAGGGCACGGTGGGCATCGCGATGCCGACGAAGTCCTCGGCCCGCTGGATCGACGACGGCAACAACATGGTCAAAGCGCTGCAGGAGGCCGGGTACGAGACCGACCTGCAATATGCCGAGGACGATATCCCCAACCAGCTTTCGCAGATCGAGAACATGATCGTGAAGGGCGTGGACGTTCTGGTCATCGCGTCCATCGACGGCACGACCCTGACCAACGCGCTGGAAAACGCGGCGGCTGCCGACATTCCGGTGATCGCCTATGACCGGCTGATCAACGGGTCGGAGAATGTCAGCTATTATGCGACATTCGACAATTTCCAGGTGGGGGTGCTGCAAGCCACCAGCCTCGTGAACGGGCTGAAGGAACGCTTCCCGGACACCAAACCGTGGAATGTGGAACTGTTCGGCGGATCGCCCGACGACAACAACGCCTTCTTCTTCTACAATGGTGCGATGTCGGTCATCCAGCCGCTGATCGACGATGGCTCCATCGTGATCGGGTCTGGCCAGATGGGCATGGAAACCGTCGGCACCCTGCGTTGGGACCCGGCAGTCGCGCAAAGCCGGATGGATAACATCCTGTCTTCGACCTATACCGACAAGGAAGTGAACGGCGTACTGTCGCCCTATGACGGGCTGTCGATCGGCATCCTGTCGTCGCTGAAAGGCGTCGGCTATGGTTCGGGCGATCAGGAAATGCCCATCGTCACCGGGCAGGATGCCGAAGTGCAGTCCGTCAAATCCATCGAGGCGGGCGAGCAATATTCGACCATCTTCAAGGACACGCGCGAGCTGGCCAAAGTCACCGTCGGCATGGTCGATGCCGTGCTTTCGGGCGGCGAGCCGGAGATCAACGACACCGAAACCTACAACAACGGTGTGAAGGTGGTCCCATCCTATCTGCTGGAGCCGGTCGCCGTCGACGGCACCAACCTGAAGGAGGTCCTGGTCGATTCCGGCTATTACACCGAAGACCAGCTGAAATGAGCCTGCGCGGCCCCTGCGGGGGCCGCCATCCAAGAAGGAGCGGCACATGACGGCCATCATGGAGATGCGCGGCATCACCAAGACCTTTCCCGGCGTGAAGGCTTTGTCCAACGTCAACCTGTCCGTCGCACAAGGCGAAATCCACGCCATCTGCGGCGAGAACGGTGCAGGAAAATCCACGCTGATGAAGGTGCTGTCCGGGGTCTATCCCCATGGCAGCTATGACGGCGACATCCATTACGAAGGTGATACCGTCGCCTTCAAAGGCATCGCCGACAGCGAACATCGCGGGATTATCATCATCCATCAGGAACTGGCGCTCGTGCCGCTTCTGTCCATTGCCGAGAATATCTTCCTCGGCAACGAGATCACCCATGGCGGGGTCATCGACTGGCCCGAGACCTATACCCGCACGCGAGAGCTTTTGAAGAAGGTCGGACTATCCGAAGCGCCGACGACGCCGGTAGGCAAACTGGGCGTCGGCAAACAGCAATTGGTGGAAATCGCCAAGGCGCTGTCGAAGAAGGTGAAGCTGCTGATCCTGGACGAACCGACCGCGAGCCTTCAGGAAAACGACAGCCAGAAACTGCTGGACCTGATGCTGGAGTTGAAGGCCCAGGGGATCACCTCCATCATCATCTCGCACAAGCTGAATGAAATCCGGCGCGTGGCGGACACTGTCACGGTGCTGCGCGACGGGGCGACCGTTTCCACCATGTCCACCCCGATCTCCGAAGAGCGGATCATCCGCGACATGGTCGGGCGCGACATGGAAAGCCGCTATCCCGACCGGACCCCGAATATCGGTCAGGTTCTGATGGAGGTCGAGGGCTGGAACGTCTGGCACCCCGAACAGGCCGAACGGCAGATGATAAAGAACGTCTCGTTCAACGTGCGGGCGGGCGAGGTCGTTGGCATCGCCGGGCTGATGGGCTCGGGCCGCACGGAACTGGCGATGAGCGTCTTTGGCAAAAGCTATGGCCAGAACATCTCGGGGCAGGTGAAGATCGAGGGGCAGGCGGTGGACACATCCACCGTGAACCGCGCCATCGACGCGGGCCTTGCCTATGTGACCGAGGATCGCAAGGGCCTTGGCCTTATCCTCGAAGATCCAATCATCCGCAACACGACGCTTTCGGCGCTCCAGAAGGTATCCACCCGTTCGGTGTTGGATCGAGGGGCGGAACGTCAGGTGGCCGAGGAATACCGCCGCGCCCTGCGCATCCGCACGCCGGGGGTGTTCCAGCAGGTGATGAACCTGTCGGGCGGCAACCAGCAGAAGGTCGTGCTGTCGAAATGGCTGTTCACCGACCCGAAGGTGCTAATCCTGGACGAGCCGACGCGCGGCATCGACGTCGGGGCGAAATTCGAAATCTACAACATCATCAATGAACTGGCGGCGCAGGGTCGGGGGATCGTGATGATCTCGTCCGAGATGCCCGAACTTCTGGGCATGTGCGACCGGATTTACGTGATGAACGAAGGGGCCTTCGTGGGCGAACTCAGCCGCGAAGATGCCTCGCAGGAAAGGATCATGTCGATGATCGTGAGGGGGGATAAACATGGCGGTCACTGAAACGCCGACGATGGGAAGCTATCTTCGCAGCAACATGCGCGAATACGGCATCCTGATCGCGCTTGTGCTGATCATGGTGTTCTTTCAGGTCGCGACCGACGGAACGCTGCTGCGCCCGGTCAACCTGACCAACCTGTTCCTCCAGAACAGCTATATCATCATCATGGCGCTTGGAATGCTGCTGGTGATCGTGACGGGGCATATCGACCTTTCGGTCGGGTCCGTCGCGGGCTTCGTGGGCGCGCTGGCGGCGGTGATGATCGTCCATTGGCAATTGCCGGTTCCGGTCGTGTTCGTCGCCTGCCTTCTTGCCGGGGCGCTGATCGGCGCGGCACAGGGCTACTGGATCGCCTATTGGCGCATTCCATCCTTCATCGTGACGCTGGCCGGGATGCTGGTCTTCCGCGGTCTGACCCTCTGGCTGCTGGAGGGCGCGTCGGTCGGGCCGTTCCCGAAACTTTTCCAATCGCTTTCGACCGGTTTCGTGCCGGACTTCTTCCGGGACGAGAAGCCGAACCTGACCGCGATGATCCTTGGCGCGCTGGCCGCCGGGGCGATCGTCTGGCTGTCGGTTCGCGCCCGCGCCCGTCACCAGCGCTATGGGATCGAGGATGAACCTTTCGTCGTCTTCGCGGTGAAGAATGCGCTCGTCTGCTTTGCGCTTCTGTTCATCAGCTATCTTCTGGCGACCTATCGCGGGCTGCCCAACGTTCTCATCACGATGGCGGTCCTGATCTCGGCCTATACGTTCCTGACGCAATCGACGACCATTGGGCGGCGCATCTATGCCATCGGCGGGAACGAGAAGGCGGCCAAGCTCTCGGGCATCCGCACCGACCGGCTGACCTTCCTGACTTTCGTGAACATGGGGATGCTGGCGGCGCTGGCGGGGATGATCTTTGCCGCGCGCCTGAACACGGCGACGCCCAAGGCCGGTGTCGGGTTCGAGCTGGACGTAATCGCGGCGGTCTTCATCGGCGGTGCGTCCATGTCGGGCGGGTCGGGCAAGATCGTCGGCGCGGTGATCGGCGCCTTCATCATGGGGGTCATGAACAACGGCATGTCCATCCTCGGGATCGGCATCGACTATCAGCAGGTCATCAAGGGTCTGGTGCTGCTGGCCGCCGTGATCTTCGACGTCTACAACAAGAACAAGCAGGGCTGAGCGATGCATCTGAGCCAACTGAAATCCGGCGGCGTCGCGGTGCGCGACGGCGGCACCCGGCTGATCCCCCGCGCCAGCATCTACGAATTTGCAATGGCGGCCATCGCCTCGGGCAAGCCGCTGGGCGCAGTCATCCCCGAGGGTGGTGAGGCGGTGGATCTGGCGGAACTGGCGGCGGGCGGCAAGCTGGACGTTCCGCTGCGCCATCCCGAACCCTCGCGCATGTTCCTGACCGGGACGGGCCTGACCCATACCGGATCGGCCAATACGCGTGACGCGATGCACAGCAGCGAAGGCCTGTCGGACAGCATGAAGATGTTCCGCATGGGGCTAGAGGGTGGCAAACCCGCATCAGGCGTGGGTGTTCAGCCCGAATGGTTCTACAAGGGCACCGGGACCGAGGCGGTGGCGCCGGGCGATCCGCTGACCTCGCCCGCCTTCGCGCTGGACGGGGGCGAGGAGCCCGAGATCGCCGGTTTCTATCTGATCGCGCCGGACGGCACGCCATGCCGCGTGGGATTCAGCCTGGCCAACGAATTTTCGGACCATGTGACCGAGAAGATCAACTACTTGTTCCTCGCCCATTCCAAGCTGCGCCCCGCCGCGTTCGGGCCGGAACTGCTGGTCGGCGATCTGCCGCAGGATATCCGCGGCACCTCGCGCATACGGCGCAGCAGTCAGGTCATCTTCGACAAGCCGTTCCTGTCGGGCGAGGCGAACATGTCCCACAGCATCGCCAACCTCGAACATCACCATTTCAAATATGCGCTGTTCCGCCAACCGGGCGATCTGCACGTTCATATGTTCGGGACCGCGACGCTGTCATTTGCCGATGGGATCAAGCCCGAACCCGGCGACGTGTTCGAGATCGAAGCCCCGGATTTCGGCCTTCCGCTGCGAAATCCCCTGAGGATCGAGGAGGGCGGAAAACCAATATCCGTCAGGAGGCTATGACGGTTACATACAGTGATCTGGAAGGTCGTGTGATCCTCGTGACCGGGGGCGCGACGGGGATCGGCGCAGCCATGGTCGAGGCCTTCGCGCGGCAAGGCGCCATCGCCTGTTTCGTAGACATGGATGCGGCAGCGGGCGAAGAGCTTTCGTCCCGGCTTGCCGCCGAGGGGCTGTCGGCCCCCTTCGCCGCCTGCGACGTGCGCCGCACACGCGACCTCCAGGCACAGGTGCTCCGCTTCTCGCGCGCGCATGGGCCGATTTCGGTGCTCGTGAACAATGCCGGGAACGATCGCCGCCACAAGCTGGCCGACCTGACCGAGGAGGCGTTCGACGACATCGTGGCGGTCAATCTGCGCCATCAGGTCTTCGCCGCACAGGTGGTCGCCCCGATGATGAAGAAGACGGGGGGCGGGTCGATCATCAACTTTGCATCCATCGGCTGGATGATCGGCGGATCCGAATATCCCGTCTACGCCGCCGCCAAAGCCTCGATCCACGGGCTGACGCGGGCGCTGGCGCGGGATCTGGGGCGCGACCGGGTGCGGGTGAACACGATCAGCCCCGGCTGGGTCATGACGGACCGCCAGCGCAGGCTGTGGCTGGACGATGCGGGGCGCGAGAGGATCGCCGCCTCGCAGGCCCTGCCGGGGGACCTTTTGCCCGAGGACATCGCCCAGATGGCGTTGTTCCTCGGATCCGACGCGTCGCGCATGTGCTCGGCGCAGAATTACATTGTTGACGGAGGCTGGGCATGAGCTTTTCGCCCAAACCATGGCCAAGGAAACTTCGCTCGCAGGAATGGTATGGCGGTACGTCCCGCGACACCATCTATCACCGTGGCTGGATGAAGAACCAGGGTTATCCTCATGATCTGTTTGACGGAAGGCCCGTCATCGGCATCCTGAACACCTGGTCCGACCTGACCCCTTGCAATGGCCATCTGCGCGAGTTGGCCGAGAAGGTGAAGGCCGGCATCTGGGAGGGCGGCGGCTTCCCGGTCGAAGTCCCGGTCTTCTCGGCCTCCGAAAACACATACCGTCCGACCGCGATGATGTATCGCAACCTCGCCGCCATGGCGGTCGAGGAGGTGATCCGCGGCCAGCCCATCGACGGCTGCGTACTGCTGGTCGGCTGCGACAAGACCACGCCCAGCCTCATCATGGGGGCGGCTTCAGTCGATCTGCCCTCCATCGTGGTCACGGGCGGGCCGATGCTCAACGGCTATTTCCGGGGCGAGCGGGTCGGGTCCGGCACCCATCTGTGGAAATTCTCGGAAATGGTGAAGGCGGGCGAGATGACGCAGGCCGAGTTCCTTGAGGCCGAAGCCTCGATGAGCCGGTCGTCGGGCACCTGCAACACCATGGGCACGGCGTCCACGATGGCAAGCATGGCCGAGGCGCTGGGCATGGCGCTGTCTGGCAATGCCGCGATCCCTGCCGTCGACAGCCGCCGCCGCGTCATGGCGCAACTTTCGGGCCGCCGGATCGTCCAGATGGTCAAGGACGATCTGAAACCATCTGACATCATGACGAAAAACGCGTTCGAGAATGCGATCCGCACCAATGGCGCTATCGGCGGCTCGACCAATGCGGTCATCCACCTTCTGGCGATGGCGGGGCGTGCCGGGATCGACCTGACGCTGGATGACTGGGACCGTCTTGGTCGCGACGTGCCGACCATCGTGAACCTGATGCCGTCGGGCAAATACCTGATGGAGGAGTTCTTCTATGCCGGCGGCCTGCCCGTCGTGCTGAAGCGACTTGGCGAAGCGGGGCTCTTGCACAAGGACGCGCTGACCGTCTCGGGCCATTCGGTCTGGGACGAGGTTTCGGAGGTCACGAACCACAATGAGGACGTCATCCTGCCCGTCGAACGCGCGCTTGCCTCGCATGGCGGCATCGCGGTCCTGCGCGGCAACCTCGCGCCCAAGGGGGCGGTGCTGAAACCCTCGGCCGCCAGCCCGCATCTACTGAAGCATCGCGGGCGCGCGGTGGTTTTCGAGGATATCGACGACTACAAGGCGAAGATCAACGACGAGGCGCTGGATATAGACGAAACCTGCGTGATGGTCCTTAAGAACTGCGGCCCGAAAGGCTATCCCGGCATGGCCGAGGTCGGTAATATGGGCCTGCCGCCGAAAGTGCTTCGGAAAGGGATCGTTGACATGGTCCGCATCTCGGATGCGAGGATGTCGGGGACGGCTTACGGCACCGTGCTGCTCCACACCTCGCCAGAAGCGGCGGTGGGCGGGCCGCTGGCCGTAGTGCGCGACGGCGACTTCATCGAGATCGACGTGGATGCGCGCCGCATCCATCTGGACATCCCGGATGACGAACTCGCCGCCCGCCTTGCCGCATGGACGCCGAATGTGCCTGCGCCTGTCGGGGGTTACGCGCAGATCTTCCACAGCCACGTTCAGGGCGCGGATACGGGGGCGGATTTCGACTTCCTGCGCGGGTGCCGGGGCTCGGCGGTCGGCAAGGACAGCCATTGACCTTGCCGCAGACACGGGCCATCCAGCCTGAAAAGGAGAAGCCGATGTGGATCGCCGTCGACTGGGGCACCAGCAACCTGCGCATCTGGCGAATGGAAGGCGCGCAGCCGCAGGAGGCACGGGAATCGGATCGTGGCATGGGCCGTCTTGCGCCGTCCGAATTCCCCGACGCCCTGCGCGATCTGATGGGCGACTGGACGGGTGATGTCGTCATCTGCGGCATGGCCGGCGCGCGTCAGGGCTGGATCGAGGCGGCCTATCGCGCAGTTCCTTGCGCCCCGCTGGGTTCGCCGATGACCAGCCCCGCGCCGGGCGTCCACATCGTGCCCGGCCTGTCGCAGGCGGTGCCTTCCGCAGATGTGATGCGGGGCGAGGAAACGCAGATCGCGGGTGTGCTTTCGGCCCATCCGAATTTCGATGGCGTCATCTGTCTACCTGGCACCCACAGCAAATGGGCGGCGATCAGCGCGGGCGAGGTTACGGACTTCCGCAGCTTCATGACGGGCGAACTGTTCGAGCTTCTGGCGACGAAATCGGTCCTGCGGCATGGAATGGGGCAGGAGATCGAACTTGCCGCCTTCGACGCGGCGCTGGAACAGGCGCTGGCGCGGCCCGAGGCGCTTGCGGCGCGGCTTTTCGCCATCCGCGCCGAGGGGTTGCTGTCGGGTCTTGCGCCCGATGCGGCGGCGGGGCGTCTGTCGGGACTGCTGCTGGGCGCGGAACTCGCGGCGGCGAAGCCCTGGTGGCTGGGGCGCGAGGTGCTGATCGTGGGCTCGGACAAGGTTGCGGCGCTCTATGATCGCGGGTTGCGAAGCCTCGGCCTCGGCCCGAAGCTGATTTCGGGAACCGATGCGGTTCTGGCGGGTCTGTCCGCCGCATATCGGATCATCAAGGAGACATGATGCGGAACATCATCGCCATTCTGCGCGGGATCACCCCGTCCGAGGCGGAAGCGCATGCCGAGGCCCTGATCGAAGCGGGGGTCACGGTGCTGGAAGTGCCGCTGAACTCTCCGGATCCACTGGACAGCATCGAACGGCTGGTCCTGCGCTTCGGCGGCGACGCGACCATCGGCGCGGGCACCGTTCTGGACGTTGATGCGGTGCGCAGGCTGGCCGATATCGGCGCGCGGATCGTCGTATCGCCGAACACCGACCCCGACGTGATCGCGGCGACGCGGGCGGCGGGGATGGAAAGCTGGCCGGGGGTCTTCACGCCGACGGAATGCTTCACGGCGCTGAAGGCCGGGGCGACGGGGCTGAAATTCTTCCCCGCCTCGCTGATCGGGCCGGAGGGGCTGAAGGCGATGCGGGCCGTTCTGCCCCCGGTTCCGCTTTATGCCGTGGGTGGGGCAGGTCCGGGAAACTTCGGTGAATGGCTTGCCGCCGGGGCAACGGGCTTTGGCATCGGCACAGCAATCTATCGCCCCGGCCAGTCGGTCGAGGCGACCGCCCGCGCGGCAGACGCCATCCGCCGCGCCTATGACGAGGCGACCGCATGATCTTCGACGACACGCTGTGCGAGCTGGGTGAAGGCCCGTTCTGGCACCCCGAACGGCAACAGCTTTTCTGGTTCGATATCCTGAACCACCGGCTGCACACCAAAGGGCGACATTGGCAATTCGACGAATGCGTCTCGGCTGCCGGGTGGATCGACCGCGACCAGTTGCTGATCGCCTCGGAAACAGGGCTCTGGGTCTTCGATCTGGAAAAGGACGAGCAGAGCCTGCTGACCGTGCTGGAAGCGGATCGCCCCGAGACGCGCAGCAATGACGGGCGCGCGGACCCGTGGGGCGGGTTCTGGATCGGCACGATGGGCAAGAAGGCGGAGCCGGGCCTCGGCGCCGTCTGGCGCTGGCATGACGGGCAGCTGCGCAAGCTGCATCCCGGTCTGACGATCCCCAACGCGATCTGCTTCCATGGCACGCGCGCTTATTTCTCGGACACCGCGCGGGGGATCGTGTTCAGGCAGGAACTGGACGCGGAAACCGGCTGGCCTTCCGCGAAGAAGGAAGTGTTCCTTGACCTGAGCGCCGAAGGGCTGAACCCCGACGGCGCGGTGACGGATGCCGAGGGGCGCTTCTGGAACGCGCAATGGGGCGCAGGGCGCATCGCCTGCTATGCCCCGGATGGCACGTTCCTGTTCGCGGAACGCTTCCCGGCCAGCCAGACCTCTTGCCCCGCTTTCGGCGGCGAGGGGATGGATACGCTGTTCGTCACCTCGGCCCGAGAGGGGATGGAGGCGCCGGAGGCCGAAGCCGGCATGACCTTCGCCCGGACGGTTTCGGCCAAAGGCGTGCCGGAGCCCCGCGTCAATCCGTGGTGAAACGGAACTCGGTCCGGTGGCGATAGGTCTGGCCGACCCGCAGCGTGGCGTCGGGAAAGTCGGGCCGGTTGGGGCTGTCGGGCCAGAACTGCGGCTCCAGACAAAGCGCATCGCCCATGCGCGGCGTGATCCCGCCCTTGCCCCGCTCCGTCCCATCGAGGAAGTTGCCGGAGTAGAACTGCAGCCCCGGCTGATCGGTCACGATCTCCATCACGCGGCCGGAAACCGGATCCCGCAATCGGGCAGCGGCCGGCCCGTCGAGGCAGAAGTTGTGATCGAAGCCCTTGCCGCGCATCAGTTGGGGATGCCCACTGCGAATGCGCTCGCCAATGATCGCGGGCTTGCGGAAATCGAACGGCGTTCCGTCGACCGGGGCGATCTCCAGCGGAATGGCGGTATCGTCCACGGGCAGATAGTGGGAGGCGTTCAGGGTCAGTTCATGATCCATCACCGAACGCATCCGCGCAGGATCGCGAAGGTTGCCACCAAGATTGAAGAAGCCGTGATGGGTAAGGTTGACGGGCGTTTCGGCATCACATGATGCTTCGAAATACAACGACAGAACAATCGCTTCTTGCTCGATCTTCATGTGATACTGCAAGGTGGCGGTCAGTGTCCCGGCAAAGCCCTGATCGCCGTCCGGGCTGACGAGGGAGAGCGTCGCGTGCTGATCCGACGCATCGCGGACTGTCCAGACACGGCGATCGAAACCTTCCGGTCCACCATGCAGCGCGTTCGGCCCGTCATTCGCCGGGATGCGGACGTCTTCGAAACGCCCGCCCGCGATCCGATTGGCGAAACGCCCGATCGTCGCGCCGTAAAAGCTGCGCCGCGCGTGATATGCCGACAGCTCATCATGGCCCAGCACGATATCGTCCACCACACCGTTGCGATCCGGGACCAGAAGCGCCTGGATCGTCGCCCCGAAGGGTAGGATATGCGCTTGGGCAACACCTGCGCGCAGAACGATCATGCCTCGTCCTCGAAGGCATCGACCTCGACCCGGCGCGCAAGCAGGAAGGCGTCCGCGACCAGCCGAAGTGGCGCCAGGTCCACTTCCGATTGCCCACCCGCCACCAGTCCCACGAAACGGCGATAGAGGCTGCGATACTCCGCATCCTCCTCGACCACCTGCGGCTGATCGTCCAGCCACATCTCGCTGCCGCCCTTGGACAGACGCAGAAGGCCCGTATCCGTCGCAACCTCGATATCCCAGGTCTGGGGCCCTGTCTGGCGCCAGTCGAATTCCGCCTCGACCGGGACGGCACCCATCCGCATCCGAACCGAAGCCGCGATGGGCGCAGCGCGGTTTGCCGGAAACTCCAGCTCCGCCCCGGTGACGAAGACCGCTTCGCGCAGGATGCGCGTCACGATGGACAGCGCGTTGATGCCGGGATCGAAGACGCCAAGCCCGCCCGGTTCCCATATCCACGCCTGACCGGGATGCCAGTGACGCACATCTTCTTTCCAAGTGACGCGGACCGAGGAAATCCGGCGTCCCGACAGCCACGCGCGCGCAGGCTCCACCGCCGCCGCCTCGCGCGAATGCCAGGTGGTGAACAGGGTGACGCCTTTCTGCTGCGCCAGCGCGGCCAGCGCCTCCACCTCGGTCACCGTCATGCCGGGGGGCTTTTCCAGCATGACATGCCGGCCGGCCTTCAAAGCCGCCGACGCCTGATCGAAGCGCCCCTGAGGCGGTGTGCAGAGAGAGACGGCATCGGCCGCCCCCGCCGCAAGCAGCGAATCGATATCCGGGTAACTTGGAAGATCGGGCAGGGCTGCGTTCCGGCTGGCGATCGCGGCAAGATCAAGGCCGGGCGTCGCGGCAATCGCGGGAAGATGCTGATCGCGCGCGATCTTGCCCAGGCCGACAAGGCCGAGTTTCAAACTCATGGTCTTCCTCCCATTTCCCGTGATTAATACGACTATTGCCTCAGGATATTCAGGTCAACAGGCCTTGTTGCGCGTGTGCCAATTCATGTTGACCAGCCATTTATACTACAATAACGATTCAAGACTGAGGTCGAGGAGGACCTTGCGGATTTGGAGGAATCCCATGAAACGCACATTCGCGACCGCCGGGGCGGTCGCCTGTCTTGCCATGGCTGCGGGCATGGCGATGGCGCAGGACATGACGGTCGGCTTTTCGCAAATCGGTTCTGAATCGGGCTGGCGCGCGGCGGAAACCACGGTCACCCAGCAGGAGGCAGAGACGCGCGGCATCGACCTGAAATTCGCCGATGCCCAGCAGAAGCAGGAAAACCAGATCAAGGCGATCCGCGGCTTCATCGCGCAGGGCGTCGACGCCATCCTGATCGCCCCCGTAGTCGCCACCGGCTGGGATGCAGTGCTGGAGGAAGCGAAGGAAGCCGAGATCCCGGTCGTGCTGCTGGACCGCCAGATCGAGGCACCGGAGGAGCTTTACCTGACCGCCGTCACCTCGGATCAGGTCTATGAAGGCAAGGTCGCAGGCGACTGGCTCGTGGGCGAAGTCGGCGACGCCGATTGCAATGTGGTGGAGCTTCAGGGCACCACCGGATCGTCCCCCGCCATCAACCGCAAGGCCGGGTTCGAGCAGGCGCTGGAAGGCCATGACAACATCCGCATCACCCGTTCCCAGACCGGCGATTTCACCCGGACCAAGGGCAAGGAAGTGATGGAAAGCTTCATCAAGGCCGAAGGCGGCGGGGCGAATATCTGCGCCGTCTATGCCCATAACGACGATATGGCCGTCGGCGCGATCCAGGCGATCAAGGAAGCGGGGCTGAACCCCGGCACCGACATCAAGATCGTGTCCATCGACGCCGTGCCGGACATCTTCCTTGCCATGGCGGAAGGCGAGGCGAACGCGACGGTGGAGCTGACGCCGAACATGGCCGGCCCCGCCTTCGACGCGCTGGCGGCTTTCATCGCCGACGGGACCGAGCCGCCGAAATGGATCCAGACGGAATCCAAACTCTATACGCAGGCGGACGATCCGCAGGCGGTCTACGAGGCGAAGAAAGACCTCGGCTACTGACACCTCTGGCGGGGCCGCGCGCCCCGCCATTTTCGAGGAGCGAGCGATGCTGATCGAAGTGCGGGCGATCCGCAAATCCTTCTATGGCGTGACGGTGCTGGACGACGTGGATTTCACCCTGCATGCGGGCGAAATCCATGCGCTGCTGGGCGAAAACGGCGCAGGGAAATCGACGCTGGTGAAAATCCTGACCGGGGCCTACCGCCGCGACGGCGGCACGATGCGGCTGGAGGGGGCCGAGGTCGAACCCCGCGACGTGGCCGAAGCGCAGGCAATGGGCATCGGCACGGTCTACCAGGAAGTGAACCTGCTGGAGAACCTGTCGGTCGCGGAAAACGTCTATCTGGGTCGCCAGCCGCGCCGGTTCGGGATGATCGACACAACGCGGATGGAGCGGGAGGCGGCGGCGCTGCTGGCGCGATACGGGCTGCGCGTCGATCCGGGCGAAAGCCTGTCGGCCTATTCGGTCGCGATCCGCCAGATCATCGCTATCGCCCGCGCGGTGGATTTGTCTGGCAAGGTTCTTTTTCTGGACGAGCCGACCGCCAGCCTCGATGCGCGCGAGGTGGAAGCGATCTTTGCCATCCTGCGCCGGTTGCGCGATGACGGCCTTGGCATCGTCATCATCACGCATTTTCTGGATCAGGTCTATGCGCTGGCAGACCGGGTGACGGTGCTGCGCAACGGCAAGCTGGTGGGCAGCCGCGCCACCCGCGACCTCCCGCGCCGCGATCTCGTCGGCATGATGCTGGGCCGCGAACTGGCCGAGGAAACGCACGCCCGAAGCGCGGCAGCGCCCGTCGACACTCCCGCGCCGATCCGGTTCCGCGGTATGGGCAAGACCGGCAGCGTCGCTCCCTTCGACATGGACATCCGCCCCGGCGAAGTTCTGGGCATTGCGGGCCTTCTCGGATCGGGCCGGACGGAGACGGCGTTCCTGCTGTTCGGGATCGACCGCGCCGACAGCGGCAGCGCCGAGATCGACGGCAGCCCCGTCACGCTGAAATCCCCGCATGACGCCATCGCGCACGGCTTCGGCTTCTGCCCCGAGGAGCGCAAGGCCGACGGCATTGTCGCCGATCTTTCGGTGCGCGAAAACATCATCCTTGCGCTTCAGGCCCGGCGCGGCTGGTCTCGCCCGATCCCCCGGCGCGAACAGAACGCCATCGCCGAGCGGTATATCCGAATGCTGGACATCCGCCCGACCGATCCCGAGCGGCCCATCAAGTTCCTGTCGGGCGGCAACCAGCAGAAGGTGATCCTTGCTCGCTGGTTGGCGACCGATCCGCGCTTCTTGATCCTGGACGAGCCGACGCGCGGCATCGACATCGGCGCCCATGCCGAGATCATCCGCCTGATCGACGGGCTGCGGGCCGAGGGGATGGCGCTGGCCGTCATCTCGTCCGAGCTGGACGAGCTGGTCGCCTATTCCAGCCGCGTCGTGGTCATGGCCGATCATCGGCAGGTGGCGGAACTGGCGGGCGAGGAAATCTCGGCGCAGGCGATCATGGCCGCGATGGCGGTGGAGGCGGCATGAGCAAACTGAAAAGGCTTCAACCCCAAATCGCGGCGCTGGTGCTGATCCTTGCGGCGATCACTCTGATCGCGCCGGGGTTTCTGGATGTGACGTTCCGAAATGGGCGCCTTTATGGCAGCCTGATCGACATTGCCGTGCGGGCGGCCCCGGTCGCGCTGCTGGCCGTGGGCATGACGCTGGTGATCGCAACCAAGGGGATCGACCTTTCGGTCGGCGCTGTCATTGCGATCTGCGGGGCGGTGGCGGCGTCGATGGTCGCGGCGGGGCAACCGTTGGTGGTGGTCATCGTCACGGCGCTGGCGATCGGGCTTCTATGCGGCGTGTGGAACGGGCTGTTGGTCGGGTTTCTGGACATTCAGCCGATCATTGCGACGCTGATCCTGATGGTCGCGGGGCGGGGCATCGCCCAGCTTGTGACCGAGGGTGTGATCCTGACCTTCAACAACCCTGCGTTCTCGTTCCTCGGCTCCGGCGCGGTGGCGGGGGTGCCGATGCCGGTGATCCTATGGCTGTTGACCGGGCTGGTCGCGGGTCTGCTGGTGCGCCGGTCGGCCCTTGGCCTGCTGATCGAGGCGGTGGGGATCAACCGTCGCGCCTCGCTTCTCATGGGGGTCAGGGCGCGGTTCCTGATCGTGCTGGTCTATGTCCTATCGGGTCTGTGCGCGGCGATGGCGGGAATGATCGTGACCGCCGACATCCGCGGGGCCGATGCCAACAATGCGGGCCTGTGGCTGGAACTCGACGCGATCCTTGCCGTGGTCATCGGCGGCACGGCCCTGTCTGGCGGGCGGTTCTCCATCACCGCCTCGCTTCTGGGCGCGCTTATCATCCAGTCGATCAACACGGGCATCCTGATTTCCGGCTGGCCGCCCGAATTCAACCTGATCGTCAAGGCGCTGGTCATCATCGTGATCCTGACGCTGCAATCCCCGGCGTTCGGCGGGATAGGTGCCATGCTGCGCGCCGCCCGCCGCGACTATGCCGAGGCAAGAAAGGTCCGCCAATGATCCGCGCCCGCAACCTTCCCTTCGCCGCGACGGTGCTGATCTTCATCATCGCCTATGCGCTCTGCGTGATGCAGTTCCCGAACATGCTGTCCACGCGGGTCGTTGGCAACCTACTGACCGACAACGCCTTTCTTGGCATCGCGGCGGTTGGGATGACCTTCGTGATCCTGTCGGGTGGGATCGATCTTTCGGTCGGCTCGGTCATCGCCTTCACCTCGGTCTTCATCGCGGTCACGGTGCGGGCGGGGATGCATCCGGCGATGGCCTTCGCGTTGGCGCTGGTAATCTCCACCGCGTTCGGGGCGCTGATGGGGCTGACGATCCACGCGCTTTCGATGCCCCCCTTCGTCGTGACGCTGGCGGGGATGTTCCTTGCGCGCGGGGCGGCGTTCCTGTTGACCACTGAATCCGTGCCGATCTCGCACCCGTTCCTCGATACGCTGGGGGACCTGTTCTTCCGACTGCCGGGCAAGGGGCGTCTGACCTTTCTGGCGATGCTGATGCTAGCGGTCTTTGTCATTGGCGCGATCATCGCGAAACGCACGCGGTTTGGCGCGAACGTCTATGCTTTGGGCGGCAGCCCGCAATCGGCAGAGCTGATGGGCGTTCCGGTGCGGGCGACGACGATCCGCCTTTATGCGCTGTCGGGGGCGCTCGCGGGCCTCGCGGGGATCGCCTACACGCTCTACACCTCGGCGGGGTATTCGCTTGCGACGGTGGGGATGGAGCTTGACGCCATTGCCGCCGTGGTGGTGGGTGGCACGCTGCTGACCGGGGGCGCCGGGCTGGTGATGGGAACGCTGTTCGGGGTGCTGATCCAGGGATTGATCCAGACCTATATCGTGTTCGACGGCACGCTTTCGTCTTGGTGGACCAAGATCGTGGTCGGGCTTTTGCTGTTCGCATTCATCGTGCTGCAACGGGTGATCTTGCTTTTCCACGGCCCGAAGGGCAAACCCGCCCGGATGGTTCCGGCAGGGGGATAGGCAGGATGGGGCTGCTGGAAACGAGGCTTTACGGCCCGAAGCCTCGCGGCAGCCATGGCGTCGTGGTGGAGGAGTTGGGCCTTGCCATCGTGTCGGGTCAGATCGCGGAAGGGGCGATCCTGCCGGGAGATCCCGACCTGATGGAACGCTTCGGCGTGTCCCGCACAGTGCTGCGTGAGGCAATGAAGACCTTGGCCGCCAAGCACCTGATCGAGGCGAAATCCCGCGTCGGAACCCGCGTTCTGCCGCGCGATCGGTGGAATTTCATCGATGCCGACGTGATCGGCTGGCGGCTCAGGGCCGGGATCGATCTGGAATTCGCGATGCATCTGGCAGAAATGCGGCTGGCGCTGGAACCCGCCGCCGCCGCCTTGGCTGCCCGCCACGCAACCAGTGACGAGCTGGTGGAGCTTTACGCCATCGCCGCACGGATGGAGGATCCGGCCCACAGCCGCGAAAGCATCGCCAAGGTGGATCTGGATTTCCACGTCGCCATCGCCCGCATGTCGCGCAACCCGTTCATGCGGTCCGTCACCAGCCTGATCGAAGCGGCGCTGGCAGTGATGTTCCACCTTTCCTCACCGGCCAGTTCGCCGGACGGGCTCGCGCTTCTCGCGTCGAACCATCTGCGGATCGTCCATGCGATCGCGGCGCGCGATGCCGCCCGTGCCGAGGATGCCATGAGAAACGTCATCAACGTCGGCGTGGAAGGCCTTGAACGCAGCGTGAAATCCGGAATTCCGCGCTAGGCCAGCAGTTGCAGGCGGCGCGACAGGTCGGCGGCGTGTTCCATCACTTGCGCAGCCACCTGCGGCAGCTTTGCCTCCGGCAGACGCGCAGCCTGACCCGAGACGGAGATGGCGCAGTTCGGCTCTCCGGTCGGGTCACGCACGACGGCGGCGACGCAGCGGATGCCGGACACGAATTCCTCGTCGTCCACCGCAAAGCCGCGCTGCCGCACAATCGCGAGTTCCGCCTTCAGGCTGTCGATGTCGCGGATGCTGCGCGCAGTCATGGCGCGGAAGCCGTGTCGTTCGACCAGCGCGTCCACCGCTTCCTCGGGCCATGTGGCGATGATCGCCTTGCCCATGGCCGACAGCACGACCGGCGTGCGGGCACCGGGGGCGGCGATGGCGCGGGTGATCTCGCGGCTTTCGGCCTGCGCGACTATGGAAACCTCGCCCGACAGGATGGTGCCAAGGTTTGCCGTCTCGCGCGTGGCATCGCGCAGGCGGCGCAAGGAGAGGATCGCCGGGGCAAGAAAGCTGTGGCGGCTGCTGAAGGCCGCTCCGACCGCGAAGGCCTGTCGCCCTACCGCCCACATCGCGCTGTCGGGTTCGGCTTGCACGAAGCCCCGCTGCTCCATCGTGACCAGAAGACGGTGGGTGGTGGAGACGGGAAGCCCCGCCTGCCGCGCAAGGTCTGACAGGCGCATCGGACCGCCCGCCAGAAGCTCCAGCACCTGCAACGCCCTGTCCACGGAACGGACCGAATCCTGCATATCTTCCACCTGATGGAAAACCTTTTGCCAGTTCTAGCGAGCCGCGCGTTGCGGCGATAGCCCGAACACAAGCAAAGGAGCCTTGAGATGACCGATTATCTTGATCGCAGCGGATTGCAGGTGGCGCGGCCCATCGCCGAACTGGTCGAGGAGCGGCTGCTGCCGGGCCTTCCGGTCACGGCCGAGGGGTTCTGGGCGGGCTACGCCGCGCTGCTGCGCGATCTCATTCCCGAAAACCGCCGCCTTTTGGCGAAACGGGATGCGCTTCAGGCGCAGATCGACGATTGGCTGACCGCGAACAAGGATGCGTCCCCCGAGGCGCAGCGGGAATTCCTGAGCGAGATTGGCTATCTGGTCCCCGAAGGCGGGGCGTTCGAGATTGGCACCACCGGGGTTGATGACGAGATCGCGCGTTTGGCAGGCCCGCAGTTGGTCGTGCCGGTGATGAACGCCCGTTTCGCGCTGAATGCCGCGAATGCGCGTTGGGGCTCGCTCTACGATGCGCTGTATGGCACGGATGCGCTGCCCGGGACCGCCGCGCCGGGATATGACGCGGTGCGCGGGGCCGAGGCCGTCGCATGGGCGGCGGATTTCCTCGACACGCATTTCCCGCTGGAGGACGAGAGCCATCGGGATGTGACCTCCTATGAAAAGGATGGGACAGTGCGGATCGGGGTCCGTGTCGCGCGACTGAAGAACGCGGCGCAGTTCATCGGGTATACGGACCAGTCGCGCCTTCTGCGCAATAATGGCTTGCATGTCGAACTGGTCATCGACCGCGATCACCCGGTCGGTGCCGCAAGTCGTTCCGGCCTTCGCGACGTAGTGCTGGAAAGCGCGCTGACTGCAATTCAGGATTGCGAGGACTCGGTCGCCGCCGTCGATGCCGAAGACAAGGCGCTGGTCTATGGCAACTGGCTGGGGCTGATGAAGGGAGATTTGAGCGATACCTTCACTAAGGTCGGCAAGTCTCTGACACGGCGTCTAAATCCAGACCGAACTTTCACGACTGCCGACGGTTCGCTGACGCTTCCGGGGCGCGCACTCCTTTTGGTGCGCAATGTAGGACACCTGATGACGACCGATGCCATTCTGCTGGACGGTGCCGAAACGCCCGAAGGAATGCTGGACGCCGCGATCACCGTGGCCGCCGGAATGCACGACCTTGCGCGGACCGAGAACCGCAATTCCTGTGCCGGGTCGATCTATGTCGTGAAGCCCAAGATGCACGGGCCGGAGGAAGTCGCCTTCGCCGACACCCTTTACGGCCGGGTCGAAGCGATGCTGGGCCTTCCGACCAACACGGTCAAGCTGGGCGTGATGGACGAGGAACGCCGGACCTCGGCCAACCTGCGCGAATGCATCCGCGCGGTAAAAGACCGGCTGGTCTTCATCAACACCGGGTTTCTGGACCGCACAGGCGACGAGATCCACACATTGATGGCCGCCGGTCCCGTGCTTCCCAAGGGCGAGATGAAGGACGCCGCATGGCTTCCGGCATATGAGGCGGGGAACGTGGATGCGGGCCTTGCAACCGGAATGCGCGGGCGCGGGCAGATCGGCAAAGGCATGTGGGCCAAGCCCGACGCGATGGCCGAGATGCTGACCACCAAGATCGGCCATCCGCTTGCAGGCGCGAATACCGCTTGGGTCCCGTCGCCCACCGCCGCGACGCTGCATGCTACGCATTACCACAAGATCGACGTGGCTTCGAGGCAGCAGGAACTGTCGAGCCGCCCGCGTGCATCTCTGGACGCGCTGCTGACCCTGCCGCTTCTGGGCCGGCGGAACCTGTCCGAGGAGGCGATCGCACGGGAAGTGGATATGAACTGCCAGTCCATCCTTGGCTATGTCGTCCGCTGGGTGGATCAGGGGATCGGCTGTTCCAAGGTCCCCGATATCGACGATGTCGCGCTGATGGAGGATCGGGCCACCCTGCGGATCTCGGCCCAGTTCCTTGCCAACTGGCTGCGCCACGGTATCATCGACGAGGCGCGGGTCGAGGACAGCCTGCGCCGGATGGCGGTTGCGGTGGACCGCCAGAACGCGCAGGATCCTGCCTATCGCGCGATGGCGCCAGGATATGACGGGATGGCCTTCGCCGCGGCGCGAGAGCTGATCCTTGACGGTGCGGCGCAGCCTTCGGGCTATACCGAACCCGTCCTGCACCGTCGTCGCCGCCAAGTAAAATCAGAAGCTTAAGGAAGTTTATTGATGCAGAACTTTAACCGTCTGGATATTGCCGACGCTCGCGTCCTGATCGCCAAGGCGCGTGAGCGGGCCGAGGCGATCGGCATTCCCATGTGCATCGCGATCACCGATGAAAGCGGTAACCTGATCGCGTTCGAGCGGATGGACGGCGGCAAGGTCACTTCGACCACCATCGCCATCGACAAGAGCTTCACGGCTTCGGCGGCAAAAAAGGCAACGCATGAATATGGCGCCTCCAGCCAGCCGGGCGCGCCTGCCTACGGCATCGCCTCGGCCATCGGGGGTCGGCTGATGGTGGTGGGCGGCGGGCTTCCGGTGATCGTGGACGGGCAGGTCGTCGGCGGCATCGGCGTATCCTCCGGCACTCCGGCGCAGGATCAGGACGTGGCGCAGGCGGGGATCGACGGCTGGCTTGCGGCCCGCTGAGGCAACGATATGCTGGCCCTTCCGTTTGACGCGAAGGGCCAGCCATGAACATCGATCCCCAAAAACTCGACCGTCTGGCAGAGGTTGCCGTGAAGGTCGGCCTGAACCTGCAACCGGGGCAGGACCTGCTGCTGACTGCGCCGATGGCGGCCCTTCCGCTGGTGCGGCGGATCGCGGCCCATGCCTACAAGGCGGGCGCGGGGCTGGTGACGCCTTTCTTCGCCGACGAGGAGATCACGCTGGCCCGTTACCGCAACGCGCCGGATGCCAGCTTCGACAAGGCGGCGGGCTGGCTTTACGACGGCATGGCGCAGGCGTTTTCCGGCAATACCGCGCGGCTGGCGATTTCGGGCGACAACCCGATGCTGCTGTCGGCCGAGGATCCGGACAAGGTTGCCCGCGCCAACCGCGCCAATTCCCGCGCCTACAAACCCGCGCTGGAAAAGATCGCGGGCTTCGACATCAACTGGAACATCGTCTCCTATCCCAGCCCGTCCTGGGCGCGGCAGGTCTTTCCCGATCTGCCCGAGGATGAAGCCGTCTTTGCGCTGGCCGAGGCAATCTTTGCCGCCTCGCGCGTGGATGGGGACGATCCGGTGGGCGCGTGGGCGGATCACAACGCCGCGCTGAAACGCCGGTCGGGCTGGCTGAACGATCGGCGTTTTGCCGCGCTGCATTTCACCGGGCCGGGGACGGACCTGACCATCGGATTGGCCGACGGCCACGAATGGCACGGCGGCGCGTCCGAGGCGAAAAACGGCGTCACCTGCAATCCCAACATCCCGACTGAGGAGGTTTTCACCACCCCCCACGCCCTGCGGGTCGAAGGGCATGTCAGCGCGACGAAGCCGCTGTCGCATCAGGGCACGCTGATCGACGGTATCCGCGTCACGTTCGAGGGTGGGCGCGTCACCGAAGCTCATGCCACGCGCGGCGAGCAGGTGCTGCAAAAGGTGCTGGACACGGACGAAGGCGCGCGGCGTCTGGGCGAGGTGGCGCTGGTGCCGCATGGCTCGCCCATCTCGGCCTCGGGGCTGCTTTTCTACAACACGCTCTACGATGAAAACGCTGCCAGCCACATCGCTCTGGGCCAGTGCTATTCCAAGTGTTTCCTGAACGGTGCCAACCTGACGCCGGATCAGATCAAGGCGCAGGGTGGCAACTCCAGCCTGATCCATATCGACTGGATGATCGGGTCCGGAGAGGTGGATGTCGATGGCATCACCGATGCAGGCGAACGCGTTCCAGTCTTCCGCGCGGGCGAATGGGCCTGACGCGGCGCATTTGTCGCAGGGCGGCGCCGTTGAACGCGGCGGCGCCCTGCGCTAATTCTGCCTTCGTGGACCGGGCCCCTCTGGCGGTGTGAAACCCGTGATGTCGGACCACTCGAGCATGCTCGAGATTGGCCCGTTTCCCCGATTTGCCGATCTCTTGCGCTATTGCGAAAACAGAGGTCGGATATGGATATTCTTCTTTCACTCTTCATGGGAACACCGCTCTGGATGTGGCTGGTGTTCATCGGCATCGTGCTGGCGCTTCTGGCGCTGGACCTTGGCGTCTTCAACAAGGAGGACCGCGAGATCGAGATCGCGGCCAGCCTGAAGATGTCGGCCTTCTACATCTCGCTCGGTCTGGCGTTTTCGGGCTTCGTCTGGTGGCAGATGACGCCCGAGGCGACCGCGAACTACCTGACCGCCTTCGTCATCGAAAAGACGCTGGCGCTGGACAATATCTTCGTCATCGCGCTGATCTTCAGTTTCTTTGCCATTCCGCGGAAATACCAGCACCGGGTGCTGTTCTGGGGCATCCTCGGCGTGATCGTGCTGCGCGGCATCATGATCGGTCTGGGTGCGCATATCGTGTCGAGCTATGGCTGGGTGCTGTATGTCTTCGCAGCCTTCCTGATCTTCACCGGGATCAAGATGCTGTTCGCGGGCGAGGACGAACACCCGGACATGAGCCGGAACCCGATCCTGCGTCTGTCCAAGAAATACATGCGCGTGACGGACGATCTGCACGGCAATTCCTTTTTCGTGCGCCTGCCCGACAAGACCGGCAAGGTCGTGCGTTTCGCAACGCCCCTGTTCCTTGCTCTCGTGATGATCGAATTCGCCGACCTGATCTTTGCCGTGGACTCGGTCCCGGCAGTCTTCACGATCACAACGGACCCGTTCATCGTCTATACCTCGAACATCTTCGCGATCCTTGGCCTGCGGGCGCTGTTCTTTTCGCTCTCGGCGATCCTGCACCGCTTCGCCTATCTGAAATACGCGCTGTCGATTCTGCTGGTCTTCATCGGGTCCAAGATCTTCATCGCCGACCTGATGGGGTGGGAGAAGTTCCCCCCGGCATGGTCGCTCGGCATCACCTTTGCCATCCTTGCGGCGGGCATCATCGTCTCGCTGGTCAAAACCGGCGGCAAGGTGGAGCGCGCCTGACCCGGATCGCCGCCCCTAGGGGCGGCGATTTTCGTTTCGCCGCAGGAACATGCGCGCCCGTGCCCGGTTCACCCCGCGAACAGGGCACGGGGAACGGGGAACGGGGTTCGACGATGGAATGGCTTCTCGCGCATGCCGCGCTTCTGCAGCTTGTCACCAGCGCGATCACGGCCCTCGTCTGGATCGTCTATCTTCAGACATTTCTGGGTGGATACCGGCGCCAGCAGCGGTCCATGATCCTCATCACCTCGGGGGCGGGGCGCGGAATGAACAGCCACTGTCTGGTCACCAACCTCGGGCTGGAGCCGATCTCGATCCTCAGCATCCGGATCGACGTCCGGGATGCGCAGGACGGGGCCAGCGCCGTCGTTCCCGACCGGAACGAGATGATGATCCCCGAAGGCAACGAGGATGCCAGCGCAACGAACCAAGGCCCGATGGCAGGCGGCACGATGCGCGACATTGGCCGGTTCTCCACGCTTCTGGACCGCGCTGCGACCGAAAACCCCGACATCGCAAGGATGGATGAGATCCTGTCGGTCGAAATCACCATCGTCGCGGCGAACGCGTCCAGCATCACCGGCGCGGTTCGCCGGTTCGAGCGGTCGGGCGGCGACAGCTGTTTCCGCGCCGCCAGCATCGAAACCCGCCAGCTTCGCGCGCGCAGCGACCGCCGCCGACTTCGCTCCGTGCTGGAAGCGGCGTGACCTTGCGCCTGCCGGATGCGGGGCTAGTTCCCGGGGCAGGTCCGATGAATATCCCGATGCGCCTTGCCCTGATCTGCCCGCCATATCCCAGCCATCGCCGCGCCTTCGACGCCCTTGGCAGGGCGCTGGTGGCGCGCGGCCATCTTGTGACCGTCGCCCTGGCCGAAGGAGAAGACCCCGCAGGCGCCGCCGATATCCTGCGCATCGGGCCGCCCACGGATACGCGGGCGCTTCGGTCCGGTGCGATCGGGCAAAGCATCGCCCGGACGGAGGCGCTATGCGCTGCTGCGGCGCGCTTTCGTGGCGCGGATGCGATTATCGGCGACCAGACCGAACCCGCTTCGGCGCTGATCGCGGCGCATCTGGGCGTGCCGCTGATCTCGGTGGCCTGTGCGCTTCCCTTCGATGGCGGGCCGGGGATACCGCCGCCCTTCCTCGGCTGGCCGTTCGATCCGTCAGAGCGCGGCCTTAGACGGAATGCAGGCGGGGCAAGGGTGGCCGACCTGATCCTGTTCCGCCAGAACCTTGCGATCCGGCGCTGGGCCAAACGGCTTGGCGTCGTCGGCATCGCCCGGGCGGGCGACTGCGTCTCGCCGCTGCTGACGTTGTCGCAGACGCTGCCGGGGTTCGATCATCCGCGCGGCGATTCCCCGGTGGTGGAGCTGGGCCCGCTTCGCGATGCGGCACCGCCCGCCAGCATGTTCGAGCCGCCGCGCGGCCAGCCGTTCGTCTATGCCTCGCTTGGCACCTTGCAAGGCCATCGGTGGCGGCTGCTGCAGACCATCGCGGCGGGATGCCGCGATGCAGGCGCGCGGGTGCTTGTGTCGCACGGCGGGGGGCTGTCGCCGCAGCAGGCGCGCGATGTCGGGGCGGACTGGATCTTCGATCACGTCCCGCAAGAGGCGATGCTGGATCGCGCCGCGCTGTGCATCACCCATGGCGGTCTGAACACCGCGATGGAGGCGTTGGAGCGTCACGTCCCGCTTGTCGTGATCCCGCTGGCCTTCGACCAGTTCGGGGTCGCGGCGCGGGTGGAACGCCACGGGGTGGGACTGCGGCTCGGGCGGCATTTCCTTTCGCGCGGGGCGGTGCGGCAAGCGGTGGAGCGCATACTGCGCGATCCGTCCTTCGGCCGGAATGCGCAAAGGTTCGGGCCGGGGCCGGGCATGGACGGCGCGATCCGGCTGATCGAGGAACGGCTCAGAATATCCCCGTCGTTCGCAGCAGCCCGATGACATAGCCGTCACCGATGGCAAGAGTGACCGAAAGCTCGATCATCACCACCAGTGACAGGGCCAGTCTTCGGGGCAAGGCAAAGGCGCCAAGCGCCCCGACGGC
This sequence comes from Falsirhodobacter flavus, assembly GCA_029846755.1. Lineage (GTDB taxonomy): Bacteria > Pseudomonadota > Alphaproteobacteria > Rhodobacterales > Rhodobacteraceae > Falsirhodobacter > Falsirhodobacter flavus. Next base: position 247,477 of record JARWBI010000003.1, on the reverse strand, counting down.
GGCGGCGGCGGTGTCCATCAGTGAATTGCGCAAGCTGTCGCCCGAATAACCCATCGCCTCGTCATAACTGAAAAGCCCGATGACGAAGGAAGTGTTCTCGACCATCTCCCACACGGCGGCGCAGAAGATCACCAGAAACAGGATATCGGGGCGGGGCCAGAAGGGCCGGATGGTCGAGAACAGAACTGCGAGCGCCGCGCCGAAGCCCAGATGCAGCCAGATATAGGCGTCGGCGGGGTGCTGTGAGTTGCAGGCGACATCAAAGCCCTGTTGCCAGAACCCCGCGCATTCGTCGCCTCGCCCATCCCCACCGATCAGCAGAAAAAGCGTCTGTGCTGCGATGCAGGCGAATGCGGCAAAGGTGGGAGAGACGAATCGGCTCGGGGGGCGCTGCTGTCTTGCGGGGGGCATGGTCTTGTCCAGTTTCTGTCCGCTCAACCGACATTGCCGTCCCGAGGTTCCTGCATGCGAGCAGGGCGCGATACGCCCCTAATACAAGAGTATGAGATGCAGCTTGCGGTTGTTTTCATCACGCGCACGTGACGGCAGGATTCCGGTGGGGCGCGTCCGCGCCGAGCCTTCCGCCAAGGATTGCAGATGTCCCGGTCCGAGCCTGTCCGCGTGGTGGTCTTTTCGGTAATCGTGGCTGGGTATGATCGCCCGATGCCGATCCTGTGCCGCGAGCCGGGGATCGCCTACTGCCTCGTCTCGGACACCCCGTTTCCCGGTTCCGGCTGGGATCATCGTCCCATTCCCGAAGCGGCTGGGATGCTCGACCCGGTCGCCATGAGCCGCTGGTGCAAATTCTTCGCCCATCTCATCTTTCCTGAATACGACATGTCGGTCTATATCGACGGCAACCTTGCGATCGTCGGCCCTATCGGTGCGCTGGTTGCGGAATTCGACAGGTCCGGCGCCGCGATGGGCCTCTTCTCCCACGGACGCAAAACGGTCGATGCCGAGGTGAAGGCCTGCACGCACCATCGCAAGTTCACCCGCCGCGACATGGCGGTTCTTGAGGCGCAGGTCGAACGATACCGCGTGGACGGCATCCTGATGCAAGAGGCGCTCACCGATAACGGCATCCTGTTTCGGAACCACCGCGCTTCCGGACTGGATGGGGCGATGCGGATGTGGTGGCGCGAATTTGCAAACGGAGTGCGCCGGGACCAGATCTCGCTGCCTTATATCCGCAAGATCACGCGGCTGGATTGCGTGGTCTGGCCATGGAATTACCGCGCCGACAGGCGGCGCTTTGCAGGGCCCTTTCCGCATTACGGGCGCATCGCCCCGCGTCGGCTTTCGGCCCCGCGCTATGACCTGATGATCCGCGGGCGGATAGGACGGCAAATCCTGCGGCGAAGGGTGGCGCAGCTCCGCCACTTCCTCCGCCGCCCCTTGCATCAGGATCGTACCGCACCGCTGCCCCGGAAATCAGGGCTGTAAATCAGCCCTGCGTGGAACGATGTACTCTGCGGCTCGATCTGCGCGGGAAATCTGCCCGAATTTCCCGCGCGGCCTCGTCAGGCCTCGCCATATTCTCATTCTTGCATGATGATATCAAGACAATGCGATATACACATCATAATATCGGACATCCGGCATCGCTTGCAGACCTCGAAGTGCAGATCCTGCGTGACATGGCACTGCTGAACCTTCCGCCCCGGGCCTGGACGCCGGATATGCCGGGCGTTCTTGACGTCGCTGTTATCGGTGGGGGCGTCATGGGCCTTGTTGCACTGGCGGCCCTGCAGCGCGTCGGCATCGTGAACACCCGCGCATTCGATCGTGCACCGGCGGGGCGCGAGGGGCCGTGGATCACCTACGCTCGGATGGAGACGCTGCGCACGCGCAAGGAGGCCGCCGGTCCGGCCCTCGGCCTGCCGTCCCTGACCTTCCGCGCATGGTTCGAGGCCCAGTTCGGACAGGCGGCCTGGGACGAGATGGGCCTGATCCCGCGGCAGCAATGGATGGAATACCTCGTCTGGTATCGCCGGATGCTGAACCTTCCGGTGAAGAACGATGCGCCCGTCACCTCGGTCACGCCGAAGGGGCCGCTTGTCGAACTGGTCGCGGGGGGCGAGACGGTTCTGGCCCGCCGCGTGGTGATCGCGACCGGGCTGGACGGTCTGGGCGCGCCGACGATGCCGCCGGTGGCGGCGCGCGTGCCGAGGCGTTTCGTCGCGCATGGTGCCGACATGATCGACATGGCCGCGCTGGCGGGCAAGCGTGTCGCAGTCGTGGGCGCCGGCGCTTCGGCCATGGACAACGCCGCCGCTGCGCTGGAGGCGGGGGCGGCAAGCGTCGATATCTTCATCCGCCGTCCAGACATTCCGCGCGTCGACAAGTTCACCGGGATTGGCAGCCAGGGGATGACCCAAGGCTATATGGGTCTGCCCGATGCCACGAAATGGGCCTTCATGGTGGAAGGCGAGCGGGCGCAGATTCCGCCGCCCCGCCACAGCGTGCTGCGCGTCTCGCGCCACGCGAATGCACGGTTCCACCTGTCCAGCCCGATCCTCGATCTGGCCGAAGAGAGTGGCGCAGTCGCGGTGACGACGCCGAAAGGCCGCTATCCGGTGGACTTCGCCATCTTCGCGACCGGGTTCTCGGTCGACTTCGCCCAGCGGCCCGAATTTGCCGCCCTTGACGGGCGTGTGCGGCTCTGGCGCGATGCCTATGTCCCGCCGCCGGGGCTGGAACATGAGGGAATCGGCGCGATGCCCTATCTTGGCCCCGCGTTCGAATTTCTGCCAAAGGCGGGGGGCGAGGCCTTCAACATCCACTGTTTCGCCTATCCCGCCGTGCCCAGCCACGGCAAGATCACCAGCGGCGTGCCGTCGATCAGCGACGGCGCAACCCGCCTTGCACAAGGGATCGCGCGCTCGATCTTTGTCGAGGATGAGGCACTGCATCTGCAAAACTTCCGCGACTTCGCCGCGCCCGAGCTTTTCGGCGACGAATGGACGGATGCCGACCTGAAGGAGCCTTTCCATGTCTGAACCCGTCTTGCAGGCCTTTTACGGCATATCTTCGCCCTGGGCCTATTTCGGGGCCGAGCGCATGGTGCAGATCGCCAAGGATGCCGGGGCCCGGTTGATCCTGCGCCCGATCCGCATCATCGAGGCGAATGGCGGCATCCCGCTGCGCACGCGCCCGGATTACCGCCAGAAATACCACGAGATCGAACTGGACCGCTGGCGCAAGCACCTTCGCATCCCGTTGAACCTGAAGCCGAAACATTACCCCTGCCGCACCATCGAACTGGCGGCGCAGGCGGTGATCGCGGTGCAGAAGGCAGGGTTCGACGCGACCGGCTTTTCCTTTGCCATCCAGCGCGCGCTCTGGGCCGAGGATCGCGACATCGCCGATCTGGCCACGCTGCGGGACCTGGCGCTGAAGACGGTGGGCGAGGAGGGCGCGGCTTTGGTGCGCGACCCGCAGCCTGCGGATATCGCCGGGGACTGGCTGGCCAACCTGATGGAAGCCGAACGCCGCGGCATCTTCGGAACGCCCACCTATGTGGTTGAAAACGAGTTGTTCTGGGGGCAAGACAGGCTCGACTTCGTGGCCCGCGCCCTTGCGCGCGTGAAGGAGGAAGCGGCATGAGCGACGCACAGGCACTGCACGACCGCGCCATCGTGGTTGACGGGCTTCAGACCTGCCTCTGGGGCCGCCCGATCTTCGAGGAGATGCGCGCAGGCGGGCTGACCGCCATCAACGTCTCGACCGTGCTGTGGGAGAATTTCCGCGAAGGCATCGACTATGTGTCCATGTGGAAACGGTTCCTGCGCGAGAATGACGACATCCTGCGCCCCGTTCGCACGGTTGCCGACATCCACGCCGCAAAGGCCGAAGGGCGCACGGGGATCATCCTCGGCTGGCAGAACACCTCGCCGCTCGAGGACAAGCTGGATTATGTCGAGATCTTCAAGGATCTGGGCGTGAACATCATGCAGCTGACCTACAACACCCAGAACTATTCCGGCGCAGGATATCTGGAGGAGAACGACAGCGGCCTGACCGGCTTCGGGCGCGAGGTCGTGTCCGAGATGAACCGTCTGGGAGTGCTGTGCGATCTGAGCCATGTGGGCGACAAGACCTCGGCCGATACCATCGCCTTCTCGAAAGCCCCCGTCTGCATCAGCCATGTGCTGCCGCGTGCGTTGCATGATGTGAAGCGGAACAAGGACGACGATCTGTTCGTGGCCTGCGCCGAAAAGGGCGGGCTGGTCGGCATCAGCTTCTTTGCGCCGGGACTGAAGGCCGGAAACGACGCCACGGTCGAGGATGTGCTGGACGCGATGGAGCATGTGATCGACCTGATCGGTGTAGATCACGTCGGCATCGGCACCGACTTCTCGCTCGATCGTCCGCGCCCGTCCGACTGGCTGCTCTGGGCCAACAAGGACAAGGGCACGGCGCGCAAGCTGACCGAATTCGGCAGCGTCAAGATCAACAAGCCCGAGGGCGTGCGGCGGATGACCGACATGCCGAACCTGACCGCCCGGATGCTGGCGCGGGGATGGGGCGAGCCGAATGTCGAAAAGCTGCTTGGACTGAACTGGCTGCGCGTTTTCGACGCCGCATGGACACCCGTCGTTTAAGGAGACGAAAATGAAGGCCATCACCCTTACCCTCGCCGCGCTCCTCGCCTCGGGCGGTGCATACGCGCAGGAAGTCAACGTCATCGGATTTTCCGGCGTCTTTGCCGACAATTACCAGAAGTTCATCATCGAACCCTTCGAGGCTGCGAACCCCGGCATCACCGTCAACTACCAGCCATCGAAAAACTCGGCCGAAACGCTGGCGCTGCTGACGCGGCAGGCTGCAAACCCGACCATCGACGTGGCGCTGCTGGACATTGCCGTGGCGATCAAGGCGAACGAGGCGGGCCTGTTCTCCCAGCTTGACGAGGCGGGCGTGCCCAATATCGCGCAGGCCCCCGATTGGGCGCGTGTCGACGAAGACCGCAGCGTCGCCTTCTCGCAGGACAATCTTGCGATCCTCTACAACACCGAAACCGTGACCGAGCCGCCGACTTCGTGGAACGACCTGGCCGACCCGAAATACAAGGGCCGCATCGCCGCGAAACTGGGCGATACGCGCGGCGTGATCCTGATCCCGATCCTGACCAAGATGGCGGGCGGCAACTACAAGGACAGCATCGAGCCGGCGATCGAGGCGATGAACGCCTTCGGTCCGAACGTGCTGACATGGGAGCCCGCGCCGGATTGCTATGCCGTGGTGCAATCGGGCGAGGTGGACCTGTCGATCTGCTGGAACGGGCGCGCGCAGTATCTGCACGACACGCAGGGCGGGACCATCGGCGTCGCCGCCCCGGTCGAAGGCTCCATCGGGCAGACCAGCGCGATCAGCCTCGTCGAAGGATCGCCCGATGCCGAAGCCGCGAAGAAGTTCATCGACTATGCCCTTGGGGCCGAAGCGCAGGGCACCTTTGCCGAGAAAAGCTTCTATGGCCCGGTGAACACCACGGTCGAACTGGCCCCCGAGGTCGCGCAGCGCATCTATGGCGGACCGGAGGCGCAGGCGGCGCAGATGACGCTGGATTGGCAATGGGTCTCGGGCGTCTATTCGCAATGGATCCAGCGCATAAACCGCGAAGTCATCGCATTCAACTGAGAGGAAGTCATGACCGAGCGCCATGTCAGCGTCGAAAACCTGGTAAAGACCTATCCCGGTGCGGCAAAGCCCTCGGTCGATGATGTCAGCTTCTCGCTCCCTCGGGGCGAGATGCTGGCCCTGCTGGGCCCCTCGGGCTGCGGCAAGACCACGATCCTGCGGATGATCGCGGGACTGGTGGAGCCGACCTCCGGTTCCATCCGGCTGAACGGGCGCGAGGTGTCGGGCATTCCGGTCTACAAGCGCAACATGGGCATGGTGTTTCAGGCCTATGCGCTGTTTCCACACATGACGGTGGCCGAGAACATCGCCTTCGGGCTGGAGATGCGGGGGATTGCGAAAGCGGACCGGGCGGCAAAGGTCGCGCGGGCGCTGGACCTGGTGAAGCTGTCGGGTCTTGGCGACCGGCGCATCACCCAGCTTTCGGGCGGGCAGCAGCAACGCTGCGCCATCGCGCGGTCGCTGGTGATCGAGCCGGAACTGCTGCTGCTGGACGAGCCGCTGTCCAACCTCGACGCGAAACTGCGCGACGAGATGCGGGACGAGATCCGCGAGATCCAAGGCCGCACCGGCGTCACCGCGATCTTCGTGACTCACGATCAGGACGAGGCGCTGTCGATGGCGGACCGTCTGGCCGTGATGTCGGCAGGGCGGCTGGAACAGATCGGCACCCCGCGCCAGATCTTCGACAGGCCGGAAACGGAATTCGTCGCGTCCTTCATCGGGGCGGGCAATTTCCTGAACGGGCGCGTGACGGCGGCGGGCGAGGCGGCGGTGGACGGTTTCGGTGCCCTGCGTTTCGTGGGCGATGCGGCAGTCGGGCAGGACGTGCGCCTGATGGTTCGCCCGCATCGGCTGGTCATGGGCGGGGCGGCGAACAGCTTTACCGGCACGGTCGAGCATATCGTCTATCGCGGGCAGATCCTGACCATGACCGTGCGCGCGGGCGAAACGCGGCTTCAGGCCGACCTGCACACCCATGCGGGCGCGCTTCCGGAAAAGGGCCAGACCGTCACGTTGGGCGTCGCGCCCGAGGATGTGACCTTCATCGGGCGGGCGGCATGAGGGATCGCGGGCTGGTCCTTGCCCTGTTGATCCCGGGGCTGCTTGCAATGCTGGCGACCTTCATCCTGCCGATGGCGTGGCTGCTGCGCGCATCCTTCTCGACATCGACCATGGTGCAGGTGGGGTTCACGCTGGACCACTATCGCGCGGCACTGGTCGATCCGTTCTATTGGAAGGTCGCGCTGAACACGCTGACGCTGGGCCTGACGGTGGCGGGGGTGGCGGTCGTGCTGGCCTATCCCATCGCGTTGTTTCTGGCACGGACGACCAGCCGGTGGCGGGGGGTGCTGACGGCGCTTGCGGTCGCACCGCTGCTGACCTCGGCGGTGGTGCGGACCTATGGCTGGATGGTGATCCTGGGCGACCGGGGGGTCATAAACGGAACGCTGCAATCGCTGTCAATCATCGAAACCCCGCTGCGCCTGTCGAACAACAGCTTCGGCGCAACGGTGGCGCTGGTGGAAATCCTGATGCCCTATGCCATCCTTGCGATGCTGGCGGGGTTCGGGCGGCTTTCGGTGCAGCTGGAGGAGGCGGCCGCGATGCTGGGCGCGAACCCGCTGCGGGTGTTCTGGCGCATCGTGCTGCCGCTGTCATTGCCGGGGGTGCTTACGGGGGCGCTGCTGGTCTTCGTGCTGGCAATCTCGTCCTTCGTGACGCCGCGGCTGATGGGCGGGGGCAGGGTGTTCGTTCTGGGAACCGAGGTGTTCTCCGAAGCGACCGTCACGCTCAACTGGTCCTTGGCGGCGGCGCTTTCAGTGATGCTGCTGGTGCTGTTCTCCTCTGTCATCGTCATATATCAACGCGCGCTGCGCCGGCTGGAGGCCTAGGATGAAGGCGATCCGCAACCTTTGCCTGATGCTGCTCTATCTGTTCCTGCTGGCGCCGATCATCGTCGTGTTCATCGTGTCCTTCGACACACGGCAGTATCTGGCCTTTCCGCCTGAAAGCTGGTCCTTCGGCAGCTATGCCAAGGTTTTCGCCAATGACGCCTTCATCGCCGCCTTCGGGCGCAGCGTGGTGATCGGGCTGGTCGTTGGGCTGATCGCCGTCGCCATCGGGATGCTGCTGTCGATGGCGCTGGTCCGCTACAAGTTCCGGGGGCGCGATACCATCGGCTTTCTGGTGCTGGCCCCGTTCCTCGTGCCCAGCATTGTGCTCGCGGTGGGGCTGATGCTGGTGCTGTCGCCGATGGGGCTGCTGGACACCTACGCGGGCATCATGCTGGCGCATCTGGGCATCACCGTCCCCTATACCGTCCGCACCATCACCATGAGCCTGATGGCCGTGGACCGCCGCATCGAGGAAGCGGCGATGGTCCATGGCGCATCCCCCTTCACGGTGTTCCGCCGCATCACGCTGCCGCTCGTCAGCCCGGGCCTGATCGCGGGCGGGGTGATCGCCTTCCTGATCTCGTTCGACGAGGCGACGATCTCGCTGTTCATCGTGTCGATCCGCACCTCGACCCTGCCGACCGAAATCTACCGTTATCTGGAATATTCCACCGATCCGCAGATCGCGGCGCTGTCGGTGGTGCTGATCCTGATCTCGGTCGCGGTGGTGGTGCTGGTGGAACGGCTGATCGGGCTGAGGAAGGCGATATGATCGTCCAGACCGACAGCGGCGCTGTGCGTGGGGACGGACACGCCTTTCTGGCGGTGCCCTATGCCGCGCCGATCACGAGCAAGACCCGTTTCGACGCGCCGCAGTCCTTTGCTTGGGAGGGCGTTCGCGATGCGACCCGACTGGGCGCGGTCTGCCCGCAGGTGCCGACCTACGGGCCGGTGGGGCGCAATGCGACCTCGGCGCTGGCGGCGGGCGAGGATTTTCTGACGCTGAATATCCGCACCCCGTCGGTGGAGGGCAGCGCGCCGGTGCTGGTCTGGGTGCATGGCGGCGGCTATGCCGTGGGATCGGCGAACGAGCCGGTGCTGCAATCGGCGGCCTTCGCCGCGTCTGGCATCGTCGAGGTGACGGTGAACTATCGTCTTGGCGCGATGGGATTCCTGCGGGTCGATGGCGCGCCGGACAATCGCGGGCTGCTGGATCTGATCGCGGCGCTGGGCTGGGTGCGGCGCAACATCGCGGCTTTCGGCGGCGATCCGGCGCGGGTGACGCTGGCGGGACGCTCGGCGGGTGGTTTCGCCGTGGCGGCGCTGTTGGCGATGCCGGCGGCCCATGGGCTGTTCGCGCGGGCGATGCCGCAAAGCGGGGCATCCACGGGGATCGCAACGGAGACCGACGCCGAAAAGCTGGCCGCGCGGATGCGCAGTGCGCTTGGCGTGGACCCGCGCGAGGCGGCGCTGGCGGACCTTCTGGTGGCCCAGCGCGACCTCTGCAACGAAAGCTATGAACGGCACGATTTCGACCGCGACGGCGCGGCAGCGATGCTTGGGGTGCCGTTCGTTCCGATCTGCGGGACGGACAGCCTGCCGCTGCATCCCGAAGACGCGGCGGGGCAGGGACGGACTGCGCCCGTGCCGATGATGATCGGCTGCACCACCGCCGAATATCTGACCCATTCCACGGCCTTGCCTGCCGCGTTGGATTTCGCGGCTGTTGCGGCCCTGCTGCATGAAAGGGTGCGTCCACTGCGCCTGACCGGGGACGACATCGTCCAGCGTTATCGCGCGGCGCTGCCAGATCACACGCCCCACGGCATCTGGCGCGCGGTGGCGGGCGATCTGGTGTTCCAGAACCCCGCGACCCGTTTCGCGCGTCTGCATCGGCGCGGCCAGCCCGTCTGGAAATACCTTTATGGCCCGGACGGCGCGGACGAGACCGGCGCCCCGCATGGGGCGGAGGTCGGCGCCGTCTGGTATCGGCAGGGGATGGACCTTGCCCTGCAACCCGAACGGCAGCGGGTGACGGATACCGCCTTTGCCGTGGCCGTGCATGATTTCTGGGCTGCGTTCATCCATGGGCACAGCAATTGGCCCTGCCCACAAGGGTCGGTGCTGCGGCTTCGTTCCGGCTATATCGCGGTCGAGCGCGACCCCTTCGATACGCGAACCGCCCTTTGGACCGAGGCTGGCTGATGGACCCGAACTATCTCGACACGAAACAGCTGGAAGCTTTCGTCGCCGTCGTCTCGATCGGGTCGATGACCGGGGCGGCCAAGGCGCTTGGCCGGTCGCAATCCGTGATCACGCGGCTGATCCAGGAGTTGGAGGAGGAGCTGGGCTTCGCGCTTCTGCATCGTAATGGTCCGCGCATCACACCCACCCAGCAGGGGCTGGCGTTCCATGAACAGGCCGACCTGTTTCTGAGCGGCCTTCGCACCATCGGTGCGCGTGGCCGTGCGATCGGGGGTGGGGCGCCTTTGCCGATCCATGTCGCCACGCTGCCCTCGCTGGCGGCGGGGGTGGTTCCGGCGGCGCTTGCCCGTCTGGACCCTGCGGACCTGCCCGATCGCATCCACCTGAACAGCATGGCCGCCGAGAACATCGTGCAGGCCGTCGCTGCCCAGACGGCGGACCTTGGCCTGACGACCCTGCCGCTGGATCATCCGGGGCTGGAGGTTCACTGGACGGCCGAGGTCGCCTGCATCGCCGTCGTCGCGACGGGGCACCGCCTCGCGACGCGAAGCGTCATCACGGCAGAAGATCTGGCGCAGGAACGCATCATCACCACCCACAATCCCCATCGCCTGCGCCGCGCGATCAACGAGGCGCTGGAAGGGTCAGGCGTGATCCCTGCGCGGGTGCTCGACAGCAACGCGTCCTTCGTGTCGATCGCGCTGGCCCGCGCAGGGCTGGGCGTTGCGGTCGTGGAGTCCCTGACCTCGGCCGGGCTGCCGGCAAGCGATGTCGTGCAGATCCCGCTGGCCGTCCACATCCCGTTCCGCTGGGGGATCATCACGCCTGTGGGACGTCCGGCCAACCCTCTGGTGACGCAGCTCATCGCCGCCCTCAAGGACTGCGCCGCCACGGTCGGCTGAGGCTGCGCCCCGCTGATCCAGCGAACACGGGTCACGCGCAAGCCTTGCGGCCTTTGCCCTGCCGGTATCATCCGAGTGGGAACGAACCGCCCATCTGGCCGTGTCAGAGGTCACGTTCCTTCGGCTCCATAGGGTCAGGACTCATTCTCATCACAGCCAGAACATGACGGTTGCGGCGAGTGCGTCGGCTGAGAGGAAGACCTTTGGTGATCTGTCGTAGCGCGTGGCGATGCGGCGCCAGTCCTTCAGCCTGCCGAACATGATCTCGATGCGGTTGCGGCGGCGATATCTGCGTTTGTCGTATTTCACGGACTTTGCCCGTGACCTTCTGCCCGGGATACAGGGCCTGATCCCCTTGTCCTGCAAGGCGCTGCGGAACCAGTCCGCGTCATAACCCCTGTCGGCCAGAAGCCAGTCTGCCTCGGGCAAGCTGTCGAGCAGAGCAGCCGCCCCGGTGTAATCGCTGGTGGGCCCGGCGGTCATGAACATGCGGATCGGCCTTCCCTCGGCATCGCAGACAGCATGCAACTTGGTGTTCATGCCGCCTTTCGTGCGTCCGATCAGCCGTCCGCGCCCCCTTTTTTTGCCCGTAGGCTGCTCGCCGTGCGGTGCGCCTTCAGATAGGTCGCGTCGATCATCACCGTGCTGGGAACGTCGCTTCAGCGGCCAGCCCTGCCATGATCCGTGCGAATACGCCCAGATCGCTCCACCGCTTCCAACGGTTATGGAGCGTCTTCGGCGGGCCATACTCCCGGGGGCGCGTCACGCCACCGCAACCCATTGCGGTTGACGAATATTATCCCGCTCAGCACACGCCGGTCATCGATACGAGGCCGGCCATGTGACTTCGGAAAATAGAGGCGCAGCCGCGCCATCTGCGCGTCGGTGAGCCAGAAAAGATTGCTCATCAGTGGCCTCCTGAGCGCCGAATGAATCAGCGTAAGCCACCAAGATCAATGGGTCCTGACCCTAGAGAGATAAGGATCGCGTCCGCCCTTGCCGCAGGCTGGACCGAGACACAGGCCAAGGTTGCAAATGTCGAGGTGCCGCACTGGGCAAACGCGGGCGGCGCAGCGACTATCGAAATTCCGGATATCTGCGCGACCGCACCCGGCTTCAGAGCCGATATCGTAGCGATGCGCCCTCACGCGATCAACACGCCGGGATTTTCGCTGACCATGCCGCCCGGCCCGGACAACGCGGACACGGTGTTATCGGCGATCTGTCGGGCTAGCGCGATTTAATCGGCGGCGATATCACTGCCCGGCACGAGAAGCGGCGTCGGCTTTTTTAGAGGAGGCGAAGGGCAGGGCGGATATCGGCGAAGGTAAATCCCACGGCCGGACGTGGACGGCGCGGGCGGAGGCCACCGGCGGCCCCCTTCGGGCAAATCTTCGGATCAATCAGAGCCCTCGATCCAGGGCGGAGAGGGCTTATGCCTACGTCGCAATGACGCAGCCATCACAATTCTGAAAACCGCGACATTTCGCAGTTTTCCATCATGCAGATTCGAAGACCAGTTGCTGCGTCGGGAATGCTTCCCTGATGGCGTCCGAAATGCGATGCGATGGTTGCGATGCAGATCTGCGCCTCCAGATGCGGGTTTTGATCTATGATGACATCTATCAAACCCTCTTTGACCAGCCGCTGACGGGCTTCGGTCAGTTCATGGGTGACAAAGATTGTCTCGGCACGGCCAAGAGCGCGCATCGCGGCGGCAACCGACTCAACGCCGGCAGATGCGTTGTAAATCCCACGGATTCCCGCATCCCTGCGCAAAAGGTCGAAGACCATATCCCCCGCCCGTTCGGCAATTTCGAAACTTTCGATCGGGGGCAGTGCGTGGCAATTGGGATAGCGTTCCTTCAGAACGGCGCGGAATCCGTGCTCGCGTTCTGCATGGCCGGTCATGCTGAGCATGCCGACGACAACGATGATCCTGCCCCCTTCCTTTCCGAGAAGCCTGCCCATGATGTCGCCTGCGACCCGCCCGGCCTGACGGTTGTCGGGACCGACATAGCGGTGCCCGCTTAGTCCGCCGATATCGGTGGCAAGGGTAAGGATCGGTTTGCCGACGGCCTGAAACTTTCTCAGCGAGGCGATCACATCATCGTCCTGCGGGGCGATGATGACGATACCATCATGGTCATCTGCAGCATTCGAGATGAGCCGTGCCGTCTCTTTCCCGGATCGGGCAGAGATGTGATGGACACGGAATTGCATGTTGAACTGAGGATAGAGGCGGTAGGCCGCGTTGAACGCCTCCTGCAACGCGGCATGGAAGGGGTTGTCGGGAGGCTGGATGGCGACGGCAATCCGCAGGGTCCGCGAGGCCCTCTGGTCCATCGCCCGGTCCAGTCGCAGCTTGCGTGCCCATTCAAGGACCAGACGTTCCTTCTCCGGGGCGACCCCGCCACGGTTGTTCAGGACGCGGTCGACCGTGGCGGTGGAAACCCCCGCTGCGGCGGCGACGTCTTTCGCGGTCGTCTTTGCAGGCACGTGATGCCCTCTCTGATGAAATCTCATCAAGGATGATGTTTCCACTCCTTATCGTCCCGTTATCCTCCTCGCAAGTTTGGGAGGACTTCCATGATCGATCTTGCCATTTTCGGTGCGGGCCGCATCGGCCACGTGCATGCGCTGAACGCCGCCGCGCATTCGCGGGTGCGCGTCAAATATATCGTCGACCCGCTGCCTGGCGCGCGTGACGCGCTGGCGGCGCAGACCGGGGCCGAGGTGGTCGATGCGGACCGTGCCTTTGCCGACTCCGCAGTGGCAGGGGTGGTCATCGCGAGTTCCACCGATACGCATGCCGATTTCCTGCTGCGGGCGGCGCAAGCGGGGAAGGCGGTGTTCTGCGAGAAACCCGTCAGCCTCGATTTCCAGACGGTGCAGCAGGTCGCGGCGGCGGTGGAAGCGGCGGGCACCCCTTGCCTGATGGGGTTCCAGCGCCGCTACGATCCCGATTTCCGCATGGTGCGCGACCGGATCGCGGGCGGAGAGGCGGGGCGGCTGGAACATGTGGTGATGCACACGCGCGATCCGTCGCCGCCGCCGCGCGCCTATGTCGAACGGTCAGGCGGGATGTTCATCGATCAGGCGATCCATGATTTCGACATGGCCCGCTATCTGCTGGGCGAAGAGATCGCCACCGTCTATGCCGTGGGCCGCTGCCTGATCGATCCGGAGATCGGGGCGGCTGGAGATATCGACACGGCAATGATCACGCTCACCTCGGTTTCGGGACGGCTGGTGCAAATGGTGAATTGCCGCCGCGCGCCCTTTGGGTATGACCAGCGGCTGGAGGCTATTTGCGCGAACGAGGTGCTGTATGTGGAAAACCGACCGCGCCACGGTGTGACCTTTGCGGACGCACAGGGGTTCCACCATGCGCCGCCGCTGAATTATTTCATGGAACGCTTCGCCGCTGCCTATCGCGATGAGATGGCGGCCTTCGTCGATCTGATCGAGACGGGCACCCAGCCCCTTGCCGGAATGCGCGACGGGCTGGAGGCGCAGCGGCTGGCCGAGGCGGCGACGGCGTCCATGCGAACGGGGCAGGCAGTGCGGATGGAGGTGGCGGCATGATCCGGTTGGCGGTCAGCCCGCTGTCCTGGGCCAACGACGTGCTGGAGGATCTTGGCCGCGACATCCCGCTTGAAACCTGCCTTCACGAGGCCGCGTCGGCCGGATATCAAGGCGTCGAACTGGGGCGGAAGTTCCCGCGCGATGCTGCGGTTCTGGGGCCGCTGCTGGAAACGCATGGGCTTTCTCTGGCCTCGGGCTGGCATTCAGGCGAACTTGCGGCCCGAAGCCCCGGGCAGGAGATGGATGCCGTTGCCCCACATGCCACGCTGCTGCGCGACATGGGATGCCGGATCATGGTCTATGGCGAGGTGGCGATGATGACCCCCGGCGCGCCGCTGGATGCGCCGATGTCGCAGCGTCTGCTGATGCCAAAGGCAAACGTGGCGGGCTATGCCGCTGCCCTGACCGATTTCGGTGCAAGGTTGGCAGGGGAATACGGGCTGACGCTTGCCTATCATCACCACCTGATGATGGTCGCCGAGACATTCGATGAAATCTCGTCGCTGTTCGACCGAACGGGGCCGGAGGTGGGGTTGCTTCTGGATACCGGCCATGCGGCGGGGGCGGGGTTCGACTATGCCCGGCTGATCGAACGGTTCGGCGACCGGATCGTCCACATCCACCTGAAGGATGTGCGCCGCCCCGTCATGGACCGTATCCGCGCCGAGGATCGAAGCTTCAACGAGGGCGTCCGTTCCGGCATGTTCACCGTGCCGGGCGACGGTGCCGTCGATTTCGCAGCGATCCGGCGGTTCGTCCAGCAGGGATATGACGGCTGGCTGGTGGTGGAGGCCGAGCAGGACCCCGCCAAGGCACCGCCGCTGCCCGCCGTCAGCCGCGCCTTCACACATGTCACAAGTCTTTTTGCAGGGGCTATGGAATGAAAACGCTGAACATCGGCCTGATCGGCACAGGCTTCATGGGGCAGGCGCACGCAGATGCCTTCCACCGGGCGGCGATGCTATATCGCGACCTGCCGGCGATCCCGCAGCTTTATATGCTGGCGGATGCGACACCGGAGCTGGCGGCGGCCGCCGCCGCGCGCTTCGGCTTCGCCAAAAGCACCGGCGATTGGCGCGCATTGGTGAACGACCCGGATGTGGATGTGGTGGACATCACTTCGCCCAACGCGATGCATCACGAAATGGCGCTGGCGGCGATCGCAGCGGGCAAGCACGTCTATTGCCAAAAAACCCCTGTCCGTCACGCTGGCCGAGGCCGAGGAGATGGCCGCCGCCGCCCGAGCCAAGGGCGTCAAGACGATGGTGGCCTTCAACAACATCAAGACCCCCGCCGCGATGCTGGCGAAACAGCTTATCGATGCGGGCGACATCGGCACTCCGATGCGGTTCCGCGCCTGGTTCGACCAAGGGTTCTTCAACGATCCCGAACTGCCTTTCTCGTGGCGCTGCACGCGCAAGGGCGCGGGCTCGGGGGCGCTGGGCGATCTGGGCAGCCATGTCATCTCGGTCGGGCAATACCTGATGGGCGATGTGGAAAGCGTGATCGCGCAGACGCAGACGTTCTTTCCCACGCGTCCGCTGCCCCAGGACGGCTCGGGCTATGGCGCCAAGGCGGGCGCCGATGCCCCGCGCGCCGAGGTGGAGAACGAGGATCAGATCCAGGCTCTGGTCCGTTTCGCCAGCGGCGCTGGCGGGACCATCGAGGCATCGCGCGTCTCGGCGGGCAAGGTGTTCGGCGTCTATTGGGAGGTATCCGGCACCAAGGGCACGATCATCATGGACGGAGAGCGCTTCAACGAGCTGAAGATCTCTCGTTTCGACGATGCCAAAGCCGATCGCGGGTTCAAGACGCTGCTGGCGGGCAGTCAGGTGCCGCAATTCTCGGCCTTCTTCGGCTTCGACTTTGCCGGTGGCGGCCTTGGATACTACGACGTGAAGGTGATCGAGGTGCGCGACCTGATCGAGGGGATCATGCGCTGCGACGACTGCTATCCGAACTTCGACTTCGGCCTTGCGAACGAACGCATCATCGATGCGATGGAACGCTCGCTTTCCACCAGGACATGGGAGACTGTCTGATGGGCTTTCCTGACGCATTGCCCAAATCGCGCGTGCCTGCAGCGGCACAAGCCCCCGTCCTGCGGTGGGGCATTCTGGGAACCGGCTGGATCGCGGCCAAATTCGTGGAATCGGTCCGCGCACATTCCACGCAGCGGATCGAGGCGGTCGGTTCCCGCAGCCCCGCCTCGGCGCAAGCCTTCGCCGCGAAATGGGGCATAGACATGCCCCATGGCAGCTATGAGGCGCTGGTGTCGGACCCCCGGATCGACGTGATCTATGTCGCCAGCCCCCACACGATACATCATGCCCATGTGCTTTTGGCGATCGAGGCGGGCAAACATGTGCTGGTTGAAAAGCCGATGGCGCTGGACCACGCACAGGCCGCCGAGATGGTCGCAGCCGCCCGCCGCAAGGGCGTCTTCTTCGCCGAGGCGGTCTGGACTTACTTCCTGCCCAAATTCGACGTGCTGCAACAGGTGCTTGATCGCCGGATCATCGGCGACATCCGTTCTGTCTATACCGAATACGGGGAATTTCTGCCGCGCGATCACCGCATCTTCGATGCCTCGCTTGCGGGTGGGCCACTCCTGGATTTGGGCACCTATCCAGTTTCGCTGATCGAAAAGCTGCTGGGTGCTGCGAGCCGCATCGTCGGACTGGGTCAGCCGGATCCGAGCGGCGTCAACGGGCAGCTTGCCGTTGCGATGCAGAACGACGCAGGCGCGATCGGCACCATGGCGACGACGCTCTACGGCTTCACCCCCACCAACGCCGCCATCGTCGGCACGGAAGGATCGATACGCTTTACCACCGAATTCCACCTGCCCGGATCATTCGAGGTCTGGTCGCGCGATGGAAGCCGCGTGCTGCGGTATGAAGAACCGCGCGGCGCGCATTTCGAAGGGCTGTTCTTTGAAGCCGCCGAGGTTGCCCGCGCCATCGCGGCGGGCCGGACCGAGACGGGTTGCCGAACCCTCGATGCCTCGCTCGGGACGATGGCGATGCTGGACGGCATTCGCGATTGCCTTGGCATCCGCTTTTGCACGGGCGGTTGAAATCGGGGAACATGTCTGCAGGATGACGTTTATGTATCAGACATGATGCGGGCGCATCAAAGCGCCTGCAAGCAGGGAGCCAGATCATGCGACGCCCAACCATTGCCGATCTTGCCAAGACCGCGGGGGTCAGCGTTGCCACTGTCGACAGGGTGCTCAGCGGGCGGCTGAAGGTGCGCGAAGAAACCTCGCGCAAGGTTTTCGATGCGGCCGAGAAGATCGGCTTTCACGGCACCAACCTGATCCGGCAGCGGCTGTTTGCCGAACTCCCGGAATATCGGCTGGGGTTCATCCTGCGAAAGGAACGGCACACCTTCTATCAATCCTTCGCCGCGGAACTGGAGCATGCGGTCCATGGTCTGCGCGACTACCGTATCCGGCTGGACGTGCGGTTCGCACAGACCTCCGATCCCGCCGAAATGGTGGACCTGCTGAATGGCTTTTCCGGCAAGGTCCATGCCATCGGCGCCACAGGGCCGGACCATCACGACGTCACCTCCGTGATAACGGCGTTGAAAGAAAAGGGGATTCCGACATTCGCACTGCTGTCGGACTTTGCCCAAGGTGTGCGCGAGGCCTATATAGGCACGAACAACATCAAGGTGGGGCGCACGGCGGCGTGGATGATCTCGCGCTTTTCGCCGCGCCCCGGCAAGGTGCTGCTGTTCCTTGGCGGCCACCGATTTCAGGGCCATGCCCTGCGTGAAACCGGCTTTCGCAGCTATATGCGCGAATACGCTCCGCAGTTCGAAGTGATGGATGCGCTCGTCAACCTGGAGACGCGGGGCCTGACCTATGAAGCGTTGCTGGGGGCGCTGGCACGGCACGACGATATGGTGGGCGTATATTGCGCTGGCGGCGGCATGGAAGGCGCCATCGCAGCGTTGGAGGAGGAGGGCGCGAGCCGGGGCATCGTCTGCCTGGTGAACGAGCTGACGCCTGATTCTCGCAAGGCGCTGCTTGACGGCACGGTGACCGCGGTCCTTCACACCCCCCTGCGCGAACTGTGCACCGACCTCATTTCCACAATGATAAGCACCGTGGAACACGGCATGGCCGAGACGCCGGGCCAACGATTCCTGCCGCCGCAGATATGGATTTCCGAGAACCTTTGAGGCGATGATGTTTTACGTCATTCTTTGATGATCCTTTTCTATCAGAAATGACGTGATTCCGCTTTCGTCGCCGTTGACGGCGCCGCCCTTCCTGCGGGATGGTTCCATCAAGGAAGGCGAAACGGAGGTCGCTTTTTCCTCAGCACTGAAAGACCGAAGGCACGCACAACCGCATGAATGCGGCGCTGTCCGCATGGAATTCGACCGCGCTCTGGGAGGAGATGCGGATTATGGGAGGGAAATATGAGAAAGACTCTGATCACGGTCGCCTTGGGATCCAGCCTGATGGCATCGGCCGTATCGGCCGAAACGATCGGCGTTTCCATGGCCGTCTTCGATGACAACTTCCTGACGGTTCTTCGCAACGGGATGATCGATCACGCGGCAACGCTCGATGGGGTTGAGCTGCAGGTCGAGGACGCGCAGAACGACGTCGGAAAACAACTGAGCCAAGTCCAGAACTTCATCGCGGGCGGCGTGGACGCCATCATCGTGAATCCGGTGGACACCGACGCGACGGTCGCGATCTCGCAGGCGGCAAGCAACGCGGGCATCCCGCTGGTCTATGTAAACCGTCAGCCGGTGAATGTGGACGAACTGCCCGAGAACCAGGCATTCGTGGCTTCGGACGAGAAGGAATCCGGCACGCTCCAGACCCAGGAGGTTTGCCGCCTGCTGAAGGAAAAGGGCACGACCGAAGCAAGCATCGTGGTCATCATGGGCGAGCTGTCCAATCAGGCCGCCCGGATGCGCACGCAGGACATCAAGGATGTCATCGCCACGCCCGAGTGCAGCTTCATGACCATCGTCGAGGAGCAGACCGCGAACTGGTCACGCACCCAGGGCGCCGACCTGATGACCAACTGGCTGTCGGCTGGCGTCTCCTTCGATGCCGTCATCTCCAACAATGACGAAATGGCGATCGGGGCGATCCAGTCGCTGAAATCGTCCGGGTTGTCGATGGATGACGTGATCGTGGCGGGCATCGACGGCACACAGGATGCGCTTGCCTCGATGGCAGCGGGCGATCTGGACCTGTCGGTTTTCCAGAATGCGTCAGGTCAGGGCCACGGCGCCGTCGATGCCGCGTTGAGCCTTTCGCGCGGCGAGAAGGTCGAGAACCGCGTCTATGTCCCGTTCGAACTCGTGACCCCCGAAAACCTCGCGAAATATCAAGCGCTGAACTGAACGTCGAAGGGCGCCGGCGGCCAGCCCCGGCGGTGCCACCATCCCAGAGGAAAATCGGATGATCAGTGCCAACACTGCCGCAGCGATCAAGCGGGTCCGCCGGAACACCGAAACGCACGGCGTTCTGGCCATCAGCGGCATCCGGAAGGAATTTCCCGGCGTTCTCGCGCTTGATGATGTCCAGCTTCGCATTCGGCCCGGCACCGTCCACGCCCTGATGGGGGAAAACGGCGCCGGCAAGTCGACCCTGATGAAAATCATTGCGGGCGTGTATCAGCCCGATGCCGGAGAGATCCGCCTGCGCGGCGAGGTGGTTACGCTGAAATCCCCGCTGGACGCGCTGGATCAGGGCATCGCGATGATCCATCAGGAACTTGCGCTGATGAACTGGATGACGGTGTCCGAAAACATCTGGATCCGCCGCGAGCCCAAGAACCGCTTCGGCCTGATCGACCACCACCGCATGAACGAGATGACGCGCGAGCTGTTCGAACGGCTGAACATCCGCGTCGATCCGCGCGCACAGGTGTCCGAACTGACCGTTGCGCAGAAGCAGATGGTCGAAATCGCCCGCGCCGTCAGCCACGAGGCGGATGTGCTTATCATGGACGAGCCGACCTCCGCACTGACCGACCGCGAGGTGGAGCATCTTTTCACCATCATCCGCGACCTGAAGGCGCGCGGGATCGGCATCGTCTACATCACCCACAAGATGAACGAATTGTTCGAGATCGCGGACGAGTTTACCGTGTTCCGCGACGGCAGATATGTCGGCACCCACGCCAGCACCGACACGACGCGCGACGACATCATCCGCATGATGGTTGGCCGCGAGATCAACAACATGTTCCCCAAGATCGACTGCCCCATCGGCGACGTCATCCTGGAGGTGCGCAATCTGACACTTCCGGGCGTGTTCGAGGATATTTCCTTTACCCTCCGTCAGGGCGAGATCCTTGGGGTGGCGGGGCTGGTCGGATCGAAGCGGTCAAATGTTGCCGAGGCGCTGTTCGGCGTTCATCCTGCCGCTTCGGGCGAGATACTGGTCGAAGGCAAGCCCGTCACCATCGACAGCCCCCGCGCCGCGATGGGTCTGCGGATGGCCTTCCTGACCGAGGATCGCAAGGAAACCGGCTGTTTTCTGAACCTCGATTGTCTTGCGAACATCCAGTCCGCGATCATCACGCAGGGTCATGCCCGCGCCGGGTTTCTGGACGAGAAGACGCTGACGAAGATGTCCGCCGACATGGCGGAGAAACTGCGGGTCAAGACGCCCAACCTGTACGAGACGGTCGAAAACCTGTCCGGCGGCAACCAGCAGAAGCTGCTGATCGCACGCTGGCTGCTGACCCGGCCGCGCATCCTGATCCTGGACGAACCCACGCGCGGCATTGATGTCGGCGCCAAGTCGGAAATCCACCGCCTCATCACCGGCCTCGCGGCCGAGGGGGTGGCGGTGCTGATGATTTCGTCCGAACTGCCCGAGGTTCTGGGGATGAGCGACCGCATCATGGTCATGCACGAGGGGCATGTGTCGGGGTTCCTCGACCGTGCCGAGGCCGACCAGATGAAAATCATGGATCTTGCCGCTCGCTGACGCGGGAAGGAGGAGAACGAAATGAACGCCAATGCCATCGCCCCCGCCGTGCCCGCGCGGCCCGCAAGGCGTCTGCCGCCCGAACTGAACATTTTTCTCGTCCTGATCGGCATCTGTATCGTGTTCGAGATATTGGGCTGGGTCTTTCAAGGGCAGAGCTTTCTTGGCAATACGCAGCGCCTGTCGATCATGATCCTGCAGGTGTCAGTGATCGGGGTCATCGCCATCGGTGTGACGCAGGTCATCATTTCCGGCGGCATCGACCTTTCGTCGGGTTCGGTCGTCGGCGCGACCGCGATGGTCGCGATGAGCGTCGGCCAGATCGCCACCGACCGCGCCGTCTATCCGCATCTGACCGATCTGCCCGCTATCGTGCCGATCATGGTGGGTCTGCTGATCGGGCTTGGTTGCGGCGCGGTGAACGGCGCGCTTGTGGCCTATACCAGGATTCCGCCCTTCATCGCGACGCTGGGCATGATGGTGACGGCACGCGGCTTTGCCAAATGGTACACCAAGGGCCAGCCGATCAGCTTTCCGACCGATGGGTTCGCCGCGATCGGGCAGGGGCTGAACCCCGTCTGGATCTTCCTGCTGGTCGCTGCGATCATGCACGTGGTGCTGCGATACACGCGGTATGGCAAATACACCTATGCCATCGGCGCCAACCCGCAGGCGGCACGTGTGACCGGGATCAACGTCGAACGCCACATCGTCAAGATCTATGCCGTTGCGGGTCTTTTGGCCGGGCTGGCCGGGATCATGGTGGCGGCGCGCGGCCTGACCGCGCAGGCCGGGATGGGCGCGATGTACGAGCTTGACGCCATCGCGATGGCCGTGATCGGCGGTGTGTCCCTGACCGGCGGGCGCGGGTCGATCCTTGGGACGATGATCGGGATGATCATCTTCGGGGTCATCATCTCGGGGTTCACGTTCCTCCGGCTCGACGCCTATTACCAAGAGATGATCAAGGGTGCGATCATCGTGGCCGCTGTCATCGCGGACATGCACCGCCAACGGAAGCGCATCAAGAAATCCTGACAATGGCGGGGAACGGCTTCGTTCCCCATCGACGCCCGCCACCCCGAAAGCCCGGTTTTCGAAAAGGAAATCCGAATGAAGAAGATATTGCTTGCCACCACCCTTTGCGGACTGGCCCTTCCGGTCGCGGCCGAGACCAGGATCGGCGTCACCATGACCTCGCTCGACAATCCGCACCTGACGATCCTGCTGAACGGCCTGAAGGCAGGTGCCGCTGCGCAACAGGACGTCACGCTGGTGGTGGAAGACGCACAACTGGACGTAGCGCGTCAGTTGAACCAGGTGCAGAACTTCGTCGCCAACGGCGTCGATGCCATCATCGTCAATGCGGTAGATGGCGATTCCACCGCCGCCATAACGCGAACGGCGACGGATGCCGGTATTCCTCTGATCTATGTCAACCATCCTCCGGCAGAACTCGACCACGGCATGCCGGACGGCACGGCCTATGTCGGGTCGGCCGAACGCGATGCCGGACGTTTCGAGGCTGAAGCCGTGTGCGAGGCGCTGGGCGGCAGGGGCCGTGCGGTGATCCTTATGGGCCCGCTTGAAAACCGCGCGGCACTGGTGCGGACGCAGACCGTGGAGGAACTGTTCGCCACCGACACCTGTCAGATCGAGGTGGTGGAAAAACAGACTGCGAACTGGAACCGCGTCCAGGCGCAGGACCTGATGGCGTCCTGGCTGACCGCTGGGGTCGAATTCGATGCGGTGGTGTCCAACAACGATGAAATGGCCATCGGCGCCGCACAGGCGCTGAAGGCCGGGGGCGCCTCGATGGACAAGGTGCTGATCGCGGGCATCGACGCCACTTCGGACGGGCTGGCGGCGATGGCGGCAGGCGATCTGGATCTGACGGTGTTCCAGAACACCACCGTCCAGGGCGAGATCGCGGTCCGGACCGCCGTGACAGCCGCCAGGGACGAGCCCATCGAAAAGGAATTCTGGGTGCCGTTCGAGCGTGTCTCGCCCGAGAACATGGCCGACTACGTTCACTGATCGCATACGGCGGGGACCCTCCCCCGAGACCCGCCGTCCCCGGGCGGGGCCGCTCGCGCCCCGCCCACCGAAATCTCCGAAGGATCCAGACCCGTGAAGCACACGCTCGACCCCCACATGATCCGGCACCTGTCGCTGGAGGAAACATGCCGCAAGGTCGCCGATCTTGGCTACGATTATGTCGAACTTTCACCGCGCCCTGACTTTCTGTCGTGGTGGACGCGGCCCAAGGTCTATCCCGAACGGATCGCCGGCTTCAAAAGGGCGCTGAAGGATCACGGCCTGGGGCTTGCCACGCTCCAGCCCATGTATCGCTGGGCCAGCCCCTATCCCGACGAATGGGAGGCGGCGATCGACAACTGGAAACGCGCCATCGAGATCGCGGTCGAGATGGACTGCCCGATGTTCGTGTCGGAATTCGGCCGTGGTGGATCGCCCGACCGCAGCCTGAACGACCGGTCGGGCCTGCACCGCCCGGAAACCTGCGAGACGCAGTTCTTCCGTGCGATGGACATTCTGGTGCCGATGCTCGAACGCGAAGGACTGACCTTGTCGCTGGAGGCACATCCCGAAGACTGGCTGGAAGAAATCGCGCCCGCGATCGACATCATCAAGACCATCAACTCCAAGGCCGTGAAGGCGTCGTTCATCGCGCCGCATACGTTCTTTTATGGTCCCGACATGGTGGCAAACCTTCGCGCAACCGAGGGGCATCTGGTGCACGTCAGGCTGGCCGACACCTACGATCACAACAAATCCTCGCAGCTTCGCTATGTCGTGAACCCGCCCGGATCGAAGGTGCGCGTGCACCAGCACCTCGATTTCGGACAGGGCGAGATCGACTGGGAGACGTTCTTCGCAACCTTGGCCGACATGAAATTCGACGGCGTGCTGTCGAATTGCGTCTTCGGCTGGGAGGACCGCGCCGAGGAAAGCGCCCGTTTCATGCTGGCCGAGACCAAACGTTACGTCGACAAATACTGGAAACAAGGAACGCGGGCATGACCGTGAAAATTGGGGTTATCGGAACGGGCATGATCGGGCGCGACCACGCCCGCCGCATCCAGAACGTTCTGGCCGGGGCCGAGATCGTCGCGCTGAGCGATGTGAATCCAGACGGTGCCAAGGCGGTGCAGTCCGATATCGCACCCGCCGCGAAAATCTATGCCACGGGCGAAGACCTGATCGCCGCCCCCGAGGTGGACGCCGTTCTGGTGACGTCCTGGGGGGCCACGCATGAACAATACGTGCTGGCCTCCATCGCGGCGGGCAAGCCGTGCTTCTGCGAAAAGCCGCTGGCGACCACCGCTGAAGGGGCCAAACGCATTGTCGATGCCGAAGTCGCACACGGCACGCGTCTTGTGCAGGTCGGATTCATGCGCCGCTATGACGCGGGTTACCGGCTGCTGAAACAGGTGGTGGACAGCCAGATCGGCGCGCCGCTGATGGTGCATGCCGCCCATCGCAACCCCACCGTGCCAGAGCAATATATAACGCCCATGGCGATCCACGACACGCTGATCCACGAGATCGACGTGTTCCGCTGGCTGCTGGACGACGACTATGTTTCGGCGCAGGTGGTGTTTCCGCGCCGTTCGGGCCACGCCCATGCCAAGGTCGCAGACCCGCAGATCGTTCTGCTGGAGACGAAGAAAGGCATCCGCATCGATGTCGAGGTCTTTGTGAACTGCCGCTACGGCTACGACATCCAGTGTCAGGTCGTGGGCGAGGAGGGGCTGGCCAACCTTCCGGAACCCATGTCCATCGTCACCCGCAAGGACGCCAAGCTTCAGAACGCGATCATGACCGACTGGAAGGACCGCTTCATCGACAGCTATGACGTGGAGCTGAAGGACTTCATCGAAGCGGCATCGCGCGGCACCGCGTCCGGCCCTTCCAGCTGGGACGGTTTCGTCGCCGCCATCACCTCGGACGCCTGCGTCGAGGCGCAGGAGAAATCCGGCCAGATCGTTCCCATCACCCTGCCGGAAACCCCGGCTCTTTATCGCTGAGGATCGCGATGCGTTTTGCCATCAACCACATCTCGGCGCCGAAGATGCCGCTGGCCGATTTCTTTGCCATGGTCCGCCGCCTTGGCGCGACCGAGGTGGAGATCCGCAACGATCTGCCCGACGTCGTCGGAACGCTCGACCCGGCGGCGGTGCGCGACGAGGCGGCGCGTCAGGGCATCGACATCCTGTCGATCAACGCGCTTTACCCCTTCAACCTCTGGTCCGAAGACCTGTCCGCGCGGACCTTGCAACTGGCCCGATTTGCCCAGGCCAGCGGCGCGAAGGCACTGGTGATGTGCCCGCTGAACGACGGGAACGACGTGGCGTTCGACGATCTGGTCGCATCGTTGCGGGCGGCAAAGCCGATCCTGCAGGATCACGGACTGACCGGGCTGGTGGAGCCGCTGGGCTTTCCCATCTCCTCGCTTCGGCGCAAATCCGTCGCCATCGACGCGATCGAACAGGCGGGCGGCGCGGGCACCTACAAGCTGATGCACGACACCTTCCACCACCACCTTGCGGGCGAGACGGAGTTCTTTCCCGAATGGACCGGGCTTGTCCACATCTCGGGGGTGACGGACCCGGGTGTGGCGGTGGACGACATGCTGGACAAGCACCGCGTGCTGGTGGACAGCGACGACCGGCTGGAGAACATCGCTCAGATCAACGCGCTGATCGCGGCGGGATATGATGGCCCCTTCTCGTTCGAGCCTTTCGCCGCCGAGGTCCACGACGCGCCCGACCCCGAGGCTGACCTGAACGCCAGCATCGATTTCATCAAAGCGAATATCTGACCCTACCAGCAGGGGCGTCCGCGCTCCTGCCCACTTCCGGAGTGCCCCATGCAGCTTGACTTGATCACGATCGGCCGCAGTTCGGTCGATCTTTACGGCGCCCAGATCGGCGGGCGGCTGGAGGACATGGGTTCCTTCGCGAAATATATCGGGGGCAGCCCGACGAACATCGCCTGCGGCACCGCGCGGCTGGGCCTGAAATCGGCCGTCATCACGCGGGTGGGCGACGAACACATGGGCCGCTTCATCCGCGAACAGCTCGTGCGCGAGGGCGTCGATGTCCGGGGCGTCGCGACCGATCCCGAACGGCTGACCGCGCTGGTGCTGCTGGGCATCCGCGACGAACACCAGTTCCCGCTGATCTTCTATCGCGAGAATTGCGCCGACATGGCGCTGTGCGAAGACGATATCGACCCCGGCTTCATCGCCGATTCGCGGTCGGTCGTCGCGACCGGCACCCATCTGAGCCATCCGCGCACCGAGGCGGCCACCCTGAAGGCGCTGCGGATCGCGCGCGAGAACGGGGCGAAAACGGCGCTGGACATCGATTACCGTCCGAACCTGTGGGGCGTGGCGGGGCATGGCGACGGCGAAAGCCGCTTTGTCGAAAGCGCCGCCGTCACGGCCAAGCTTCAGGCAAACCTGCATCTTTTCGATCTGATCGTCGGCACCGAGGAGGAGTTCCACATCGCCGGCGGGACCACCGACACCGTCGCCGCGCTACGGGCCGTGCGCGGCGTTTCCCCTGCCGTGCTCGTCTGCAAGCGCGGCGCGGCAGGGGCGGTGGCCTTCGAAGGCGCGATCCCGGACAGCCTTGACGATGGCCAGACCGGCCCCGGCTTCCCGATCGAGGTGTTCAATGTACTGGGCGCGGGGGACGGGTTCTTTTCTGGCCTGATGAAGGGCTGGCTGGATGGCGAGGATTGGCCGACCACGCTGAAATATGCCAATGCCTGCGGGGCCTTCGCGGTGTCCCGCCACGGCTGCACCCCCGCCTATCCCAGCCTGACCGAGCTGGAATTCTTTTTGAAGCGCGGCGTCGTCCGGCCCGACCTGCGGAACGATCCCGAACTGGAGCAGATCCACTGGGCCACCAACCGCGCGGGCGACTGGACGACGATGCGCGTCTTCGCCTTCGATCACCGCGTTCAGCTTGAACAGATGGATGGGTATACCCTCGCCAAGGGCGGAGCCTTCAAGGAGTTGTGCCTGAAGGCCGCCCTGCAGGTTCAGGACGGGCAACCCGGTTATGGCATCCTGTGCGACAACCGGATCGGGCGGCATGCACTGCACGCGGCTTCGGGCAGCGGGCTGTGGATCGGCCGGCCCTGCGAATGGCCCGGATCGCGCCCCCTGACGCTGGAGCCGGAGCTTGGTCCCGACTGCGGCGGCCTGTCGGAATGGGCGCGCGAGAATGTCGTGAAGGTGCTGTGCTTCTGCCACCCGGACGACGATGCAGCCACCCGCGCCGATCACGAGGCGACCGTCAAGCGCCTGTTCACCGCCGCCCGCCGTAACGGGCTGGAGTTT
Source organism: Falsirhodobacter flavus (assembly GCA_029846755.1). GTDB lineage: Bacteria > Pseudomonadota > Alphaproteobacteria > Rhodobacterales > Rhodobacteraceae > Falsirhodobacter > Falsirhodobacter flavus. Next base: position 219,889 of record JARWBI010000003.1, on the reverse strand, counting down.
CTGCTGGAGATCATCCCGTCCAAGGTCGGCCCCGTGGACGACGACACCACCGCGACACTGATCCGCCAGTTCTATGCCATCGGCGTCACCCCCGACTGGTGGAAGCTGGAGCCCTTGAAGACCCGCGCCGGATGGGCGAACGCCATCGCCGCGATCGAGGAGCACGACCGCCACACCCGCGGCATCGTCGTGCTCGGCCTCGACGCGCCCGAGGCGGACCTGGCCGAAAGCTTCGCCGTCGCCGCGCAGTTCCCGCTGGTGCGCGGGTTCGCGGTCGGCAGGACGATCTTCGCCGATGCCGCACGGGAATGGTTGGCAGGCCGCATGGGCGACGACGATGCCGTGGCGCAAATGGCGGAGCGTTTCGCCCGCCTTGCCGCAATCTGGGACAGCGCACGAAAGGACGCCGCATGACCACGATCCGACTGACCGCCGCACAGGCCATGATGCGCTGGCTTTCGGTGCAGATGACTGAAGATGACCAGCGTTTCATCGACGGCGTCTGGGCCATCTTCGGGCATGGCAACGTCGCCGGCGTGGGCGAGGCACTGCACGGGATCGGCGACGCGCTGCCGACTTGGCGCGGCCAGACCGAGCAGACGATGGCCCATGCCGCCATCGCCTTTGCCAAGGGGCAGGGCCGCAGGCGCGCGCATGCCGTCACCAGCTCCATCGGGCCGGGATCGACCAACCTCGTGACCGCCGCGGCACTGGCGCATGTGAACCGCCTTCCGTTGCTGATCATCGCGGGGGACGTGTTCGCAACCCGCCGCCCCGATCCTGTCTTGCAACAGGTCGAGGATTTCGACGACGGCACCGTCAGCGCGAACGACTGCCTCCGCCCCGTCAGCCGTTACTTCGACCGCATCACGCGGCCCGAGCAATTGCTGACCGCGCTGCCCCGCGCGATGCGGGTGATGACGGACCCGGCCAATTGCGGCCCTGCGACCATCGCCTTCTGTCAGGACGTCCAGGCCGAGGCCCATGACTGGCCCGAGGCGTTCTTCGCCCCCCGCGTCTGGCGCATCCGTCGCCCCGAACCCGATGCGACCGAACTGGCCGAGGTGGCGGCGCTGATCCGTGCAGCCAAAGCGCCGGTCATCGTCTGCGGCGGGGGCGTCATTTATTCCGGAGCCGAAAGCGCGCTGGGCGATTTCGCGTCGCGCCATGGTATCCCGGTGATCGAAACGCAGGCGGGCAAATCGGCGCTGGCGCAGGCCCATCCGATGAACTTCGGCGCGTCGGGCGTGGACGGATCGGCAGCGGCAAACCGGGCGGCAGCGAATGCCGATCTGGTGATCGGCATCGGCACGCGGCTTCAGGACTTCACAACCGGATCGCGCACGCTATTCGGGCGATTGGTTAGCATCAACGTCCAACCCTATGACGCAGCGAAGCATTTTTCGACCGCGCTTGTATCCGATGCGCGCGTTGCACTGGAAAAGCTGACGGCGCTCTTGGGCGAATACAAAGCAAGCCCCGATACGCAATCGCGGGCCGAATGGCTGGCGGCGGTGGATGCCCACTGCGCCCCGCCGGCCGATGCGAATGCCCTGCCGACCGACGCGCAGGTGATCGGCGTCGTGCAGCGCGCCTCGACCGAGGCGAGCATCGCGATGTGCGCGGCGGGCACGATGCCGGGGGCGCTGAAGCTGCTGTGGCAACCTTCGCAGGCCGGATATCACATGGAATACGGATACAGCTGCATGGGATACGAAGTGGCGGGTGCAATGGGCCTCAAGCTCGCCAGGCCCGACCGCGAGGTGCTGTGTTTCGTGGGTGACGGCAGCTACATGATGGCCAATGCCGAACTGGCGACGGCGGTGATGCGACGCATCCCCTTTACCGTCATCCTGACCGACAACCGGGGTTATGGCTGCATCAACCGTCTGCAACAGGTCTGCGGCGGGGCCGAGTTCAACAACATGTATGTCAATTGCAACATCGAGGTGCAGCCCCAGATCGACTTCGTCGCCCATGCAGGATCGATGGGCGCCCATGCGGTGAAAGCCACGATCGCCACGCTGGGGGACGAGATCGCCGCCGCCCGGTCCCGCGACATCCCCACCGTCATCGTCATCGACACCGATGCCACCGAAGGCCCCGGCTTCGGCGAGGCGGGGCACTGGTGGGACGTGGCCGTGCCGCAGGTCGGCGGGCCGCAGCGGCTGCGCGACGCCTACGACATCTATTTGACCAATGCGGCGCGGCAAAGCCTCGTCAACTGATCGCGGAGAGTGACATGATCCTTTACGGCACCAATCCCATTGCCTGGTCCAACGACGACGATCAGACCATCGGCGCGCATCTTACGCTGGAAGATTGCCTGTCCGACTGCCGCGCCATCGGCTTCGACGGGATCGAAAAAGGCCATAAGATGCCCGGCGAAGGCCCGGCGCTGAAGGCCGCCCTTGGCGCTTACGGGCTGCGCTTCGTGGGCGGATGGCATTCGACCAACATCCTTGCCGCCGGATCGACGCCGGACACCGAAAAAGCCGCGATGGATGTCCACATCGCGATGTCCAAGGCGGCGGGCAGCGATGTAATCATCATCTGCGAATGCTCCAACACCGTGCATGGCAACGACAACGTCGCGGTGAACGATCGCCCGATCCTGACGGATGACGAATGGGACCGGCTGATGGGGGGGCTGAACCTGCTGGCGGATCACGCGACCGCGCAGGGGATGCGGTTCTGCTATCACCACCACATGGGCACCTGCGTCGAAAGCGCGGACGACATCGACCGTTTCATGGCGGCGGCGGGTCCGAACCTGAAGCTGCTGCTGGACACCGGCCACTGCACCTTCGGCGGCGCGGACCCGGCCGAGGTCGCGCGCAAATACATGGACCGCGTGGGCCATATCCACTGCAAGAACATCCGGCCCGACATCATGCGGCAGGTCCGCGCCGATGGGCTCAGCTTTATCGAAGGCATCCGCCGGGGCGCCTTCACCGTGCCGGGCGATACCGAAGGCTGCGTCGATTTCGCGCCGGTGCTGAAGATCGCGGCCCAGCACGGCTATTCCGGCTGGCTGGTGATCGAGGCTGAACAGGACAGCGCCGTCCGCAATCCGCTGCATTATCAGTCCATGGGCCGCAAGGCGCTGCGCGAGATGGCGAGGGCGGCAGGGCTGGACAGCACGGTGCCGGCATGACCCTGCTTCGCAAACCCTTCGGCGATCATGGCGAGGTTCACCGCATCACCGCGCAGGATGCGGGCTGGCGATATGTCGGCTTTTCCCTGCATCGCCTGCGCGCGGGCGAGACGGCGTCGGGTGCGACCGGCACGAACGAGATCATCCTCGTGATGGTCGAAGGCAAGGCGCAGGTCCACGCCGCCGATCAGGACTGGGGCGAGCTGGGCGAGCGGATGGACGTTTTCGAAAAGACGCCGCCGCATTGTCTCTACGTTCCCGGTGGGCAGGATTGGCAGGCCGTCGCCACCACCGATTGCACCGTCGCCATCTGCGCCGCGCCTGACCGTGGCACGCATTCCGCCCGCCGCATCGGCCCGGATGGCATAACGCTGACACCGCGCGGCACCGGGACGAACACGCGCCACATTAACAACATCGCGATGGAGGCCGAAGATTACGCGGGCAGCCTGCTGGTGACCGAGGTGTTCACCCCGGCGGGCCATTGGTCATCCTATCCCAGCCACCGCCATGACGAGGACGACTTTCCGCGCATCACATATCTGGAGGAAACCTATTACCACCGGCTGAACCCGCGCGACGGATGGGCCTTGCAGCGCGTCTATACCGATGACGGCAGCCTGGACGAGACGATGGCGGTCAAGGATGGCGACGTCGTGCTGGTGCCACGCGGGCATCACCCCTGTGGAGCGCCGCACGGGTTCGAGCTTTACTATCTGAACGTCATGGCCGGGCCGCGACGGGCATGGCGGTTCATCGCCGCGCCCGAAGTCGAACAACTGATGTGACGTGTCGGCTCAGCGCAAGAAGACGGCCTGACTTCCACGGACAATATCCCGCAGGGAATCCCCGATGGCCATCATCAACTGCGGGCCGTGAATATCCTTGTGGCGACTTCTGCTGCGATGGGGGTAGCGCGGTCATATCCTGTTCTCCAGCATCTTCTGCCGCAAGACTGCGGCAGGGGTTCGACAGCCGATGCGTTGCGTTGAGCCGGTCGTAGAGGGTGAGGGGAGCTCGCGGGGCAGCCAGCGGCGGATGCGGCGGTCGGCGTTCAGGACAGTTCCTTTCTGCCAAGGTGCGGAAGGATCGCAGAACCAGCTGGCGGTGCCGATTTCTGCGCGCAGGTGCGGCCAGGAGACGAACTCGGTGCAGCGGTCAAAGGTGATGGATCTGCGTGCGTGATGCGGCAGGTCGCGCAGCAAGGTTGCGATCTTCGCCATGACCGGCGTGCTGCGCTTAGTGTCGTTCTTCAGCAGCACCGCGAAGTGCGTCGTGCGCTCCACCGGAGAGGTCAGGTTCTATTGGCCGAAGGCCTGCCGGAACAGGATGCTGACATCGCGATGGAATTTTGCGATGCGGGGTGCGACAATGTCGTGGTCGGCGCGACTTGCGGTGGGTCGGCAGATACCACCACAGTTCCTGCTCCATGCCTTCGCAGCTTTAGATGTCGCGGCAGATCGTTTCTTGCCAGGCCCAGGGATGCGCCTTCTCGAGGCGCAGGCGGTCGGCGATCTGTTCGGGCGCCCAGCCGGAGGTGATGTGATCGACGATCCGATTGCAGGCTGCGGATAGCGGACTAGCTTGCACTGCGGGCGCGGCCGTGCGTCGTGCGGATCTGCGCCGCCGTCGCAAAGTAACCACGCACATTAGGCATGTCCGCATCGTGAAAGTGATCGCGCGGATCTCGCCGAAAATGGTGGGGTGGCGCTTCAGGACCGGCGCCATCTCCTCGACCAAGACATTGCACGTCTCCAGCGCTCGATCTGCTTGCACTCCTCAATGCTCAGCTGCGAATATGCGGCATCCATTCTGCGATCTCCCGTTTGGACAAGTCATGCATTCAAACAAAGGCCGCAGATGGAAATAGCGCTCGCCCCAACAGCCCACCTACAATGTAACCTTCATTATGTTTCTTATTACTTAGCCTTTCGCTTGACAGTCACTGCCATATTGAAAGACTGCGGCAATGAACAATATTGCCCAGTGGCTCGCCGATAAAAGCCCCGTCGCCCGACAGAATGCAGCGGAAGCAGTGTTCGAGGATCTTCGTAGCGCCATCCTGTCTGGACGCATTCCGGTGTCGACCCGCTTGCCGTCCGAAGCGAAACTTGCCGGGAAATACGGTGTCAGCCGCCCGATGGTCCGCGAGGCGCTGCGCTCGCTTCAGACTTTGGGGCTTACGCGCAGCCGGACCGGCAGCGGCAGTTTCGTCATCTCGGCCAGCCCGGCCGAGCCGAATTACGGCGCCTACTCCGCGCGCGATCTGATCGAGGCGCGGCCCTTCGTCGAAATCCCGGCCGCCGGTTGGGCCGCGATACGCAGATCGGAGGATCAGCGCGCGAGCCTTCTGCGCCTGTGCGATCGGATGGATGACTGCCACGATCCGCTGGCCTGGGTCCGGCACGATTCCGCGTTCCATGCGCTGATCGCCGAGGCGTCGGGCAACGCCCTGTTTGCCCGGATCGCCGCCGAAGCGCGCGAGGCGCTGGCAAAGCAATCGGAGCTGGTGAACCTGTCGGGCAATCGCCGCACCGCCTCGAATCACGAGCATCGCCGCATCGCAGAAGCGATTGCCGCCGCCGACGAAGCAGCTTCGCGCGAGGCCATGCAGGCCCATCTGAACGCTGTGGAGCAGCTTGTTACGCGGTTGACGCACCCGGCGACAAAAGGCTGATTTCGACTGCATTTCCGAAACTTGCGCTGAATCGCGGTTTTTCGACCGAAACGTCGTGCTTGACGGACCATGGAATCGCAGTCTACCGAAAACCTGTCTTACAGCCTGACAGGTCTGGCTGCGTGGAGGGATGATGGAAAAATCAAGAGCGGATGGCGTGGTTCTCGCCGCCGAGGACAGGGGCTTTCACAAGGCGCTGAAGCCGCGACAAATCCAGATGATCGCGATTGGCGGCGCGATCGGAACCGGGTTGTTCCTTGGCGCGGGCGGACGGCTTGCGGCTGCCGGACCTTCGCTGGTCTTCGTCTATGCGCTGTGCGGGTTCTTCGCTTTTCTGGTGCTCCGCGCCTTGGGCGAGCTCATCATGCACCGCCCGACTTCGGGCTCGTTCGTCTCCTATGCACGGGAGTTCTACGGCGAAAAACTCGCCTTCGCAGTTGGCTGGATGTACTGGATCAACTGGGCGATGACCTCGGTGGCCGACGTGACGGCGGTCGCGGTCTACATGAACTTCTTCAAGGCCTATGTGCCGTGGCTTGCCGGGATCGACCAATGGGTCTTCGCACTGGTTGCGCTGGTCGTCGTCCTGCTCATGAACCTTCTGTCGGTCAAGGTCTTCGGCGAGCTTGAATTCTGGTTCAGCCTCATCAAGGTTCTGGCTCTGGTGACATTCCTGTGCGTCGGCATCTGGTTCGTCGCGACGGGCACGCCCATCGACGGGGTCGAACCCGGTCTGCATCTGATCCAGGGCAGCGGGCTTTTCCCGAATGGCATCCTTCCCGCGCTGGTCATCATCCAAGGTGTCGTCTTCGCCTATGCCTCGGTCGAGCTGATCGGCACGGCGGCGGGCGAGACGGAGGACCCGCGTCAGGTCATGCCGCGCGCCATCCGCACGGTCGTCTTCCGCCTCGTGGTGTTCTATGTCGGCTCGGTCCTGCTGCTGTCGCTGCTGCTGCCCTACACCGCCTACAAGGGGGGCGAGAGCCCGTTCGTGACTTTCTTCGGCGCGATCGGCATTCAGGGCGCGGACGTGGTGATGAACCTTGTCGTGCTGACGGCGGTGCTGTCCTCGCTGAACGCAGGCCTCTATTCGACGGGCCGCATCCTGCATTCGATGGCGATTTCGGGTTCTGCCCCGGCCGCGTTGGCACGGATGAACAAGTCTGGCGTTCCCTATATGGGCATCGCGGTCACGGCCTTCGTTACCGTTCTGGGCGTCATCATGAACGCCATCGTCCCGAGCCAGGCGTTCGAGATCGCGATGAACGTCGCAGCCCTCGGGATCATCTCGGCCTGGGCGGTCATCGTGCTGTGCCAGTTGAAACTGTGGCACCTGTCGCGCAAGGGCGTGATGGAACGGCCCGCGTTCCGCATGTTCGGCGCGCCTTTCACGGGCATCCTGACGCTGGCCTTCCTGCTCGGGGTGATCGTGCTGATGGCCTTCGACTGGCCGATCGGAACGTGGACGGTCGCCTCGCTGCTGGTGATCGTGCCCGCGCTGATTGTCGGCTGGTTCCTCGCGCGTGGGCGCATCGCCCGTATCGCCGCGGAAAACGGCGCATGAGCCCGCTGGTCGCCGTCATCGCCACGGGCGGCACCATCGCCAGCAGCCGCGGCGCGGATGGGGCCAAACCCTCGCTCCGGGGCGAAGATCTGCTGGCAGGGCTTCCCGCCCTGCCCGTCCGCCTGCGCCCGGTAGAGCTTCTGGCCAAGGACAGTTCCGCCCTGACCTTGGCCGACATGCAGGCCATCGTCGATGCGGTGCGCGCCCAGATTTCCGATCCCGACATCGCCGGGGTCGTGATCCTGCACGGCACCGACGCCATGGAGGAAACCTCGCTTTTGGCGCATCTGCAGCTGCCGCAGGAAAAGCCGGTGATCTTCACCGGGGCGCAGTTCACCGCAGACCATCCGAATGCAGACGGACCGGGCAATCTGGCCGATGCCATTCGCGCCGTTCTGACCGGACAGCCGGGGGTGCGGATCGTGTTCGGCGGGCGCCACCTGCCCGCATGGGGGGCCTACAAGTTCTCCAGCGACAGCGCGGATGCGTTTCGCGGACAGGGCACGGCCAAGCTGGCGGGTGCCCTGCCCGCCCCGGTTTCCGCGCGCGTGGATATCGTGGCGATCCATCCGGGCGGCGACGGGCTGCACCTGCGGGCCAGCGTCCGGGCGGGTGCGAAAGGTGTCGTTCTGGCGGCGCTCGGCTCCGGCAATGCGACGGCGGATGTCGTCTCGGCGGTGCGCGAGGCCGGGGTTCCGGTCGTTGTCTCCAGCCGGGTGCCGGAAGGGGCGCTTGCCCCGGCCTATGGCGGTGGCGGCGGCGGGCATGACCTTGCGCTGGCCGGGGCGGTGCATTCGCGCATCCTTCGGCCCGGGCAGGCGCGCATCCTGCTGGCGGCGCTGATCGCCAATGGCGCGCCCGTGGCCGAGGCCTTCGCCTAGAGCCGCCGTTCGGTCTTCTGATCGAACAGATGCGCCTGCGCCGGATCGATGCGAAAGCCGATCCGGCTGCCCGGCGCGGCGCTCACGCGGTCCTTGACGGCAGCGTTCAGAAGGTCCGCGCCCGCTTTGGCGAAGATTTGCGTTTCCGACCCGGTCAGTTCCACCACGACAACATCCACTGTAACGCCCCCGTCGCCGATGCCGATATGCTCGGGCCGGATGCCATAGATCACCTCCTGCCCCTCGACCGCCGATGACGCCGGCAAGGGCAGCCGCAGGCCGCCCTCCGACACGAATGCGCCCTGCTCGATACGCCCCCGGATCAGGTTCATGGCGGGCGAGCCGATGAAGCCCGCGACGAAGACGTTCTGCGGCGTGTCATACAGATCCAGCGGCGCGCCGATCTGTTCCACCCGCCCGTCGCGCATCACGACGATCTTGTCGGCCATCGTCATCGCCTCGATCTGGTCGTGGGTGACATAGACAGTGGTGGTCTTCAGCCGCTGGTGCAGTTCCTTGATCTCCACCCGCATGGTCACGCGCAGCTTGGCGTCAAGGTTCGACAGCGGCTCGTCGAACAAGAACACCTGCGGATCGCGCACGATGGCGCGGCCCATCGCCACGCGCTGCCGTTGCCCGCCCGAAAGCTGTTTCGGAAAGCGGTCCAGATATTTCGTCAGATCGAGGATCGCCGCCGCGCGGCCCACCTTTTCGTCGATCTCGGCCTTGGGACGTTTCGCCATCTTCAGCGGAAAGCCCATGTTCTCGGCCACGGTCTTGTGCGGATAAAGCGCATAGGACTGGAACACCATCGCGATGTCCCGCTCTTTCGGTGGCACGTCGTTCACGACCCGACCGCCGATGGAGATGTCCCCGCCCGAGATTTTCTCCAGTCCCGCAAGCATTCGCAGCAGCGTCGATTTCCCGCAGCCCGAGGGGCCGACCAGCACCACGAATTCCCCGTCGGCAATATCCACGCTGACGCCGTGCATCACCTGAAGCGCACCGTATTGCTTGCTGACCTTGTCGATCCTGACTTCCGCCACGGCTGTCTCCTAAATCTCTATCTGCATCTTCACATCGGCCGGGGGGGCGGATGCGGCGGTCTCGAAGGCATGGATGCTGTCCTCGAACCCGAAGGTGCGGGTAATCAGCGGCTTCACGTCGATGGCGCCCGAGGCCAGCATGGCAACGCAGCGCGGAAACACATGGGCGTAACGGAAGATGTTCTCGACCCGCGCCTCGCGCACCATGGCGGCCCCGGCATCATAGGCGACGGGTTCGGGCTGCCCGCCGATCATCACGACGCAGCCGCCGGGGGCCAGTGGCTCGAACACCGTCGCCGCCGCCTTCGCCGATCCCGTCGCCTCGAACAGAACGTCCGTGCCCCAGCCATCGGTTTCTGCCAGCACGCGCTCGGTCACGCTGCCCTGAACCGGGATGATCTTGGAGGATAGTGCGCCCGCGATCTCCAGCTTCTTCGGCGCAAGGTCGGACACATAGACCCGCGCGCAGCCCGCCGCCAATGCCGACAGCGCGGTGACCAACCCGATCGGCCCGGCGCCCAGCACGACGCCGATATCGCCCGGCTTCACCCGCGCCTTGGTCGCGGCATGAACGCCCACGGCCAGCGGTTCGACCATCGCGCCTTCGGCAAAGCTGACATTATCGGGCAGCTTGAACGTGAACGCCTCGGGGTGAACCACGCTGGCGCGCAGCACGCCATGCACCGGCGGTGTCGCCCAGAAACGAACGGCCGGGTCTACGTTATACATGCCCATACGCGCCGCGCGGGAATTCGGATCGGGTATGCCGGGCTCCATGCAGACGCGATCTCCGACGGCCAGCGTCGTCACCGCAACGCCGACCTCCTCGACCACGCCCGACGCCTCGTGCCCCAGCACCATCGGCGCATCCACGACGAACCCGCCGATCCGCCCGTGGGTATAGTAATGCACGTCCGACCCGCAGATCCCGACCGTATGCAGTCTGATCCGCACGTCATGGGGGCCAAGCACCTCTGTGCTCAGTTCGGGAACGTCGCGCATCGACAGCTCCCCCTTGCGTTCGAGAACCAGCGACCTCATGGCCCTATCCCTTTCGAATGATGATGGCGGCCAGCACGACCGAGATGGCCGTGCAGATCCAGATCGACAGCCCCAAGGGTTCGATGAACCGCAGCCAGAACAGCGACAGCGCGACCCAGATCACGACCGAGATGAAGATGCGGTCGAACCAGTTCGTCTCGATCGGCAGAAATCCGGTCTTGGGCAGGGGCGGCGCTTCTTCGGGGGTCACGTCGATGGGTTCGATATCCATGCCCTATCCTTTCACCGCGCCGAAGGTCAGGCCCGCGACGATGTGGCGCTGCACCATGCCGAAGACGATCAGCGCTGGGATCAGCGTGAAGACGGAAATCGTCGCCATGATCCCCCATTCGGTCCCTGTTGTGGTGACGTATTCCGACAGCCCCGTCGTCAGCGTGCGCGCGTTGAAGTTCGTCAGCGTCGCCGCCAGCAGGTATTCGTTCCAAGCAAAGACCCATGTCAGGATCAGCGTGACGGCCAGGCCGGGACGGGCCAGCGGAAAGACCACCTCCCAGATCACGCGCCAGGGGGATGCGCCGTCAACATGCGCGGCCTCGTCCAGTTCCTTGGGGATGCCATCGATGGTGGGGCGCAGCGTCCAGATCGCGAAAGGCAGGTTGAAGGTGCAATAGACCAGAATCATCCCGATCCGCGTATCCAGAAGCGAGAAGTCCCCGATCTTGTAGACCTGCGTCAGCAGCAGGAACAGCGGCAGAAGGAACACCGCGGGCGGGGCCATGCGGTTGGTGATGGTCCAGAAGAAGATGCTCTCCTTCCCGCCCATGTCGAACCGCGACAGCGCATAGCAGGCCATGAACCCCAGAAGCGTGCAAAGCACCGCATTCCCGGTCGAGATCACCAGCGAGTTCACCATGTAGCTGCGCAGCGTCCGGTCGTTCAGCACGTCGACATAGTTCTGCCAGTAGAAGTCCCGCAGGATCAGGTCCGGGGTCGAGAACAGCTCGACCGCCGGTTTGACCGAGATGACGAACAGCCAATAGATTGGAAACAGCGTCAGGAAGCTGACGAAGATCCAGAAAAGCACATAAAGCCAGTTGCGCGACATGGATCAGCCCTTCTTGTTCCGCGGTGCGATCAGGCCGACGTAAAGCAGCCAGCACACCACGATGGTGACGTAAAGGACGACGACGGAAATGGCCGAGCCGTAGCCGTAATTCGTGCGCGGAAAGACTTCCTTGAAGATATGCACGCCCACATACCGGGTCGCCGATCCCGGCCCGCCGCCCGTCAGCATCAAGACCTCGTCCACCGTTCGCAGCGCGTCCATCAGGCGGATGAAGACGGTGGCAAGGATCGCGGGCCGGATCATCGGAAGGGTGATGTGCCAGAATATCTGCCAGCGCCCTGCCCCGTCGATCTGCGCCTGTTCGAACGGATCGGGCGGCAGAGACACCAGCGCGGCGATCAGCGAAAGCGTGACCAGCGGCGTCCAGTGCCAGATGTCCATGATGACGGTCAGCACGAAGGCCGCGCCCGCGCTTTGCCCGATGTTGAGATCATAGCCGAACCAGTTGTCCAGCAGGTGGGGGATGATCCCGATGGACGGCGTCGTCATCAGCTTCCAGACGGACCCGACGATGATCGGCGCCATGATGAGCGGCAGGGTGTGGATCGTCCGGAAAAAGGCCTTGCCGGGGAAATCCTTCATGAAGGCCTGCGCCAGCGCATAGCCGAGGATCAGCTCCGACACGACGGCGAAGAAGACGAAAGCCGCCGTCACGCCCAGGGATGCGATGAACTGCGCGTCGAACACCACGCGGCGGTAATTGGCTGCCCAGTTGAACGCCATTTCCGGATTGACCGCGAAAGGATTCCATTGGTGGAAGGACACGAACAGCACATAGATGAAGGGGAACACCCCGAACATCGCAAGGATCAAAAGCGTGGGCGCAAGCAAAAGCCAGCCAAGCCGGTTGGACTGCATCCCCGGTCTCCTTCGGTTGGAGCGCCGGGCCTTACGTGGCCCGGCGGCTTGATTACTGGCGATAGCCGAGGTCGGTCAGTTCCTGCTCGGCCCGTTCGGCCATCTGGTCGAGGCCGGCATCCGGCTCGATCGCGCCCGTTAGAATCTCATAGAAGATCGGGGCCACGGCCTCGCGGACCTGCGCGTGGAACGGATAAGGGGGCGCACCGGCGAACAGCTTGCCGCTGTCGCGCAGCATGGTGAAATAGCCGCCGAGTTCCTCGTCCAGCGCCTGCACTTCGGGGTCGTCATAGGTGGCGGTGTTGGTGATGCGCGAGCCCGCCAGCGCCCAGTCCGCCTGCACCGAATCCTGCCCGATATATTCAAGGAACAGTAGTGCCGCCTCCTTGTTCTTCGACGTCACCGGAAGCCCGAAAGCCCCGCCGTCATAGTAACCGACATAGCCTTCGCCGCCCTCGACCTGCGCGAGGATGCCGTCTTCCAGCGGCGGCAGGGCAACGCCGACATTGCCGACCACGCGGGACTGGTTCTCATCCGACGCGATCCAGGCGGCATTCTCGCCATAGACGATGCCTTGGGCGGCTCGTCCGGCAGCAAAGGTCGATGCCACTTCGGTCCAAGTCGACTGCACCGATTCCGGGGGCGCGAGGTCGCGCATCGCCAGGAACCACTTCAGCGCCTCCTTCGCCTCGGGAGAGTTCATGCGCCCGCCATGTTCGACGGTGGCAGCATAATTATTGGCCGCGTCGATGCCCCAGTTATAGACGCCGAAGGTGGGCGCGATGGATTCGACATATTCGTACCAGGACGCGGGATGTCCGGTATGCGCCTGCGATGTCGTTCCCCACAGATCCTCGTCATGCTCCTTGCCCCAGTCGGTGAAGAACTGCGCGATTTCGGCATATTCGGCATGGGTGGTGGCGGGTTTCAGATCCCTGCCGGTCTTTTCCTTGAAGGCGGCCTGAACCTCGGGGTCGCCAAACAGGTCCGTGCGATAGAGATAGACCTTGATGAAGGCTTCCATCGGGATGCCATAGAGCCCGCCGTCGTCATCCTTGAAATAATCGGCAAAGGTGGTGAAGGCGCCCTCGTCGAAGCTTGGCGCCTTCAGGGCAGGGTTGTCGGTCAGCATCTGGGTGATGTTGGTCAGGAAGTCGCGCGCCAGATAGGCATAGACGATGTCCTGCTCGATATAGATCATGTCATAGATGCCGGTGCCCGACTCCATGTCCTTGATCGCCTTGTCGTACATCTGGTCCCAGGACGTCGTCTCGATGTCAACGCGGATGCCGGTCAGTTCCTCGAATTGCGGCGCCAGAACCTCGCGGACATAGTTGGACGGCGGCGTCGCCTCGGTCACGCCGCGCAGGGTCACGCCCTGATAGGGTTCGGCGGCCTTCTTCCAGAATTCGTCATCCTGCGCAAAAGCCGCACCCGACGCGACCGCAAGCGCCAGTGCAGAAACTCCCAGCCTCGATCGAAAGCCCATTCCGTCTCCTCCCTGAAAAATGGGCGGCGCGTCCGCGTTCCCTCCCCCGGACCGCCGCCTGCTCCCTCGAACAACGCTACAAATGTAAGTCCTGCAATGCAAGTGATTCATACATCTGGATCGTTATGCAATCTTTTGTATATCTGGAAGCGCTGCACGAAACACGCTAACCCACGGCATCCGCAGCAGGACAGGAGATCCAATGCCCCGCGACAAGGACGATGACACCGCCGCCTTCGTCAGCGAAGTCTGTTGGAACTATTACGTCAACGGCATGACCCAGGCTGAAATCGGCGCGGCGATGGGCACGACGCGGCTGCGGGTCAATCAGGCGATCCAGCGCGCCAAGGCGTCCGGCATGGTGCGCATCCAGATCGAATCGCCCTTCCTGTCACGCGTCGAGATGCAGGAAGCGCTGGCCGAAAAGCTCGGGCTGCGGCAGGCCATCGTCGCACCAGCGAACCGCCAGAATTATGACTATCACCTGTCGGTCGGGGCAGCATTGGCCACCTATCTGACGCAGGCGGCAGAATCGGGGCGGTTCCGGCGCATCGGCGTTTCATGGGGCATGACGCTGCAAAGCGCCGTGTCGAACCTGCCCCGACTGGACCGCGCAGATGTCGAAGTCATCTCGATGATCGGTGGGACGACCAAGGGCGCGACGTTCAACTCCTTCTCCATCGCATCGGGGCTGGCAGAGCGGTTCGGGGCGAACTGGTCCCTGCTCGCCGCCCCGATCTTCCTGTCCGAGGGGATCGACCGCGACACCTTCCTGTCGCAAGAAATCTTCCGCGAACATTTCAGCAAGTTTGAAACGCTGGATGCCGCCGTGCTGACCGCCAGCGACATCTCGGACCGGTCCTATCTCATCAGCGCCTGCCTTCCGACGGAAAAGCACGCGAAACGGCTGACCGAGGCAGGCGCGATCGGCGATGTGGTAGGACGTTTCCTTGACCGCGACGGGCAAAGCGTGGCGAACGATCTGGACGCGCGCACCGTAGGCGTGTCGCTGGAAACCCTTGCGGCGGTTCCGGAAAAGATCCTCGCCGCCGCCGGTCCGCACAAGGTCGAGGTGATCCGCGCGGTCGCACGCCGGGGGCTGGCCACGACGCTCATCACCGACGACGTCACTGCCGAACTGCTTCTGGCGTAAAAATTTGCCGCGCGTAAAGAATCCATTTGTAAGCCTTTATATCCATATGTAGCATCCTTCGCATAGATCAGGGAGGATCGGCCGATGGGCAAGCTGGGGATTCATTCCTTCGTCTGGACGGGAGGCCAGACGCAGGAAGGGCTGGAAATGGCCTTAGAAAAAACGGCCGAACACGGCTATCGGACGATCGAGTTCGCCTATCTGCGGCCAGAGAAGTTCGACCTCGACCGACTGGCGAAGAAGGCGCAGTCGCTGGACGTGGAGATCGGCGTAACGATGGGCCTGCCCCGCGACAAGGACGTATCTGGCAGCGACAAGGCGCAGATCGAGGGCGGCAAGCAGATGCTGGCGGATGCCATCCGCGCAGTCCGCGACATCGGCGGCAACAAGCTGGGCGGCATCCTGTATTCTGCCCATACGAAATACGACAGCCTGCCCACGCAGGACGGATGGAAGAACAGCGTCGAAGCCATCGCGGAAACGGCCGAAGTCGCGAAATCCGCAGGCGTCGATCTGGTGTTGGAGATCGTCAACCGGTTCGAGACGAACCTGCTGAACACGACAGCGCAGGGACTGAAATTCATCGAGGATACCGGCTCCGACCATGTCCGCCTGCATCTCGATACGTTCCACATGAACATCGAAGAAGCGAACCCCGCTGCTGCCATCCGTTCGGCAGGCGACAGGCTTGGGTATTTCCACATCGGCGAAAGCAATCGCGGGTATCTGGGCGACGGGGTGGTGGACTTCCGCCCGATCTTCGATGCGCTGCTGGACATCGACTACGGCCGTGACATCGTGTTCGAAAGCTTCTCCTCGGCGGTGGTGGACGAGAGCCTGTCGAAGGCCTGCGCGATCTGGCGCGATACGTGGACCGACAACGACCCGCTGGCCGCCCATGCCAAGGTGTTCATAGAAAACGCCATGGCCGAGGCGCGCCGCCGCCGCGACACCAACGCGCGTCCCTGAAATGCTTGCTCCGGACGAGTTGGGGCCAACGCTTTGCATAGGTGAGATCCTGGTCGAGATCGTGGCGGACACGGTCGGGCGCGGGTTCACCGAGGCGCAGGCGTTGACCGGCCCTTATCCCAGTGGCGCGCCCGCCATCTTCATCGACCAATGCGGGCGGATCGGCGGGTCCGCCGCGATGATCGGCACGGTGGGCGCCGACGATTTCGGGCGGCTGAACATCGACCGGCTCCGGCGCGACGGGATCGACGTGTCGGCCATCGCGGTGGACCCGGACCTGCCGACCGGCAGCGCCTTCGTGCGCTATCGCCCCGACGGCAATCGCGATTTCGTCTTCAACCTCGCCCATTCCGCCGCCGCGCGCATCGGCTGGACCGACCCGGTGCGCCGGATCATCGACCGCGCGGGCCATCTGCACGTCATGGGCACCGCGCTGGCGATGGCCCCGGCATGGCCCCTGATCGACGATGCGCTGGAAAGCATTCGCACAAGGGGCGGCACCGTGTCCTTCGATCCCAACCTGCGCAAGGAACTGCTTCACGATCCGCAGATCGGCCCGCGCATTCAACGGGTGCTGTCGATGACCGACCTGCTGCTGCCGTCCGAGGCGGAACTGGAACTGGTCGGCACCGACCCGGAACGCCTGTTCGCGCAAGGGGTATCGGAAATCGTGGTGAAACGCGGCGCGGCGGGGGCGATTGCCTATCGCCCCGGCGAAGACGCGGTGACAGCTTCGGCCTTCGCGGTGCAGGAACGCGACCCCACCGGCGCGGGCGACTGCTTCGGCGGGGCCTATGTCGCCTGCCGCCGCCTTGGGCTGACGGTGCCGCGGGCGCTGGACTATGCCTGCGCGGCGGGGGCGCGGAACGTGACATTCATCGGGCCGATGGAGGGCGCGGGCACCCGCGCCGAGCTTGACGCCTTCATCGCCGTGACGGAGCGGCGGACATGACGCGGCTGGCTCTGACCGATCTGGCGGCGAACCGGGGACGCCGCGCCATTCCCGCCATCTGTTCCGCCCATCCGCTGGTGCTGCGTGCGGCCCTGCGACTTGGCCAGCAGCGCGATGCGACGGTCCTGATCGAAGCGACCTGCAATCAGGTGAACCATCAGGGCGGCTATACCGGCATGACCCCCGAAGGTTTCGCCGCGCTGGTGGCCCGGCTGGCGGCGCAGGAGGGCTGCGATCCATCGCGCATCGTTCTTGGCGGCGACCACCTCGGCCCGAACCCGTGGCGGCACCTGCCCGCCGATGAGGCGATGGCCGAGGCGGAGCAGATGGTCCGTGCCTATGCCCGCGCCGGGTTCACCAAGATCCACCTCGACGCCTCGATGCCCTGCGCCGGAGAGGGCGCGCCGGACGATACCCTGATCGCCCAGCGGGCCGCTCGTCTGGCCCAGGCGGCGGAAAGCCATCGCCCGCTTTATGTCATCGGGACCGAGGTTCCGCCCCCCGGCGGCGCGGATCACCATCTGGACAGCGTGACGCCCACCCTGCCCGATGCCGCCCTGCGCACGGTCGACATCCACCGCCGCGTCTTCCACGATGCTGGGCTGGACGCCGCCTTCAACCGCGCCATCGCGCTGGTCGTCCAGCCGGGGGTGGAGTTCGGCAACAGCAACGTCATCCGCTATCGCCCTGAAATCGCGCGTGATCTGACCGCAGTGCTGGACCGCCTGCCCGGCATGGTGTTCGAGGCGCATTCGACCGATTATCAAGGGCAGGATCACCTTGCCGCGCTGGTGCGCGACGGAAGCGGCATCCTGAAGGTCGGCCCAGAGGCAACCTTCGCGCTGCGCGAGGCGTTTTACGGCCTCGACCTTATCGCATCGGACCTGCTGCCAGATTACGGCGACCGCCCGCTCTATCACGCGTTCGAGGCGGCGATGCTGGCGGACCCTGCCGACTGGGACCGGCACTATCGCGACAACCCTCGAATGCTGCGGCATTACTCCTATTCCGACCGCATCCGCTATTACTGGCTGGCCGCCCCCGTGGAACAGGCCGTCCTGCGCCTGACCACCGCCCTGTCCGGCCAGCGCATCCCCGAGCCGCTGTTCAGCCAGCACCTGCCCGCCGCGCTGCGGTTCGCAGACAGCCCGCTGGACCCCGAGGAGGTGGCGATCACCCATGTGATCGCCCGCCTGGCCCTCTATTTCGCCGCCTGCGAGGGCGAAGACATCTGACGGAGGATACCGATGTCGCTTTCACATTTCAGACTGGACGGAAAGGTGGCGCTGGTCACCGGAAGCAACCGGGGCATCGGCCTTGCGACCGCGAAACTTTTCGCCGAAGCGGGGGCGAGTGTGTTGCTGACCGCCCGCCACGAGACGGACGAGGTGCGTTCGCTGGTGGCAAGCGATCCGGCGCGCTTTGCATGGCTGGCCGCCGACGTGACCGACCCCACCATCGGCGAAAAGCTGACAGAGGCGACGCTGGAGAAATTCGGACGGCTGGACGTTCTGGTCAACAACGCGGGTGTCGCTGCCAATGGCAACTTCCACGAATTTGACGACGAACAGCTTGAATTCATTATGGGCACCAACTTCACCGCCCCGTTCCGCATCGCGCGCGCGGCGATCAAGCCGATGCTGGCGCAGGGCGGCGGAACGGTGGTGAACGTCGGCTCGATCTCGGGCTATGTCGCCAACCATCCGCAGTTGCAGGTGGCCTATAACAGCTCCAAGGCGGCGATCCACCAGATGACCAAGGTGATGGCCTTCGAATACGCCGCCCGGAACATCCGCGTGAACGCCATCGCGCCGGGCTATGTCATTTCCGACATGACCCAGGGCGCCATCGACAAGGGCGAATGGAGCCGCATCTGGGCCGAAAACACCCCGATGGGCCGCTTCGGCACCACCGAGGAAATGGCCAACTGCGCGCTGTTCCTCGCCTCGCCTGCATCCAGCTATGTCACCGGCGCGATCCTTGTCGCCGATGGCGGATACCTGACCCGATAGGAGCCGAACATGACCCTGAATGGAAAAGTCGCCGCGATCACCGGCGCGGCATCGGGCATCGGCCTCGCCACCGCCGAGGCGCTGCACAAGGCGGGCGCGACCGTGGTTCTGGTGGACCGCGATACCGAGGCCCTGTCGGCCATCACCGCCCGCCTGCCCGGCAGCATTGCGCAGGTGACCGACCTGCTGGACAGCGAAAGCTGCGACGCGATGGTGCCGGAAATCCTGCACAAGGCGGGGGCCATCGACATCCTGCATTGCAACGCGGGCAGTTATATCGGCGGCGACCTTGGGGAAACGGATGCCGTGCGCATCGACCGGATGCTGAACCTGAACGTCAACGCGGTGATGAAGAACGTCCATGCCGTCCTGCCGCATATGGAGGAACGCGGCACGGGCGACATCATCGTGACCAGCTCCGTCGCCGGTCACTCCGCGATCCCATGGGAGCCGGTCTATTCCGGATCGAAATGGGCGATCACCTGTTTCGTGCAGACCATGCGGCGGCAGCTTTGCAAGAAGGGCATCCGCGTGGGCCAGGTCTCGCCCGGTCCCGTCATTTCGGCCCTGCTGGCCGACTGGCCCGAGGAAAACCTGCGCAAAGCCAAGGAAAGCGGCGCACTGATCGAGCCGTCCGAGGTGGCCGACGCGATCCTGTTCATGCTGACCCGTCCCCGCAACGTCACGATCCGCGACGTCATCATCCTGCCGAGTGCCTTCGATGTCTGATCTGTCGGGACTGACCGTTCTTATCACCGGCGCTGCGGGCGGGATCGGCGTGGCACTGGCCGAGGCCTTCGCCAAGGCGGGTGCACGGCTGGCGTTGGTGGACATGAAGGACTGCTCGGATTTGGCGGCGACATACGGCCCCGAGCATCGCGGCTATACGCTGGATCTGTCGGACCCCGCCGCCATTGCGCCGATGATCGACCGGATCGGCGCAGAAATGGGGATCGACCTGCTGATAAACAACGCGGGCCTCGGCATGGTCTTCCCCGCCGAAGAGGTGCGGCTGGACGATTGGGACCGAACGATGGCGATCAACCTCCGCGCACCGTGGCTGGTCTCGGCTGCGGCGCTGCCCTTTCTGAAGGCCTCGGGGCGTGGGCGGATCGTGAACCTGTCTTCGCAGGCGGGGGTGATCGCGCTTGACCAGCACGCGGCCTATGGCGCCAGCAAGGCGGGGCTGATCGGGCTGACCAAGGTGCAGGCGTTGGAATGGGCGCGCCACGGCGTGACGGTGAACGCCATCGCGCCGACGGTAGTGGATACGCCCATGGGCGCGCTGGGCTGGTCGGGCGAAAAGGGCGAGAAGGCCCGCCGCGACATCCCGATGGGCCGCTTCGTCCGCCCGCCCGAGGTGGCGGCAGCGGCGGTGTTCCTCTGCTCGGGCGATGCCGGGATGATCACCGGCGACGTGCTGATGATCGACGGCGGCTTTACGATGCAATAACGCGCCGCTTCGCTTTACGATGCAGTGACCCGCTGTTCCTGCCCGTCGAAGTAATGGAAACGCGACGGATCGGCCCCGATGCCGATCCGTTCGCCCATGCGCGCGGGTTCGCCCGTGACCTGCATCACCATGACGACGCCGCCGTCCAGTTCCACATGCAGGTTGCTGACCCCGCCCAACCGTTCGACCAGGCGGACGGTCCCGTGCCAAGTGTCACCGCGGGCCAGATCCTCGGGGCGGATGCCAAGTGTCCTTGCGCCCTGCGGAGCATCATCGCCCGCGGGCAGGAAATTCATCTTCGGCGCCCCGATGAAGCCCGCGACGAACATGTTCGCGGGGCGGGCGTAAAGCTCCATCGGTGCGCCGATCTGTTCGATCTGCCCAGCCCGCAGCACGACGATCTTATCGGCCATGGTCATCGCTTCGGTTTGATCGTGCGTGACATAGATCATGGTCGCGTCCAGCCGCTTGTGCAGGCGCATCAGTTCCAGCCGCATGTTGACCCGAAGCGCCGCGTCAAGGTTCGACAAAGGCTCGTCGAACAGGAACACCTTGGGCTTGCGGACGATGGCGCGCCCGATCGCGACGCGCTGGCGCTGTCCGCCCGACAGCTCCTTGGGGCGGCGGTCCAGCAGATGCTCCAGCTCCAGCACACGGGCGGCCTCGCGCACGGCCCGTTCCCGTTCGGCGGCCGGCACCTTTGCGACGCGAAGGGCAAAGCCCATGTTCTCGGCCACCGTCATGTGGGGGTAAAGCGCATAGGACTGGAACACCATCGCCAGTCCCCGGTCCATCGGCTCGCTGTCATTCGCGCGCGCGCCGTCGATCAGCAGATCGCCGGATGTGATCGTCTCCAGCCCCGCGATCATCCGCAGCAACGTCGATTTCCCGCAGCCCGAGGGGCCGACGAAGACGACGAATTCGCGGTCCTTCACCGACAGGTCCACGCCTTTGATCGCCTCGAACGCGCCGAAGCTCTTGCGCAGGGACTTGAGTTCCAGATCAGCCATGAACCTTCTCCTTCAGCAGATGCGCCATGCCGATCAGCCCCGCCGCCTCGCCCAGACCCGCCCGCACCACGGGCGTATCGCGACAGGCGGGCATGGCGTTTTCTGCGATCCCGGCGCGGATCGACGGCTCCAGCAGATCGAAGGCGTTGGACAGACCGCCCCCTACAACCAACACGTCGGGCGCGAACAGGTGCAGCAGGTTGGAAAACCCGCGCCCCAGAAGCTGCCCATGCGCGTCCAGATGAGCCAGGGCCGCAGCATCGCCTGCGCGGGCATCGGCGATCACGGCACGCGGATCGCGGCCCGCGCGCCGCGCCAGTGCGGTGCCAGATGCCAGCGCCTCGAAACAGCCGGTCCTACCGCAGAAACACTCGGGCCCGGCGCTGTCGATCTTCATATGCCCGACTTCGCCAGCCAGCCCGTCGCGACCGCGCAACAGCTTGCCGTTCACTACGATTCCGCCTCCGATGCCTGTGGATACGGTGGCAAAGACCAGAACCCCCGCACCCCGCCCCGCACCATGCGCATATTCGCCCATCGCGGCGGCGTTGGCATCGTTTTCCAGCCTGACCGGAAGGCCCAGCCGGTCCGACAGGATCGCGGAGATCGGAACGTCGCGCCAGCCGCGCAGGGTCGGCGGCGCCAGCATCAGCCCCCGCCCCACATCCAGCGGCCCGGGCGCGCAAAGGCCCGCCGCCCCCGCCCCGTCCATGCCCCGCGCCAAGGCGCAAAGCCCGTCGATCACCGGGCCGATGCCGTCATTCGCCGGGGTCGGCGCTTCGGTCTGCATAACGATCCGGACGCCTTCGACCAAAGCCGCCCGCATCCGCGTTCCGCCCAGATCGAAGACCAGCACCGTCATGCGGGCGCACCGAGGCTGCGCAGCCAGTCGAACCGCGCCTGCAGGTCGGGCGCGCCGAAGGCCAGCGATCCCAGCACCACCGAATGGGCACCCGCCGCCAGCAGGTCCGGCACGGTCGTCTCGCGGATGCCGCCATCGGCCGCGATCAGCACATCCTCGCGCGCCATGTCGCCCAGCATCGCCCGAGCCTCGCGGATGCGGCCCAGCGCCAGCGGGTCCAGCCCTGCGCCCTTGATCCCGATGCGCGTACCCATCAGCGTCAGCATCGAAATCCCCGGCAGATAGGGAAGCACCCGATCCACCTCGGTATCCAGCGTCAGGGCGACCCCCGTCTCGCAGCCCGCCTCGCGCAGCGCGGCCAGCGCGTCGAGGCCCGCATCCCCCGTTTCCGCATGGATCGTCACCATCCGCGCGCCGGTTTCGGCAAAGCGCAGCGCCTGCCGGACCACCATGTCGGACTGGACCATCAGATGGACATGGACCGGGCAAGGCGCCACCTCGACCAGCCGCCCCACCAGATCGGGAAAGAACAGGAAGTCCGGCGTGAACCGGGCATCGGCCACGTCGACATGCAGCATGTCGGCATATGGGCCGATCCGCTCCACATCGCGTTCAAGGTTCAGAAGATCTGCCGACCATACGGAAATCTCGGCGATCAGGCGGTCCTTGGGAAGGTCAGGCATCGATGCGCTCCAGAAAGGCGGCGATGGCGCGGGCGGCCTCGGCGCGGTGGGCGGCGGGATCCGCCGCCTTGTCGGGAAGGGTGGCATGGGTCGCGTTCGGCAGCAGCGCGGCCAGATCTTCGGCCAGCGACACGGGGTGGATCAGATCGCGCGGGGCCGAAAGGACCAACGCGGGCATCGTCATCGCCGCGATATCCGCGTCCGACAGGCCCGGATCGTCACGGGACATCGCCGCAAGGATCGGCGCGAAACCCGGCCGCTCGAAAAACCCGCGGATCGAGGCGAGGTTGTCCGGTGTATCGCGCAAGCGCGCCTCCAGCGCGCTTCCCGCCAGCGGCGCCCCGGCAGCGATCATCGCAGCGGCCTCGGTGTTGAAGGACAGATTCCCACGGGCCGGGCCAGCCCCCCAGGCGGGCCGGATCAGGATCAGCCCGCGCACGAGCCCCGGTCGCAGATGCGCCAGACGAAGCGCCAGCGCGGCCCCCATCGACACCCCTCCGGCAACCATGACCCGACCTGCCACGAGCGCGTCCAGATCATCCGAGAAGCTCGCAAAGCCATATGGTCCCGCCGCATCGGACGCGCCATGCCCCCGGCATTCCAGCGTCAGGCGGCAAAACGGCGCCCCCGCCGGGAAAAGGGTCGCGACCTGCGCATCATCCCCGCCCAACCCGTGCTGGAACAGGACGGGCGGCCCCTCGCCGCTGGCGGTCCAGTGCAGGCGCGCACCATCGCGCAGCAGATGCCCCTCCACCATCACGCGAGCCAGTCCCGCAAGCGGCGCGCAGTCTGCGGCACGTCGGGCAGATCGATCCCATGCGTGATAACGGCGCCGCGATAGCCTTCGGCGCGCAGGCTGGCGAAAAGCGCGGGGAAATCCACCGCACCGTCGCCCGGGGGCATCACCCGGCCATCCACCCCGCGGTCTTTGGCATGGACAAGGCCCAGCAGAGGCGCGGCTGCGGCCACGGCGCGAGCCATGTCGGGGGCGGGGCCAACCTCGAACAGGTTGGCGGGGTCCAGCACGATGCGCAGGCGGTCGGTCCGCAACTCCTGCGCCAGCCGCAGCGCATCGTCGAGCGTCCGGACGACATTCGCATGTTCCGGCTCGATCCCCAGGAGGACACCGGCCGCCCCGGCCAGATCGCAGGCCTCGGCCATGGTGGCGCGCATGTCGGCCCATGCCTCCGGCGTGGCATTGTCGGGGTGGAAGCGCCACTGATCCTCGGCTTCGCGGGTTCCTGTGCAAAGCGTGACCATCGGGATGCCCGCTTGCGCGGCACAGCCGATCACGGCGCGAAGCTGGCGCACCACCGCCTTGCGATGGGCGGCGTCCGGATGGGCCATGTTGCCGGTGCCCGACAGAGCCGCCAGCCTGACGCCCGTGGTCCCGGCTGCCGCGACCAATGCCGCCGCCGTGCCTTCCGGGACATGCTCCGGCATCGATGGCAGCCCGCTGCATGCCAGATTATACTGCGCCGCCGCGAACCCCGCATCCCGCACGGCCGCCAGCACCGTTTGCGGATCGCGCCCCGGAAATGTCTTGGCAAAGATGCCGGGCTGCATTTCAAACCTCTCCCGTCACATCGCCCAAGGCGACACGTTCGCCCGTTCGCACGGATCGCGAAATCGCCGCCATGGCACGGATCGAGGCGAGGCCGTCCTCGATCCCCGCCCCGCGCATCGGCGCACCGGCAACGGCATCGGCAAAGCCTTCCAGTTGGCGGCGAAAGAAATGCCCGTCTGCGCCCAGCGGCATCCGGGTCGTCGCATCGCGCTCGTGGAAGATCTGCACTTCGGAGGACCGGAAATACCAAGGGTTGAACGTCTTGGCGATAATCGACCCATTTTCGCCATACATCTGGAAGCCTTCGTGCCAGTCCATGCGAACGGCGACGGTCAGGTCCAGATGGCCCAGCGCGCCATTCTCGAATTCCGTCTCCACGAACCAGCAATAGGCCCCCGCCCGCTCCAGCAGCCGGGCGCGGACCGCCGTGATCGGCCCGCACAGAAACCGCGCCGTGTCCACCAGATGCGAGCCATGGGCCAGCATGAAATACCGCTGCTTGTCGGCCTTGGGATCGCCCTCGGGCTTCAGTGCCTGCTTCGACAGGATGGGTTTGGGCTGGATGGCGTCGGTGTTGGTGTAACGATGCGTGCTGTCGCAATACCACGCCTTCAGCGCGAATATCTGTCCCATCTCGTCCCGCACGAAGTCACGCGCAGCCTCCAGCGGCGGATCGAAGCGCTTCATATGGCCGACCTGAAGCACCTTGCCGGATTGACGCACGGCATCGGCCAGC
Organism: Falsirhodobacter flavus; assembly: GCA_029846755.1. GTDB lineage: Bacteria > Pseudomonadota > Alphaproteobacteria > Rhodobacterales > Rhodobacteraceae > Falsirhodobacter > Falsirhodobacter flavus. Next base: position 194,692 of record JARWBI010000003.1, on the reverse strand, counting down.
CGCTCGCCTTCTTCGACCGACGTGCCGATGGGTTTTTCGCACAGCACATGCTTGCCCGACCGAAGCGCGCGGATCGCGGCGGGGACGTGAAACGCGTCCGATGTCGCAACGATCACCGCATCCAAGCCGGGGTCGGCCAGCATCTCGTCATAATCGGCGAAACTGCGGTCCGGCTCATACATCGCGGCCATACGGGCGCGCAGATCGTCCGCCCGGTCGCAGATGGCGTAAAGCCGCGCGTTCTTCGCCTTCACGCAGGATTCCAGATGCGCGAACTGCGCGATGGGCCCGCAGCCGAGGATGCCGACATTCAGCACAGCGCGCCCTCCAGCACTTGGCGGTTGGTGGCGATGGCGGCAGCGGGATCGCGGGCGGCTTCGACCGATTCTTCTTCGGCCACCAGCCAGCCGTTGAAGCGGGGCGCGGCCTTGGCCAGATGCGCGACCTCGGCGATATCGACGGCGCCCTGCCCCAGCATCGCCCAGTCGCCCGCCGCATCCACGTCTTTCAGGTGGACATAGCGGATGCGGCCGGACCAGCGCGTCATCGCCTCGGCCACCGTCTGGCCACCCCGGATGATATGCCCTGTATCCGGCACCCAGCCGAGGCCGGGCTCCATGCGCTGGAACATCGCCTCGTAATCGGCGCGGTCGAAGATCAGCGTGTCGTGATGCGACGAGGGATGGACGGCAACCGCCGCACCCTCCTCGGCCCCGACGCGCAGCGCGGCGTTGTAAATTCGGGCGGCGGCGTCGTATTTCGCCTCTCGCGCACCCGGCGACATGATCGTGGCCGACCCGAGCGAGACCGTCGCCCCGAACCGCGCCGCGAAAGCCGCCGCCTGCCGCACCGCTTCAAGATCCGCGCGCTCGTCTTCGGTGAAACCGCCGGGCGATCCGATGGCATAGGCGACCAGCACCAGACCGTCCCGTTCCAAAGCGCGGGCGAAATCGTCGGGGTTGGTCGCGTATCGCCCGATCATCTTGTCCGTGATCTCGATCCCCGCATAGCCTGCCCTGCCGATGGCGTGCAGCAAATCGTCCGGCCCGCCCGTCCAGCGGTCCCCAAGCATTTCCCAAGTGAAAGTCTGGCAGCCGATTTTCATGGTCATTCCTTGATGCCCCCTTGGGTCAGCCCCTCGATGATGTGGCGCTGGAAGAACAGCACCAGCAGGATCAGGGGCGCCGTCACGACCGCCGAAGCCGCCGCGATGTCGCCCCAGGGGACGTAATAGAGGTTGGTGAAATTCGCGATCCCGACCGGAATCGTCTGCGTGTCGATGTTCGATGTGAAGGCCAGCGCGAACAGAAACTCGTTCCACGCGGTGATGAAGGCCAGAAGGCCGGTCGTGACAAGGCTGGGCAGCGACATCGGCAGGATGATGCTCCAGTAAAGGCGCAGCGGGCCGACGCCGTCCATCCGCGCCGCCTCGTCGATTTCCCTCGGCAGGGTTTCGAGATAGCCGTAAAGCACCCATGTCACCAGCGGCAGCACCAGCGCGATGTAGACCAGCACCAGCGCGGTGAACGTATCCAGCAGCCCCAGTTCCGAGGCGACGATATAAAGCGGGCCGACCAGCGTGATCTGCGGGAACATCGACACAGACAGGATCGTCATGAGGATGCCGAACCGCCCCCGCATGCGCAGCCGCGACAGCGCAAATGCGGCAAGCGATCCGATGGCCAGGCACAGGAATGTCGTCGCCAGCGCCACAAGAAGCGAGTTCAGCACATAGCGGTGCAGCTGCTTTTCGACGAAGACGTTGCGGTAATGCTCGAACGTCCACGGATCGGGCCACAGCACGGGCGAGCCGGAGGTCAGCGCCCGGTCCAGTTGGAACGAGGTCGAAAACTGCCAGATGAAGGGCGAGGCCGACCACAGGAAGATCAGCAGCGCCGCCGCGTAAAGGGCAAGGCGTCTCATGTCACCCTCCGTATCTGGCGCACCAGCCACAAGCACAGGATGGCGGCCAGCGCCGCTTCGGTCAGGAACATCGCGGTGGTGATGGTGGACCCGTATCCGAATTCCAGCGTCGAAAAGAGCTCCTTGTAGGCCAGCGTCGAAAGCGTTTCGGTGCTGTCCGCCGGACCGCCGCCGGTCAGGACATAGACGAGGTCGAACACCCGGAACGCGTCCAGCGCCCGGAACAGCCCCGCGATCAGCAGCGTCGGCATCAGAAGCGGCAGGCGGATATGCCAGAACACCGTCCAGCCGCGCGCGCCGTCCATCCGCGCCGCCTCGGTCAGCGATGTCGGGATAGTCTGCAGCCCGGTCAGCAGCAGCAGCGCCATGAACGGCGCGGTCTTCCACACATCGGCAATGATGATCGTGGTCATTGCAGTATCGGGGTCGCCATACCAGTTCACCTTTTCCCCAATCAGGCCAAGGTTAAGCAGCACCCAGTTCACGACGCCGTTCTGACCGTCGAACAGCCACCCGAACATCTTGGACGTGACCACGGTCGGCATCGCCCAAGGCACCAGCATCGCCGCACGCACGATGCCGCGCAGTGGGAAGCGTTCATACAGCACCAGCGCCATGCCCAAGCCGATCAGAGTCTCCAGCAGGGTCGAGGCGAAGGTGAACCAGATCGTGTGCCACCACGCATTCCAGAACCGCGCGTCGGACCGAAGGCCTGCGTAATTCTCCAGCCCCACGAAGTCGGAGCTTTGCGTGATGAGCGACGTGTTCGTCAGCGACAGGCGCAGACCCTCGAAGATCGGCCAGAAGGCCACCGCGCCAAGCGCGATGCCGGTGGGCAGCAGCAACAGCCACGGCCATGCCCGGCGCGGCACCGCCATCAGCCGACGATCCGGTCGAGTTCCTGCGACAGCGTCGCCATTTCCGCCTCGACCTCGCCCGAAACCAGCGCCTTCGAGATGCCCGATTGCAGGGCCAGCGTGACCTTGGCGTATTCGGGCGTGACGGGCCGCGCGGTCGCCCCGGTGAAGACCGGCCGCAGGGTCGCCATGAAGGGTTGCTTCTCGTTCAGTTCGGCATCGTCGAACAAGGCGGGACGCGACGGCCCAAGGCCGAAGTTCAGCGCAACGCGCTTCTGCTGCTCGGGGGCCGAAACCCATGACATGAATTCCCACGCCGCATCGCGGTTCTTGGTGTTCGCGTTCATCCCAAGCTGATAGCCGCCAAGGCAGGATGCGCTGCGTCCGCCGTCGAAATGCGGCAGCGGCCCCGCGCCGATCTTGCCCACGACCTCGGACACCTTGGGATCCTGTGCGATGGGCCAGACATAGGACCAGTTGCGCAGGAACATCGCCCGTCCCGCCGTGAAGGGCTGGCGCGAGGGTTCCTCGTCCCAGGACAGGACGTCGCGTGGGCTGATGGACCCGATGCTGTCATGCAGGAACTGGATCGCCGCCACCGCCTCGGGTTCGGCGATGCGCGAGGAACGCCCGTCTTCGGCAAGGATCGCACCGTTGTTGGAGGCGATCGCCTCCACCGCGTCGCAGACCAGCACCTCGGCCTGCTTGCCCTGCCACAGGTATCCGAACTCGGCATCCCCGGCATCCTGCGCGGCCTTGCCCAAGGCAGCCATCTCGGCCCAGGTCTGCGGCACCTGCGCGCCCGCCTTGTCCAGCAGGTCCTGCCGATAATACAGCATCCCCGTGTCCATGAACCACGGCAGCGCGGTCAGCTTGCCATCCCATTTGCATGCGGCGAGCGTTCCCTCGAAATAGCCCGAGGTGTCGGAGATGAATTCGTCCAGCGGCAGCGCCCATCCGGCGGCGGCGAAACCTGCGATCCAGATGACGTCCTGGCTGAACACGTCCGGCGTTCCGTTGCGGCGGGCAAGCTGCTGCACCAGCCCCTGATACACCTCGGTCGAGGAGCTGGGCGGCGGCAGTTCCAGCCAGCGCACCAACACCCGGTCCTGGGATTCGTTGAAGCTGTTCACCAGATCGCCGAAGGTCTCGTTCCCAAAGAACGAGGCGCTGGCGAATGAAATCTCGACCCGGCCCTGCGCGCGGGCGCGCCGGGGCAAGGCCATGGTTGCCAGCCCGGCGGCGCCGGTGGCAAGAAGAGTTCTTCTGTCGATGGATGGCCGGGAACGGCCGCTGTCAGCGGTGCTCATGTTATCCCTCCCTGTGCGGCAACCTCCCCGCTGCCGATTTACTCACGATCTTTAATAATTTCTCGCGCGTCAAGAAATTTATATCTACCCTGATCGCAGGGATGGAGGGACATCATGAGAATCGGCGTGGTGGGATGCGGCAGCATCTCGGGCATCTATCTGGCGAATGCACGGATGTTTCGGGGGATCGAGATGGTCGCCTGCGCCGACCAGCGGCCAGAGGCGGCAGAGGCCGTCGCAGCGCGGCACGGCATCCGCGCGATGGGGGTCGAGGATCTGCTGGCCAGCGATGTCGATCTGGTGCTGAACCTGACCGTTCCCGCGGCGCATCACGCACTGTCGATGCAGGCGATCCGCGCGGGCAAGCATGTCTTCACCGAAAAGCCGCTTTGCGCAACGACCGCCCAGGCGCGGGAATTGCTGGACGCGGCCGCGGTAGCGGGGCTTCAGGTCGGATCGGCCCCCGACACGTTTATGGGGGCCGCCGGGCGCAAGGCCCGCGCGTTGGTCGATGCGGGGGCGGTGGGCACGGTGGTGACCGGAACCGCCTTCATGATGGGGCGCGGGATGGAGCATTGGCACCCGAACCCCGCCTTCTATTATCAGGCGGGCGCGGGGCCGGTGCTGGATATGGGGCCGTATTACCTGACGATGCTGACCTCGATCCTCGGCCCCGTGCAGGCGGTGACGGCGGTGGCTTCGGTTGGGACCGGCCAACGGACCATCACTGCCGAAGGGCCGCTGCACGGCACCAGCTTCGCGCCGGAAACGCCGACCACCGCGCTGTCGCTGCTGGAGTTTCATTCCGGCGCCATCCTGACCTTCGGCGCAAGCTGGGACGTGTTCCGCCATTCGATCCCGCCGATGGAACTGCACGGGACCGAAGGCTCGCTCCGCCTGCCCGACCCCGACAATTTCGGCGACATCGTTGCCTTGTCCCCGCGCGGTGCGGCGTGGGAGGACCATGCGTCCGAAGACAGCACGTTCGGGCGGACCAATTATCCGTTCGATGCGCCGGACCGCGCAAATTACCGCTGCCTCGGGCTGGCCGAGATGGCGGATGCGCTGGCGCGGGGCCGCGAGCCTCGGGCCAGTGGCGCACGGGCCTTTCATGTGCTGGAGGTGCTGGAGGCGGTGCTTTTGTCCGCCGAGCGCCGGACGCGGGTCGAGATCGAATCCCGCCCCGAACGCCCCGCCCCCTTGGACAACCCAGAGGAGCTTCTGGCGTGACCCTCTCTGCCGGTGCCCGCGCGGTCCTTGCCCTGAAAAGCGGTGCGCCGTTCGAGACGATGACCGCCCCGGAGGCCCGCGCCGCCTTCGACGCCGCATGGCCCCTGACGCAATCGCCGCCGGAAGGCCCGGCGGCGGAACCGTGGGAAGTCGCGGGCCTGCCTGCGCTGCGATGGGGCAGCGGTCTGCGCACCATCCTTTACTTTCACGGCGGCGGCTGGGTCGTCGGCTCCCCCCGCTCGCATGCCGGGATCTGCCAGCGTCTGGCGACCGCCTGCGATGCGACGGTGATCGCGCCGGAATACCGGCTTGCGCCCGAACACCCCTTCCCCGCTGCACAGCAGGATGCGCTGGCTTGCCTGCGTGCTCTGCGCGCCGGGGTGATCGTGGCGGGCGACAGCGCGGGGGGCAATCTGGCCGCCGTCACGGCGCTTTGCGCGGCGCGGGACGCCACGTTGCCGCAGCCTGCGGCGCAGTTATTGTATTATCCCAACACCGCGCTTGGTCCCTATGACCGCAGCCCGTTCGCGACGGGCTTCGGGCTGACGGCGGACACGATGCACTGGTTTCGCGACCAGTATCGCCCCGACGCCGCCGACTGGCGCGCGAAGCCGCTGCTGGGCGATCCGACTGGCGCGGCTCCGGCGCATGTGGTGCTGGCGGGCGCGGACATTCTGCATGACGAAGGGCGCGCCTATGCCGACCTGCTGGCGGCGGCGGGGGTGGATGTGCAGACCGACCTCTGGCCCGGCAGCCTGCACGGGTTTCTCAGCATGGACCGCTTCGATCCCGCGGCGGCCGAGGCGATCGCCGCCAGCGCCGCCTTCCTCGATGCGCGGGGGATCTAGGCCGACCCGCGCATCACCAGCTTGGCCGGAAGTCGCGTCGAGTCAGCATGGTCCAGCCGCCCGCCCTCCAGCGCGGCCAGCAGAAGATCGCCGGCCTTGCGGCAGATGGCGTCGTAATCCTGCGCCATCGTCGTCAGCGACGGCGCGCTGAACCGGCTGAGCGGGTGGTCGTCATGCCCCGCCACGCGCAAATCGAACCCTGCGCCATGCCCGACACGCAGGCCCGCCTCATGCGCGGCGGCGATCACGCCGAAGGCCAGCCGATCGTTCGCGCAAAGGATCGTCGTGCTCGGAAGGCCGCCCGCAATACAGGCACGCATCCGTTCATAGCCGACCTGCTCCAGATCCCACGGATGGCCCATGTCCGGCTCCAGCACCAAGGGCGTTGCGCCCTGCCGTGCCACCGCGCTTTCATAGGCGGCGCGGCGTTCATGCACGCCCCGGTTCACCGCCGGGGTGTTCAGATAGATCGGCGCCGATCCCGAACGGCACAGGTAATCCACCATCGTGCCGACGCTTTGGGCGTTGTCGGTGCCGACGAAGGGGCCAAGCGTGCCAATGGCATTGTCCAGAAACACGCAAGGCGTGCCGTCGGCAAACCGCGCCATCGCGCCAAGATCGGACGCGAACCCCAAGGGTGCGATCAGCGCCCCACCCACCTTTAATGATTGCAGCGTCAGAAGCGCCTCGCCCTCCAGCTCTGGCTGCCCGTGGGGCGATATGGCCAGCGGCCAGTATCCCTGTGCGCGCAGCAAAAGCTCCAGCCGCGTCACCAGCCCGGCATAGAAGGGATCGTTGATCGACGGCACGACGATCCCCACCGTCCGCGTCCGCTTGCGGTTCAGGTTGCGCGCGTAAAGGTTCGGGCGATACCCCGTTTCCTCCAGCTTCGTCTCGATCCGCTGGCGGGTGGAGCCTTTGACGCTGTCGGGGTTTTCGAAGAATTTCGAAAGCGTGGGACGGGAGACGCCACAGGCAATGGCAAATTCCTCCATCGTGCGTGGAAATCTTGCTGTCACCTGCCCCTCGTGTCGCGTGTGAAGTTTTTTCTTTACAAGAAAAAATGCCGGACGAAAAGATCGTGAAAGGAGAGCGCAATGGAAACCGAGATCCAGCAACTTGCCCAGCGTCTGCTTCAATCGGACACGGCCGGACTTTCACCGCGCGAAGGCCGGGTGCTGAAGGCCATCGCACGGCGCCACTCGCTGACGGCGAACAGCAACGACGTCATCGGAAACGAGGCGACCTTCGGACAGCGTCTTGCCGACCGGGTCGCAGGTTTCGGCGGCTCGTGGACGTTCATCATCGCTTTTGCCGCCGTGCTGGCGGTCTGGGTGGCGATCAATACGGCACTGCTGCCCCTGCGCGACGTGTTCGACCCCTATCCCTTCGTGTTCCTGAACCTTGTGCTGTCGATGCTGGCCGCGATACAGGCCCCGGTCATCATGATGTCGCAGAACCGGCAAGGGATGAAGGACCGCACGACCGCCAACAACGACTACGAGGTGAACCTCAAGGCGGAATTGGAGATCATGCACCTGCACGAGAAACTGGACCGTCAGGCCGACCAGATCGCCGAGCTTTGCCGGGTCGTTCAGCTGCGCTCGTAACGGTTCAGGAAATCCTCGGGCGGCAGACTGCGAAAATCGTCCAGCCGTTCGCGCAGGACGTCATGCGGCCAGAACCACCATGCCAGCGCCTGCATTCGCCCGGCCAGTTCAGGCGCAAGGCGCGGGCGCATCGGCGTTGCAGGCAGCCCCGCCACGATCATGTAGGGCGGAACGTCGCGCGTGACGACCGCGCCCGCCGCGACCACCGCGCCGTCGCCGATGGTGATGCCGGGCTTCACGATGGCTCCATGACCGATCCATGTGTCATGGCCGATATGGGCCAGCCGCGTCTTGCGCGCCTCGAAAAACGCGGCATCGTCTTCGGCATCGTCCCAATACCAGGCCGAGCGATACAGGAAATGGTGCAGGCTCGCCCGGTCCAGCGGATGGTCGGTCGGCCCGATCCGCACGTTCGATGCGATGTTGGAAAACCGCCCGATCCGCGCATTGGCGATGTCGCAGCGCGGCCCGCAATAGGAATAGTCGTCCAGCGCGGCATTGCTGAGGATGCTGCCCTCGCCGATCTCGACATAGGCGCCCAGCACCGCCTCATGCAGGCTGACGGGTTGGTGGAGGGTCGGCTCGATACCAAGTTTCATCACGGTCTTCCGTTTGCGGCAGGTCCAGCGCGGGTAAAGCGCAAACGCGACGGTTTCGTGACTAGAACGGCACCTCCGTCCCGATCCCCGCCGCGCGGGCGCGTTCGACCACCCGCGCCGCGACGGCCAGATCCTGAAGCGCAACGCCGGTGCCGTCGAACAGCGTCACCTCGTCATCGCTGGTGCGTCTGGCATGGCCGCCGATCACGCGGCCCAGAGGCACGATGTCGGGATTTACCGCGTGCTGGCATTCGCCGATGGTAACGGCCTGCTGGACCTCATCCGTGAACAGGCTGGCCGATTGCAGGATGGCCGGCGCGATTTCCTGTTTGCCGCGCGTATCCGTGCCCATGCAGGCCAGATGCGTGCCGGGGCGGACGCGGCGAAGCACCGGCGCGAAGGAGGACAGGATCGTGACGATCACCTCCGCCTCCGTTTCCAGGCGGTCCAGCGGGGCCGCTTCGAACGGCACGCCCGCATCGGCCGCGACGGCAGCAAGACGATCCAGACCCTTGGGCGAACGGTTCCACGCCAGCACCTTTCGGAACGGGCGCTGGTCCAGCGCGGCGCGAAGCTGGAACGCCGATTGATGTCCCGCCCCGACGATCCCCAGCACCCCGGCATCGGGCCGCGCCAGATGCCGTATCGACACCGCCGCCGCCGCCGCCGTTCGCAGCGCGGTGATGAGGTTGCCCCCCACCGCCGCGCTGCACTGCCCGGTATCGGGGTCGAACAGCAGGATCGTGGATTGGTGGTTCGTCAGGCCGCGTGCCCCATTCCGCGGCCAGAAACCCCCGGATTTGAGGCCGAGCGCCCCGCCAAATCCCGACTTCACGCCATAGATCGCGTCGGCATGACCAAGGCTCTCGCGGATCACGGGGAAGTTCCGCGCCGCCCCCTCCGCCATTGCGGCAAAGACGCCTTCGACCGCATCGAAGCAATCCTCGCGCGTGAGCAGCCCCGCGATGGCGGCTTCGGGTAGCACCAGCATCAATAGGCCCGCCCGCGCGCGGAAACCGGCCAGACCTGTTCGACCTTGCCGTCCCGCACCCCCACATACCAATCGTGGACGTTGCAGGTCGGATCGCAATGGCCTGGCACCAACCGCAGCTTGTCATTCACACGCAAAACGCCTTGCGGATCGTCGATGACCCCGTGTTCGTCCGAACATTTGACATAGCGAACATCGTCCCGTCCGAAGACGAAGGGCAGCCCGCTATCCACCGACTGCGCCTTCAGTCCCGCATCGCAGATCGCCTTGTCTGCTTTCGCATGGCTCATCACGCTGGTCAGGATGAACAGCGCGTTCTGCCATTCGCCCTGATCGATCCGCTGGCCGTCCTTGTCGCGGATGCGCCCGTAATCGGCATCCATGAAGGCATAGGAGCCGCATTGCAGCTCGTTATAGACCCCCGATGCGCTTTCGAAATAATAGGACCCGGTGCCGCCGCCCGAGACGAATTCCGGCGGCAGTCCCGCAGCGTTCAGCGCTTCGACCGCCGATCGGACCAAGGCAAAGGCGGCGTCCAGCTTGGCGCGCCGGTCCTCGAACCCCTCGATATGCTGCATCGCGCCCTGATAGGCCTGGATGCCGGTGAAACGCAGCCCCGGCGCGGCGTCGATGGCACGGGCGATCTCCACCACCGCCTCGGGGGTGGTCACGCCGCAGCGGCCCGCGCCGCAATCGATTTCGACATAGCAGGACAGTTCGGTGCCGTGGCGCAGGGCCGCCGCCGACAGTTCAGCCACGTTCGCCACATCGTCCACGCAGACGGTCAGTTTCGCACCCAGCTTCGGCATCCGCGCCAGACGGTCGATCTTGGCCGGATCGCGCACCTCGTTGGTCACGAGGATGTCGCGGATGCCGCCGCGGGCGAAGACTTCGGCCTCGGACACCTTCTGGCAGCAAACGCCAACCGCGCCGCCGAGTTCTTGCTGCAATTTCTGAACATCCACGGATTTGTGCATCTTGCCGTGGCTGCGGTGGCGCATCCCGTTCGCACGCGCATGATCCCCCATCTTGCGAATGTTGGCCTCCAGCGCATCAAGATCGAGGATCAGGCAGGGCGTCTGGATATCGGCCTCGTCCATCCCCGGAAGCGCGGGAATGTCGTATCCCACCTCGAACCCGTTCAGCTTGCTTTCGACGTTCATTCGATGCCTCCCCATGGCAGTTTCCTCAGGTCCACATTGCCGCCGGTCAGGATGACGCCGACGCGCCGGCCCGCGAAGATGTCGCGGTTCTTCAGGATCGCGGCCAGCGGCACGGCGCTGGACGGCTCGGCCACGATCTTGAGCCTTTTCCAGATGAGTTCCATCGCCGCGACGATTTCGGCCTCGGACACTGTCAGGATATCCTCGATCTGCCGGACGAAATGCCATGTCAGTTCCTTCAGCGGCACCTTCAGGCCGTCGGCGATGGTGCTTGGCGCATCGTCGGCAATGATGCGGCCTGCGCGGAAGCTGCGGGCGGCATCGTCTGCCTGCTCCGGCTCGGCGGCGAAGATGCGGCGATCCGGCGCGGCTTCGGACAGCGCAAGGACGGTGCCCGACACCATCCCCCCCCCGCCGATGGGGGCGATCACCGCATCCAGCCCATCCACCTGCGTCTCCAACTCCAGCGCGCAGGTGCCTTGCCCCGCGATGACACGCACATCGTTATAGGGGTGGACGAATTCCGCCCCCGTTCCCGCCATGACCTCGGCAAAGACTGCCTCGCGGCTGCTGGTGGACGGCTCGCATTCAACCACGCGGGCGCCGTATCCACGAACGGCATCCTTTTTGGCCTGCGGGGCGGTGTGGGGCATGACCACCGTGCAGGGGATGCCCCGCCGACCGGCGGCATAGGCAAGGCATGTTCCGTGATTACCCGATGAATGCGTTGCAACCCCGCGTCCCGCCTGCGTTTCCGACAATCCAAACACCGCATTGGATGCCCCGCGCGCCTTGAACGCGCCCGCCTTCTGCAAGTTCTCGCATTTGAAGAACAGGCTCGCGCCCGCCATTTCGTCGATCATGCGCGAGGTCAGGACCGGGGTGCGGTGGATATGGGGGCGGATGCGATCCTGCGCCAGCAGCACATCGTCGAAGGTCGGGATCATGCCGCCACCCTCATCGCATCGCGGTGGCGATAGACGTCCTGCGCGGCGGCAACGCCCGATCCGAGCCGGATCGGCAGGCCCAGATCGGCCATGCACATCTCCATCGTGGCGATGCCGGACAGGGCCATCGCGTCGGTCATGCTGCCCAGATGCCCGATGCGGAAGGCCCGGCCCGAAAGCTGGCCAAGCCCCGTGCCGAAGAAGGTGCCGTAGACGGTGGCAGCCCGATGCACCAGCAGGTTCGCGTCGAACCCGTCCGGCGTGCGGATCGCGCTGACGGTATCAGAAAACGCCGCCGGATCATTTGCGCAAAGCGGCAGGCCCCATGCGCCGGCCGCCGCCCGCACCCCATCCGCGATGCGGCGATGGCGGGCAAAGACCGCGTCCAGCCCCTCGGCCAGCAACGCCTCGCAGGCGACATGCAGCCCGTTCAACAGCCCGACCGGCGGGGTGTAGGGATAGAGCCCCTTCGCCTGCGCATCGGCCATGTCGCGGAAGTCGAAGAAGCAGCGGGGCAAGGCGGCATATTTCACCGCCGCCATCGCCCGCGGCGACAGCGCAAGGATCGCCAGGCCGGGGGGCAGCATGAATCCCTTCTGCGATCCGGTGACGGCGATATCCACGCCCCATTCGTCCATGCGGAAATCCATCGACCCGATGGAACTGACGCCATCCACCAGCAGCAGCGCCGGATGCCCAGCCCCGTCCAGCGCCTGCCGGACGGCGGCGATGTCGGACCGCACGCCCGTGGCCGTCTCGTTATGGGTGGCAATGACCGCCTTGATCCGGTGATCCCGATCCGCCCCGAGGATTTCGGCAAAGCGGTCGGCCGGAAGCGCGGCGCCCCACGGGGCCTCCACCACCTCCATCTCCAGCCCGTGGCGTTCACACATGTCGACCCAGCGGTGGCTGAACATGCCGTGCCGGGCGGCAAGGACGCGGTCGCCGGGGGAAAGGGTGTTGGAGATCGCAGCCTCCCACCCGCCGGTCCCGGTCGAGGGAAAAACCAGCACCTCCGCCCGGTCGGATTTCACGACCCGGCGCACACCTTCCAGCGCGGGGCGCAGGATCGCGGCGAAGGTGGCCGAACGGTGGTCCAACGTCGGCATGTCAACCGCCTTGCGAATGAAGTCGGGAATATTGGTCGGACCCGGAATGAACACTGGGTTCTGCATGAACGCTCCTCCTCGATCGTCCTGGTCAGCGTAACAGCGCCAGACGGCGCGCGAAATTTTCTTGAAAAACTTTTTTGCTGAGTGAAATATTCAAAAATATCCGGCGCTGGCCGGAACTTGCCATTTTTCATGCGGAAGGTGCCTGTCATGCCCCCTGCCAAACGCGGCCGACCGAAAGCCATGTTCTCCGCCGAAGCGCCGACGATTCAGGCGCTGGACCGGGCGCTGGATGTGATGCAGTTCCTGTCCGACAATGGCAGCGCGACGCTGACGGGCATCGCGACGGGCCTGGAGCAGTCCGTCGCCACCATCCACCGCGTCCTTGCCACGCTGGAGGCCCGCCAATTCGTCGAAATCAGCGCCGAGGGGCAGGAGTGGCATGTCGGCCCCGCCGCATTCCGTATCGGGTCAAGCTTTTTGCGCCGCACCAATGTCGTCGAACGCGCCCGTCCCGTCATGCGCGCCCTGACCGAGCGCAGCGGCGAGACGTCGAACCTTGGCGCGGAATGGCAGGGTCGGGTGATGTTCCTGAGCCAGGTCGAAACGCACGAGATGATCCGGGCCTTTTTCCCACCCGGCACGATTTCCGCGATGCACGCCTCGGGGATCGGCAAGGCGCTGCTGTCGGCGCAAGGTGATGACCGTCTGGCTGCGCTGCTGTCGCAGCCGCTGGAACGCTTCACCCCCCGGACGCTGACGACACCCGAGGCGCTGCGCAGCGCGCTGGATCTGGCGCGGTCGCAAGGCTTCGCTGTCGATGACGAAGAACGCACGCCGGGGATGCGCTGCGTCGCCGCGCCCATCGTGAACATGCATGGCGAGGCGGTGGCCGGCATCTCGGTCTCCGGCCCGGTCCAGCGTCTGCCGGACGAGCGCATCGCCGTTATCGGCGAAATGGTGCGCGAGGCCGCCGCCGAGATCGGCCGCCAAATCGGAGCCCCGCTTGCGGCGGCGTCCCGGATGTGACACATGCGCCGTCCGTTGAAGCCACCAGCACGAGCCCATGCAACTTTCCGACGAAACCCGCGACACCCTGTTGAAAACGCTGAACAGCAAGAAACCCGAGGTGCTGCAGATGCGCATGGCCAATGCCCTTCTGCTGCTGGCCGACGGGCTTTCGGCCGAGGATGTGGCGGGGCTTCTCTATCTGGAGGAACAGACCGTGCTTGGCTGGCAGAAGATCTTTGCCCAGCGCAACGCGGCCTGAGCGTCAGTCCCGCAGCGAGTCGACCTCCAGGACATGGGCAAGGACCGACACCGCCAGCGTTCTTGCATCGCGGGTAGACGGGATGAGGCCGAAGGGCGACGCAAGCCGCCCCGCCGGCACGCCCCGCGCCTCCAGCGCCGCGCATCGCGCCCGATGCGCGCGCAGGCTGCCCTGCGCACCGACATAGAAGGCCGGGCTGGCAAGCGCCGCTTCCAGCAGGGGCGGCTCGCGGTCATGATCGTGAAAGAATACCGCCACCGCGCTGCGCGCATCCGCCGCCAGTGCCGCGGGCCATTCCATCAACCGATCGACGGTGCCGAAACCCGCGCCCTCCAGCGTTTCAGGATCGGGCGAGAAAAGATCCACCGGATATCCGGCCTGCTGCGCAAGCCGCGCGAAACAGCTCGTCTCCGGCCCCTGTCCAAAAACGATGAAGCGGACCTGCGGGCGGATTTCCAGCACAAGGTCTGGCGACAGGTCGATCCGCGCCACCTGCCGCAGTGCAAGCTGCGATGCGGCCCCCTCCAGCGCAGGGCGGGGCGGGTCGGGGATCACGGTGATGTCCAATCCGCCGCCGCAGGGCAGCGCAATGTCGAAAAAGGGTGAATTCCGGCCATAGCGCAACGTCTCGGCCCGGCCGCTTGCCAGAACGACCGCTGCCCGCTGGACCACGTCGGCATCCAGGCAGCCCGAAGACAGGTTGCCGAACGCCCGCCCGTCCGGGCCGATCACCATCGTCGCACCCTCGGGGCGATAGGAGGGACCGTCGACCCCCGTGATGACGGCCAGCGCCGTTCGGTCCAGCGCAAGGGCCTGACGAATGGGAAAGTCGCTTTCGCAGATCCGGATGATCCGTTGCTCCGTCATCGTTTCCCCAGAATTCTGCATTCCGCTGATCTAGGTCCCGGCGGGGGCCTAGGAAAGGTCGGTGATGGCGCGGACCAGTCTTTCGCGCGCATCGGCCATATGCGGATTGCCACGCGTCACGGCGGCGAAGACCTCGGGTGGGTCGCTGCGGACCATGGCGAAGGCGTCGGAGAGCAGATCGAAGCTGCGGGTGCGGATCATCGGCGCGCCGACCGCCTCGAATGCGCGGGCCAACAGATGCACCAACCCCTGCCCCACCGCCGCCTGCCTGTCGTGATCCTCGGGGGTGGCGAGGATCACGCGAAGGCCGAGCCGGGCGCGAAGGAAGGCGGCGATCCGGCGCCAGCGCTCGCCTTGCGGACAGATGACGATGCGCAGACCCCGAACGCCCCGCGCTGCACTGTTCGGGCCGAACATCGGATGGGTCGGCAGCCCTTCCACCCCCGGCGGCAGCACGCGGCGCATCATGCGAGCCGGTTCCTCCTTGATCGAACAGGTGTCGATCACGACCTGACCGGGGCGCAGATGCGGCGCAAGATGCGTCAGGCAGTCCTCCATTGCAGGCACGGGCACGGCCAGCAGGATGAAATCGCCCCCGATCCGCGCGGGATCGTCCAGCACCTCGAACCCCGACGACGCGGCAGAGGCGCGGGCGTGCGGACAGGGATCGTGGACGACGATCCGCAGATGAGGGGCAAGCGCCGCCGCAGCCAGCGCCCCGAAGGCGCCGAAGCCGATGATGGTGACGGTGGGTGTTTCAAGCATGATCCTGATCCGGTTGGGAAAAACGGGCCAGGGGTGTCGTGCATCTTGCCTTTCGACCGCTGGCAGTGCGGCGGAAGGCGTCAAGACGGCTCCGCTGCTAGGGCAGCGGATAATACGAACGGGCGAAGGGCGTCTGTTCCAGTCTCATGCCTGCCCACATATGCCGTTCCTCATGGGCTGGCAAGGCCGCGCGTTTTCCTCTAAGCCGCCGCAGGACCGACATGTTGACCGAGGTGACCTTGTCCGCCGGGGCCGAAACGCTTCTTGAATTCATCTTGCGCCACCCGACCGCCTCGGCGGCGCTGGAGGCGTGGTGCGGCGCGGGGCTGCCCGGCCATCTCTCCGCCAGGGTGATCGAGGATCGGGAACTGCCGCGCGGGACCGATACCCCGCTGGACGGCGCCCCCCTCCGCTATCGCCGGGTGGAACTTGCATGGGCCGATACGGTCGTCTCGCGCGCCGAGAACTGGTATCTGCCGGACCGTCTGCCGCCCGGCGTGGCGTCTCGCCTGCTGACGACGGGAACGCCCTTCGGGGTGCTGCTGGAAGCATATGCGCCAGAGCGAAGGCTGATGGCGGCCAGCACGGTGGACGGGGCGGACCACATTCTGGAAATGCATGCCGCGCTGTCGCTTCCCGGCCGCGGCGATGTCGCGGTGGTGCGGGAGCTTTACGCCCCCGCCCTTTTGGCGCTGAAACCAAGCAGCTGATAGATGACGATGGCGGCCAGCGTCGCCGTGCCGATCCCGCCGACGGTGAAGCCGCCAAGGGTGAAGGTGAAATCACCTGCCCCGAAGATCAGCGCCGTGCCCACCGTGAACAGGTTGCGTGGGTCCGAGAAATCCACGCGGTTGTCCACCCACAGCCGCGCCATCGCCGCGGCGATCAGCCCGAACACCGCAACCGCCAGCCCGCCCAGCACCGGCGCCGGGATCGTCGCCAGAAGCGCGCCGAACTTGGGCAGGAAGCCCAGCGCGATGGCCACCACTGCCGAGATCACGAAGATCAGGGTCGAGAACACCCGCGTCACCGCCATCACGCCCATATTCTCGGCATAGGTGGTGACCCCGGTGCCGCCCCCCGCGCCCGAGATCATCGTCGCGATCCCGTCGCCCACGAAGCCGCGCCCGATGAAGCGGTCCATGTTCTGACCGGTCATCGCACCGATGGCCTTGATGTGGCCAAGGTTTTCCGCCACGAGGATCAGCGCGACCGGGGCGATCAGCATCATCGCGCGACCGTCGAATTCCGGCGCGTGGAACTGCGGCATCCCGAACCAGGGCGCGGCGCGAAGGGCGGCGAAATCGATGGGCGGCAGCAGCCCCATCCCGTTGCCCAGCACCAGCACCGCGACATAGCCGACCGCAATCCCGAGCAGGATCGACACCCGCCGCAGCGCAACCCCGCCATAGACCGAGAAAAGCGCCACCGCCGCCAGCGTCAGCAGCGCCACCAGCATATGCGGACCCGTCCCTTCGACCCCCTGCACCGCGACCGGCGCAAGGTTCAGCCCGATGGAGGCGCCGATCGCGCCCGTTACCGCCGGGGGCATCAGCCGTTCGACCCATCCCGTGCCGGTTGCCATGACGATCAGCCCGATCAGCGTGTAAAGCGCGCCCGCCGCGATGATGCCGCCCAACGCCAGCCCGATATTGGCATTGGCGCCCGCCCCTGCATATCCCGTTGCCGCGATCACCACCGCGATGAACGAAAACGACGAGCCGAGATAGCTGGGCATCCGCCCCGCCGTGCAGACGAAGAAGATCAGCGTGCCGATCCCCGAAAACAGGATCGCAAGGTTCGGATCGAACCCCATCAGCAGCGGCGCAAGGATGGTCGATCCCGACATCGCCAGAAGGTGCTGGATGCCCATCGGCACCGCCGCGCCCAGAGGAAGCCGCTCGTCCGGCATCACCACCGCGCCGCGTGCAAGCGGCCACTTCGGAAAATAGCTCATCCCCTTGGGTCCCCGTCTGGTTGATCGGGCTGGCTCTGCCCCGGATCGGGCAACGGCGCAAGGCTGCTGCGGCCCCGTGTAAAATTTGCATGACGGACCGTGGCGGCTGCGCTATGCAAAGCGCGGCTTTACCGGCATCCGCATAAGGGTGCGCCTTTTTGCAAGGCACAGAGACGGGCGCATCGACCCGCAAAGAGGGGCCGTTCCGCAATCGCAGAGAGAATCGATGTCCGCTCCCACGATCACCGTCGAACAGGGGATCCGCGCCGCAGGCGTAGGGCCGTTCCAATACCGTCTTTTCATCATCTTCGGCCTTGTCTGGATGGCCGACGCGATGCAGGTGCTGTCCATCGGGTTCAGCGCCCCTTCGATCGCCGCGACCTTCGGGGTCACGATGCCCGAGGCGCTGCGCACGGGCACGATGTTCTTTGTCGGCATGCTGATCGGCGCCTTCGTCTTCGGGCGGCTGGCCGACCGGGTCGGGCGGCGGCCCGTGCTGTTGGCCGCAGTTCTGATCGACGCCGTCGCGGGGGTCGCCTCGGCCTTCGCGCCGGATCTGCAATGGCTGCTGGTGCTGCGGTTCCTGACCGGGCTGGGCGTGGGCGGGACGCTGCCCGTCGATTACACGATGCTGGCCGAATTCCTGCCATCTTCGAAACGCGGGCGCTGGCTGGTGCTGATGGAGACGTTCTGGGCCGTCGGCACCATTGTCCTTGCCGTGCTGGCGCTGGCTGCGGCCACGATGGGCGACGACGCGTGGCGGGTGATCTTCTTCGTGACGGGGCTTCCGGCGCTGATCGGGGTCATGTTGCGCTTCCACATTCCTGAATCGCCGCTGTATCTGGCCAAATCCGGGCGAACCGAGGAAGCGCGCAGCGTTCTGGAACGTGTCGCCCGCCGCAACGGATCGTCCACCCCCATCGGAACGCTCGCCCCCGAGAAGATGGAGCGCCGGTCCGTGCTGGACCTGTTCGCGCCAGAGATGCGCCGCCGCAGCCTGTGCCTGTTCGCGGCGTGGATGCTGGTCTCGATCGCCTATTACGGGCTGTTCGTCTATCTGCCGATCCGCATGGCCGGCGAGGGGTTCGGTTTCATGCGCGGGCAGGTCTTTCTGATCCTGCTGGCGCTGGTGCAACTGCCCGGCTACGCGCTGTCGGCCTATGGCGTGGATCGCTGGGGGCGCAAGCCGACGCTCGTGGGGTTCCTGCTGCTGGCGGCGGTCGGCAGCCTGATCTACGGTCTGGGCGACAGCGCCGGAGTCGTGGCCGGCGCTTCGCTTCTGCTGAGCTTCGCGCTTCTGGGCACATGGGGCGCGCTATATGCCTTCACCCCCGAGGTTTATCCCACTCCGCTGCGTGCCAGCGGCATGGGGACGGCGGGTGCGATGGCACGGTTCGGCGGGCTGTTCGCCCCGTCGCTGATCGCGCCGATCATGGCGACGCACTTCACGCTGTCGCTCGCGGTCATCGCGGCGATCCTGCTGGCGGCGGCGCTTGCGGTCTGGCTGGTCGATGTGGAATCGCGCGGCCGCCAGCTGGAGTGACCTAGTCGTCCAGCACCGACTGGAACCCGCCATAGACCATCCGCTGCCCGTCGAACGGCATCGGATGGTCTTTCATAAGCGTCTCCATCTCCTCGAAGACCTTGGGCATGGCGGCGTCGCGCGTCGCCTTGTCGGGCCATTCGATCCAGGAAAAGCAGACCGTTTCGTCCGGCTTGGCCTGAACCGAGCGCTGGAAGTCGGTCACCTTCCCCTCGGGCACGTCGTCGCCCCAGGTCTCCACCACCCGCAGCGCGCCGTGACGGCGAAAGGACGGGGCCGCCAGCGCGGCATGGGCGATGTATTCCGCTTTCCGCGCGGTCGGCACGGCAAGGATGAAACCGTCGACATAGCTCATCTCTCATCTCCTCGTCATTGCATCATCGAGGCGTAGCGCGCCTCGTTCTGGGCGAAGGGGCGAAGCTGGTCGGCCAGGGCCTTGCGAAAGGCGGGGCGGTCGATGCAGCGGTCGAGATAGGCCGAGACCGCCGGGAAATTCCCCAGCATGTCCCGGTCCACCATGCGCAGGACGGCGGCCATCATCAGATCGCCCACCGTGAAACGGTCCGTCAGCCAATCGCGGCCCGAAAGCTCCCGCTCCAGCGCAGAAAGCCGTAGCCGGATTGCATCGACGATTTCGGGACGCAGCCGAGTGGCGGCTTCCTTGTCGGTCGAAAAGATCTCCAACTGTGCCAGCATGGAGATCGGAGGCTCCACCGTGTTGAGCGCGGCGAACAGCCATGACAGCGCAGCGTCGCGGCCCGCAGCATCGGACGGCAGAAGCACGTCGCTTTCCTGCGCGATACGCCAGACGATCGCACCGCTTTCGAACATCGACCCGTCGCCCATCCTCAGGCTCGGCACCTGGCCAAAGGGCTGGCGCGCGAGGTTCGCCGCCCCGCCCTGCGTGCCCTGATTCAGCAGATCGACTCCATAAGGGATGCCTGCCTCCTCCAGCGCCCATCGGACCCGCAGATCGCGCACGAGGCCTTGGGCAAAGCCCGGCACCCAGTCGAAAGCCGTGACGGATAATTCGCAGTCCCGCAGCATTCCCATTCTCCCTGATCCGGAATCGCGTGATTGACGTTTACGTTGATATCAACATAATTGGTTCATGTCAAATGCCGCCCCCGCCCGCGCCACCTTTGCCATGACCCTGCATGTCAGGGACCACTGCCTGTGCCTGCATACGCAACGCGCGGCGCGGGCGCTGGCACGGCATTTCGACGACGCCCTGCGCCCGGTCGGGATCACGGGCGGGCAGTTCTCGCTGCTCATCTCGCTCAACCGACCCGAACCGCCGACGCTCGGGTCGGTTGCGGACCTGCTGGCGATGGACCGCACGACGCTGACCGCCGCCGTGAAGGTGCTGGAGGGGCGCGGCCTGCTGACGGCGACCCCCGATGCCCGCGACCGGCGGGCGAAGCGGCTGGCGCTGACCCATGCCGGGCTTGCGGTGCTGGAGCGTGCGGTTCCTGTCTGGGAAGCGTCGCACGGCGCCCTCGGGATCGACGGCACCGCGCTTTGCGAGGTGCTTGACGGGTTGCGCGATGCGGCCCTGGCTCAGAACAGGAAGTCGTCCGCATCCAGCGCCGAAAGCCGCACATCCTCCAGCCGGAAGGCGGAGGCGCCATAGCGGATGACCACATCGCCGCCGTCCTGAACGGCGTGATCGGCGCGCAGGTCGTCGAAATCGGTGATCGCGCTCACGCCCCTCAGGTCGATCCGATCCGCGCCGGGGGTGAAATCCACAATCCGATCCTTGCCATGCCCGGTGTGGAAAACGAACCTGTCCGCCCCCGAACCGCCCGACATGAGGTCATTGCCGGTGCCGCCGACCAATCGGTCGCTGCCGGATCCCCCGATCAGAACGTCGTTGCCGCCTTCGCCGCCAAGGATGTCATGTCCCGCGCCGCCATCCAGCCGGTCATTTCCGGACCCGGCAAGAAGCGTATCGTTCCCGCCCTTGCCGCCGAGCCTGTCGTTTCCCGAATAACTGCGGATGACTTCCTTCATGAAAGTGCCTGCCATCACATCGTTACCTGCGGTCCCAGTCTGCATCGGACCGCCGATCCGCCCGGGATCGATGATGCGCGCCGCGACGTCGACGCTGTCGGAATAGACATATTCCGTCTGCCACGTCACGACGATCCGCCCATCGGCCAGCGTTTCGACCGCCGGATGCTCCTGCGCGT
This sequence comes from Falsirhodobacter flavus, assembly GCA_029846755.1. Taxonomy (GTDB): domain Bacteria; phylum Pseudomonadota; class Alphaproteobacteria; order Rhodobacterales; family Rhodobacteraceae; genus Falsirhodobacter; species Falsirhodobacter flavus. The sequence goes on along the minus strand of JARWBI010000003.1, from coordinate 173,508 downwards.
TCGCCGAGTGGGTTGAAACGGTGAACTCCCCGCCGATCTTGTTCCCGGCGTTGGTGAAATACTGCCCCCTAATATCCTCATAGGGATCGTCGGGGTTCACCGCACTGTCCCAGGCTACGAAGAAACCGCCATCCAGACGCGTGATGACCGCGTGGTTCGGAATGTCCGATAGGGTGCTGTTGACGGTGAATTCCTTTCCGACAGCACGCCCCCAATTGTCGAACACCTGCCCGCGATAAAGATGCGCCGTATCGCCGCCCGGCAGCGCGTCGAGCCAGGTCTCGCGCCATGTCACCACGAACCGGGCGCTGTCCAACCCTTCGACCGCCAGATGGCTGACGGGATAGCTGGCGCCAAGCCAATTGGTCATGCCGTCATTCTCGCGGCTGATGACGATCTCGGGGGTCATCGGCCGCCCGTTCGGGTCGAGGATCCGGGCGCGCACGTCTTCGACCTCGTTCCCGGCCTCGTTCACGGTGGAATGGTCGCTGTCCCAGACAGCGACGACGCCGCCGTTCGTCAAGCGCGCGGCCTGCACGCCGCTTTGGTCGAATTTGGTGGTTGTGTTCAGCCGATACTGATCGGTGGGTTTGCCATCCGCCCCGGTCACGCGCGCGAACACATCGGTGAAGGTGTCGCCGTCATCGCCCGCGAAAAAGGTGATATAGCCGCCATTGGCAAGCGGGGCCATCTGCGGCACGTCGAATTCGTCATCCTCGCGTGCGGGCTGGCTGACATTCACCTCGGCAGCGCGAAAACTGCCATCGGCGTTGACGACGCGGCTGTGGATGCGCGTGTCGATGTCGGTCGGCCCCTCCTCCGCTTCCCACGAGATGGCGAACCCGCCATCGCCAAGGGCCGTGACCGAGGGGGCATCCACCTCATATCCCAGATCCGACACGATCGTCTCGTCGCCGATCCGCGCCCCAGATGCAGAGTAGCGCTGCATCGCGATATATTCCACATCGATATCCCGGTCGGAATTGTAATAGTCCGAGGCCCAGACCACCACGAAGCTGCCATCGGCAAGAACGGCGATGTCCGGTCGTTCCTGGCTCCGGTCGGTCAAGGTGTTCACGCGAAAATCGGCCATCCCTTCCCTCCATCTCGATTGGCGGAAACCATAGCGCGACCGGGCGGGGTCACCGCGTGAAAAACCGATGACACCGCGCGGATTGGCGATATCCGGCCTACTTGACGGGGCGCGCTGCGCTGCGCCACATCGGGGCGAGCTATGCGCGAGGAAGCATGACGCCGTCCCACCCGTCCCTGCGCGATGCCGCCCGTGTCTGGGCACGCATCGCGCTCTTGTCCTTCGGCGGCCCGGCCGGCCAGATCGCCGTCATGCACCGCATCCTTGTCGAGGAACGCCGCTGGCTGGGCGAAGGGCGGTTCCTGCACGCGCTGAACTTCTGCATGCTGCTGCCGGGGCCCGAGGCGCAGCAGCTTGCAACCTATGTCGGCTGGCTGATGCACGGGGTGCGCGGGGCGCTTCTGGCGGGGATGCTGTTCATCCTGCCGGGGCTGGTGTCGATCATGGCGCTCAGCTGGGTCTATGTCGGCTTCGGCGACGTGCCGCTGGTGGCAGCGGCCTTCTTCGGGCTGAAGGCGGCGGTGCTGGCCATCGTCGTGCAGGCCGTGCTGCGGGTCGGAAGGCGGGCCCTGCGTGGGCCGGGAATGCTGACGGTGGCGGCGGCGTCCTTCATGGCCATCTTTGTCTTCGGCGCCCCGTTCCCGCTGATCGTGGCGGTGGCGGCGCTGATCGGCCTCGTCGGTGCGCGCGGGACCGCTCCCGACGACGGTGCAGACGATGGGACGCTTCTGGCGGCGTCGGTGGGGCCAGCGCCGCGCGGCGCGTTTCTGGCGGGAGCAGCAGCGCTGGCGCTGTGGCTGCTGCCGATCCTTCTGCTGACGCCGGGGGTCTTTGCCGACATCGCGGCGCTGTTCTCGCGCATGGCGGCGCTTGGTTTCGGCGGGGCCTATGCGGTGCTGGCATGGGTAGCGCAGGACGCGGTCGAGGCGCGGGGCTGGCTTTCGGCGGGCGAGATGCTGGACGGGCTGGGCATGGCGGAAACGACCCCTGGCCCGCTTATCATGGTGCTGCAATTCGTCGGCTTTCTTGCAGCCTACCGCGAGGCCGGGTGGCCTTCGCCGCTGCTTGCCGGAACCCTCGGCGGGCTTCTGGCGACATGGGTGACCTTTGCACCCTGTTTCGCGTGGATTCTGATCGGCGCGCCCTTCATGGAGCGGCTCCGCCAGAACCGGGCGCTATCGGCGGCGCTGGCGGCCGTGACGGCGGCGGTCGTCGGCGTCATCCTGAACCTTGCGATCTGGTTCGCCATCCACGTCATCTGGACCGAAGCGCAGGCCGGACCACTGGCGATGGTCCTGCCAGTCTGGACATCGATCCATTGGACGGCGGCGGGCTTGTCCGCGTTGGCGGCGCTGGCCCTGTCCAGCCCGAGACTTGGGGTGCCTGCGGTCCTGTCGGCAGCTGCCTGCCTTGGAATCGCCGCGCATCTGGCGGGGCTCGCCTGACGCGGCAGGCTATCCTTCCGACAATCCTGCACTTCGTGAATGACCGGCAGACGCATGTCGACCAGCGGCGAAGGCATCCGCCCGCAAGGGTGACCCATGCAGCGCCAGTTCCGAAGCTCCCGCGCCGCGATCTGCGGGGCGAGATAGGTTGGAGGAAGATAGCTGCCAAGCCCCGACATCGTCAGCTTGGCCACCATTCCGAAGCTGTTGCATGACAGCACGTTGTTCAGCATGAGGCCGTTTTCGAAAAACCAGTTGCGGTAAGGCGCTGTCAGCGCCGAATCGACGGGCTGGCCATCCAGGCAAGCGGATGGGCATTCATCGACGGGCTGGAAAATGCCCGGGAATGATGGCGACAGCCAACTCGTTCCGCTCCAGCCGCTCATAAAGCCGGGCGCCGCCAGCGATGTCGGCCGTGACACGGATCTTCGGGAAACGCTGTCGGACGACCTGGATCAGAGCCGGAAGCCAGATCAGCCCGACAAGGTCCGTCGCGCCGATCCGAACCTGCCCCTCGTGATGCGATGCCGGTTCTATCTCTGGGCGACACCGTCGTTCATGCGCATCATCTCGCGCGCGCCGGGCGTTCCCAGGCGGCGTTCTGCCGCAGGGTCTTGCCCTGCCAGATGAACAGCGGCGCGCCCGTCGGGAAGCTGCCCGCCTTTTTTGCCAGACCCATGCGCACCAGCAGATCGCGCGCCTCGGGCGATTCTGGATGGGCCTTCCAGATTTCCCTGCCGATGCCCCTGCTGGGTGGCTGCTATTGCTCGCCCGGGATGGTGCCGGGCTTGACGAGCACCTCCTGCACCTCGGTCAGCGGCTGGCCCGTGGCCCGGTCCAGCGCATAGACCAGTCCGGCCTTGGCGCCGAAGACCAGTGCTGGCATTCCTCCGAGATCAATGAAGATCGGCTGCGTCGCCACGTCGAAATCCCGCAGATCATTATGGACGGGCGATAGACCCCCTTTCCCAAGGGACGGCGGCGCGATGTCGCGCCGCCCGATGTCAACTCCGAATTTCCCGCCGGGCGGTGATCCGACGCGGGATTTCAGAGTGCTGACTATAAACCTCACAGATGGAATGCGGCGGCATACCGGGGACTTGACGCTACGATTGGCAATTCGGGCTGCTCGCGATAAGTATCCCGATCTGAGCCCGAAGGATGAGGTCATGGTGGCAGTCGGCATATCGAAATCACCCACCGGGATTGCCGGCTTCGACGATCTTACCCATGGCGGGCTTCCGACCGGGCGCCCGTCTCTGGTCTGCGGCTCGGCGGGGTGCGGCAAGACGCTGTTCGCCTCGACCTTCCTGATCCAGGGCGCGCGGGAGCATGGCGAGAATGGCGTCTTCGTCACTTTCGAGGAACGCCCGGTCGATATCGTCAGCAACGTCGCCTCGCTGGGCTTCGGACTGGACGAGTTGATCGCCGAAGACAGGATCGCTATCGAACATATCGCCGTCGATCCCGCCGAACTGGCCGAGATCGGGGATTACGATCTTGAAGGGTTGTTCCTGCGGCTTGAACTGGCCATCGATTCCATCGGGGCCAAACGCGTCGTCCTCGACACCATCGAAAGCCTGTTCTCGGCCTTCTCCAACCCCGCCATCCTGCGGGCCGAGATCCGGCGGCTGTTCGACTGGCTGAAGGACAAGGGGATGACCACCGTCATCACCGCCGAACGCGGCGACGGCACGCTGACCCGGCAGGGGCTGGAGGAATATGTGTCCGATTGCGTGATCCTGCTGGATCACCGCGTCCACAACCAGATCTCCACCCGCCGGATGCGGATCGTCAAGTATCGCGGCACGGCGCATGGGACCAACGAATACCCGTTCCTGATCGATGCCGACGGCTTTTCGGTCCTGCCGGTCAGCTCGCTCGGGCTGGACCACAAGGTGTCCGAGGAACGGGTCCGCTCGGGCGTTCCCGACCTTGACGCCATGGTTTCGGGCGGCGGGTTTCACCGGGGCAGTTCGATCCTGATCTCGGGCGTAGCGGGGTCGGGCAAATCGTCGCTGGCGGCAAGTTTCGCGGATGCGGCCTGCGCGCGAGGGGAACGGGCGCTCTATTTCTCGTTTGAGGAATCGGCGGCTCAGGCGGTCCGCAACATGCGGTCCATCGGCCTCGATCTGCAGCGGTGGATCGATGGCGACCTGCTGCGCCACATCGCCGCCCGTCCGACCTTCTACAGCCTGGAGATGCATCTGGCCATCATGCTGCGCGAGGTGACGAAGTTCGACCCGTCGCTCGTGGTGCTGGACCCGATCTCGGCCTTCCTTGAATCGGGCGACCGGCTGGAGGTTCAGGCGATGCTTCTGCGCATGGTCGATTTCCTGAAGGCGCGCGGCATCACCGCAGTCTTCACCCATCTGGCACATTCGCACGAGGGCACGGCCGCGACCGATGCCGGGCTTTCCTCGCTCATGGATGCGTGGATCCTGATGCTGAACCGCGAGGTGAACGGCGAGTTCAATCGCGAACTTTATTTGCTGAAGGCCCGCGGCATGGCCCATTCCAACCAGGTCCGCGAATTCGTGATGAGCGATCGGGGCATCAGCCTCCTGCCCCCCTATCTGGGCGAAAACGGCGCCCTGACCGGATCGGCCCGCCGGGGCGAGGAAGCCAAGGCCCGCCGGGCCGAGGCCGCCCGACGCCTGGAAGTGGCCCGCGACCGCGCCGCCGCCGAGGATCGCCGCAGGGCGGCCACCGCCCAGATCGCGGAACTTCAGGCGCAGCTTGCCGCGACCGAACGCGAACTCGGCTTGATAAACGAAGCCGAAGTCGATTATCGCCGTCAGGCAGACAGCGACGCCGCCGCGATGGAGGCGAGCCGCAAGGCGTAGGAATGATGATGGAAGCCAAGAAGAAGAAGCTGGTCCTCTACGTCGCCGGGCAGACGCCGAAATCGCTTGCCGCAATCTCGAACCTGGAGCGGATCTGCGAAGAACACCTGCCCGGACGATACGAGATCGAGGTGATCGACCTGCGGCAGAACCCCAAGCTGGCGCGGGAACACGATATCGTGGCGATCCCGACGTTGGTGCGCGAATTGCCGGTGCCGCTGCGCAAGATCATCGGCGATCTGTCGGACGAGCAGAAGGTGCTGGTGAACCTGCGGCTGCAAGACGAATGAGCATCTCTGCGGATGCCCTTGCCGAACTGCGCCGCCGTCTTCTGGAGGCAGAGGAGACCCTGCGCGCGATCCGCGAAGGCGAGGTCGACGCGCTGGTCATCGGCATGGCGGACCACCCGGAGGTCTTTTCGATCGGCGGCGATACCGAAGCCTTCCGCGCCTTCATCGAGGTGATGGACGCCGGGGCCGCCGCGGTGGACGGTGCGGGGCGGATCCTCTATGCCAACGCGCATTTCCTTCAGCTTCTGGGCACGGCCGCGAACGAGGTTCAGGGCACATTGCTGGCCGATCTGGTCCCGGGCGGGCGCGAAACGGCGCAGCAACTGTTGACTGCAATGCCCGCACGGGTGTCGATGGAAGTGCCCGCGCATCCCGCCGCGCGCCACCTTGTCGCCACCAGCAACCCGCTGCGCCTTGGAACCGTGGACGGCCATGCGATCACCCTGACCGACGTGACCGAGCGCATCCGCGCCGAACGGGCCGAGCAGAACGAACGCGCGGCCCGGTCGATCATCGCCTCGGCCAACGAAGCGGTTCTGGTCTGCGACGAAGATGGCCGCGTCAGCCACAGCAACGCCCCGGCCCGCAGGATCATCGGCGCTGATCCCGAGGGTGCGCTGGTGGAAAGGCTTTTGGCGCTTCAGCCCGACGCCTCGACCGGCTATGCCAGCCTGTCCGAAATCGTGGCCACCGTTCTGGGCGGCACGCCCGTGCGCGGCATCGAGGTTCTGGCAGGGGCCGAGGACTTCATCCTGAGCGCCGCGCCGCTGGACGTGCCGGGCGGGCTGCCGGGCGGCTGCGTGATTTCGCTGTTCGACATCACCAAGCGCAAGGCGCTGGAACGGCAGCAGCGGCTACTGATGGGCGAGCTGGACCACCGCGTGAAGAACACCCTGGCGCTGGTCCTGTCGATCAGCCGGCAGACGTTCCGCCATTCCGGCTCTTATCGCGAGTTCGAGACGGCCTTCACCAGCCGCATCCGCGCCCTTTCGGCAACCCACAACCTTCTGGCCGGCAGCGCGTGGAGTGGCCTATCCGTCCACGACGTGATCGAGGCGGAAACCGCGCCCTTCGCCGGGAGCGACAAGGGCCGGGTCACCATGGACGGGGTCGACAAGCGCATCACGCCAGAAGCCGCCATCGCCCTCGGCCTCATATCGCATGAACTGACGACGAACGCGGTCAAGCATGGCGCGCTTTCGACCGATACCGGACGCGTCGCCGTGACGGCTCGCCGCGAGACACCTTCGGGCCTTCTGGTGATCGAATGGCGCGAGATGGGCGGCCCCCCGGTCGCGCCCCCGACGCGCCGGGGATATGGCGAAACCGTCATCACGCAAAGCATGCAGTTCGCCCCGGGGGGCGAGACGTCGCTGCGCTACGACCCGGCGGGGATCGTCTGCACCATCGCCATTCCGGCCTCGCTGGTGCTCTAGGCCGGGACATCCTCGATCACATAACCGAAGCCGCGGACGTTGCGGATCAGGCGGGTCGTGAATGGCCCGTCCACCTTCTTGCGAAGATACGCGATATAGACCTCGACCAGATTCGTGTTGGGATCGAAGCTCTTGCCCCACACGCCTGCAAGGATCTCCATGCGGTTCACGATGGTGCCGGGCCGTTCGGCCAGAAACCGCAGCAATGCGAATTCTGTCGGGGTCAGGCCAAGGTCCTGCCCATCGCGCGTCGCGCATTTGTGGGACAGGTCCAGCTTCAGATCGCCCAGTTCGATCTTTTCCTGCCGCGCACCGCTGCGGCGAAGCAGCGTTTCGATCCGCACCAGCAATTCCTCGAACGCAAAGGGCTTGGTGATGTAATCGTCCGCCCCGGCACGCAGACCCTCCAGCTTCTCCTCCAGCGTGTCGCGGGCAGTCAGCATGAGGATCATCACATCGGCATCCCGGCGCCGCAGGTCCGCGCAGATATCGGCACCGTCGCCATCGGGAAGCATGCGATCGAGGATGACCAGCGGCCATGTCCGGTCGGCCAGCACGGCCTCCATTTCGGCGCGACTGCCGACGCGGTGCGGATGGTAACCTTCTACCTGCAAACCTTTCTGCAGGAATTCCGCGATCTCGGCATCGTCCTCCACGATCAGAAGATCCATCATGCACCTCCTTGTGCGGCCAGCGGCAGGCTCATCTCCACGCGCGCGCCGATTTCGGCCTTGCCGATCCCGATGCGCCCGCCATGCTGTTCCACGATCCAGCGCGCGATGGGAAGGCCCAGCCCCGCCCCCCGGCGCGCAATCTTCGTCTTGCCGCGATAGAACCTCTCGAACACGCGGTCGCCATCCTCGACCGCGAACCCTTCGCCCTCGTCGCTGACGGAAAGGCGGGCCTCGTCGCCGGTGCTTTCCAGGGCAAGCGTGACGGCGCTGCCTTCGGGGGCGTGGCTGATCGCATTGTCCAGCAGGATCACGATGGCCTGCCGGATGCGGTCGGGATCGGCGCGCAGCATCAGCGGATCGGACGGCTGAAGAAGCCGGATGGTCACGCTGCGCTCGCGCTTCAGCGGGCCGCCGTCCATCACCACCTCGGCCAGAACTTCCTGCATCATCGTATCGCGAATGGTGAAACCGATGACCCCCGCCTCGGACCGGGCAAGGAACAGAAGATCGTCCACCAGCCGTCCCATCTGCCCCACGCGGCGGACGATCTGGCCCATCGTGTGACGAAGATCGTCCGCCGTCGCTTCGGGCTGACGAAGAGCAACCTCGGCCTGCCCGCGGATCACGGTCAGGGGGGTGCGCAATTCGTGGCTGACATCGGCGAAGAACTGGGTGCGCGTTTCGTTGATGTCGGTCAGGCGGGCATTCGCCGCCTCCAGCTCTGCCGTGCGGCGGCGCAGGCTGGCGGTGCGGTCCGCGACATCCAGCGCAAGCGAATCGCGGGCGGCGCGCAGTTCGGCCTGCTGCTTGCCGATCTGCTGGGCCATCTGGTCGAAACGATCCGCCAGATGGCCAAGCTCGTCCCCGCGTCTGCCGGGGCTCGGGCGGCCCGCCCGGCCGCTGGCAAGATCGTCGACCGCGCTGGCCAATGCCGCTATGGGGCGCGAGACCAGCCTGTCCATCACCAGCGCATTGCCGATCGCCAGCGCCGTGCCCACGACGACCGCGCTGATGGCCAGCGCGCGCAGAAGCTCGGTCTGCCGATCCCATCGGTCGATGGCATCCAGCAGCCGCCGCTCGTCCGCCGCCGTCGCGGCGCGCATCATGCCCGAAATCTCGTCGTCCAGACCGTCTTCCACCCGTTCGGCGTAAAGCGTCCGCGCCTCGTCCACCCGCCCTGCGCCAAGCAGGCCTGCGACCTGCTGTGCCACTTCCGCCAATTCGGCGCTGCGGTCCCTGATCTCGCGGATCCAGTGCAGCATCTCCTCCTCGCGGCGGCGCTGGCTTTCGCTTCGCGCCGCCGCGACCTCGGCCACGAGGCTGGCCTCCAGCGTGTTCAGTCGCGCCAGAAGCCCGGCGGAAACCTCGCCCACCTCCTCCTGCCCCGCCAACCCGACGCTGAACAGTTCGGCGATCTGCTCGGACATCCGGTTGGTGTCGGAGTTCAGCTCGTTCAGGCGGCGCAGATGCTCGTAGCTCTCCTCCATCAGGCGCCGGTTCCGGTCCGTCGTCTCCAGCGCGACAAGGATGAAGCCGCAGATGACGGTCACGCACATGGCAAGGATGCCGTGGCTGGCCAGAAGTTTGCTGCGGATTTTCATGGCACCTGCCTCCTTGGAACGCCCACGATAGGCGGATTGACGGCAGGCTCCACCCCCCGCGGGGCCGTCTCGTAAAGTTCTAATTTGAAGCCGACGGCAAGCGGGGCCAGTTTCCGCAAAGAGCGTATTCATAAAAATGTCATCTGCGCGGGAATATCCGCGCCGGCAGGCCGTAAGCCGTGACATGGACACATCGGCGGAGCGAGAAATGAAGCATCAGACCTTCGATATCGGACAGGCCGGCCGCCAGAAGCGCGTGGTGCTTTATTCCCACGACACGCTAGGCTTCGGCCACCTGCGGCGCAACATGCTGCTGGCCGGGGCACTCAAGCGGCTCGATCCCGCGCCGGACGTGCTGATGATCGCCGGAATGCAGGAGGCGGGCGCCTTCACCCTGCCCCCCGGGGTCGATGTGCTGACCCTGCCCGCCTATGGCAAGCGCGCGGATGGCAGCTATCACGCCCGCAGCCTTGGGCTCGATCTGCGCGATCTGGCACGGTTGCGTTCGGATACGATCAAGGGCGCGCTGACCGCCTATGACCCCGATCTGGTGATTGTCGACAACGTGCCGCGCGGCGCGCAGTCGGAACTGGACCGCCCACTGGCCGCGCTGCGCAAACGCGGACGGGCGAAGATCGTCCTCGGTCTGCGTGACGTGATCGACAGCGCCGAAACGGTGCGTGCGCAATGGCTGCGCCGCCGCAACTTCGCCGCCATCCGCGACTGGTTCGACGAGGTCTGGATCTATGGCGATCCCGCCTTCTTCGATCTGAGCGCCGAATATGCGTTCGGCGAGGATTTCACCGCAAAGGCGCATTCGCTGGGATATCTGGACCAGCGCGCACGCCTGCCCGGGCCCATCGACGTCGATGCGGGACGCGCGCCCTATATCCTCTGCGCCGTGGGCGGGGGCCGCGACGGGGCGGCGCTGTGCGAAGCGTTCTCGCAGGCGACGCTTCCCGCCGGGCATCGGGGGATCATCCTGACCGGAACGCAGATGCCGCCCGAGGCGCGTGCCCGGCTGGACGCCCGCATCGGCGCGCGCGTGGATATGGAGATCGTCGATTTCCTGCCCGAACCGCTGCTGCTTATGCAAGGAGCCGCGCGGATCATCGCGATGGGCGGCTACAACACCGTGACGGAGGCGCTTTCGCTGCGGCGCCCCACGCTGATCGTGCCCCGCGTTGCGCCGCGGCTGGAACAGCTTCTGCGCGCCGAACGGCTGGCGGCCAAGGGCGCGGTCGGGATGATCCGCCCGGACGATCTGACCCCCGCGAGCCTGTCGGACTGGATGGCAGGCCCGCCCCCTCGGGCCGAGCTTGGCCGCGCCATGCTGGACATGGACGGGCTGGACCGCATGCGGGCGCGCGCCGCCCATCTTTTGAACCAGACGATCACGGAGGCAGTCGCATGACCATCGGCTATGTCGTCAAACGCTATCCCCGCTTTTCCGAAACCTTCGTCGTGAACGAAATCCTTGCCCACGAGGCGGCGGGCCGCAAACTGGAGATATTCGCCCTCCGCTCGGTCGAGGAGACGCATTTCCAGGACATCATCTCGCGCGTGCGGGCTTCGGTCACGCGCATTCCGGACCGGATCAAGGGCATCGACGAAAGCTGGCCGCAACTGGCCGCGATCCAGTCGATTCCCGGCGCGTGGCAGCGTCTGACCGAATTCCCCGAGGCGACGGGCCGCGACATCCTTCAGGGCGTATTGCTGGCACAGGAATGCCGCGCGCGGGGCGTCACGCATCTGCACGCGCATTTCGGCACCGTCGCCTCGACCGTGGCGCGCATCGCCGCGCGGCTGGCGGGGATCACATGGTCCATGACGCTGCACGCCAAGGACATCTTCATGGACTATGCCGAGAACCGAAACCTCGGGCTGAAGATCCGCGATGCCGCAGCGGTGATCACCGTATCCGATTTCAACCGCGACTTCCTCGGGCGGCGCTTCGGGCGCGACGTCACGCGCATCTACAACGGAATGGATCTTGCGGGAATGCCATGGCAGCCGCCCGGCACGGCGGGGATCGTCGCCGTCGGGCGGCTGGTCGAGAAGAAGGGCTTCCATATCCTGATCGAAGCCTTGCGCATCCTGCACGCCGGGGGCCGCAGCACGACCTGCCGGATCATCGGCGCGGGCGAGATGCGGGCGGAACTGGCCGCTCAGATCGAAGCATCGGACCTGACCGGGGTAACGCTGGAAGGCGCGATGCCGCAGGCGGATGTCGTGGCGGCAATGCGGTCGGCGGCGGTGCTGGCCTGCCCCTGCGTCGTGGGCGACGATGGCAACCGCGACGGCATGCCCACCGTGCTGCTGGAGGCGATGGCGCTGGGCTGTCCGGTGGTGGCAACGCCGGTCACGGGCATTCCCGAACTGGTGGACGGAACGACGGGGCTTCTGGCGCGCGAAGGCGACGCCGCATCGCTGGCCGATGCCTTGGCGCGGCTGCTGGACGATGACGCCCTGCGCCTGCGCCAGTCCAAGGCCGCCCGCGCGCGGATCGAGGCGGATTACGACGTCACCTGCAGCGCCGCCGCGCTTCGTGCCATCTTCGACGGGTTGCAATCGGTCCGGGGGGCGGCGTGATGCGGATCGCATATGTCTCGATGGATCCCGGGATTCCGGTCTTCGGCAGCAAGGGCGCGTCAATCCACGTTCAGGCGATGGTGCGGGCGTTTCGGGCGACGGGCGCCGAGGTGACGCTGTTCTCGCCGCGCACCGAAGGCACCCCGCTGGATGTGCGCGTCGTGACCATCCCGGTTGCGGGCAGCGGGCCGGAACGGACCGACGCACTGCTGGCGGCGAACCGGGTGCTGGACGCGGCGCTGGTCGCAGAAGGGCCGTTCGACCTCATCTATGAACGCCATTCGCTTTATGCCAATGCCGGGGCCGAACACGGCGCCGCGCACCGCATCCCCACCGTGCTGGAGATCAACGCCCCGCTGATCGAGGAACAGACTCGCCATCGCACCTTGACCCATCCCGCCGAAGCCGCGCAAAGCACGCGCCGCAGCATCGGCGCGGCGGGCGCGGTGGTAGCCGTCAGCCATGCCGTCGCCGATTACGCCCGGAGCCACGGTGCCGCACGGGTCGAGGTGATCCCCAATGCCATCGAGGCCTCGCGCCCGGCGCTGCCGCATGTGCCGGGCCCATTCACCGTGGGATTCCTCGGATCCTTGCGCCCGTGGCATGACATCGGAGTGCTGCTGGACGCGGTGGCGATCCTGCAAGGCCGCATGCAGGCACATATGCTCATAATCGGCGACGGGCCGGACCGTGAAAGGCTTGCCCCGCAGCTGGATGCGATCAGGGCCGAGGTGACCGGAATGGTGCCCCATGCCGAAATCGCCACGCATCTGGCGCGGCTGGACGTGGCGGTCGCCCCCTATTCCGCCTCGCAGCCCTTCTACTTCTCGCCGCTGAAGCTGTTCGACTATATGGGTGCGGCGCTGCCGATCGTCGCAAGCCGGGTCGGCGACATGGACCGGATGCTGGATCACGGGCGGCTCGGTCTGCTTTGCGCGCCGGACGATCCTGCGGCGCTGGCGGATGTGCTGGAACGCCTTGCGGCGGATGCACCCCTGCGGCAAAGACTGGGCGCTGCGGCGCGGACGCATGTGATGGCCCATCACACATGGGACCGGGTGGCGGCGCAGGTCCTGTCGCTTGCGGGCGTAACGGTGGCGGCATGAGCGCGCTTGCCCGCTTCCGCCCCTATATGCGCGGCGAGGGGCTCATCCTTTCCGGCGGAATGGCCGCGCTTCTGGCCGCCACCGCGATGAAGCTGCTGGAGCCTTGGCCGCTGAAATTCGTCGTGGACAGCGTGCTGCGCGGCCAGCCGACCTCTGCCGGGGCCGTCATCGGCATCTGCGCGGCGGCGCTGATCGCCATCACCGCATTCCGCGCCGTGTTTCAGTTCATCGCAAGCACGATCTTCTCGCTGGTCGGCGGGCGCATCCTGACCCGCGTCCGGTCGGACCTGTTTGCCCATGTGCAGCGCCTGTCGGCGGATTTTCACGAAAAATCGCGGGCGGGGGACATCACGCTGCGCCTAGTCGGCGATGTAGGGATGCTGAAGGACACCGCCGTCACGGCGATGCTGCCGCTGATGGGCAACGTCATGGTGCTGGCCGGGATGATCGGCGTGATGCTGTGGCTGGACTGGCGGCTTGCCCTGATCGCGCTGGTGCCGCTGCCGCTGCTGTGGCTGGCAACGCGGCGGGTGGGCGCCCGGATCGGTCAGGCCAGCCGCGCGCAGCGCAAGCGCGAGGGCGCCATCGCCGCCACGGCGGGCGAGGCGCTGGCCGGGATGCGCGCAATCCAGGCTCTTGGGCTGGAGGGCACCGTCACGCGGATGTTCGCATCGGCCAACGAGCGTAGCCTGACGGACGGCGTCCGGTCCGGGCGGCTCTCGGCGGGGCTGGAGCGGCTGGTGGATGCGATGGTGGGCGTTGCCACCGCCGCGATCCTGTGGTTCGGCGCGCATGCGGTGATTTCGGGTCGGCTCAGCCCCGGCGAGTTGCTGGTTTTTCTGACCTACCTCAAGAACACGTTCCGCCCGGTGCGCGAATATGCCAAATATTCCGGCCGTCTGGCAAAGGCCGCAGCGGCAAGCGACCGGGTGTTCGACCTTCTGGACCGGGTGCCCACCGTGCGCGACCGCAACGATGCGCGGCCCGCCCCGGCATTTCGCGGCGACATCGATTTTCGCGGCGTCGATTTCGGCTATGGCGGCGATCCGGTCCTGCGCGGGCTGGACCTGCATATCCCCGCCGGGCAGCGCGTTGCGATCACCGGGCCGTCGGGCATCGGCAAATCGACGCTTCTGACGCTGCTGCTTCGGCTGCGCGACCCGGACGGGGGGACGGTCGCGGTGGACGGCACCGATATCGGCACCGTCACGCTGGAATCGCTTCGGCGCCAGATCAGCTTCGTCGCGCAAGAGCCGTTGCTGTTCTCGACCACAATTGCGGAAAACATTGCCCTTGGCGCGGGCCGCGACGTGACGCGGGCCGAGATCGTGGCGGCGGCGCGTCTGGCCGACGCGGACGGTTTCATCGCCGCGCTGCCGATGGGATATGACACCCAGGTCTCCGAACGCGGGGCGAACTTTTCGGCCGGACAGCGCCAGCGGCTGGCAATCGCGCGGGCGGCCTTGCGCCACGCGCCGCTTCTGATGATGGACGAGCCGACCGCCGGGCTGGACAGCGCCAGCGAGGATGCCGTGGCCCGCGCATTGGCCAAGCTGGCCCGGGGGCGCACGACGTTGCTGGTCACCCATAACCTTGCCCTTGCGGCGCAGATGGACAGGGTCGTCCTGCTCCATGGCGGCAAGGTGGCCGAAGATGGCCCGCATGATGCGCTTCTGGCGCAGGGGGGGCGTTACGCCGCGCTGTGGCGCCTGCAACAGGGCGGAAGGGCGCGCGATGCTGCAACCGGCTGATCTGGAGGTGATCGCGCGCGATCCGGCGCTGCCGGGGCTGGCGCTGACGCTCGATGCGGCGGCGGTCGCCGAGGTGCTGGGCGTTCCCGTGGAGCCGTTCCATCTGCGCTACAAACCCGGAACGAGCTGCATGGCGACCTTCCGCACGGCGTCGGGCTTCGTCACCCTGCGTGCGCTGACGCGGGCCCGTTTCGATGCGGACGAGATGAGCCCCCGCCGAGCCGCATTGTCGAAACGCCTGCCCGAACATGCGGTGATCGTCATGCCACCCGAGGCGGACAAGCGCATCACCGCCCTGCGGCGCGGGGCACTTCCGGCGGGGGCGGTCCCGCTTCGATACAAGCCGGAACGCCGCATGGTCCTGCGCGACGGCGATGCCATGATAAAGGCGATGTCGAAAGCGACATGGGACCGTGCGCGGATCGGAGCGACATTCGGTGCAGCGGTCGGCGGCCCCGCCGTCCTGTCGCTGGACGAGGCAAGCGGGATGATCGCAACACAATGGCTGCACGGCGCTGCCGCCGACGCCATGCCTGATACACATGAAGCGATCGGCGCTGCGCTTGCTGCGCTTCACCGCTCGCGCGCGGACCTGCCCGCCCTGCCGCAAAGCCGCCCGCCCCCCGCGCTGGACGATCTGGAATCGCTTGCGCCGGATCTGGGCGAACGCATCCGCCGTCTGCGCGGAATGCTGGACCTGCTTTTGCACAACGCGGCGCAAGTGCCCTGTCATGGGGATTTCAGCGCGGATCAGGTCATGCTGACGCAAGGTCGCATCGCCTTCGTCGATTGGGACGAAGCCGGGATGGGCGATCCCGCCCGCGACATCGGCAGCTTCCTTGCCCGCATCGACCATGACAGGCTGACGGGGAAGCCCGGCGACGGGGCGGCCTTCCTTGACGGGTATGGGGCGCTTCCGCAGAACCTTGCCGTGCATCACGCAGCCGCGCTTGCCGCCCTTGCAACCGAAGGCTTCCGCACCCGCGCGCCGGATTGGCACGGGCTGGCAAGCCGCCTCCTGTCGCGGGCGGAGGAGATCCTTCCCTCGACCATGCAGATCGCCACCGACCCCCGGACGATGGCGCGGATTTCGGGGCATCCGATCGCATCGGCTAGGCTGATCCGGTCGAAGCCGGGCCGGCGGGCGCTGCTGCGCTATGACATGCCGGGCGGCGCCCTGATCGGAAAGCTGCGGGTGAAGGGGCCGGACGCGCGGACGCCAAGGCTCCATGCCCGGTTGCGGCAGGCGGGGCTGGACGGCAGCGGCGATACAGGCGTCACTGCGGTGAGGGGCGATCTCCCGCGCATGCATCTGTGGCTGCAGGATCTGGCGCCCGGCGCGGTCCTTGCCGATTTCGTCGCCCCCGATGCTTGCCGCACGCCCTTCCACGACACCGGACGTTCGCTGGCAAGGCTGCATTCGTCCGGCGTCCCGGCGGATCGGGACTGGTCGATGGCCGACGAGGCGGACGTGCTGCGCCGCACGCTGGAAGGCATCCCCACCGCGCAGGCTCTGTGCCAGCGTCTGTGCAACGCGCCGCTTGCCCCCGAACGGGCCACGATCATCCACCGCGACTTTTATCCCGATCAGGTGCTGGTCGACGAGGGGCGCATCTGGCTTCTGGACCTCGACCTTTGCGCGAACGGACTGCCATCCATCGACCTTGGCAACTTCCTTGCGCATCTGGACGAATTCGCATTGCGTTCGGGCTGGGAGGTCGCCAGCCTCAATCCGCTGTCAAAGGCGTTTCTGGACGGGTATTCCAGCCTGCGCCCGGTCCCGGAAAACACCGCCCACATGCGCGATATGTCCCTTGCCCGCCATATCGGTCTGGCGCAAAGGTTTCCGGACAGATCGCATACCCCGCAAGCAATCATGGACCTGGTGGAGCGCCGCCTGAAAGTGAACGAATTCGGCTGAACTACCGCTCCGGCAGAGTGCGCCGCCGAATTGCGACGACATGGGGAAATCCGCAGGAACCAACGCGTCACGAAAAGGTTTGACCGGAACCTGCATAACGGATTTTCCATGCACATCATGCACATCGCCCTTGGCGGTTGCCTCAAGGCACCGCCGGTCCAATACGGCATGTCCGAAGACACGGGCGGCCATATCGCCTATGTCATCGGCGCCGCGCTTGAACAGGCGCGTCTTGGTGGCGTGAGCCGGGTCGATATCGTCACGCGCGCCTTCGCCGATTTCGGACCGGCCTATCTGCGGGCCGAAGAACCCTTGTCCCCCCGCGCCTTCATTCGCCGCCTTCGTACCGACCGCACCGAATACCTGACCAAAGGCGCGCTGTGGGACGAGCTTCCGGCATTGACCGAAGCGCTGGTGGCCGAGCTTGCGCATGGGCCGCGCCCCGACATCCTGCACGCCCATTTCGCCGATGCCGCCGAGATCGCATTCGCAGCGGGCGCCGCGTATGGCATCCCGGTGGTCTATACCCCCCATTCGCTTGCGCTGGACAAGGAAGGCGCGGCGCTGAGCGAGCCGCGCCGCGTCGCTGCGGAACGCAAGGCCATCGCGTCCGCACGCGCCATCATCGTGTCCAGCCGCGACGAGGCGGAACGGCAGGTGCTGGCCTATGATCCCGCCGCGATCGGGCGGGTGCATCGCATCCTGCCGGGGGTCCCCGCGACATCGACCGATGCAAGACCCGCGCGTTCGCTTTTGGCGGGTCTGGACCGACCGGACCTGCCCATGATCCTTGCCATCGCCCGTCCGGTCGCCAAGAAGAACCTGATCGGGCTGGTCCATGCCTTCGCCCGGACACCCGAGTTGAACGAACACGCGAACCTCGTGATCCTTGCCGGGCAGCACGACCGCGCGGGACCGGAGGCGCGGGCCGTCATCGACGCGCTTCGTGATGCCGGGGCGGGATGCGCCGGACGTTTCGCGATGCCACCCGCCCACGATACGAGGCAGGTCGCGGCAATCTATCGCCTTGCCGCCCGGACGCGGGGCGTTTTCGTGAATCCAGCCCTGTTCGAACCCTTCGGCCTGACGCTGCTGGAGGCGGCGCAGGCGGGGCTTCCCGTGGTTGCCACACGCCATGGCGGGCCGTCCGCGATCCTTGGCGATCTGGATCACGGGCTTCTGGTCGATCCGGCAGATCCCGGCGACATCGCCCGCGCCTGCCGCACGCTTCTGGAAGATTCGGCCCGTTGGGCGCAGGCCTCGCGCAATGCCAAGGCGGGGATCGGGCGGTTCGCATGGTCCGCCTATGCCGAGGAAAGCATGGCGGTCTATCGAAGCCTTGCCCCCGCCCCGCGCTGGATCGCGCCGCGCCCGTCCCGTCTGCTGGTCTGCGATATCGACAATACGCTGACCGGATGCCATGATGGCGCGCGCCGCTTTGCCGACTGGGTTTCGACCGCGCCGTGTCCCTTCGTCGTCGCCACCGGCCGCTCACTTCCCGAAGCCCGTGCCGTCCTGCGCCAATGGAATCTTCCGGAACCCGAGGCCTTCATCACCTCGGTCGGGACCGAGATTTTCTTGCGCGAAGGCGGCGGACTGCACCTTTGGCTGGATTACTGCCACCGGATCGACGAGGGCTGGGACCGGGACGCGGTCGCAGCGGTGCTGGAAGGCATTGCGCCCGAATGGCAACCCTCGGTCGATCAGAAAGCCCATAAGCTGAGCCTTTTCGGCGATGCGCAATGCGCCGAGCGGATCCGCTGCGCGATGGAGCTTGCAGGGCTGCGGGCGCGGGTCATCCACTCGCACGGCCGCCTGATCGACGTGCTGCCGACGGGCGCTGGAAAGGCGCGTGCCGTGGCCGCACTGGCAGGGCGTTACGGCCTGAGCCTTGCCGATTGCATCGCGGCGGGGGACAGCGGCAACGATTTCGACATGCTGACCGAATGCGGGGCCGCCATTGTCGTCGGCAATGCAAGCGACGAACTTGCCGCCCTGCCCCCGCGCGACGGGCTGATGCGTGTGCGTGCCCGCTCTGCCTCGGGCGTGATCGAAGGTCTGGGGCAGCTCGGCCTGTTGCAGGCGAATGTCGCATGAAGGCGCCGATCGGATATTTCGTGCACCATCAGGGTCGCGGCCATGCCGAACGCTGCGCCGCGCTGGTCAATGCGCTTCCCGCCGATCGCCCCGTCACGGTCTTTTCGGCCCGCGACGATATCTTCCCCACCCTTCGCCCCGGTGTTCGCGTCCTGCGCATTCCGTCGCTGTTCGAACCCTCGGGGGCCGAGATACCCGGGCTCGACCACATCCCGACGCCCGAAACGCTTCACTGTGCGCCGCTCGGCTGGCCCGGTATCCGCACGGCGATGGCGACCATCGCCGGATGGTTCGCCGAAACCGCACCTGCCCTCATGATCTGCGACGTGTCTGCCGAAATCGCGCAATTGGCCCGTATCTGTTCGGTTCCGCATGTCGCCGTGCTGCAACATGGCGACCGGAGCGATCCGGGGCACAGGGCCGCCTATGACGGCGCAGCGGGTATACTCGCACCGTTCCATGCCGATCTTGCGCAGCCTGACTGGGACGCGGTTATGAGGGCGCGGATGATGTTCGCCCCCGGCCTTGGCTGCCCCGAGGCACCGATCCCCGACCGTATAGAGGCACGCGCACGGCTGGGCATCGCGGCAGAAGCGGAGGTAGTGCTGGTCATCTCGGGCGCAGGGGGCGACGGGTTCGCCGCTGCGCCGCTCGGTGTCGGGGCGCGGGCCTTTCCGCAGGCAGGCTGGATCACGGCGGGCCGGATCGCGCGGGACTGGCACGCGACCGAACCTTCGAACCTTCAGCATCTGGGCTGGGTCGACGGCATCGCGGATCATATCGGGGCGGCGGACCTGATCGTCGCCTCGACCGGCAACACGACATGCCAGCAGATCCTTGCCGCAGGCCGCCCATGGATCGCCGTCCCGGAATGGCGCTATTTCGACGAGCAGGTCTTCAAGGCCCGCGCGCTTCAGGATGCGGGTGCCGCGTGGCACTGTCCGGCGCTCCCATCCTCGGCCCGTGCCTGGCGGCACGCGGTAGAGGCGGCGCGTGCGATGCACGATCCTGCCCGCCAGCGCTCGCTGGCCGGGAACGGTGGGGCGTCCCGCGCCGCCGGCTGGATTGAAGATCTGGCCGATCGCCTGTCATCTGCGCCGCGCGCGGAAAATATCATCCCCATCCCCGTCACGTCCTGAGGCTTCCATGACCCTGTCCGCATCGATCCTGACCATTGCCAGCGGCCGCGCCGAACACCTGCGGAACGTCATGGTCGGGCTTTCCCACCAAACGGTCCTTCCACGCGAAATGGTGATCGCCCGAATGCAGGACGCGCCCTATGACGACCTGCCGGAAATGCCTTTCCCGGTGCGTCAGATCCATGTTCCCGGGGACGAACTGCCACTGGCTGCCGCCCGCAACGCAGCGGCTGCGGCGGCGACGGGCGATCTCCTGATCTTTCTGGACGTGGACTGCATCCCGGCCCCGACACTGGTGGCGGATTACACCTCTCATGATCTTGACGGTATCCTGATGGGCGAGGTGATGTACCTGCCCGGCGGGGCCAATGCGCCGGGCTGGACGGTGCAGGACTTCGATGCCGTGGCCGAACGCCACTCCGACCGCCAGGGCCCTCCCGCCGATGGGGTCGAAATCTGCACCGACTACCGTTGCTTCTGGTCGCTGAACTTTGCACTGCGGGCGGACAGGTTCCGCGCGCTCGGCGGCTTTGACGAACGTTTCACCGGATATGGCGGCGAGGATACCGATTTCGGGAAGACCGCGAGTGTCGCAGGCTGCCCCATCGGCTGGATCGCCGGCGCCAAGGTCTATCACCAGTATCACCCCCACCACATGCCTCCGGTCCATCACCTGCACAGCGTCGTCTGCAATGCAGAACTGTTTGCGCAGAAATGGGGTTACCGGACGATGGAGCACTGGCTCTATGCCTTCATGCTGATGGGTCTGATCGACAATTCCGGGCCGCGCATCCGCATCCTGCGCGCGCCCGACGAAGATGACATCGCCTTCACCCGGCAGGAGGCGCATATGCCCTATGCCAACACGCGCCGCATCCTGAACGCGCTGAAGCAGCAGCGCGGGCTAGACATCGCCGCGGGGTCCGCCGATCCCGGGCAGAAGGCGCTTCTGGTTCCGGGCGGGGCCGTCGCCGCGGAATGAGGGTCGCGCTGATCGCCCATGTCCGCCACCCCATCGCGCCGCCCTTCATGGGCGGGATGGAGGCGCATGCCTGGCACCTTGCGCAGGGGCTGATGGACCGCGGTCACGACGTCACGCTGTTCGCGGCGGGCGACAGCGATCCGCGGTTCCGCATCCGCCCCATCCTGCCGCAGCATTACGAGACGATCTATCCCTGGAACGACTATGTGGAGACGCGGACCCTGCACGACTACCTCGACCGGGGTTTTGCCGGTGCCTGTGCGGAACTGCTTTCAGGCGGGTATGACGTCGTTCACAACAATTCGCTGCACCGCTATCCCCCGCGCCTCGCGCGGGTGCATCGACTGCCGATGGTCACGTCGCTGCATATCCCGCCGTTCGACACCCTGCATCGCGCCATCCGCGAAAGCGCGGCGCCCTGGTCGCGGTTCACCGTCACCTCGCAGAAGCAGACCGATTGCTGGTGGCCCGAAGGCACCCCGAACGAGGCGCATGTTGTTCACAACGGGATCGACCTGTCCTCGTGGCCGTTCAACCCCGTTGGGGATGGCAGTGCGGTCTGGGCGGGCCGGATCACGCGCAACAAGGGTCCGCATCTGGCCGTTCAGGCCGCGCAGAGGCTGGGCCTGACGCTGGACCTTTACGGGATACTGGAAGACCGCGCCTATTTCGAGGCCGAGGTGGTGCCCTTCCTTGGAAGCACCGTGCGCTATGGCGGTCATCTGGATGCGGGCGATCTGGCGCGGCGCATCGGCGCGGCCTCGGTTCTGCTGTTCACGCCGCTGTGGGACGAACCCTTCGGGCTGGTGGCCGTCGAGGCGATGGCCTGCGGCGTTCCCATTGCCTCGTTCGACATGGGCGCCGCACGCGAAATCCTTGGCGAGGCGGCCCGTTTCTCGCCCCCCGATGACGACGCTGCCTTCGACCGGGCCATCCGCGAGGCGATGACCATTCCCCGCGCCATCCCCCGCGCCCGCGCCGAACGGCTGTTCAGCCGCGCGCGCATGATCGGGGATTACGAAGCGGTCTATGACCGCGCCATCGCCGGTCTGGCGGAAAGCGCGGCTCCGGTGCTGTTCCCGCCCATCGAGCTGCCCGACTTCACAGCCCCCCGAAATGGAACGCCTTTGTTTCCAGATACTCCTCGATCCCCTCTTGGGCTCCCTCGCGGCCAAGGCCGGACGATTTGACGCCGCCGAAGGGGGCCTCGGCATGGCTGATCGCGCCGGTGTTCAGCCCGACCATCCCGAATTCCAGCGCCTCGGCCACACGGAAGGCGCGGGCCATGTCGCGGGTGAAGAAATAGGCGGCAAGGCCGAAGGGCGTCCCATTGGCAATTTCCAGCGCCTCGGCCTCGGTGTCGAAGCGGAAGATCGGAGCGACGGGTCCGAAGGTTTCCTCGGTTGCAAGACGCATGTCCAGCGAGGCCCCCGTCAGCACCACCGGATCTGCATAGGCGTCCGGCAGATCGCGGGCGGCGGTGGCACGGCTGGCCCCCTTCGCTTCGGCATCGGCGACGTGATCGCGGATCTTGGCAATGGCGGCGGCGTTTATCATCGGGCCGATGGCGACCCCTTCGGTGCCGGGGCCGACCGTCAGCGCATCCACCCGCCGCGCCAGCGCCGCCACGAAGGCGTCATGGATGCCCGCCTGCACCAAAATGCGGTTGGCACAGACGCAGGTCTGCCCGCCATTGCGGAACTTCGACACCATCGCCCCTTCGACCGCCGCATCCAGATCGGCGTCGTCGAAGACGATGAAGGGTGCGTTGCCCCCCAGTTCCAGCGACATCTTCTTCAGCGTGGGTGCACATTGCTGGGCCAGCAGCGCCCCCACGCGGGTCGATCCGGTGAAGGACAGCTTGCGCACCACGGGGCTGGCGGTCAGCGCGCCGCCGATCGCCTCGGGCCGACCGGTCAGGATGTTCAGAACGCCCGCCGGAATGCCTGCGCGTTCGGCCAGAACCGCCACCGCCAGCGCGGAATAGGGCGTGAAATCGGACGGTTTCACCACCATCGTGCAGCCTGCGGCCAAGCCCGGCGCGACCTTGCGGGTGATCATCGCGATGGGAAAGTTCCACGGCGTGATGATCGCGCAGACGCCGACCGGC
Source organism: Falsirhodobacter flavus (assembly GCA_029846755.1). Lineage (GTDB taxonomy): Bacteria > Pseudomonadota > Alphaproteobacteria > Rhodobacterales > Rhodobacteraceae > Falsirhodobacter > Falsirhodobacter flavus. The sequence continues at coordinate 150,425 of JARWBI010000003.1, read as the reverse complement.
TCCTTCATCGCGAAGATCTTCTTGCCGGGCATGGGGGAAGGGATGATCTTGCCGTTGATGCGCCGCGCTTCCTCGGCGAACCAGCGCAGGAAGGACGCGCCATAGACGACCTCTCCGCGCGCCTCGGTCAGCGGCTTGCCCTGTTCGGCGGTCAGGATCTGCGCCAGGTCCTCGGCATTGTCCAGCATCAGCTGATACCAGCGCATCAGGATGTCGGCCCGTTCGGCATGGGTGCGCGCGCGCCAGCCGACCATCGCGCGTTCGGCGGCAGTGATCGCGGTTTCCGTCTCCTCGGCGGTGCAGTCGGGCATGGTGCCGATGGCGCGGCCCGTGGCGGGGTTCGTCACCTCCATATCCGGGCGGGCGATCCATTCGCCGCCGATCAGCGCGGCCTGACGGAAAAGTCCGGGATCGGTCAGTTTCATTTCAGTTCCTCGACGATGGCGGCGGTGATAGCGGCGGTGCCATGCGATCCGGGTCGGATGCCGATGCCCCGGGCGGTCACGGCTTCGATGGCGGCAAGGACGGCTTTGGCGGCATCGCTTTCGCCCAGATGGTCCAGCATCATCGCGCCGGACCAGATGGCGGCGATGGGGTTTGCGATGTTGCGGCCCGCGATGTCGGGCGCCGATCCGTGCACCGGTTCGAACATCGACGGGCCGCTGCGGTCGGGGCAGATATTGGCTGATGCGGCAAAGCCGAGCCCGCCCTGGATCGCCGCGCCCAGATCGGTCAGGATGTCGCCGAACAGGTTCGAGGCGACGATCACGTCCAGATCCTGCGGCGCCATCACCATCTTGGCCGCCATCGCGTCGATATGCATGTGGCTGACGGTCACGTCCGGGTATTCGGCGGCGATCTCGCGCGTGACCTCGTCCCAGAACACCATCGAATATTTCTGTGCGTTCGATTTCGTGACCGAGGTCAGATGCCCCCGCCGCGCCCGCGCCTGATCGAAGCCGAAGCGCAGGATGCGCTCGACCCCCTTGCGGGTGAAGATTGCGGATTCCACCGCCACCTCGTTGTCCCGCCCCTGATGGACGCGCCCGCCCGCGCCGGAATATTCGCCTTCGGTATTTTCGCGGATGCACAGGATGTCGAAGCCTTGCGCCTTCAGCGGCCCCTCGACCCCCGGCAGCAGGCGGTGCGGGCGGATGTTTGCATATTGGTCGAACGCCTTGCGGATCGGCAGCAGCAACCCGTGCAGCGAGACGCTGTCCGGCACCGTCGCAGGCCAGCCGACCGCACCAAGGAAGATCGCATCGAAGGCCCGAAGCGTGTCGATCCCGTCCCCGGGCATCATGCGCCCCGTTTGCAGATAGGTCTCGCAGGACCAGTCGAAACGCACCGGGTCCAGCGAAACGCCGGTCGCGGCCAAAACCTCCATCGCCGCGTCGGTCACGTCAACGCCGATCCCGTCGCCGGGAATAAGGGCTATCTTGTGCGTTTTCATGTTTTATCCTTCAAAGGTCGATCAGGACGGATTTCGTCCGGCGGTTCGCCGCATAGGCCTCGCGCCCCAGATCCTTGCCAAGACCCGAAGACTTCCACCCCCCCGTCGGCAGGATGTGGTCGCGCGACCGGCCATAGCGGTTCACCCATACGGTTCCAGCCTCTAGCCGCCGCGTCAAGCGCAGCGCGCGGGACAGATCGCGCGTGAAAAGCCCGGCGCAAAGCCCATAGGTCGGGTGGGCGGCCAGCGCCATCGCCTCATCCTCGGTCTGGAAGGTCTGGAAGGTGGCGACGGGGCCGAAGATTTCCTCGGTCACGGCCGGGTTCTGCGCCGTGACGCCGCCGATCAGCGTCGGGCGATAGAAGCTGCCCTCGTGATCGAAGCGCGTCCCGCCGCAGAGGATCTCGCCCCCCTGCGCTGCCGCGTCGCGAACAATACCGTCGATCCGTTCCAGCTGCCCTTCCGAGATGATGGGCGAAAATCCAGCCTCGTCTTCCCATGTGGCGGCAGGGCGGTGGCGCGCGAACCGTTCCGCCAGCCGCGCGGCCAAGGCGTCCGCGATGCCGCGCTGCACGATGATCCGCGATCCGGCGACGCAGAACTGGCCCGCATTCGGCAGGATGCCATTTTCAAGGCATTGCGCGGTCAAATCCAGATCGGCATCGTTGAAGACGACCATCGGGCTCTTGCCGCCCAGTTCCAGCGTCATTGGCTTGATGCCCGTCCGCGCGATGTTTTCCATGATCGCGGCGCCCGCGCGTGTCGATCCGGTGAAGGAGACCTTGTCGATCCCCGGATGACCCGTGATCGCCGTCCCCGTCACCGCACCGTCGCCCAGCACCACATTGACCAGCCCTGCCGGAATGCCCGCGCGGACCGAAAGTTCCGCCATGTAAAGCGCGGTGAAGGGTGTCATCTCGGACGGTTTCAGCACGACGGCATTGCCCGCCGCCAGCGCGGGCGCGAGCTTCCATCCGGCCATCGAGATCGGGAAGTTCCACGGCGCGATCGCACCGATGACGCCATAAGGCCCGGACGCGATGAAGCCGAAGCTGCCATCCCCTGTTGGAACCAGATCGCCGCCCTCCTTGTCGGCGAATTCGGCGAAGAAGCGGATCTGTTCGGCCGTCACCGTCACATCGCCCGTCGCCGCATGGCTGACCGGGCGCGAGGAACAGACAGCCTCCAGCCGGGCCAGCACTGCGGCTTCGGCCTCGATCAGATCTGCCCAGCGGTGCAGCGCCGCCGTGCGTTCGCGCGGGCGAAGACCGCCCCAGCCCGAGGATGTCAGCGCCGCCCGCGCCGCCGTAACCGCCCGGTCCACGACGCCCGCATCGGCGCGGGGCACGGTGGCCAGCACTTGCCCGGTCGAAGGCGCACGCACCTCCGTCTCGGGGGCGCCTTCGACATAGGCGCCGCCGATGAAATGGCCGATGGGCAGGGTCAGGTCTTCGGGGCGGAAGGCGAACATGGCATCCTCGGGGTGGCTTGCAAACAGGGTGCGGCGAGGGGTGAAGCGGAAGCTGCCGAAAGACTGGAAGCGGCGGCAGAATCCTCCGGCTTGGTGCCGACGGCAGAAGATTCTGCGGCCAGCAGGTCGGCCACCGTCACGGGCCGAACCGGGGGCTGGCCGCGCAAGCGCCCCACCGACGCGCGGGATGTGCCCGCATGGCATGCGATCAGGTCCACGGCGGCAAGCTGGCAATAGCGGCCCTGACACCGCCCCATGCCGATCCGGGCCAGCGATTTCACCCGGTTGGCCTCGGGGCCGGTCCGGTCCACGGTGGCGCGCAATTCCCCCGCCGTGATCCCTTCGCAGCGGCAAACGACGGTGCTGTCCGGCACATCCACGGCGGGCCATGGAAAGGCGCGGGCCAAAGCGGCGGCAAACCGTTCGGTCCGGCGCAGGTCCGGCACGGGGGCTTCGAGCCCCAGATCGTGCAGGCAGGCCGCTGCCGCCCGCCGCCCGGCGAGTTCCGCCCCGTCCGCGCCAAGAATGCGCACCCCGTCCCCGGCAAGGTAAAGCCCCGGCCCCGCGCGACCCAGATCGTCGATGCGGGGCAGCCATTGCTGCCAGACCTCGGACCAGTCGAATTGCGCGCCAGCAAGGTCGGCAAGCTGCGTTTCCGCCCGCAGGTGCCAGCCGAGGCCCACCGCGTCGCATTCGGTCACCTGCGCATGGCCACGCGCGTCGCGCCAGCGCACCGCACCGGCGTCGATCGCGTCCAGAACCACTCCCGCGTGATAGGGTAGCCCCAACCGCATCCGCGCCCCGCGCAGCGTGACCAGCGGGCGGGCCAGCGCCATGCCAACCCCGCCCCGCAGCTGATCGCCCATCCGCGAGGTGTCCAGCACCGCCGCCAGCCCCGCCCCCGCCTTGACCAGCTGCGATGCCAGCAGCGTCAGCAGCGGCCCCGATCCGGCCAGCACGATCCGCTGCCCAAGCGCCACGCCTTGTGCCTTCAGCGCGATCTGCATTGCCCCCAGTGAAAAGACACCGGCCGATTGCCAGCCCGGCACCGGCATCAGCCGGTCCGTCGCGCCGGTCGCGAGGATCAGGCGGTCATAGGCGATCGGCGCGCGCCCCGTCAGATGGGCAAGCCCATCCCGCAATGAATGGACGGCACACCCCGGCAGATAATCCAGCCGCCCTTGCGCGACCATCCGGTCGAAGCAGGCGTGCAGCGCCTCGGCCTTATGGGCCTCGCTGCCGTAAAGCGCGCGGGCGTCGCGCAGGAACCCATGCGGCGGGCGGCGATAGATTTGCCCGCCCGCCCGCGCACCTTCGTCCACCACCACCGGGCGCAGCCCCGCCCGTACCAGCGCCTCTGCCGCGCGGATGCCCCCAGGACCCGCACCGACGATCAGAATGCGGGTCATTCGCGCCACCCGTCCGACCAGAGCCGCATTCCAGCCCGCAACGGGGTTTGACAAGCGCGTAGGCGCGGGCCGTCCTCCTGCGAGATCCAGCAATCCTGACAGGCGCCCATCAGGCAGAACCCCGCCCGCCGTTCCGGTCCGAACTCGGCCGCGCGCAGGCTGCCCCTGTGGCACAGGATCGCGGTCAGCACGGTATCGCCCTCCATCCCCGCCATGTCCTGCCCGTCGAACCGAAAGGCCACGGGGGCGCGGTGCGTCTCGGCCAGCCGGACGATGCGGCCCGTCATTCGGCGGCCTCGGCCAAGGGGCGCGGCATGTCAGGGAACCGCTGGCACACCGCCAGATGCGCGCGATGGACCGCAGACGCGCCCAAGCCGTCCATCCGGCGGAAGATCTCGGTCTTGGCGAAGAAGCGCCAGTGGATCGGCAGCCCGGCAAGGATCGCGGTCAGCGCGTCATAGGCGTCGTTCGTCCAGCGTGCCTCGAATCCGTCGCGTTCGGGGCCGAAATGGAAATGGCCCGCATTTGCCACCATTCCCGCACGCAGCTTCGCCGTCGCCTCGGCATCCCCCGGCACGACGCCATAGTCGCGCCGCGCCGCCTCGGCCGAGACATAGCCCCGCGCGACGTCCTGCTCCACCCGCCAGACCTCGCGCTCGGCCGGGTTGCCGCGCCCGCCGCCGCCCGCCGACCGGATCGCCAGCACATCCCCCGGCCCGAGGATCGCGGTGTCCTTCGATCCGGTCCGGCTCTCCTCGGGCGTTTCGGGGTTGACGACCATGTCGGCCAGACCCGCCGCGCGCCCGCCCAGGATCCCCCAGGGGCGGAAGAAGGAACGGTCGCGATTGCGGGCGGTGATGCGGGTATCGGGGGTGAAGACGCGGAACGCCATTTCCGTCGCCAGACCGCCGCGCCAACGTCCCGCCCCGCCGCTGTCCTGCGCGAGACCATAGCGGACGAACTCCACCGGCACCTCGGTTTCGGTGATCTCGATCGGCGTGTTCTTCAGATAGGCGGCATCCGCGCCCGATCCGTTGGTGCCGTCGCGCCACGGCATCCCACCACCGCCGCCGACCACCGGGTTGATCGCGGCGATGACGGTGCGCGCGCTGCGTTCGTCCCGCGTCATGACGTTGACGATGCAGTTGTTTCCCGCAGGCGCGGCGGGCATCCGGTCCGGGATCGCCTGCGAAAACGCGCCGAAGATCACCGACCGCAGCCGCGCGCAGGTCAGCGACCGCATCCCCACCGCCGCCGGGGCGACGGGGTTCAGAACGGTCCCCTCGGGCGCGATGCAGGTGAAGGGGCGCGTGAGCCCGGTGTTCAGCAGGATGCGCGGGTTCAGGGTGTAGAGGACGTAATAGATCCCCACCAGCAGGATCGTATGCCGCGGATCGCCCCCCGATGGCACATTGAGCGAGCTGGCAAGCTGCGGGTCCGACCCGGTGAAATCCAGCACCGCCTCATCGCCGCGAATGCGCAGGGTCAGGTTCAGGCGGCAAGGGTTGGCGTGGTCGCTGTCCTCGTCGGCATAGTCGGCAAAGCGGTAGTCACCGTCCGGGATCTGGCGCAGGATGTCACGCGCCTGCGCCTCGGCCTGATCCTTCAGCGCGGCGACGCCTTGAACGAACCCCTGCTTGCCGAACCGCGCGATCATCTGGTGGACCTTTCGTTCCCCGGTGTTCAGCGCCCCGACCAGCGCCTTAATGTCGCCGATGTTCAGCGCGGGCTTACGCACATTGGTCTGCATGATCCGCAGGATCTGTTCTTCGAAGACGCCTTCGCGCACCAGTTTCATCGGCGGGAAGCGTATGCCCTCCTGATGGATTTCCGTCAGCGACCGGGACAGCGAGGCCGGGACTGCGCCGCCCATGTCGGTGTTGTGGATATGGCCGCCCGTCCATGCCACGATCTCATCGCCTGCGAAGACCGGCTTCCACAGGTGGGTATCAGGGGCATGGGTCGCGACATGGCCGGAGTAGGGATCGTTGGTGAAGGCCACGTCCCCGGGGCGGTAGTCATCCACCATGTCGATCGCGCGGCCATAAGTCAGCCCCGGATACCATGTCGCGCCGAGGTCCATCGGCACGGCGAAGGTATCGCCGCCCTTGTCCATCAGCATCACCGTGAAATCCTGCGTTTCCTTGACGAAGGCGGAATGCGCGGTGCGGTGCAGGGTGTGGGCCATGTTCTCGGCGGCGGCGCGGGCGTGGTTGGCCAGAACCTGAAGCGTCATCTTGTCGAACATGGGATCACTCCGCAAAGGTCAGGTGGATGTTAAGGTGGGCGTCCACGCGAGCGGATGCACCGCCGGGAATGGCGAAGGTCGTGTCTTCCTGCGCGACGATGGCGGGACCGTCGAAGGTTGCACCGCTGCCCAGTGCCGCGCGGTCATACAGCGGCACGTCGCGCAGGCTGCCCAGATGGACCGGAACGTGGCGCTGCGCGGTCGCGGGCGACGGATCGACCGTTTCGACGGGAAACTCGGGCTTCGGCCCCGCGCCGATGGCCGAAAGGCGCAGGTTCACGATCTCGATCCGGCCGTCGGGGTCGTGGAAGTCATAGATGCGGGCATGGGTTTCGTGGAACGCGCGTGCCATCCGGGCCGGATCGTCCAGCCATGCCGGTTGCAGATCCGTCTCGATCTCGTAGCTTTGTCCGGCATAGCGCATGTCGGCGGACAGCCGCAGATCGGCCGGGCCGCGATGGCCCTGAGCCGTCAGCCATGCGCGCCCCTCGTCCGCCAGGGCGCGGAAGGGCTCGGCCAGGGGCACGCCCAGATCGGCAAAGACGGTGCGGATGAAATCGCCGCGCAGGTCGGCCACCAGCCCGCCAAGGGCCGATACGACGCCGGGACGGCGCGGAGCGATCACCCGCGACATTCCCAACTCGCGCGCAAGGAACGCCCCCAGCATCGGACCGCCGCCGCCGAAGGGCATCAGCGCGAAGTCCCGCAGGTCGACCCCGGCGCGGGAAGACAGCTTCTCAACCTCGACGAACATCTCGGACACGGCGATGTCGAGGATCGCCTGAGCGGTTTCCTCGACGCTGCGGCCCAGCGCATCGGCCAGCACCCGAACAGCCTGCCGCGCCAGCGCCACATCCATGGAAAGCTGGCCATAAGCCATCTGGCTGTGACCCAGCCAGCCGCAGACGGCCATCGCATCCGTCACCGTCGCGCGCGTGCCGCCGCGGGCATAGCAGGCGGGTCCGGGGTTCGATCCCGCCGATTCCGGCCCGACCCGCAGCACGCCCTGCGCGTCCACGCTGGCAATGGACCCGCCGCCGATCCCGATGGAGCTGACCGAGACGGACGGGATATGCAGCGGGAATTCTCCGATCAGCTCGTCCGTGCCGAATTGCACCTCTCCATCCACGATCAATGCAAAGTCAGCCGAGGTGCCGCCGATATCCAGCGTCAGGATGCGCGTCTCGCCCGCCTGCCGCGCCAGCCACGACGCGCCGATCACACCGGATGCCGTGCCGGACAGCAGCATGGACACGCAATCGCGCCGCCCCTCGCCCGCCGTCATCAGCCCGCCGTTGGACTTCGTCAGCATCGCGCGGGCCGGAACTCCCTGCCCCGCAAGGCGATCCTCCAGCGCCGTCAGGTATCCTGACACGCGCGGATGGACATAGCCGTTCAGGATCGCGGTGGACGTGCGTTCATATTCGCGGATCACCGGCCAGACCTCGGAGGAGGTGAAGACGAACAGATCCGGGGCCAGCGCTTCGACCCTCGCCTTCACTGCCGCCTCCTGCCGGCCGTCGCGCCAGGAATGGAGCAGGGCGACGATCACGCCCTCGGCCCCTGCGGCCTGTGCGCGGGCAACGGCGGCGGCGATGGCGGCGTCGTCCGGCGCGGCGGTTTCGGTTCCATCCGCCCGCATCCGCGCAGGGATGCCGAAGATCATGTCGCGCGGGATCAGCGGGTCGGGGCGGTGGCAGAACAGCGAATACATCTCGGGCATCCGCAGGCGGGCAAGCTCGATCACATCCTCGAACCCGGCATTGGTGATGAGCGCGAGCCGCGCGCCCTTGCGCTGAATGATCGTGTTGATCCCGACCGTGGTGCCGTGGACGAACCGGCTGACGGCAGAGGGCTCGAGCCCCTCGCGCGTGGCCAGAAGACGAAACCCCTCCAGCAGTTCCGCCCCCGGATCGTCCGGCGTCGTCAGCACCTTCATCGAGGCGACACGGCCCGTGCCTGCCTCCAGCGCGCAGAAATCCATGAAGGTGCCGCCGATATCGACCCCGATCTTCCAGTCCATCTGCCAGTCTCCGCTTGTTTCATCCAAGCAAGCAGAGGACGGGCGCTGCGTCCAAGACGCATGACGGGGCGGTGCATAAGCCGGGCTTATGCCGCGCGGATCGCCTCGCGCATCTTCTCCTCGGCGACGGACAGGACGCGGCCCTTCAGCGTCAGCAGCGACAGCGGCAGCGAAGGGCCGTCGCGCAGGGGCCGCATGACGATCCCCGCGAACTGGTGCCAGGGCATCAACCCATCCACGACCGCAATCCCAAGCCCGGCCTGCACGAATCCGACGGCGGTGATGGACAGGTCGATCTCCAGCGCAGGCTCGAACCGCAGGCCCCGGGCGCGGGCAAAGGCGGAAAGCTCCTCATGCGGGCGGGTGGTGTGGCGATAGGAGATCAGCGGCCCGTCCAGCGCGGCAAGGTCGATCGAGACTTCGGATGCCAGCGGATGGCCTTCGGGCAGCAAACAGCAGAAGCCCGTCCCGCCCAGCGGTTCCGCCTCCAGATCCGGGGGGACGTGATCGTCCAGCGCCAGCGCCATGACCGCATCGCCCGCGCGCAGCATCGCGATCAGGTTCAGCAGCGGCGCAACATGCGCGCGCAGCACCACATCGGGATGCGCGGCGCGATAGGCCGCCAGCACACCCGGCAGAAACGACATCGCGGGCGGCGGAGACGCCGCGATCCGCACCAGCCCCGCGCGGCCAAGACGCAGATCGGCGGTCTTGCGGCGCAGACCCTCCAGCCCGCCGAACAGGGCCTCCGCCTCGGGGAACAGCTCCAGCGCCTCGGGGGTCGGACGCAGGCGGCCCTTGTCGCGTGAGAAAAGCGAAAAGCCTAGCTCATCCTCGGCATGCAGCAGGATCTGGCTTAGCGCGGGCTGCGAGATGTTCAGCATCCGGGCCGCCGCCGTGATCGACCCGGCGCGCATGACCGCCACGAAAACCTCAAGCTGTCTTGCGCGCATCGCTTCCCCATAGGCTGGACTTATGACGCGCCGAAGAACCCGTCCTTGTCAAACTCTGCCCCTCCGCGTTCCCTTGGGCAAGAGACAGGAGACGAAGATGCGCGTGATCGTTCTGGGCGGCGGGTTGATGGGCACGGCGACGGCCTTTTTCCTTGCGCGTCGGGGCGTATCGGTCACGCTGATCGACAAGGGCCGCATCGGCGCGGGGGCAACCGTGGCCAGCTTCGGCAATATCCGCCGCAGCGGGCGATACCTGCCGCAGATGCCGCTGGCCCACCGATCGCTTGCGCTGTGGAACGAAGCGGAACGGCTGCTGGGCCGCGATGTGGAATTCCGCGCGACGGGCCATCTGCGCCTGATATTTGATCCGGAGGGGCTGGACCTGATGCGCCGCTTCGCCGCCGACGCCCGCCCCTGGGGGCTGGAGTTGGAGGAGCTGACCCCGCCCGAAATCCGCCGCCGTTTTCCCGGGCTGGGGCCGGATGCCATCGGCGCGTCCTTTTCGCCGCAGGATGGGTCGGCCAATCCGCGGCTGATCGCGCCCGCCTTTGCCGATGCAGCAGCGGCGCTTGGGGCAGTGATTGTCGATCAGGCGGACATCGTTTCGATGGACGGGTTTACGGTTCAAACCTCGCGTGGGACCTTCACTGCGGATGCACTGGTGAATTGCGCAGGGGCCGAAGGTGCGGGGATCGCCGCCCGGTTCGGCGAGAATGTTCCGATCACCGTCCTTGGCCCTCAAATGGGCGTAACAGAGCCGCTGCCGCATCGCATCCTGCCGGTGGTCGGCGTCTGGTCCGCCGCGCATGGCGCCTATCTGCGGCAGGTCGAACGGGGCAATGTCGTGTTCGGCGGCGCATCCGACCGCACGCCTGTCATCAATGGCCGCGCCCATATCGACCCCGCCCGTCTGCCTGCGCAACTGCGCGAGGCGGCGCGCCTTGTTCCGGCTTTGCGCGATGTGGCGGTGATCCGGCAATGGTCGGGGGCCGAGGGCTATGTCGCCGACGGCCTGCCCGTCATGGGTGCGTCCGCGACGACGCCGGGGCTGTTCCACGCTTTCGGGTTCTGTGGCCACGGGTTCCAGCTTGGCCCCGGCGTCGGCGATGCGATGGCGGAACTGGTTACGACGGGGCGATGCAGCACACCGCTGGAGCCGTTCGGCATCGCGCGGTTCTGATGTCAGAATTTCGCGACCTTGCCCCATTGGCTGCCCTGGAACCGATCCAGCCGATATTGCGCCACCTCGGTGATCGGGGTGCGGCCCAGCACGAGGTCGGCGACCAGATGACCGACGCCCGGGCCGATGCCGAAACCATGCCCCGACAGGCCCGCCGCGACCACCAGCCCCGGCAGCGCCTGATCGATGACGGGAACCCCGTCGGGCGTGCTGTCGATGAACCCGGCCCAGCTTGCCTGCACCGGGACGTCGCGCAATGCAGGCAGCAGCTTGCGGGCCCGCGCCAGCGTCTCGTTCACCAGCGCGGCCGAGGGTTTCGGGTCCAGAACCCGCATCCGCTCCATCGGCGTTTCGCGGTCCAGCGCCCAGATCGCCCGCGTCTCGAACCCCGCGCGCCAGCCTTGCAGACCGCCGGGCCGCAGCGAGCGCCAGCGTTTGGCGAACATCGGCAGGAAGTGTTTGGCACCGTGCAGCATCGAGGGCGTAGGGTCCACGCTTGCCCGCCCCGAGATGGCGAGCGTATAGCCCCCATCGCCTCGCCGCGTGGCGGAAACCGCGGCGGTATGCAGCGCGTCAGGCAGTCCGGTCGCCCCCGGCATCACCGAAAGGATCGAACTGCGGACCGAAGCCTGCGGGAAATCGACGCCCAGCTGGTGCAGGAAACTGCCCGCCCATGCGCCGCCCGCGACCACCACGACCGATGTGCGGATCGTGCCGCGTTCGGTGATGACGCCAGCGACGCGCCCGCCCGCCATCTCGATCCCGCGTGCGGCGCAGGTCTGGATCACGTGGCCGCCATGTTTGACGATGCCGCCCGCGATCACCGGCGCTGCGCTGGCCGGGTCCGCCGTTCCGTCCGAGGGCGACCAGACACCGCCCAGCCAGGACTTTCCGGTGGCCGCGCCGCGCCCGGTTGCCTCGGCCCCGGTCAGCATGCGGGTATCGACCCCTTCGCCACGCGCGAAACGGCCCCAGTTTGCCCAGCCCTCGATCTCTGCCGCGTTGTCGGACAGATAAAGCAGCCCGCAGCGCCGAAATCCGATCTTCGGGCCCAGGTCGCGCATCATTTCGTCCCACAGATCGAGGCTGCGCGTGGACAGCGGCAATTCGCGGGCGTCCCGGTTCTGCTGGCGGCACCAGCCCCAGTTCCGGCTGGACTGCTCGGCACCGATGCGCCCCTTTTCCAGCAGCACGACGCGCTGGCCCGCCCGTGCCAGCCAATACGCTGCGCAGACCCCAGCAATCCCGCCGCCGATGACGACGCAATCGGCATCGGCGGGCAGGAAATCGTCGGTGTCGATATGCAAGAGCGGGGCGGGCATGGGCGTCTCCGGATCGTTTCCAGCAAGGCTATCGCGCATCGCCCCGACATATCTGCCGCATCCCGCTGCACATACGGCATATCCTTTCGATTGGGCGGGGCTTGGCAGCGACGCCAAGGTGCAGGAAAAGGAAGCAGCCCATTGGGAGGAAAGACGAGATGACCCCGCGCCTGAAGCTCGACCGCATCGACGTGAAGATTCTGGCCGAGTTGCAGAAGAACGGGCGTATCACGAATGTGGAACTGGCCGATCTGGTGGCGCTGTCGCCCTCGCCCTGCCTGATGCGGGTCAAGAAATTGCAGCAGGCGGGCTATATCGTCGGATACTCGGCGCAGATCGACGTGGCCAAACTGGGCGAGACGCTGACCGTCTTCACCGAATTCACGCTGAAGAACCACCGCCAGACCGATTTCGCGCGGTTCCAGGAAGCGCTGGAGAAGATCGACAGCTGCATCGAATGCCACCTCGTCTCGGGCGGTTACGATTACCTTGCGAAATTCGTGACTTCGGGGATCGTGGATTACCAGAACATCATCGAAGCGCTGATCGACCGCGACGTGGGCATCGACAAGTATTTCAGCTTCGTCGTCATCAAGACCCCGTTCGTCAAGAACCAGATCCCCCTGACCCGGTTGTTCGCCGAACGGCTGTAGGTTCAGAACGTCGGCGGGGTGCAGGCGCTGACGACCTCGCAGACGGTATCGCCCACATTGCGGAACCTGTGCGGCGTGCTGCTGGTGAAGTAATAGGCATCGCCCGCCCCCAGCAAATGCACCTCGTCGCCGATGGTCACCTCCAGCCGGCCGGCGATGATGACGCCGCACTCCTCGCCCGCGTGCGACAGGGTGTGGCGACCGGAATCGCGACCCGGATCATAGAATTCATGCAGCATCTGGATCGCACGGTCGCGCCGTTGTGCCGCAATCAGCAGGTATCTGATCCCCGAGGCGCCGATGTTCACATGCTCGGCCCGGCGGAAGACGCGGGCCTTCTCCTCGGCCAGCTCGAAGCTGAAGAAGCTGGCAAGGTCCATCGGGATGCCGTCGAGGATCTTCTTCAGCACCGACACCGAAGGCTGCATCGCCATCGCTTCGATCTGCGAGATCGTCCCGCTGCCGACGCCCGCGCGCCGGGCAAGCTCGCGCTGCGACAGCCCCTTCGACCTCCGCACGACCCTGAGCCGCATCGCAACCATCGCGTCCGCCGAATCCGTCATCCGCTTTCCCGCTTCCCATCGAAAGCGAAGGCTAGAAAATCCCAATGCCTGCGGCAAGCGGGCCGAGACTGCAAATCGATCTTGTCCGACGCGTGGGTTGCATGGCCTTCTGAACCCAACCACGGAGAGGTATAATGCAAGACGCAAGCATCCCCAACGATCCCGGCAGCTTCTGGATGCCGTTCACGCCGAACCGCGAATTCCTGGCCGATCCGCGCATGATCGTGGCGGCGGACGGGATGTATTACACCAGCAGCGACGGGCGGCGGATCCTGGACGGGACCGCGGGGCTCTGGTGCGTCAACGCGGGCCACAATGCCCGCCGCGTGACCGAGGCGGTGCAGAAGCAGATCGCAACGCTGGATTATGCCCCTCATTTCAACTTCGGCACACCGCAGGCGTTCGAGCTGTCCTCGCGGCTGGCGAGCATGTTCCCCAAGGGGCTGGATCATGTGTTCTTCACCAATTCCGGCTCGGAATCCGTCGATACCGCGCTGAAGATTGCGCTGCATTATCACCGGATGCGCGGCGATGCGGCCCGCACTCGCCTGATCGGACGCGAGCGGGGGTATCACGGCACCGGGTTCGGCGGCATCTCGGTCGGGGGGATCGTCAGGAACCGGATGCATTTCGGCACGATGCTGGCCGGGGTCGATCACCTGCGCCATACGCATGACCTTGCCCGCAACGCCTTCAGCAAGGGCTGCCCCGAACATGGCGCGGAACTGGCCGACGATCTGATCCGCATTGCGGAACTGCACGATCCCTCGACCATCGCCGCCGTGATCGTCGAACCGATGGCCGGATCCACGGGCGTTCTGCTGCCCCCGGTCGGATATCTGAAGCGCCTGCGCGAGGTCTGCGACCGCTACGGCATCCTTCTGATATTCGACGAAGTCATCACCGCCTATGGCCGCCTTGGCCGCGCTTCGGCAGCGGAATATTTCGGCGTGAAGCCCGACATCATCACCACCGCCAAGGGGCTGACCAACGGGGCGATCCCGATGGGCGCGGTGATCGTGGACAGCAATATCCATAGGTCTGCGATGGAGAATGCTGACACGCCGATCGAGATCTTCCACGGCTATACCTATTCCGCGCATCCGGTGGCGGTCGCGGCGGCGCTCGCCTCGCTCGACACCTACCGCGAAGAGGACCTGTTCGCCCGCGCCGACGGTCTGGCGCCGAAATGGCAGGAGGCGGTGCATTCGCTGAAGGGGCTCCCGCATGTGAAGGACCTGCGCAACCTCGGCCTCGTCGCCGGGATCGAACTGGAAAGCCGCCCCGGTGCCGTCGGCGCCCGCGGGGCCGAGGCGATGAAGGCCGCATGGGCAGACGGGCTGATGATCCGCGTCACAGGCGACATCATCGCGCTGTCCCCGCCGCTCGTCATCTCGGAAGCCGAGATCGACGTGCTGTTCACCAAGCTCGCAGACATCCTGCGCAAGATCGCCTGAGATTTCCCCGGTGAAGGATCACGCCCAGATCGGGCATTACATCGGCGGCTGCTGCCGGGCGAGACGAGCCAGCCTGTGACCGATCCGGCCATGGGCGCGGTCACGGGGCAGGTTTCGCTTGCAACCCGCGCCACGGTCGATCAGTCCGTCGCCGCCGCCCAGGCTGCCTTCCCCGCATGGTCGAACATGCCGCCGATCCGCTGCGCGCGGCTGATGAATGCCTTCCTTGCGCTGGTGCGTCCAAACAAGGACAAGCTGGCCGAGGCGATCACGCGCGAGCACGGCAAGGTCTTCACCGACGCTCAGGGCGAGGTCGAACGCGGCATCGACATCATCGAATTCGCCTGCGGCATCCCGTAACTTATGAAGTCGGCATCAACGTCCCGATCCCGGTGCCGATTGCCTGGCACGGCTTCGGCGGCTGGCGTACGCTTCTTTACAAAGCAAAAGTCGATCATGCAGCGCTGGCCCGGAAGCATCAGCGAAGGCGCCGAGTTCACAACGCCAGTCGCGCGCTAAGCGCCGCCGCCCGTGCCGGTGCCGAGCATCGGGGATCGCCCGCCATTCCGGCGTCTCGGACGGTTCGAGAAACGATCGATACATTGTGCCATCGCATCGTCGGGCATATCGTCGTCGCCGACGACGGCGCACCAGTTGCCGATGCTCAGGTCGAACCCGGGAATATCCGCAGTTTTCTCAAGACGCTCATCCGCGGAAACGGAAAGGACTTTCAGGCGGCTGCATAGATGGACCAGCAAGAGCATTATACCAGCCCAGTCGGCATTCTGCGAAAACGTCATGGCGATATCGGAAAACAGGTTCTTTCAGCAGCGGTCGTAACGCGTGATCGCGTGACAACCTACGCCGGGAACTTGACCTGTCGTTGGTCGAACGGAAGTCGAGCGACCACATCGCCGTCATAGACCTGCTTCCGAACGGCGACCGGACCCTGTGCGGCCGGATGGAAGCGGATACATCCGGGGGACGAGCAGCGAATGCGGTCCTGCGGAGGATATTCAGCGCACAGTAACCGCCAAGGCGCTTACCGGCGAACGAGGTATCCAATGATCCCGCCCGTCGCCGCCGACAGCACGGATTGCGCCCATCGCTTTTCGTCCTGCGACGACGCGGTCGATCGGATCGCTTCAAGGCAGATCCAGAGGATCACGCCAACAAAGGCGATCGCGACGAAGAAAAGCACGAGATCCTTGATGTTGCGGACCCAGATATCCCCGCTTTTCTCATCCGGTTGAACCGATACCTTCACGGTATGGTTCTCGGGTGGGGCGTTGAGGTCGACCTTCTCGATCACAGCCCGATGAACTCGGTCTGCATGGTCCGCGTCGTCGGCTCCACAAGGCCCAGCTTCAGGCCCTGCTTCTTGCCTTCCTGCGCTGCAAGGAAAAGCTGCAATGCCTTGCGGATGATCTCGGACTTGTTGGTTTCGCTGTCGGACACGATCCGTTCGATCTCGGAGTTCAGATCATCGGACAGCACGAGGTTCAGACGGACGCTCATTGGCGGGCCTTTCGATGGAGGGTTCCATGCGCAGAATATGCGTATTCCATGCGCATCCGTCAAGCGACCGAAAACCCTGTTGCCCGACCGGCACACCTTGGTGCATCAAGACCCCATGACAACGGACCCACGCAACATCGTATCGACCGGCAGGGCCAATGCCCTCGGCGCGGCGTGGATGATCGCGGCGATGGCCGCCTTCGCTGTTGAAGACGCATTCGTCAAGGCGCTCTCACAAAGCCTTCCGGTCGGTCAGGTCCTGCTCATGTTCGGCTGTGGCGGCGCGCTCGCCTTTGCCATTCTGGCGGGCGTAGCCCGGCAAAGGCTGTTCACGCGCGACGTCGTTTCCTTCCCCATGCGGCTCCGCGTGCTGTTCGAAATTTGCGGGCGGCTGTTCTACATCCTCGCGCTGGCGCTTATCCCGCTGTCTGCGGCGACCGTGATCCTTCAGGCGACGCCGATCGTCGTCGTCGCAGCCGCCGCGGTCCTTTTCGGCGAAAGGGTCGGCTGGCGCCGCTGGGCCGCGATCCTGATCGGAATGGGCGGCGTGCTTGTCATCCTCCGGCCGGGAAGCGAGAGCTTTTCCCTTCTGTCGCTGCTGGCGGTTCTGGGCATGCTCGGATTTGCAGGCCGCGATCTGGCAAGCAGGGCGGCACCCGCCTCGCTTGGGACCGCGGTCCTGGGGTTCTACGGATTTTCGGCGGTGATCGCCGCCGGTGCCCTCGTCTCGGCCTGGTCGCAGGCCCCCTTCGTGATGCCGGATGCCGAAGCGGCGCAGCTTGCCGTCGGTGCCGTGGCAAGCGGCATTGCCGCCTATAGCTGTCTGATGAAGGCCATGCGCACCGGCGAGGTGTCCGCCGTGGCCCCGTTCCGCTATGTGCGGCTCGTCTTCGGCCTTGCGCTGGGCGCGGCCTTGTTTGGCGAGGACATGACGGGGTTCATGCTGATCGGCTCGGCGATGATCGTCCTTTCGGGTCTTCTCATCATCGGGCGGCGGGCCTAGTCGGGGCCGGATCCCCCAAGGTCGCCAGAAAGGCGACCAGATCGCGCCGTTCTTGGTCCGAGGGGATACCCGCGAAATTCATCTTGGTATCCGGAAACATCGCGCGCGGGTCCGCGATGAATTGCGAAAGCCTTTCCTCGGTCCATGTCCCGCCCGCGCGGCCCGCATTGCGCAACGAGCCGTTGTAGCTGTAGTCGGACAGCGATCCGATCGCCCGCCCCACCACCCCGTCCAGATGCGGGCCGGCGCGCAGCGGCGGTCCCGGCACCAGCGCATGACATGCAGCGCATCGGCGGAACAGCTTTCGCCCCGCCTCCGCATCCTGCGCGCGTGCCGCGGCGGGCCATAGCGACAGAAGCACAAGCGCAATGATCTGAACGGACTGCCTCGGGACAATCGCCATCAGACCGTGACACAGATCTTGCCGAAATGGCCGCCCGATTCCTGATGGCGGAACGCCGCCGCCAGATCGGCCAGATCGAAGCTTCGGTCGATCACCGGACGCAGGCCCGTCGCATCCAGCGCGGCCACGAAGTCGCGCTGATGCCTGCGCGAGCCCACGATCAGCCCTTGCAGGCGTTGCTGCCGCGCCATCAGCAATGCGGTTGGAACCTCGCCCCCCATCCCGGTCAGAACGCCGATCAGCGCAAGATGCGCGCCCGCCCGACCGGCAATGATCGATTGCGGCAATGTCGCGGCACCGCCGACCTCGACGACATGATCGACGCCCCGGCCTCCGGTCAGTCGGCGCATCTCCTGCCCCCATTCGGGCGTTTTGCGGTAGTTGATGACATGTTCCGCACCCAACGACCGAAGCCGCTCCAGTTTTTCGTCCGATGAAGATGTCGCGATCACCCGCGCACCCATGGCCCGCGCGATCTGCAACGCATAGACGGACACGCCCCCCGTGCCCAGAACCGCCACGACATCGCCCGCCTTCAGCCTGCCATCCACCACCAGGGCCCGCCATGCGGTCAGGCCAGCGGTCGTGATCGTGGCGGCTTCTTCGTGACTCCAGCCCCGGGGCGCAAGGGTGAACCAATCGGCGGGCAGGACCACAGTCTCGCGCGCATAGCCGTCGATCCCGTCGCCAGGAACGGCTTCGAAATCCGAAGGCCGATCATCACCGTCCTGCCAGCGCGGAAAGAAGCAGGACACCACGCTGTCGCCGGGCGCGAATTCGGTCACGCCATCGCCAACCGCCTCAACGGTGCCTGCGCCATCGGACATCGGGATGCGGCCATCTGGGGCATTCCCCTCGCGGCTGACGACCAGATAGTCGTGATAATTCAGCGAATTGGCCTTGATCCGCACGCGGATCTCTCCACGCCCGGGTGCGCCGGGATCGGCGGCATCGGAAAGACGCAGCCGATCCAGCCCGCCGGGTGCCGCGATGGTGATCTGTCTCATGCAGTGCCTTTCGTTGCAATCCTCACCGCGCGATATCGGCATGGACATCCAATCGGACAAGGTGGCGCCGAAAATCGCGGCGGGTGGGTAGCCTCGATGCCGCCGGGGGGCTAGATACTTGCCGGATATCAGAAGATGGGGCCTCATCATGACCATTCTTGCCTATGGCACCCCTGCGGGGGACCAACCGCTTGACCGTATGGAGATCACCCGCCGCGAGGTCGGCGCGCATGACGTTCGGATCGAGATCATCTATTGCGGCATCTGCCATTCGGACCTGCATCAGGCGCGGGGCGAATGGGCGGGCACGCTCTATCCCTGCGTTCCGGGGCACGAGATCGTGGGCCGCGTGGCCGAGGTCGGGGCGCATGTCACGTCGCACAAGGTCGGCGATCTGGTCGGCGTCGGCTGCATCGTGGACAGTTGTCAGCACTGCGCCGAATGCGCCGACGGGCTGGAGAATTTCTGCGACGGCATGGTCGGCACCTATAACGGCCCGAGCGCGGACGCACCCGGCCATACGCTGGGCGGCTATTCGCAATCGGTCGTCGTCCACGACCGTTACGTTCTGAAGATCACCCACCCCGAGGATCAGCTTGCCGCCGTGGCGCCGCTGCTCTGCGCCGGGATCACCACCTATTCGCCGCTGCGCCACTGGGGTGCCGGGCCGGGCAAGAAGGTCGGCGTCGTCGGCATCGGCGGGCTCGGCCATATGGGGCTGAAACTGGCCCACGCGATGGGCGCGCATGTGGTGGCCTTCACCACCTCCGAGTCCAAGCGCGAGGATGCGCTGAAGCTGGGCGCGGACGAGGTCGTGGTGTCCCGCAACGCAGACGAGATGGCAGCCCACGCCAAGAGCTTCGACTTCATCCTGAACACCGTCGCCGCGCCGCATGATCTGGACGCCTTCCTTGCGCTGCTGAAACGCGACGGCACGATGACGCTGGTCGGCGCACCGGCAACGCCGCATCCCTCGCCCAACGCGTTCAACCTCATCATGAAGCGCCGCGCCATCGCAGGATCCATGATCGGCGGCATTCCCGAAACGCAAGAGATGCTGGATTTCTGCGCCCAGCACGGCATCACCTCGGACATCGAGATGATCCGCCCGGACGAGATCGAGGACGCCTATGCTCGCATGCTGAAGGGCGAGGTGAAGTATCGCTTCGTCATGGATATCGGACAGATGGCAGGCTGAGCGACGCGCGGGGGTGGAGAAATCCGCCCCCGCCGTCTGAAAGGCGCTCATCCCTGTCGGCCGCCCTGCGGCGTCAGCCGCGCGAGTGCCAGATGCCGTCGATGATCTCGCAGCCCTTGGCGGCAAGTTCGCGGTCGATCCACGATACGTCGGCGGACCCTGCCTTGATCGCGGCCATCTTCTCGACCTCTGCGGCTTGCTTCTTGCGGGTCTTCTGCAGGATATCGGCTGCGTCGGCGGGACGGATGACGACGACGCCGTCCTCGTCCCCCACGATGATGTCGCCGGGATGCACCACCGCGCCGCCCACCGTGATCGGCACATTGATCTCGCCCGGGCCGTCCTTGTAGGGGCCCGCCGGGGTGACACCCGCTGCATAGATCGGCAAGGGCAGATCGCGCAGCGTCGCAAGGTCGCGGATGGCCCCGTCGATCACGACACCCCCGAGCTTCCTTTCCACCGCCGTCTGCATCATCAATTCGCCCGTGATGGCGCTGGTAAGATCGCCATGGCCGTCGAACAGGATGACATCGCCGGGCTGGGCCATGTCCAGCGCCTTGTGCAGCATCAGATTGTCCCCCGCGCGCGATTTGACGGTGAACGCCGTGCCCAGCATGTCGACGCGGCTGATCCGCCGCAGCCGCGCATCCAGCATCGAGGCGCGGTTCATCGAATCCCCGATATTGGCGACGGGAAGCCCACGGAACCCTTCGACCAGCGCGGGATCGGGCCGGTCGATGCGGGTGAAGATGCGAAAGCCGGAATTGGCCATGGGATATTCCTTATGTCTGGAGGGCGGCAAAGATGTCTTGGAAATCGGCGGGGGGCTTGCCGCCGAAATGCTCGCGAAAGCCCTGACGGACACACCATTCCAGCTTTTCGCGGCCCGCGACCGACATGGTGGCATCGACGCCCAGGCTGTCCAGCGTGGCCACGACCTCGGCCATCTCATGCTCGCGCCGTTCGGCATGGATGACGGCGCGGCACATCAGATCGCTTGCGGTGGCGCGGAAATCCGCAACGCCCAGCGATTGCCCGATCGAGGCGAGGACATCCTCCTCGATCCCGAATTTCCGGCCCGCGACGACCGCTTCCAGCAGAAGCATCACATAGCCTTTCATGAAGATGGAGCGGAACATCTTGGACGCGGACGCCTTGCCCGCCGGGCCGTCCAGCGCGGTGATCGCCATGCCGAACGCGTTGCCGAAGGCGGCGAACGCGGCCGCTCCCGCCCCCGAGGCGAGCATCGGCACCCTGTGCCGATTGCCCGGAACCGTGCCCATCACCGCAACATCGACAAAGGCGACTCCCTTGGGGATCAGGCGTTCGACCGCCAGCTTGGTATCGGGACCGGCAGAGTTGAGATCGACATAGACCTGCCCCGACCGAAGCAGGGGGGCCACCTCACGCGCCACCGGCACCGCCGCATTCGCGCTGATGGAGCAGACCACGATGTCCACTGCCGCAATCAGGGCCGCCGCCGACGGGTCCAGCGCGACGCCTGCCGCTTCGGCACGATCTGCGATCATCGCGGCGGCGGGCGGGGTCTGCCATGCCGCATCGAAGGCACGGATGCCGGTCATCCCCTCCTCGCGCAATCCGTCGGCGATGTTGAAGGACGCCTCGCCGAAGCCAAGGAAGCCGATGGTCGTCATGCTGTGTTCCCGTGTTCGCGCTGGCCGTCGATCGCGTCCAGCAGACGTTGCGCCCGAGCGACGATGGGCGCATCAATGAATTTGCCGTCGAGCGTGAAGGCCCCGCGCCCGGCTTTGGCCTCGGCGGCGTTGGCCGCCAGAACGCGGCGCGCCCAGTCGATGTCTTCGCGCGTGGGGGCGAAGCCTTCGTTCAGGATGGGGACGACGGCAGGGTGGATGCAGGTCGCGCCGTCGAAGCCGAAGGTGCGCGCCTCCTCGACGGCGGCGCGGATACCGGCGCTGTCGCTATAGTCCACCGTGCTGCGGAACATGCCGAAGGACAGAACGCCCGCCGCCTTGGCGGCATAGTGGATCAAAAGCTTGGGCACGCGCAGCACTTCTGCGGTGGGTCTGGCGCCCATCGCGGTGGCCAGATCCTCGCCGCCCGCCGACAGGGCCATGACGCGCGGGCCTTTCGCGATGGCGCGGGCCTCGAACAGCCCCTCGGGGTCTTCGATCAGCGGAACGAAGGCGGTGGGCTTCGTTTCCAACGGGGCGATGTGATCGGCAAGCCGGTGCAGGATGTCGACCGAGCCGACCTTGGGCAGATACAATCCATCCGCCCCCGCGCGCACTGCCGCTGCGGCGTCGTCCAGCAACCGCGCGCCCATGTTGACGCGCACGAAGACGCGCCCGCCCACCATCGACACGCTTTCGGCCAGCGCCTCGCGCGCGGCGGTCTTGGCGGCCTCGGGCACCGCGTCTTCAAGGTCGATGATGACGGCATCCGCGCCGCGCTGCCCCGCCTTTTGCAGAAAACGCGGCGTATTGCCCGGAACGTAAAGCAACGAACGGATCATGATCCCATCCCGATCTCGGCCAGGATCTCGTCCGTATGCTCTCCGATCTCGGGCGCGGGCAGGCGGAAGCCCCCGGCGGTCGCGGACAGGCGGGGGAAGATGTTGTGCTGGGGAAGGCTGCCGTTATGGGCGTCCTCCACCTCCACGATGATCTCGCGCTGCGCGAAATGCGCGTCCCCGGCGATGTCGGCGATGTCATAGACGGGGCCGACCGTCGCCCCGGCGGCGCGCATCCCGCCCAGCGCCTCGTCGCGCGGACGGGTCAGGAACCACTGCGCGACGGCGGTGTCCACGATGTCGCGATGGGCGATACGCGCAGCATTGGTGGCAAAGCGGGGATCGGTCTTCATCTCGGGATGGCCGATCACGTCGAAGATCCGCATCGCGACCGTCTGCGTGGATCCCGACAGCGCCACGAACTTGCCGTCGCTGCACCGATAGACGTTGCGCGGCGAGACGGTATTCGATGCCGATCCCGAACGCTCCTTGACCTTGCCCGTCATCTTGTAGATCGCGGCTTCCGGCCCGAGGACGGAAAAGATCGGCTCCAGCAGCGACAGGTCGATCACCTGCCCTTGCGCCTCGCCGCGTTCGCGCGCGAACAGCGCCATCATCGCGGCATTGGCCCCGGTGATCCCGGCGATCATGTCGGCCAGCGCCAGAGGCGGCAGGACGGGTTCGCGGTCGGCAAAGCCGGTGCGGGCGGCGAAACCGCTCATCGCCTCAACCAGCGTGCCGAAGCCGGGAAGCCGTGCATAAGGCCCCGTCTGCCCGAAGCCGGAGATCCGCACCGTCACAAGACGCGGGTTGATCGCCGAAAGCGCATCCGGGCCGAGACCCATCTCCTCCAGCGTGCCGGGGCGGAAATTCTCGATGAAGACATCCGCCGTCTGCAGCAGGCGGCGCAGCGCCGCCATCGCCTCGGGCTCGCGCAGGTTCAGCGCGATGGAGCGCTTGTTGCGCCCATAGGTCTTCCAGTGCAGCGATTGCCCGCCATCGCGCCAATCGCGCAGCGGATCGCCCTGCGGCGGCTCCACCTTGATGACGTCGGCACCGAAATCGGCCAGTTGCA
This sequence comes from Falsirhodobacter flavus, assembly GCA_029846755.1. Taxonomy (GTDB): domain Bacteria; phylum Pseudomonadota; class Alphaproteobacteria; order Rhodobacterales; family Rhodobacteraceae; genus Falsirhodobacter; species Falsirhodobacter flavus. Next base: position 126,998 of record JARWBI010000003.1, on the reverse strand, counting down.
GCGACAGCATGTTGCCCGCGACCAGCCGCGACAGGTCGATCACGCGTATGCCGTGCAGCGGGCCGCGAAGGGTGGCATCGAAGCGGATCATCGCTCAGTTCCCCGCGAATTTTTCGGCAAAGACGGCGCAATGCTCGGGCGGGATGCGCACGATGACGGAAGGATCGTCGATCTCCCACGTGGTCTGGATGCGGAACTCCATCGCGCCCGACCGCACGACATATTGCCAGACCGACCCGAGATAGACCTTCTGGTCCACCGTCACGCGCAGGCAGTTCGGCCCCATCTCGGACACGACCTCGATGCGTTCGGGGCGGACGGCGACGACCAGCGATCCGTCCTTGGCGGCGCGCCCCGGCGCGGTGGTGATTTCCGTGCCATCCACCAGCCGAACCCGCGCGGCATCGGCCCCGTTCTGCACCAGCTTTGCATCCAGGAAGTTCGACGATCCGATGAAATCCGCAACAAAGCTGTCGGCGGGACGTTCATAGATGTCGCGCGGGCTGCCAAGCTGGCGCATCCGGCCCATGCTCATCACCGCGATGCGGTCGGAAACGGCGAGCGCCTCGGCCTGATCGTGGGTGACGTAGATGGTGGTGACGTTCAGCCGTTCCTGCAACTCGCGCAGCCAGACCCGCGCCCGTTCGCGCAGTTTCGCATCAAGGTTCGACAGCGGCTCGTCCAGCAGCAGCAGCGGCGGGCGATAGACCAGCGCGCGGGCCAGCGCCACGCGTTGCTGCTGGCCACCCGACAGCTCGAACGGGAAGCGGTCGGCATAGGGCAGCATCTCGACCAGCCCAAGCGCCTCCTTGATGCGCGCGTCGCGCTCGGACTTGCCCATCTTCCGCAGGATCAGCGGAAAGGCGAGGTTGTCGGCCACCGATTTATGCGGCCAAAGCGCATAGGACTGGAACACCAGCCCGATGTTGCGCCGTTCCGGCGGCACGGTGTTGCGCGGGTCGCCGTCGAACAGCACCTTGTCGCCCACCCGGATGATGCCGGACGTGGCATGGTTCAGCCCCGCCACCGCGAAAAGCGAGGTGGACTTGCCGCAGCCCGACGGTCCCAGCAGCGTCAGGAACTCGCCCGAGGCGACGTGGATGTTCAGGTTTTCGACCGCCGTCACGCCGCCGTATTTGATGGTCAGGTTTTCAAGGACGAGATCAGCCATAGATCTTGGCTCCCAGCAGGCGGCGCGCGATGATGACGAACAGCGCCGTGATGATGACTTGGATGGTGGCAAGGGCGGAAACCGGGCCGTTGTCGCCCTGCGCCACCAGTTGCAGCATGGTGGTGCCGATGATCTCGGACCCCGGCTGATACAGGAATGCGGCGGTGACGTATTCCTTGAAGAAGTGGATGAACAGAAGGGCATAGCAGCTGAACAGCGCCGGCTTCAGGATCGGCATGATGATCCGCGTCACCGTCGTCCACCAGTCCGCGCCCGAGATGCGCGAGCCGCGGTCCAGCTCCTCGCCGATCTGGGCGAGAGCGGGCGCGATGGCGCCGAAGCCCACGGGGATGTAGCGCACCATGAAGGCGATGATGAGCACGAAGATCGTGCCCCGGATCATGTCTGCCCCCGGCAGCCAGATCACGGCATAGAAGAAGCCCAGACCCGCGATGATCCCGGGAAGCGAGCGCGGGAACAGCGCCACATATTCCAGCGGACGGCGGAAGCGGAATTCGGACCGGCGCGCGACCAGCGCGATGACGCAGATGAAGAAGGTGCCGATCGCCGCCCCGACGGTCGCGACCACGACCGAATTGACGATGGACCGCGTATAGGTCGATGAAGCGAAGACCAGATCGAAGTTGGCGGTGGTCAGGACCTTCCAGAACGGGATCAGCGGGGTCAGGAAAGTGACGGCCGACCGCATGAAGATGCCGCCGAAGACCGACAGGATCGTAAAGAACACAAAGGCGAAGACGAAGGCGAAGGCCGGCCAGCGCCATTTGCCCAGATCGAGGATGGACGGACGGCTCGCCTTGCCGCGCACGGTCACGAAGCGCCCTGAGGCCTGCATCAGATACCCTTGCAGCCAGACCAGCAGCGCCACGAGGATCAGCAGCAGGATCGCGGCCGCACCGACGATGCCGTATTCGGGCCGCACGGCGGCGTTGATGCCCTTGTCATACAGGAATGTCGTCACCGTCTGGATGCCCGAGGGGCCGCCGAACAGCAGCGGAATGGCCAGCATCTCGATCCCGACGACGAAGTTCAGCACCGCTGAATAGATCACGGCGGGCCGGATCATTGGGATCGTCACCGACCACAGCGCCCGGAACGGCCCGGCTCCCGCCGACCGCGCGGCGTCTTCCAGCTGCGGGTCTGCCTTGGTGACGGCAGCAAGGCACATCAGATAGGTCAGCGGCGCCTGGCTCAGCCCCGCGACGATGCCCATGCCCGTAACGGTGTAGAGGTTCCACGGCGCGCCCCCAAGATAAGTCTTGGCCGCCAGCGTCATGAAACCCGACGGGCCATACATCGTGAACCAGCCGAAGGCGATCACGAGGTTGGACACGAACAGAGGCCAGATGAAGATCTCGCCCATCCACGACCGTCCGGGCAGGTTCGTGCGCCCCACCAGCACCGCCATGACCGCGCCGAACACCTGTGCCAGCACCATCGTCAGAAGGCCGAAATAGAGGGTGTTGAAGAACACCCGCCCCATTCCCGGCTCGGACGCGAGGCGCGTAAAATTGCCGAGGGTGAAATCTGCCGAGGTGTCGTAAAGCGGCTTGTCCAGAAAGGCCTGTATCACGATCGGCACGATCGGCCCCGCGACCAGCACCGTGGTCAGGGCAGCAACGCCCCAGAAGATCAGGCGCGATCGGTCGATCGGCTGCCGCGAGGCGCCGGTATCGCTGATATCCGTCATCGGTTTTTCCTAAAGGCTGGCAGGGCGGTGCAAGACCGCCCGCCGTGTCATTTCCCGGCCAGCGCCGCGTTCCATTTTTCGACGAAAGGCCCGGCTTCAGTGATGAGACGTTCGTCGAAGCCCGCCACGATCAGGTTGTCCTCGCCGACCAGTTCGGCAATGCCCTGATAGGTGTAGCGGACCTGATCCTCCGGCACGTCCTCGCGGTAGGGGACAAGCCCGCCCTTGCCGACCAGCGTCTGCCCTTCGGTCGAAAGCGCGTAATCCACGAACAGCTTGGCCGAGTTCATGTTGGCCGCGCCTTTCGGGATGCCCATGCCGCGAAGCATCATGACCGTGCCGTCATCGGGAAAGGCAAAGCCCAGGATCTCTCCACCCGGCTGCTCCAGACGCGGGAAGATGGTGATGCCCGACACCGCGATGCCCATGACGTATTCGCCGGTCGCGATCTTTTCGTTCATCGGCCCGCCCGAGGTTTCGCCCCGGATCATCGGGCCGATCTTGCGCAGGTTGTCCCAGCCCTCGTCGCCCTTGACGTTCATGTAATTCCACCAAGCCGCCAACCCAAAGGAGTTGCGCGCGGCGTCATAGGTGGTGATGCGTGCATCGAACGTGCCGCTGTCGGCCTCGGCATCGGCGACGAGCGAGGCAAAGCCGGTCGGGCGCTGGTCTTCGGGCAGCAGCGCCGCGTTGTAGGTGATGACCAGCGGGTCCGCCGACATCACGGCCACGCCCGGATAGGGTTTGGCGAAATCGGGCAGATTGGCGAATTCGGGGCTTTCATAGGGCTCCATCAGCCCGTCCTTGCCATAGCTCGCCCAGCGGTCGTTCGCGCCGGAGACCAGAATGTCCGCCGTCCGGCTCGACGATCCCTTCTCCGCCTCCCAGCGGGAATGGACGGTGCCCGAGCCTAGGTCGATCGTTTCCACCTTGATCCACGGAAACTGTGCCCTGAACCCTTCGAGGATGGGCTGCCAGTTGTTGTCGGCCATGTTGGAATAGATGGTCAGGCCCGATTCCGTGCGCGAGCCTTCGACGATGGCGGCGTAATCGTCGGGATAATAATCGGGCAGTTGCTGCGCCAGCACGGCGCCGGGCAGCATCGCGGCGGCTGCCGCGACCAGATATCGAAGTTGCAGTTTCATTCGTTCCTCCCAGAACTTTCCTCTCGCGCTCTTCGATCGCACCGCCTTTGCGGGAACATGGCGTCGTTCCCCCGGTCGCACACCGCCCTCGTTGTTCACGATAGTGAACGCGTTCCATACCATGAACTCGAACGCCCGGTCGGTCAATATCCTTTCGCGCATGACGACGAACCGCCCAAGGCGGCATGGGAAGGCTAATGTGGAAAGGTTCGGGTTAGACGGGGCGGATGACGCGCCGGCGGATCTCGTCCGTGACGGCCCGCGCCGTCGCCAGCGCGGCAGCGCAGACCCGCTCCGACGCTTCGGCCATGCGCCCCTGCGGCCCTGAAATGTTGACGGCGCCGACCACCAGCCCCTGCGCATCGAATATCGCCGCCGCGACCCCCGCGGCGCCTTCCACGACGCCATGCGCGTTCATGAAGAAGCCGTCGCGCCGCGCCGCGTCCATCGCTGCGCGCAGCGCCTCCTTTTCCTCGGCGGCCAGCGTGGCTTCGAAGGCTTCGATCTCGCGTTCCGCCATGTTGGCCAGGATCACGACCCCGCTTGCCACCTTGTGCGCGGGACGCATCATCGACATGTCGCGGTCATAGCGGATTTCGCGCGTCGGCAGTATCTTGTTCAGATAGCGGATCTCCCGCCCTTCCATCACGGCAAGGAAACCGCTTTCGCCGACATCTTCGACCGCCTTCGCGATCAAAGGTGCCGCAAGCGCCAGAAGCGCCCCGCGCGAATCCCCCGTGGCAGTGATCTCCCCGGGCAGGCGGATCAGGCTGTAATGGCCGGCAGCGTCCCGCAGGACATACCCGCGATCGGTCAACGTGCGCAGCATCTGGAGCGCGCTTGACTTCGGCAGGGCAAGGGCAGCCGATGCCTGCGACAAGGATACGGGGCCGGGGGTTGCGGCGAACCACTCAATCAGATCCAGAATACGTTCGACGCCACGTCCGCTCATGCCCACTCCGTTCCATATGCTGAACAAGTGTCGCATGATGTCTTCGGTTGTTCCAGCCGAGAACCGGCCCGTCACCATCACCTACTCGATCAGCGCGGACAGATCCGGCTCGGTCTCCAATCCGCTGCAATCCGGGGCGGATCCAGCAGTCAAGCGCTGGCCGCATTCGGGAAACCATTCTTCGCATTGCAGGCACGAAGCGCGAAGACGGTCACGTCGCCCACTGCGCCGATTTCCCGCTTGCGATGTGAATATTGGCCAAGGGGATCGTGCGCTATGAGGGCGGCCATCCAGAAACGTGCATCCGGGCCCTGGCCGGATGCACGGGCAGGCCCACCTCCTATTTGAAGGGGGCAATCCTGCGCGGCCGAGCCGCAGGGGTGAAGGCCGCAGGCGCATGCCGCCCGACGGCGACCACCAGATGATCGGCGACATGCACCACGGCCCCCGAAGCGGGATCGCTCTGCTCGGTCGCGCGGGCGATCGCCTCCTCGCGCGTTGCAAAGAAGCCGTCGATGTCGCCGCGGTCATCGCACAGAACCCACCTGCCGATGTCGTCCCGCCCGATCATCCACATGCCGCATCGCCGTGGACCGGACGGGTTCAGGATGACGGTGCTCATGCCGCCACCCATTGGACGACGCCGACCAGCGCCATGGCGGCAAGGAGTATAGCAATCAGACGGGCGGCAAATCCGCCGCTGGATTGCCTGGCAGGCGCACCTTTGCCGCTGCCGTGAAGCTCCGGCGTCAGCAGAGCGGAAAGACCCATTCGCGGGTGCATGTCTTCCTCGAAGTCAGCGAGGACGTTCCGTGTCCCCGCAGCCAAGGTATCGACCAGGGCATGAGGATGCCATTCGCGCCGCCAACCGAAGGTATAGTGATCGCATAGTGTCGGCGGGGCACCGGCATTCGCCCGATACCAAGAATTTTCCTGTCCCGGGACGGCGGGCCGAGGTGGGCAAACGCGAATTCGCCCTTTACCGTATCGTCGGCGCACTTTCATCACGGGTCGATGCACGCCGCCTTTCATATCTGCCTCGTCATCCAAGCAAAGGAGAACACGATGAACCTTGGCGACTTCAAAGTTCTGACCTTTGATGTCTATGGCACGCTCATCGACTGGGAAAGCGGCATGATCGAAGCCTTGCGCCCACTGACCGACCGCCTTTCGCTGACGCGCGACCAGATCCTCGAAGCGCATGCCTTCCACGAAAGCACGCAGCAGGTCGCAACCCCCGCCATGCCCTATGCGCGCCTGCTGGCCACCGTTTATCGCCGCCTTGCCGAAGAATGGCGCATCCCCGTCACATGGGCCGAATGCGAGGAATATGGCCGATCCGTCAAGGACTGGCCCGCATTCGCAGATTCCGCCGAGGCGCTGAAATATCTGAAGCAGCATTACCGGCTTTGCGTGCTTTCAAACGTCGACAGCCGCTCCTTCGCTTATTCCAACGAAAAGCTGGGTGTCGATTTCGACTATGTTCATACCGCCGAGGATGTGGGCAGCTACAAGCCCAGCGACCGCAACTTCGAATATATGCTGAACCAGTTGAACCGGATGGGGCATCGGAAGTCGGAGATCCTGCACACCGCCGAAAGCATGTTCCACGATCACAAGCCGGCGAACCGCCACGGTCTTGCTTCGGCGTGGATCTATCGCCGGCACGACAAGGAAGGGTTCGGTGCGACGATGCATCCGGGCGAGATGCCGCGCTATGATTTCCGCTTCAACTCGATGGCGGATTTCGCCGAAGCCCATCAGAAAGACCTGCGTATGGCAGGCTAGGGTCGGGACTCATTGCTCTTACAGCCAGAGAGCGACGGCTGAGAGGAAGACTTTGGGTGATCTGTCCTAGCGCGTGGCGGCGCGGCGCCAGTCCTTCAACCGGCCGGACATGATCTCGATGCAATTGCGGCGACGGTATCTGCATTTGCCGTATTTCGGGGGCTCTGCGCGGGACTTTCTGCCGGGGATGCAGGGCCTGATCCCCTTGTCCTCTAAGGCGCTGCGGAATCAATCCGCGTCTTAGCCCCTATTGGCTAAAAGCCAGTCGGCTTTGGAAGGCTGTCCAGCAGAGCTGCGGCACGTCCACGCCCCCTTTTTTTGCCCGCAGGCTGGTCGCCTTGAGGTAGGTTGCTTCAATCACTACCGTGCCGGGACTGGCCGCTTGAGTGGCAGACCCGCCATGATCCAAGCGAAGACGTTCAGATCGCACCACCGTTCCCACCGAGCGTCTGCGGCGGCCCGTATTCCAGGGAGCATCACGCCACCGCAAACCATGGCAAGTGATGAACATACCGCTCGGCACAGGCCGATCATCGACGCGAGGACGGTCGCGGGGCTTCGGAAAGTAAGGGCGCAGCCGCGCCATTCGCTCGCCAGTGAGCCAGAAAAGATTACTCATCGGTGGCCTCCTTGGGGCTGGCTCAGTCAGCCAAAGGTCGCAAAGTCCTGACCCTAACGAGGCCGAGCGTCCCTCCGGCCCCGAGGAACAGTCGCCACCGCTCGAAACGGTCTGACTGGCAGGCGCGGTCCAGGTCATATGCGGGAAGCGGCGGCTCAGCGCGGGCGTATCCGCCCGCCCCGCGCAGCCGCCGCCTGTGCCAGCGTGCCGGCGGCCCGGTCCGGCGCGAAATCAAGGCTGAACAGCAACCCGCCTGACAATGAGATCCCCAGCCAGATGATGTTGTCGCTGATCTTGCCACAGATGCGCGAGCCGCTGGAATAGATGTCGATCGACGCCATGCCCGGACGAATGGCTCATCATCGGCAGCACGCCGACGCTGGCATCTGAATGGCTCGTGCCGCGCCTGCGCGGCTTCTCGCTTCACCATCCCGGCATCCCTTTCGAACTGGCGACGGTCGGCGATGACGGCGATTTCGAAGCCCAGGAGCCCGACATCGCGCTGCAGCGGGGCGGGCCAACGGCACGGGGGCGCGGGAGAAGCTGATCGACGAGGAGCAGACCGCTCATCCGGTCGGGCGCGGCCATCTGGCCGGTCACACGCAGGGGAAGACGCAGGAACGCGACTGGATCTTGGGCGACCGTCTCAGTCCACCCGCGGGGGCGGCTAACGAAGTCGAACCTGACAAAAGGTCTTGCTCCTCCTTACGCGTATACTAGTATGACTGACGAATCGGGAGGGACCGCGCATGGAGGAAGGGCTACGTCACCGGCGACCGCGTCGTCTGAGCGCGATGACCCCTGCCGCGCTGTCGCGGGCCGAACAGCCCCGCACCGCAACGCTGATCTATCGCGAGCTTTACGACGACATCGTCGCGATGCGGCGAGTGCCGAACGACCCCCTGCCCGAACGGGATCTGCTGGATCATTTCGGTGTCAGCCGGACGCCGCTGCGCGAGGCATTGCTTCGGCTGGCCGACGAGGGGCTGGTGATGATCTATCCTCAGGTCGGCACGTTCGTTGCGCGCATTCCGATGCGGGTGCTTTATGAAAGCATCATGATCCGCCGCTCGCTTGAAATGGCGATGACGGAGGATGCCGCGCGGCGGATCGACGGGGCGTTCGTTGCGCGGCTGGATGCGAACCTCGACGCGCTGGATGCCGCGCGGGCCGAAGGGAACCTTGATGAATTCCACCGTATCGACAGCGCCTTTCACCGCATGGTGCAGGACGCATCGGGGCGGCGGACGATCATGGCGACGGTCGATGCCGTCAAGGCGCAGATCGACCGTTATCGGTTGACGACGCTGCCGCAGGCTGGGCGGCTCCTGCGCGTGATCGAGGAACATCGTGCGATCCGCGACGGGCTTGCCGCGCGCGATCCCGTCGCCGCAAGCGAGGCGATGGGCCGCCATATCGGCCAGATGCTGACCGAGATCGAAAGCGCCGGCATCGGCCATCCCGAATATTTTCTGGACGACCGCGAGGAGGAAGACCCCAGATGAACCCATTCGACCTGACAGGCCGCGTCGCCGTCGTGACGGGTGCCAATACCGGCATCGGTCAGGGCATCGCCGTGGCACTGGCAAATGCCGGGGCCGACATCGTGACCGTGGGGCGTTCGCCCACCGATGCGACACAGGCGCTGCTGCAAGGCACGCGCCATCACGACATCCGCGCCGATCTGTCTTCGGCCACGCCGACGGCCGGGATCGTGGACGAGGTCATCGCGAAGATGGGTCGGGTAGACATCCTTGTAAACAACGCGGGCATCATCCGCCGGGCCGATGCCGTGGACTACACCGAGGCGGATTGGGACGCGGTCATCGATACCAACCTCAAATCGCTGTTCTTTCTGTCGCAGGCGGCGGGGCGGGCGATGATCGCCCAAGGGTCGGGCAAGATCGTCAACATCGCCTCGCTTCTGTCGTTTCAGGGCGGCATCCGGATCCCGGCCTATACCGCCGCGAAAAGCGGGGTCGCGGGGCTGACGCGGCTTCTGGCCTGCGAATGGGCAGCCAAGGGCGTGAACGTGAACGCCATCGCCCCGGGATATATCGAGACGAACAACACTACCGCCCTGCGCGAAGATGCAAAACGCAATGCCGACATCCTTGGCCGCATCCCGGCAGGGCGGTGGGGGCAACCTTCGGACATGGGCGGGGCAGCTGTGTTCCTTGCGTCATCCGCGTCCGACTATGTCAACGGCGTGGTGCTGCCGGTCGACGGGGGATGGCTCGCGCGCTGATCCGCAGAAACGGGAGGGGAGGCCCGGCGATGCAATACGAATTCAACTTCGCGGCCCTTGCGCCCTATTGGGGGAATTTCCTCTCGGGGGCATGGGTGACGATCCAGCTGACGGTCGCATCCGTAGCGCTGGGCATGGTGATCGGCGTGCTATGCGCCATCGCGCGGCGGTCCGCTTTCCGGAGCCTGCAGACGGTGGCCGGGGTCTATATCGAGACGGTGCGCAACACGCCCTTCATCGTGCAGATCTTCTTCATCTTCTTCGGACTGTCCTCGGTTGGGCTGCGGATGCCGATCCTCTGGGCCGCGATCTTTGCGCTGGTCATCAATGTCGGCGCTTATACCGCCGAGATCGTCCGCGCGGGGATGGACGCGATCCCGCACGGGCAGATCGAAGCCGCCGAGGCGCTGGGCCTGACCAAGTTCCAGATTTATCGCGACATCATCATCATGCCTGCGATCGAAAAGGTTTATCCCGCGCTGACCAGCCAGTTCGTGCTGATGATGCTGACGACATCCATCGCCTCGCAGATCTCGGCCGAGGAGCTGACGGGGGTCGCCAACAACATCCAGTCCAACACCTTCCGGTCGTTCGAGACGTATATCGTGGTGGGCCTGCTTTACATCGGCATCACGTTCCTGATGCGCGCGGCATTCTGGGGCATCGGGTTGATCGCCTTCCCCCGCCGCCGCAAGCTGGGAGAAGTGTGATGGACGGGTTTGGAACAGGCCATCTGGTCTATCTGCTGAACGGGCTTCTATGGACCGTGGTGCTGTCGGCGCTGGCGCTGCTGCTGGGCGGGATCGGCGGATTCGTGGTGATGCTGGGCCGCATCTCGCGTCGCCGATGGCTGCGCCGTTTGTCGATGGGCTATGTCCAGATCGTGCAGGGCACGCCGCTGCTGATCCAGATGTTCCTGATGTATTTCGGCCTTGGCGTCGCGGGCGTGCAGGTGCCCGCGCTGCTGGCGGCGGCGCTTGCGATGATGATCTACTCCTCGGCCTATCTTGGCGAGATCTGGCGCGGCTGCGTCCAGTCCATCGGCAAGACCCAGTTCGAGGCAGCGGAAACGCTGGCCCTGACGCGCTGGCAATCGCTGGTCGATGTGATCCTGCCGCAGGCCGCGCGCATCGCGACGCCGCCGACCGTCGGTTTCGTGGTGCAGTTGGTCAAGAACACCTCGCTTGCCTCGGTCGTTGGATTTCTGGAGCTGACGCGCTCGGCCCAGGTCATCAACAACTCGCTTTTCCAGCCCTTCCTCGTCTTCGGGATCGCAGCGGCCCTGTATTTCGCCGTCTGCTACCCGCTGTCGCTGTGGAGCCGCACCCTTGAAAGGAAGCTGAATGCCGGCCGCCGTCAAGCTTGAGAACGTCGTCAAACGCTTCGGCGCGCTGGAGGTGCTGAAGGGCATATCCTTCGACATCGAACCGGGACAGGTCGTGGCGCTGATCGGGGCGTCGGGATCGGGCAAGTCCACCGCCCTGCGCTGCATCAACCGATTGGAGCAGATCCAGGGCGGCAGCATCCACGTCTGCGGCCACCGCGTCGAAGACCCCGCGCTGGACCCGCGCGCACTCCGGCAGGACGTGGGAATGGTGTTCCAGTCCTACAACCTGTTCCCGCACATGACTGTCGGCCAGAACGTGATCCTTGCGCTGAAACGCGTGAAGAAGATGCCAAAGGCCGAAGCGATCAAAATCGCGGAACGGGTGCTGAAACAGGTGGGGCTGGCCGAGAAGATCGACAGCTACCCCGAGCAGCTTTCGGGCGGCCAGCAGCAGCGCGTCGCCATCGCCCGCAGCCTTGCGATGTCGCCCAAGGTCATGCTGTTCGACGAGGTGACATCGGCGCTGGACCCGAAACTGACCGGCGAGGTGCTGCGCGTGATGGAAGATCTGGCCAAGGGCGGGATGACCATGGTCGTCGTCACGCACGAGATGGCCTTCGCCCGCCGCGCCGCCGACAAGGTGATCTTCATGCATCACGGCCATGTCCACGAAGTCGGCGGGCCGGACATCCTGACGAACCCCGAAACCGCCGAACTGCGCGAGTTTCTGGAACACGATCTTTAACCCTGGGGAGGAAGAAAGATGAAACTGACCACACTGACCGCCGTCTTCGCGCTACTTGCGGGCGCGGCCCATGCCGATCTGCAGCAGATCAAGGACGCGGGCAAAATCCGCATCGCCGTCGCGATGGGCATTCCGCAATACTCCTATATCGACGGGTCGATGCAGCCGACCGGATCGGACGTGGAGACCGCCAAGCTGATCGCCGAAGACCTTGGCGTCGATCTGGAACTGGTGGAGATCACCAACGCCGCCCGCGTGCCGACCATCCAGACCGGCAAGGCCGATATCGTCGTCTCGGCCCTTGGCATCACGGACGAGCGCAAGCAGGCGATCGACTTCTCGGTGCCTTACGCGACGCTCGCCATCGTCGTCGCCGCACCCGAGGATGTGGAGATCGCCAGCTATGACGACCTGACCGGACAGCGCATCGGCGTGACCCGCGCCACCACCAACGATCAGGATCTGACAGCCAACACTTCGGGCGCGGAGATCCTGCGGTTCGAGGATGACGCGACCCTGATCACCGCCGCCGTTTCCGGCCAGATCGACATCCTGTCCAGCCAGTCGGCGGTCATCGGCGGCATCAATGCCAAACGCGGCGGCACCCCGATGGAGATCAAGTTCGTCCAGAAGGAAACCAACCTCGGCATCGGCATTCCCAAGAACAACCCCGAGCTGAAAGCTTGGCTGGACGAATGGGTCGTGACCAATTTCGAGGATGGCACCATCCGCACCCTGTTCACCCAGTTCCACAACCGCGATCTGCCGGACGATCTGACCTCGCGCTGACCCCATCCGTCCGGGCGGCCCGTCGCCCGGACCCACCCACGAGGGACACGACAATGAAAGCCGCCTTCTACACCGGCCACCGCAATTTTGAGATCCGCGACATCCCGCGCCAGCCCCCCAAGGCGGGCGAGGTGGAGGTGCGCGTCGCTTTCAACGGCATATGCGGCACCGACATGCATGCCTATCACGGCGCGATGGACGCCCGGATCGGCCATAACCGCGTGCTGGGGCACGAGATGTCTGGCACCGTTGCCTCGGTCGGCGAAGGGGTGGACATGCCCATCGGCGCGGCGGTGGCGATCCGCCCGCTGGCCCCCTGCGGCGATTGCCCGGCCTGCGCCAAGGGCCTTGCGCATATCTGCCATCGGCTGAAGTTCCTCGGCCTCGATACGGACGGCGCGCTGCAGGAATACTGGTCGGTGCCTGCCTATGCGGTTCACCGGCTGCCAGAAGGCGCGTCGCTGGAACATGCGGCGCTGACAGAACCCGTCGCCGTCGCCTGCCATGACGTACGGCGCGGGCGCGTGGCAGCGGGCGAGGACGTGCTGGTCATCGGCGGCGGTCCCATCGGCATCCTGATCGCGATGGTCGCCCGCCATGCAGGTGCCAAGGTCATCCTGTCCGAAGTGAACCCCCACCGTCTTGGCGTGGCCGAGGCGCTTGGCTTCTCCACCCTGAACCCGCGCGAGGTCGATCCGGTGGCGCATGTCACCGCCGCGACGAATGGCAAGGGCGCAGATGTCGTCTTCGAGGTGTCCGGCACGCAAGCGGGCACCGACCTGATGACCGACGTCGCCGCCAGCCGGGGCCGCATCGTCATGGTCGCCATCCACACCACCCGCCCGCAGATCGACATGTTCCGTTTCTTCTGGCGAGAGCTGGAGTTGATTGGTGCCCGCGTCTACGAGCCCGAGGATTTCGACGCCGCGATCGATCTGATCGCGCGCGGGGTAATCGACGCGGGAACGATGATAACCGGCATCCGCCCGCTGGACGAAGTCGCAACCGCCTTTGCCGAACTGGACGGCGATGCCCGCGCGATGAAGACGCTGGTCAGCATCGCATGAGGTTCGCATCCATCGGCGAATGCATGCTGGAACTGTCGGACCAGCGCGAAAGCCGCTGGACGATGGGCTTTGCAGGCGATGCTTTGAACACCGCATGGTATGTGCGCGCGCTGCTGACGGATGCGCAGGTGGATTTCGTCTCGGCCTTTGGCGATGACGGGTTTTCGGATCAGCAGCGCGCGTTCCTGCGCCGCGCGGGTATCGGCACCGCCAGCAGCCCGGTCATCCCGGGCGCACGCCCCGGCCTTTACGCCATATCCCTTGATCGGGGCGAGCGGTCCTTCACCTATTGGCGGTCGGATTCCGCCGCGCGCCGTCTGGCAAGCGATCCTGCGGCGCTGGAGCAGAGCCTTCTGGGCTGCGATATGGTTTATTTCACCGGGATCACGCTGGCGATCCTGCCCGCGCCGGACCGCGAGACGCTGTTCGCCGTGCTGAAAACGGCGCAGGCGGGGGGCGCAAGGATCGCCTTCGACCCCAATCACCGCCCACGCCTCTGGCCGGACGACGCCGCCGCGCGGCAGGTCTATGATCGTGCCTTCGCGCTGGCCGATATCGCCCTTCCGACATTCGAAGATCTTGGCGGATCGACGCCCGAAGCCGCCGCACGACGCTTGCGCGAAGTGGGCGTGGCCGAGGTCGTGGTGAAATGTGGCGCGGACCCTGCCTTCCTTCTGACCGATGCGGGCGGCGGCGAAATCCCCGCTGCCCATGTCGCGGCCGTCGACACCACCGGCGCAGGGGACAGTTTCTGCGGCGGCTATCTTGCCGGGCGGCTTGCCGGGCTGTCGCCCGAGCAGAGCGTCCGGCAGGGCCACCGGATCGCGGCGCAGGTCGTCGCACGCCATGGCGCGCTGATCGAAGCGAGCTAGCGCGTCGGCCATTTTGCAACATGTGCGGCAAAGGCGGGGCGCCGCCCGGAACAGGGTGCCGACTGCGGCGTTCGCCACGACCTACATTCATGTGTCGCAGAAAGGCACTGCCATGGTCACTCGTCCATCCGTATCATCCGCCGCGGAAATCGAACGCGCATATTCCGGGTCCCGCGTCGCGTGGGGCGCGATCTTCGCCGGGGTCGTCGTATCGATCGCGGTGCTTGCCATCCTTGCCGTGATCGGCCTCGCCATCGGCTTCTCCATCGTCGAGGTCGGCGAGGAGTCTCCGATGAACGGCGCACTGACGACCACCGGGATCTGGCAGTTCGTCGCCCAGATCGTGGCGCTGGGCATAGGCGGCTATGTCGCCACCCGGCTGGCCGGGCTGCTGCCCAAGGGCGCGGCCATCCTGCACGGCGCGGTCGTCTGGGCCGTTGCGACCATCGCCGCCATCTGGATCGCGACCAGCGCGACCAGTGCGCTGTTCTCGGGGGCCACGACCGCCGTCAGCGGCGCGATCTCGGGCATGGGCAGCACGGCGCAGGCCATCATCCCAGACGATTTCAGCCTGCCGGATGCCGTTGGCAACCTGTCGATGGACGATCTTCCGGACCCCGTCCGCCGCGCGCTTGAAGAACGCGGCATCACCCCGGACAATTTCCAGCAGGAAACCGGCGATGCGTTCCGCGCGATCATCTCGCCGCAGGAACAGCAGCAGATCGGCAACCAGGCGCAGCAGAGCATCCAGGGTGCCATCGCAAACCCGGCGAATGCGGATGAAGAAGCACAGCGTTTCCTTGACCGCCTGTTCGGAAACGGCGGCGTTCTGGGCGAAGAAGACCGCCAGCAGGCGCTTCAGCAGATGCAGCAGCGTTTCGGCATCAGCGAGGCCGAGGCGAACCAGTTCCTCGACCAGACCCAGCAGCGCGCCGAAGAACTGCGCGCACAGGCGGAACAGGCGCTGCAAGAGGCGCGCGCTGCTGCCATCGACGCCGCAGACAAGGCCGCCGATATTGCCGCGGCGACCGCGTGGACTGCATCGCTGGCCTCGATCCTCGGCCTTCTGGCCGCGCTTGGCGGGGCTGCGGCAGGACGCGTGCGGCGCGTCTGATGCGACGGGGCGGCGTGCTCGCCGCCCCGCTTCAAAAAGGAGCCGTAATGGCAAGCGAACCGACCGATCTGCAATACGACGTCATGCGCGAGGGCATGGAAGCGATCCGCAACATATCCGGCGCGCTGCTGGCATGGGACTGGAAGGACGATGCCGAGCGTCTGGCCGCCATCCACCTGATTTCGGAGGCGCTCTATACGTTCGATGCTCGCAGCGAGGTGGCCCTTGACGCAAGTCGGCCAGCTTTGACACGGTTGCGCGACCAGCATCCCGAAATCGTCAACATGTGCCCCGCCCTTTCGACCTGGTTGGCGACAGACGGGGCATAGCCAAAAGAAAACGGCCCCGAAATCCGGGGCCGTTCCATTGTTGCAGCCTGGCCTTTCAGTGGCCCAGCTTGCCCTTGACCGTTCCTGCTGCATCCTGAACGGCACCCTTGGCTTTCTGGGCCTTGCCTTCGGCTTGCAGCTGCTTGTTGTCGGTGGCCTTGCCGACCGCGTCCTTGGCCCCGCCTGCCAGTTTGTTGCCGGCCGCCTTCAGCTTGTCAGTCGTCGAACTCATCGTGACCTCCTACGTCATTCACATGCCATCTCATCGCTTGAGGGGTGCTGCCAGTTCCGTCGATCACGGCAATGTTGATCTTAGACCGCTTTGCGGAACGCCCCACGCCGCGCGGAATGATGTGCCGGAAGGGGAATGGGTGTTGCGGATCTGAAGGTTTCGCCCAGAAGATCCTCGAAGCTGCTTACGGCAAAATCGGCGCCGATCGCCCTCGCCTCCTCCAGCTTCTCATCGCGGACCGAGAATGCGCCACGCACTTCGGGATCGGATTTCGCCTCCGCCTCATCCGCCATCGCCCATATCGCCACGCCGACGCGAAGATGCGGTGCCGCTTGCTTGATGCGGCGGATATGAAGCAACGATGCGCGGCTGGGCGAGGGGTCGGTGAAGCTGAGCACCACACAATCATATTCTTCGGCATGGACGGCGCGGAACCGCTCGCGCAGCAGATCGCCATGGGGGATCTGGCGGGCCGATGCGCCCTCGGCATGCATCGTCTGCATCAGCATGGATGCCGATACGTCGTCCAGATCGGTGCGGCCCCCGACGCAGAGGATGCGGAACCCCTTGCCCGGACGATCCCCATCCTCCTCCGCATCCTCCTCCTCGGCTTCGACATGATCGGAAAGGTCGGCGACCATCGCCTTGGCGACAAGCACCAGACGGTCGTGCTGATCCTGCGCCAGCACGCCGCGCTGGACGTCGTATTGCGCGATCAGAAGTGCGGGGATGCCGACATCGCGGTAGTATTCGCCAATATAGGCATCCTCCAGCGCCTCATGCGCGCGGCTCGTGGCTTCGACCGCATCCCCGGCCAGCAGGCGCTGATAAAGACGCGAATGGGGCGCAAGCACCGGCTCGTCGCCGAAGAGGATGTCGAACAGCGCAAATTGCGGCAGGTGCTTGCCCAGCACCACAAGGCAGACCGTCAGCGGGGTCGAGATGATGAGCCCGAGCGGCCCCCAAAGCCATGTCCAGAAGATGGCCGAGACGATGATCGCCAGCGGGCTGACCCCGGTGCGCGACCCATAAAGCCAAGGCTCGATGATGTTGCTGGTCACAAGCTCGATCGCCGCGAACAGCGCGAGCGTCCAGAGCACCGCCGACCAGTCGGGCGAGACGGCGAAGGCAAGGAAAAGGGGAAACGCCGCCGACAGGATCGTGCCGATATAGGGCACGAACCGCAGCACCAGCGTCAAAAGTCCCCAAAGCAGCGCATTGGGAACGCCGATAAGCCAAAGCCCCAGACCGACCGGCACCGCATAGATCAGGTTCACCGTCAGCAGGATCAGCAGATAGCGCCCGACCCGCCCCCCGGCCTCCTGCATCACCTGTGTCGTGCGGTGCAGATCGTCGGATCCGATCAGCTTGATGAAGCGGTCGCGCAGTTCCGCGCGTTCCAGCAGCATGAACACCACGA
This sequence comes from Falsirhodobacter flavus, assembly GCA_029846755.1. Taxonomy (GTDB): domain Bacteria; phylum Pseudomonadota; class Alphaproteobacteria; order Rhodobacterales; family Rhodobacteraceae; genus Falsirhodobacter; species Falsirhodobacter flavus. The sequence goes on along the minus strand of JARWBI010000003.1, from coordinate 109,469 downwards.
TGACCACGACAAGCCCCGCAGTGGCGATCGGGCTGACCAGCGGCAGGATCAGCGAGCTGACCATCCCGATGATGCTCTGACGCTCGATCACCTCGACCTGCATCGGGTCCGGCGCGCCCGCCAGATCGTCCCGCGCACCTGCCCCGATTTCGGCATTGATCGCGGCCAGCATGTTGGAAAAGCGCCGGACGAGGCCGGTTTCGCTGCTGGCATCGCGGATCGCATCGACCTTGGCGATGATGTTGGCCTGAAACTCGGGCAGGCTGGCGCTAAGGCTGGAAAGCTGGCTGGCGACGACAAGGACGAAAAGCGCGACGGCGGCGAAGGCGCCGGTCGTCACGATCAGCACGGCGGGAAGATTGGGGATGCCCAGCTTGCGCAAAGCGTTCGCCAGCGGCGACAGCGCAAAGGTCAGCAGCATCGCGATGGCAAGCGGCAGGATAATGCTTTGCGCGAAGTATATGATCGCGATCACCGCCGCGATGGTGGCCAGCGTCGGCAGGTTGATGCGCCGCGAGGTTGCAGCGGAACGCGTCGGCAGTGCAGCGCCGGGGAACGCGCCTTTCAGCCGGGTTGGGTCCGTCATTGCCGGCCTGTCCTTTGTTTCGCATCCGGTGGCGTGCGGCCGGATCTTGAAGACAAACCTAGCGCGCATGCACCGCAAGCAATGGCAAATTCCGAAATGAGTTCAGGAGCCTCCATCGCGCACTGCATCCGCGCAAGTGCTCTATTCGGGGCAGACGGCGCCGGTATCGATCCATGCCCGGGTCAGTTCGCCGAAGATTTCCTGACTGCCGGGCGCGGGCTCCCTCCCCTCGCCGGGATCCCAGCCCCAGCCGACCAGCCCGTCATGCGCGTTATGTTCCCAAAGCGCCTCCAGCGTCTTGCCGCCATTGCGTCCGGGATCCTTGATCTGCTCGCAGATCCCGCGCAGCGACACGCCCTGCCATCCCATCGACACCGGGGCCAGCATCCACGGCTCGTGCCCCGGGATCGAGCCGGGGGCCGAGGTGAAATCCACGTTCTCGGCGGAATGGCAGGTGTTGCAGTTCATCGCCGCCGCGCCGAAATCGGCTTCGCCTCGAATGACGGGGGGCGAGTGGGGGCGCATGTCGTCGCCCTGTGTCGGCCCGCCGGTGACCGGATGGCAATTGACGCAGCGCGGATGGGTCAGAACCTCGCCCATCTCGGTGAACAGGGCCGCCGAACGCTCGCCCTCATCCGCGATGCTTTCGAAGAACTCGGGCCCGCGAAGCTCCTGCGCTGAAAGGGGAGATGTCAGCGTCGCCGCCGCCACGATGATCGCAATCCTCATCCGCACCCTCTTACACGTTGCTTTGCATGGGAAAGGGCAGCTCCGACGTCACCTGCCCGGTCAGCGCGCGCCACGCATTTGCAAGTGCCGGGCCAAGCGGCGGCACTCCCGGCTCTCCCACCCCCGTCGGATCGACCGAGGAGCGGATGATCTCGACCTCCACCGCTGGCATCTCGTGGATGCGCAACATGGGATAGTCGTGGAAGTTGCTCTGCTCGACCCCGCCGCCCGGACCGAGCGAGACCTTGGAATAAAGCGCGGTCGACAAGGCATAACCGATCCCGCCCTCCATCTGCGCGCGGATGACATTGGGATTGATGGCGATGCCGCAATCGACGGCGCACCAGACGCGGGTGGCGTGGGGGCGGCCATCGCGGTCCTCGACCTCCACCACCTGCGCGACATAGCTGCCGAAGCTCTTCGCCCAGGCGATGCCATAGCCGCGCCCGTCCTTCACTGGACCCTGCCAGTCCGCCATGCGGCCTGCCGTCTCCAGCACCGCGCGTTCACGCAGCGCCTCGGGCTTCAGAAGGTCCAGCCGACCCTGAAGCGGATCCTTGCCCGCCGCCTCCAGCACGCGGTCAAGAAAGGTTTCGACCGCGAATGCCGTATGCGTATGCCCGACCGAACGCCACCACAGGACCGGCACCGGGCTTTCCATCTGCGCCCAGCCGATCCTGCGCGATCCAAAGACATAGGGAAGCGCGTTCGACCCCTCGAACGAGGTGGGATCGACCCCGCCCTGCATCATCGCCTCCATAGGCGTGCCGGACATGATCGACTGGTTGGCGATGGAATTGGTCCATGCCGTGATATTGCCCGCGTCGTCGATCCCCGCACGCAGGCGGTGCACTGTCAGGGGGCGATAGTAGCCGCCATGCAGGTCATCCTCGCGCGTCATCAGCATCTTGAACGCGCCGTCGCGGCCTGCGGCTTTCGCGATCTCGCCGATCTCCTGCGCGATATGGGCCGAGCCTTGCGCCCGCCGCCCGAAGGACCCGCCTGCAAGGATGACGTTGATGCGCACATCCTCCACCGGCAGGCCCAGCGCCTTGGCCACCGTCGGACGGTCGAAGGTCGGAAACTGGCAGCCATACCAAAGCTCGGCCTTGCCGCCCTTTACTTCGATCACCGCGTCCAGCGGCTCCATCGGCGCGTGAGCAAGATAGGGAAAGCGGATCTCGCCTTCGATGATCTGCGCGGCGGCGGCAAAGCCTGCGGCGATATCCCCCTCCTCCTCCACCGTCTGCCCGCCCGCTTCGGCGGCGGCCGAGAAATCGGAAAATATCTCGTCCGTGCTCCGGCGCTCGGCTTGCGCGCTGTCCCATTCGACGTCCAGGGCGCGGCGGCCCTTCAGCGCGGCATAGGTTCCCTTGGCATAGACCGCGACCCCGGCCCCGATCCGGCGCACCATCTCGACCCCCGGCACGGCCAGCGCTGCCTTGTCATCGAAAGACACCAGCGTCGCGCCGAAGGCGGGCGGGCGCGCGACCAGCACGGTCAGCATGCCCTCGCGGTGGATATCCATGGTGAATTGCGCCGTGCCATTGGTCTTGCCCACCGTATCCAGCTTGGGCCGGTCGGTGCCGATCAGCCGGAAGGCGGACGGATCCTTCAATGGCGGCGACTCGGGCATCGGCATCGTCGCAGCCCGGGCGGCGAAGGCGCCGAAGCCCGAGCGGCGATCCCCGTGCGAGATGACGCCCTCGGCGATGCGCACCTCGGCTGCGGGAACACCCCATTCGGCGGCGGCGGCGGCCACCAGCATCGCGCGCGCCGTCGCGCCCACCATGCGCATCTGGGTCCAGCTGTTCGCCATCGCGGTCGATCCGCCCGTGCCCTGCGCCCCGAAGGCAAGGTTGGCGTAAAGGCTGTCATCCGCAGGCGCGCCCTCGGCCCGCATCTGGTCCCAGCTTGCGTCCAACTCCTCGGCGACCAGCGTGGCAAGGCCGGTGTAAGGCCCCTGCCCCATTTCCAGATGCTTGGACAGGACGGTCACCGTGTCGTCCGCGCCGATGCGCAGGAATGCGTTTGGCGCGGTGATAGGGGCCGGGGCCTGCGCCCGCAGCCCGCGCGGGGCGATGAAAAAGGCCAGCGTCAGCCCCGCCGCCCCCGCAAGCACCATCCGCCGTGAGGGCAGAAGCAGCGGCGCAGGTTGCAGGGCTTTCACGAACATGCTGCTCATGACTCAAAGCTCCAGCGTGCGGGCGGCATCGTGGATCGCCGCGCGGATACGGACATAGGTTGCGCAGCGGCAGACGTTGCCGGCCATCGCGGCATCGATGTCGGCATCGGTCGGCGCAGTGGCCGATTGCTGCAAAAGCGCGGTGGCCGACATGATCTGCCCGGACTGGCACCACCCGCATTGCGGCACGTCGATCGCGACCCAAGCCTGCTTCACGGCCTCGATCTCGGGTCCGGTCATGCCTTCGATGGTCGTGACCTCGCCGCCCTCGACCATCGACAGGGGGGTGACGCAGGACCTTCGGGGCATTCCGTTCAGCATGACGGTGCAGGCGCCGCATTGCGCAACCCCGCAGCCGAACTTGGTTCCGGTAAGGTGCAGGTCGTCGCGCAGGGCCCAAAGCAAAGGTGTGTCCGGGTCGATGTCGAGCGTGACGTCCTGGCCGTTGACGATGAACTGGGTCATGCCTGGCCTCAAAAGCTGGGTTGTTCAAGGCTAGCACTTCACTCCCTCCGGTCAAGCGCGTGCATATGCTATCGTCGGGCTACAGGCGGCGGCGGGGATTGCGCGGCGCGCATCGTCATGCAATCACGGCAAATCACATGACCCATGTCCTGCGCCTTCTTCTGATCCTTTGCCTTTGTATCGCGCTTGCGCCGATGCGCGGTGGAAGCATGGCCGCCGCGCAAGGCGGATGCGCCAGCCAGGCGGCGCGGATCGACATATGCGTGGCCCCCGGTGCGCCCGCCGCGCCCGCGTTGCCGCAAAGCAAATCCTGCGTCATCTGCACCTTGAACCCGATCGCCTCTCTCGTGCCGCCGCAGCTGCGCGAACTGACGGCGATGCGGCATCCGGCATCCCTCGTCGCCACGGATCAGACATTCGGTCCAAACCAGTGGCGCCCGCCGCGCGCCTGACGGAAACGACTGCATGATCCGGCACCGCTCGCGGTGCCACGGCTTTTACCGCGCGGTTCCAAGAACCGTGCGAACGGAGACATCGAAATGTCCGATACCCGACTTCTCATTCCCGGCCTTCGGCCGCTTTACAACGCTGCCGCCCCGCTTGCGGAAACCTGGTTGCGCGTCATCGCAGGGTTCGCGCTGGCCATGCATGGCTGGCCCAAGATTCAGGACCCGATGCGCGCGGTCGGCATGGTGGAGGGCATCGGCTTCCACCCCGGCTGGCTCTGGTCGCCCGCACTGGCGGCGGGCGAATTCTTCGGCGGGCTGCTGCTGATGGTCGGCCTTCTGACGCGCTTCGCGGCGGGGGCGACGACGGTGATCCTGCTGGTGACCGTGTATTTCCACTGGTTGCTGAAGGCCGAAGGCTATTCTGGCGCGGAACTGTCGCTCATCTGGTCCGGCGTCACCCTGTTCTTCGTCGCGCGCGGCGGCGGCAGGTTCTCGCTCGACCGTCTGATCGGGCGCGAGATCTGACGCAGGAGGGGGGCGGCCCGCCGTCCCCCCGAATGACATATCCCTGTCGCAGCACCGGGACAGAATGGCGCGGTATGTATAAGTGACAAGGACATCCGATGCGCAGAACGCTCATCCTGACCATCCCGCTTGCCGCGCTTGCCGGAACCGCCCATGCCGAGACGATCCGTTTCGCGACCTTCAACGCCTCGCTGAACCGCGGCACCGAAGGGCAGCTTGCCGCCGATCTGGCGGGCGGCGCCGATCGTCAGGCGCAGGCGGTGGCCGAGATCATCCAGCGCGTGAATCCCGACGTCCTGCTCGTCAACGAATTCGACTATGCGCCCGGAAACGACCGGCTGTTCGCCGACAACTATCTGGCCAAGGCGCAGAACGTGTCGGGTCAGGGCGGCACGACCGGGCTCGACTATCGCTACAGCTTCATCGCACCTTCGAATACCGGGGTTCCCAGCGGGCTCGATCTGAACAATGACGGGGCGGTCGGCGGCGGCGACGATGCGCTCGGCTTCGGGCAGTTCGAGGGTCAATACGGGATGGCCGTGTTCTCGAAGCACGAGCTTGATGCGGATGCCATCCGCACCTTCCAGAACTTGCTGTGGAAGGACATGCCCGGCAACGCCATGCCCGAAGGCTTCTACAGCCCCAAGGAGCAGGAGATCCTGCGCCTGTCGTCGAAAAGCCACTGGGACGTGCCGGTCAAGATCAACGGCCAGACCGTCCACCTGATCGCCAGCCATCCGACGCCCCCGACCTTCGACGGGCCCGAGGACCGCAACGGCAGGCGCAACCATGACGAGATACGCCTCATCTCGGATTACATCGACGGGGCGGATTACATCACCGACGATCAGGGCCGCGCGGGCGGTCTGGCAGAGGGCGCGGCTTTCGTCATCGCGGGCGATCTGAATGCCGACCCGTTCGACGGCGACAGCTATGACAAGGCCATCCGCCAGTTGCTGGAAAATCCGCGTGTCAATGACGGCGGAACACCGACCAGCGCGGGCGGCGCGGCGGCGGCGGACCGCCAGGGGAATGCGAATGCCGCGCATGAGGGCGATGCGGCACAGGACACCGCCGATTTTGCCGACACCGCGCCCGGGAACCTGCGCGCCGATTACGTCCTGCCCTCGGCGGGCCTGAAAATTTCGGACAGCGGCGTGTTCTGGCCGCTGCCCGAAGACCCGCTCTTTTCGCTGGTCGGCGATTACGACCCCTCGGTGACGGGCGGTTTCCCTTCGTCCGATCATCGGCTGGTCTGGGTGGATGTCGAGGTTGCGCCCGTCCCGCTGCCGGGGGCTGTCTGGCTTCTGGGCGCGGCGCTTGGCGGGCTGGCCCTGCTTCGCCGCCGGGCATAGGCAAGATCGGGGCAAGGCGTCCGGTCGCGGTTTCCATCCGGCCGCCTTGCCACTCCGCGCCGAATGAAACCAGATGCCCCCTCGCGCGTTAGGCGTGTGATGCAGGACGGGGGCGTCGCCATGTCGGAAGTCGAACTGAAACTCGTGATCTCGCCGGAAGGCGCCGAGGCGCTGGCGGGGTCGGAGGTGCTTTCGGCCGCACCGGTGCGCCGGATGCAGCACGCCATCTACTTCGATACGCCCGGGCGCGCGCTTGCGGCGCAGGGCATATCCCTGCGCATCCGCGAGGCGGAGGGAAAGCGCATCCAGACCACGAAGCAGGCGCCCCACGGCAATGCCGCGTTGTTCGAGCGCGGGGAATGGGAAAAGCTGGTGGACGGCGACCAGCCGGTGCTGGACGACATCACCCCGGTGCGCGCGATCCTGAAAGAGGATGGGGGCGATCTGGTCCGGATGTTCGACGTCGACATCGATCGCCGGGTCTGGACCCTTCACCATGACGGCGCGGACATCGAAGTCGCGCTGGACGGCGGCGAGGTTCGGATCGGGCCTCGCCACGCGCCCGTCCATGAATGCGAGTTGGAGTTGAAATCCGGACCCGCGGCGGCGCTTTTCTCGCTTGCGCGGCAGATCGCGCAAACGGCGCCGGTGCGTATCGGCGTGCTGTCGAAGTCCGATCGCGGACACATGCTTCTGGACCCCGCGCCCGAGAGCCACAAGGCCGATCCGATCCATCTGGATCCGGAGTCCACGGCAGCCGACGCCTTCCGCAGGATCGCGGCATCGTGCCTGCGCCAGTTCCGGCTGAACGAGGACCTGCTGCTGGCCACGCGCGGGGCCGAGCCGCTGCATCAGGCGCGCGTTGCGCTCCGGCGGCTGCGGTCTGCCTTTTCCATCTTTCGCCCGATGCTGGGCGACGAAGGGCGCCCTCTGGCGAATGAATTGCGCTGGCTGGCGAGCGAACTCGGCCCCGCGCGCGATCTTGACGTGATCCTGCACCGCGCCTCGGGCGGGACTCTGGAGGACTCGTTGCGTCGCGCGCGCGAGGATGCCCATGACCGCGCCGCAAAGGCTCTTGGATCGGAGCGGGCGGCGCGTCTGATGATCGACCTGACGGAATGGCTGGCCGTAGGCGCATGGCTGCGCGATGACGCCCATGCCGCTGCGCGGGCCATGTCGGCAGGGGAATTTGCCGCCGCAGCGCTGGCACGTTTCCGGCGCAAGGTGCGCAAAGACGGCCGGAACATCGCAAAGATCGAAGACGACGCTCGCCACGAGGTCCGCAAGGACGCCAAGAAACTCCGCTATGCCGTGGACTTCTTCGAGACGCTGTTCCACAGGCACAAATCGCGCAAAAGGTTCGTCGCCTCCCTCAAGGACCTGCAAGAGCAGCTCGGCACGTTGAACGACATGGCGACGGCCCCGCGTCTGCTGGCGGAGCTTGGCGTGGCAGACGATCCGCACGCGTCGGACCTGCTGGGCCATGCGCGGCGAAAGCCGCTTCTGCGTGCCGCGGCGGGGGCCTATGACGATCTGGTCGAAGCGAAGCGTTTCTGGTCGTGAATCAGGTGTGAGAGCGGTTTTCCCCCGCGAACCCCGCAAGGGTAAAACTGTTCTCCCGCCCAAGGCCATTATAGAAAGACAGGTCGTTCTATTCCGGTCCCGTTCTGGCTAGCCTCTGCTCAGATCCTCCAGCGAGAGAGAAACCCAGATGCCGACCGAATTCATCAGCGTGACCTTCCCCAACGCATCGAACGAACTGGCCCCCGAGGTCGAGCCGAAGATCGATCCGGCCTTCCTTGTCCGCTATGCCCGCTCGCTGGACGATTACGGCTTCAACTATACGCTCATCCCCTATCATTCGTCGTCCTTCGATCCGTTCACCATCGGCGCGACCATCCTTGCCAACACGAAGAACATCAGCATCATCGTCGCGCTGCGGCCCAATACGGTCTATCCCACCGTCGCGGCCAAGGCGCTGGCGACGCTGGACCAGCTGAGCGGCGGGCGCGTCGTCGTCCACTTCATCGCGGGCGGCAGCGACGAGGAACAGGCGCGCGAGGGCGATTTCTCGACCAAGGAGGAACGCTACGCCCGGACCGAGGAATACATCCGCATCCTGCGCCGCGCGTGGGAATCGTCCGAGCCCTTCGATTTCGAGGGCGCGCATTACACATTCCGCGGTTTCAGCAACAAGGTCCGCCCCACCAAGGGAACGATCCCGATCTCGGTCGGCGGATCGTCGGACGAGGCTTATCGCGTCGGCGGCGCGCTGGCCGACATCTTCGGCCTTTGGGGCGAGCCGCTGAAGGAAACGCGCGAGCAAATCGAACGCATCCATGCCGAAGCCGCCAAGGCAGGGCGCAAGGACCGCCCGCGCATCTGGGTCACCTTCCGCCCGATCGTGGCCGAAACGGACGATCTGGCTTGGAAGAAGGCTCATAACATCCTCGACCTTCTGACGGCGAACCGCGCCAAGGGCCTGGGCCGTTCCGCGCCCGGTGCCGAAGCGCCAAAGAACGTCGGCTCGCAGCGCCTGCTGGAGATCGCAAGGCGCGGCGACGTGCAGGACCGCGCACTGTGGTATCCCACGGTGACGGCGACGAACGCGGGCGGCGCGTCCACGGCGCTGGTCGGATCGCCGGAAACCATCGCCGCCTCGCTGCTCGACTATGTCGATCTCGGGGCCGACCTCATCTCGATCCGCGGCTATGACAATTACAACGACGCCGTGGATTACGGGCGCTACATCCTGCCGCTGGTGCGCAAGGAGCTTGCAGCGCGCGAAGCCGCGCAGCAGGCCGTTGCCTGAGGGGAAGCGATGATCGTCGACAAGAAGCCCCTTGCCGCGGCGGCCGCCGCCGGTGGGCTGGTCCCCGCCGCCACGCTGGCCCGCATCGCCGCCGCCGCCCCCGAAGCGGACCGGACCGGCAGCTTTCCGTGGGAAGGGCTGCGCGCCCTGCATGAGGCAGGCCTGCTGGAAGCCACCGTCCCCACGGAAAACGGAGGCGGCGGCGCCGATCTGGCAACCGCCGCGCGGATCCTGGCCGAGATCGGCCGCGCCGACCCTTCGGTCGCGCTCATCACGTCGATGAACCTGTTCAACCATCTGACGCAGGCCAAACGAGCCATCTGGCCCGCCGACGTCTATCGCGCGCTGCTGGAACAGGCGCGCCGCCAGCCGGTGCTGATGAATGCCGCAAGGGGCGAGCCCGACCTCGGCTCCCCCTCGCGCGGGGGGCTTCCCGCCACGACCGCGCGCCGGACGGAGGATGGCTGGCGCATCAGCGGGCGCAAGCGCTTCGTCACCGGATCGGAAGGGCTGACGCATTTCCTCGTCTGGGCCGCGACGGACGAGCCGGAACAGCGCGTCGGCACCTTCATCGTGACCTCCGGCACCCCGGGGATCGAGATCGTCCGCAACTGGGACAGCCTAGGGATGCGGGCGACATCCTCGCACGACGTGGTGTTTCAGGATGTGGCCGTGGCTGCCGATCACGTCATCAACATCGGCCCCGCGGGACAGGCAGAGCAGGACAACCGCGCCCATGCAGCGATGACCCTGGGCCTGACCGCCATCTACCTTGGCGTGGCCGAGGCGGCTCAGGCCGTCTTCGCCGAATTCGCCAGGACGCGGGTTCCGGCGAACCTCGGGCGTCCCATCGCGACCACCGACCGCATCATCACGGCGGCGGGCGAAATCGCGCTTCTGACGGGCAGCGCCCGTGACATCATCTTCAACGCGCTGGACCATCATCCGGACAGCCCCGAAGTGCTGATGCGCGCGCGCCTGATCGCGGGCCGCAACATCCAGCAGGCCGTCCAGATCGCCGTGCGCGCGCTGGGCAACCCCGCCCTGTCCGCCGAACTGGGGCTGGAGCGTCATTTCCGCAACGTGCAGGCCACGCTTGTGCACGCCCCGCAAGAGGACGTCGCGATCTCCATCCTGGGCCGGGGGGCGCTCGGCTGAGGGCCGCCTCGGGGGTGACGCGGCACCCGCATGCAGCCTATAACCGAAAGTATCTGGCATCAGCCGCAGAAAGAGGTCGATATGCGTTACATCATCATCGGGGCAGGTGCCGTCGGCCTTGCATTGTCGGCGGAATTCGAACGCGCGGGCGTCGATTACCTGCTGATCGGGCGGGGTGCGCAGCTTGAAAAGCTGAAGGCCGACGGGCTGACCTATGAACGTCCCGGCGGCACGCAGATCCTGCGGCTGGATCTTTCGGACCGGGCGGATCTGCGCAAGGACGACATCCTCCTGCTGACCGTCAAGACCCAGGACGCCGAGGCCGCGCTGGACTTCTGGGCGGACCAGCCGGTCAAGGGCGGGGGTCGCGGGGCGGACCTGCCGGTGGTGACGTTCCAGAACGGGCTGGATGCGGAACGCAGCGCGCTTCGCCGTTTCGCCCGCGTCTATGCCGCCAGCATCCTTATCCCCGCCGTCTATATCGAAGCGGGCAGGGTCAGCGTCTTTTCCGGCCCGCAGCTTGCCTCGGTCGTTGTGGGACGCTTTCCGGCGGGGCGCGATGCGATCTCGGCCCGGATCGTCGCGGACCTGACCCGCGCCAATTCGCTGGCCGAAGAGCGGGACGACATCCGGCGCTGGAAATCGGCCAAGCTGCTGCACAACGTAAGGAACGTTCTGGAGCTCTTTGCCGGCGACGCGGCGACGCTGGAACTGACCGCCCGCCGCATCACGGACGAGGCGCGGCTGGCGCTGGTCGCTGCCGGGCACGACCCTGCGCGGCCCGACGAACGGCTCGTGGACATTTCCGGCTGGAAGGTGACGCGCGCACAATCGACGTCGCCCACAGGGCAGTCGACCTGGCAAAGTTTCACCCGTGGTGCGCGCAGCGAAGTCGGCTACCTGAACGGAGAGATTGCGCTTCTGGGCGCGCTTCACGGTGTCGACACGCCGTGGAATCGCGCCGCGCAACGGCTTGCGGCGGAACTTGCGACATCGGGCGGTGCGCCGGGCAGCATCGCCATCACGCGGCTGGTCGAACTCGCCGGGCCGGACGCATCGCTCCGGGCGGCATCATGAGGTCATCCGTCTCGGAAAGGATCCTCTCCGTCGCCAGCGGGCTGTTCTTTCGCGAGGGCATCCGCACCGTCGGGATCGACCGCATCATCCACGAGGCCGACATCGCCAAGGCGACCTTCTATCGCCACTTTCCCTCGAAAGAGGACCTCGTCCTCGCCTATCTGAACGACCGCCACGCCCGCGTGATGGAGGGGCTGGAGGACGTGCTGGCCGCCTGCCCCGATACGCGGCAACGGATCGAGGTGATCTTCACGCGCCTGCACGAAAAGGCCGAGAACCCCGAATTCCGCGGCTGCGCCTTCGCTTTGGCGGTCGCGGAACATGGCGAATCGGACCGGGTCGTCGGCCTGGCCCGCATGCACAAGCAGGCCGTCGCGGACCTTCTGCGCGGGATCATCGGCGATGCCGCGATGGGGGCCCACCTTGCGCTGCTCTATGACGGGGCGCTGGCGCGGCGCGCGGTGACCGGCAATGCCCAAGCAATGCTCGATGCGCGCCAATCGGCGCTCTTTCTTCTCGACGCGGCCCCTGCTCAGGTGAATTGAATGAGACATATCGACTATTTCTTCGGCATCGGCTCTCCCTGGGCCTATCTGGGGCTTGACGCCTTCGCCGCCCTTGCCGCCAGCCACGGCGCCACGATCGAGCCGCATGCCATCCCCCTGATCGAGGAAAACGGCGGCATCTATTCCCGCGACCGCCCGACCGCCCGCCGCGAATACTGGCTCGAAGATCTGAAACGCTGGGCGCATCTGCGCGGGATCGAACTGTCCTTCGATCGCGCCGCCCTGTCCGATCCGACCCCTGCCGCCCGGCTGATCGTCGCCGCATGGCTGGATGGTCAGGACTGGCTGGCGCTGGCCCGCGCGCTGCACCGCGCCTTCTGGTCGCAGGCCCGCGACATCGGCGCAGCGGACGTCCGCATCGTCGTCGCGACCGAGGCCGGCTTCGACGGCGCGGGGCTGGAAGCCCGCGCGGCAAAGGATGACGTCGACGCGCGGCTCGCCCTCAGCCTGAAGACCGCGACCGAGGCTGGCGTGTTCGGCATCCCCACGTATCGCCATGATGGCACGCTCTTCTGGGGGCAGGACAGCCTGCCCTTCCTCGACCGCCATCTGCGCGGCGAAAAGCTGATCGCCTGAAAGGACCCGCCCATGACCCTCGAACTTCCCGGCCCGCTGGTTTCGACCGAATGGCTGGCCGAACATCTCTCCTCGCCCGAACTGGTGCTGCTGGATGCGAGTTTCGCCATGCCCGGCGCGACCCCGACCGCGCCCGATATCCATGCGGCGGGTCATATCCCCGGCGCGCGTTTCTTCGATATCGACGGTATCGCCGACCCCGGCAGCCCGCTGCCGCACATGCTCCCCTCGCCCGAGGATTTCGCCGCCGTGGCGGAATCGCTCGGCATCCATGACGGCGCGCCCGTGGTGATCTATGACGCCACCGGCCTCATGTCCGCCCCGCGTGCATGGTGGACCCTGCGCGTCTTCGGGCATGAGAACGTCGCGATCCTGAATGGCGGTTTCCGCAAATGGAGGGCCGAAGGCCGAACGGAGACGACCGAACCCGCGCCGCCCAAGAAGGCGACGTTCACCCCGCGCTTCCGCCCCGAACTGGTCCGCAGCCGCCAGGACGTTCTGGCGAACCTCGATACCGCCGCCGCGCAGGTGATCGACGCCCGCGCCGCCGACAGGTTCGAGGGAACCGCCCCGGAACCGCGCCCCGGCATCCGTTCGGGCCATATCCCCGGCAGCCTGAACCTGCCCTTCGCCAAGCTGTCCGACCCGGCGACCGGAGAGGTCCTGCCGCCCGAAGCCCTTGCCCAACGCTTCCGCGAAGCCGGGCTCGATCCGCACAAGCCGGTCATCACGTCCTGCGGGTCGGGCGTGACGGCGGGCGTTCTCGCCTTCACGTTGTCGCTGCTTGGCCGCGACGACGTGGCGGTCTATGACGGCTCGTGGAGCGAGTGGGGCCGCGAGGGCGACACCCCCGTCGCAACCGGGAAAGCATAAGGCCAGGATGTCCAAAGAAGCATTGTTCACCGCCCTTTCGCTGGAGTTCGGCGACAGGTTCTCCACCTCGGCAGCCTTGCGCGACCAGCATGGCAGGGGCGAGACGTGGCACCCCACGGTCGCCCCCGACGCCGTCATCCATCCCGAAACCACCGAGCAGGTCGCATCCATCGTCCGCCAATGCGCGGCGGCGGGCGTTCCCGTCATCGCCTTCGGTGCGGGCACTTCGCTTGAGGCGCAGCTTGCCGCGCTGAAGGGCGGCGTGTCGGTCGATCTATCGCGCATGGACCGCGTGCTGCGCGTCAGCCCCGACGATCTCGACTGCACCGTTCAGGCCGGCGTCACGCGCGAGGCGCTGAACATCCACCTGCGCGATCAGGGCTTGTTCTTCCCCATCGACCCCGGCGCCAATGCCAGCATCGGCGGCATGACCGCCACCCGCGCCTCGGGCACCAACGCCGTGCGCTACGGCACCATGCGCGAGGTCGTCCTGTCGCTGAAGGTCGTGCTGCCCAGCGGAGAGATCATCACCACCGCATCCCGCGCCCGCAAAAGCGCCGCCGGATACGACCTGACCCGCCTGTTCATCGGGTCCGAAGGCACGCTTGGCATCATCACCGAAATCACGCTGCGTCTTTTCGGCATCCCGCAGGCGGTCTCGGCGGCGGTGTGCAGTTTCGACACGGTCGAGGATGCGGTCCGCGCCGCCACGATGGTGACGCAGTTCGGCATCCCCGTCGCGCGGATGGAGTTGATGGATGCGGGCCTGATCCGCATGGTCAACGACCGCTTCGGCCTGACGCTGCCCGTCGCCGACACGCTGGCCTTCGAATTCCACGGCTCGGATGCCGGGGTGGCCGAACAGTCCGAACAGGTGGCCGAGATCGTGGCCGATTGCGGCGGCACCGGGTTCGAGGCCGCGACCAATGCCGAGGAACGGAACCGTCTGTGGAAAGCCCGCCACAACGCCTTCTATGCCGTGGTCGGCCAGCGCGAGGGTGCCAAGGGCTGGTCCTCGGACGTCTGCGTGCCGGTGTCGGAACTGTCGGGCGCGATCCGCAACGCGCGCGATCTGCTCAGGGACTGCCCCGCCCCGGCCGCGATCCTCGGCCACGTAGGCGACGGCAACTTCCACGTTGTCTTCGCGCTGGATGCGGATAACCCCGAGGAGATCGCGGCCATCAAGCGTGTGAATGCCGGAATGGTCGAACATGCGATCTCTGTCGGCGGAACCTGCACGGGCGAACATGGCGTCGGCACGGGCAAGATGGACTACCTGCGCCTTGAACACGATGCGGGTGCACTTGCCGTCATGCGCGCGCTGAAATCCGCGATCGACCCGCAGGACATCCTCAACCCCGGCAAGATCATCCCCGCCTGATCCGAAGGGCAAGCCATTTTCCGGCTTGCCCTCGTTCTCCGCGCGCCTTAGTTACGTTATGTCATAACATTACTAAGGACGCGCCATGCTTCCCGTCACCGTGCTTTCCGGCTTCCTCGGCGCAGGAAAGACCACGCTCCTGAACCATGTCCTCAACAATCGCGCAGGCCGCCGCGTCGCCGTGATCGTCAACGACATGTCCGAGGTGAATATCGACGCCGACCTCGTCCGCGAAGGCGCAAGCCTGTCCCGCTCCGAGGAAAAGCTGGTCGAGATGACGAATGGCTGCATCTGCTGCACCTTGCGCGACGATCTGCTGACCGAAGTGCGCCGTCTGGCCGAGGAAGGCCGCTTCGACTACCTGCTGATCGAATCCACCGGAATTGCCGAGCCGCTGCCCGTCGCCGCGACCTTCGATTTCCGCGATGCCGATGGCCAAAGCCTGTCCGACCTTGCGCGGCTGGATACGATGGTCACCGTCGTCGATGCCGCAAACCTGACGCGCGACTTCTCCAGCCACGACTTCATCGCAGACCGGGGCGAGAGCCTCGGCCCCGACGATCAGCGCACGCTGGTGGACCTTTTGACCGACCAGATCGAATTCGCCGATGTGATCGTGCTGAACAAGGCCACCTCCGCCGGCCCCGCCCGTCTGGACGAGGCGCGCAAGATCATCCGCGCCCTGAACCCGGACGCGCGGCTGGTCGAGACCGACTTCGCCCACGTCGACCCGGACGCGATCTTCGACACCGGCCTGTTCGACCTGGACCGCGCCCATATGCACCCGATGTGGGCCAAAGAGCTTTACGGCTTCGCGGACCATGTGCCCGAGACCGAGGAATACGGCATTTCGTCCTTCGTCTATCGCGCGCGGCGGCCTTTCGATCCGGCGGCGATCCATCGGGTGCTGAATGCCGACCTGCCGGGGGTGATCCGCGCCAAGGGCCATCTGTGGATCGCGACCCGCCCCGCTTGGGTGGTGGAATTCAGCCTTGCCGGCGCCGTCTCCTCGCTGTCGCCTCTGGGCGGCTGGTGGGCCAGCATCCCGCGCGAGCGTTGGCCGGACCACCCGGACGCCATCGCCGAACTTGCCACCCGCTGGCAGGAACCGTGGGGCGACCGGCGGCAAGAGCTGGTCTTCATCGGCGCCGGGATGGACAAGGGCGCGATCACCGCCGCACTGGATGCCGCCCTCATGTCCGGCGACAGCTTCACCCCCGACGCATGGGCCACGCTGCCGGACCCCTTCCCCGCATGGCGCCGCGCATGAGGAACCTGCGCACCACGCTGGCCCGCCGCGCCCGGCCCGACCCGATGCGCCGCTACGACGCGCTGCCCCCGGACCTGCGCGCATGGTTGCAAGACGCCGCCCTGCCGTGGAGCGCGACCTCCGCGCTGCGCCTCTGGACCCGCGCGCTTGCCGTATCGCCCGCCGACCCCGCCCGTTTCCTTGCCGCAGCCGAGGCGCGATCCATCGCCCGCGATGCCGCCCGGATCTGGGGCAAGGACCACCCTTCGATTTCAAACAGGAGCATCCCATGACCTTCCGCCGGCTTCTTTCCGCAGCCGCCCTCGCCGCCTCGCCTGCAATGGCGGACGACACGCACACCGCATTCCGCGTCTTCGTGGCCGATCACGGCGATGCCGGGATAACCGCCTTCGATCTGGAGGGTGAAGGCCGCTGGACCTTCCCGACCACCGGACAGGCGAAACTCTATTCCACCGCTGGCGGCTCGGCGCTGGTCGCTGTCCAATCGGATGATGAAACCGTGTCGTTCCTGAACAGCGGCATCACCCTGACCTCGCATGGCGATCACTCCGACATCGCGGTCACGGACCCTTCGGCCATCGACGGCACCCTGACCGGCCCGCGCCCCTTCCATGTGGTGAACCATGACGGGCAGACGGTCATCAACTTCGACGAGGGCGGTTACGCCGCGATCCTGTCCCAATCGGCACTGACCGAAGGCAAGGTCGAGCCGACCGAGTTCCGGCAGTCCCGCGCCCATCACGGCTTCGTTGCGCCCTTCGACGGCGTGACCCTCTCGACCGTTGCCTCCGACGCGGCCGACGGCCCCCGGCTGGGCCTTCAGGCCTTCGATGCGAAAGGCGATCCGATGGGCGAAGTCGCGACCTGCACCGGCATCCATGGCGAGGCGTTTTCCGGCGCCTTCCTTGCTGCAGGCTGCAACGAAGGCGTGCTGACCGTGCAGGAAACCGGCGACGGTCCGCGATTTGCGATGCTACCCTATCCGGCGGACTTCCCCGAGGGAAAGACCGGCACGCTGCTCGGCTCCACCTCGATCCAGATGTTCCTCGGCAATTTCGGCGCGGACGGCCTCGTGGTCATCGACCCGGTGGACGAGCCGCATTTCCGTCATGTCAAATTGCCCTTCCGCCGCGTCGATTTCGCGCTGGACCCGGCACGCCCCGGCGCGGCCTATGTCCTGACCGAGGATGGCAGCCTGCACCGCCTGAACCTGCTGGATGCCAAGATCGAGGAAAGCGCCAAGGTCACCGGCCCCTATTCGATGGAGGGGCATTGGAACGACGCGCGCCCGCGCCTTGCAGTGGCAGGCGGCAGCGTCCTCGTGACCGATCCGGCCGAAGGCGCGGTGCAGGTGGTCGACGCCGATACGCTGGACATCGCCCGGTCGGTCGACCTTGGCGGACAGCCCTTCAACATCGCGGTCGTTGGCGGAAGCGGTCTGAGCCACTGACCCCGCGCCGCAGGCCGCATCGGTGGCCTGCGGGCAAACCTGCGAACTTCGCCTCTCACTGTGATTTTTCGCGAACCAATCGCGAAGACGGCGGTTGCTTCAACCGGGCCGTCAGGCAACCGCCTCACAGGAGACAGACCATGACCTACAGCGACCAACCCGGCGCATACCCTTCGGATCGGGCCGACACCGCCGATGACATCGGCAAGACTGCACGCCACGAATATCAAGACGCCAAGGATCGCCTCTCGCATCAGGCCGACAAGCTGCGCCGCGAGGGCGGGCAGAACATCCGCTCGCTCGTCACGGACGAGCTCGACCGCCGCCGCAGCGGCTTCGGTTCCGAAATCCGCAATCTGGCCGACACGCTGCGCCATGCGGCGGACGAACAGCAGGAAAAGGCCGAAACCGGGGCGGGTGCTGCGCCGTCCTCGCTTCTGCGCCAGGGCGCGGGTGTTCTGGAAAGCCTGAGCGACGGGTTGGAAAGCCGCTCGGTCGAAGACCTTGCGCGATCGGTGTCGGACTATGCTCGCGCAAATCCCGCGATCTTCATCGGCGGCTGCGTGCTTGCCGGAATCGCGGTCGGCCGACTTGTCACTGCATCCAACAACCCCGCGCCGCGATATGCCGACTACTCCGCACCGCAGGTGCGTGAGCCGGGCGTCGAGCCGCCGATCTACGGCACCCCATCGACCACCGCGCGCGACGAGGCGGGCCGTCCGCTGACGGGGGCCTTCGATGGCAATTCATGATCCGCACGAGACGCGCAGCCTTCCGACGCTGCTGGGCGATCTGATCCGCGATCTGTCGGACCTGATCCGCAGCGAAAGCCGTCTTGTCCGGGCCGAGATCAACGAAAGCAGCCGCCGCCTCGCAACCGGGGCCGAAATGCTGGCCGCAGGCGCGATCATCATGCTGCTGGCCGCCATCGTGCTGCTTCAGGCGCTGGTCATCGCGCTTGCGCATTGGCTTGGTCCGCTCTGGGCGGCGGTCGCTGTCGGGGGCGCGCTTTTCGTCATCGGCGGGCTGCTGATGGTCAAGGGGCGCACGAATCTTTCGCTCCAGACCCTCGTGCCCGAACGCACCGTCGACCAGACCGCGCGCGACGCCAAACTTGCAAAGGAGACTTTAAGATGAGCGACAATCCCGACCGGATCGAAGCCGAGGTCGAAGCGAACCGCGCCAAGGTCGAAAGCACGCTGGACGCGTTGAAGGACCGGCTTTCCTTTGAAGGCGTGGTCAACGACGCGACCCGTTTCATTGGCATCCGCGATGCGCGCGGAACGCTGGAATCGGCCGGGCGCGAGGTCAACGCCAATCCCGTCGCCTTCGGGCTGATCGGCCTTGGCCTTGCGCTTCTGGCAACCGGAGCGACACGGCGCAGCGAAGGATATCGCGCCACGTCCTATCGCCCGCAAGACGGCATGTCGCGCAGCTATGTCCAGCGCGATCACGGCCCCGGGCTTGCCAGCCGCGTGCGCGAGGGCGCATCGCAATATGGCGGGCAGATCCGCGACACGGCCTCCGACTATACCGACACGGCGCGCGAAAAGCTGCACGATGCACAACACGCGCTGCATTCGGGATACAAGCGTGCGCGCGACCGCACCGCAGACCTGCAATACCGCACGGGCCAACAGATCGACAATCATCCGCTGCTGATCGGCGCATTGGCCGCTGGCGTCGGGGCGGTGATCGCCGCCGCAATGCCCCGCTCGGATGTCGAGGACCGCTGGATCGGACCGGGTGCCGAACATCTGCGCGAAGAAGCAAGGCATGTCGCTGCCGAGGCGGGGGAGCGCGCCAAGGCCGCCGCCCGCGCAGGCTATGCCGCTGCGGTCGACACGGCCCGCGAGGAAGGCCTCGTCCCCGAGGGTGGCCGCACCTTGGCCGAAAAAGTCGAACACGTGGCGCAGGCCGCCGTGGGCGAGGCGAAGGACACCCTCGCCGACAAGACCTGATCGAAAGATCCCGCGCGGGGTCCAGAACTCTGCCCCATCACGACCCCGCGCGTTCGGCCATGAAATCGATGAAGGCCCGGATACGGCTCGCAAGATGAGGATGCCCGGGAAAGACCGCATGGATCACCTCCGGCTCGGGAGAGCACCAGTCGGCAAGCACCTCGACCAGCGTTCCTGCGGCAAGATCCGCCGCCAACGCCCGCTCCCCTGATTTCATCAATCCATGGCCCGCAAGGCAAACATGGCGCAGGACCGTGCCATCGCTCCCGCGAAACGAACCGCTAACAGGCTGGCGGATCGCCCCTTCCGGCCCTACGAACTCCCATTCCGCAGGCAGGAAATTATACAGCAGGCAATCGTGCCTCCCCAGGTCCCCCGGCACCTGCGGCACCCCGCGCCGCGACAGATAATCCGGCGACGCCACCACGATCCGCCGCATGGTCGCGATCCGCCGCGCCTTCAGCGTCGAAGACGGAAGCCGCCCTGATCGGATGGCAAGGTCGGTCCGCTCCTGCCACAGGTCGATCACCCCGTCGTCCAGCGTCAGGTCCAGCTCCACCTCGGGGTAAGCGCGCAGGAAATCTGGCACCAGCGGCAGGATCACCGCCGCGCCGAAGCCTACGGTCGAACTGACCCGCAGCGGCCCGCGCGGCACATCCCGGCGGGCAAGCCGCCCCTCCAGATCGGCCAGGCGGTCCACCAACTCGCGCGCTTCGGCCAGATAGGTTTCGCCTTCGGGCGTTGGCGCCAAACTGCGCGTGGACCGCACCAGAAGCCGCACGCGCAGCCGTTCCTCCAGCCGCGATACGACCCGGCTGACCGCCGAAGGCGTCATCCCAAGCTGGCGTGCCGCCCCCGAGAGCTGCCCGCTGCGACCGCGCGAACGAACACTTCCATCTCGCCGAAACGGTTGTCCATTCACCACCTGTGATTTTACGGAACAAGCGATATGCAGATTGATGCCATTATTCCGCGTGACGCAAGATGCGATATGGCTGGGGAACAAGAACGGAACCCTTTCCATGCCCCTCGCTCTCCTCGCGCTCACGATCGCAGCCTATGCGATCGGCACGACCGAGTTCGTCATCGTCGGCCTCTTGCCGACAGTCGCCTCGGATCTTCAGATAACCCTTCCTCTGGCCGGTCTGATCGTCAGCATCTATGCCCTTGGCGTGACCTTCGGCGCGCCCGTGCTGACGGCATTGACCGGGCGTATCGACCGCAAGCCCCTGCTGCTTGGCCTGATGGCGCTGTTCATCCTTGGCAACGCGGTCGCGGCATTCGCCCCCGGCTACCACACCCTTCTGGCCGGGCGGGTGCTGTCGGCCTTTGCCCATGGCGTGTTCTTTTCGGTCGGAGCGACCATCGCCGCCGATCTGGTGCCCGAGAACCGCCGCGCCTCGGCCATCGCGATGATGTTCATGGGCCTGACGGTCGCCATCGTCACCGGCGTTCCCCTCGGCACCCTGATCGGGCAGACCTTCGGCTGGCGCGCGACCTTCGCTGCCGTGGCGGGCCTTGGGATCCTTGCGCTGATCGCGATCGCCGCATTGCTGCCGGGGCGGCTGCCCAAGGCCCCGCCTGCAAGCCTGCTGGATCAGGTCCGCGTGCTCGGTTCGGGGCGGCTGCTGCTGGTCTTCGCGATGACGGCGCTGGGCTATGGCGGAACCTTCGTCGCCTTCACCTTCCTCGCACCGATCCTTCAGCAGATCTCGGGCTTTTCAGAGAATGCCGTCAGCCTGATCCTCGTTCTCTATGGTCTTGCCATCGCGGCAGGGAACGTCGCGGGCGGGCGGCTTGCGAATGGCAACCCCGTGCGGGCGCTGACGATCCTGTTCGCGCTTCAGGCGGCGGTGCTGGTCGTCTTCGGCTTCACCGCGCCCTCGCCCTGGCTGGTCATCCCGACCCTTGCCGCGCTGGGCTTCCTGCAATTCGCCAATGTGCCGGGCCTGCAACTCTACGTCGTGCAGATGGCGCAAGAGCATCGCCCCGCCGCCGTCGACGTCGCCTCGGCGCTGAACATCGCGGCGTTCAACCTCGGGATCGCGCTGGGCGCATGGCTGGGCGGCGTCGTCGCGGATGGTCCCGGCCTGACCGCCACGCCCTTCGTCGGCGCGATCCTTGTCGCCATCGCCACCGGCCTTACCATGCTCAGCGGCGGGCTCGACCGCCGCGCAGCCCCCCTTGCCGCTTGAAAGGAACTTCGATGAAATACGTGAATGCAAACGGCGCAACGATCCCCGCGCTCGGCTTCGGGACCTACCGCATGTCGGATGCCGAGGTGATGCAAACCGTCCCCCACGCGCTGAAACTCGGCTTCCGCCATGTCGATACCGCCCAGATCTATGGCAACGAAGCTGCTGTGGGTGCGGCGATCGAAGCCTCGGGCGTGCCGCGCGACGACATCTTCCTCACCACAAAGGTCTGGGTCGACAAATACCGCCACGACGCCTTCCTCGCTTCCGTCGATGAAAGCCTTGCCAAGCTGAAGACCGACCATGTGGACCTGTTGCTGCTGCACTGGCCGAACGACGACGTGCCACTGGCCGAACAGATCGGCGCGCTGAACGCGGTGCAAAAGGCCGGGAAAGTGCGCCATATCGGCGTGTCCAACTTCAACATCGCACTGATGGAGGAGGCCGCCAGCCTGTCCGACGCGCCCATCGTCACCAACCAGGTCGAGTTCCAGCCCTGGCTGGACCAGACCCCGCTGCTGACCGCCGCGCGCAAGGCGGGCGTGTCCCTGACCGCCTATTACGCGATGGCCGACGGCAAGGTCTTTGCCGAGCCGGTGCTGAAGGACATCGCCGCCGCCCATGGAAAGACGGTGGCACAGGTTGTCCTGCGCTGGATCGTGCAGCAGGACGGGCTGATCGCGCTGTCGAAGACGGCAACGCAATCGCGCGTGGCCGAAAACCTCGACATCTTCGGGTTCGAGCTTTCGGACGCGGACATGGCTGCGATCCATGCCCTGGCCCGCCCGGATGGCCGCATCGTCAGCCCCGCGGGCCTTGCCCCCAAGTGGGATTGAGAAGGTCCACCCGTTCCGAAAGCCCCCGCGTGACGCTGCCATCCGCAGGCAGCAGCGGGATCAGGCAGGCCTGAAGCGCGTGATACAAATCCGGCTTGCCTGAAAACACCCTCTCGACGGGCCGCATGCGCTCGTCGAGTTCGGGGAACCAGCCGCCATCGCCGGGGTCGATGAAATGGGCGGCGACGGTGTCCCAGATGCGGCGATACCATTCCTCGAACAGCGGATCGCCCGTCACCTCGGCCAGCACGGCGGCAGCACCGATCCCTTCGGCGCAGGGCCACCAGAACCGATCCGCCCGCTTGGGCCGGTCCTCCCAATCCAGCGTGTAATAAAAGCCCCCCGTATCCGCCGCCCAGCCAATCCGCACCGTGTTCAGGAACAGCGCCCGCGCCGCCTCCAGCGCCCATCCCTGCCCCGAAAGCTGACCAAGCTGCACCAGCAGCCTGCTCCATTCCAGCGCATGGCCGGGCGTGGTGCCTGCGGGGCGGAACATCGGATCGCCTTCGTAGTCGCGGTCCACGGTCCAATCCTCGTGGAAGTGCTCGGCCACGCGCCAGCCCTCGGTGCGGGCATGGCGGTCGATCACCAGTTCTGCGATCCGCTCGGCGCGGGTCAGGAATGACCGCTCGCCCGTCGCCTCGAAGGCTGCCATCAGCGCTTCGGTCAGGTGCATGTTGGAATTCTGCCCGCGATAGCTGCCCATCGCCGACCAGTCGCGCCCGAACTCCTCGCGCGAGGCGCCCGCATCCTCGTCCCAGAACCGATCCGTCAGAACCTGCGCCACATCGGCCAGCAGCGCATCCGCATCCGAGTGACCCACCACCTTGGCCGAGCTTGCCGCCAGAAGAACGAAGGCATGGCCGTAAGCCTGCTTGGTGTCGTTCCCGTCCGGGCTCCAGACATACCCGCCGTGAACCGCATCCCGGTGAGCGGTCAGCAAAAACGACATCCCGTGATCCACCATCCGGTCCGATCCCGGATGACCCAGCAGATGCCCCGCCGCATGGCAATGCACCATCCGCGCCGTGTCGTGGATCTGGCGCGGTCCGCCCTCGGCCGTCAGAGGACGGAACCCGCCGCGCGTATCAATGGTCTGCACCCCATGCAGATCCAAGAGCCCCCGCGCCTGTTCCAAGAGCCACAGCCGATGCGCCTGCCGCGCGACAAGGCGCAGCCCGCCCGTTCCGATCCACATGCTTTCCCCTCCCTATTGTGGGGCAAGCCCCCCCAGATCCGCCCAGAACCGCCCGCGCAGCCCCCCGGCACCAAAGTCGATCTCGGTCCGCCCAGCACCGTCCAGCCCCGCCCGGATCAGCCGCGAGCCAAAGCCCCGCGACACCGGAGGACTCACCAAAGGCCCGCCGCTTTCGATCCAGTCCAGCACCACGTCCGGCCCTTCCACCATCCAGCGCAGATCCACCCGCCCCCCCGGCACCGACAGCGCGCCGTATTTCAGCGCATTCGTCGCCAGTTCATGCAGCAGCATGGATATGGACGGTGCCGCCGCCGCGCTCAGCGCCAGATGCGGGCCGTCCGCGCGGATGCGCTCGTCCCCGCCCAGCCACGTCCCGGCGCGCAGCAGCGAATGCAGATCCGTCTCGGCCCAGCGTTCCTCGGCCAGCGCGGCATAGGCGGCGGCGATCGCGCCCAGCCGCTGGTTGAACAACTGCTGACGGTCGGCCTCGGCGGGAAAGGTCTGGCGCGCAATGGCGGACACCATGGCGAAGGTGTTCTTCAGCCGGTGGCTCAGCTCCAGGTTCATCAGATGGCGCTCCTCTCGCGCCTGGCTCTGCGCGATGGCCGCCTGCATCCGGTCGCCCACACTGCGGATGAAGGCGATGTCATCGGCGGTCAGCGGGCGCGGCGTGTCGTAATGCACGAAACTGACCAGCGAAAACCGTCCAAGCTGAAAGATCGGCACGTTGATGAGCACCCGGATGCCGATATCCAGAAGCGCCTGCGCGCTCCGACGCGTGCGCGGGTCGCGCTCCACATCCTCGACGATCACGGTGCGGCCCTGCGTCAGATCGTCCACGAAGGTGCCATAGTCGCGGAAACGGTGCTGCCCGGCCAGCGACACGACCCCCTCCCGCAGCCATTCGGGCTGCATCATCACCGTCTCCGTCTCGGGCGAGACGATGCCGAATCCCGCGCGCGAGGGCGACAACACGCGGGCCATCGCCTCGGAGCCGAGCTGCACCATGTCGCCAACATGTTCCGCATCGCGCAGACGGTCGCCCAGATCCACCAGCGCCAGCGCGCGCTGCGCGGCAAGGCTGCTTTCCTCCACAAGGCGGCGGTCGCGCCGCCGCGCCTCGATCTGAAGGACCACCTGCCGCGCCAGCGCCTCCAGCCCCGCCTCCTGCGATGCGGTCAACCCGCCCCGCGGCACGGTGTCGATGACGCAAAGGCTGCCCAGAACCGCCCCGCCCGACGAGATCAGCGGCGCCCCGGCATAGAACCGGATATGCGGATCGCCCGTGACGAGGGTGTTCGCCGCCGTTCGCGGATCCTTCGTCAGATCGGGAATGACCAGCATATTGCCGTCCAGCGCATAGGCGCAGACGGACTGGCTCAGCGGGGTTTCATGTGGCCCGAAACCGATGCGCGCCTTGAACCACTGCCGCTCGCGGTGGACAAGACTGATAAGCGCGACCGGCACATCGCAAAGTGCGCGCGCCACCGTTACGAGCGTGTCGAATTCCGGCTCCTCCGGGGTATCCATGATCCCGAGGGAATCAAGTTCGCAGAGTCGCTCGCTTTCGTTCATGCTTCGCCTTCGGCACCGACGCGGCACCATCCACCGAGTTTTAAAGGTGGCACGGGGCGCGTCAAGTCGATCGCCTTTCCTCGGCCGCGTGATGCATCAGGTTCCGCAGCACGTCGCGCACATGGTCGTCGGCGGCGACATAGAAGACCTGCCGCGCCTCTCGCGTGCCGGCCACCAGCCGCGCAGCACGAAGCAGGCGCAGGTGGTGGCTGACCAGCGATTGCGACGCCCCCGTGGCGGCGGCGATGGCCCCCACCGATTGCGGCGCATCCAGACAGGCCAGCAGGATGCGCAGGCGCGTCGGATCGCCCATCAGGCGGAACATTCCCGCCATCACCTCGACATCATCCATGTGCGTGATCGCCCAGCGGACAATGATCCGCACGCCCAGCCCAGTCGATCTCGACGGTGGAATGCAACAAATCGAACCGTTCGGCCAGAAGCTGTTTCACCGACGCGACGACCCCCGCCGGGTCCGCGCCTTCGGCCAGCGCCACGCTCATCGTCGCCGCCGTGCTCCCGGACGAGATCGACCATGTATGGACATGGCTCACCTCGCGCACGCCGGGCACCGACAGGACCCCCTCGCGCACGGCATCGGGGGCCGCCCCGCCCGGCGCGCCTTCCATCAGGATATGCAGCGAAGTCCTGAGCAGCCCCCAAGCGCTGCGCAGGATCAACGCCGACAGAAGCACCGACAGGATCGGATCGATCGGCGTCCAGCCGGTGAAATGGATCACCACCGCCGCCCCGATCGCCGCGACCGATCCAAGCAGATCGCCCAGCACATGCAGCATCGCGCCGCGGATGTTGACGTGGTCGCGCTGACCCCGGCTCAGCATCCAGAACACCGCGCAGTTCACGACAAGGCCCAGCACCGCCACCGCCGCCATCGGACCGGCCAGAACCGGCCCCGGATCGGCCAGCCGCACCGCCGCCTCATAGACGATCCACCCGGTCAGAAGGATCAGCGCAACCGCGTTGAACAGCGCCGCCAGAACCTCGGTCCGCAGATATCCGAAACTCCGCCGCTGGTCCCGCGCGCGCCGCCCCAGCCGGAACCCCAGCCATGCCAGCGCCAGCGCCAGCGCATCAGTCGCCATATGCCCCGCATCCGCGATCAGCGCCAGCGATCCCGACAGCAGCCCGCCCGCGATCTCCGCGAACATGAAGCCGAAGGTCAGAAGGAACCCCGCCAGCACCACCTTCTCGTTCCGGGCCGTCACATCCGGCGCATGGTGGTGATGGTCGTGATCGTGATGATGGTCGTGCATGTCGGCCCCCGGCGGAATAGCATGAACATCTGTTCATATGTTGGATTCGTCAAGCGGGAACAAATCCCGCCGCCGGATGTTCAAGCGCCGCCAGACAGGAGCATCGCCATGAAACAGTCCTCGACCCCGCATCCCGAACCCGCTCCGGTCCGTCAGGCAGACCACGATTGCGGCTGGCAGCGCGAAACGCGCGGCGGCAGCGACCAGGCCGATGGCGGCAAACAGGGCATCAGCGGCTAACCCATCGCGACCAGAACGATCTCGCCCGGCCAGCGGCGCCGCAGACGGTCCGCCGCCGCCCATGCGCGCAGCCCCGACCGGCAGGCGAACACCACGCGCCGACCGTCGGGGCAAGCCTCTCGCACCGCCCATGGAACGAAGGGCCGTTCCGCCTCCTCCCGAAGCTCTACCGCCAGATCGTCCTTGCACACATCCTTCAAGGCGATGAACCGGAACCCCTCCTGCTCTGCCGCCCCGTCAAAACGAAACCCCGAAGGCCGCAGCCCGTCGAACCGCAGGATCGATCCAAGCGGCGCATGATCGCCCAGCAGCACCGTCATCGCCATCTGCGCCTGCGCCGCGCCGATCATCCCCACCATCGGCCCCATGACGCCCGAACTCGCGCAGCTTCCGGCGCGTTCCGGCAATTCAGGAAACACCGCCCGCACCGAAGGCGCACCGCCGCAGAACCCGCCCACGAACCCTTCCGCCCGCAGGACCGAGGCCGAGATCAGCGCCCGCCCCGCCGCGAAACAGGCATCCGACAGCACATAGGTCGCGGCGAAACTGTCGGCGCAATCCAGCACGACATCCGCCTTTGCCACCAACGCCGCCGCATTCGAGGGGTCCAGCCGCTCCGCCAGCCCTTCCACCACCACGTCCGGGTTCAGCGCCGCCATCTCCAACGCCGCCGCGTGGACCTTCGGCATCCCCAGATGGCGGCCATAGATCGGCTGACGGTGCAGGTTCGACACCTCCACCCGGTCGGGGTCCACCAGAACGATGCGTCCCACTCCCGCCGCCACCAGATATTGCAGCACAGGCACGCCAAGCCCGCCCGCGCCCACCACCAGCACCCGCGCCGCCCGCAGCCGCGCCTGCCCCTCGGCGCCGATCATCACCTCCTGCCGCGCATATCTCATCGCGTCACCCGCAACCATTCGCGCATCCTTTCCTCGGGGTCGGGGTTCAGCGTGATATCCGTCACCGCCGATGCAACATCCGCCCCGGCGGCAAACGCCTCCGTCGCCCGCTGCGGCGTCAAACCGCCAATGGCGCAAAGCGGCACATCCAGCCGCGCTCTCCATTCGGTCAGACGCTCCACCCCCTGCCGTTCCCATTTCATCTTCTTTAGGATCGTCGGCCAGACCGGCCCAAGCGCGACGTAATCCGCCCCCGCCGCCAGCGCCCGCTCCAACTCCGGCTCGTCATGGGTGGAAATACCGACGCGCAGCCCTGCCGCCCGGATCGCGGCCAGATCCGCACCGTCCAGATCCTCCTGCCCCAGATGGACCCAATCGCAGCCCGCCTCGATCGCCAGCCGCCAATGATCGTTCACGACAAGGATCGCGCCATGTTCCCGGCAAAGCCCATGGGCCCGCACGATCTCGGCCCGCAAGACTTCCTCGGGCCGTTCCTTCATCCGCAACTGCACCATCCGCACGCCCAAGGGCAGCGCCCGCGCGATCCAGTCCGCGCTGTCGAAGATGGGATAGAACCGCGGCAGCTTCACAGAAACGCCCTCCCCAGCACCGGGGTCGAGGCCACGGCCATGTCCGTCCGCTCCATCGGATCGGCCAGATACGCCGCCCGCCCCGCTTGCACTGCATCCGCCATCGCGCCCGCCATCGCCGCCGGATCGCCCGCGCGCGCGACAGCGCTGTTCACCAGCACGGCGTCATATCCCATCTCCATCGCCGCCGCCGCATGGCTCGGCAGCCCGATCCCCGCATCGACCACCATGGGCACGCCCGGAAACGCCGCCCGGAGCGCCCGAAGCCCGAACGGGTTGTTCAGCCCAATCCCCGACCCGATCGGCGCGCCCCAAGGCATCAGCACTTCGCAACCCGCTTCCAGAAGCCGCTCGCATACGATCAGATCCTCGGTGCAATAGGGAAACACCCGGAACCCCTCGGCGCACAGGATACGCGCCGCCTCGACCAATCCGAATACGTCGGGTTGCAGCGTATCGGCATGGCCGATCACCTCCAGCTTGATCCAGTCGGTGCCGAAGACCTCGCGCGCCATCTGGGCGGTCGTCACCGCCTCGCGCGCGCCATGACAGCCGGCCGTGTTCGGCAAAAGCCGCACGCCCAGGCCCTGCACCAGCGCCCAGAAATCCTGCCCGCCCCCCGCCTCGCGCCGAAGCGAGACGGTCGCAACCCCCGCCCCCGACGCCCGAAACGCCCGCTCCAGCACCGCGGGCGAAGGATAGCCTGCCGTCCCCAGCATCAGCGCGCTGCCCAACTCCTCGCCATAGAAGACCGGCATCCGCTCAGCCCCCCTGCATCGGGGCCAGCGCCTCGACCGCATCGCCCTCGGACAACGCCATCCCCCGCCCCGCCGCGGGAACGAACGCCCCGTTCACGGCAGTGGCAAACCGCCCCACGATCCCGATTTCCTCCAGCACCCCGGCCAGAGTGGTCGCAACCACCTCGCGCGGCACGCCATTCACCACGATCCTCATTCCATGACCTCCGGTTCGATCCCAAGCAGAAGATGATCCGCCACCATCCGCGCCAGTGCGGGCGCCAGCAGAAAGCCGTGGCGGTAAAGCCCGTTGACATGCAGCACCCCGCCGACCCGGCGAATGCGCGGCAGATTGTCCGGGAACGCGGGTCGGGCATCCGCGCCCAGTTCCAGCACTTCGGCCTCGGCCAGCGCCGGGTGCAGCGCGAAGGCCGCCGAAAGCAGCTCCAGCACCGCCCGCACCGTCGGCGGACCGCGCCCGTCGCTTTCCACGCTGGTCGCGCCCAGAAGAAACACCCCCTCGCCGCGCGGCACGAGGTAGAGTGGCATCCGCGGATGCAAAAGCCGCACGGGGCGCGAGATCGCGACCTCCGCGCAGTGGATCAGCACCGTCTCGCCCCGCACCCCGCGCAGATCCGCCAGCACATCCCGCGCCGCCAAACCCCGGCAGTCGATCACCTGCCCCTTCGCCTCGCGCACGAACTCCACCCCGGCGGCCAGCACCGCCAAAGCCTCGCGCGGGGCCAGATGCGCCTCGCCCTCGAACAACAGCCCCCGCCGCTGCGGCAGCGCAGGCTCCACCTCGGCCGCATCCACCTCGCGATGCCCGGCACTGCGCCGCGCGAACCGCGCCAGCGCGGCCGCATCCCGCTGCAAAGACACCACCAGCGTGCCACGCCGATGCACCCTGACGCCCCGCGCCTGCCACCAATCCGCCGCCTCGTGCCCCAGCCGGACCACCGGCTCCTCGGCGCTCTCGCCCTCGCAATCGGGGGCCAACATCCCGCCCGCCCACCACGAACAGGCATCCGGCCCCGGCGGCGTGCCGATCACGGCAACTTCCACGCCCCGCCTATGCAACTCGGTCGCAACGCACAGCCCCGCAACCCCCGCGCCGATCACCGTCACACGCATTCGGGCACCGGCCACAGCGCGTGGAAATGATGGACCGGCCCATGCCCGCCACCGATGCCCAAGCCGTCCGCCCCACGGATCGCCCCATGCAGCCAGCGATGCGCCAGCCCCACGGCCTCCCCCACCGCCATGCCCCGCGCCAGCCCCGCCGCGATGGCCGAAGACAGCGAACACCCCGTCCCATGCGTATTGCGGGTCGCGATGCGCGGTGCCGAAAACCGCAGAACGCCCTCCCGCCCGACCAGAAGATCGGTGCAGACCGCGCCCTCGGCATGGCCGCCCTTCATCAGCACATGCCGCGCCCCAAGTGCCAGAAGCGCCCGCCCCTGCCGGACCCGCTCCTCCTCGCCTTGCGCCTCGGGCGCATCCAACAGCCGCGCGGCTTCGGGCAGGTTCGGCGTCAGCACCGTCGCCAGCGGCAGCAGCCGCATCAACGCCGCCACCCCGTCCGCGCCCACCAGCGCATCCCCCGATTTCGCAATCATCACCGGGTCCAGCACCACCGGCGCAGCGCAGCCGCGCAGCCCCTCGGCCACCGCCGCAATCGCGCCCGGCCCGCCGACCATCCCGATCTTCACCGCATCGACGCGGATATCGGCCAGAACCGCTGCGATCTGCGCCCCGACCACCGCAGGCGGCACGGCATGGATCGCCGTCACCCCGCGCGTGTTCTGCGCCGTCACCGCGGTCACCGCAGTCGCGCCATAAACGCCCAGCGCCGAAACCGCCTTCAGATCCGCCTGAATTCCCGCACCGCCGCCGCTGTCAGATCCGGCGATCGCAAGCACAACCTTCGTCATCTTCCCTCCTCGGTCGAACCGGAGCAGACGACGAAAGACAGAATGGCCGCGCATGGAACAGCGCCGCCTATCCGTTCCCTCCGCCGGCATGACCCGGATCAGGTTCGATGGGTTGGCGCATCGCCTCTCAGCCCCTTGCAGGGCACCCCAACGGATAATCGGAACCAGCCTAGACGCCCGCTCATCCCCAGTCCAGCCCGGATTTGCGGCCTTGCCCCGGCCCTGCGCGACACTAGCTGCCCAGCAGCCCTCAGGAAGAACCCATTGCCCGACACCGCCCGCGCCCTCTGGTTCCCCCGCGCCCAAGAAGCCGAGCTTCGGGCCGAGGACCTGCCGCCCACCCCACCCGGCCATACCCGCATCCGCGCCCTGTTCGGCGGCATCAGCCGGGGGACCGAGGCGATGGTCTTCCAAGGCGGCGTCCCTGCCGGCGAATACGACCGGATGCGCGGCCCGAACCAGGGCGGCACCTTTCCGTTCCCGGTCAAATACGGCTATGCCACCGTCGGTCTGGCGGGCAGCACCCCCGTCTTCTGCCTCCACCCCCACCAGACCCTGTTTGACATGGCCGAGGCGCACCCCCTCCCCCCCGGCCTGCCCCCCGAACGCGCCATCCTTGCTGCCAACATGGAAACCGCGCTGAACATCGTCTGGGATGCCCGGATCGCCCCCGGCGACCGCATAAACATCTTCGGCGCGGGCACGGTCGGGCTGCTGACCGCATGGCTCGCCGCCCGCATCCCCGGCACGGACGTGGCGCTGACCGACCCCAACCCCGCCCGCCAAACGCCCGCCCGCGCGCTTGACATCCCCTTCGGCCCGCCCCGCCCCGGATCGGATATCGCGATCAACGCCAGCGCCTCGGCCGAGGCACTCGCCACGGCCATCGACCATGCCGCCTCCGACAGCCTCATCGTCGAGGCAAGCTGGCACCCCGCCCCCGTCACCATCCCGCTGGGCGGGGCGTTCCACGCAAACCGCCTGCGCATCGCCGGATCGCAGGTCGGCAACCTGCCGCCCCACCGCCGCCCGCGCTGGACCCATGCCCGCCGGATGCAAAAGGCGCTGGAGCTTCTGCTCGACCCCGCCCTCGACGCCCTCATCACCGGAGAGACGGCGTTCGACGACCTGCCCGCCCGCTACGGCGAAATCCTCGCCGCGCCAGACACCATCTGCCACCGCATCCGCTACTAGGAGCCCGCCATGTTCGCCATCGAGGTCCGCGATCACATCATGATCGCCCATTCCCTGCCCCGCCCGGTCTTCGGCCCGGCCCAAGGGATGCACGGCGCGACCTTCGTGGTCGATGCCGCCTTCTTCGCGCATGACCTGGACGAGGACGGCCTCGCCATCGACATCGGCCTCGCGACCGCCGAACTGAAAGAAACCCTCGCCCCCCTCAACTACAAGAACCTCGACGAGGTCCTGCCGGGCAAGATCACCACCACCGAATTCCTCGCCAAGCACATCTTCGACCAGCTTGCCGCCCGCGCAGATCGCATCGGCCCCAACATCGCCCGCATCCGCGTGACGCTGCACGAATCCCACGCCGCGCGCGGCTGGTATGAGGCCGACCTGTGAGGCTCGTCTTCGCCTATCCCGGCGATCTGGACCTGCCGACCGGCGGCTATGCCTATGACCGCCGCCTGATCGCGGAACTGCGCGCGCTAGGCTGGCAGGTGGACCTTCTGCCGCTGGGCGACGGCTACCCAAACCCCACGCCGGACACGCTGGCAAGGGCCGAGGCCGCGCTGGAGTCTCTGCCAGACGGCACCCGTATCCTGATCGACGGCCTCGCCTATGGCGTGCTGGACGCATGGGCCGCCCGATCCACGCTCGACATCACTGCACTGGTCCATCACCCTCTCGCGCTGGAAGGCGGCCTTCCCCCCGAAACCGAAACCGCCCTGCGCGCCTCCGAAACCCGCGCCCTTGCTGCTGCCGCCCGCGTGATTGTCACCTCGCCGCAAACCGCGCGCGATCTGGCCGCGCAATTCGCCGTCCCGAACGCCACCGTTGCCCTGCCCGGAACGGACCCCGCCCCGATGGCCAAAGGCAGCACCCCACCGCTGATCCTGTCCATCGGCACACTGATCCCGCGCAAGGGCCACGACATCCTGCTTGATGCGTTGGAAACCCTGACCGACCTCGACTGGACCTGCATCATCGCCGGATCGCGCAGCCTCGACCCTGCCACCGCCGCCGCGCTGGAATCCCGCGCCACCCCGCGCATCGCCTTCATGGGCGAGGTGTCCGACCCCCGCGCCCTGATGGCCCGCGCCGACATCTTCGCCCTTGCCAGCAAATACGAAGGCTACGGCATGGTCTTCGCCGAGGCGATGTCCCAGGGCCTGCCCGTCATCGCCTGCCGCGCAGGCGCGATCCCCGAAGTGGTTCCCGAACGGGCAGGCATCCTCGTGCCGCCGAACGACGCCCCGGCCTTCGCCGCCGCCCTGCGCCTTCTGCTCACCGATCCCGCCACCCGTTGCCGCCTCGCCTCGGGCGCGGCCCGCACTCCCCTTCCCCGTTGGACCGACACCGCCCGCATCGTCGCCGAGGCGCTGGCATGAGCTTCACCGCCGAATGGCTGACCCTGCGCGAGCCCGCCGATCATGCAGCCCGCGATCCCGCCTTGCTGAACGCCTTCCGCACCCGGATCACGCCCGGAACGCGCATCCTCGACATCGGCTGCGGCACCGGATCGACCCTGCGCGCCGTCGCTCGCCCCACCCGCTGGACTCTGGCCGACCGCGACCCCGCCCTGCTGGCCGAGGCAGCCCGCCGCCATCCGGACGCAAGGACATTGCGGATCGACCTCGCGAACCTCTCGACCCTGCCTTCCGCCGATATGGTCACGGCATCGGCGCTGTTCGACCTCTGCTCCCCGGCCTTCATCGCGGACTTCGTGACTCATCTTGGCGGGCGCACGGGCCTCTATGCCGCGCTGAACTATGACGGGACGATGGAATGGTCGGACCCGCACCCGCAGGACGATGCCGTGATCGCCGCCTTCAATCGCCACCAGCGGCGCGACAAGGGCTTCGGCCCCGCAGCAGGGCCGGAGGCCGCTCACACCCTCGCCGCCCGCTGCGAAAGGGCCGGGCTCCGCACCCAGCTCGCCCCCAGCCCATGGCTGCTGCATCCCGGCCCGCTGCACACCGCCTTCGTCACAGGCGTCGCGGAAGCCGCCGCAGAAACGGGCGTCGCAACGCAAGACTGGCTGGCCGCGCGGCTCGCCTCCGCGGGGTCATGTCGCGTGGGGCATCTCGACCTGCTCGCACTGCCGGACGGCTGAGGGCGCGCGCAGCACGCAATCGAACAGCACGTCGCTGCCCATGTCGTAAACCTCGGTCACCGGGCGGCGAGCCTGCGACAGCCGCTCCACCGGCGGCAAGCTGATCCCCGACGGTCCTGCCCCAATGATAAGCGGCGCCACCGCCACATGCAGCCGGTCCAGCAGGTCTGCCTCGACAAAGCGTGCGATGGTCCGCGCCCCGCCCTCGATCAACACGCGGCACAGCCCCCGCGCCGCCAGCGCGTCGAGTATCGCCGCCGGACACAGCCCGCGCGCCCCACGCGGCAGCCGGATCGTGCCGGGAAACCGCACCGGCACATCATCGGCCTGCACCACGATCACCTCGGCCCGCCCGTCCTCCAGCATCTGCGCATCGGCAGGCATCACGCCGTTGCAGTCGATCACGACACGCACCGGGTCCGGGCCCTCGGTCAGCCGCACCGTCAGGCGCGGATCGTCCGCCAGCACCGTCCCGATCCCGACCACGACCGCATCCACCAGCGCGCGGCAGCGATGCAGATGCACCAGCCCGCCCCGGCCCGATATGTCCCGCGCATCGCCCGTAACCGTCGCGATCCGCCCATCCAGCGACTGGCCGACCTGCGCAAGACAGAACCGCCCCCGCGCCCCCGCAATCGGCCCATAAAGCGCCATGGTCGCCGCCGAGGCGCGATGCGCCGTCCCGACGCCATCCCGCATATTCAGAAGGTCACGCCAGCCGCCCTGCGTCACAGTAACCCTCTGCACCTCGTATGCGTCCTTTCCAAAACCGACACCCGAATCCACCTAGCCCCGCCCCCATCCCGGTCAAGCGCAGGTCGCCTTCGCGCTACGGGATGACGCACCCCGCACAGCGCCGCCCCCCGCCCGGCGCAATGCTGATCCAAAGCGAGAGGCCAGAATGAACGCTCAGCCCCAGCCACAGACCGACAACGGCCGCTTCGTCAGCCGTGGCTCGGCCCATCTGTCGATCCGCCCGGTGGAAACCCCGCGCGATTTCCACTTCCTGCTGCTGCGGGGGATGACGATGCTCGCCTTCTCCTCGGCGGTGGAACCCCTGCGCATCGCCAATCAGCTGACGGGCCGCTGCCTCTATCGCTGGTTCCTGCAATCCGAAGATGGCCAGCCCGTCCGCTGTTCCAACGGCATCGCAATCCCCGTGGACAGCGCCATCGCCCCCGTCCAGCGCGAGGATACCGCCTTCATCTGCTCGGGCGTGGATGGATACCTTGCCGCATCGCCCCGCGCGCTGGCATGGCTGCGCGACCATGCCCGCCACGGCGGCACGGTCGGCGGCCTCTGCACCGGGGCGTTCAGCCTCGCCCGCGCGGGCCTTCTGGAAAAGTCCGGCTTCACGATCCACTGGGAGGTGAACGCCACCTTCTCCGAACATTTCCCCGAACTGCCCCCCGCCGATGCGCTCTATGTCCATCACAAACGCGTGCTGACCTGCGGCGGCGGCAATGCGGCGGTGGACATGATGACCGCGCTGATCGCCGCCGACCATGGCGCGGCGCTGGCGCAGATGGTGTCGGACATGTGCCTGCACGGGCGATCCCGCATCGCGGACGACCGCCAGCGCGTCTCGCTTGCCGCCACCTATCAGACGCGCCACCCGGTCCTTCTGCGCATCATCCGCCAGATGACCCAGGAACGGGCCGACGAATTCTCTCTGGCGGCGATCCTCGATGCCGAAAGGATTTCACGCCGGCAGGTCGAACGGCTGTTCAACGACCATATCGGCACATCGCCCGCCAAGTTTCTGCGCCGCATCCGGCTGGACCGCGCGCATGGCCTCATGTCCGAAACCGACATGACCCTGACCGAGATCGCCTTCGCCTCCGGCTTCAACTCCCTCGCCGCCTTCCGCAAGGCCTGGAGCGCGCGGCACGGCGCCCTGCCCCGCTATCGCCACCGCAGCTAGCGCGGAACGCGGGCCAGATCGTCCAGCCAGACCTTCGCCACCCCGTCCGATGGCGCACGCCAATCCCCGCGCGGCGAAAGCGCCCCCCCGGCCGACACCTTCGGCCCGTTCGGCAGGGCCGAACGCTTGAACTGCGCCGTCTGGAAGAACCGCCACAAGAACCCTTCCAGCCATTTGCAGACCGTCGCCAGATCGTATTCGTTCTTCTTCGCCTCGGGGAAACCCGCAGGCCAGCTGCCCGCCCCCCGATCCCGCCACGCATGCCACGCCAGCCAGGCCACCTTCGATGGCGTGAACCCATAACGCATGATGTGGAACAGAAAGAAATCATGCAGCTCATAAGGCCCGATCTTCGCCTCGGTCCCCTGAAGCTGTTCGCCCGGCACCAGTTCGGGCGAAATCTCCGTCTCCAATATCCGCCGCAGCACCTCGCCCGCGCCCTCGTCCACCTGCGTATCGGCGGTCCAGCGGATCAGATACTGGATCAGCGTCTTCGGCACACCGGCATTCACGCCGTAATGGCTCATGTGATCGCCCACGCCATATGTGCACCAGCCCAGCGCCAGTTCCGACAGATCGCCCGTCCCGATAACAAACCCGTCGCGCTGGTTGGCCAGCCGGAACAGGTAATCCGTCCGTAGCCCCGCCTGCACATTCTCGAACGCGATGTCATAGACCGGCTCGCCATCCGCAAAGGGATGGCCCATATCCTCCAGCATCTGCCGCGCGGCGGGGCGAATGTCGATCTCCTCGGCACTGATGCCCAACGCCCGCATCAGCGCCCAGGCGTTGCCCTTCGTCTCGTCCCCCGTCGCGAACCCCGGCATGGTGAAGCCAAGGATGTTCGTGCGCGGCAGCCCCAGCAGGTCCATCACCTTTGCCGCCACGATCAGCGCATGGGTGCTGTCGAGCCCCCCCGAGATGCCGATGACCATGTTCTTGCCCGGCGTCGATTCGAACCGCCGCCGCAGCCCGTCCACCTGAATCGAGAACGCCTCGTAACAGTCCTGATCGCGCATCGCCTCGCGGTTCGGCACATAGGGGAACCGTCGCAAGGACCGCCGCAAATCCTCTGCCGCGCCGACCTCATGCCCGAAACCGACAACGCGATAGCCCGCCACCCCCTCCGCCGCATCCGCGAACGTCCCCGTCCGCATCCGTTCGGACAGGATCCGCCCCACATCCACATCCGCGACGCAAAGCTGCGGCTCCAGCGCGAAGCGCGGCGATTCCGCCAGCAACTCGCCCAATTCATAGATCGCGCCCTGCCCGTCCCAGGCCAGATCGGTCGTGCTCTCCCCCGACCCCGCCGCGGAATAGGCATAGGCCGCCACCGCCCGCATCGACTGGCTGGCGCACAGCAGATGCCGGTCCGACGCCTTGCCGATGGTGATGTTGGACGCCGAAAGGTTCGCCAATATCACCGCCCCCGCCAGCGCCGCCTTGGTCGAAGGCGGTTCCGGCGACCAGAAATCCTCGCAGATCTCGGCATGGAACACGAAGCCCGGCAGGACGTCCGACCGGAACAGCAGATCCACCCCGAACGGCACCTCGGCCCCCGCAACCCGGATCGTGCCGCCCTTCTGCCCCCGCCCATGCGCGAACCAGCGTTTCTCGTAATATTCGCGGTAATTCGGCAAGAACGACTTCGGCACCACGCCAAGCACCCTGCCGCCCCCGCATACCACCGCGCAGTTGAAGATCCGCCCCCCGTCCCGCAACGGCGCGCCGATCAGCACCACCCCCACGCTCGCCGCCGCAATCTCGGCCACCGCATCCTCCACCGCATCCAGCAGTGCCGCCTGCATATGCAGATCGTCGATGGCATAGGAAGACAGGCACAGTTCAGGGCAGACCAGCAGGTCCACATGCTCGCGCGCCGCCGCCTCCATCCGCTCCAGCACGGCATCGCGGTTGAACGACACGTCGGCGGGCCGGACGGCGGGCGTGCAGGTCGCCACGCGCACGAAACCATGGCGGTGGATCGACGGGAACGGCAGATCGCGACTCACGGGGCATCTCCTTGCAGCCAGCCGCAAACTAGCCCCCCCTGCGCCCAGCACAAGCCCCGCAAGCCTGTTGCGCGAAAGGCCCGCCCGCCCTTACGCTTCACCCCGTAGGCCCGCGCGTGGAGGCGCGGCGCCGGGGGGCCATCACATGCACATATTGCTGGCGCTTTCGCGCCTGATCGATTCCATCAACACCTTCATCGGAAAATCCGTCTCGTGGCTGCTTCTGGCGGCCATCCTCATCAGCGCGGTGAACGCGGTGATGCGCAAAGCCTTCTCGATCAGTTCCAACGCCTGGCTCGAGGCGCAGTGGTATCTGTTCTCCGCCGCCTTCCTGCTGGCCGCCGCCTATACGCTGCTGCGGGGCGAACACGTCAAGGTGGATCTGCTCTATGGCGCGCTGTCGCGCCGAAAACAGCTTTTCATCGAGATCTTCGGCACGATCTTCTTCCTGATGCCCTTCTGCCTCGTCACGATCTGGCTGTCATGGCCAATCGCGATGGACAAGCTCGCCTCGGGCGAGGTGTCGAACAACACCGGCGGCCTGGTGCAATGGCCGGCATGGCTGCTGATCCCCATCGGTTTCTCGCTGCTGGCGGTGCAAGGCATTTCGGAACTGATAAAGCGCATCGCCATCCTTGGCGGGCACATCCCCGACCCCGTGGCCGAGGCGGATGCCGAAGCCGCCGCGCTGGCGGAGTAACCCCATGACATTCATCGCAGAAAACCTTGCCCCGATCATGTTCGCGTCGCTGATCGGGGTGCTTCTTCTGGGCTATCCGGTCGCCTTCGCGCTGTCCTTCGTCGGCTTTGCCTTCGGCTTCATCGGGATCGAACTCGGCCTTTTGCCGATCAACCTGTTCCAGGCGATCCCCGACCGCATCTTCGGCCAGATGTCGAACGAGACGCTGCTCGCCATTCCCTTCTTCACCTTCATGGGCCTGATCCTCGAACGATCCGGCATGGCCGAGGCGCTTCTGGACACCATCGGCCAGCTGTTCGGCCCGATCCGGGGCGGCATCGCCTATGCGGTGATCTTCGTGGGCGCGATCCTTGCCGCCACCACCGGCGTCGTCGCAGCCTCGGTCATTTCGATGGGCCTGATCTCGCTGCCGATCATGCTGCGATACGGCTATGACCGGCGCATCGCGGCCGGCACCATCGCCGCCTCGGGAACGCTGGCGCAGATCATCCCGCCCAGCCTCGTGCTCATCATCCTCGCCGACCAGCTCGGCCGTTCGGTGGGCGACATGTACAAGGGCGCGCTGATCCCCGGCCTGATGCTGGTCGGCGCCTATGCCGCCTATATTGCCATCACCTCGATCATCTCGCCGAACAAGGTCCCCGCCCTGCCGCCCGAGGCCCGCACGCTGCGCGGCTGGAAACTGCTGGGCCGCGTCCTGACATCGCTGATCCCGCCGCTGATCCTGATCTTCCTCGTGCTCGGGACCATCTTCTTCGGCATCGCCACCCCGACCGAAGGCGGCGCTATGGGCGCGGTCGGCGCGCTGGTGCTGGCGGCGATGAACGGCAAGCTGACCCTGCCGCTCCTGCGCGACTCGCTCTATTCCACCGTGCGGCTGTCGTCCTTCGTCCTGTTCATCCTTCTGGGCGCGCGGGTCTTTTCGCTGACCTTCTATGGCGTGAACGGGCATGTCTGGGTCGAACATCTGATGACCTCGGTGCCGGGGGGCGTGATCGGGTTCCTGATCCTTGCCAACCTGCTGGTCTTCTTCCTCGCCTTCTTCCTCGATTATTTCGAGCTTGCCTTCATCATCATCCCCCTGCTTGCCCCCGTCGCAGACAGCCTCGGGATCGACCTGATCTGGTTCGGCGTGATGCTGGCGATCAACATGCAGACCTCGTTCATGCACCCGCCCTTCGGGTTCTCGCTGTTCTTCCTGCGATCCGTGGCCCCAAGCCGCGCCTACAAGGACCGCGTAACGGGCCGCACGATCCAGCCGGTGACATCGGGGCAGATCTATATGGGGGCGATCCCCTATCTGGTGATCCAGCTTGCGATGGTGGCCATCGTCGTCGCCTTCCCCGGCCTTGTCACCCACTACCGTTCGGGCATCGTCGCGGCGGACCCGGACAGCATCCACATCAACGTTCCCATGCCCGGCGCGGATGCGTTCGGGATGCCCCCTGCCCCGACATTCGGCGCACCGCCCGCGCCGGGCGGAGCCCCTGCCCTGCCGCCGCCGCCCAGCTTCGGCGCCCCTGCCAACTGATTTCACCGGAGGAGAACCACATGAAATCCATAGACCGCCGCCTGTTCCTGTCCCGAAGCGCCCTCGCAGGCGCTGCCACCGCCCTCGCCGCCCCCGCCATCGCGCAAAGCGAGCCGCAGGTGCGCTGGCGCCTGACCTCGGGGTTCCCGAACAACCTCGACACAATCTATGGCGGCGCGACCGTCATGGCCGAGGCGCTGTCCGCCATGACCGGCGGGCGCTTCCAGATCCAGGTCTTTCAGGCGGGCGAGCTTGTCCCCGGCCCGCAGGCCATCGACGCCGTGCAGGCCGGAACCGTGGAAATCGCCCATACTTGCGGCTACTATTTCACGGGCAAGAACCCCACCTTCGCCATCGGCTCGGCCATCCCCTTCGGCCTGAATTCCCGGCTCCAGAACGCGTGGCTCTATCATGGCGGCGGCAATGAAGCCTATGACGAGTTCCTGTCGGCCTATAACATGATCGGCAAACCGGGCGGCGGCACCGGCGCGCAGATGGGCGGCTGGTATCGCAAGGAAATCAACAGCTTGACCGATATTTCGGGTGTC
Source organism: Falsirhodobacter flavus (assembly GCA_029846755.1). GTDB lineage: Bacteria > Pseudomonadota > Alphaproteobacteria > Rhodobacterales > Rhodobacteraceae > Falsirhodobacter > Falsirhodobacter flavus. The sequence continues at coordinate 68,560 of JARWBI010000003.1, read as the reverse complement.
AAGATGCGGATCGCCGGGGTCGCAGGCGAGGTCATGTCGCGCCTTGGCGTCGTGCCGCAGCAGCTTCCCGGCGGCGATATCTATCCCGCGCTGGAACGCGGCACGATCGACGCCGCCGAATGGGTCGGCCCCTATGACGACGAGCGGCTCGGCTTCTATCAGATTGCGCCCTATTACTACTACCCGGCGTTCTGGGAAGGCGGCCTGACGATCCACTTCTTCATCAACCGCCAGCAGCACGACGCCCTGCCCGAGGAGTTCAAGGCGGCGCTGGATACAGCCTGCAAGGCCGCAAACATCAACATGCAGGCGCTTTACGACGTGAAGAACAAGGATGCGATCCGGTCGCTGGTCGGCAAGGGCGCGCAGCTTCGCCCGCTGCCCATGGACGTTATGCAGGCAGCCTACAAGGCGACGTTCGAGCTTTACGCCGAATATGGCGAACGCTTTCCCGAATGGGCCGCGATCTATCCCGGCTGGAAGAAGTTCCGAGACGAAGGCTTCGAATGGTTCCGCGTGGCTGAATACAGCTATGACAGCTATGCCTATGCCGCGCAGGCGGCGGGACAGTAACAGGGGAACCGCGCCCCTCAACCTCCCCCATTCAGGGGGAGGCATCGAACCGCGGGCAAACGCTTCGCGCTTGCGCGCCCAACTCGTTCACGTTTCGATCCATGGCCGGGGTTTCGCGGCGAAACCTCAGGCTGGGCCCAACAGCCGTTCCAGTTCCAGCATGGCAGCTTCGACCAGATCGGCGCCGACGCGATCGCCGTCGAGGCGTATGAACCAGCCCTTGGCGTCCACACCGGACGTGAGCGTGATCTGGGTTGCGAGACGCGCTTTGCGCCCCCGCGAGACGGACTTCGGCCGCCCTCCCCTTTCCGGCCGTGGCGAGGATGCCTGAAGACCGGCAATCCCGTCTTCGATGATCTGCATCTCCTCCTCGGGGCTTTCGGGCGTGCGGTCCGCAAGCGCCTCGCGCAGCGCGGCCTCGTGCCCGTCGCGAAGGGCTGCGGCGATCTTCAACCCGTCCTTTTCGCGCAGCGCACCGGGAAAGGTCAGCATGTCGCCAAGTTCCTCGAAGACCAGCGCAAAAGACCGGACCTTGGACCGCTTGGCCTTTGACGCCGAACCGAACAGCGCGTCCACCGCCGCTTCGACATTCGGGAATGCGCCCTGATTGGCTGCGATGACGGCTATGCGTCCCCGTTCGAAATGGCTGAGATTGGCACGGACCTCGTTTTCCTCGACCATGGCGGCGAAGGTGCCGCCCATCGCATCGGGGTCGCGCACGATGGCCCTGATGGTCTGGTATTTCTCCTGCCCGCTGAGGGCGAGGAGATTCTGGACGGCGCGCAGCCGGCGATAGCCCGAAAGCAGGCCGTATCGCTTGGCGCCGCCCTGCATCTCGAACACCTCGACCGGAAGGCGCATCCCTTGAGCGGCGATCGAGAGCTGAAGCTCGGTCAACTCGTCGCTGCCCAGCGCAAGCCTGTCGCGCACGATGGCGTCAGGTTCGATATCGGTCAACGGGATCTCTCGCAGCACGAGGCCGCGGCGGTCGGCATCGCGGTGGCGCTCGGCATCGGCGCGGTCCTTGGCGGCCTCGGCCCGCTCGGTGGGCGCGCGCGGATCATGCGCGCTGGCCGCCTCGGCCGCGACCTGGCTGATCGGGGCGACGAGAGGCATGCGGGAGGTTTCGCGGCGAAACTCCTCCTCGTACCGGGTCAGATCGTCCGCGGACGGAGCTTCCAGTTTCCTGCGTTTAGCCATTGTCCGCCTCCGTCTCGGCCAGCTTCATGTCGCGCCACCAGGTTCCCAGCAGGACCCGTTTCACCTCGGCCCAGGTCTGATCGAAGGTCTCGCGCCCGCGCACATAGGTGTCGCGGTTGAAATCACGATAATCGGTCTCGTAGATTCCCGATACCTGCTCGCCTGCCTGGCCGACCATGGCGGTGATCTCTTGCCGATAGGTGGTCATGAAATCGCCGAAATAGGCCTGCACGACATTGGCAAGGTCCGTCTGCTGCGCCGGATCGAACCGGGTGATGAGCGCGCGGACGGCATCCCATTCGAAACGCATCTCGGGCAGACCGTCCGCCCGGCGAGCGCGATTCTCGCCTTCTTCGATCGAGGCGAAGGTGGAGTAGATCATGTCGAAAAAGCGCCCGGTCGAGTCAAATTCGAGGAACGAGGCGCCCAGCGGCACAAGCAGGATATCCGCCGCCGACAGCGCGTTGATCGTCAGATAGCCGAGGGCAGGGGCCGTATCCAGAAGGACGATGTCGTATTCGTCGAGGATGCCTGCATCGGACAGGGCATTCCCGAGGCTGTCCCAAAGCGGCCAGTTACGCAGCTGCATCCGCCAGACCGGAACCTGGAATTCGGCCCAATAGAGGTTCAGTTGCGCGCCGATCAGGTCGATATTCGGCCAATGGGTCTTCTGGATCAGGTTTCGCGGCGAAACCTTCAATGCCTCGGTCAGGGTTTCGTCGAAGGGCAGGGGGGGCTGACCCGCCGCTTCGCGCACCTTGTTTTCCTCTTGAAGGTGCATGGCGAAGTCGCGCGCCAGCATGGGAAAGGCGGTCTGCCATTCGTCGGTGACCTGACCGCCCATGATCGAGGTCATGGAGCCCTGGCTGTCGAGATCGATCACGAGGACGCGGTAGCCGTCCAGCGCAGCGGACATGGCCAGATGTGCGGCGGTCGATGTCTTGCCAACGCCGCCCTTGAAATTGGCGACGGCGACGACCTTGGCCGGAAGCCCTTCGGGGCGCCATGCCTTGTATTCGCGCCAGCCGGCGCCCTCGGTGGCGAAATGGTCGCGAAGGATCAGGATCTCGTCCAGAGTGAACCATTTGGCGCCGCCCTCGCCGGTTCCCTGAGGCAGTTCGGGATGCGATTTCAACACGCGCCGCAGATGGGCCGGGGCGATGGGAATGAGGTATTTGCACACTTCCCAAGTCGAGAAGCGACGAAGGCGCTTTTTGCCGTCCGGGGCATATCCGCGCTTGGCTAGATCGTCGCGCCCTCGTGCCGCGAAAGCGGCGGCCTTGGCAAATCGCGAGGTATCTATAGGTTGGGCGAGGCGGGCTGCTTCCTCCTCGGGGTCGATGCCGAAATAGGGCGGTAGGTCTGGTTTGCTGCTCATCCTGCGCTCTCTTGTACGCGGTTTTCCGAGATATTCGTCGATCAGTCGCACATCCTGCGCTGCTTGTGAATCGCGAAGGACCTTTTGGAAGGAAAATATGGGAAAACAGGCAAGATGAAGTTTCGAATCTTTCAGATATTTAGAGTCTTTAGAATCTGTAACCTCCGGAAAGATATCAGCTATCGCCGCTACAGGTGCCCGAACACGGGATGTGGGGTCGCCGAATACGGGGTGAAAGGTGCCCGGATACGGGATGAAGGGTGCTGATTCTGCCAAAAACCGAATCGGATGGGTGTTTTCTTGGGGGTTTTAGGGAGTAGGGGAGGGGTGCTGCGGGTTGTCCACAGGCTCCGTCCCGTAAATGGATACCTTTCCCCCGACGGTGGTTTCCATAGGTACCCGGATACGGGATAGGGGTTAAGGTGCCGAAAGGGCGCTTGTGGATGGGTGCCTTTTGGGACTAGCCTTGGGGCAGAGAGTCGCAAAGGCTCCGGAGCAGTGAAGAGGCAGGCGGATGAACGACATCCCCAGGGACCAGTTGACCGGAGCGTTGCGGCGCGGGGCGGTCAAGAAACATGTGGCGGCGATCCATGTGTCGGGCAAGCTGTCGCTGCTGCAGCGGCGTCTGTCGAACGTGCTGCTGCTGAACGCCTATGACACGCTGGTCACGCAGCAGGTGCACCGGATCGATGCGCGGACGCTGTGCCTTATGATCGGGTACAATTCGAACGACATGGACACGCTGAAGGCGGCGTTGCGCGGGCTGGCGGAAACCGTGGCGGAGTGGGACATGCTGGACGAGGAGGGGCGGCAGGAATGGGGCGTGTCGTCGCTTCTGTCCTATGCCAAGCTGAAGGGCGGGGTGTGTGAATACGGCTATTCCCCGGCGCTGGCATCCAAGCTGAACGATCCGAAGGTTTTTGCGCTTATCAACCTGAACATCCAGCGGCGGTTCACGTCGGGCCATGCGCTGGCTCTGTATGAGAATTGCTATCGTTTCGTGCGGACGGGCAGCACGGGGTGGTGGAGCCTCGATATCTTCCGGCGATTGATGGGGGTCAATGACAGCGCCTATTACGAGGTGTTCAAGCATCTGAACGCCAAGATCATCAAGCCGGCGGTGGAGGAGGTGAACCGATCCTCCAACATCGTGATCGAGCCGGAGACGCGGAAGATGGGCCGGACGGTCACCGATATCCGCTTTCTGATCCGCGAGAATCCGCAGCTTTCGATCTTGGATCTGGATGACGGCGAAGGCGCGCGGCGGTCGCCGGTTTACGAGCGGTTGCGGCGGCTGGGCGCGGCGGACCGGCTGGCGCGGCAGTGGATCGCCGAACATGGCGAGGGGCATGTGGATGCCAAGCTGGATTATGTGGAAGGGCAGGGGGGGGTGCGCAACCCCGTCGGCTATCTGACGGCGGCGCTGCGTGTGCCCGAACCTGCGGCGCTGTCGCCGCGCGCGCAGCAGCTGAGCCGGATTCAGGAGCTGGTATCGGGCCGGACGCCGACGCAGCGCGACGCGGACCGGCGGTTGTTCCTGTCGATGCTGTCGGGGGCGGCGCGCGACGATTTCGAGCGGCACGGCTGGATGAGCGCGCTGAATTCGGAGGCGATCCGGCGGTTCTGGGAGGAACTGCATCCCGGCGCCTTCGACTGACCTCTTGCAGCCGCGCGCCGGAAGCCCCATTTTTAGGACGTTCCAAGGAGTAGCCCCATGTTCTCGATCCCCGGCAAGCAGGCGGTCAGCATCACCCCGGCGGCGGCGCGGCAGATCGCGCGGCTGATGAGCAAGCAGAATTCGGCCGGCCTTCGGATCGGCGTGAAGAAGGGCGGCTGCGCCGGGATGGAATACACCATGGATTACGTCTCCGAGGTGAACCCGATGGATGAGACGGTGGAACAGGATGGCGCACGGGTGATGATCGCCCCCATGGCCCAGATGTTCCTGTTCGGGACCGAGATCGATTACGAAACCTCGCTTCTGGAATCGGGGTTCAAGTTCCGCAATCCGAATGTGGCCGAGGCCTGCGGTTGTGGGGAGTCCATCAAGTTCAAGGACATGTGACGGCTTCCCTGCTGCGCCCGTCTCGCGTAACCTCCGCCCGTTCAATGGAGGTTGTGGATGCGTAAGCTGGCGGCGGGAAACTGGAAGATGAACGGCCTTGCGGCCGATCTGGCCGAGATCGAGGCGATCGCGGCCGGGGCACCCGAAGGGTGCGAGGTTCTGATCTGCCCACCTGCGACATTGCTTGCGCGCGCCGCCGCCCTTGGTCTGGCTGTGGGCGGGCAGGACTGCCATGCGAAGGCATCGGGCGCACATACCGGCGATGTATCCGCCGCGATGCTGGCTGATGCGGGGGCGGGGTATGTGATCCTTGGCCATTCCGAGCGGCGCGCGGATCACGGCGAGACGAGCGAGGACGTGGCCGCTAAGGCGCTGGCTGCGCAGGGCGCGGGGCTGACTGCCATCGTCTGCGTTGGCGAGACCGAGGCGGAGCGCGACGCGGGCCGCACGCTGGATGTGATCGGCGCGCAGATCGTCGCCTCGATCGCCGGGCTGGATCCTTCGCGGCTGGTCGTTGCCTATGAGCCGGTCTGGGCCATCGGAACCGGACTCACGCCGACGCTTCAGGAGATCGGCGAGGTCCATGCCTTCCTGCGCGCACGGACGGATGTGCCGCTTCTGTATGGCGGCTCCGTCAAGCCCGGCAATGCTGCCGAGATTTTTGCGGTTCCCGATGTGGACGGCGCGCTGGTTGGTGGCGCCAGCCTGAAGGCGGGTGATTTCCTTGCGATCGCAAAGGCACTGGCATCGGCTTGAACTTCGCCGGGGGCGTGGTATTCAGCGCCCCTGTGGATGGGTGGCCGAGCGGTTTAAGGCTCCAGTCTTGAAAACTGGCGTAGGGGTGACTCTACCGTGGGTTCGAATCCCACCCCATCCGCCAAGAATGGCAATCAACATCCGATATCATTGTGTGAATAATGTGGGGCGGGCCTTTTGGCCCTTAACTTGCTTCACGGGCTGTTCTACAATTCCACGAATATTAAGGCACGTTTCAGCCCTTCGTCATCGCCACGCTGTCGAGGTTGCGATTCAATTCCTTGGCCATATCGACCGCGATCTGTATCAGCGACGAAACTGCATCCGGGGGGATGCTCTGGTTGTCGAGGGTGGCGATTGCCTGCAGCGGCCCGCAAAGGCGCGTGGACGCGATCACCTTGGCATAGACCTCGGCCACCGTCTGCGCGGGATCGCCAGCATCTGTTCCTCGATCACGAGGGTTTGGAAGACCGGATCTCATTTCGCACGATCTTTGCGCCCGCGCCTAGCGCTGCCAGCTTTGCTTGGGCGACGTGGCGGGGCAGGGGGGCCATGCCGCAATTGGTGCAGGGATAGAGCTTGTCCGCGTCCACGAACCGGAGCGCCTTGCGCAGGACGTCCGCGACCTCCTCGGGGGTTTCGATGGTGCTTGTCGCGACGTCGATCGCGCCCACCATCACCTTTTTGCCCCGCAGCAGTTCGATCAGGTCCATCGGCACGCGGGAATGCTGGCATTCGAGCGAGATCATGTCGATGCTGGACGTGCGCAGCTTGGGGAAGACCTGCTCGTATTGCCGCCATTCGGTGCCGAGGGTGCTTTTCCAGTCGGTATTGGCCTTGATGCCGTAGCCATAGCAGATGTGAACGGCGGTCTGGCATTTCAGCCCCTCGGCCGCCCGTTCCAGCGCGGCGACGCCCCAGTCGTTCACCTCGTCGAAGAAGACGTTGAAGGCGGGCTCGTCGAACTGGATGATGTCGACGCCTGCGGCTTCAAGCTCCCTTGCTTCCTGATTCAGCGCCTTGGCGAATTCCCAGGCGAGTTTTTCGCGGTTTTTGTAATGGGCGTCATAGAGCGTGTCGATCATCGTCATCGGGCCCGGTAGTGCCCATTTTATGGGTCGGTCGGTCTGGGCGCGCAGGAATCTGGCATCCTCGACGAAGACGGGTTTCTGGCGGGACACGGACCCGACCACGGTGGGGACGCTGGCATCGTATCGGTTGCGGATGCGGACCGTTTCGCGTTTTTCGAAATCGACGCCGTCCAGATGCTCGATGAAGGTGGTGACGAAATGCTGGCGCGTCTGTTCGCCGTCGCTGACGATGTCGATTCCTGCGCGGCGCTGGTCATTCAGGGCGATGCGCAGGGCGTCCTGTTTGCCTTCGATCAGCTCGTCCCCTTGCAGTTTCCACGGCGACCAAAGCGTTTCCGGCTGCGCGAGCCACGAGGGTTTGGGCAGACTTCCGGCGGTGGAGGTGGGCAGAAGTTCGGTCATGTCGGGATATCCTTCAGGCGGCGTGCGGCGCGGACCATTCTTCGAGAATGCTCCGATATGGCGTGATGAGGTTGGCTTCGGCGAACCTGCCTTGTTCGATCGCCAGCCGGCCGCGCTCTTCGCGGTCATAGGCGATGCGGGTGAATGAATGGTCCCGATGCGTCAGGCTGGGGCGATAGATCGTGCCCGCCGGTGAATTTGCGTTGTAGATCTCGGGCCGATAGATGCGCTGGAACGTCTCCATCGTGCTGATCGTGCCGATGAGTTCGAGGTTGGAGTAATCGTTCAGCAGATCGCCGGTGAAATAGAAGGCCAGGGGCGCCGTGCCGTTCTGGGGCATGAAGAAGCGCGCCTGCAATCCCATCTTGGCGAAATACCGATCGGTCGAGGAGTGTTCGTCCTGTCGGTATTCGACGCCGAGCACGGGATGGGCGGTCGTGGTCCGGTGGTAGGTCCGGTTGCTCGATACGCTCAGTGCGATGACGGGGGGCTTTGCGAAATGCTCGGCATATGCGGCGGAGGTCACGAAGCGTTTGAACAGGTTGCCGTGCAGATCGCCAAAATTCGCGGGCACCGTCCGGCCCTTGCCGTGTTGCGGCAGAAGGATGCTGAAATCGTAGTCCCGCACATAGGACGAGAAGTTATTCCCCGCGATGCCGCGGATCCGCCTGCCGCTTTTGCGGTCGAGGATCGTCGGTTTGAGGATTTCGATCAACGGAAAGGCATTCGCGGTGCCTTCGTTGCCGATGCGGAGTTCGGCCGTGACGATGTCCAGATCGACCGAATATCGATCCGCATCTGGGTTGTCCCAATGGGCCAGCGCGTTGAACCGACTGTCGATCATCGCAAAGGCGGCGCGCAGATTTTCCTGCCGTTCTTCTCCGCGCGCCAGATTGGCGAAATTCGTGGTGGCGCGGGTATCGTCCGACGGGGCGTAATGTTCGTCGAACCGGGTGCTTCTTATGGAATAGGCGAGGTTCGTTCTCATCCTGACATGCCTTCTGAGCGGCCTGCCGGGGCGGGCCGTGAAAATCAACGATCCCCGCGACGCATGTCACGGGGCGGCGATGTCACCTTGCGGATGGGCCGCTCCCGACACGCCCACCGCGGCCGGAACAGGTGATCGATCGAGGCAGGTTTCCTGACTTGCGGGTCCGCGCCTTGTCCAGCCTTCCCGGTGCCGTCGCACCAGTGGCATGTCGGACAGGCTCTCCGCCAACAGTTGCGGGGGCAGTTCCGGATTTGGTGATGGCCTTACCGGATTCCCTTTTACCCGAGGCTTCCCCCGGCACCTTGATCTGCCCGCAGGGTCGGCCGGAACGGCGCCGGTGTCAACGGAGGGAAAGCGTCGAAATTCTCATGTTCATCATGAGGATCGTTGCCGCTTGTCGTTGCAGGGGCGTCAGTAGCCGAGGCTTTCCTTGAGCTTGGCTTCGACGGATCTGAGATGTCCGCGCATCGCGTCGGCGGCGGCCTGCCCGTCCCTTGCGCCGATGGCTTCCACGATCCTGTCATGTTCATCGAGGCTGTGGTGGCTTGCGGGCGGACGGTCGGGGCCGGGTCTGCGCCGCCCCCATGTGATCGCCCTGCGCACGGTTGTCATCGTGTCCAGCAGCCCGAGCAGGAGCGTGTTCTGTGCAGCCTCGCCGATGCTGCGGTGCAGGCGGTTGTCCCATTGCTCATACTGCCGCCATGTCGCTGCAGACCGGCATTTGGCAGCGCAGCTTCGCAGTTCGGCGATTTGGGCGGCGGTGGCGTTGAGCGCGGCAAGGCGGCTCACTTCGGGCTCGAACGCGATCCGGGCCGCCATGACCTCGGACGGGTTGGTGCGCTGGATCAATGCGTTGATGTCGCCTGCGGTGTCGATGGGGCGTTCGCCCAAAAAAGTGCCTTTCCCCACATGTCGCCAGACGAGGCCCTGCGCCTCGAGCGTTGCCAGTGCTTTGCGCAGCACCGCGCGGCCCATGTTGAGTGTCTCGGCAAGCTCCCGCTCGGGGGGGAGGCGGCCCTCGTCGATCGACGCGGTTTCAAGATAGGACCGGAGCCGGTCGAGCGGAGGTGGCTCGGGAAGATGCTGCATAGGCGACCCAATTTTTCGATTGGTTTATGATGTTCGGAGATTTTGGCGAAGTCAAGCGGTGTTGAGACTGGGAAATAAGCCATATCATCCGCAAGTTATCTCGGATGTCCTTCGGCGACTAATCTGAATTGGTTGACGTGCGGCAGAATCAATGACAGCATTGGTTTGCATTGGGCTTGGGAGGGCCCGATCATGGGAGGAGAAAATGGGTTATCTTGCTGACAGGATGCGGCCCCTGGCCGTCATATCTGCGATCGGCATGGCTGCGGCGCCTGTCGCGGCATCCGCCGATCCTGTGCGCATCGCCTTTGGCGACATCGCGACTATCGAAACCTTGGGCCTGCTGATCGCGCTTGAACGCGCGAAGGAGCAGGGGCTCGAGATCGACACGGTCTTTCTGAAAAGCGAGGATATCGCGGCGCAGGCCGTCGTGAGCGGTCAGGCCGATATCGGGATCGGCGGGCCTTATGCCCTGCTGCAGAAGGTGAAGGCCCCGATCCGCATCTTTCTGCAACTGACCGAATTGCAGATGTATCCGGTCGTGAACACCGAATTCTACAAGGACTGGGCCGATCTGGACGGGCAGGAGGTCGCTGTTCATTCGCGCGGATCGGGCACCGAGGCGATCATGCAGATGATGGCGGATGAACACGGCATCGCCTATTCCAACATCACCTATGTTCCGGGGGCCGAGGTGCGGACCGGCGCGCTGCTTCAGGGCAACGTCAAGGCGACGATCGTCGACAGTTCGGGCCGCCGCATTCTGGAATCCGAGGCGCCGGACCGTTTCGCGTTCCTGCCGCTGGGCGATATCTCGGCCACGGACGAGACGATGTTCGCCAATACCGACTGGCTTTCGGACAACGCCGCCGATGCCGAGATCCTCGTCGGGGCCATCCTGACGACGTGGCGCGAGATAGCGGCGGATCCGTCGGCCGTTTTGAAGCTGCGCGACCAATATGCGCTGCTGCCCGATGCGACGCCCGAAATGCTGGCGGATGCCGAGCCCTATTACGCGGGGATGAAGGATGCGCTGCCGCTGAACGGGGGTGGCGAGGATGCGGCAAAGGACGATTTCGTTTTCTACACCACCTCGGGGGCGTTGGAGGGCGATCCGGCCACGCTGGCGGTCGAGGATTTCTGGGACCTTTCGGCGCTCGACTCCGTCCTCGGCAAGATCGGAACGCAGTGAGATGAGCGTCATGTCACAGGAAAAGGCGGTCACGGGTGCTCGCGCCGGGCCGCGCGAGGGATTGCGGCTTTTCGCCCAGAATCGCAAGTCCTTCTGGGTCGTGCTGTCGCTGGTCGGGCTTTTCACGGCCTGGGAGATCGCGGGACGCGTGCCGATCAGCTTTGCGTTTCCCACGTTTCTTGAGACGCTGGCGGCCTTCTTCGAGATGTTGGGCGACGGGACGATGTTCCGGGCGTTCTTCCTGACGCTGCAGCCCCTGGTGCTGGGTGTCGGCATCTCGGCGCTGGTCGGGATCGCGCTTGGGATTGCCATGGGGCTGTCGGACCGGGTCGAATGGCTGCTTGCGCCGGTCTTCATCGTGCTTCAGGCGGCGCCGATGGCCGCTTTGGTGCCGCTGGTCACCTTCGTCTATGGCATCGGGCTGACGGCGAAGACGCTGGCGGTGGTCATGCTGGCACTGCCGGTGATCGTGCTGAATTCCTACAAGGCGGTGCGGCATGTGAACCCGTCACTGGTTGACATGTGCCGGTCCTTCCAGGGCACGCGGATGCAGCAGATCTTCAAGATCATCATCCCCGACGCATCCCCGGTGCTGTTCGCAGGTCTGCGCCTGGGCGTGGCGGCGGGCTTCATCGGCGTGATGCTGGCGGAATTGCTGATTACCCCGACGGGGATCGGCGATCTGATAACCTATCACCGTTCGGTCGCGAATTACGCCCATATGTATGCCGCCGTCGCCGCCATCATCGCCGTGTCGACCCTGACGCTGGCCGGGCTGCAATATGTCGAGGTCAACGTCCTTCGCCCCGAAAAGAGGAGGAAGTGAGATGAGCGCACTTGCCGAGGAATTCGATCCCGCCAGCATCGTCACCCATGATCCCGTTGTCCGGGTGGAGGGGATCTGCAAGCATTACGGCAGCGTGGAGGCGCTGCGCAGCATCGATCTGCAATTCGAGCGGGGGAAGCTGACGACGCTTCTTGGCCCTTCGGGCTGCGGCAAGACCACGCTTCTGAAGATCATAGCGGGGCTGGTTCCGGCGACTTCGGGGCGGATCATGGTCAATGGTCGTGCCGTTACCGGACCGGGGCCGGAACGCGCCTTCGTGTTTCAGGACTTCGCGCTGATGCCCTGGGCCACGGTCCTGCGCAACGTCGCCTTCGGGCTGGAGTTGAAGGGCACCCCTGCGGCGGAACGGAACCGCGTTGCGCGTCACCATATCGAACAGGTTGGCCTTCAGGGCTTCGAGGACAAATATCCCCACGAGCTGTCCGGCGGGATGCGCCAGCGGGTCGGCATTGCCCGTGCCTTTGCCGTCAATGCCGACGTGCTGCTGCTGGACGAGCCGTTTTCGGCGGTGGACGAACAGAACCGGCGCAAGTTTCAAGAGGATCTGCTGCGGCTGGTCGAGATCGAGAACAAGACCTTCATCTTCGTCACCCACTCGATCGAGGAGGCGGTCTATGTCTCGGACCGGATCGTGCTTTTGTCTCCGCGCCCCGGCCGCGTGTCGCAGGTGATCGAGCCAAAGATCGACCGTGCCGCCGATCCCGACGACATCAGGCGCGATGCCGGATACCTCGACGTGGTCGAGGAGATCTGGCAGGGCCTGCGCCATTATGCGGAGTGAGCCATGACCCTGTTCGGTTTTCGCATCCCCATGATGGCATCGCTGATCGTGTGGGCGCTGGTCTGGGAGATCGTCGGCCATATGGACGTGATCTTCCTGATCCCGCCGATGAGTGCGATCCTTTCCGCCGGAATCGATCTGGTGCAGACCGCATCGTGGCAGAACGCGACCGTAGTGACGATCCGCTCCTTTGTGATCGGCATGGCGCTGGCGATCGGCATCGGCGTGCCGTTGGGCGTGCTGATGGGGCGGTCCAGGATCGCGGACAACATCTTCGGCCTGTGGGTCAACATGTTCGTCAGCGCGCCCTTGTCCGCGCTGGTCCCGGTGCTGATGATCCTGTTCGGGATGGGCGAGACGACAATCGTCGTCACCGTCTTTCTGTTCGCCGTCTGGATCATCGTGCTGGATGCGCGGGCGGGGGTCATGCAGGTTCCCCCCTCGCTGATCGAGATGGCGCGGTCCTATGGTGCGCCGCCTTCGACCATCCTTCGCAAGATCGTCCTTCTTGCCGCCCTTCCCGAGATCCTTGCGGGCATCCGCATCGGGCTGATCCGCGGCGTGAAGGGGGTGGTCATCGGGCAGATCCTCGTCGCGATCATCGGTTATGGCGAGCTGTTCGAACTTTATTCCCGGAGCTTCGACATGGAACGCTTCTGGGCTTTGACAATCGTCCTGTTCGCGGCAGCAATGCTGCTTTCGGGGATCGTGGAACGCGCCGAGAAGCGCATAGAGTATTACGCAGGAGCAAGATGATGAACGATATGACCAAGCTGGCCGACTATGTCTTCACGCCCGAACCCACGCCGACCATCCCGGTCGCGGGCAGCGACAAGCTGTTCCCCGTGCGCCGCATCTATTGCGTGGGGCGCAACTTTGCCGAACATGCGATCGAGATGGGGCACGACCCGGACAAGGAGCCGCCGTTCTTCTTTCAGAAGAACCCCGACGCCATCGTCCCGCCCGGCGGCGATTTCCCCTATCCGACCGAGTCGAGCGACGTGCATCACGAGATCGAGCTGGTCGTCGCGCTGCACAAGGGCGGCACGGACATCCCGGTCGAAAGCGCGCTCGATCACGTGTTCGGCTATGGCGTCGGCCTCGACATGACGCGGCGCGACCTGCAGGCGGTGTCGAAGAAGATGGGACGCCCGTGGGAGACGGCGAAGTCCTTCGAGGCGTCGGCCCCCTGTTCCGCGCTGGTCCCGGCCTCTGAAATCGGCCATCCGACGGCGGGCGCGGTCGAGGTCGAGGTGAACGGCGAGACGCGGCAGACAGGCGATCTGAACCAGATGATCTGGAAAGTGCCGGAGATGATCGCCTATCTGTCGCGCCTGTTCGAACTGCGCCCCGGCGACGTGATCTTCGCGGGCACGCCCGCGGGCGTCAGCGCAGTCGAACGCGGCGATCTTATCACGGGCCGGGTCGCGGGCGTGGCCGAGATCGAGGTGAAGGTCGTCTGATCGAAACGCGGCCCCCGTCGGGGCCGCACCATCCTGGAGGCGCGAATGCCCATTTCCCTGACCCTGCTGACCACTTTTACCATCGTCCTCGGGCTTGTCGGCTGCGTGTCGGGGTTTCTTGCGGGCCTTCTGGGGGTCGGCGGCGGGATCATCGTGGTGCCGGTTCTGTTCCACGTGCTGGCGGCGTTCGACGTCGATCCGGCGCTCAGGGCGCATATCGCCGTGGGCACCTCGCTTGCGACGATCATCCCCACCTCGTTTCAGTCGATCCGGGCGCATCGCGCGCGCGGGGCCGTCGATACGGATCTTCTGCGGTGGTGGGGGCCGTTCGTCGGTCTGGGTGTGCTGATCGGCGTGCTCGTCGCCGGTGCCGTTCCCGGCGGCGTGCTGACCATGGTCTTCGGCATCGTGGCCGCCATCGTCGCCGCCTATATGCTCGGGACGCGCGAAGGCTGGCATCCCTTTGCCGCGCTGCCGGGGCGCGGGCCGCAAGCGGGCATGGCGACGGGGATCGGCGTCATCTCGACCTTGATGGGGATTGGCGGGGGAACCCTGACCGTTCCGGTCCTGAGCGTCTTCAGCTTTCCCGTGCGGCGCGCTGTCGGCACGGCATCCGTCGTCGGGCTCGTCATCGCGCTGCCGGGGACGCTCGGCTACATCCTGAACGGCTGGGGGCGAGAGGGGCTGCCGCCTCTGTCGCTCGGCTATGTCAATCTGGCGGGGCTGGTGGCCATCGTGGTCACGAGCATGTGGTTCGCGCCCATCGGTGCCCGCGCCGCGCATACGATCCGGCCGTCGCTGCTGCGCAAGGCCTTCGGTATCTTCCTGATGCTGACGGCGATCAAGATGCTTGCCGCATCCTGACCGTCGCGGTCATTCACCGTTGCGCGGCGGCTTTGGACCCCGGAACCTGGGCGGCGCGCGGTCCATCATCCGGGTTCACGGGGAAGAGGATGACGCTCCAGTGGGGGGGATGCGGGTCGATTTCGCTAGGCGCATCCGGCCCGAAGGCGCATGATGTTTCCGTTGTCAGGGGAAATGCCATGTGGTCCCGGCCTGTTGCCTTCGTTCACGAGAAACGCGGTCTCCAACAAGTCCGCAGTTCCCTCGAGGCGCTGCGCGTTCTGGACAACTGGTGGGTGAAGGTCGATGGCGAAGCCTACAGGGCCGCGATCGACATCTGCATCGAAGCGGTGCAGGGCCAGCGGTCGCAGGAGGATGCACGCGCGGCCTTCATCACGGCGCTGGTCGAAGGGCAGATCGATATCGAGCCCGATCGCGGGTAGGCACGGCGGCTGCCTGTCCTAGTGGGCGTCGGCGGGCGGGGCGGATCTGGGCTTCTTCATCAACAGCGCGGTCAGCGCCAGGCCGCCGAACAGTGCCGAGATCAGCACGAACACGTCGATGAAGGACATGACCGCCGCCTGACCGCGCAGCCGCGCGACCATCTGCGCCAGCGCGGCGGTCGGGCCGTCCAGCCCTGCCGCCGAAAGGTTTTGCGCCATCAGGTCAAGCTGGCGGAGCGCCTCGTCCCTTGTCCAGCTTATGCGTTCGGCAAGACGGGCATAATGCAGATCCTGCCGGTCCGACAGCACGGTGTTGATGATCGCCAGACCCATCGCGCCGCCAAGGTTCCGCATCAGGTTGTAGAGGCCCGACGCGCCCTTCATCTTGGCGGGCGGCAGCGTGCCAAGGGCGAGGTTGTTGATCGGCACCATGCACAGCATCAGGGACATACCGCGCAGGATCTGCGGCACCAGCAATTCGGAAAAATCCCAATCGGCGGTCAGCCCGGTCAGCATCCATGTCGATGTCGCGAACCCCATGAAGCCGATCAGCAGCATGACCCGCAGATCCATCCGCCCCGACAGGAAACCCGCCAGCGGGGCGGTGCAGAACATCGCAAGGCCCGACACGAACACCGTCTCGCCGATCATCAGGCTGTCATAGCCGCGGATCTGCGCCAGATAGAGCGGGTACAGATAGGTCAGCCCGTAAAGGCCGATGCCCATGACGAAGCTGAACACCGAGCCGATGGAGAAGTTGGCGTTGAGGAATGCGGTCAGGTCCACGATAGGTTCGTCCCGCGTCAGGGCGCGCCAGAAGGTGACGATGCCGCCCGCGACCATCACCGCGCACATCCATGCAACGAGGTGATCCTGGAACCAGTCGTTAGACGGGCCTTCTTCGAACACGAACTCCATGCCGCCCAGGAAGGCCGCCAGCGCCAGCAGACCCCACCAGTCGAAGCGGCGGAACAGTTTCCAGTCGGGCTTGTCGAAGTCGATCAGCATCCACGCGCCGAAGGCGACGCCGATGCCGGGGATGACGTTCACGAGGAACAGCCAGTGCCACGAGAAGGCATGGCTGAGGTATCCGCCGACCGTGGGGCCTACCGTGGGCGCGAGCGTCGCGACGAGGCCGATCATGGGGGATACGATGGCCCGTTTGGACGGCGGGAAGATCGTGAACGCGGCGGCGAAGACCGACGGGATCATGCCGCCGCCAAGGAACCCTTGCACCGCGCGCCACAGGATCATCTGTTCGATATTCGTGGCGGTGGCGCACAGAAGGCTGGCGGCGGTGAAGCCCGCAGCCGACGCGGCGAACAGGAACCGCGTGGACATCACCCGCGCGAGAAAGCCCGACAGCGGGATCATGATGACCTCGGCGATCAGATAGGAGGTCTGGACCCAGCTGATCTCGTCCGGGCTGGCGCCGAGCCCCGCTTGGATGTCGGGGAGCGAGGCCGACACGATCTGGATGTCGAGGATGGCCATGAACATCCCGAACACCATGATCAGGAAGGCGAAGACGCGGCGGGGCGTCAGTTCGGCTTCCATGACGTCACCCCCGGCTGTCGACGGAGACGATGGCCGACAGGCCCGCGCGCAGATGGCCGGTCGATGCGACCTCGGGCGGGATGGTGATGCGGACGGGGACGCGCTGGACGATCTTGGTGAAGTTGCCGGTCGCGTTTTCGGCGGGCAGAAGCGAGAAGACGGCCCCCGTGGCAGGCGCGGCAGAGGCGACGGTGCCTTCGAATTCGCGGTCCGGGATGGCGTCGAAGGTGATGTGGACCCGCGCGCCGGGGGCGATGCCCGGCATCTGCGTTTCCTTGAAGTTCGCCTCGATATACAGGCCCGCATCGGGGACCAGCGCAGCAAGGCGCGCGCCGGGGCTGACCAGATCGCCCGGCTCCAGCGTCATGTTGGCGACGATGCCATCGGCGGGGGCGCGCAGGATGGTCAGGTCCAGATCGCGCTGCGCCTGTTTCACCGCCAGCTCCAACTCGTGGCGCGAGCCTTCGGTTTCTGCGCGTTGGGCGTGCAGCACGCCAAGCTGCGCTTCGGCGCTGGCGACGGCGGCGCGGGCCTTGGCGACGTTAGCGGTCGCGGTGTCGAGGCTTTCGGTGGCGGTGTCGAGCTGGCTTTGCGCCGCGACCCGGCTGGCGGCAAGGCTGCGCACGCGGTCGGCGTTGGACCGGGCGGCGCGCAGGGTCGCTTCGGCGGCGTCGCGGTCGGCGTCGGCACTGGCGATGGCGGCCTGTCCGGCAGCGATCTGCGCGTCGATGCGGGCCAGTGTCTGGCCTGCGGTTTCATATCGGCTTTGCGCCGTGTCCAGCGCGATGCGGTAATCGCCATCGTCCAGCCGCACCAGCAGATCGCCGGCCTTGACGTGATCGTTCGTGCGGGCCGGAACCTCGGCCACATAGCCCTGCACGCGGCTGCTGATCATCGTGATGTCGGCCTGCACATAGGCGTCGTCGGTCTTCACCATGAAGCGGCCGATGCGCCAATACTGCGTGCCCTCGTATGCGGCGGCACCGAGGACGAGGATGGCGATGGCGGCAAGGACGATCTTTTTCACGGTGGGAATCCCTTGGATCGAACCGTTCGGTTCGGTGCGACAAATAGCCCTTCACCCGGCGAAGAACAAGACTTCATCGAACCGACCGGTTCGATTATCTGGGTGGGATGGAAAAGAAACGGCACAAGGCAGGGCAGGACCCTGCGAAACGCGACCAGATCCTTGACGGCGCTTTGCGCGTCTTCATGGAGCGGGGGTTCGATGCGGCGTCGATGAACGACATCTGCCGGGCGGCGGGCGTGTCCAAAGGCACGGTCTATGTCTATTTCGCGGGCAAGGAAGATCTGTTCGAGGCGCTGATCGAGCAGGAGCGCGACCGGCTGTTCCTCGGGATCGAAGCAATACTGGAGGCGGATGGCGAGGCGGCGGAGAAGCTCGCGCGTTACGGTCGGCGGATTGCCGAGATAATCTGCTCGGATCAGGTGATCCGCGCCCAGCGCATCATCATCGCCACGACCGAGCGGATGCCCGAACTGGGCGCACGGTTCTATGACAGCGGGGCCGAACGGGCCCATGGCGCGGTCCGCCGGTTTCTGGAGCGTGAGGTCGCGGCGGGGCGGATGCGGGTGCCGGATGTCGCGCTGGCCGCACATCAGTTTGCCGAGCTTTGCACCGCCGGGCTGTGGCGCAAGCGGCTGTTCGGCAAGGTGCGGGCCGTGCCGCGCCCTGCCGAGATCGACGCCTGCGTCGATGGTGCCGTGGCGATGTTCCTTGCCGCCTACGGATTCAGCGCGGCGAAGGCGGCATCGTAACGCCCTTCGGCCTCGGCCCGGCGCTGGAAGTCCAGACGTTTGACGCCGACCAGAGACGGGGTGGGGTCTTGCGACAGGATGCCCATCGTCTCGTCGATGAATTCCGCCAGCGGCATCGCATTCGGATTGGTCGCATGGCCCGGCATCAGGTCGGTCTGGACGGCGGGGGGCGCGATCTCCAGCACCTCGACCGAGGTGCCGCGAAGCTGGTGGCGCAAGGATTGCGACCACGAATGGATCGCGGCCTTGGTTGCGCAATAGGTCGGCGTGCGGCTCAGCGGCACGAAAGCAAGCCCCGAGGACACGGTCAGGATGGTTGCGTCGGGCTGTGCCAGCAGATGCGGCAGCAGCGCGGCGGTCAGGCGGATCGGGCCCAGCAGGTTGGTCGTGACCGTATCCTCGGCGGTTTGCAGGAAATCGGCGGTCATATCCTCGGCCAGCATGATGCCCGCATTGTGCAGCACGATGTTCAGCGCAGGGTGGTCCGCCGTGATACGGGCGGCGAAGTCGCGGAGCGCGGCGGCATCGGTCATGTCCAGCGCATGGGCGATCATCCCCTGCGCCGCCATTTCGTCCAGAAGCGGCTGGCGGCGGCCCGTCACGATGACGGTGTTGCCATCGGCGTGAAAGCGTTCCGCCAGCGCCCGCCCGATGCCCGAGGTGCCGCCCGTCAGCAGGATCGTGTTTCCGGTCTTCTTCATCGGCTTTTCCTTTTCGGTTGGGTCTGGCACATATTGGCCGAACGCTTCCTTTCAGGAAGAAGGCACCCAAAAGATTTATACGCACCTTATGGAGAGTGACATGACCTCGCCCCCGCTGTCGCAGATCGACCCGCGCGTGAACCGTCTGGTGAACGAGCTGATCGGGCGTGTTGCCGATAAATGGACGATGCTGATCCTTGAAACCCTGACGGAACAGGGCGAGATGCGCTTTTCCGCCATCGGCCGCGCGGTCGAGGGGATCAGCCAGAAGATGCTGACCCAGACCCTGCGCCAGATGGAACGGGACGGGCTGGTCCTGCGGACGGTGCATCCGGTGATCCCGCCGCGGGTCGAATACCGGCTGACGGAACTGGGCGGATCGTTGGCCGAGGCGTTCTGCGGTGTCTGGCTCTGGGCCGAGGCCCATTTGGAGCAGATCGAAGCCGCACGCGCCCGGTTCGACGATCAGGCAAGCCGGGCATAGATATCGCCCTGCCGGCTCAGCTGCGACAGAAGGCTATCGGCGTCTTTCCAGGGGCCGATGAAGTCATGCCCTTCGCCCTGCACGAAGTTGAAGGCATAGTCGCCGTTGCGCGCAAGCTGGGCCACCGCCGCGCGGGCAAGGTCCGGGGTTTCGGGCAGGTATTCCAGCGCGACCGTCGGGATCGGGTGGTTCGATCCGGCAAGGATCTCTGCCTCATGGCCCTCGACATCGATCTTGCAGAAGGCGGGCAGGCCATGGGCGGCGATGAGCGCGTCGAGCGTGGTCACCTCCACCTCCAGCCGCTGATCCCAGCGGACATGGCGGAAGCCTTCGGTCTGCGCCACGTCCTTGATCCATCCCGCGCTCAGGCTCGACACGGTCGGATGGCGGCGCGAGATGTGGAGGGTCGCGCGCCCTTCGCTGCGCCCCGCTGCCTTTGGCAGCAGGGTCACGCCGGGCAGAAGCCGTGCGATGACGGCGGCGCAATGCGGCTGCGGCTCCAGCGCGATCACGCGGGCGCCAAGCCGATGCAGAAGGCGGCTTCGGCTGCCGACATGCGCGCCGATGTCGAAGGCCAGATCGCCCGGGCGGACGAACTGGGACAGGAACCGCTGCTGTGCGGCCGCGCGGATGGGATGGCCGTGATAGATCGCCAGCGATCGCAGCAGTCCAAGTCCGGTTGCAACGCCCATTCCCGCTCCTTGCATCAGGGTTGCCGGACAATCTGATGCGTCGCGGCCCGAGGGCCAGCTTAACTGATGCGGAAATGGAGCCGCGACTGGTCGGAGCGGAAATAGGCCAGGTAACGCTCGATCGGTTGGTCGGACGCATCGCGCGACAAGGATTCGATGCCAAGGATCGGCGTGCCTTCGGGCACCCGGAGCAGGGCCGCGATCTCTCCCCTCGCCGAGGTCGCCTCGATCCAGCGATCGGATTCGCGGATCTGAAGGTTGAAATGCTGGCCAAGCGTTTCATAAAGCGATTTGTTGTGCATGTGCAGTTCCTCGAACCCCGGCACGTCGCGGGCGCGAAGCTGGGTGTGGACGACCATGCGCGGCAATCCGTTCACCAGAAGCAGCCGGTCGAATTCCACCACCCGATCCTCGGGGGCAAGGTGCAGCAGTTCCGCTTCGCGTTCCGACGGTGCGCGCAGGCGCTGCGACAGCACGATCCGCATCACCGCATCGTCGCGGCCAAGGAAGTCGCGGCTGAACGAGATGTTGCTGCCGACGAAATCCTGCGTCTCGCGCAGGTCGGCCACGAAGGACCCCTTGCCTTGGGCCTTGTAGACGCGCCCATCCATCACCAGCTGGTTCAGCGCCTCGCGCACCACGGTGCGGGACACGCCGAAGGTGGCGCAAAGCTCGGCCTCGGACGGCAGGCGGCTGTGCGGGGCCATGCCGCCATCCGCGATGCGCCGGATCAGCGCGTCGCGCAGTTGCGACCAGAGGGGCGGTCCTTCGCGGACGAGGATCTGGTCCTCCCGGTCCTCATCCTGCGCGTCGGTCTTCATCGTCCCTCAATTCCTGCGGCGGGGCGCCGACATGGTGGCGCCGGTGCAGCAGCGACAGCGTGCGCGTCACTTCCTCGGCTTCGCGTTCCGGGGGCCAGCCCAGCGCCGCGGCGGCGATGCGGGCGAAAGCCTTGACGGTTTCGGCACTTGCAAGCCCTTCGAAGGCAAGGAGTGTACGGCGCAGGACCAGATCGTCAAGGCGCATGACCCTTTCGTTCCGGCAGAGCCACAGGATCTCCTGTTCGGCATAGGCGGGTGCCTCGGGGATGGGACGAAGCGGGCCGTCGAGGGTTTCAAGCATCGCCATCGCCGTCGTGCCGTAACGGCGCAGCAGATGCGGCGGGATGTCGGCGGGGGGTGGGAAGCCCTTGCCGCCGCCGATGCGCAGGTCCAGCGTGCCGCTGCGGCGCGCGATGCCGATGCGGGCCAGCACCTGATCGGCGATCTGCGCCGCGCAGGCGCGATAGGTCGTCCATTTGCCGCCGATCAGCGCGATGACGGCGAAGGGGCGGTCGCCTTCGGCCTCGAAGGCACGCAGGCTGTGGTCGCGGCTGATCGCGCCCGTGACGCCGTCCGGGCTGTAGGGCAGGGGGCGCACGCCGGCAAAGGTAAAGACGATATCCTCGCGCTTCGGCGCGGCGCCGGGCAGCACCTCCTCCAGCACGCGGAACAGATAGTCGATCTCGCCCTCGTCGCAGGTGGCGGCATCGGGGATGTCGCAGCGCAGGTCGGTCGTGCCGAGGATGACCTTGCCGCCGTCCAGCCGATAGGCGAGGCAGGCGCGGAAATCGGACGTTTCGAAATACAGCATCGCATCGCCAAGCTGGGCGGCAAGATCGGGGCGGTCCAGCACCAGATGCGATCCCTTGGTGCCGCCGGTCAGCCGTTGGTCGATGCCGATGCTGCGATGGGCGGGGTCGATCCATGCCCCGGCGCAGTTGACGACCAGCGATGGCGCGACGCGCAGCACCTCGCCGCTCATCCGGTCTGTCAGCAGAAGATGCGCGCCGTCGCGGCCGGTCACTTCCAGATAGGTGACGGCGGCGGCGTCCGGGCAATCGGCCTCGGCATCGGCGGCGATTTCCATCACCAGCCGTTCGGGCGAGGAGATGCGGGCATCGTAATATTCCAGCACCACCTTGACGCGGGGGGCAAGCAGTGGGAAGCGCCGCCGCGCCTCGGTCATCGGGATCGGGCGATGCAGCGGCATCGTGCGCCGGACCTTGCCGAAGCGGTCGAAGACCCACAGGCCCAGACGAACGGCCAGCGCCCCCTTGGCACCCGGCGCACGTTTCAGGCGCAGAAAGCGCAGCAGCGCGGCGAAGGCGCCGCCCGTATGGCTCAGCACCGGGATCCAGACCGGGATGGGGCGGACCTGATGCGGTGCGTTCAGCAGCAGGTGGTTCCGTTCCTCGACCGATTCCCGAACGAGTGCGAATTCCCCGGTTTCAAGGTATCGCAGCCCGCCATGGATCAGCCGCGACGGGGCGGAACTGGTGCCCGAGGCGAAGTCGGCGCGTTCCGCCAGCAGAGCCGGAACGCCTTGCGCGGCCAGATCCCGTAATACGCCCACGCCGTTGATTCCGCCGCCGATGATGAGGACGCGGCCGTCCATCCGGCCCGCACGGATGGCGGCGATCAGTTCGCTTCGCTGTCTCATCGCGTTCCCCTCAAGGATTTGCTGCAAGCTACGCGGTTCGACATATAATTACAAGACAGATGATGTAGTGACAATACCGCCCAACGACCCCGTGTAGAATCCAGTTGACAGCATTGGAGGTTTGAGGGTTGATCGTCATGTCATTACAGGTCGGAGCAACCGCTTAGGAGGGCGGTCCGACCTGCAAGGGAGGAAAAAGCGATGGCCAAGCTGCTATCGGCGTGGATGCCGGCGGCACGATGGTGAAGGTTGCCGCCTTCGATGCCGCAGGGCGCGAAATCGGATGCGAGCACCAGCCCAATCCCATGTCATTCCCCGAGCCCGGTTGGACGGAACGGGATCCCGAACGGCTTTGGGCCATTGCCGCGCAGGCGATCCGCACCATGCTGGACCGCACCGGAATCAATCCGGTGGATGTGGCGGCGGTGACGGCCTCGGGGTATGGCGCGGGGGTGTTCCTTTTGGGAGGTGACGGCCGTCCGGCGCGGCCCGCGCTTGGGTCCACCGACAGTCGCGCACTGGCGCTGATTGCGGAATGGCAGCGCAGCGGCGTGGCCGAGGAACTGGCGCTGGCCGTCAGCCAGGGCGTCTGGCCGGGGCAGACCTCGGTCCTGCTGGGCTGGTTCCAGCAGCACGAACCGGAGGTGATGGAACGCACCGCCCATGTGATGAACTGCAAGGATTATCTGACCTGGAAGCTGAGCGGAGAAATCTCGACCGACCTCACCGATGCGGGCTGTGCGGGGCTGATGGATCTGGAGCGCGGAACCTATGCCGAAGGCGCGCTGCGGGCGGCGGGTCTGGGCGCGTGGCTGTCCAAGCTGTCGCCCATCGGCCCGGCGGGCGAGGTGGTCGGCCATCTGACCGCCGAGGCCGCGCGGCTGACGGGGCTGCGCCGGGGAACCCCGGTGGCGCGCGGCGTCTATGACGTGGTCGGCTGTTCGCTTGCATCGGGGCTGACGCGCAGCGATCAGCTTGGCATCGTGGCGGGGACGTTCAGCATCAACTCGACGCTGCATCCCGCGCCCTGCCTCGATCCAATGCCGACGTTGCAATGCCCCTATCCCGGTGCGCCGGGGCATTATCTTGCGACGATCGCCACGCCGACCTCGGCCTCGAACCTCGAATGGCTGTGCCGGACGATGCTGGCCGCCGAGGCCGACCGCGCTCAGGCGGCGGGTCGGTCGATCTATGAAGTGTGCAGCGAGCTTGTCGCGGCGGGCGAGGGGCGCGAGAGCGACGCGATGTTCCTGCCATACCTGTTCGGTGGGCCGGAAGGGGCACCGGGTGCGCTGTTCGGGCTGACGGCGGGATCGAACCTTGGCGACGTGCTGCGCGCGGTGTTTGAAGGGATCGTCTTTGCCCACCGCGCCGATATCGACACGCTGCTGGGCGGGCGGGATTCGGCGCATCCGCGGACGGCGCTGCTGGCGGGCGGGCCGTCGAAAAGCGATGTTTGGTCGCAGATGTTCTGCGATGCGGTGGGCCTTCCGCTGACCGTGGCCGAAGGGTCGGAGTTCGGAGCCAAAGGCGCGGCGATCTGCGGCGCCGTGGCGGCTGGCATGGCCGAGGACATTCCGGCGGCGGTCGCGGCGATGACGCAGCCCTGCCGCGCCTATCATCCCAAGGCGGAACGCGCGCCGAGGTTGGAGCGGCAATATGGCCGGTATCTGCGCATGTCGCGCGAATTGTCGGCGGCATGGATGCCGACCGCAGAGGCCACCCCATCCTGTTTCGCGGGGGCGCAGGCGTGATCCGGCTGGAGAACCTTGGCCGCAGTGTGGACGGCGCGATGCATCTGGAGGGGATCGACCTGACCCTTTCGCCGGGGATCAACGTGCTGCTGGGCCGGACCCATGCGGGCAAGACCTCGCTTCTGCGGGTTCTGGCGGGGCTGGACCGGCCCACGGCGGGGACGGTGACACAGGAAGGACAGGATCTGACCGCGCTGCCGTTGTCGAAGCGGAACGTCGCTTTCGTCTATCAGCAATTCGTCAACTATCCTGCGTTTTCGGTGCGCGACAACATCGCCGCCCCGCTGCGCCGCAAGGGGCTGGCGCGGGACGAGATCGCCCGCCGCGTCGCCGACGTCGCGCGCCGGGCGCGGATCGAGCCGCTGCTGGACCGCCTTCCGGCGCAGCTTTCGGGCGGGCAGCAGCAGCGGCTGGCCATCGCGCGGGCGCTGGCCAAGGATGCCCCGCTGATGCTGTTCGACGAGCCGCTGGTGAACCTCGACTACAAACTGCGCGAGGGACTGCGCGAGGAGTTGCGCGGGCTGTTCCACGATGGGCAAACGGTCGTCTATGCCACGACCGAACCGGAGGAGGCGCTGCAGATGGGCGGCACCACCATCGTTATGCACGAGGGCCGCGTGCTTCAGACCGGCCCCGCGCATTCGGTCTATCGCAACCCCGCCTCGGTCACGGTGGCCGAGATATTCTCCGAGCCGCCGATGAACGTGGTTGCAGCGCGGGCGCAGGACGGTCGGCTGACGCTTGGCGATCTGACGCTGCCCTTGCCCGATCACGCGCCTGCGGGACTAATGGGCTGCCGCGTCGGGCTCCAGCCCCACCGGATTTCGCGAAGCCCCGGCCCGATCCGCCTGGAGGGAGAGACGCTGCTGGCCGAGGTGGACGGATCGTCGACCTTCGCCCATTTCCGCGCCGGGGGGCAGCCGTGGATCGCCCGGCTGGACGGGGTGCACAGCCTGCCCATCGGCGCGCCCTTCACCGGATTTGCCGACCCGGCGGACCTCTATTTCTTTGCCGAGGATGGCACGCTTCTGGCCCCGGCACGGGGGGCGCTGCATGGCTGAGATCACCATTTCCGGCCTTCGCCATTCCTATGACGGCGATCTGTCCGATCCGTCCCGGCTGGCGCTGAAGGGGATCGACCATGTCTGGCGCGACGGCGGCGCCTATGCGCTGCTTGGCCCTTCGGGCTGCGGCAAGTCGTCGATGCTGAACATCATCTCGGGGCTGATCCGGCCTACGGCGGGGCGCATCCTGTTCGACGGGCGCGACGTGACCGATCTGCGCCCCGAGGAACGCAACATCGCGCAGGTGTTCCAGTTTCCCGTGCTTTACGACACGATGACGGTGCAGGAGAACCTTGCCTTCCCGCTGCGCAACCGAAAGATCGCGCCTGCCGCCATCGCCCGCCGCGTGGCCGAGGTGGCCGAGATGCTGGACCTTGGCCCGCTGCTGAAACGCCGCGCTTCGCGTCTTGGGGCGGCGGAGAAGCAGAAGATCTCGCTGGGCCGGGGATTGGTGCGCGAAGACGTGGCCGCGATTCTGTTCGACGAGCCGCTGACCGTGATCGACCCGCAGGTGAAGTTCGACCTGCGCCGCAAGCTGAAGCTGGTGCACGAGACGCTGAAGCTTACGCTGGTCTATGTGACGCACGATCAGTCCGAGGCGCTGACCTTTGCCGATCAGGTGGTGGTGATGTCGGATGGCGAGGTGGTGCAGGCCGGAACCCCCGAGGAGCTGTATGAACGCCCCGCCCATGCTTTCGTCGGGCGCTTCATCGGATCGCCCGGCATGAACTTCCTGCCCTGCCGCTTCGAGGAGGGCGAGATTCGGTTCACCGGCGGCCGTCTTTCCGCGCCGGGGCTGCGGCGGCTGGCAGGGCAGGAGGGCCTGAGCCTTGGTCTGCGCCCGCAAGCGCTGCAACCCGCCACCGCCCCAACCGGGGTCGAGGCCGAGATGATGGGGCTGGAGGATCGCGGCCATTACCGTATCGCCGATGTGGCGATGGGGGCTGTGAGGCTGAAGATGCGGCTGGCTGAAGGGGTGACTGCGCCGCAGGGGCGCTTTCCGGTGGCGTTCCGCCCCGCCTCGACGCTGGTTTTCGCGGGCGACCGCCTTGTGGGGGATCTGGCCGATGCACAAGCTTGAGGACAACCGCGCATGGCTTCTGGTAGTGCCGGTCTTTGCGCTGGTCGCCTTCAACGCGGTGATCCCGCTGATGACGGTGGTGAACTATTCGCTTCAGGACATCTTCGGGCCGGGGCAGCGGGTGTTCATCGGCGTCGAATGGTTCCGCGAGGTGCTGCGCGATCTGACCATTCAGGCCTCGTTCCTGCGGCAGGTGGCGTTTTCGGCGCTGGTGTTGGCGATCCAGATCCCGCTGGGCATAGCCATCGCGCTTCTGCTGCCGCGGGTCGGGTGGAAATCGTCGTTGGCGATCATCCTGATCGCGATCCCGCTTCTGGTGCCGTTCAACGTGGTGGGCACCATCTGGCAGGTCTATGCCCGCCCGGACATCGGTTTTCTGGGGCGCGGGGTGAACGCGATCGGGATCGACTACAACTATACCGCCAGCGCTGTATCGGCTTGGATCACGCTTTTGCTGATGGACACGTGGCACTGGACGCCGCTGGTGATCCTGCTGGCCTTTGCCGGGCTGTGTTCCATCCCCGAGCCGTATTATCAGGCGGCGCGGATCGACGGCGCCTCCCGCTGGGCGGTGTTCCGGCATATCGAACTGCCCAAGCTGCGCGGGGTGCTGACCATCGCGATCCTGCTGCGGTTCATGGACAGCTTCATGATCTATACCGAACCGTTCGTCGTCACCGGGGGCGGGCCGGGGTCCAGCACGACCTTCCTTTCGGTGCGGCTGGTGAACATGGCGGTGGGGCAGTTCGACCTTGGCCCGGCGGCGGCGTTCTCGCTGATCTATTTCCTTGTGATACTGCTGTTTTCCTATGTCTTCTACACGATCCTCAAGATGAATGAGGGGGAGCCATGACCGTGATCGAGACCCGTCTGGCCACGGACACCCCCGCCCGCGCCGCCTTTCCGGCGCGCCGCCTTGCCTGCGCCTGCGTGCTGGGTGCCTATCTGATCTTTCAGGCGTTGCCGGTCTACTGGATCGTGCGGATGTCGCTGATGACGCCGGGCAACGTCATGGGCCGATCCGACTTCCTGCCGGTGGAGCCGACCTTCGACAACTACCGCACGATCTTCACCGATCCGACATGGTACATGAGCTTTCTGAACCAGCTTGCCTATGTCTGCCTGAACACCGCGATCTCGCTGGCGGTGGCGCTGCCTGCGGCCTATGCCTTCTCGCGCTATCGCTTTCTGGGCGACAAGCATGTGTTCTTCTGGCTGTTCACCAACCGCATGGCACCGCCCGCCGTGTTCCTGCTGCCGTTCTTTCAGCTGTATTCGGCGGTGGGGCTGTTCGACACGCCCTGGGCCGTCGCGCTGGCGCATACGCTGTTCGTCGTGCCGCTGGCGGTGTGGATCCTGGAAGGATTCATGTCCGGCATCCCCCGCGAGATCGACGAGACGGCGCTGATCGACGGCTATTCGCTGCCGCGGTTCTTCGTGACGATCTTCATGCCGCTGATCGCGTCGGGGATCGGGGTGACGGCGTTCTTTTGCTTCATGTTCTCGTGGATCGAGTTGCTTCTGGCCCGCACGCTCACCTCGGTCGATGCGCGGCCACTGGTGGCGACGATGACGCGGACGGCGTCCTCGTCCGGGATGGACTGGGGGCTCTTGGCGGCGGCGGGGGTGCTGACGATCCTGCCGGGCGTCGCGGTGATCTGGTTCGTGCGCAACTACATCGCCAAGGGTTTCGCTTTGGGGAGGGTCTGACGATGATCGACT
Source organism: Falsirhodobacter flavus (assembly GCA_029846755.1). Taxonomy (GTDB): domain Bacteria; phylum Pseudomonadota; class Alphaproteobacteria; order Rhodobacterales; family Rhodobacteraceae; genus Falsirhodobacter; species Falsirhodobacter flavus. The sequence goes on along the minus strand of JARWBI010000003.1, from coordinate 40,131 downwards.
TGGAATGGATGGCCTGGACCACGCCGACCGCGATCTTCTTTGCCGTGATCGCCGCGATGCTGGCGGTGATGACCGCGCTTCAGATCTTTTGGCCGACGGTAGAACGCAAGGGGCTGCTGCCGATGCCGACGACGCGGGGCGACCGGCTGTTCCTGTCGCTTCTGCTGGCCGCGTTCCTGCATCTGGGCTTCGTCTGGGCCACGGATATCGAGGCGTTCTGGCAGCCGCTGGCGCTTTCGGTCGCCTTTGGCGTGCTGATCCTGCGTTTCGGCTGACGAATTTCCCGCCCCGCAAGGGTCCGGGGAAGGAAAGGCCATGCCTTGGGAGGGGCTGGTCATCAACGGGAGGAGAAGAAGATGAGACCGACGAAGCTCGCCCTTCTTGCGGCAAGCGCCAGCCTGTACGCCTTCATGGCCCATGCGCAGGACGGCGCGGCCATCGACAAATGGGTGGACAGCGAATTCCAGCCGTCGACCCTGACCCGCGACCAGCAGGTCGAGGAGATGCAGTGGTTCCAGAATGCCGCGAAGCCCTTTGCAGGTATGTCGATCAACGTGGTGTCCGAGGCGATCCCAACGCACAGCTATGAATCCCAGACCCTGACCAAGGCGTTTAAGGAAATCACCGGCATCACCGTCACGCATGACCTGCTTCAGGAAGGTGACGTGATCGAGAAGCTGCAGACCCAGCTTCAATCCGGTCAGAACGTCTATGACGCCTATGTCAACGACAGCGACCTGATTGGCACACATTACCGTTACGGCTGGACGGTGGACCTGACCGGATACATGGCGGGCGAGGGGGCGGATGTGACCTCGCCCACGCTGGATATCGACGATTTCATGGGCAAGTCGTTCACCACCGCGCCCGACGGCAAGCTCTATATGCTGCCCGACCAGCAATTCGCGAACCTGTACTGGTTCCGGCACGATCTGTTCAGCCGCGAGAATCTGAAGGCGGCGTTCAAGGAACGCTATGGCTATGACCTTGGCGTGCCGGTGAACTGGTCGGCCTATGAGGACATCTCGGATTTCTTCACCAACCATGCGGGCGAGATCGACGGCCAGAAGGTCTGGGGCCACATGGATTACGGAAAGAAGGACGCCTCGCTTGGCTGGCGATACACCGATGCTTGGTTCTCGATGGCGGGGTCGGGCGACAGGGGGCTGCCGAACGGGCTGCCGGTCGATGAATGGGGCATCCGGGTCGAGGATTGCCACCCGACCGGGTCTTCGGTGGAACGCGGCGGCGACATCAACGGGCCGGCGGCGGTCTATGCGCTGGACACCTCGATCCGCTGGCTGAAGGATTACGCCCCGCCCGAGGCGCAGGGGATGACCTTCTATGAATACAGCCCCGTGACGGCCAGCGGCGCGATCGCGCAGCAGGCGTTCTGGTATACCGCCTTCGTCGCCGATTTCGCCAAGCAAGGCGTGCCGGTCGTGAACGAGGACGGATCGCCCAAATGGCGCGTCGCCCCGTCGCCCCACGGTGCCTATTGGCACGAGGGGATGAAGCTGGGCTATCAGGACGCCGGATCGTGGTTGCTGCTTCAGAACACGCCCGAGGATCGGCGCAAGGCGGCATGGCTTTACGCGCAGTTCGTGACCTCGAAGACCGTGGACGTGAAGAAGTCGCATGTCGGGCTGACCTTCATCCGCGACAGCACGGTGCGGCATGAAAGCTTCACCGAACGCGCGCCGCAGCTTGGTGGGCTGATCGAGTTCTACCGCTCGCCTGCCCGCGTCGCATGGACGCCGACGGGGGTGAACGTGCCGGATTACCCGAAACTGTCGCAACTCTGGTGGTCCAACATTTCCACCGCGATCTCGGGGGAGACCACGGTGCAGGAGGCGCTGGACAATCTGGCCGAGGCGCAGGACCGCGTGATGGAACGGCTGGAGCGGGCGGATGTGCAGAAAGTCTGCGGGCCGAAGATGAACCCCAAGACCTCGGCCGAGGAATGGTATGCGAAGGCCGAAGCCGACGGCAACCTCGCCCCCCAACGCAAGCTGGAGAACGAGAAGCCGCAAGGCGAGACCGTCGTTTACGAAGATCTGCTGGCCGCATGGGCGGCGGGCAAGGTGAAACCCTGACCGATAGGGCCGGGGGCGATCCCCGGCCCGATTTCCAAGGAGATGACGATGCCTCACATGGGCGATCTGGTGGCCGAGATGCTGGCGCAATCGGGTGTGGATGCGGTGTTTGGAATGCCGGGGGGGCAGACGACGGCGCTGCATGACGGCATCTCGCGCCGGTCGAACCGCATCCGGCACGTTCTGATGCGTGACGAGCGCAACGCTGCCTATGCCGCCGACGCCTATGCGCGGCTGACGGGCAAGCCGGGCGTGTGCGACGTGACCGTGGGGCCGGGGGCGAACCTGCTGCCCGCCGGGTTTTTGGAGGCGATGAACGCGTCGATCCCGATGATCGGCATCGTGGGGGAATTGCCGCTGGACTGGCTGCAACTGCGCGAGAAGGGGATCGCGAGCCAGGGGTTCGACCAGCTTGCATTCTTCAAGACCTGCACGAAGGAATCGTGGCTGGTGCCGTCCGTCACGGCGCTGCCGGACATTCTGCGGACGGCGTTCCGGGTTGCGACCTCGCCGCGCCCCGGTCCGGTGGCGGTCATAATCCCGCATGACATCTTCGACGCCGACTGGGACGGCGCTTCCCCGGCGCCGCTGGTCGATGACCGCACGGTGCGGATGCCCTATCTGCGGTCGACCGCGCCTGCGGACAGCATCGCACAGGCGGCGGCGCTGATCCGGCGCGCCAAGCGGCCCGCGCTGGTCTGCGGCGGCGGGGTCCACGGATCGGACGCGGCGCAGGTCGTGACCGATTTTGCGGATCGGCTTGGCGGGCTGGTCGTCACCTCGCTTTCGGGCAAGGGGTCGGTGCCGGAGACGCGCGACTATGCCGCCGGGGTGCTGAACCCGCTGGGGTCCTGGGCCGCGATCGAACTGGTGCAGGAGGCTGATCTGGTCATCTGGTGCGGGTCCAAGGTCAGCCAGAACACCGGCATGAACTGGACCTTGCCGAAGCCGGATCAGGCGACGATCACGATCGACTGCGACCCGCTGGAACATGGCCGCACCTTCCGCCCGACCGTGCCGCTTCTGGGCGATGTGCGAGAGATCGTGTCGGCGCTGCACAAGGCGCTTGGCCCGCAGCCCGAACGCCCGGACTGGGCCGCCCGCATCGCCGAGATCAAGGCGACGGGCGAGCGGCAGAAGGCCGAGGAGATCGCATCGGACAGCGTGCCGATCCAGCCGCCGCGCGTGATGGCCGAACTGGCGAGGCGGCTGGGCGACGAGGATATCGTGGTGTCCGACGCGTCCTTTTCCGCCGGGTGGATCGCGGGGTATATCCCGGCGAATAAACCGGGGCGGCAGTTCCTGTTCGCACGCGGGCAGGGCGGGCTTGGATATTCTGTCCCCGGTGCCATCGGCGCTGCGGAAACGCGTCCCGGCACGCGGATCGTGACCGTGGCGGGGGATGGCGCCTTTTCCTATACCGTGGGGGAATTGGCCACGCAGGCACAGTTCCGCCAGCGCGTCGTCAACGTGGTGTTGAACAACGGGCGGCTTGGCTGGATTCAACTGCGGCAAGAGATTTTCTTCAAGAACGTGCAATCGGCGCTGCTGGAAACCGACACCACCCGCCCCGGTTTTGCCGCCGCCGCCGAGGCGCTTGGCCTGAAGGGCTTCACCGTCGATACCCCCGATCAGATCGGCCCCGCGTTGGATGCCGCCTTTGCGCATGATGGCCCATCCGTGGTCGAGGTGCGGATCGACGACCGCGCAACGCCGATCCATTCGTTCAAGCGCCGGATGCGCGAAGGCGCCGATGCCCCACGCCCGCGCCCCGGCACAGTCTACAAGCTGCGGGAGTGGAAGGTTTCTCCGGACATCTGACGCGCGATTGAACTGGCCGCCCTCGCCATGCTACGCCCCGTCTGACGGATGAAGGAGACGCGGGATGTTGACCAGGACAAGCGCATCGCGGGGGGCGGGCTCGCCCGAGGTGGTCGGCTTTCACGATCCCGTAACGGGGTCGTGCCAGTATCTTGCCATAGATCCGGCAACACGCGCGGCGGCGTTGATCGACATCGTGCTGGATTTCGACACCGCCTCGTGCCGCACGACGAGCGCTTCGGCGGAATGGGCGCTGCGGCTGGTGCGCGAACAAGATGTGGATCTGAAGCTGATCCTCGACACGCATCCCCATGCCGATCACCTGTCCGCAGGGGCATGGCTGCGCGAGCGGACAGGCGTGCCGCTGTGGTCGGGGGCGCGTCTGCGCCAGATCGCCGATCTGTGGGAAGGCTTCTACAACCTGCCCGGTGCCTTCGACCCAACAGCCGATTTCGACCGGCTGCTGGAGGATGGCGAAACCTTCGTCCTGGGCGATTTGGAGGTGCGGGTGATGCTGTCGCCGGGGCATACGCTGGGATCGATCAGCTTTGTCATGGGGGATGCCGCCTTCGTGCATGACACGTTCATGCAGCCGGATGCAGGCACTTCGCGGGCGGATTTTCCGGGCGGCTCCGCTTCCGACCTCTACGACAGCCTGACGGCGATCCTTGCCCTGCCGGACGACACGCGGCTGTTCATCGGCCATGATTACGGCACCAAGGACCGCACAGAACCGGAATGGGAAAGCACCGTCGCGCAGCAGCGGGCCGAGAACCTGCATCTTGGCGGCGGCACCTCGCGCGAGGATTTCATCGCCCGGCGCGAGGCGCGGGATGCAACGCTGAAGCTGCCCGCGCGGATGCTGCATGCGTTGCAGTTCAATTTGCGCGGCGGACGGCTTCCGGACCCCGAGGCTGACGGCAGAAGCTATTTCAAGCTGCCCGCGAACCTGTTCTGACCATGCTGGACCGAATCGACGCCCGCATCCTGATGGAATTGCAGCGCGACGCGGCCCAGACGCAGCGCGATCTGGCCGAAAAGGTCGGCCTCTCGCAGAACGCCTGCTGGCGGCGTATCCGCAACCTTCAGGAGCGTGGGATCCTCGTCGGCCAGACCGTGCGGATCGACCGCGAGGCGTTGAACCACAGCCTTGTCGTCTTTGCGATGATCCGCACGCGCAAGCATTCCGCCGACTGGCTGAAGCTGTTCCGCGCGCATGTGCTGTCCATCCCCGACATCACCGAATTCCACCGGATCGGGGGCGATTACGATTACATGCTGAAGATCGTGACGACCGACATGAAAAGCTATGACCGCATCTATCAGCGGCTGATCGAGAAGCTGGAGCTGGACGCCGTGACCTCCTATTTCTCGATGGAGACGATTGCGGAGAACCGACCGATAGAGTTCTGATCGACGTTTTGGGCAGTTCGTCTATCAGCGACCCATGATCTGACGTTTGTCGGATCAAGAATGGGAAAATTCGCCGCTTCACGTCATCTATGATCGCGCTGCAACAAGCAGGAGGCTGGACGTGAGCGCGATTTCGGATTTCAGGGCGGGGCTGGATCGGCGCGACATCCTTGGCCACCTGCGCGACGGGCTGATCGGCGAGGGGATCCGCTTCGAGACGCCGTTCGGGATGCAGACCCTGCTCTATGCCGATTACGTTGCCTCGGGCCGAGCCTTGCGGCAGGTCGAGGGGTTCGTCGCCGAACATGTCCTGCCCTTCTATGCCAACAGCCATACCGAGGCGTCCTTCTGCGGCATGACCATGACCCGGATGCGCGAAGAGGCCCGCGCCACCATCGCGCGGCTGACCGGGGCGGGCACCGATTGCCACACGGTCTTCACCGGGTCGGGGGCGACCGCCGGGATCAATCGCATCGTAGGCCTTCTGCGCTTGGCCGAGGACGTGCGCGCGGGCCGAAAGGTCGTCGTCCTGTGCGGCCCCTATGAGCATCATTCGAACATCCTGCCATGGCGTGAAACGGGGGCCGAGGTGGTCGAGATCGCCGAAGCGGCGGCGGGTGGCGTCGATCTGGACGATCTGGACCGCGCGCTTGCACAAGCACGCGGGGCGGATACGGTCGTGGGCACCTTTTCGGCCGCGTCCAACGTGACGGGCATTCTGACCGATACCGATGCGGTGACGCGGCGGCTGAAGGGGGCGGGGGCGTTTGCGGTCTGGGACTACGCAGGCGGTGCGCCCTATCTGGTGATCGACATGGGGCAGGGAGATGCGGCGAAGGACGCGGTCGTCTTTTCGGCGCACAAGTTTCCGGGCGGGCCGGGGGCATCGGGCGTCATGATCGTGCGGGACGGCATCGTCCGGCGCCAGACGCCCACCCTGCCGGGGGGCGGCTCCGTATCCTTCGTTTCGCCCGATGGTCACCGCTACAGCACCCGCGTCACGGCGCGCGAGGAGGCGGGAACGCCCAATGTCGTCGGCGACATCCGCGCCGCTCTGGTGATGCTGGTCAAGGATGCGGTCGGCGTTCCCGCAATCATGGCGCGCGAGGCCGTGCTGCGGGACCGGGCGCTGGCCGCATGGTCCGGGGTTCCTGCGCTGCGGCTTCTGGGGCAGCGGCCCGGAATGGAGGCGCTGCCGATCTTTTCGTTTCAGGTGACGGACGGGAAAGGCGGGCTCATCCACCAGCAGCTTTTCACCCGGATGCTGAGCGATGTTCACGGCATTCAGGCGCGCGGCGGCTGTGCCTGCGCCGGGCCTTATGCGCATCGGCTGATGGGAATCGACGCCGCATCCTCGGCGGCGCTGGCGGCGCGTCTTGCCGCGGGCGAGGAACTGGCGAAGCCGGGCTGGATCAGGCTCAACTTCAGCTATCTGCACAGCGACGCGCAGGCGGATGCGATCATCGCGGCGGTCGCGGGACTTGCCGAACGCGCGCCGGCGCTGGCCGTGCGATACGGCGCGGACCCCGCAACGGCGCGGTTCAGGGCGCTGGAGCCGGCCTGAGCGTTCCGTCCCCGGCCATCCGGTGCGTTTCGGACAGAAGCTGCAGATCGGCGGGCCGGTCGATGTCGATCAGCAGGCCGGGGGCGGCAACGCGGTATTCCTGCGGCAGCCCGGCCAGAATGCCGCGCGCACCGGCATCGCCCTCGATCCGTTCGAGGTTCGTGAAAAGGGCCGCATCGAAACAGGTGGGCGGCATCGGGCGGCGATCCCATGCCGCTGCCGCACCCCCTGGCGGACATGCCGCGACGACGCGGTCGATCAGCCCTGCCGTGACCAGCGGCATGTCGGCCAGCACGATCACCGCCCGCGCCGCCCCTGCATTGCGTGCCGCGCGGATGCCGGCGCGCAGACTGTCCGCCTGCTCGCCCTGTGACGAGACCTGCACGAAATCCGTAATGGGCCGCCCGACGCAGAACAGCAGATCCATCCGTGCCGTCCGCAGCGCCTGCGCCGCATAATGCGCCAAGGGCCGCCCGAAAAGCGGCGCCGCCAGCTTGTCGGCCCCAAAGCGCGTGCCGCGCCCCGCCGCCAGAAGAATTCCCGCCGTTGCCATCTCGTCCGCCTTCCGCTGGAACGCCTTCGCCATCTTGCACGTTCACCCCGCAGCAAGCCCGAACGCAAGCCATCCCGGAGTTTCCATGCAGACCGAGCTTTTCATCAACGGGCGCGTCCACCGGCTGGAGGCCGATGCGCGCACGACGCTTCTTGACGCGCTGCGTCATCACCTCGGTTTGACCGGGACGAAGAAAGGCTGCGATCACGGCCAATGCGGGGCCTGCACCGTGCTGGTCGACGGGCGGCGGGTGAATGCCTGCCTTACGCTGGCCTGCATGTGCGACGGGTCCGAGATCACGACGATCGAGGGCATCGGAGAGCCGGGGGCGCTGTCGCCGCTGCAATCGGCCTTCATCGCCCATGACGGGTTTCAGTGCGGATACTGCACCCCCGGCCAGATCTGTTCCGCCACCGCCATGATGGACGAGATCGCCGCGGGCTGGCCCTCGCACGCGACGGGCGATCTGAACGCCCCCGTGACGACCAGCGCCGAGGAGATCCGCGAGCGGATGTCGGGGAACCTCTGCCGCTGCGCCTGCTATCCCAACATCGTCGATGCGATCCTGGAGGTGCAGGGATGAGGGAGTTCCAGTATTCCCGCGCATCCTCTGTTTCGGATGCGGTGGCCAGCGGTGCGACCTTCATCGCGGGTGGCACCAATCTTCTGGACCTGATGAAGCACGAGATCATGTCGCCGGGGCGGGTCGTGGACATCTCGCGCCTCGACCTCGACCGGATCGAGGCGGAGGGGGAGGGGCTGCGCATCGGCGCGTTGGTGCGCAACAGCGATCTGGCAGCCGACCTGCGCGTGCGGCGCGACTACCCTGTGTTGTCGCGGGCGCTTCTGGCCGGGGCCAGCGGGCAGCTTCGCAACATGGCGACCACGGGCGGCAACCTGCTGCAACGCACGCGCTGCCCCTATTTTTATGACACCGCGACACCCTGCAACAAGCGCGATCCCGGCACGGGCTGTTCGGCCATCGGCGGGGTGAGCCGCATGAACGCCGTTCTGGGGGTCAGCGACGCCTGTATCGCCGCCCATCCCAGCGACATGGCCGTTGCGATGATGGTGCTGGACGCCGTGGTGGAGGTCGAAGGACCGGCGGGCACGCGCCGCATTCCCATCGGCGCATTCTATCGACTGCCGGGCGACACGCCGCATATCGAAACGGTGCTCGAACCGGGCGATCTGATCACTGCCGTTCTTCTGCCCGCCCCGAAACCGGGCGAGCATCGCTATCGCAAGGTGCGCGATCGCGCATCTTATGCCTTTGCGCTGGTGTCGGTGGCGGCGGTGGTGCGCATGGACGGCGACGTGATCGGCGATGCCGCGCTTGCCTTCGGTGGGCTGGCCCCGATGCCATGGCGCGTTCCGGCCGCCGAGGCAGCGCTGCGTGGGCAGCAGCCAAGCGCCGCGCTGTTCGACCGTGCAGCCGATCTGGCGCTTGAGGGCGCAAAGCCGCAGGAGGGCAACGCGTTCAAGCTGCCGCTGACCCGGCGGACGCTTGCCGTCACGTTGGCCGAAGCCTGTGGTCTGGAGGATATGCAATGACCCGTCACCGCAAGATCGATCATCCCGACGACGACAACCGCCTAGACAGCATGGCGCAGGGCGTGCTTGGCAAGCCCGTGGACCGTCTGGAAGGCCCGCTCAAGGTATCCGGCCTTGCGACCTATGCCGCCGAGGCGCGGCCTTCGGGGATGGTCCACGGCGTTCTGGTCCGCGCCACGATCACCAAGGGACGCGTAACGGCCATCGACCGGCAGGCGGCGCTGGCGCTGCCGGGGGTTCTGGCGGTCATCACCGATCCCCGCATGGTGCGATATTCGGCGCAGGGCATGGCCGACAAGGGGCCGAAGGCGGGGCCGCAGACAGTGGACTATCACGGTCAGCCCATTGCACTGGTCGTGGCCGAAGGGTTCGAACAGGCACGCCATGCAGCAAACGCGCTGCATATTGCATACGAGGAAGAACCTGCCCCCGTCGACCCCGATGCCGTAACGCCCGAGATGCCGCAGGCCAAGCAGAAGGCCCAAGGCGATCTGGATGCCGCCATGCGCGACGCCGCGTTCGGCATCGACAGCACCTATACGACACCGACGCTGATGGCCGCCGCGATGGAGCCGCATGCCGCCATCGCCGAATGGGACGGCGACAATGTGACGGTCCGCGCCGCGCTTCAGATGCTGGCCAGCGACCGTAAGCAGCTGGCAGACGCGCTCGGGATCGAGTTGGAGCGGGTCCGGCTGCTGGCCCCCTATGTCGGCGGCGGGTTCGGATCGAAGCTCGGGATCGCGCCCGAGGCGGTGGCGGCGGCCATCGCGGCCAAGGAGTTGGGCGTGCCGGTTTCCGTCGCGCTGACCCGGATGCAGGAATTCGACATCACCCATCGCCGGTCCGAAAGCCGCCAGCGCGTGCTGCTGGCGGCGGGCGCGGATGGCGTCCTGACCGGGATCGGGCATGAGGTGCTGGTGTCGAACCTGCCGGACAGCCCGTTCTCCGAGCCCGTCACGCAGGCGACGCCCTTCACCTATCAGGCGGCGCATCGGCGGATCGTTCACCGGATTGCGCGGGTGCATCGGTCCTGCGCCGGATCGGTTCGCGCACCGGGCGAGGCGATCGGCGTCACGGTCTTCGAGGCGGCGATGGACGAATTGGCCGAGGCCGTCGGGATCGACCCGGTGGAGCTGCGCCTGCGCAACATCCCCGACCGGGAACCGGGAACGGGGCGGCCTTACTCGGTGAACCGGCTGGGCGACTGTCTGCGCGAGGGGGCGCATCGGTTCGGCTGGAGCCAGCGCCGCGCCCCGCGCGAGCGACGCGAGGGCGAGTGGTTCATCGGCATGGGCGTGGCGGCGGCCGTCCGTGTGAACATGCTGATCGAAAGCCGCGCCCGCGTCACGCTGACCGAAGACGGCGCCAAGGTCGAAACCGACATGACCGACATCGGTACCGGCACCTATACCATCCTGCGCCAGATCGCGGCCGAGATGCTGGGTCTGCCCGTGGACGCGGTCGAGGTTCATCTGGGTGATACCGACTTCCCCCCGGCCGCGGGATCGGGCGGATCGTTCGGCGCCGCCTCCTCGGGGACTTCCGTCTATCTGGCCTGCGAGGATCTTCGAACCCGCATCGCCGAACGCATGGGCTGCGCCGAGGCGGAACTGCGCCTTCAGGACGGACGGGCGAGTTTCCGCAACGACACGCGCGAGCTGCGCGACCTGCTGGCGGGCGAGGTGCTGGTGGCCGAAGGCCATGTCGAGCCGGGCGATGCCGAGAAACAGGCGCGGCAGGCCACATGGGGCGCCCATTTCGCCGAGGTTGCCGTCAGCCGTTACACCGGGGAGGTTCGGGTGCGCCGGATGCTGGGCGTCTTCGCCTGCGGCCGCATTCTGAACGAGAAGACGGCACGATCGCAATGCCTGGGCGGGATGACCTTCGGCATCGGCATGGCCCTGACCGAAGCGGTGGAGCACGACCCCCGCAGCGGGCATATCGTGAACCGCGACCTTGCCGCTTATCACCTGCCCAGCCATGCCGACGTGCCCGCGCAGGATGTCATCTTCCTGCCCGACCGCGACGGGTTCGCAGGGCCCATGCAGGCCAAGGGCATCGGAGAGCTGGGCATCTGCGGCGCGGGCGGGGCGGTGCTGAACGCGATCTACAACGCCCGCGGGGTGCGGGTGCGCGATCTGCCCGCGACCCCGGACAAGGTCATGCCCTAGACCCCGCGCCGATTGCCCCAGATCAGCACGTGAAGCTGGGGCAATATGCGCGGGACGAGCCAGCCCGCGCCGACGGTCCGGTCCACCAGCCACAGCATCCGGTCGGCCAAACGCTGCGGATCGACGGGCAGGGTCGGATCGGTTTCCGGGTTGCCCGGTTGCAGGTAAAGCGGAAGCTGTGGATGGCGTGCCGCCGCCTCGCGCGCCCAGGCAAGGTCGACCTCGTCGAAGATGACGATCTTCATCACTGCATTCCGGGCCGCTGCCACGCAGGCGTCGAACGCGTCCCAGTCCACCACCTGCCCGCTGGAGGGGGGCTTCGGCGACAGCACCAGCAGCGAGAGGTCCGCGAACCATCCGCGCGGGATCGAGCCTTGCGTCTCGCAGGCGAAGGTGAAGCCCGCCGCACGGCCCAGCGCGATGACCGGCGCGAAGTCCTGGATCGCCGGGTTCCCGCCCGAGATCGAAACCGTCAACGGCTGACCGCCAGACAGGCGCGACACCTCGGCCATGATGGCTTCGGGCGCCATGACGGCCCATTCGTGGCGGTGGATGCTGTCCACCGCGTGGAGGCTGTCGCACCAGCTGCACCTGTAATCGCAGCCGCCCGCCCGGATAAAGACGGTGGGCTGGCCGATCAGCGCGCCCTCGCCCTGAATGGTGGGGCCGAAGATTTCGGCGATGCGCAGGGTCATGGCCGATACTCCGCCCATGTCTTCGGTGTCTCCGACACCCGCACTGCCGAGGTTTCCGGCCAGCGCAGCCTGCACCAGTCGTGGAAATGCCGCGCAAGCGTCTCGGCTGTCGGCACGGCGATGCGGTCGTTCAGGTGGCGGTGGTCGAATTCAGTATCGATATAGTGCTTCAACTCCGCAAGCTCGTGATAGTCGCGCACGAACCCATCAGCGTTCAGATCCGCCGCCGCCAGTTCCACCACGACGATATAGTTGTGGCCGTGCAGCCGCGCGCATTGGTGATCGGACGGCAAGTGGTCCAACCGATGCGAGGCCGAGAAGTGGAATTCCTTGGTGATCCTATACATTGGCGACGGCCTCGCGCCAGAAGTCGGGATCGCCATAGGCCGTTGGGTCGTCGATGCCCGCAAGATCGAAGGCCTCGCGCCGTTCGACGCAGGTGCCGCAGCGCCCGCAATGGATATCGCCCCCTTTGTAGCAGGACCATGTCTCGGCAAACGGAGTGCCCGCACGTGCGCCTTCGCGCACGATGTCGGCCTTGGTCTCGCGCACGAAGGGAACGTGGAGCGAAACATCGGCATAGCCGTCCAGCGCGGCCCGCTGCATCGCGTCGAACGCATCGGTGAAGGCAGGGCGGCAGTCGGGATAGATGAAGTGATCGCCCCCGTGCACCGCCGCCGCGACGGTATCGTCGCCGTTGGCCGCCGCGATGCCGAAGGCGATGGTCAGCATGATCGCGTTGCGGTTCGGCACGACGGTGACGCGCATCGTCTCCTCGGCATAATGGCCGTCGGGCACGTCCACCGCATCGGTCAGGGCCGATCCGTGCAGGGCGGCGCCCAGCGGCGTCAGATCGACCATGTGATGCGGCACGCCAAGCCGCGATGCCGTGCGGGCGGCGAAATCAACTTCCTTGCGGTGGCGCTGGCCGTAATCGAAGGTGACGAGCCGCGCGAGCCTGCCCTGCTGCGCAAGGATATGGGCAAGCGAAACGGAATCGAGTCCGCCGGAGCAGACGAGTGTAGTCTTCATTCTGGAACCCTTGTTTTGATGACCGGGTAGGCTGCGACCGGTATGGCGCTTCCTATCCGGCGCCGCCGCCGGGTGCAACCAGACCCTTGGCATAGGCTTCCAACTGATCTGCCACGGTGCCCCATCCGTCGTGAAAGCCCATATCCTCGTGCGACTTGCGGGCTTCGGGCGAACGATGGCGCGCGATGGCGGTATAGGCGGTGCCGCCATCGGGCGTGTCGTCCAGCAGCAGGATCGCGGTCATGAACGGGTCGGCTGCCGGTTTCCAACCTTCGGTATAGCTGTCGGTGAAGACCAGCCGGCGCCCGTTCTCGATGTCGAGGAAGACGCCCTCGTTCCGCATTTCCGCGCCTTCGACCATAAAGGTCGTGTTGAACCTGCCGCCGACGCGCAGGTCGATCTCGCAATCCGTGACGGAATGCGGACGGGGGACGAAGAAATGCGGGATATGTTCGGCTTTGGTCCAGCAGTCCCAGACCGCCCGGCGGGGCACGTCCAGCGTTCTGGTCAGCCTGAGGTCGGTCTGCGGGTCGAGTTCCATTCCGTATCCTCCTGTTTCGGCCAGTATCCGAACGGGGTCCGGCGCTGTCAATCGCGCTGCCGTTCGGCCCGCATGAAGAAGACGATCTGGCGGACCACCTCGGGCAGGCTGGCGGTGCGGAAGATGTCGCGCAGCATTCCGGCATCGGCCATCAGGCCGGGAAGCAATCCTTTCTTGGCAGCCTTCGCCGGGCTGGAAAGGCCGGGGCAGGATACGATGCAGACCTTGCGCCGGGCCAGCCGCCAGCCGCGATTCATCCACACCTCCAACCCGAACCCGGCGATCGGGGCGGCGCGCAGCAGATCGCCGATCGGCAGCACACGTTCCCCCGAGATGTAATCGACCCCCATCGCGCGCCAGATCGCTGGGCTGTTGCCGCGCAGGCTGATCGTCACCTCGCACTCGCGGCGCCTGACAGGTGCAACAAGCCGCGATATGTCACCCGCCGTCAGCCCGATCAGGTCGGCGTCCAGCATCAGCACATGCGTTCCCCGCGCTTCCTGCGCCGCGCGGAACACCGCAGCCGCCTTGCCGCCATTCGCCTTCATGCGGATGACGCGGGCACCGATCTGCGCCGCAAGGTCGGCGGTCGCGTCCGTCGATCCGTCGTCGACCACGATCACCTCGGCCAGATCGGGGTGGCCCAGCGCGACCGACAGCACGCCGCCGATGCGAGCCGCCTCGTTGAAGGCGGGAATGATGCAGCTTACCGTGATCTGCGTGCCAGCCAAAACCATACCCCCGCCGCGACAAGAATGAGTGCCAGAAGTCCAAGCGTCGTCCGCCCGATCCAGACCGAGATCGCCTCGTGCGCCTGTCCGAAGACGGCGCCGAGCGCGACGAAGAAAGCCGTCTTCGGAACCGTTGCGGCCGCGTTGTAGAACAGGAACGGCAGCACCGGCATCCGCGCCGCCCCGGCAGAGACAAGCACCGCGGCCCCCGCCGCATGGGTCAGCTTGCCCACCGTCAGGATACGCCCGCCGCGCCGCGCGAACTGCCCGCGCAGCGCACGCATCGTCCCCTTGCGCAGCCCGAGCCGCCGCAGCAGCCAATCCGGGATACGGTGATAGCCATAGCGCCCCAGGGCATAGAAACCGATATCGCCCAGAAGGTCGCCCACGATCAGCACGGGGACCAGCGCGGCAAAGGCGAAATACCCCAGCTTTGCAAGATATCCGGCGATGACGCTGACGATGGGGCCTTCGATCAGCGACAGGAATGCCACGATCGCCAGACCATGCGCCCGCAGCAGCGCGAGAACCTCCTCGGTGCCGAACATCAGCCGACGGTCGGTGCCAAGACGCGGCCCCGCCATGCGATCGTGCGGCTTTTCCACGACCAGAGCCAAAGCGCCGGGAACAGCGCATCGCGCAGCATCATCGCCGCGACGTCGCGCCAGCTTGCGGGCCAGCCGTTCACCCGGGCAAGCACCCATTCTGCGCCATACCAAGCCGCGATGCCCAAGGGCAGAAGCGAAGGCTGCAAGGCTGCAAGCCCCGCAAGCGGCAAAAGCCCGCCCAGCAGCAGTTCGGGCAGGAACAGCAGCGGAAAGCCCAGCCTGCGGATCCGCGCCCAGCGAAGCTGCCTGTCCCAGACGGATGGCAGGTCGCGCCGGCCCATCGGCTGGAATACGGGCTGAGCCACGAGCCGGACGCGCAGCCCCCGTTCGCGCACCAGCTTGGTCGAGGCGACATCCTCGGCCAGTTCGCGGCCAAGCGCCGGAAGACCGCCAGCGCTGTCCAGCAGCGCGCGGTTCCAGAACAGCGTCTTGCCCTGCGCGAAGCCCGCGCCGAACAGGTCTGCCGCGAATTGCCAGCGGGCCTGATGGGTGTTCAAAAATGCGGCCTCCACCCGTCCCCAGACCCCCTTGGGCCGCATTCCCACCGCCGGAGAGGTCACGAGCCCCGTGGAGCCGTCATGCGCCGCGACCAGTTGCGACAGATAATCGCGCGGGATCAGCGCGTTGCTGTCCACCATTGCAACCCAGCCGCTGTCGTCCGCCTGCCAACCCTTGACCATGTTGTTGAGCTTGGGATTGTGCGAGATGGGATCGCGCCCGATCAGCAGTTCCCCCCGCCCGGGATGGCGGTCCAGCAAGGCGCGGATCGGCGCGACGACGGGATCCTCCGCATCCTCGACGCAGAACAGGACGCGGTGATGGGGATGATCCTGCCCCAGAAAGGCGGGCAGGGTTTCGGCGGCGGTGGGGTCGAGCCCGCGAACCGGCACCAGAAGGCAGATCGAAGGCAGATCCGCCGGGCGACCGGCACGGCGCGTCAGCCGCCAGCCCGCTGCGGCGATGGACAGGATCTGCACCGCGAAAAGCAGCGTCACCACGATGGCAAGCACGCTCATGCGGGCAGCAGTTCCGCTGTCAGCGGCGAGACGGTCAGGCGCGAGACGCTGCGCCCCTGCCAGTCGATCAGCGCCAGCGCGCCGTCGCGCTCCTCCGCCACAGCGGTCATGCTGTTGATCCAGTCGCCGCAGTTTGCGTAGGTCAGCCCGTGGTCGCGTTGCAGAAGCGGCTCGTGCAGGTGGCCGCAGATGATGCCGTCAAAGCCGCCCGCCCGTGCCATGCGCGCCAGCCTGCTGCGCATCGTGACGTTGCGGCTGATGAGCGTGTCGCCCCAGCGGATTGCCCGATGCGCCCGCCCCGAAAGGCCGCGACGCAAAAGCGCGGCGTCCAGCGTCTGCGCGCGATAGTCGATATAGCTGCCCATGCGGGCGACGACGGTCGATCGCCCAATCCGGGATTCCGCGCAATCCCCGTGCAGCACCAGATAGCGGTGTCCTGTGGCGGTGCGATGGACCAGCGTTTCCGGACCGATGGCGATGCGGCCTGCGGGGCCGGATTCGGTGCGCTGGCGGTCGTGATTGCCGGGAAGCCGGGTCAGCCGCGCGCCCATGGCAGCAAGCGCGTCCAGAACCCCCTCATGGGTTTCGGTCCAATATGGTTCGCGATAGCGGCAGAAGTCGAAGACGTCGCCGACAAGGTAGATGCGGTCGGCGGTGACGGAGCGCAGGAAGTCCAGCAACATCTCGGCGCGGCAGGCCCTTGCGCCCAGATGCAGGTCCGACAGGAACAGCGCGCGGTAATGCCGTGCGGGGGCGGCGCGGGGCGCAGCCCAGAGGCGCGGCGGTGTTTCGGTTCGAAAGCCCTGAGGCATGCGGGCGGCGACGGATCCCTGGGGGAACGCGATGCTGATCATGTCCGGCGGCTGCTCTTGTTTCCTTGATCCCTTTTAGCGCGAGTTTATGACGCTGGGACGAAGGTTTGCCGCCTTTCACCCGCCAAAGGGCATCCACACCGTCTTGATCTGCACCGCGCGGTCGATGAATTCGCGCCCCTGCGCCGCGCTCCAGTCCGTCGCCCCGGGCAGGCACCATGTCTGTTTCAGGTTGCCCGCCGACGCCTGTTCGACCGCCTTGGCGCCTTCGGCAGATCCGGCATACCAGACGGCTTCCACATCATCATGTTCGGCCAGAACACGCGCCAGCTGGTCGCGATCGCCCGTCACGATGTTCAGAACGCCCCCGGGCAGGTCCGATGTGTCGAGCACCTGGTAAAGATCCGTCGCCGGCAGCGGATGCGCCTGCGAAGGGATCGCAACCACCCGGTTCCCGGCGGCAATGGCCGGAAGCACCAGCGACAAAAGGCCCAGCAGCGGATGCGCTACCGGACAGGCGATGCCGATGAGGCCCAGAGGTTCCGGGACCGTCAGCACGAGATGGTCACGGAGGGGTTGCCGTGACGCCCCGTCGATCTTGTCGGCCTGTGCCGCATACCAGAAGATGCGGCGGATTGACGCCTCCACCTCGGCTTCGGCGTCGCGTCGGGATTGCCCGAAACTTTCCAGCCGGCGGGCGAATTCCGCCGCGCGGGCCGACAGGTTCTCGGCCAAGAAGTAAAGCACCTGTGCGCGGGCGTGGCCGGTCTGCGCCGACCAGCCTTCGGCCTTGCGGGCCGCTTCGACAGCGTTGCGAATGTCCTTGCGCGTGCCGATCCCTGCCAGCCCAAGCGGGCCCTTCGAGCCGCGGACGGTGAAGGACTGGCCGCCATCCGGGCGCACCTGCTTGCCACCGATATAGAGCTTGGCTGTGCGGTCGATCCCGCCTGGCATCGGCGCATCGCCCGGAAGGCCCGAAACCGGCAGCAGGACGGTTTCGTCGCCAGTTTGCGCCGGTTTGCCCGTCAGATAGGCCGCCATCCCCTCGCGGCCGCCCTCGCGCCCGAAGCCGCTTTCGCGCTGGCCGCCGAACGGCGCGGCGGCATCGAAGACATTGGTGGCGTTGATCCATACGACACCCGCCCGCAGCTTCGAGGCGACATCGAGTGACAGCGCCGCGCTTTCGGACCAGATCGATGCGGCAAGCCCGTAGCGGGTGTTGTTGGCCAGGGAAACGGCCTCATCCGGTGTGCGAAAGGTGGTCAGTGTGACGACGGGGCCGAAGATCTCCTCGGTCGAGAGGATCGAGGCGGGCTCGACCCCCGTGACGAGCGTCGGCGGGAAGAAACAACCCTCCGGCGCGCTTCCCTGATGAAGCACCGCGCCTTCGGCGGTTCCCTGATCGACCAGACGGCGAATGCGGTCCAGTTGCACCGGATGGACGATGGCGCCGATATCGGTGGACTTCTCCATCGGATCGCCGGTGCGCAGGGTGGCCATCCGGCGGCGCAGCAGCGTCTCGAACCGGGGGGCGACGGATTCCGACACGAGGATGCGCGATCCGGCGCAGCAGACCTCGCCCTGATTGAACCAGATGGCGTCGACCACGCCTTCGACGGCGGCGTCCAGATCCGCATCGGCCAGCACGATGAACGGCGACTTGCCCCCCAGTTCCAGCGTCAGCGCCTTGCCCGTTCCGGCGGCCTGGCGGCGGATGATGCGGCCTACCTCGGTCGATCCGGTGAAGGCCACCTTGTCTATGCCGGGATGGCCGGTCAGCGCCGCGCCGGTTTCGCCGTCGCCGGTGACGATGTTCAGAACGCCCTTCGGCAGGCCCGCCTCGCGCGCGATTTCGGCGAAGGCAAGCGCGGTCAGGGGCGTGTATTCGGCGGGCTTCAGCACGACGGTATTGCCCGCCGCCAGTGCGGGCGCGACCTTCCACGCCAGCATCAGCAGGGGAAAGTTCCACGGGATCACTTGGCCGCAAACGCCATGCGGCACTTTGCCGGAAAACTCGTCCTCGCAAAGCTCTGCCCACCCGGCGTGGTGATAAAAGTGGCGCACGACCAAGGGCAGGTCTGCATCGCGGCTTTCGCGAAAGGGTTTGCCATTGTTCAGCGTCTCCAGCAGCGCCAGAAGGCGGGCATGCTGCTGGACATGGCGGGCCAGCGCATAAAGGTGGCGCGCCCGTTCATGTCCCGAAAGCGCAGCCCAGCCCGGCTGCGCCTTGCGGGCGGCTTGGACGGCGCGTTCCACATCCGCCGCCGTGCCTTGCGTGACGCGGGCGATTGCGCCGCCGGTGGCAGGGTTTCGCACGGCGAATGTCTCGCCCGCCGGGGTGAATTCGCCGTCGATGAAATGACCCAAGCCAGCGAGGTGCCGCGCCAGCCAATCCTGCGCGACCGCGTCATCCTCGCGCGCGGGGCCATAGTCCATCGTGTTCAGGATGTCGGTGATCGTCGTCATTTGGTCCCCGCTTCAGGCGATGGCGTGGCGATGCGCGGCGGCATAGCGTCCGGTGGCGAAATGGTCGAGCTGCCGTTCGATATCGGCCAGCATCGACGAGGCGCCAAGCCGGAAAAGATCGGGCGAGAGCCAGTCCCTGCCCATCTCCTCGCGCATCAGGAATTGCCAGTTCAGCGCATCCTTGGCCGTCTTCATCCCGCCCGCGGGCTTGAACCCCACTCGGTGGCCGGTTGCATCCAGATAATCGCGCAGCGCCCTGACCATGACGAGGCTGACGGGCAGCGTCGCGTTGACGCCTTCCTTGCCGGTGGAGGTCTTGATGAAATCCGCCCCGGCCTGCATGGCGACCATCGAGGCCGCATAGACGTTGCCGAAGGTCTGCAGATCCCCCGTCGCGAGGATCGCCTTCATATGCGCCTCGCCGCAGGCGTCGCGCATCGCGGCGATCTCGTCATGCAATGCGGACCAGTCGCCGCGCAGCGCGTGTTCGCGTGTGATGACGATGTCGATCTCGGCCGCGCCCTCGTCCACGGCATAGCGGATTTCCTCGAGCCGCAGCCGAAGCGGCATGAGGCCTGCCGGAAATCCCGTTGCGACCGAGGCGACGGGAATTCCGCTGCCCTCCAGCGCATGGACGGCATGGCGGGTCATGGTGGGATAGACGCAGACCGCGCCCACGGTCGGGTTCAGGCCCAACGCGTCTGCGATACGCGGGGCGAGGGGCTGGCGGGCCTTGGCGCAAAGGCGGCGGACGCGGCCCTTGGTGTCATCCCCGGCCAATGTCGTCAGATCGATGCAGCGGATCGCATTCACCAACCATGCGGCCTGATGCAGTTTCTTGACGCCGCGACGCGAGACCAGGGAGGCAGCGCGTCGTTCGGTGGCCAGTCGGTTGATGCGGTGGCCCTCGAACATCGCGGTGTCCAGCGGCATGCCCGGGTTGCGGGTCTGGTTGCGAAGCGTGTCGGCGGGCATCCGGCTTGTCCGATCAGGTGGTTTCGGGGCCAGAGTGCCAAGCCCCGCGCCCGGCTGCAAGCTATTCGACCGGATGCAGGATCACGCCGCCTTCGGACAGCGCCGAGACGAAGGCCGCACGGGCATCCTCCTCGCTGGTTTCGTGCCGGATCGCGGCGATACAGACGTTGATGGCGTTCTGGAAGGCCGGTCCGTCGACCTTTTGCCACCACCCGTCCAGAACGCGCAGCGCCTCGATGGAGGTCCGGACCGCCATGGCAGGCTGGTCCTTTCCCATTGATATGACGACAGGTTCATTCCACATGTGCATATCCTCCGGAAAGAAAACGCACAAATGCGTGATTTGTTCACCTTCCGGGGGCGTTTTCGGCTTGCGAGGTATCGACCGTCGCGATCACCGAGAGACCGGGGGCCAGATATTCGGCCAGATCCTGCCCTTCGTCGATGGATATGCGAACCGGCACGCGCTGCGTGATCTTGGTGAAGTTGCCCGTCGCATTCGTCGCGGCCAGAAGGCTGAACTCGGACGCCGTGGCGGGTGAGAACCCTTCCACGCGTCCCGTGAAGGTCCGTCCGCCCATCGCGTCCACCGCAAAATGGACGGGCTGGCCAAGGCGCATGCCATGCAGGCTGGTTTCCTTGAAATTCGCGATCACCCAGACATCGTTTCCGACATGCGAAACCAGCCCCGTCCCGGCCGTTACATACTGCCCGACGCGCGCCGAGACCTGACCAAGCGTGCCGTCCGAGGGGGCGTGGATGACGGTGTTCGACAGATCGATCCGCGCCAGTTCGACCGTTGCTTCGGCATTGGCGATCTGCGCTTCGGCGGCGGTGGCCTGAGCATGGGCCGAGTTGATCGCCTCGTGCTGGACCTCAAGCTGAACTTCGGCCTGCGCGACATTGGCGCTGGCCTGTTGCAGCGACAGGGCGGCCTGCTCCTGCGCCGTATCGGCCGCCACCCCGCGCGAGCGGAGTTCCTGCGTGCGGGCGCTATTCGACTGCGCTGTGGTCAGCGCGACGCGGCTTGCCTCCAGCGCGGCGGCGGAGGCACGCTCGCTGGCCTGCGCAGATTGTTCGTTCTGGCGCGCGACCTCCAGCGAGGCACGGGCGGAGGCAAGCCCCGCCTCGGCCTGCGCCAGCTTCTGGCGGTAGGGGCGGTCGTCGATCCGGGCGATGACGTCGCCTTCGGACACTTTCTGGAAATCCGCCGCCTCCACCGCGATCAGGTATCCCGAAAGCTGCGGCGACAGGGTGGTGACGCGGCCCCGGACATAGGCATTCTCGGTCGTGGGATCGCTGTGGGAAAAGGGCGGCAGGTGCCATGCGAACAGCAGAAGCAGGACGCCGGCAATGCCGATGACGATGGCGATGGCCGTGGGCAGGATCAGGGATTTGTTCATTTCGCGGCCTCGGGGGCAGGGGTGGTGGGGGCGCCGGGCATCCGGGCGACGAGCCAGTCGCGCAGCAGGTGCAGCAGCAAGGCCGCCGCCGCCGCGCAGGCGATCAGGAAGGTGATGAAATAGGCGTCGTTATAGGCAAGGACGTAAGCCTGGTTTGACGTATCCTGTGCGATCAGCGCCATGGCCTGCGCACGCCGCATCGCGCCGTCGCCGATCTGCGGTGCCAGCGCGGCGGTGCGGGCGGCGATGGCCGCCATGGTGGCCGGATCGGTCGGCTGCACCTGTTCGTTCAGGATTTGAAGGTGCAGCGCCTGCCGGTGGTTTACCAGCGTCGTGAACAGGCCCGACCCGACCACGCCGCCAAGGCTTTGCGTCGACAGGAACACGATGATGAAGGACAGAAGATAGGTCGGCCCCTTCGCCAGCGCGGCAGTCAGCCCGGCGACCATCGCGGGCGGCATGAACAGCATTCCGGCGAAACCGATCAGCGCCTGGCTGACGATCATCTGTTCCGGCCGGGTGTCGATGCTGGAATGGGCGTCCATCAATGCCCCCGCGGCGATCAGGATCAGGGCGACCAGGTGCATCATCGGCAGGCGTTGCGGCTTCATCCACGCGGTGCAGGCCAGCGCACCCATGACGCAGGCGATGCAGATCACCACGAACAAAGGGACGAGCTGCTGCGGGCCCATGCCCAGTGCCTGAAACAGCCGCGGCGCGCCGGTGCTCTGTTCGGACAGGACCAGACGGAACAGGAACAGCGTCACCGCAAGGTGCAGGATGGCGGGCGAGCAGATCCAGCGGATGTCGACCAGAGGCGTCTCCCGCCGCAGCTCGATCGCAACGGCAAGCGCCAAGGACAGCACAGACCCGGCCAATAGCAGCCCGATCCAGCCTGCATCCGTCCACCAGTGGATCGGTCCCATCAGGAACCCGATGGTGATCCCGCCGAACCCGAAGGCGATCAGGGCAAAGCTGACAAAATCCAGCTTCTGAATGACCTTCTGGTGCGGCACGGGGCGCAGCGGCAGCAGGAACACCAGCGCGACCGAACACATCGCCATGCCAAGCGCCGTAAGATGCACCGCCGTCAGCCCGCCATCCCCGATCAGGGCTGGCGAGATGACGCGCGCCAGCGACGGCGCGTTCATCAGGAACAGCAAAGCCATCGGCAGGCCCAGCCGCATCTTCCATTGGGGCGAGAGCGGCTCGATCATGTAAAGAAAGGCCAGCGTGGACAGCGGGGCCGAGGCGACGCCCGACAGAAACTGCACGACGATGGCGGACCGCAGATCCTCGACCCAGACCGAGATGAAGGCGACGATCACGTAAAGCGCGACGCCGATCTCGGCAAAGCGGCGGAGGCCGTATTGCGTGCGGATCTTGACCAGCATGATCGGAAGCGAGGCGCGCGGCACCATATAGGCGGCCATGAGCCAGCTTGCCTCGGTCGTGGTGCTGCCCAGATCGCCTGCGAATTGCGGCAGGTTGGTGGACACGAACCCCTGCGCCAGCCCCTGCGACAAGGCCAGCACGATAGCGGCGGCAAAATAGGGCAGCGCGCGGTGGATCGGGAATGCGTCGGGGGTGGCTGTCATCTGTGATTCAGCCTCGCGATGTTTTCCGCGATCCGTTCCAGCGATGTCCGCATCCGGTTCTTGTTCTCGGGGGAAAGGCCATCGAGGATTTCGGCGCGGGTTTCGTCGACAAGGCGGGTGACGCGGGCGCTGCGGGCCTTTTCCGTCAGGTGCAGCGCGCGTTTGCGAGCGTCGCCGTCAAGCGCTTTGCGGGTGATGAAGCCGTCCGCTTCCAGCGCGTCGATCTGGCGTTTTAGGGTCGGCGGCTCCAGCCCCATCTCGTGCGCAAGGCCCGCCTGCGTGATCCCCTCCATCCGTGCGATGACCGCAAGGACGCGGGCGCGCGACATGGTGAGCCCGACCTCTTGCGCGCTTGCATCGAACTGGCGGCGCAATTCGCGCATCACGCGCAGAAGCGCGTCGATCAGATGGGCATCGTCGTTCATGGTGGGACCGGAATGTTAGCGTGCAAAGTAATTAGCGCGCTAACATTCCGTCCGCAAGGGTCAGAGGTCGAGTTCGGCCTTCACGGCTTCGAGACCGGGCTGGCCGTCCAGCGTGGTGACGCCCGCAAGCCATGCGTCCAGCCGTTCGGGGTTCGCCTCGATCCATTTCGTCGCCGCGGCCTGCGGGTCTTCGCCATCAAGAATCAGCCCCATCAGCTCGTTTTCCAGCGGCAGATCGAAGACGAGGCCTTTGAATGCGGCGGCGGCATTGGGGCAGGCGGCGACCCACTCCTTGCGGGCAATGGTGTTCACCTCGGCCCCGCCGAAGTTAGGGCCGAAATAGGCGTCGGCGCCCTCCAGATACCGGATGTCGATCTGGTTGTTCATCGGGTGCGGTGCCCATGCAAGGAACACGACCGGCTTGCCGCTACGCGTCTGGCGCTGCACTTCGGCCAGCATGGCCTGTTCGCTCGATTCCACGATGTCCCAGTCGCCAAGGCCATGTTCGTCCGCTTCGATGATCTTGAGGATGTTCTGGTTGGCGGGCGCGCCCGGCTCGATCCCATAGATCTTGCGCCCGAATTCGTCGGCATGGGCATCGAGATCGGCCAGAGAGGCGATGCCCAGCGCGGCGGTTTCCGCCGGAACCGCCAGCGTGAACTTCGCACCTTCGAGATTGCGGCCCAGCGTGTCGATCTTGCCGTCAAGGTCGGCGATGAATGCGGATTGCGCCGGCATCCAGTTGCCGAGGAAGGCGTCGATCTGGTCGTCCTTCAGCGCGGCATAGCCCACCGGCACGGAAAGCGTGGAGATCTGCAGATCGTAGCCGAGCGCGTCCAGCACGACCGAGGCCACTGCGTTGGTGGCGGTGATGTCGGTCCAGCCGGGGTCGAAACTGCGGATGGTGCGGCAGCTTGCATCGTCCTGCGCCAGCGCGGGACCGGCGGCCAGAAGGGCAAGGCCGAGGAGAGGGGTGATCTGTCTCATTGCGGGTCTTCCTGTGTTTGGGCCAGAATGCCCGCGGAAAACTTCCCGCGAAAGGGCGAAACAAGGCCGCGAAGGAGAATATTATTTCCTCGCAAACAATGCGGCGAAACTTTGCAGGCACCGCATGTAACCGTTTGCCTTGCGCATGAAAACGATTACATTCCTGCTGGCAATCACGTCCTATGGGGAGGATTACCATGACGATTTCGTTCAAGACCACCGCCGCTGCGGCGCTGTTCGCCTCGGTCGCGATTCCGGCGCTGGCCCAGACGGGCGAGCTGCCGATCGCGGTCCAGATGTATACGCTGCGCGATTTCGGCACGCTGGAAGAGCAGCTTGCGGCCGTGCAGGAAGCTGGCATCACCGCAGTCGAAACCGTTGGCACGCAAAAGGTCGAAGCTGCCGAGCTGAAGGCTCTGCTGGATGAATACGGGATCGAGGCGATCTCCACCCACGCCCAACTGGCCGACCTGCGCAGCGATCTGGACAGCGTGGTCGCGTTCAACAAGGCCATCGGCAACAGCTACATCACCGTTCCCTTTCTGAAGGAAGAAGACCGCCCGACGGACGCCGCCGGTTGGCAGGCACTGGGCGAGGAACTGGGCCAGATCTCGGAAAAGATCGAAGCCGAGGGGCTGACGCTCGCCTATCACAACCACGCGTTCGAGATCGTGGATTTCGACGGCAAGACCGCGCTCGAGATCATGCTGGACGCCGCCGGTCCCGAAGTCGAAGCCGAGCTTGACCTTGCATGGGTCGCCCGCGCCGGTTTCGATCCGGCCGAGTATCTGGGCCGGTTCGAAGGTCGCGTCTTTGCCATCCACGCCAAGGACAACGCTCCCGAGGGTGAGGCAGAGGACGAGAAGGGCTTCGCCGCGCTGGGCGAGGGCGTTCTGGACTGGGATGCGATCCTGCCCGCCGCCGAAGAAGCCGGAGTGACCTGGTACATCATCGAGCATGACCTGCCCAAGGATGCTGCCGCTGTCGTGCAGACCGGCGCAGCCTATCTGACCGAAAACCTGCCGGAAGGCGCAACCCGTTAAGACCAAGAGGTAGCCAGTGCTGAAAGCCACCTTCACCACCGCCCTGATCCTTGCCGCCGCACCTGCCTTCGCGCAGGACGCGGGGGCAGACCTTTACGCGACCAACTGCTCGGCTTGCCACGGCGCCGAACGTGAGGGCATGGGGGCGGATTTCCCGGCCCTGACCGACGTCAAGGACCGGCTGAAGCCGGAGGAGATCGCGGCGAAGATCGAAAAGGGTGGCGAGATGATGCCGCCCTTCGATTACCTGACCGAGGAAGAGCGCGCGTCGATCGTGGCTTTCCTGACGGAGTGAGAAACGGGCGCGGAGGGAAACCTCCGCGCCTTTCGCTTACAGCTTGCGCGCCCAGATGTTACGGAAGCTGACCTCGGAATCGTGGTCCTGCAGATAGATCGGGGCGCAGTCGTGAACGGGGTAGGAGGGTGCGCCGATATATTCGGTCTTGCCCGACAGCACCACGTCATCCTGAACCAGAACGCCGTTGTGCAGCACCGTCACGCGGGCAGGGCTTTCCAGCCCGCCGCCTTCGGAAAAGCGCGGCGATTTCCAGATGATGTCGTATTCCTGCCATTCGCCGGGCGCTCGCGATGCGTTCACCAGCGGGATCGCCTGCTTGTAGATCGACGCCGCCTGCCCGTTGGGATAGGTCGGGTTGTCAGAGCTGTCGAGCACCTGGATTTCGTAGATCTCGTGCAGGAAGACGCCGCTGTTGCCGCGGTCCTGGCTGTCGAACCCTTCGATATCGGTCGGGCTGCGCCATTCGACATGAAGCTGCACGTCGCAGAAGCTTTCCTTGGTGCGGATGCCCTTGGACCCGGACACGACGGTCATCGCGCCATCGGCGACGGTCCACGGAGCCTCGCCGCCTTCTTCCGCCTCCCATGCGTCAAGCGAGGTGCCGTCGAACAGCACGATGGCGTCGGACGGTGCTGCGCCTTCGGGGGTGGCGACGGTGGCGGGGACGGGCTCCCACACTTCGGTCTTGGCGGCTTCGCGCTGGCGCTCGGTCTGGTCCTGCGCGAAGGCAGGGACGGCCAATAGGCAGGCCGCGATGGTCAATGCGTGTTTCATCTTTCCTCCCAGAAAAAAGCCGGCGCGGGTGACGCGCCGGCGGGTCGTTTCAGGTGGCCCAGGCGGGGGTGCCCTGCTCGTAGGGCAGCTCGCCGTCATATCGGCCCGGCACGGCGACATAGCGCAGCACCTTGGTCGCCCCGACTTCCGAGGTGAAGAAGCTGAACAGGGTCAACTGCTTCATCATCGTGAAGTAATGCGCCTTGGTCTGGCCGGAGGATTGCCCGTCCAGCGCGACGCGCCCCGCCTGTTCCTTCGCTTCGGCGTCCAGCGCGATCAGCATCTCCTTGCGCGCTTCGGGTGTCAGCGCCATGAAGTCGCCATCCGCATCCAGCGCGGTCAGCCCTTCGCGGAAGATCGCCTGTTCCTCGGGGGAATAGCAGTCGGTCACGAACTGGGCCATGAACAGGCCCACGCCCGCCTCTTTCGCGCCGGGGGTCGAGGTCTGGGGGATGATCGTCTCCGCCAGCTCGTCCAGTTTCGCGACATCGGCTTCGGTGAAGTCGTTGGCCGGTTCCTGCAGCGGCACCTTGCCATAGGCAAAGGCCGCGCCGCCGATCATCGACATGCCGGTTGCAGCGGCGATCATTTTCAGAAGGTCGCGACGTTCCATCAGATGTCTCCTGCCTTGAGTGCGCGCACCGCATGATCCGCCGCCCGGGCCGTCAGCGCCATATAGGTCAGCGACGGGTTGACACAGGCCGCCGAGGTCATCGCCGCCCCGTCGGTCACATAGACGTTCGGCGCATCCCAGACCTGGTTGTGCTGGTTCAGGACCGAGGTCTTGGGATCGCAGCCCATGCGCGCCGTACCCATTTCGTGGATACCCATGCCGGGGGCATAGTCGTTGTTGTTGATCTTGACGTTCTTGACGCCCGCCGCTTCCAGCATCTCGGCCGCGTCGGCGCCCATGTCTTCGCGCATCTTCATCTCGTTGTCGCGCAGGGACACGTCCATCGCCAGAACCGGAAGACCCCATTTGTCGGTCTTGGCCCGGTCGAGGCTGATGGTATTGTCGTGATAGGGCAGCATCTCGCCGAAGCCGGTCATCCCGATGGTCCAGTTGCCCGGAACGGTCAGCGCGTCCTTCAGGTCAGCGCCGATGTTCAGCTCGGCGATCTCGCGCGACCAGCCGGTGCGGCTGGCGGAACCCTGATAGCCGAAGCCGCGGGTGTATTCGCGCTTGTCGTCGCCCACGTTGCGGAAGCGCGGGATATAGAAGCCGCAGGGGCGGCGACCGAAATAGTATTTGTCGTCATAGCCTTCGACCGTGCCGGACGCGCCGACGCGGAAGTGGTGGTCCATGACGTTGTGCCCAAGCTCGCCCGAGGAGGAGCCGAGACCGCCTTCCCACACATCGGTGGCCGAGTTCATCAGCACCCAGGTGGAGTTGAAGGCAGAAGCGTTCAGGAAGATGACATTGGCCGTGAACTCATAGGTCTGGCCGTTTTCGGCGTCGATGATCTCGACCCCGCGGGCGCGTTTGCGGTCCTTGTCGTAAAGCACTTCCTTCACGATCGAGAAGGGGCGCAGCGTCAGGTTGCCGGTTGCCATCGCAGCGGGCAGGGTGGCCGACTGGGTCGAGAAATACGCGCCATACGGGCAGCCCAGCACGCATTTGTTGCGATACTGGCAAGCCACGCGCTTCTGTTCCGGCATTGGCTGCGTGATGTTGGCGGTGCGCGAGTGAATCAGGTGGCGGGTGCCGCCGAAGGCTTCCTTGATCCGCGCGGCCACGTCCTTTTCGACGATGTTCAGCGGCACCGGCGGCAGGAACTGCCCATCGGGCAGGATGTCCAGCCCTTCCTGCGTGCCGGAGATGCCCGCGAACTTCTCGACATAGTCATACCACGGGGCGATGTCGGCGTAACGGATCGGCCAGTCGGTCGCGATGCCTTCCTTGGCATTCGCCTCGAAGTCTGTATCGCCAAGGCGATAGCTCTGGCGGCCCCACAGCAGCGAACGGCCCCCGACATGATACCCGCGGAACCAGTCGAAACGTTTGGTTTCGGTGTAGGGGCATTCCTCTTCGTTCGCCCACATGCCCAGCGTGTTCTCCGCCAACGGATAGTCGCGCTTCAGGACCGGGTAGTCGGCCTTCATCTGTTGCGTCGGACGGTTGTGATGCGGGAAATGCCAGATTTCCTTTTGCGCGTTCACATAATCCTTGATGTGTTCGATATTGCGGCCGCGTTCCAGCATCAGGACCTTGAGGCCCTTTTCGGCCAGTTCCTTCGCGGCCCAGCCGCCGCTGATGCCCGACCCGACGACGATCGCGTCGTAGTGGTTGTCTGCCATGGGTTCTTCTCCCTAGGTGGATGTGAGTGTTTTTAGACGTCGCAGAGGCGGACCGCCTCCCGCAGCGAGGCGATGGGGTCGGGGGCCTCGGGCTTGAATTCCTGCGCGATATAGCCGCCAAAGCCGGTTTCCACGATTGCGCGGCAGATGGCGGGGTAGTTCAGCTCCTGATCGTCGCCGATCTCGTGCCGTCCGGGGACGCCCGCCGTGTGGTAATGCGCGAAATACTGGTGGTTCTCGCGGATGGTGGCGATGATGTCGCCCTCCATGATCTGCATGTGATAGATGTCATAGAGCAGACCGAAATTCTGCGATCCCACCCGTTTGCACAGATCGACGCCCCATGCGGAATGATCGCACAGGTAATCGGGGTGGTTCACCTTGCTGTTCAGCAGTTCCATCACCAGCGTGACGCCGCGATCTTCGGCATGACCGAGGATGCGCTTCAGCCCCGTTTCGGCATTCTTCAGCCCGTCTTCGGGGTCCATGCCGTTGCGGTTGCCGGAGAAGCAGATCAGGTTGCGGTAACCGGCATCGGCGACCAGATCGATATGGCGGGTGTAACGCTCGACCAGCTCGTCATGGAATTCGGTCGCGGCGAAGCCTTCCTCGAGGCTGATCTCGGCGCCGTTGCACATCGAACTGTCGATCCCATGCGCCTTCAGCGTCGGCCAATCCTCGGGGCCGACGAGGTCGATGGCGGAAAACCCGATATCTTTGACCGCCGCGCAAAGCTGTTCGACCGACAGGTCCTTGAAGGTCCAGCGCGCGACCGAATGGCGAAGATTGCCGCGAAGCGGGCCTTCGGTGGCGGCGTCCTGCGCGGCGGCGCGGCCGGCGCCGAAAGCGGCAAGGCCCGCGCCTGCGACCAGCGACGATTTTAGAAGGTTCCGGCGGCTGGATGAGACTTCGTTCATGTTTCCCCTCGCTTGCTGCTCACGAAGGGGATGCCCGTCCGGTGCCGGCATCGCGCGTCCTCCCCGTGACCCGGCCTCCCTGCCGGATTCGACGCATCGCGGCAGCGCCGCTATGCAATCGATTACACGTTAGTGAGGCAGATCGTCGCTGGCAAGCCCTCTTGCGGCGGGATCACATCCACGGCGCGAACAGGCGCCGGATCATCACGAAGAAGGCCAGAACGAGGAATATGCGCAGAGGCCGCATTGCTTCACCCACATCGCCAAGCCGGACGGCCGCGCCTTCGGCGCCGGTCTTCAGCAGCACCTACCTGGAATTAGTCCACCGTGCGAAGCTGACTCTGGACTCGAAGGCTTGGATCGAGCCCACGCCACCCGTCCGCTTTACCGCCCCTTCGACCGTGGTCTTCAGCATGCCGGCTGGTTCGGGCGAACTATAACTATTGTCCGCCGATAGGAGCGCGCCGACCCTCAGGATCGAACTTATGGACCGGGACACCCGCACGCGCTGATCCTGAACCGCGCCCGGAAGCCGTGAGACGAGTGGCACCTTGCTCTGGCCCGCACTTGCGCGGTGTCCGGGTCGGTATCCTCATCGAAGACCAGGCTGATCGAGGCTGCCCCGGCGAGGCGGTCATGTAGGGCTGCCCCGATAGCCTGGTCAGGCCCTTCTTGATGGCGGCAGTGACCGAATTCTGAACGGCTTGGCCGTCACGTTGTTCAGATTGTCCGCGATCAATCGGGTGCCGTCGTCAAGACCCGACGTGACAATCCAAGCGTCTCGGGTAGTGGCTGTCAGGGTCATCATCGTCTGGTCGGACCGTTCTCTGATGTCCAGACCGCGTCTGTCTGGGGCGTTGCGGCAAGCTGCGGCACCAGTGCGCCCTCCCTGCGCCCGAATACTGGTCCCCATTCTCGAGAATCAGCCTGACGCCCAGTCATCCGCCCGCGACAGATGCCGCCTCGAGCACAGCGGCGGCCCGTCCGATCGAGATGACCGCGGTGGGTGCCCAGAACGGGTTGACGCCCCCGGCGCGGAGGGCGGTATCCGAGGTCCGGGCGGGGAAGGCCGCCGACCGGAGGATGGGGAAGGCGGTGGCTCTGGCGGGCTCGACTGGCTCCAATTGATCGTTCGAGAGCTGGGCGCGGCAGGAATTTCCGTCGCGCTATTCCGAGGGATCGTCACTGGCCGGTCCCGGCGCACCCTTGTCGTGCTTGGGCTGTTTCGCCGTGCCGGATTTCTCCATCGGCGCGCCGGGATCGCGGTCCTTCTTCTCGGACGGGCGCGTGGTCATGTCGCGGTTCTCCTGCACTATCATTCCTCCGACTGCGCGAAACGCTGCACTTCGACGATGTTGCGGATGCGGTTCATCTCCTCGGCGATGGCAAGCTCCAGTGCCAGCCCTTCGGTCGGAACCGCGCCGGGATCTTCCTGCCCGTCGCGCATCACGCCGCGATCCTCCAGCGCTGTGGTCAGCGTGTCCGACTGCGGCAGGGCAAGGACGATCTGTGCCAGGAGCTTTCGATGCGCTGCAATCATGCCTTCCAGCTTCTGGATGCTTCCTTCGATCCGGTCTTCCGTCATCATGCCACTCCTGTAAGCCAAAGGATGATTGCGATCAGAACGAGGACGCCGACGATCGGGACCGCGAACCGCGCCTTGTCGCGCTGGCGGGATTCAGCATCACGCGCCGGGCGCCCGGCGGATGGATCGTCGGGACGGGCCTCAAGCTCGTGCTGCGCGGCCATCGCCAGTTGCGCGGGTGTGGGCGGATCGCCCGCCGCTTCGTCATCTGTGCCGAGGGGCGAGGCGGCGGGGTCCGAGAAGTTGACCTTGTCGCCGGATCGGCCCGAGTCGATCTCCTTGCGGAGCCTGTCGGACGTTGGGTGGGTCATGCCGCTCTCCCAGTTCTGCTGCCAAGCGTGAACGAATGCCGCGCCGCGCAGTTCCGCCGAGGTTGAAGGCCGGGATGCGAGGTCTAGTGTCTTGGTCCCCAAAGCCCTCGGGAGAGATGCCATGGAAAAACCACCGCAAGACCGGACCCTGACCGATCGTCAGGGCCACCCGATCGCAAACAACCAGTCGCAGCGCACCGTCGGACCGCGCGGCCCGGCCACGCTGGAAAATTACCACTTTCTTGAAAAGATCACGCATTTCGACCGCGAACGCATCCCCGAACGGGTCGTCCATGCGCGCGGTTTCGTCTGCTATGGCGAATTCGAGGCGACGGGGATGATCGGGGACGAACCCGCGTCCAAGTATACCCGCGCCAAGCTGTTTCAGGAAAAGGGCAAGAAGACGCCGCTGGCGATCCGCTTTTCCACTGTGATCGGCGGGCGCGACAGTTCCGAGGTCGCCCGCGACCCGCGCGGCTTCGCTGTGAAATTCTATACCGAGGACGGCAACTGGGATCTTGTCGGCAACAATCTGGCCGTATTCTTCATTCGCGACGCGATCAAGTTCCCGGATGTGATCCATTCGCTGAAGCCCGATCCGGTCACCTTCCGGCAGGAACCAAACCGCATCTTCGATTTCATGTCGCAGACGCCGGAATCCATGCACATGCTGACGCATCTGTTCAGCCCGCGCGGCATTCCCGCCAGCTATCGCCACATGGAAGGCTTCGGGGTCAACACCTACAAGATGGTTGATGCCGCGGGCGGGACGGTACTGGTGAAATACCATTTCCATCCGCGCGAAGGCATTGCCAGCCTGACCGCCGCCGAAGCCGAAAAGGTGCAGGGCAAGGATTTCGGATCGGCCTCGAAGGATCTGTTTACCGCGATCGAACGGGGAGACTATCCGCAATGGGATTTCTATGTCCAGATCATGGAGGATCACGACCATCCCGAACTGGACTGGGACCCGCTGGACGACACCAAGATATGGCCGGAAAAGGACTTTCCGCTGCGCCATGTCGGGGTGATGACCCTGAACCGCAACGTCGAGGACTTTTTCAACGAGAACGAGCAGATCGCGATGGGCACGGGCGTACTGGTCGACGGTCTGGATTTCTCGGACGACAAGATGCTGGTGGGGCGGACCTTCTCCTATTCCGACACGCAGCGGTATCGGGTCGGAACGAACTATCTTCAACTGCCAGTCAATCAGGCGAAGAATGCTAAGGTCGCAACGAATTACAGCGGGGGCCAGATGTCCTACGGTCGCGATCTGGCACCGGGGCAGAACCCCCATGTCAATTACGAGCCGTCAATCCATGACGGGCTGCGCGAGTCGGACCGCGATCAGCCGAACGATCCGCCGGAGATCGCCGGCCGCCTGACGCGCAGCGTGCTGGAACGGCGCAACGACTATGTCCAAGCCCGCGCCCGCTATTGCACGATGATGCAGTGGGAACGCGACGATCTGGTTCTGAACATGGGCACGCTTCTGGGCGACTGCGAGCGCGACGTGCAGGAACGCATGGTTTGGCATTTCCTGATGGTGCATGACGATTACGGCACGCGCGTCGGTCAGGCGATCGGCATTGCGCCCGCCGATGTCGCGCATCTTGGGCCGCTTGCAGGGCAGGTTCTGACCGATGAGGATCAGCGGCGGCTTGGGCGGCTGGGCGCGAATGGCGACGTCATCGACGAGACCGTCTGGGGCCAGTGGACGAGTTCGGTCAGGAACCGTCAGGCCAGTGCCGAGGAGGTGCTTGGCGTGCGCCCGCTTCCGCGCGCGGCGGAATAGGCGTCAGTTGCTCGCCAGCGTTTCGGCAGGGCGATAGATGAAGCCATAGGCCGGGTTCACCCGGCCGAAACTTCCGCCATTGTCGACCCGCACCTGCGACCAGTCATTGCGGGGCGACACGTCGATCACGGCATCCACGGTGATGCGGTTGCGCGTCCAGTTGGCCTGCACCACCTTGATGGTGCGGGTATCCACCACTTCGGACACGACGGCGACATGGCCCATGGGCATCGCCTTGGACGAACGGAAGTTGAGAACCGCCCCCGTGATCGGCGTATGGCCGCGCGGATATTGGCTGCCTGCCTGACTCCACCAGGTATTGGCATTTCCGCGAATCTCCACCCCCGAGACGAGGCGGGCGAACGGCACGCACCAAATGCGGCTTTTGCCCTGCACCTGGCGTGTGGCATCATGGGTGGCGCGTTGAAGTTCGGCAGGGCTGACGGCAGCTACGACGATGGGATCGTTGGAATGATCGCCCGTCGAGGCTTGGGCACCAAGCGCCATCGCGCAAGAAATGGCGATGCCGCCGATCCAGCTCTTGACCTTCATACTGTCCCATATCCGTTGCGTCCGGTTGACGGGCAAACACCACGGAAAGGGTTAACGGATCAATAATGACCGGCGGGGATGCGCGGAACCCCGCCGATACATGTCTCAGTTGTCCTCGACGAAGACCTCGTCGCGCTTTTTGCGGACCTGCGGCAGGAAGACGACGACCAGAACAACCAGCGACAAAAGCAGCAGTCCCGCACTGATCGGACGGCTGACGAAGGTGGCCGGATCGCCACGCGACAGGATCATCGCGCGGCGCAGGTTCTCCTCCAGCAGCGGGCCGAGGACGAAGCCCAGAAGCAGCGGGGCAGGCTCGCAGCGCAGCTTCAGCATGACATATCCCAGAAGCCCGAATGCGGCGACGGCATAGAGGTCATAGACGTTCGAGCGGACCGAGTAGACGCCGATCGAACAGAACGCCATGATGATCGGGAACAGCACATAGTAGGGCACCGTCAGTAGCTTCACCCACAGCCCGATCAACGGCAGGTTAAGAACGATCAGCATCAGATTGCCGATCCACATGCTGGCGATGATGCCCCAGAACAGCGCGGGCTGTTCGGTCGCGACGTTCGGCCCCGGCACGATGCCTTGGATGATCATCGCGCCGACCATCAGCGCCATCACCGGATTCGCCGGAATCCCAAGGGTCAGCAGCGGGATGAACGAGGTCTGCGCCCCGGCATTGTTGGCCGATTCCGGCCCCGCCACCCCTTCGATCGCGCCGCGTCCGAATTCCTGCGGGGTTTTCGACATGCGTTTTTCAACGGTGTAGCTGGCGAAGGACGCAAGGATCGCGCCGCCCCCCGGCAGGATGCCCAGCGCCGAGCCGAGCGCCGTGCCGCGCAGCATCGGGGCGATCATCCGCCGGAAATCCTCGCGCGAGGGCCAGAGGTTGCGCACGCTGGTCTTCATCACCTCGCGCGTCTGTTCGGACTCGAGATTGCGCAGGATTTCCGCGATCCCGAACACCCCGACCGCCACGGCAACGAAGTTCAGCCCGTCGGCATATTCGCGGATACCCATGATGAAACGCGGCGTGCCGGAATAGATGTCGGTCCCGACAAGGCCCAGCAGCAGCCCCAGCACCACCATCGCCAGCGCCTTCAGGATCGAGCCATGCGCCAGCGCGACCGAGCTCACAAGGCCGAGGACCATCAGCGAGAAATACTCTGCCGCGCCGAATTTCAGCGCAACGACCGTCAGCGGCGGCGCGAAGATGGCGACAAGGAAGGTCGCGACCGAGCCTGCGAAGAAGGAGCCGAGGGCGGCCACGGCCAACGCCGTCCCCGCCTTGCCCTTGCGCGCGAGTTGATAGCCGTCGATCGCCGTCACCGCCGAGGAGCTTTCCCCCGGCATGTTGATGAGGATCGCCGTGGTCGAGCCGCCGTATTGCGCGCCGTAGTAAATCCCCGCCAGCATGATGAGCGACGATACGGGTTCGAGCTGGAAGGTGATTGGCAGCAGCATTGCGATGGTCGCGGTTGCGCCGATGCCGGGCAGGACGCCGACGAGCGTTCCAAGGATCACCCCGATCAGGCAGAAGCCGAGGTTCGCGACAGAGGTTGCCGTGGCGAAGCCAAGGGCGAGGTTTGAAAGAAATTCCATCTCCGCCCCCTCAGAACCGCAGCCACGGGCCGAACCGCTGGAACGGCAGGCCGAGCGCATAGCTGAACACCAGCGTCGAGAAGATCGTGACCAGCACCGCCAGCAGCACCGCGTAATGCGGCTTCATCTTGCGCGAGGCGAAGGCGGCGATCAGCGCGGTCAGGAACAGCGAGGCGACGAACCCGAGCCCCCGCACCGTCAGCCCGAAGAAGATCGGGGCGGGCAGGATCAGCAGGATGCCGCGTATGGCAAGCGGGCCGATGGGCTCGGCCTCGTTCCGCACGGCCTTCACCATGACGGTGATGCCAAGCAGGATCAGAACGCCCGCCAGCACCAGCGGGAAATACCCCGGCCCCATGCGCAGCGAGGTGCCAAGTTCCATCCCCAGCGATTGATAGGCGAAGAACAAACCCGCCAGTATGAACAGGATGCCCGCGATGGCATCCCCTTTGTCTATTTCGGTCTTCATTGAACCCTCCCCCGTGAAGCGCCCGCCGCATCGGCGGCGGGCGGGGCCGTCAGTCGGCGTAGACGCCGGCGGCTTCGATCACCGGCTTCCACCGCGCGATCTCGGTTTCCAGCTTTTCCTTCAGCGCCGCCGGGGTCGCGTCCTCGGCGGGCGAGGGGGTGGTGCCGAGATCGGCAAATGCCTGCACGATCGCCGGGTCCGCCAGCGCCTTTTGAAGCGATGCCGACAGCGCCTCGTTCACCTCGGCCGGGGTGCCTTTGGGGGTATAGATACCGTGCCAGATCGAAACCTCGGCCTCTGGAATCCCGGCTTCGGCAACGGTCGGCAGGTCCGGGAACAGTTCCAGCCGTTCGGGCGTGGTGACGGCATAGGCTTTGACCGTGCCGCCCTGGATCTGCTTGGTGGTATTGGTCGTCTGGTCGCACATGATATCGACCTGGCCGCCCAGAAGATCGGTCATCGCCGGGCCGGTGCCCTTGTAGGGCACCGTCACCAGCGGCACTTCCAGCGCCTGCATGAGCAGCATCCCGCACAGGTGCGAGGCGGCCCCGATCCCGGCATTGGCCAGCGTCAGGCTGTCGCCATTGGCCTTCACGTATTCGACGAAGGATGCCATGTCGGCAGGCTCGAAATCCTTGCGGGCCAGCACCGTCATCGGAACCTCGGTCACGAGGCCGACATATTCGAATGCGTTCAGCGTGTCATAGGCGAGGTTGCGGTAAAGCGTCTCGCTGGTCGCCATGCCGATATGGTGCAGCAGCACAGTATAGCCGTCGGCCTCCGCCTCAGCCACCTGCGCCGCACCAAGCGTGCCGCCCGCTCCACCAAGGTTTTCGATGATGATCTGCGTGCCGAGCTCCGTCCCCATCTTCTCGGCCACCAGACGGGCGACGGTATCGGTCGGCCCCCCTGCGGCAAAGGGCACGACCATGGTGATCTGCCGCTCTGGATATCCCTGAGCAAGCGCAGCGTTCGCAGCAAGAAGCGCACCGACCGAAACGCCGGCGAGGCGAAGGTAAGTCATCATATCCTCCCTAGATCTGACTTTCACCGATTGGGCGCGCCCACGCCCCGCGATGCAACGCTTCCGCAGTTTTGCGCGTCAGGAAAACGTCAGGAGTAGGGGCGGAACGGGTGGAAAACGGAACAAGCACGATCCGGGGTGGGTGGTTTTCCACTCATTTTGCGTTTTCTCCGACCAAAACGCCAAAACTGTATGTTCAGCGTCATACTTTGTCGCCAAAACGGGCTTTTCATCGCCATTTTCGTCGTTCAAAAAAGCCTCGATTTGGCTTTCTCAATCATAACAAAGACTTGCTGAAATCTCTCAACTGCTCTCGCACCAAGCTTAGCTCAGCCCCCATGCGTTGACCATCGGCCCCAATCTTGCCGAGCATGTTCTCTCTTCGTTCCCTAGCGGAATCGCCTGATGCGCTCCACGGGAATGTCATTCGAGAGGAGAAGAGATGTCACGCCCGACGAACCGAAGGCTGCCCGGGGAGCAGCACTGGACTCACCTCGCGCTGCGCGCTTGTCTGCAGGTCGCGCTTCACCGGGAGAACTTCCTCAAGACCATAACCAAACAGCTCGAGGTCGATCCTGATCTCGAAGCCGATCTCACGGCAAAGCCCGATGAAGCTGATGGGGCTGACGCTCAGGACCTCATCGACAGCGAGATTGCCGAAGCCCTGCGCAAGGCGTTCGATCGCTACGGCACCGGACCCGTCCACTCCGCAGCCTTGGGCGCGTCGGACAAGTTCCATATCGCCGCGGATCAGGCCTACATGCTTCTGCGCCTTTGCCGCGCCATCCGCACGGAGGACCGGCTTCAAGCGATTGCGGCGCCGAATGCGCTGACGATCGTCGAAGGCACGGTCGATGAGCATCACCTGCCATGGTCGTTCGTTTCGTCCTTCCTGCCCGGTTGGCGCTGCACGCAGCGTTACGTCAATGAGTCCGAGCGCATTTTCGTCGCGGATATGGTCCATGTCGGATCGAAACATCCGAGGTATTCGATGACGTCGATCCTCGGCATGCGCAATCCGATCCTCTTGTCTATGGAGGAGGCGGATGAGGTGCCGGAGCCGATCGCGAGCGCGGTGACGCTGCGCCTGAAGCTCGCGCCGCCGGACCGCACGCTGCTGATGTGGATGATCGCGATCCGCCATCCCGATACCCCGCGTGCCGAGATCGACCGCCTGCGCCGTCGGCTGCCGTCTAAGAAAGCGCTCAGCGAGATGCGCGAGGACATGCTGCTCGCCGCGTTCCGGGCACCGACGGCGCGGGACACGGTTCGCGCCCTTAAAGCAGCGGCGCAGCCTGTTCCTCCGCCTTCCGGCACCGGCCTGCGTCTGGTCGACCTCGTCGGCTATGGCGCCGCCAAAACGACCGCGCTGCAGATCGTCGAGGACCTGCAGGCCTGGAAGCGCGGCGAGCTGCCGTGGAGCGATGTCACGCGCGGCCTCTTGCTCTACGGACCACCCGGCACCGGCAAGACCGAACTGGCGCGGGCAATGGCGCGCGAGCCCGGCATCAACTTCGTCGCCGGCAATCACACGACTTGGCAGGCGGCGGGGCATCTGGGCGAAGCCCTGAAGGCAATGGACAGGACCTTCCTCGAGGCGCGGGCGAAGACGCCCTGTATCCTCTGGATCGACGAGATCGACAGCTTCGGTAGCCGAACCGCCAGCAGCACGCAGAACCGCAGCTACGACACCAAGTTCATCAACGGCCTTCTGGCGCATCTCGACGGCATCACCGAGCGCGACGGTGTCGTGATCCTCGGAGCCTGCAATCATCCCCAAATGCTCGACGAGGCGATCAAGCGGGCAGGGCGGTTCGATCATCATGCCTATATCGGGCTGCCGGACCGCGAGGATCTCGCCGTGATCCTGCGCCAGCACCTGGGCGAGGATCTGCCGGAGGCCGACCTGCAGCGTCTGGCCGTGCGCGCCTATGGCCGATCGGGAGCGGACTGCGCCGGAGCCATTCGGGTTGCACGCAGCAACGCCCGCGGCAGGCGGCGGCCGCTCGAGGAACGCGACCTTGAAGCCGCGCTCGGCGGCACGGGGGCGCGGCTCACGGAGGAGCAGATCGCCATGACCGCCTATCACGAGGCGGGCCACGCGATCGTCGCCACCGCGCTGCGCCTCGGTGTGCCGTCGTCTCTGCGGATCGACGACAATGGTGGGTTGTTTTCCATCACTGACGAGGTGCATCCGCACACGCCCGAGGATCACCATCGCTTTCGCGCCGTCGATCTCGCGGGCCGGGCGGCAGAGCGGCTGGCCTTCGGCCGGGTTGGCTTCGGCGCCGGCGGCGAGGCGGGTAGCGATATTGCCAAGGCGACCCTGCGGGCGCTGCGCGAGGAGCTGAGCTACGGCACAGGCTCGAATGGCAATGTCTACTTCTGCGAGCATGTCGACACGCATATGCTGCTCGGCCTGCCGCGGACCATGCGGGACCATGTGCAGAGGCGGGTCGACGAGGCGCTGACCTTTGCCACCGAAATCCTCGAGGCCAACCGCGCGCATCTGGACTCGCTGGCGGCGAACCTCATCGCCTACCGCATCGTCGCCGATGAGGAGCTGCACATCTTCCTCGATCCCGTCGTCCTTCCCGGGGAGGTGCCGCAGTGACCCTGCCGGAATTCTTCGCCGCCACCGCCTTCGCCGGCATCGTGCTTCCCGCCATCGCGACCGCAACTGCGCTGTCATACCACGGCACCTCGGGATGGCTGGTGCGCAGGCGGCGCCGCAGGTGGACGGAAGGGAGGGAGGAGCCGCTCTTCGGCTGGGACGACAGCCGCCTGCCGTGGCCGACGCCGGACGATCTGCGCGCCTTTTACCTTACCCGCGCGGGCGGCATCGTCATGGACGGTATGCCCGAGGAGATCGCCGTCACCGCCGATGGGCGCCGCAGCGCGCCCATCCCTTACCGCCGCGCTGATGTCGCGGATCGCATTCGGCGGCGAGAGCAAAGCTCGCCGAATTTCTACATCGTGGGTGAGGC
>JARWBI010000039.1 GCA_029846755.1 Falsirhodobacter flavus | reverse complement strand
TGGCGAGGCGCAGCCCATCGGCGGATGCGGGCAAAGACCCGTGACGCCCCTCACCATAAGGACGCCACAAATGGCTGTCATCGACACCTACCGTCTGCAATCCTCGCCCATCGCCTACATGCCGAGCATCATTGCGTGGGCAATCAACGGATGCGCTTTCCCCGAAGATCGCCCCACCTTGTTCGATTACGTCAGCAGCGTGTTCCCGACCGTTCCGCGTGCGGCGGTTGAACAGCTTTTGACCAAGGCCGTTCCCTACACCGTCGAAGGCGATGCAGTCGTGTTTTCCGTCGAGGCGACCGCGCCCGCGATGCCGGAATTGACATGCCGCAAGTGCGATGCCGTGAACCCGCTTGTCTATTTCGCACCCATGACCATCGAGGCGAAAGGCACATGCGTCTGCTTTGACTGCGCCAAAGCGCGGCAATGGCTGGACGCCAACGGCGACCTGCGCCCCGACATTCAGCTTTAGAGGGCGGGCAAATGGCGCGGAGACTTCGAACCGGAAGCGGGCGCTTCAAAAAAACCAGCCTTGGCGACTTGGGCATGAGCCATTGCGAGTGCTGCGGCTCGATCTTCACCCCCGTCATGCCGACGAACCCAGATGCAGACCCCAGCGAGTTTGCCGCCGCCCGCAAGAAATGCCCGAAGTGCCACAACGCGCCCGTGAAAGGGCCGATCTTCGGCACAAAACCCGACACCACCGACGACCGGAGCTAACCCATGCAGCACCAGTATCACCCGCAACGCTTCACCATCCGGCAAATCGGCGGCATTGCCCGCAAAGTCGGGACCGTGCCTGTCGGCTCGATTCTGCGCCTTGAGGCCGGAACCAAAATCCGCGTCGAGGCATGGCTGCCCCGCGATTATCCGGTCTACCGCAATGGCAGGTTCACCAAGAAGCGGATCGCGGGCGGCCACATGGCCCAAGTCCGCCGCCTTGCCGACAACCACCTTTTCACAATCTCGGACGTGTTCCTTGTGAACGCACCGGAGGCATAGGAGCCGCCATGTCCCGCGCAAACTTCACCCTGACCGTTAGCACCGCCGACGACACCGCGCCGCCGAAGGCCGTCTGGACCTCGATCCTCGCCAGCCTCAAATCCGTGACCTGCTACACCCATTGGGACGATGCTGGCGATGGAAGCGCGTTCCTGTCGGACTCCAAGTGGTATGAGGCGCAGGCCGACCTTGCCACCCTGACCCAAATCTATTCTGACCTGCGCTTTTCTGTCCATGTTGACGAGACGAGCGGGCGGCAGTGCTACTTCGACGCCCTCGATGGCGAAACCGATGTGCGCCTTGGCGACATGGATTTCCCCGCCATCACTCTCTGGCCGACCGTGACCGCAGTCCCGCCTTTTGCCGAGGGGGAAACACCCGAAGAGCGGATCAACGCCCTTGTCGATACCATCGACCACCGCGTGAAGCCGACCGGAGCGCAGCGCGGTGCAGCAGCGGTAAACGCCTTGGCGGGTCTGAAC
Source organism: Falsirhodobacter flavus (assembly GCA_029846755.1). Lineage (GTDB taxonomy): Bacteria > Pseudomonadota > Alphaproteobacteria > Rhodobacterales > Rhodobacteraceae > Falsirhodobacter > Falsirhodobacter flavus. Next base: position 1,918 of record JARWBI010000039.1, on the reverse strand, counting down.
AGCCATGCGGACGACCCTGCAACCACTATCGAGGACGCGCTTTCCAGCCTGCGCCATGCTTGCCGCTTTCTGGGGCTGGACTTTGACGCGCTGGACCGACGCGCCTTCGGAGCCTTCTGCCACGAGCGCGCCGCCGAAGACGCCGAGGCCCGCAAGGACGTTCCCACAACCGAATGATGCAGGGACGGAAGGCGGGATGACCCCCCGCTTTCCGCAAACAGGAGAGACACGATGAAAGTCTGGACAATCACCACGAGCGACGACGACCGGAACACCAAGACGGCAATCGCCCTGTCGGCCGAGGATGCCGACAAGGCCGCGTTTGCATCGGCCCGTGACCTGTGGAACGCGACGAAGAACATGGGCCCCATCCCGTCCGACTGGCGCGAGGCTATCCGCCAGTTGCGCGATTTCGGACTGAACGACGCTATCGAGATCACGGGTCACGAGATCGCGCCGACCCTGCTTTCTGGTTCCGGTTTGTCCATTTGGTCGATCATGGCCGATACCGAGGATGGCCCCGCACATCACGTCAGCCTGTCCGAAAATGCCGCCGCCGAAATCGCCCGCGGCGTCATCGAGCCGATCTGGCAAAAGCATCACGAAGGCGAACCCATGCCCGATAGCTGGCGGGATGCCCTCGATCAAATGCAGGAACGCGGCTGCATCGACACCGTGTCCATCGCGCAGCATCAGTTACCAGCGCCCTGCATGTCCGCAGACGATGCAGCCCTGATCCGCGAACTTGCGGAGATCGCCCCACCAGATTCAATGGCGCGAACACGAGCTGAGGCGATGCTTTCCAGATTGGCCGCATGAGGAAGGAAAGCAGGACCGGATTGCCGGTCCTGTTTCGCTATCGGTTGTCCAGGCCCCTAGTTACCGTTCGACCTGGGGCGCGGGCGGCGGGCAGAGGAAATTCCGGCGATGCCGGAATCCGGTTCTTTCGTGGTCTGCGGATCGACACGGGCGATGCCCGTGCTCACCACAGAGGACTGGCGGGAATGTCGGCCATCACGCTTCGATGGTGATCTTTACCTGATCGGGGCTGACGCCGAATGCTTCAGCAAGCTGTCGTTTCGCCTCGGTAATGGTAAGGGGCGCGCGGGGTTCACTGGCCGCTTCTTCGGCAGCCTCCCGAACGTCTGCTGACGGTGCCGTTCCGGCGACATCCGTCAGGCTGACTTCAGCAATCGGCGGAAAATCCAGCCCGAGGCCACCGCCAACCTGATAGGTCGATTCCTCTGCGTGCGGCAGGTAGAGCGGAAGCCACATACCACGACCAACCGGCAGCTTGTGATTTGCAGCGCGGCGCGCCTTATACCCCAAGTCGAAACGGCGGCGAACTTCATCCCCTTTCAGAAAGTGAACTTTGCCCGTGGTTGGGTTTTCTTTATCGTCCACAGATACAGCAACCACCGCATCGACCATGCCGAGTGTGTTCCATTCGGTATCATCGGGAGTCCGTGGGAAGGCGATGTATTGATCCTGTGTTGTGCGGATGGACACCAACAAGGATTCCTTCCCGCGCGTGAGGCGTCGGACGCTTCCCTTTCCAAGTCCCGTGGCCTTTTCAACCTTCCAGCCCTCTGCTTCCAAGGCTTGCTGGCCTATCTGAAACAGTCGGTTGCGCAAATCGGCCTTTCCCGGCCCGCTTACATTCGTCATGTGGTTTGTCCTTGTGGTGAAAGGCAGTATGCGGCTTTTTTGTGTTTCTCCGCTGATTCATCTTATATCAAATTCATTTTGTTTTGAAAATCCCGTATTTTGTTTTTCAGGAGGAATGTTCTTTCCATGTTTTCCTGAAGGGCGTTGCGTCTAGATCGTCTTGCTCCATTCATGGCGCATCCCTCGTGTCGGAAGATCCGCCCCGAGGGCCGCAGCAAAGGCGCAGTCCGTTCCGGCCCGCGCCCCGAGC
>JARWBI010000038.1 GCA_029846755.1 Falsirhodobacter flavus | reverse complement strand
GCTGGCTCCACGGGAGACAGTTTGCGCCGCTCTTGGCCCGCAGGGAAAGGGAGGGGGGAAGCTCGGGGCGCGGGCCGAAACGGACTGCGCCTTTGCTGCGGCCCTCGGGGCGGATCTTCCGACACGAGGGATGCGCCATGATCTAAAAGGTGCCCATATACAGGACGAAGAACCCACCAACATAGCCACATAACAACATACCAACTGACCTACATAACCACAACATATCTAAATCTTGCCGCCATTAAATGCTCTACGCACAAGGATCGATTCGGTTGAGAGGCGCGGCATGTGGAACATGCCGAGGGGCGGCCAGAGCCGCCCCTTTTCGTGCTATTCGGTGACGTTTCCATCGTCGTCCGCGTCCTTGGGTTCGAACAGGACCAATTCGCCGTTGATCGGGAAGGAGTGGAGCTTGATCTTCATCTTCGACTTGGACCCGTCACGCTGAGGGAAGGCAACGCCGACATTGTGGAAGCGGGTCTTTCCGTCCGTGCCTTCGACGGGGGTGGTCACGCGTAGGTAGTTGGTCATGGTGATCTCCTTTGTTTCGATGCAAACGGGAAAAGCCGGACCATCAAGGATCGGGGTCAACCGCAATCTTGCTGCGCGAGGAATGGCCGCAGGCCAGGGGAAGATTGTGGTTGAAGGGTGCGCAGCGCCCGTCCGCGATCCGGTCGGGCTTAGGTTGCATGCCTTACGAAACAGAGGGGGTCGCCATGTTCATCGATCGCGTCGACGCAAGCCGAAGGCACGGACGGAAAGACCGGCTGCGCATCGCGCAGCACTGCTGATGACGGCTCCAAGTCGAAGATGAAGCTGCGCAACGGCGCCGGATCGCGAAGAGGGTATCAGGGCGAATTGGGCCGCGGGCAACAACAAGCCGAACGGTGCCTGCATGGAAAGGGGTGGATCTGGCTGGCCCTGCTAGCGCCTCTCGATCCTCGGCGGTGGCAGTCCCTCGATACGAAAATGCGGCCAGTAGGCCGCACCCGTCAGATCGCTTCCGAGGGATCGTCAGATCAGGAGGTCATTTTCCGTCTTTCCTGCCTCAAGGGCTTCGGCAAACCAGCGCGGCCTCCGCCCCCGCCCGCTCCATGTGTCGGAAGGATCTGCGGGGTTGGCGAATTTCGGGGGCAAGGTGCTTTTGCTCACTGCCTCAGCCTTAATAAGCTCGGCCAGAGAGAACCCTTGTTCTTTCGCAGCGGCCTGCAGGATCGCCACTGCTTCGGCTTTCCGGCGCTTCTCGAAGGTCTGAATGGCTTTCGCCACTTCCTTTTGGAGCGATTTAAGCTCTGCAAGAGACATCGAGTTCAGATCAATCATAATCTTTCCTTGGGTAAACACGGGAGAAAGACATTAGTCATTTCATCTTAGGGTGACAATTCGGCATAGCCGCGTCCTCCCCGCAAGATTGGCAAGACTGCCAGACGAAGTTCGCACATGGACCAAAGGACTTCAGGTAAGATGCCTGACCAGATCACAAAAAAGCCGATGCTGTGGCAAGCGACGTTCTGGTGTTGGTTGATCGGCTGGCTTCTCATGCCGTTCCGATGGGACGTGTTCTGGCAACAACTTTTTTGGCGCATATCGGAGATGTAGCTTTTTTGCATATCCATTTTAGTATATGCTGAATATGCAAAAGGGGATATGCCATGCCGCTCTACATCCGCGACGAAAGCGTGAATGACCTTGCCGACAGACTCGCCGCTCTGATGGGCGAGAACAAGACAAAAGCGGTGCGAACAGCCATCGAAAAGCACATCGAGGCGCTGCAAACGTCCGAGACGCTGCATGACCGGATCGCACGGATTCAGGCGAAGGCTGCTGCGTCGGGGATCGTCGCAGACGGTCGCGACGACAAAGACCTGATGGACGATCTATCGGGGGGCCTGTGATGTTCGTGGACAGCTCGGCCCTCGTGGCGATCATCAAGGGGGAGCCGGAAGCCGAAGGCTTCACCGCCTGCCTCGGCAACGTGAAGGGCCAAATCTGGGTGTCGTCGGTGGTCCGCTTCGAAGTTATCGCTTCGCTGGCGATCAGCCGCGCCCGCAACGCGGGGCGCGATCACGCGAGCGATGAAGACTTTGCCACCGCGACCGGATTGCTGGATGACCTGCTGCGGGAGATCGGCGCGAAGGATGTCCATCTGTCGGCGGCGATGGGTGCGGCCGCTCTCGATGCCGCAAAGACCTATGGCAAGCTAGTCGGGCATCCGTCCAAGCTGAACATGGGCGACTGCTTCAGCTATGCTGCGGCCAAGACATATCGTGTCGGCCTGCTCTACAAAGGCGATGACTTTGCAAAGACGGATCTGGCCTAACACAAAAGGCCCCGCACACGCGGGACCTTGAACAAGCATTGCTGAAATATCAGATGTCGTTTCCGAGCTTGCCTTTGACGGTCCCCGCAACATCCTGCGCGGCACCTTTGGCCTTTTGGGCCTTACCCTCGGCCTGAAGTTTCGGATTGTCGGTGGCTTTACCGACTGCATCCTTCGCACCACCTGCAAGCTTGTTGCCAGCGGCCTTTGCCTTATCCACCATTTCACCCATGAGACGTTCCTCCATGTGAAAAATTTAGCCCGTAAAGAACGTCAAAGACAGGATGCAGGTTCCGCTTCTGGGACGAAGGCGACATTCAGCGTCGGGGATACACTTGCTCCAATGCGCCAGATGCGAGAAGCGCTCCCGGTGTCACGACCGCGATGTTCTTCACCTGCTCCCAGCAGTCCGCCTCTGACAGTGCCGCCACACAATAGGGGTGGTCCTGCCAGCCAGCCAGAACGGCTTTCCCGAGGGGACTTTCCATGCCAGCAACAAGGTCCGAAAGTTTCTGAGGCTTGGCTATAGTGTAGCCTTCGCTCATCGCCGCTTCAAAGGGTAGCTCTGCGTTATAGAAGCTGCCATTTCCGAACATCATCAGATGGTCGAACGGCTTTCCATATGCGGAAAAGAGGCTGTAGTTTGTCATCAATCCCAATCCCTGTGGCACGGCATCCTTGATCCGGTAGACGGCATACTCGTCCTCTGCCCGAACATCCGTGATTTCGTAGAGGATCAGCTCGGTGACGCCATTTGTCTCATCTGCGAAGACGACGCGAGGATCACCGCTAGAAGGCCGCATAATGCCAACGGACCCCCATTTCCCGTCCTCCGCTTGCCGGACCAGCTCATCGAACTCGTTCATGCCATTTAGAAAGATCAGATCTCCAGGACGCCAATCCCAAGCGGCCTCGGCCATGATCGCGTCCCAATTCTTCGAGGCATCCTGTGCTTGAACGCCGAGGGGAAGAATGCAGGCCAAGGCAGTAGGAATAAGGCGAAGCATGGCGATGGTCCTTGTTTGGCATGATGATGCTAAAGGACCAAGATGCGCTTACCATGACAAGGCACGAGTGACCGCTAAGAGCGCTCAACTACTGCACGATGCGCAAAGCGCCATCGGGCAGGGGGCGTTGCAAGGCTTTTGCCTCCGCCCAAGGGGCGGTCAGCCATGCCTCCCATTCTTCAGGCGTTGTCAGGATCGCGGGCATGGCCTTCGGATGCACCGCGCCGACCTCGGCATTCGGCTGCGTAGTCAGGAAGGCGAACAGATCGTCTGTGGACTCCCCGTCCTTCAGCTTTCGGACCGAAGTCCATTGCGGAACCCAGAGGCCCGCAAAGAACGCGGTCACGTCCTTCATCGGCTCGAACCAGACCACGGCCCGCCCGCCTTTCTTCGCATCCGGTTCTGCGAAACGGGTCAGCGAGACGAGGCAACGGTTCGGCACATCGAGCCATCGCCGCCAGTGCGGGGAATTGGTGTTGCGGACATTGGTCACGCCCTTGTCGGTCTTCTTGCCTTCCAGATATTTCGGTGGTGTCGGCAAGCCCCATCGCGTCATCGCCAGTTCTCGGCCGCCCTGCGCGTTTCGGATCACGGGGGCCATCTGGTCGGGATAGACCTCGGGCGTCATCTGAAGGTTGCCCGTCTTGTCATCCAAGCCCTTGAACAGCGAACGCATGGCGTCCTGCGGCAAGGTGCTGGCAAAGAGATTGCACATTCCAGCGCTCCTGAAGGTCAACAGGATCTAGGCTCGATCGCGGATAGCGCCAGCCGCCCTGGGGGCGGCTTCGGACCGAAGGTCCGGGCCGGTTGCCGGTGTCGGGCCCCAGGCTCGGCATCGGCAATCGGGCAACCTGCGCCTTCCGAAACTATCCACAAAACCTGTGGAGCCTTTTGTGGGCAAGGCCGCATATCATCAAGGCTTATTGGCTGGATCGCGATGCCCACAAAAACGCCATCGCCAAAAAAAACGCCCCACAAGGGGGCGCAAAAGTGCGTTCTCACCACAAGAACGGATTATGAGTAATATTATCTATCAGTTGTCATAGCGGCGCAAGGTGGCGCGGGGCGTTGTTGCACTTATCGGTGATGTGGATTCACGTTATGAATCCTGACTGTTAGCTTCGGGCCATGCCGAAGCCTT
>JARWBI010000037.1:2500-5207 GCA_029846755.1 Falsirhodobacter flavus | reverse complement strand
TTTGCTTTTGACGATCCTTGCGAGGTTTTTGCCTTGCTTTTTCTGGATCAAATCAAGCCTATCGGGCAATTAGTACCAGTCAGCTGAATGCGTTGCCGCACTTACACCTCTGGCCTATCGACGTGGTGGTCTTCCACGGCCCTCAAGGGAGACCTTGTTTTGAAGGGGGCTTCCCGCTTAGATGCCTTCAGCGGTTATCCTGTCCGAACATAGCTACCCAGCACTACCGTTGGCACGATAACTGGTCCACCAGTGGTTCGTTCACCCCGGTCCTCTCGTACTAGGGGCAACTCTTCTCAAGTCTCCTACACCCACGGCAGATAGGGACCGAACTGTCTCACGACGTTCTAAACCCAGCTCACGTACCTCTTTAAATGGCGAACAGCCATACCCTTGGGACCTGCTCCAGCCCCAGGATGAGATGAGCCGACATCGAGGTGCCAAACGATGCCGTCGATATGGACTCTTGGGCATCATCAGCCTGTTATCCCCAGAGTACCTTTTATCCGTTGAGCGATGGCCCTCCCACTTGGGACCACCGGATCACTATGGCCGACTTTCGTCTCTGCTCGACTTGTCAGTCTTGCAGTCAGGCTGGCTTCTGCCATTGCACTCAACGACCGATTTCCGACCGGTCTGAGCCAACCTTCGCGCGCCTCCGTTACGATTTGGGAGGCGACCGCCCCAGTCAAACTACCCACCACGCAGGGTCCCGGACCCGGATAACGGGCCGCGGTTAGACATCAAGAGTGCGAAGGGTGGTATCTCAAGGATGGCTCCACAGAAACTGGCGTTTCTGCTTCGATGCCTACCACCTATCCTGCACATCACAATCCTGATGCCAGTGCGAAGCTATAGTAAAGGTTCATGGGGTCTTTCCGTCTAACCGCGGGAAGTGTGCATCTTGACACACAGTTCAATTTCGCTGAGTCCACATCAGAGACAGCGGGGAGATCGTTACGCCATTCGTGCAGGTCGGAACTTACCCGACAAGGAATTTCGCTACCTTAGGACCGTTATAGTTACGGCCGCCGTTTACTGGGGCTTCAATTCGGAGCTTGCACCCCTCCTTTTAACCTTCCAGCACCGGGCAGGCGTCAGACCCTATACGTCGTCTTGCGACTTCGCAGAGCCCTGTGTTTTAAGTAAACAGTCGCCACCCCCTAGTTTGTGCCCCCCACCCATAGTTGCCTACGAGTGGGGCCTCCTTCTCGCGAACTTACGGAGGCATTTTGCCGAGTTCCTTTGATGTGGTTCTCTCAAGCGCCTTGGTATACTCTACCAGTCCACCTGTGTCGGTTTCGGGTACGGTCTTACAGAGAGGCTATTTCCAGGGACCGCTCAGCAGCCCGACCAATCCGATAAGGCCGAACTACATCTGCGATCCGTCACCATCTCACGGCCCAGGAATATTAACCTGGTTCCCATCGACTACGCCTTTCGGCCTCGCCTTAGGGGCCGGCTTACCCTGCTCAGATTAGCTTTAAGCAGGAACCCTTGGACTTTCGGCGACAGGGTCTCTCACCCTGTTTGTCGCTACTCATGTCAACATTCTCGCTTCTGATCTCTCCACCGGATGCCTTACAGCCCGGCTTCACAGAAAGCTCCGCGTGTTTGTCACCATCCGAAGATGGATAAAACACATGGAGCTATATCACAGAACGCTCCGCTACCACGCATATCGCTATGCATCCTGAGCTTCGGCTCGTGGTTTGAGCCCCGTTACATCTTCGCCGCAGGACAGCTTATCTAGACCAGTGAGCTGTTACGCTATCTTTAAAGGATGGCTGCTTCTAAGCCAACCTCCTGGTTGTTTTGGCCGTCCCACATGCTTTCCCACTTAACCACGAATTAGGGGCCTTAGCTGCAGGTCAGGGTTGTTTCCCTCTTCACGACGGACGTTAGCACCCGCCGTGTGTCTCCCGGATAGTACTCTTGGGTATTCGGAGTTTGCTTAGACTCAGTAAGGCTGTGGGCCCCCATCATCCATGCAGTGCTCTACCCCCCAAGGTATTCGTCCGAGGCGCTACCTAAATAGCTTTCGCGGAGAACCAGCTATCTCCAGGTTTGATTGGCCTTTCACCCCTAGCCACAAGTCATCCAGACCCTTTTCAACGGGTGTTGGTTCGGACCTCCAGTACGTGTTACCGTACCTTCATCCTGCTCATGGCTAGATCACCTGGTTTCGGGTCTGATCCAACGAACTCATGCGCCCTTTTAAGACTCGCTTTCGCTGCGCCTACACCTATCGGCTTAAGCTTGCTCGTTAGACCAAGTCGTTGACCCATTATACAAAAGGTACGCCGTCAGGACTGATGTCCCTCCGACTGCTTGTAGGCGTCCGGTTTCAGGTACTGTTTCACTCCCCTCGTCGGGGTGCTTTTCACCTTTCCCTCACGGTACTGGTTCGCTATCGGTCAGTAAGGAGTACTTAGCCTTCGGGGGTGGTCCCCCGATCTTCAGACAGGATTTCACGTGTCCCGCCCTACTTAATACGTCCCATCGAGCTTCCTGTACGGGGCTGTCACCCTGTATCGCTGTGCTTTCCAGCACATTCCAGTCACTCTCAAGGCTCGGCTGGTCCGCGTTCGCTCGCCACTACTAGCGGAGTCTCTCTTGATTTCCTTTCCTCCGGGTACTTAGATGTTTCAGTTCCCCGGGTTCGCTCTAAAACCCCTATGTATTCAGGGTTAAAGTACCTGTTCAT
>JARWBI010000036.1 GCA_029846755.1 Falsirhodobacter flavus | reverse complement strand
AAACCTATGCGAGATGATCGGTATGCAGCGCGATCGTCAAATCTGACCTCACCGTGGTCTTCACCGGATGGATACGCCCATGCATCAGGATCGACGCAAGGATGACAAGCCCCACGATCGCCCAAAGCCGATCCACGCCCTCCACCGGCATGTGGTTTAGGCCATAGGCCAGATAGTAGATCGACCCTACGCCACGGATGCCAAAGAAGGCGATGATGATCTTCTCGGTCAAGCTCGCGCTCAACCCCCAAAGCCCGAGAAGCCCGGCTGCTGGACGGATCAGCAGCAGGATGACCGCCGCCGCCACCACATCCGTCCAGACCAGGGCGGCCAGAAGCCCCGTGGCCAGCGCTCCGCCGAACAGAAGCAGAAGCACCATCATCGCAAGACGCTCGATCTGCTCGGTCACGTCGTGCATCTCGCGGTGGAAATCATGCGTGCGATGGGCATGACGAAAAGTAAGGGCCGTCACGAAGACCGACAGGAAACCGTAGGAATGGATGATTTCAGTCAACCCATAGGACACGAACGTCGCCGCCAGCGCGATTAGCCCGTCGCCGGTCTGGGCCAGCTTCGTTTCGGCCGGTATGTTGAAAGTTATCCAGCCGAAGACGCGCCCAATGAGATAACCGCCCAGGACGCCCGCCCCTATTTCCCACAGCACGTTGTAGCCAAGCCATGTCAGCGCCCAGGGCTCGCCTGTGGACGCGGCCAGCGCCAGGGCGATGGCGAGATGCACAAACGGAAAGGCCGCACCGTCGTTCATCCCCGCCTCGGAGGTCAGGCCGAAACGCACTTCGTCTTCCTCGCCGCTCCGCGGGGGGCCGACCTGCACATCCGACGCCAGAACGGGATCCGTCGGTGCCAGTGCCGCCCCAAGCAACAGCGCGACAGTCCATGACAACCCCATCCAGGTTCCGGCCAAAGCGGTGATGGCAAGGATGCTCATAGGCATGGTGATGAGGATCAGCCGCCACGACACCTGCCAGCGCCGCATGCCGAACACGCGGTCAATCTTCAGGCCCGCGCCCATCAGCGCGATGATGACAACGAATTCGGAAAACCGCTCGGTGATCTCCGGATAGTTCGAGGGGGACGGCACAAGCGTCACCTGAGGAAGAGAGAAGATCGCGGCGCCAAGGCTAATGCAGACGACCGGCAGCGACAGGGGCAGGCGCCGCAACGCGAGCGGTAGCCACGCTACCAGAGCGATGAGCGCACCCGCCCCTGTCAGGAGGAGGATATATGGGTCCGGGTGCAGGAACGTTTCCATGCATTACAACACCCGACGGGGCCTTTTGGTCCACGGGATCAGTGCGCACGAACACTCGGCAATCAGAGTTGGCACCGCTCCGTAAATCAGCCGGCCCAGGCCGTATTCTTCACGATTTTCCGGTTCTGCGCGCCGTCACCAATCCGAACCGCGTTTGCCGAGGTCATGCTCAGCGTGAGCAGCAGGAAGATGGGCCGCTTCTCCGGCCTCCGAGCCCTCAGCCGAACGTCCCGCTTTTACCGCGCGGCGTGCATCCATCTGCTGTGAAACAAGCCTCTGGCTTTCTTTCTCGGGGGGATACGCTGCAACTGCATTCGCCGCAGCGGGTGCGAATGTCGCCTTTGGGGCTTTCGCTCCATCGCGACTGCGACGGAGGACAGCGTGGTCTTAGCATGGGGCGCGTGGCGCGCAGCTGCGTGACGCTTCTGGGAATTCCGGAGCCTCCTAGGGCCCTAGTCGTGGGAGAGGCTCAACAAGAGTGACGCTGATTAACCGCGTCCGGCAATTCGCCGGAACGCTGGCCATCCCAGAGCGTCGCCGAAGCGGTCATCCCGACCTATACGATGCTGACCAAGGCAACCGACCTTGGCCTTGTCGCGCGGCAAGCTTGCAAGCTTCGGCACCTCGCGCGGCGCTTGGGCGCCGATCCCCGTCTGGGGGGTAAAGGATCGAAAGCGTAAAAATACTCAAAGGCACTCAAGTCCATCTTGACAGGCCTTTTGGAAGTCGCCCGCGGTCATTGTATCGCTGAGAGAAAACAGATCATTCGCCAGCGAGAAGTCGCGGCCATAAAGGGCAGAGAAGATGTCGACGCCTGCCTGGTGGAGGTGCGTGGGGGTTCCTGTAAGACGGCCCAACATGATTGTCGGAATAAGCCCATAGGGCACATCTTCCAGAGTATAACGCGAGTCCACTGAAGCCGGCCCATATGTGACGATCTTTGCAGCTGCGGTGGCACCTGCACCATGCGTTTGTAGCTTGTGCTCCTTTGCCGAGCGAACCTCCACGCCAAATGCAGCGGCGAGGGCCACCCGTTCTGCGTCGATTGCCTCTACAAGCCTTGCAATGGCGGGGGTGGAACAGGAACTTTGATCCCAGACCTCTCCCAATTCCATTCGGGTGAAGTTTGCGAGGCAAAGGGCCATGTGCCCCTGCGCGTTGACATTGCTGAGCGAGACGGCAAGCAGATCAGACCGCAGGTTGAAACGATCGCCAAACAGCGCTGTGCAGGCGGCGAGCCCCCTGTCAGCCAGCCTTGTCGGCAGCACGGCAATATCCACGCGCTTGCGAAGCGTTGCGATCCGACAGGATACAGAATCCGGTTTGCGTGATCGCAGAAGCGTGGTGTTCCAAGCGACGATAGGCACTTTTAGGCCGCGCGCTGTAAGCAATTCGTCCAGATACAACGCGCCAAACGAGATATGCGCCGAGATGATGACAACCTGCTCGACGCCAAGGTGCGGGGCGGCAGCATCCATCACGCGTCGATGGCCCATGGCGGGCAGCGCGACGATCACCGCGCTCGCACCCTTTATCGCGTCGGCGCATTTGGAAGCGACAGTCACGGCGAACTCGCCCTCGATGACCCCGCTCGCCCGGATCGGGGTGGTTGCGATTCCTGCGCTGCCTTCGCCGGACGGCGACCAGATCACCGGATCATGCCCATCGCGTTTGAGCAGCACCGCCAGCGCGAATGCCGCCGCCCCTGCGCCCAGTATCGCGACCTTCATGCCGCGACTCCGGAATAGAACCGCGCTGGGCGGAAGTGTGCGAACTGGGCCATTTCTTCGCCGCGAAGGATTTCTTGGGCTAGACCTTCTCCAATCAAAGGGGCCAGCGTGACGCCGCTATGCGTGATGGCCATATGCAGACCCGTGATGCCGGGGATCGGACCGATGGCGGAATAGCTGTCGGCGGGCATGGGGCGGATCGCGATGCGCATCGCCTCGATCGGCACGTCTCGCAGCGCGGGCAGAAGCGCGCGGGCACGGCGCATCAGCTCCTCGGCCTGATCGCGGAAATCGGAGGCGGGGCGGTGGCCATCCACCAGCTTGTCGATGTCACCGGCGCGCAGCAGCAGACGGCCCGCGCCGTCGGGGCGCAGATTGACCGACGGCGTGCGCAACCCTCGTGTCAGCCCGATCCCGGCAGGCGCGGTATAGACCACGAGGCCGGAGGTCGGCTTCAGCGGCAGATGATCGGCCGGATTGCCCAGCACCTCGTTCGCCCAGCGGCCGGAACAGTTCACGACGTGATCCGCGGCAATATGCGTGCCATCCTCCATCACGACGCCGGCGCAGCGCCCGCCCGCGATGTTGAGCCGTGCGACCCGGCCGATCAGCAGCCTTGCGCCGTGACGCTGCGCGGCAGCCGTCACACGTCCCGCGTATTGAGCGGCATAACACCAGCCATCCTCGGAATAAAGGATCACGGGCCGGTCGCCATAGCTGGCCGGATCGACCTCCGGCTCCAGTTCGCGCAGTTCGGCGGGGTCGAGCATCTGCACGGGATAGCCCCAGCCTTGCAGACGGTGGAACTTCTCCTCGGAACTGGTGCGGTCGACGCCGCCGGCCTCAGCCTCGGCATCCTGCCACTGGACGACGCCGGGACGGGGATACCAATCATCGCCGCCCAGTTCGGCCGCGATGCGGGCATGGGCCTCGCGACCTGCGAAGTTCAGGCGGTAATACGGCTCGGACGCCAGCTTCTCACAGGCATTGACCCAAGCATAGGTCACCGAGGATGTTGCCCCGCCCACGCGCACCGCGTCAATCAGGACAACTTCGGCGCCGCCCTGCGCCAGGCGATAAGCGACCGAGGCGCCGACGATGCCGGCCCCGACAATTACGATCTTCATGTTAAGTTTTCCTTGTGGTTTAGGTCATAGGCGGGGTCAGTGACCCTCGCCCACCAGCAGGCGGTCGATGCCGTAGATCCGGTCGATCACTAGCATCAGAAGAAAGGTTCCGACGATCACCACGGTCGAGACGGAGGCGACGAGCGGGTCGATGCTCTCCTCGATGTAGTGATACATCCGGACCGGCAGCGTCGTCTGCGAGGGCGAGGCGATGAACACGGTCATCGTGACCTCGTCGAAGCTCTGAATGAACGAGATGATCCAACCGCCCGCGATGCCCGGCAGAACTGCAGGCAGCATGATCCGTCGCACTACGTCATAGCGCGTGGCCCCCAGCGAATAGGCGGCCCGTTCCAGCATCGGATTCATCGACGCCATCGAGGCCAGCACCAGCCGCAGCGCGTAGGGAAAAATCACTAGCACATGTGCGCCCGCCACCGCATAGAACGAGCCCGACAGCCCTGCCTGCGAAAAGAACCGCAGGAACGCAACGCCAAGAACTACATGCGGGATGACCAGCGGCGACAGAAAGAACCCGACCAGCGCCCCCCGCCCCGGAAAGCGGTAACGGTGCATCGCCACCGCGGCCGGGATCGCCAGAAGCACCGCGAGGCTCGCCGCCATCAGCCCCAGCCACAGGCTGCGCCCGAAGGCGGACGTGAATTGCCGATCATCTAGGATAGCCCAGAACCAGCGCAGCGAAAATTCCGTCGTCGGCAACGTCAGGATCGACGCGGGCGTGAAGGACACCCATACCACCACCACCAGCGGCGCCAGCATGAAGGCGACGAAAAGCGTGTGGAAGGCGATTGCGATACGTCCGTTGGGGATCATTGCGAAATCCTCGCATAGCGGCGCTCGACGATGCGGTTGTAGGATAGCATCACGGCGGCATTCACGATCAGAAGCACGATGGCGAGGGCCGCACCGAGGGGCCAGTTCATCGTGCTCATGAATTCATCATGGGTGGCGGTGGCAGCGACCTTGAGCTGCCGCCCCCCGATGATCCCGGGCGTTGCGAAGGAGCTGGAGCAGAGCGCAAACACGATCAGCGAGCCAGAGAGTATTCCCGGCAGCACCTGGGGAAAGACGATCCGGCGCAGCACCGTCAGTTTGCTGGCCCCCAGCGACAGCGCAGCCGCCTCCACCTTCGGGTCCAACCGTTGCAGCGCGATCCAGACCGAGATCACCATGAACGGAACGCAGACGTGCACCATCGCGATGACGACGCCGTGGAGGGTGTAAAGGAACGCCATCGGCTCGGCGATCAGGCCCAGCTTCAGCAGCGTCTCGTTGATCAGCCCGTGACGGCCGAACAGCATCGCCCAACCAAGGGTGCGCACCACGACGGAAATCAGGAGCGGCGACAGGCAGATCACAAGGAACAACGAGCGCCACTGCCGTGACATGCGCGACAGGATATACGCCTCGGGCGCGCCGATCAGGATGCTGATAAGCGTTGTCGCGGCGGCAAGGCCCAGCGTGCGCAGAAAGATCTCCTGATAGTAGGGATCGGTGATGACGGTGAGGTAATTTTCCTCCGTCGCCCCCGAGGCGACTCCCAGCATCTGATCATATTCCTGAAAGCTGAGCACGACCATCATCACCATTGGCACGATCAGCAGCGCCGTGAACAGAATGATCGCTGGAAGGCTGAGGAAGGCGGGGGTTCCGCGTGCCGAGGTCATCATGCCGCGCGTTCCTCGGCCAGCAGGATCACGTCCGCCGCGTCCCATGCAATGCCGACCTCCTGCCCGACGACAAGCCGGTCGTCGCCGCTGTTCAGAACGCAGGCCGTGACCCGCCCCGCAGGCGTATCGAGCTGATACAGCCACAGCGCACCCTGAAAAACCGCTGCAGTCACGATGCCCTTGAGCAGCCCCGGCGCACCGGGCACAAGAACAACTTTTTCCGGGCGGAGCGCGATATGGACCAGATCGCCCTCGGTCGCGCGGCCTGGCGGGATCGCGACCACGCCACCGCCTCGAACACGCACCATGTCGCCCGCCAGCACCCGCGCCTCCAGAATGCTCGACTTGCCGACAAAATCCGCCGAGAACCGGGTGTTGGGACGGTTGTAGAGCGACAATGGATCGGTCTGCTGCACGATGCGCCCGTCCTGCATCACCGCGATTCGATCGCAGGCGGCCAGCGCCTCGGACTGGTCATGCGTGACCATGACAGTGGTGGTGCCAACCCGCTGCTGGATAGTCCGAAGCTCCACCTGCATCTCCTCGCGCAGTTTCGCGTCGAGGTTCGACAGCGGCTCATCCAATAGCAAAAGCGCGGGCTCGATCGCCATCGCCCGGGCCAGCGCCACGCGCTGCTGTTGCCCACCAGAAATTGCGCGAGGATACCGGTCCGCCACATGTTGCAGATGCACGAGGTCCAGCGCCCGGCGCACCGCGGCGTCGCGGTTGGCGCGCGACACGCGGCGCATCTCCAGCCCGAAGGCGACGTTTTCGGCTACTGTCATATGCGGAAACAGCGCATAGCTTTGGAACACGACGCCAATGCCGCGCCGGTTTACCGGCACGCCGGTCAGGTCCTTGCCGTTCAAAAGGATGCGCCCGCCGCTCGCTGGCTCAAACCCAGCGATTATGTTCAGTGTTGTCGTCTTGCCGCAGCCCGACGGCCCCAGCAGCCCGAGGAACTCCCCCTGCCGCACCGAAAGGTCGATGCCGTGCAGGGCCGTGAAGGTCCCGAAGGTCTTGGTTAGATTCTCGATGACGATGGCGTCCATTTGGATCTTCCGCTGTGTGATGGGGCGGGTGCCGGAATGCCGGCACCCGAAATGTCAGCGTTCGATCTCGCGGTTCCAGCGGTTCAGCCAGTCGGCGCGTTGTTCGTTGATTTTCGGCCAGTCCAGCGTCAGCATTCCCGCGATCGCGTCTTCGCTGGGCATCGAGGCGCGCTGTTCCTCGGTCAGCTCGACCGTGCGATTAACAGGTGCATAGCCTGCATCAGCCAGAATTTTCTGCACCTCGGCTGAGGCGAGGTATTGCACGAACTGCTGCGCAAGCTCGGGCTGGTCGGTATCCTTGACCACGCAGGTCGAATTCATCAGGACGGGTGATCCTTCTGCGGGGGTTACGAACTCAACCGGCATCCCTGCGCGCTTCAGCCCCGCAGCGCGCGACTCTGACAGCACAGTCAACGCGATCTCGCGGCTTTGGAGCAGTTCCTCTAGCTTGGGCGCCGAAGGGGCGAAAGTCAGAATGTTCGGACGGATACGTTCGACAAAAGCGGCGAAGCCCGGCTCAATATCCGCCTCGCCGCCGCCATTGGCGCGTGCAACCATCACCAGCCCATGCACCCCGGTGGTGGACGACGCGCCCAGCATCGCAAGCTGCCCCTTGAACTTCGGATCCTCCAGGTCCTTCCAGCTCGTCGGCGCGGCCCAGCCTTTTTCGGCGAAGATCTCGGTGTTATAAACGAAACCTGTCGAGCCAATGCTCAGGCCGAGCGCGCTGTCGTCAAACCTCGCGATGGGATAGAAGTCGTCATAGACGGTGGCCTCTGCCAGCGGGACGCAGAAATCATATTGCACAGCCTGATACATCGGGCCGTCGTCGATGATCGCAACATCGATTTCCCCTGATCCGCGCGAGGCCTGGATCTTGGCCAGCGTCGCGGTTGACTGGCCCGCGACGTATTGCACGGTCACGCCATGCGTATCCTCGAACGCCGGAACGATTTTCTCGGCCATCGTCGTCTCGTAGATGCCGCCGTATCCGGCGACGAACAGCTCGTTCGCACGTGCAGGGGCGGTGACAGTCGCGCAGGCCATAGCGGCCAGCATCATGCTGGTTGTCTTGGACATTCCCATCTCCTGTTGATCATTGCCGACGTTTTCGCCGAACCTTTTTGATATTTGGTCAGCCCAGAATGAATTCTGTTTGACTCAAGTCAACTGGATGATCTGACATAGCGTTATTCATTTTTGATATGGAATGCCCGATGCCAGAATTCCGCCACTTCGAAACCTTCCGTGCCGTTATGCGAACTGGAAGCTTCTCCAAGGCTGCGATGATGCTTCGCACGTCGCAGCCTACGGTCAGCCGAACGATAGCGGAGTTACAGGATTCGGTGGGCTTCAAACTCTTCATCCGCAAAGGCGCAGCCATCGTGCCGACGGGAGAGGCGATGCAACTCCAAAGCGCGGTTGATCGGTCGTTTGCGGGGCTAGATACCGTCATGCGCGAGGCTGAGTTGATTGCGGGCCGACGAACCGAGCATCTGCGTGTTTTAAGCTTGCCAGCATTGGCATGGACATTCCTACCCAAAGTGATTGCCAGATTTCAGAAAACTTACCCCACCGTGAAGGTGACGATCGAAGTGCAGAGGTCGGAGGCCATCGCAGGGTGGAGTTCGTCGGAATATTTCGATGTTGGTTTCTCGATGCTTCCCATCCATCGTCATGGGGTTAATGTAGAGACCTTCGTTCGCTCTGACGGAGTGTGTCTCATGCGTTCGGACCACCCGTTGGCGGCGAAGAACCTTATTCAGCTTGGGGACCTTAAAGGCGCTGACATGATTTCCAGTGGGTCCTTCGGCTATGGAGGAAATCAGCAGAGATTAGATGTGCTATTATCGGAGGCGGGCGTCAGTGTTGCCGTCAAAGCAGAAACCCCCATTACAGCGATCAAATGCGAGTTGGTTCGGCAAGGGGTCGGCGTTACGATAATTGATAGGTTTGCGGCACTCAATCTTCACTTGGTTGATTTGACTATGCGTCCGGTGCATCCAGAAATTCCATTGGAGTATGCTGTCTTTTTACCTTCATCTTCCTCAAGTCAGGTGATCGCGAAGGACTTCATCAAAGTCGCTGCCGCCCTGAGGGATGAAACCTTGCTGGCATTATGATGGCATTGAACGGTCTCGTAGCTTTGGTTGCTGCCCATGGTTATGCGGGTGGTGAGATGCTGTCCCATAGAGTGGTGTAGCTGGCGCTGATCGTCACCGTGATGCTCGGCGCGGGCCTGCTTGATCAGGATGCCGCGGCGGGCAGGCTGATGACGGTATCTTCGCCCATCGGCGCGATGGTTTCCAGCGTCATGTATCGAGCGCGCTGGACCGCCCATTCATCGTTCTGTTCGAGGAGCAGCGCGCCGACGAGGCGGACAATGGCGTCGTCGTTTGGAAAGATGCCGACGACCTCTGTGCGGCGTTTGATCTCACCGTTCAGCCGCTCGATGGGGTTCGTCGAGTGCAGCTTCGCGCGATGTTCCTTGGGGAAAGACATGTAGGCCAGAACGTCGTGCTCGGCGTCATCCATCAGCGTGGCCAGCTTCGGCACCTTAGGCCGGATCTGGTCGGCGACGGTGCGCCACTGGGTGCTCGCGGCTTCCGCCGTGTCCTGGGCGAAGGCTGTGGCGATGAAGGCCGAGACGACCCTGCGGCCGCTCTTCCCGGCGTGGGCCAAGGCGTTGCGCTGGAAATGGACGCGGCACCGCTGCCAAGTTGCGCTGAGCACCTTCGAGACGGCGGCCTTGATCCCCTCGTGGGCGTCCGAGATCACCAGCTTCACGCCCCGCAGACCCCGCCGCGTCAGCTTACGCAAGAACTCGGTCCAGATCGGCTCGGCCTCAGAAGTGCCTATTTCCAAACCCAAAACCTCACGGCGGCCATCGGTGTTGACCCCGATGGCGAGGATGACGGCCACCGAAACGATCCGCCCGCCGCGCCGAACCTTGAGGTAGGTGGCGTCGATCCAGAGATAGGGCCAATCGCCCTCCAGTGGCCGGTTCAAGAAGGCCTTTACCTTGCCGTCAATCTCTTCGCAGAGCCGCGAGACCTGGCTCTTGCTGATGCCTGACATGCCCATGGCCTTCACCAGGTCGTCGACGGATCGCGTGGAAATGCCCTGAACATAGGCCTCCTGTATCACCGCCGTCAGCGCCTTCTCGGCCATCCGGCGCGGCTCGAGGAAGCCTGGGAAGTAACTGCCCTTCCGCAGCTTAGGGATGCGCAGTTCCACCGTCCCGGCGCGCGTCTCCCAGTCCCTCTCGCGATAACCGTTCCGCTGAGCCAGCCGGGCCGGATCCTTCTCGCCATAGGCCGCGCCAGTTGCAGCGCCGACCTCCAGCTCCATCAGCCGTTCGTGTTGATTTCCACCGAGACGTGACCCGGTTTTTCCACCGAGAACTGACCCACCTTGAGGTTATGTGAAGGGGGTCATGGCTGGGTCAAGACATGGCTGTTCTCCTTCTTCTTGCGGGCGGCGGCTTCGGTGCTGGCCTTGAAGCGGAAGCTGTCGTTGCCGGTTTCCAGAATATGGCAGCGGTGGGTAAGCCGATCGAGCAGCGCCGTGGTCATCTTGGCGTCGCCGAAGACCGTTGGGACTTGCCGGAGGAGTTCGCCACCTTGCGCCGCCTGATGGAGGTGCGGATGAACCGACAGGGTCGGCGTGAGTATGTCCAGATCCTACGGCTCTTGGAGGCCTTCGATCTGGCAGACGTGCGTGCGGCAGTGATCTAGGCTCTTCGGATGGGGGCGCTTAGCTTCGATGCGGTGAAGCATCTTCTCCTATGTCGGGTGGAACGCCGCCCGCCACGACTGGACCTCGACTTCTATCCCTACCTGCCGAAGGCGACGGTCGAAAAGACCAGGGCCGGATCTTACTTGCGGCTGCTGTCGGGGGATGCGGCATGAGTGAGACCCCGGAAATCCTGCTCGCCCATCACCTCAAGGCGCTAAAGCTGCCGACTTTCCTGCGCGAGCATCAGAAGCTTGCCCGCCAGTGCGCAGCGGAAGGGCTGGACCATGTCCGATACCTGGCACGGCTTGTCGAACTCGAACTGATCGATCGGGAACGGCGGATGGTCGAGCGCCGCATCAAGGCTGCGAAGTTCCCGGCCGTCAAAAGCCTGGACAGCTTCGACTTTGCAGCCATCCCGAAGCTGAACAAGATGCAGGTTCTGGAGCTGGCCCGGTGCGAATGGATCGAACGTCGCGAGAATGTCATTGCCCTCGGCCCGTCCGGCACCGGCAAGACCCATGTCGCCCTCGGCGTCGGGCTAGCCGCTTGCCAGAAGGGCCTTTCCGTCGGCTTCACCACCGCCGCAGCGCTGGTCAGCGAGATGATGGAGGCCCGCGACGAGCGCCGTCTGCTGCGCTTCCAGAAGCAGATGGCCGGTTACAAGCTTCTCATCATCGACGAGCTCGGCTTTGTGCCCCTGTCGAAGACGGGCGCCGAATTGCTGTTCGAGCTGATCTCGCAGCGCTATGAGCGTGGATCGACCCTGATCACCAGCAATCTACCCTTCGATGAATGGACTGAGACATTCGGCTCTGAGCGTCTAACCGGAGCACTCCTCGACAGATTGACCCACCACGTCAGCATCCTCGAGATGAACGGCGAAAGTTACCGCCTCGCAAACAGCATTGCGCGCAAGAGGCGCTGATCCCCATCCACACATCTGACGACGATTGGCGCTAAAGCGCCAGTGCGCCATGACACGCGCCAGCTATATGGGAGCGCGCGCGCCATGGCGCACAACCTTACCAACTGGCCTGGTTTTGCTCCGCCGCCGTGGCCGACTTTTGCTCCGCCGTTGACAGACTACCCGTATCGTAGACCGGCGAGCACGCGAATGCATGCATCGCTTTCACCTCCGCGCTACACGAGATTAGCTTTGCAGGGTGGGTAGCGGATCCGAGTAGATGAGCAAGAAGACACGGCCCTATCTTGGAGTGTTACCTGCTTGGATCAGGACGACAGACTTCTGTGTGAAGTCGCGCGGGCAGACTGGTTCTCTGTCGCCCACACGGCCTTCGTGGCTGGTCGGTTCCAGCACAGGGACAAGTGCTGCATCAGGATGATCGATGGTCACGGCAGAATGGTGAAGCAGTCGGTTCAAGGTGGGGATCGACGCTAAGACCCGGAAGGATTCTTCCGACCCGCCATCCAGACGAGCAACTTCTCCAGCACCTGCGGATCGCCGCCCCGGTTTAAGAACTTAATTGGCGTTCCCTCAAGCTCGGACACATCATTGTTGAACCAATCGACTGCAGACCTCGTCCCGCCGCAGGCGAGCTTGGCCAGCGCGAACAATTCCCGGCTCACCTCGCCCCCGCCGACCCAATAGCGCGCCGCAGAACTGTAGCATCTGCGCTCGATACGCTCGGCGATGTCCGTCCGCGCGTAATGCACGGGTTCGCCATCGCGCCCCTCCAT
>JARWBI010000035.1 GCA_029846755.1 Falsirhodobacter flavus | reverse complement strand
GACGCCAAGAAATCCATCGACGGCCTGCTGCCCATGATCGAATGACAAAAACGCCCCGCAAAAGCGGGGCGTTTCGCATTTCATATTGCAGATCCCTATTCGTAAGTCAGCCCGGCCCCGAAAGGATATAGCGTGTCGGATGCTGGATAACCGGGCAGATCGGCTGCGTTGTCGATGATCGCCTGTTGGGTTGCGGCCAACGCAAAGGGCAGCCCCCCGACCGGAGCAAACTCACCGCTCAGCACCGACACCAATGCGGGATCGCCGACTTCGAATGTCGCAACAAGAGCGGCCGCGTCTTGCAGCCCACTTTCCGCATCGAGAACGTAAGGCTGGCGGAAATTAACGATCAGCGCAGTGCGATCAGGGCCAATCTCGCTCATGACCTGCCGGATCGTGTCCAGGGACGGTTCGATTTGCCATGACCGTGCTTTCGCCATTGCGGAAAATGACAGATCATCGACCTCCCAAGGCAAAGCGCCACCAAATGACAGCCCGGTGGTGGATCCGTCCGGCAAAGCGGAATCATCGACACATTGCTGAACCTGGGGATTGAGATTGCAAGGATCCCCGGCGCCCCATACCTGACCCGTATAAGGGCTGATGCGGTCGGGGTCTGCGCCATAGTCGAGATCGTTCGAACGGTAACCGCGCGTATTGACGGTGCGGACCGACACGCGGATCACCGCAATATCGTGACCCCCGGCCGCCGGGCGCTCGGCAATGCTTCCATCGGTCACGTCCAACCCTGCCTGGCGAAACGTATCGGGCCGCATTCCGATGGTATAGACACGAGCGTCCGGCGCGAGCGGCAGAAGGCCGTCGTTCTTCAGCAGCACGACCGATTGGCGCTGCACTTCCAGACCCGCCTCGCGATGGGCATCATTGCCCACGATCTTGTCGGCAGCACTTTCATCCACATAAGGATTCTCGAACAGGCCAAGCGCGAATTGTTCGGTCAACAGCCGACCGACTGCCTGATCCAGCCTGTCCGTCGAAATGGTGCCCTCGTCGATCAGCTTCTCGACGGGGGCGATGTCATGAAAGCCCGACATGACGTCGGCGCCGGCATTGAAGGCGATGGCGAAACGTTCGGCCGGCGTTCGGTCTTCCAACCCCCAACCGCGCTCCTCGATGATGCCGGTGTCGGAATTGACATAGCCGGAAAATCCGAGTTCCCCGCGCAAAAACCCGTCGATCATCTGGCGGGAAAAGGACATCCCGACCTGTTCGAATCCTTTCCCCTCCCATTCGGCGTCAACCGGGACACCGTAATAGGGCATGATCGCGGAAACACCTGCAGCAATCGCCGCCTGAAAGGGGGCCACATGATCGGCAAAGGCCTTGCCGGGATAAACCTGATCCTTCCCGAAGGAATAGTGCGGATCCAATCCGCCAAGCTGCGGCCCGCCGCCGGGAAAGTGCTTCAGCGTCAGGGCGACCGCCGTTTCCGGCGACAGGCGTTCCCCCTGCAAGCCGTGGATCAAAGCCGAGACGATCTTCGTCGTGGTGGCCGAATCCTCGCCGAAGGTTTCGTGAACGCGATACCAGCGCGGCTCGGTCGCAAGATCGGCCATGTATCCATACATGCCGCGGATACCCAGAGCGGTCCATTCTGCCGCCATGACATCCGCCAACGTCTCGACGGGCGCCGTGCTGCCCGTGCCGATGACCGCCGCTGCGATGCCTGGCTCTTTCGGGAACTCTGTCATGGCACCAGCGCCACCCGAGATGCCGAAGCGGGGATCGGAATTGTAGTGGTTGCGGGCGTTGCTTTTGAAAAGCAGGGGGATCCCGAGCGGCGTCGCCTCGGCCAAAGCTTGCGCCGCATTCGTGAAGGATGCCATCTGCGTGGCTGTGACGTCGCTGCCGCTGCGCCGTGTGCCCTCCGGCACGCAGCCGCCCGGGGTGGCCGTGACCGTATTGCGAAGTATGAAGCGCGTCATGTGCTGGCCGCGGATGTAGTCCTGTGCCCGGGTGCCGTCCACGGCCCCGTTGCACCCTGCGTTCAACTGGTCGATCAGCAGCATGCCGGCCTTTTCGGCCTGGCTCATGCGCGGCACCAGATCGGCCACCCGCTCGGGCACCGAAAGGCGCCAGTCTTCATAGGGATCGAGCTGACCATTGCCGTTGGCATCGCGAAACTGCAATCCGTCGCTTTCGATCGCCTGCTTGGACCGGGTGCCGATCTGCGGTTGCGACGGAGCGGCCGCGGCGGCGGTCCCAAGCGCAAGCAGCGCAGTGGTGAAGATGGTCTTTTTCATAAGATATCCTTGAAGGGGCCTGAAATTCTGGCGTTGCTCCGTTCGCCCCGAGCGGGAAGCGGCCCGCACGATCCAGGTCGGGGGGCCGCAAGCCGGAATGAAACCCGAGGCGGGGCCTGCATCATTCCGTTTCACGATGGCCGCGCCGGACATTCCCCCGGCACGCGTCTTCAGTCGTCCGGCCGTCCGATCATCACGAACGCGATCGTGCATGGGGTGGGGGATGTGTTTCTCCACCCGTGCCGTGTGCGGTCGTGGATCGATACGTCACCCTTTCGCAGAACCCGGACCTCGCCGTCGTCCAGCTCCAGCTGGATTTCGCCGTCCAGCACGATGCCATAATCGTATGTCGGGGTGCGGTGCATGCCGGACCCGTCCGCTTCGAAGGTTTCGGCAAGTCCGGGAAGACGCTCCGCCATCTCGATCCCGATGTCGGCGGGATCAGCATGACCTTCCTGTGCGTGGGGTGGCGGAAACGTGACGATCAACAGGCGGCTTCCGCCTGGGGGTGCCAGAGCGGTGTCCCCCGGCTGATAGACGGTTCCGTCTGCGCTCTTCCCCCATACGACGACCGGGTCGAACCCCGGCAGGTGTCGGAACAGGTTGGATGCGATCTCGCCCTCGTGCAGGAAGACGGACTTTCCCGAGGCATTCGCCGCGACATAGAGTTTTGCCATGGGGTCACGCGTGCCGGATCACGACATTCGTGAAACCGCCCTTACGTCTGTCCACCGCTTCCAATGCCGCCGATATCTCGCCCAGGGGATAGACGACATGGTCGAGGATTCCGTCCAGATCGAGCGTGCCGGCGGCGGCCATTTCCATCATGTCCTGGCCCTCGGCGGTCGTGAACCAGAGCGAACCGAGCACGCTGATCTGGAAGCACATCATACGGAACATCTCCAACGGGAGCTTTTCATCCATGCCGCCGATATCGACATAGCGGCCGCCCCGCCTGAGCGAGTTGATCCCGTCCACCGAGACTTGCGCGGGTGCACCTGGCCCGATTGCATCGACGAAGATATCGGCACCCAGCCCGCCGGTATGACCGCGGACCCATTCGTCCAGAGGCTCGTCGCCATAGGACAGGGTATGGATTCGTGCCGGATCAAGATCTTGAAGTCTTGTCAGCAAGGTCCGATCACGGGCGACCGCAAAGATTTTCGTGACCCCCATCGCTTTTGCCAGCAAGACGGCGCCAAGACCAAGGGTTCCCGTTGCGCCACTGATGACCGCGCTTGTTCCGGCCCTCGCGCCTGCCTTGCGAAGGCCGGAATAGGCGGTCCCCATATATCCCAGCCGGGCGGCCGCTTCGAAACTGACATTGCCCGGAAGCTTCACGATCGCGCTCGCAGGCGCAGCCATATATTCCGCAAAACCGGCGGTATCATATCGATCGAAGACCTCGCGGGACCGCGCGCCGAACCCGAAGTATCCCAGAAAGGTGAACGCATCGCAGTTGATGCTCTCTCCGCGACGGCAGGCATGGCAGTTGCCGCAGGATACGCCCGGATTGACATAGACCCGCTCGCCGCTTTTGATCGTCGTCACATTGGCGCCGACGTCTGCGACTATCCCTGCGGCGTCGAGGCCATAGATCGCAGGAAGCTCCGGCAGCGGAAGGAATGGGAACCATTCACTGTAATGCTGCATCACGTTCTTCATGTTCGGAATGATTCCGCAGGCCTCAACCTTCACCAATACGTCATCGGGTCCGAGCGTCGGGATCTCTATCTCGTCAATGGAAAAATCCGTCCCGATCTTGTGCAGGCGTGCCGCTTTCATCTGGCCCATAGCTCCTCCAGCCATTTGGTCGTTCAAGCTTGCAAGAACGGCGGCAAATCAGCGACTTCGGACGGTGTCCCGCCCTGCGCATCCATCTGCGACCTGTCCTCCAAGGCCGACGCGCCGCTCCTCTCGGCGCTGTCAGCTGGATGACAGGTTAGGATCAGGCTTGCGGAATACACCCACTTCGTTAGAAGTGTGCGCTCTGTGCACAAGGTTTCTGCGATGGATCAAAAATACAAACCTGTTCGCGCGTTGTCGCGGGGGCTTGCGATCCTGCAGGCGCTTGGCATGGCCGGTCACGCGACAGCCGCCGAGCTTGCCCAATCCGCCAATCTGGACCGGACAACGGTCTACCGCATTCTCGAAACGCTTCGGCACGAGGGCTATGTCAATTTCGACGCCGAGGCACGGACGTTTTCGTTGACGGTCATGGTGCGCCAGCTTGCGGACGGCTTCACCGATCGCGACATCGTGCGCCAAAGCGCGGCGATAGAATTGCAGTCGTTGACCGCCGACGTGAAATGGCCAAGCGATTTCGCGACCTTTCATATGGGCGCGATGATCATTCAGGAATCGACGCACACCCGCAGCCCCTATTCCATCCACCGGGCCATGATCGGACGCAAACGCCCGGTCATGCGCAGCGCGCTCGGGCGCGCCGTTCTTGCCGCTTCACCGCGCGACGAACGTGAGCGTATGCTGGAGCTTGTGACGACTTTGGGTCAGGCAGACAGGGCAGAAGCGGGAAGCGGGCAATTCGTATCCGCCCTGGTCCACGAATTCGAACAAAACGGCTATGCCTCCTCCATCGATGGGTCAGAAAACGGGATCAGCGCCATTGCCGTGCCCATACGGAGCGAGACCCGCGTGGTCGGAGCGATCAACATAATCTTCTTCACCCGCGCCCTGACGCCGGGAAGGGCGGCAGAAGCCTATCTGGAAAAGCTATGCGGTGCCGCGAGGCGGATCGAAGACAGGATATCCGCGCAGCTGGGCGGAGGAGAGTAAGCCGGCAGACCTGTCATCGACAGGTCCGTCAACGTCGATATCCGCGAAGAAAGAGATCGACGCTCGAGCGGATATAGGCATCGCGAGCCTCGGGATCGTTCTGCGCCGGAACGCCGAGCAGGGCATTGATGTGCATGTTGCCCCGGATAAGCGCCATGAACTGCTCTGCTGCGATGATCGGATCGGGGATGTGGAGTGTTTCGGCTGCATTGAGCTGCGCAAAAGCCTCGGCCAGCTTGGCGACGATCCTTTGCGGCCCTTGTTCAAAGAATTGCACCGAAAGGTCGGGTGCGTGATGCCGGCCCCGGAACAGAAGGTGCAGTGTTTCCGCCTGACGATCGGCAAGAACAGCCGATGCAAAGCCTCGGGCCAGCACAAGCAGCGCATCGCGCGGTCGCGTCACGTCGATTTCAACCGCCGTAGCGCGAAAGGCCTCCACGGCAGGATTGGTCAAGGCGACGTTGTAGAGATTATCCTTGCTCTTGAAGTGTTCGTACAGCGTCGCGCGCGAGCATCCCGCAGTGGCGGCGATGCGGCTGAGACTGCCGCCATCAGGTCCATTTCGCAAGAATTCGTCCCGTGCCGCGTCCAGAATGCGCGTGCGAAGTTCGGGATCCGTGGGGCGGCCGCGTTTCCTGATGGTTCTTGCGATGGGTTTCACTGGCGCGCCATTTAAAATACAGGTATGTCCGGAAATTAATCTGGACCACGCGGTTCCCGATTCCAAGAGTATTTCCATCTTCGAGCACATCATGAAAACGTTCCTTGCCCAAGGTGATCTGCGTTTGACGCTCAGGTTGTTCGCGATGGCCGTCCTTGCCATCGCGGTCGCAGGCTGGGCCGAAATCTCTCACCCCTATTGGGCGGCGATGCCCGTATGGGCGATGTCGCAGCCTACCCGCGGCCTTGTGCTTGAACGCGGCGCGATGCGTCTGGCGGGAACGATTTTCGGCGCGATGTCGGGTGTCGCGATCCTTTTGATCTTCGGTGCCGGATGGGGGGCATTGCCCATGCTGGGGGCAGGGGTCTTCGCCTTGACATCGCTGATCCCGCTGTTGCGCGGGGCTTTGTCCTACGGCCCCCTGATGGCAGCGATGACGCTGTGCATCGTGCTGATTCCCAGCCTTGTGCTTCCCGTGGATACGTTCGCCCTGGCCCTGGATCGTATCGCATGCACCCTCATCGGCGTTCTTGTCGGCCTCGGAGGGGGGTATTTCCTCACACCCGCCGAAGCCCGATCCAAATTTCATGACATGGTCGTCCAGCTGATCTTCGACGGCATATCGGCCTCTGCGGATCTTGCGTCCACGGGGGACAGACAGGACAGCGCGGCAAAGCGGAAGGTTCTGCATGATCTTCGCATCGCCATCGAGCGGGCGCCGACCATCGGGGCCGGATCGGTTGACGGCTATCGCCGCAGCGCCTCGGTATATGCCCTTTCGGCAGCCCTGCTCGAACTTCTTGCCGCCGTGCGGGCCCATATCACGCGCGCGTCGAACCGTCCGGACGAAAGGCTCGCATCGGCACTTCGCGTATGGCTCGACGCCGGGGATGCCGAAAGAACGGCGCTCGAGCGTCGTCTGGCGGAAGACAGCCCTGCCGTGTCCGAGGCGCTGCTTGCGATAAGAGAAGAGCTTGCCATCCTGTCCGGGGCCGGTGGTGAACGAACCCCGCGGCGTCCCATAGATCTGCTTTCCCCGTTTCGCGATGCCCGGCTGGCCGTGGAGTCGGGACTTATTGCGGCCATCACGACGATTGCTGCAACCGCGATCGCGATGTCCGTCGTCATTCCGGGGGGCGAGTGGGCGGCGCTTGGTTTCGCCGTGACCTCCATCATGTTCACGACGCACCCGCTGGCGGGCAGGGTGGCCCCCACCGTTCTGAAGGGCGGGCTTGTCGGACTGGCATTCGCGTTGGTCTACAGGCTTCTGATTACCCCGCATATCGACGGTTCGTTGACACTTGTTCTGTCTGCGGCGCCGTTCCTGTTGCTGGGGGCGATGGCGCGATCCCATCCCGGGACGGCAGCGCCGGCATTCGATGCGAACCAGTTGTTTCTTCTGTCGGCAGCAGCGTCGGTTCCGGGCATTGCCGACACCCCCGGGGTGTGGTCCGGCACGCTTGCACTCGCCTTGGCGCTTTGCGTCTGCTGCTGGCTTTTTCCCCGGATTTCGCCGGCACCGAAACGCCGCGCCGTCCGGGTTCAGCAGCGCATACGCGACCATTTGACCAGGGTGGCCACCTCGAAGCCCGGCAGCCTCCCGGTGCACTTGCCGCCCCATTTTTTCTATGCGCTTGCGGTAAAGGACACGGGCGAGCAACTTCCCTCCCGCAGTATCCTTTCCGCCTTCGCACTATACCGCGCGCTGCTTCGCATGCGCCAACGTCACGAGCGCGCCACCACACAGGAGCGGGCGCTGATCGAAGCCTTCCGCGACTTCATACTCAGCAACGAATTGTCGTCGCGCCAGCTTCTGGAGCAGTTGAAACGCCTTCCGGTGGCGAAGGACAGTCAGGGACACGATCTTCGGGTGGCATTCGCCGAGATCTTGCGACATTACCACGGGTCCCGGGACTTTTTCGTCCTGAAATAGAAAGGCCCCCGGAGCACCGTAGGGTCCGCGATGGCGGCAAGGTGACTGCCGTCCTGCCGCATCCTGTCGCCGGTCGAAGTTTGTTGACAAAAGTGTCCGACAGGACAAAAGTGTCCTATCCAACACAGAAGGATGGGCTCAATGGCAACGACATTCGAGATGACGAAGCAAGAACTGATCGAGAAATCGGTCGAAACGATGAAGACCAACTTTTCTGATCTGAACTGGAGCGTCCGCGAGAAACTTGCTCTGACGAGCCGTATCCTGTTCGACGGCGGGCACGATTCGGGATTGGCGGGCCAGATCACCTCGCGTGCCGAAAAACCTGACACCTATTACACCCAGCGGCTCGGCCTCGGCTTCGACGAGATCACGGCCGAAAACCTTCTGGTGGTCGATCACGATCTGAACGTGTCCGAAGGATCGGGTATTCCGAACCCCGCCAACCGCTTCCATTCGTGGATCTATCGCGTTCGGCCCGATGTGAACTGCATCATCCATACCCATCCGATCCACGTCGCAGCCCTGTCGATGCTCGAGATTCCCCTGGAAATCTCGCATATGGACAACTGCAATCTTTTCGAGGATTGCGCGTTCCTTGAAAAATGGCCCGGCGTTCCCGTGGGCAACGATGAAGGCGACATCATCTCCAAAGCGCTTGGCGACAAACGGGCAGTCCTTTTGTCGCACCACGGTATGCTGGTTGCCGGGACGACGATCGAGGAAGCCTGCGTCCTCGCCCTCCAGTTCGAGCGCACGGCGCGGATGCAGCTTCTGGCCATGTCGGCGGGCAGCATCAAGCAGATCGACGCTGCTCTTGGACGGGAGGCCCATGACTGGCTTCTCAAGCCCAAACGCTCTCAGGTGACGTTCGCCTATTACGCCCGCAAGGCGCTGCGCGGGCATCCGGACTGCATCTGACGCAGTCCACAACGAACCGGCGATGGGCGGAAGATGACCGCCCATCGACCGGCTGACGAAAGACCGGCCGATTTGAAGCGCTTCTTCGAGACGGAGCGCTTCATTCGCATGCGGCGTCAGCCAGTCGGAAGACGCACGTCCTCATCGCTCACATCAGCAGAGGCGACGACCACGAGAACTTCGCAGCGCCCCTCGCCCAGAGAGGTCAGCTTGTGCGGCGTTTCCGGGTCGAGGGTCACACAATCCCCCGGGTGCAGGACTTCGCAGCGGCCCCCGATCCTGAGTTCTACCGAACCTTGCAGGATATAGAGGATCTCTTCGCCCTGATGGTGGCTCATCAAATGCGCACGTCGCCCGGTTTTGGTCGGGCGGACCAGAAATGCCCTCAGATTGGCTTTCGGATGCAGGCCGCCGATCAGCGAAAGATAGCTTTGCGGATCGCCGGCAATTCCGTTCGTTGCCTTGCGGATGGCGAAACGCTCTTCCTGCCGATCAATGTCGAACAGCGCCTCGACGGTCACGTCCATTGCCCGTGCGATCTTGAGCGCGGCCTCGATCGAAGGCTTCGAGACGCCGCGCTCGACTTTGGAAAGATAACTTTTGGTAAGGTCGGTTTTTTCCGACAGCATTTCCAAGGTCATCTGATGGTGCTGTCGGAGTTTCTTGAGAAGGAGGGGCATGTCGCCGATTGTCTTGGGAATTAATGATGGTGGCTATCATCCATCAACTTGTCGGCAATGTCCAATCTCCGGACATCATGCATCAAGAACCAGACGCGCACCGCGACATCCTGCCACGCAAACGATCACTTCCGACTCGCGCTCACTGGATGTCAGCACTCGATCGTTGTGGACCGGGGGGCCCTCCAACCAGCGTGTCCGGCAGACGCCGCAGACCCCACCCTCGCAGGAAAACGGGATATCGACCTCCATATCGATCAGCACATCGACGAGTTTCTCGTCCGGCATCACCTCGCGGCTGACGCCGCTCTGCGCGAGCACCAGGGTGTAGGGCTTCGCATCGGGATCGACGGCAACCTGAACGGCCGTGAAACGCTCGACATGGAAACGATCTTCGTGCCACCCTTCGACGGCACGATCGAACGCGTTCAGCATCGGCTCGGGCCCGCAGCAGAACGCCTTTGCACGATCGCCATGCGACGCGAGGATCGCCTTCAGATCGGGAATGGGTTCGCGGGTCGTGTCGACGATCTCCACCCGCCCTGCGGCAATTGCCGGGCCGAGCATTGCATGGATGCTGGGGGGGCCGTT
The DNA here is from genome assembly GCA_029846755.1 of Falsirhodobacter flavus. Lineage (GTDB taxonomy): Bacteria > Pseudomonadota > Alphaproteobacteria > Rhodobacterales > Rhodobacteraceae > Falsirhodobacter > Falsirhodobacter flavus. The sequence goes on along the minus strand of JARWBI010000035.1, from coordinate 2,759 downwards.
GCTTGACCAGTAAAGGCGATAATTCGTCAGTCCGCGCGCTTCCATGTCCCGGATGGTCGATACGAAGGGCGTGATGCCGATCCCGCCAGCGATGAAGATGTTCATCTCTGTGGGGTCGATCTGCATCCCCCCGCGCGGGAGGGACACCTGGACCGTCGTGCCGGGGGCCAGTTCCTCGTGGACATGCCGCGACCCGCCACGACCCAGTTCTTCATGCTTTACGGCGATGATGTAGCGGTCGTTTTCATGCGGGGCGTTGCAAAGCGAATAGGTCCGGATCAGCCGCTTGCCAAGGTGCAGGTCGATATGCGCTCCGGGCAGAAAGGGGGGAAGCTCCCACCGATCCTCGTCTTCCAGAACCAGAAGTCGAATGCCGGGCAGCGGCGTTTCCGTTGCGGTGACGACAGTTTTGACGGTGCGGATAGGCTTTGCCATCACGCGGGCCTCACGCTGTCGCCGACATTGACCACACCACCCTTGATGATCTTGCAGTTGAGGCCGGAGCGGTGGACCATCGGGTCGAAAACCTTCTTGCCCAGAATTTCTTCGATATGCCGGCAGGGGGTGGAGAGGCGCGTCGATTCGAGAAGGCATTCGCCGAGCCAGAAGCGCTTGTGAACCAGATGGTTCAGTGGCACGCCGCGGACGGTGACGTTCCGGCGATGCTCGACCGGGGCCATCTCGATCCCATAGTCTCTTTTGATCGCTTCCAGAGCCTCCATCTCGAACAGGGTCACCTGCCGACCCTCCTCGGGCTTGTGCGAATAGAAGCCCGTCTCGTGGCCGATGAAATAGCGATCACCTTCGATGCCGTGCCCTTCGACCAGGGTCAGCGATTGGAATTCGCGCATGGGAAGAAACGCACGGGGGGTGCGGTGCAGGTGACAAACCACGCCGGACCAAGTCGTGGATGTGTCGTCTGATGCATGGGCTAAGAGTGTCATGCCGTCCTCGTGAGGGGTGGGGAGTGAAGTCGCGCGGATATGCCGGTGCCAAGCACCCATCGACATCGGCCGATGGGTGCTTGGTGTTTCAGTCTTCCTCGACGAAAGCCTCTTCGCGCGTGCGCTTGAACGAAGGCAGTGCCATCAGGGCGATGATACCGACGGCCGTCAGCAGCAGGCCCGCGGCGATGGGACGCTCTGCAAAGACAGAGAAATCGCCATGGGACAGCGTCAGCGAACGGCGCAGATAGCCTTCGAGCATCGGACCGAGCAGGAAGCCGAGCAGAAGGGGCGTCAGTTCGCAGCCCAGCTTGCCGAAGACGTAGCCGAGGATCCCGAAGGCTGCCATCGTGAATACGTCGAACTCGGACCCGTTCATCGTGAAGACGCCGATCGAGCAGATGACCGCGATCCCGGGGAACAGGAAGTGATAGGGGATCGTCAGCAGTTTCGCCCAGAGGCCGACCAAGGGAAGGTTCAGGATGACCAGCATCAGGTTCCCGATCCACATGGAGGCGATGATCCCCCAGAACAATGCGGGCTGCTGCTCGATGACGGCCGGGCCGGGTTGGATGCCTTGAATGATCATTGCACCGATCATCAGAGCCATCACGCTGTTCGACGGAATGCCCAGGGTCAGCATCGGCACGAACGAGGTCTGCGATCCGGCGTTGTTGGCCGCCTCGGGCGCCGCGACGCCTTCGATTGCGCCGTCCCCGAATTCGGCCCCGTGTTTGGAAACCTTCTTCTCTACGGCATAGGCCGCGAAGGAGGAGAGGAGCGCACCCCCGCCCGGCAGGACGCCCAGCGCAGAGCCGATGAACGTGCCACGAACGGTCGAGGGAAACATGCGGCGCCAGTCCTCTTTCGAGGGGAACATGCTGCCCACATGTTTGTGATAGGCGACCCGGGTCGATTCGTTTTCAAGGTTCCGAAGGATTTCCCCGATGCCGAACATCCCCATGGCGACGGCCACGAAATCAAGGCCGTCATAAAGTTCGGGGACATTGAACGTCATCCGCGTCATCCCGGAATTCGCATCCACCCCGATCATGCCCAGCGTAAGACCGATGAGGATCATGCCGATCGCACGGATCAACGAGCCGTGCGACAGGACGATCGACGCGATCAGGCCCAGAACGATCAGCGCGCAATATTCGGGAGGTCCGAAGCTGAGCGCGACGCTGGCCAGCGGCGGTGCGGCAAGAGCCAGAAGAAGCGTTGCAACGGTGCCTGCGAAGAAGGACGACATGGCCGCAGTTGCCAGAGCCACCCCGGCGCGCCCTTTGCGTGCCATCGCGTGGCCATCCAGCGCCGTGACCACCGACGACGCCTCGCCCGGCAGGTTGATGAGGATGGCGGTGGTCGAGCCGCCATACTGGGCACCGTAGTAAATCCCCGAAAGCATGATCAGGGCGGTCACGGGTTCCAGCACAAAGGTCGCCGGAAGCAGCATCGCGATCGTCGCGACGGGGCCCAGGCCAGGCAGCACGCCGATCAGCGTTCCGAAAAACACGCCGACGAAGCAATAGAGAAGGTTCTGCAGCGTAAGCGCCGTTTCAAAACCGAGCTGGAGATGGTTCAAGAGTTCCATTCTGGCGGCCCCTTCAGAAAGACAACCATGCGCCGAACACGGGCACGGAGAGTTCGAGGCCTTTGATGAAGACCAGCCAGGTGAACAGCACGAGCGTCGCCCCGACGATGAGGGCGCTCTTGAGGCTGAACTTGATGCTTGCCGCTGTTGATTTCCACCGAGACGTGACCCGGTTTTTCCACCGAGAACTGACCCACCTTGAGGTTATGTGAAGGGGGTCA
>JARWBI010000034.1 GCA_029846755.1 Falsirhodobacter flavus | reverse complement strand
ACCTATGCGAGATGATCGGTATGCAGCGCGATCGTCAAATCTGACCTCACCGTGGTCTTCACCGGATGGATACGTTCTTGCAGCGGTAACCCATGTGAATCAGACTGCTCGGTTGCAGACCGTATCTGCATCCAGCAATCGACCAATATTTGATCTGTTAAAGGCCTTCAAGACGAAGACCGGCTATGGGGTATTGTGCAACACATCTCTGAACTTCAAACACAAGGGATTCATCAATTCAGTCTCAGATCTTTCCGAATATACGTTGAATCATGAATTGGATGGATTTGTGATCGATAATCTCTTGTATTTACGAAGGTCATCGGAAAATTACGGGAGATTTCAACACTCCGGCTATGTCACGACCAGGCCTTGACAAGATCGAATCGAAATCGTTTTGTTAGGTCGAAACAAAGTTTAGGCTAATTGCGTGAAATCAATGACTCAATCCATTCAGGGCGGTTTTGCGCCGACAGGAAAATCTATGGCCATCTGCTAGACCAGCTGGGGCGGCTTGCGACCGGGACGACCGACCGAAACATCGCCGCCCGAATCGTCATTTACTTGACGACGCGCAAGCCTTTCGGGCGGTTCGGTTTTCCATCGATAATGCCCGTCAGGTCGTAGAACGAGGGCAGCTCATCGGCGCTCATGGAAAGGATGTCCGCGAGCTCGGCAACGCTATAGCCGAGATTCTCGATGTGGAGCTTGAACAGACTCGAGAGGACGCTCGGCTGCTCACGCGGGAAGTCGAGCTCGGGCGGCTCGCTCGTCCTGATCTTCGCCATCGAGAACTGCTGCCATAGATAATTCTTCTGCGACGTCGTCAGCTTCCCGGCGCGATCAGCAGCAAACACGAGTGCGGCCATGGACATCTTCCAGACGGGCTTCAGCGCAGCCAATCGCTTGAGGTCCACGCGAGTGGCTCCGAAATGGGGCCGGATGTCCGCTGTCGGAGCCAAGAAGCATCCCGCGAACTGGTCGGCCTCCTTCTCCATTTCAGGAGATGGGAACTGGTGCATGACGATATGCCCGAGCTCGTGGCACAGGGTGTGCCGCATGCGATCAGCAGGCTGGTCGCTATTGACGACGATCAATGGAGGCATGCCGGGGACGCGGAAAGTCACGCCACTGATCGATGAGCTGCCCATGCTCGAATGCGCGACGATGATCCCGGCCTCTTCGAGAATTTGGGTGACGTTCGGCACGGGCCCGCGCGGCATCATCCAATGCGCCCTCAACACCCCGGCGATGCGCTCGGGATCGCCGAACTCCTCGATGTCGAGCTGAGGAAGCGTTCGAGCAGGGTTCAGATCGGCCGCGCTCAGCAGTCGTCGGAGGTGCATCACTCGAACATTCAGCTCGGCGATGACGGCATCGAGCTCCGCTCCACTGACGTTCGCCTTCTTGCGCCACATTGGATGCACCGACACCGGCGCGCCGTAGATGCGATCGGTCAGATCGAAGAAGCCGACTGGCACGTTGAACGCCTTCGCGGCAGCTTCGAGCAATGCTGAGCTCGGCTCCTTCGCGTCGTTCTCGATGCGCGACAGATCACTCGGCGAGACACCGAGTTTCACCGCCGCTTCGTTCTGACGGATGCCACGGCGCTGCCGCGCCAGCTTCAGCATTGATCCTGCAGATGCCATATCTACTTGTCGTCCTTGTTCTCGCCTGTCTTATCGACCGGCTTCATAGTGACCAGCGGCACCGATGGTGTTGCCGGTTGAATCGGAAGCGGCGTGGGCAGCATCCCGATATCCGGTTCTTCGCCTAGTGCGTAGCCCCAAAGTCGCGACTTGCCGTTACGCGCTGCGACCTCGACCTTATCGAGCTTCGTCATTAGCCTGTTGGAATACCACAGCACCTCGACCTTCATGATCCCTGGAAGGTTCAGAAGATCAACGTCGGCATCGATGAAGTCATAGTTTGCCTTCGTGTCGATATTGCTGCCGAGCCCATCGCGGTTGCCCTTCTTGAAGCGGAAGAGCACACGGTCGTCCACCAAGTAGCGCACACTCTTGTCATGGGCGATCTTGTGGACCCCCGGCATCTCGTCGAGCGCGAGTGCGGCCTCTTGAACCACGAAGTCATGCATCATTTTGGAACCAGTGCCCACGAAAGCAAGCGTCGGCCACTCTGAGTTGCTGGTGAGCCGACCCCAGGCCTTGAGATGGACGTCTATCAGGACTTCATCAAGCGGCTTCAGGGCGTCGCGTACAAGGTCTTCTTCGGGATAGCTCACTGACGTGGACTCGCGCTGGTTTCGGCCAAGTCAGCATAGCCTTCAGAATTCGTAAATGCAACTATTTTATTTCAGATTCGATGCAGGTGGGTAGATAGGGCCCTGTTCTATATCGAACGCATCCTTCATTTTGTACGCAGTCTGTTCTGTCCTGTTAGTATGACCAATTCTCGGCCATCATCGGAATTCTATTGGCCTCGCCTTGGCCAGGCGGCAGCGAAGGGTTGCTCATAGTCTGCAAGTGCGACATCGGCTGGCGCAGCCGTTGTCGGCCCTGATAGCGGTGGGCTTAAGTTCTAGCAGCCGCCCGACCTTCGTTGAGCGGCCTGTCAGCGATGTGCGACGTATCACTTCGCTGGTGGCGCGGGCAGGTGCTGTGCCGCTAGCGGCCCGAGATCCTTTGACACGCGCAGCATTTCGTGCATCGTGCCGAGCTTTTTGGGCTTGAGTTGACCGATGTGCGACTTGGTCGCCTTGTCATAGATCGCGCCGGTGATGCCGTCGATTACTTGGCCATGGTCGTAATCGTGTCCGTGGAGCGGTGACGGCCAGTGATCGGCGTCCGCCTTATGGAAGCGCCAAGATCGACCATCGACCTTGAGGGTCTTCTCGACCAACAGCACCGGCCCTCCGCTTGCTATCAGCTCAACGTCCTCAACATCGAACGGCATGTCGAGAACGATCGGCGGATGCTGGTCGAGCTGGGCCTGGCGCAATCCATGACCCAACCACGCCAGCGGGAGGATCCAATTCTCGTCTTGGCTCTCATAGGTAATGTTCAGCGCGACCTTGGTGGTGCCGTCGGCACAACTGATTGACCCGACCTTCTTGCCGCGAAACACGACATCACCAGTGTCGGGGGAGAAGGTGAAGAAGTTGCTGTCGATGGCCGGGTTGGGTGACTGCCCGCCGCTTGCCGCCTCACCACCCCTCTCGACCGCGATAATCGCGGCGATCTGTTCTTGGACCAGCGACTGGAACGCCTCGAATGCCCGATAGCAATGGTCGCGTTCAATCACGAGCAGATCGGCGACCTCTGCCACAGTCAGCGGATCGGTGCCTCCGAACGCGTAGCGCACCTGGCCACCGATCACCTCGCGCTTGACCGTCGCGGTCATGCCCACGACGAAGCGCGACGAAAAACCATGGTTGTAGGTGTTGCGGAAGTCGTCAGACGCTCTCTTGAATTTCTTGCCCGCCAAAGGTTCCAATTTCAGCTTGAACGCTCGGTACTTCTTCCACTGTGACCCATAGGGCTCGATATCGTTGAGGTAGAGGTTCTTGCTTGGAAACTCGTCCTTCCAGTCCCGCCCGTCCGCGGCCTGGTTGGCCTGATGGGATAGATGACCGACCGCGAACGCAAACCGTGACTTGATTGCATAGGGCTGGCCGAGCGCGATCGTCCCGAGCGTTTCGATGAACTCGTGGCCCACCTCGTGTTTGTCAGTTTCATCGAGCCCCGCCAGCACGGTGTCCCACGCGCGTAGTTGGTGCACATGGTTGGTGAGATCATTGATGATATTGGCTAGCTCGGTCGCATACTCGCCAAGCATCTGGCTGTACACCATCCACGCTGCATTGAGCGGAGTCGGCAGCGTCCACCAGCGATACTTCATGAACTCGCCGCCGACCGGCGTCGCGTCGAGCGCGGTGCGATAGGCTTTGTAGAATTTGACCAGCTTTTCGGAGCGGGCGCGGGATGATTGATCGGTCATGTACCGCAAGATAGGGACTTAATCGTGTTTCGGCCACATCTGTCCGTATGCGCTGCTCTCGGCGAAGGTGAACAAACCGAGAGGCTGAGCCACTCTAAACTGAGCTTATCGGAGCGGATTCCGTTTGCGCGTCGTCATTCCGGCGACAGAAGTTCTGCGCAGTACTCAAGCGGCAGCTTTCGGGAACGCCGCCGTGCAGCATTCACGCTCTGCGAACGGCAGCTATGGGCCGAGGCTGTGTGGAAACAGCCGGTTAGCGGCCCGTGAGTTTTTGGCGTCGCCAGCGCTGCTGAGCCACATCGACCGTCTCAGTTCTTGATCTCGGCGACGAGACGGCGGATGCCGATCAGGGAGATGACACGTTTGATGTTATAGGCGAGGATATTCAGCGCCATTTCTGTCCTGACGTTCGGCAGGCGCCTTGTCAGGAAATGCGTTGCGCCCATCCAGCCCTTTATCGTGCCGAACGGATGTTCAACCGTGCAGCGTCTGCGCGTCATCGGATCCGGGTCGCGGCCAAGTCGCGCCAGCATATCATCGACCAGATGCTCATGCTCCCAGCGTGTGATCCGCCGCTCGGTTCCCGTCGTGCAGCGGTGGCGCAGGACGCAGGTCTGGCAATTGTTGATCCAGTAGCGCCGGACCTGAACACCGCGCTCTTCGCGGGTGTAGCGATAGGTCAGCTCATCGCCAGCGGGACAGACATAGACATCGCGCTTGGCGTCATATCGAAAGTCAGCCTTCACGAACCAGCCTTTGACGCCATTGCCGGAAGTGGTCGGGCGCGGCACGGTCACGGTGATCCCCGCCTCATGGCAGGTGAGGATTTGTGAGCCGCTGAAGTAGCCCTTGTCGGCGATCACATGAAGGTCTTCTCCACCAAGCGCGGCCTGGGCCGCCAGCGCTGTCGGGGCCAGTTGATCGCGATCAAATACGGCGTTGGTCACGTCATGGGCAACGATCAGATGGGTTTCGATATCAACAGCGCTCTGGACATTGTAGCCGACCATGCCGCTGTTGCGGGCGCTCGTCGCCATGGCGCGCGCGTCCGGATCGGTCAGCGAGATCTGACCATCCGGGGTCTCTGTCAGCTCGACCTCCATCGCTTTCAACCGGGCGATCTCCTGGCGGATGCTGCCATAGCGGCGCGCCAGATGCGCCACCCGCTCCGCCCGCGCCTCGCCTTCCTCCAGCCGGTCGATGCGGACCATCTCTTCGATGTAATGCGCGACACCGGCCTCAAGATGGGCCAAGCGGCTGGCGATCTTGCCTTTGGTGAAGTTGCGGTCGCGGTTGTTGACCGCTTTGAACTTGCTGCCGTCGATCGCGACACAGGCTCCCTTCAGCACGCCGATCCGCCGACAAAGCTCGATGAATTGCGCACAAGCCCGGCAGATGCCCGGCCCGTTGTCGCGCCGGAAATCGGCAATGGTCTTGTGGTCCGGGGCGAGGCGACCGGTGAGCCACATCAGTTCCACATTGCGACCGGCCTCGCGTTCGAGACGGCGACTCGAGGGGATGCGGTTCAGGTATCCATAGATAAACAGCTTCAGCAGCACCGCGGGATGATAGCCGGGACGGCCCGTCCGCGCTGGCGCGAACCGCGCGAAACCGAGGCCTTGCAGGTCGAGTTCATCGACGAAAAGGTCAACAAGCCGAACCACGCTGTCTTCGTCGATCCAGTCGGCCAGGCGATGGGGAAACAGGGAAGCCTGATCGCGCTCGACGCCTTCGATGAACCCTGCCATCTCGCCCTCCAAAACCACGGGAAAGTCTAACACAGAAGGCAGTTTCCACACAGCCTCGGCCGAGGGTGTGTGGAAACAGCCGGTTAGCGGCCTGTGAGTTTTTGGAGTCGCCAGCGTTGCTGAACCGCATCGACCGTCTCAGTTCGCGATCTCGGCGACGAGACGCCGGATGCCGATTAGGGAGATGGCGCGTTTGATGTTATAGGCGAGGACGTTCAGCGCCATTTCTGTCCTGACGTTCGGCAGGCGCCTTGTCAGGAAATGCGTTGCGCCCATCCAGCCCTTTATTGTGCCGAATGGATGCTCGACCGTGCAGCGTCTGCGCGTCATCGGATCCGGGTCTCGGCCAAGTCGCGCCAGCATGTCATCGACCAGATGCTCATGCTCCCATCGCGTGATCCGCCGCTCGGTTCCTGTCGTGCAGCGGTGCCGCAGGACGCAGGTCTGGCAGTTGTTGATCCAGTAGCGACGCACCTGAACACCGCGCTCTTCTCGGGTGTAGCGGTAGGTAAGCTCGTCGCCCGCGGGGCAGACATATACATCGCACTCGGCGTCATATCGGAAGTCGGCCTTCACGAACCAGCCTTTGACGCCATTGCTGGAAGTGGCCGGGCGCGGCACGGTCACGGTGATCCCCGCCTCATGGCAGGTGAGGATTTGTGAGCTGCTGAAGTAGTCCTTGTCGGCGATCACATGAAGGTCTTCTCCACCAAGCGCGGCCTGGGCCGCCAGCGCTGTCGGGGCCAGTTGATCGCGATCAAAGACGGCGTTGGTCACGTCATGGGCAACGATCAGATGGGTTTCGGTATCAACAGCGCTCTGGACATTGTAGCCGACCATGCCGCTGTTGCGGGCGCTCGTCGCCATGGCACGCGCATCCGGATCGGTTAGCGAGATCTGACCATCCGGGGTCTGTGCCATCTCGACCTTCATCGCTTTCAACCGCGCGATCTCCTGGCGGATGCTGCCATAGCGGCGCGCAAGATGTGCAACCCGCTCCGCCCGCGCTTCACCGTCTTCCAGCCGATCGCTGCGGACCATTTCCTCAATGTAATGCGCGACGCCGGCCTCGAGATGGGCCAAACGACTGGCGATCTTGCCTTTGGTGAAGTTGCGATCGCGATTGTTGACCGCCTTGAACTTGCCGCCGTCGATCGCGACACTTGCCCCCTTCAGCACGCCGATCCGCCGGCAAAGCTCGACGAATTGCGCGCAGGCTCGGCAGATGCCTGGCCCGTTGTCGCGCCGGAAATCGGCAATGGTCTTGTGGTCTGGGGCAAGCCGACCGGTGAGCCACATCAACTCGACGTTGCGCCCCGCCTCGCGCTCGAGACGGCGGCTCGACGGGATATGGTTCAGGTAGCCATAGATGAACAGCTTCAGCAGCACCGCGGGGTGATAGCCGGGACGGCCCGTCCGCGCGGGCGTAAACCGCACGAAGCCGAGGCCCTGCAGGTCGAGTTCATCGACGAAAAGGTCAACAGCCCGAACCACGCTGTCTTCGTCGATCCAGTCGTCCAGCCGATGGGGAAACAGGGAAGCCTGATCGCGCTGACGCCCTTGATGAATCCTGCCATCTCGACCTCCCAAAACCACGGGAAAGTCTAACACAGAAGGGAGTTTCCACACACCCTCGGCCATGGGGAAAGCTGATCGTGAAAGTCATGATGAAAGCCGCGCGGGCGGCGCGGCTTGGACTGGATCTGCGGTCAGTCCAAGGGATCGACACGGGCCTGTGGCCCGCGCTCACCCCTGCCCTGCGGTTTTTCCTATTTGGTGTTTCCGCCCAACATCCCTGATCGGGCCGGTCAATCGGCAAGCGCCGCGCCGTGCGTGTCGGTTCCAACGGGGGCCGTGTCCTCGCTCGTGCCTCGCTGCGGGCCGCACCACCCCCCGTTTCCACCCGATTGACAGTCCCGCTCAGGGCCGTGGGTCGGGCTTCGCCCTCTTCACTCTGTTCCGCCGAATACATGCGTATTCGTCAAAACAGATGGCGAGGCGCAGCCCATCGGCGGAGGCGGGCAACAGACCCGTGACGCCCCTCACCACGTAGGAAACGATATGTCGAAGCACGAGCAATTTGAGGCGACCGCCGCCGCCACAGGGCTGGTCAGCATGCAGTTCATCGGTCGTATTTGCGACGCGCGGATTGCTGCGTTGGCGAAGTTTAAGACGGCGAGCGAAGCGCTATCTCAGGCGTTTCAGGATGTCGCCGCCGCCGAAGACATTGCTACCGCTGCCCACGGGGGCCACGCCGCTGTGCGCTACTCCACCCGAGATTGCGAGCATATCGACCGCCTGCATGGCAAAGGCTTTGATCCCGAAGCCAGCTTTAACGCCGTGCGCCAGACCCTAGATGCGGCGATCTGGACGCGCCTCATGGAACAGACCGGATCGCAAAGCATGATGGATGACGACGAACGCCGTAGATTCGCGGATAACTTGCGTGGTGATGACGTGCCCGAGGCCACTTTGGAGAACGTCAGTGCCACCTTCCAGCAACTTTGCGCAGACGCCGAGACGATTTTTCTGCGTGGCTTGGTGCGATCCTTCACCAAACTGGACCGCCGCTTCAAAAGCCATGACGGCTTCAAGGTCGGTTCGCGGGTCATCATCGATCGGCTGATGTCGTCGGACAGCGGGTCTTGGTCCTATGGATCGGCTATGGAGGGGACATTCCTTGACCTTGAACGTATTTTCGCACTGCTGGAAGGCGTCCAGCCCGCCGCTGGTGCAACGCGCCGTGCGATCGAGGCAGACCGCAGCGGGTGGGGGCCAAAGCAATCCGAGACCATGACGCGCTATTTCAAAGTGCGGGTGTTCAAGAATGGCAATGCCCATCTTTGGATGATGCGCGATGATCTGGTCCAGAAGGTCAATCGTAAGCTGGCCGATTACTATGGCGAAGTCTTGGCCGATGCCGCGCCGAAAGACTGCACGCCGGATATTTTCAAAACCCGAAGCTCGGTCCCGTCGAAGAATCTGGCCTTCTATCCGACACCGGCTGCAGTGGCCGAAACCGCCGTGGAAATGGCGCGCATTTCCGAGGGCATGCGGGTGCTGGAGCCTTCGGCGGGCATCGGCAATCTGGTTTGGCCGATCCTCGCGAAAGGGGCTGTTGTCGACGCGGTTGAAATCCATCCCGACCGTGCCGCCGCTTTGCAAGGGCGGGCGAGCGACCGCCTGAATGTGCGCTGCGCCAATTTCTTGAGCCTGACCCCACGGGAGGATTATGACCGGATCGTGTTAAATCCGCCCTTCGAAGGCGTCCACTATTTTGACCACGTGCTCCACGCATGGGCCTTCCTGAAGCCGGGCGGCCGCTTGGTGGCGATCCTGCCCGCATCGGCCGAGGTCAACGAAACACCCAAACATCTGCGCTTTCGGGCGTGGGCGGAAAAAGCCGACACGAACCGCTGGGGCCGCATGTTCCACGACCTGCCCCCCGAAAGCTTCAAGGAGGTCGGTGTCAACATCAACACCGTCCTTTTGTCGATGACGAAGTAGAGGCGAGCCATGACGATGCCCCTTTCTCAATTGCAGCTCGACTTCGCCCGCCGCATTGATGCGGCGGGCCGGTTGGCCGCCGCCATTGCTGCCTGCCATCCGGAAGATGCCACCGTCATCATGTCCGCCGCCCTCTCGGATCTGTCTGCGGGTGCGCCCCTGCCTCCCCTGATCAAGACGATGGATGAAGCAAAGTTCTGGGCGGAGACGGCGACACCTTTTGAACTAGAGGCTTACCTTCGCGTGATCGCGGATCGGCTTACAGGGACGCCCGTCGCCGTCATCCCGCGCAAGCGCATGCTGGTGGCGCTGTGGCAATCGCTGTCGCCGGAGGATCAAGCCGCGTTTCGGGGTCGGATCGGGGAGGCCGCTGGCGACTAGCGCCGCCGCCAGTCCCACGGCATGTCAAACCGGCTGGAGACCATATCCCGGCCTTGCCTGCACGCGCCTGTGCCTCCGCACCAACATAGTCGGTCGAATACTGCCGATAGGCGACAGCCCACCCTTCGCTGACCATCCATGCGTTGAGGTTTTCGCGGCCGAGGTAGCAGACGGCCACCATGCGGCCATAACGGTCGGTGTCCTTTTCGACGCACTCGACCGATGCCCGCCCGATCCGATCAGACAGGGCCAGCGCCGCTTCCTGCCCGCAACGCCAGTCCCGCCCGCTGGGCAGGGTGCAGGTCTGACGGGATTCCGGCGCGTCGATCCCATGCAGGCGGATGCGGGTGCCATGAAGATCTATCGTATCACCATCGATCACCGACACCGTTCCACTCTGGGAAGGGCCAGTTGCCCGCGTCAGATCTTGCACAAACGTGATCGCCTTGGTGGCATAGGCTTTGGCGGTCGTGCCAAGGTGGGGTTCGATCTGCGTATAGAGGAATGGCAGGGCTACGACACCAGCAACGAGCAATCGTTTTATGCCGCGCGTCTTGCGCCGCCGCCTGCGGCGGCCGAGATTAAACAGGTTCATGTGTCTGCCCTTCTTTTTCGTCCCCATAACAGGCTGGCAAAGTGCCGACACGCCGAAGAAATCCCTCCTGATCGCTGTCCGCGAAAGATCGCCAAAGGGCCATGAACACACGCTTTTTCGCGTTCCGTGTTTGAGGTTCATCCCGCAGGCGTGGCAAGGCGGCGGTGAAGCACGCTTCCAGCTCGATCACTGTGGCCGCATCTGCCCATAAGGCGGCTTCCTCTCGGGCATCCACGAAGGCCGGCGACGGCGCGGGGCCGTTTAGATCCTCCAGCGCGGCGGCAAGGATCAACACCGCATCGCGCGGGTCACATGCCCCGATGGCGTCCGACAATGCCTGTGCCGATCGAATCCTCTGACGAAGCTGCCCGTCCCCATCCTCCATGCGATACCCCCTTTCCTGAAATCGGTGCTGTCCGGCATGACCGCCTTGGCGCTCATGCCGGATTGCCACGTGGCGAACGTGGGGGGGGCGATGCTGTGGCTTGGCGGGCCGGAGGGGGATCACCCGTCTGCACGGAGCCGCAGGCGGAGGAAGATGGGGATACCGGCCCGCCAACGCTTGCGCTTGGCCCTTGGCATCGCGGGGGGCGACTGCCCCCCAGAGCGGTTTCAGATAGCCTTAGCCGAAGGCTTCATTGCTATAGATCGTCTCTTCTGGGCGGCCAGCCGCTCTTTCAGGTAAGCATTCGTTTCTTGGATCTCCGTCAGATAGCCGTCAAACTGTTCAAACTGCACAGTTGGCACCCGTGGCGCTCTCGGGAAACTCATTGGCCAATTATCCAGATCAGGCATCTCGAAATTGGCTAGGCGGTCTTGGGTTCTAGCCAGCTCATTCGCGGCTGTGCTCAAAGCAACCTCGCCATCGGTTTTGCATAGGTCCGTCACCATATACAGCATGCGATTGAAGCTGATCCCGCGATCGTCGATCTCCTGCTTCAACGGACGGTATTCGGCGCACAACTCGGCAAATTTTGGGCGATACGTGTCAACCTGTCCGACTAAATCCGCAACCTCCCCCGAAACCTGATCCAGCTCCGTCGTCAGTTCCTCGATCATAGGGGCGCGCTCCGCGCGCAAATGCTCCTGAAGCTTCTTCTCCTGCCGTCCCGCAACCTCGTGCACCAGAGCCGCAAATTCGGGACGTTCAAAATCCTCCATTTCGAGTTCGGCCGTGTTTACGGCCGGATCGTTCAAGTTGGTATGAAACATCTCGCGCGCGTCCTACTTTAATCACCCCAATGCTTCAGGATGTCTTGCACACGGGACGCAGCACGCCGCGCCCCGTGCGCAAAACCGGCGCTGCCCGCGCCGGGAGCCTGTCGGCCAAAATCACGTTGCCTCGGTTTAATGAGCCTCGCTGTTAACCGCCGCCCTCGGGCGGCGGGCGAGGCATGACCCACCACACGGTCTTGTCATTCTACCACAGCGGTAAAGGACGGCGCCGCGCACGGGTGCGCGGCTTGCAAGTCGGGCCATGCCCGATCCTTGGCCTGCCGTGTCCGTATGCCCGCGACCGCGCTGCGGGTCAGTAGCTTTCAGCAGCTTTTCATCCTATCTTCGATATACAGGAGCCACAGATGGCCGACATGATGCACTTCGACACTCACCAGTTCGCGCGTAAGCTCAAAACCGCTGGCTTTGCAGAGGATCAGGTCGATACCCTGATTGCCCTCGCCGTCGAAAGCACCCCGAAAGAGATCGTTACCAAGTCCGATCTCAAATCCGAGCTTTCCCTGCTAGAAAACCGTCTCACCATGAAGATCGGCGGTATGATCCTCGCAACCATCGCGATCCTCACCGCCATCACGAACATCCTGCCTTCGGTTGCCCAATAGGGCAATCAGCGGCCCCGATGGGGCCGCTTTTCCACGCAACAGCCGTGGGTTTCTAGAGGTGGAGGGCGGCTATACCGGATGTCCCAACAGTGAACCCTAAAAGAAGGATGATAATGACCTTCCAATCCTGCTTGAAGCGGTTGGTTTCAATGTCGGACGGGCGCGTGGTGGGTCCATCCAGTTTTACGATCGTGCAGCGTGCTTCCCAGTGCAGATAAAACGCAAAAAAGCTGATACTGTCGCTGTTAGACCAGAACAGAAAATATTGAACCAAGCATCTTCTCTATCATCCGGCACTTGGAATGCTATCGACGCGACAGACGCCACAACGCCCGTGACCGTGACAGCAAGCGCAAGTCCATTCAGAAACGTCGCACGTAGCTTGATAGATTCTCGCTCACCTTCCGATACGCGGGACAGGGACGGACCAGTGGTTTCTTTCATGGCGTTTCCTTTTCAGATCATCTGGAGCCAGCTTCGAAATTCCGCATGGCAGATGCAACGGGCGCATCCCTCGTGTCGGAAGATCCGCCCCGAGGGCCGCAGCAAAGGCGCAGTCCGTTCCGGCCCGCGCCCCGAGCTTCCCCCCTCCCTTTCCCTGCGGGCCAAGAGCGGCGCAAACTGTCTCCCGTGGAGCCAGCCCGCGCCGCGCCCGCAAGTCGCTGGAGGGCGGCGATCTCGGCCCTTCGGGTTAAAGCTGCTTGCGCGGGCGCGGGAACGGCCGGCACCAGCTCGATCCTCTGGCCGTAGCAGATAAGGAAAGCCGCGCGGGCGGCGCGG
>JARWBI010000033.1 GCA_029846755.1 Falsirhodobacter flavus | reverse complement strand
GGGGAAGGGTCACATGGGTCAATTCTCAATGGAAATTATGACCCCAACCGGGTCACGTCTCGGTGGAAATCAACAGCGTCACCTCGGGGTGTCGTGGCAGACCGTCAACGCGCTGGAACGAGGTCGCTACGACCTGAGCCTGCCTTTGGCATTCGGCATCGCGAAGCTCTCCGGCCTGCCGATCGGAGGGATCTTCCAGCCGGACCCGTAGCTGCTGCTACCTCGCGCGGCCATGCCTCAACGCATGAACCCAGTCCGGGCGCCCGGCCGTCTCAGCAAGCCGGATCATCCGCGCGGGATCGTAAGGCACATGGTGATGAGAGGTCGCCCAGCCCGTCGCGGTCGGGCGCAGGGTGGCGTAGCTGGCGGCGGGGGTGCCAGTCTGCATGACATGCGCGACCGGCCTGTCGTCGTCATAGGCCGGGCAGCCGACGCTGCCGGGGTTCAGGATCGTCCGCGTCCCGATGTCGATCCGTCTGGGTATGTGGGTGTGACCGCACAGGAAAAGGCTGGCCCTCCCCTCCAGCTCCTCGGCAATCTGCGCGTCCTCCTTGAGGACGACCTGCCCGCCCGGCAGGACCGTCTCCAGCCAGTAGGTCGTGTCGTTTCGCGGAGTGCCGTGGCACAGCAGGATGCCCTCCGGGAGGATCGACACCGGCGGCAGACTGCGGAGCCAGCCCAGATGGCGAGGCTGCAACTGCGCATGGGCCGACCGATCGGACGCTCCCATGTCGCACGGGTCCTGCTCGACCAGCTGGCGGTCATGGTTGCCACGGATGCTGAGGATGTCGCTGTTCATCAGCAGCTCGGCTGTCTCGGTCGCTGCCAGCGGGCCGCTCAGATGATCCCCGAGGTTGACGATCCGGTCGATGCCTTGGGCGCGAATGTCCTGCAAGACTGCCTGAAGAGCATCCACATTTCCGTGGATGTCGCTGATGACCGCTAGGGTGCCTTGCATATTGCCTCCCTTGAAGCGTTCACGCCGCGACGAGTGCCTCTCGTGGTATGTTCGTCCTGACCCTAGCTTCACAGCGAATGACCGCAAAGGGGCTCGTCATGTCGGTTGGCCGTAGCGCAGCACCAGCGCGACGCCTCCGAAACGGTCACAGAGGACTTGGGCAACGATCGTTTCAGAACGAACACCTCGGCGGTGCGCGCGTCGCAGGGGCCGGCGCAGCCCGGCACGAGGCTCGTCCACCTCCCTGCAACGTCCGGCAGAGCTAGATGCCCTGTCAGGCCTTCGCGACATCATGTGGAACCTCCTCTTCTCCCAAGGAGTTGGACCGCGCCACAATCAGGGCCGACCATGGATGCCTCTTTCCCGACCGACGTCACCTCGCAGTTTCGGCCACAACTGACGCAGGTCGTCGTTGCGGTTCCGGTGCGGAACGAGGCGCGGTTGCTGCCGCGATTGCTGAGTGCACTGTCAGGGGCGACGAGGCGCAGCGCCCTTCCCGTGACCGCCCTCGTCTTCGCAAACAATTGCATCGACGAAAGCGCCGCGATCGGCCGCGCCCATGATGACCCGCTGCTTGCCGTGGAGGTGCAGGAGGCTGAGCTTGTCCATGCAACCGCAGGAGCCGCGCGACGCCTTGCCTTCGACATCGCGGCGCGCGAGGGCGCCTTGATCCTGACCACGGACGGCGATGCCATCCCGCACCCGGATTGGATCGCCGCCGCCCTGCGCACCGCCGATGCCGGCGCCGATATCGTTTGCGGCCGCATCACCGCGGACTGCCGCCGTGTGCTCGCGACCCCTTCCGGGCAGCGCACCGCGACCGTGGAGGGTGCCTATGCCGCCCTGCTGCACGAGACGCGCCACGCCATCGACCGCATTGCCGGGCGGCAAGGGCCCGCGCGACCGCATTACATTGAATCCGGTGCCTCGCTGGCGATACGAGCCGATGCCTACCGCATGATTGGCGGCATGCCGGCAGTGCGCTCCAGTGAAGATCGGGCATTGGTTCACCGTGCCGAAAGCCATGGACTGACCGTGCGTTATGAAAATACGATGACCGCGGTCGTTTCCGCCCGGCTGCATGGGCGGGCCGAAGGCGGCATGGCCGAAGCGCTGCGCCAACGCATGCATGACCCCGACCCGCTGGTCGATCAGGCGATGCTTCCACCCGCCATCGTCGCGCAGCTTTGGGCACGGACTGTCGCCGGCTGCGCCCCGCCTTTTCCGAGCCGCGCGGAGCCGGTCGGCCCGCGAATGCGCACATCTGCGCTGGAAGATGCGCTTCCCGAGTTGCGCCGCTTCGTCGAAGCCACCGTGCGTCCGCATCTCATTCACCGGAGAGTCGCTGCATGACCGACATCGCGCGCGCTGCTCGACTCGTGGCCGAGGCTCCGGGGGGATCCGACGGGCCCTCCGGCGCGGCCTTGGTCAAGGCGCTGAAGGCAGGCGGCATTCTGGCGGCCCGGTTTACTCTTGCCAAGCTGTTCGAGGCGCTCGTGGCCATCGGCAGGGCGAACCTTTCGGCGGGGCGGATCTTCGAGGGCCACGTCAACGCGGTGAAGCTGCTCGACCTTCAAGGCCGCGCCTGTCCGGACGGACTTCTGGGGGTATGGGGGGCAGACGGACCCGCCCCGGTTCGAATAGAAGGCGATCGCCTTGTTGGGCAGAAGCTGTTCGCCAGCGGGGCGGACACGCTGGATCATGCGCTTGTGACTGCGGACCTCGGGGGCCGACCGCAGCTTCTTCTGGTCGACACGCACGCCTTGCGTGGCCGTCTGCATCCTGACGAATGGAACGTCAGCGGCATGAAGGCGACGGCCTCGGGCCGCTGCGATCTGAACGACCTGCCGATGGCGGAGGTCGAACGCATCGGGGTCCCCGGCGATTACCTGAACGAGCCGCATTTTCAGGGCGGTGTCTGGCGGTATGGCGCTGTGCAGCTGGGCGCGATGCAGGCGCTGACAGCGATCACCGCCAAGCAGTTGGAGACGCGCGGTCAAGAGGCTGCGCCCCTTCAGGCCATGCGTCTGCGGCGGATGGTCACCGCCTGCGAGACGGCGCGGCTCTGGCTTTGGCAGGCTGCTCAGGCGGTGGAGCGCGTGGACGCCGCACCCGAGGATGCGGAAGCCGCCATCCTGGCGCGGCTTTTGGTGGCAGAGGAAGCGGTCGCGCTGATGACGGCGATGGATCAAGCGCTCGGGGCTGCATCCTTCGCGATATCCCACCCTGCGGAACGCATCCGCCGTGATCTTGGCTTCTACATCCGGCAAGCCAATCCCGACGGGCTGGCGCTTGGTTCGATGGCACGCATCCTCGCCGATGAGGGATTGCGTGGCAGGTGGATCGGATGAACGCCTTCCGGATGACGCTGGGTGCGCCGATGACGCCAGCCGAATTGATCGAGGGCCGGCCGCTGGTGGTGCTGGCCCCGCATCCCGACGATGAAACCCTTGGCTGCGGTGCGCTGCTTTTCGATGCCGCAGCCGCGGGCATTGAAACGCGCGTCATCTGCGTGACCGATGGCAGTCGGTCTCATCCGAATTCCACTACCTGGCCTCCGGCGCGGCTTGCAGCCCAGCGGCGGCGTGAACTGGAGGCGGCGACGGCACAACTGGGTGCCGAGATGCATTGGCTCGGTCATCCCGACTGCGGCGTGCCGGAGGATGTGCCCCTCGACCATCTGATCCCGGCGGATGCCCTCGTGCTGGCCTCTTGGGGCGGCGATCCGCACTGCGATCATGAAAGCGTCGCACGGCTGGCGCAAAAGGCTCAGCGGCAGGACACCCGGCTTGCGTTCTATCCGGTGTGGGGCCGCTTTACCGGCAGCAGGATCGTGGCCAGACCGCTTGTGGCGACGGCAATGGCGCTGGCGGCCAAGCGCCGCGCCCTTGCCTGCCATCGCAGCCAGATGACTCCGATGATCACGGACGATCCCGAAGGCTTCGTCATGGAAGACTGGCGGCAGGCCCACTTCCTCGAACATCCGGAGGTCGTCATTGCCTCATCCTGATGTCATCGATCACCTGACCCGCCTTTACGCCGCGAACGACGATCCGTGGAACCACCGTTCCAGCCCTTACGAGGCCGAGAAATACGCCGCCACCCTGTCCTGCCTCGGCCCGGGCCCCTTCGCCGAGGTGTTGGAGATCGGCTGCGGCAACGGCGAACTTGCCCTGAGACTGGCATCGCGCTGCGAGCGGCTTGTCGCCATGGATTGCATCGCGGCAGCGGTGGAGGCCGCGCGCAGCACACTTTCGTCGCTGCAGAAGGTGCAGGTGCTTATGGGAAGCGCTCCGCAGGATCTGCCGTCGATGCAACCCGACCTCGTGGTTCTGTCGGAGGTTCTTTATTTCCTGACCCCCGACGAGATCGCCGGCCTCGGCAGGTGGCTGCGCCGCCATGCCAAGGGTCCGATTGTGGCCGTGAACTGGACCGGACCGACCGATGAGCCGCTGACGGGAAGTATCGCAGTCGAACTGCTGGCGCAGGAACTTACGGTGATCAAGACGCTCCGGCACGAAGATTTTCGCATCGATGTCTTCCGGGTGGCTGACCAAGAGCCGGTCTTTATGCCGAAACTGCGTGACCGAGGTGACGGCTGACTCTGCGCTCCGATCGACGGCCATCGTCTGACGGACGCATGATCCGGCGGGGTTGCGAGAGTGGATGTTCCCGCCCACCTGAACCATGTGGCTCCGCGCGTTGTCGTGGTCGAGTTCGAACTCGCCCTGACTGGCGTAATGCCAACGGTCGCTCCTCGACATGCAGGTGCACGGAAGGACCACTATTCGCGTTAGCCACGGCGCACGATCACGGGCATCCTTGGGACTAAGCCGACGTTCGCTTTCCAATCATCCGGAACGCAAAGCGCGTTTCATCTGCATCCGAAGTGACCTGCAGCGTCCCCCCATGCGCCTTTGCGATTTCGGAGGCGATGTGCAGACCAAGGCCCAGGCCCTCATTGTAGCCTTCGCGACCCCCGCGGACGAAGGGATCGAACAGATTTTCCATCGCCACGGCAGAAATCGGCGCGCCGTGGTTGCTGACCCAAAGCTCAAGGCTCCCAGCCTCGGCGGTCGTCGCGTGAACCCGCACCGGGCGCGCCGGATCGCCATGCGTCAGTGCGTTCCTGAGAAGGTTCGACACCATCTGGCCGATGCGCCCCGCATCACAGCGCACCGGATGCTGGATCGAAAGATCGACACGAACGTCGCGGTCGGGCTGTATGGCCCGCAATTCGTCGATGGCCTGACGGATCACCGGTTCCAGCGGTTCGTCCACCACGTCGAGATCGATGCCGCCGCCCAGCCGGTTACGCGTGAAGTCCAGCACGTTGTCGATCAGGCGTGACATACGCTGGACGCTGCCCTGCATCAGCCGGATGACCTCGATCCCGTTCTCGCTCAGGTTCTCCCGTGACAGCATCCGCGTGGCGGCAGACATCGATGCGACGGGGTTGCGAAGGTCATGGCCAAGCACCGCGACGAATTGTTCGCGCAACTCGCCTGTCTGCTGCTCCAGCGAGAGGTTGGTTTCGGCGGTCGTGCGAGCGGAGATCAGATCGCGCTCGAAATCGCGGCGGGCGGCGGCGCGTAACACGACGATACGGATCATGCCGTCTGCGGTATTGCCGCTCAGCAGGACAGGAACGCTCGTGCCGTCCTGACGCTGCAGGTCGATGCTGACTTCCTCGACCAGCCCGTTCAAGCGTAGATGCGGCAACAGACTGGTTTCGAACAGGACGCGGGCGGCCATGCCGAAGATGACCGAGACGGGTTTGCCCTGAAGCCCTGCTGCAGGGGCGCCGATCCAGCGGGCAAGCGTGGCATTCACCGACGTGATGCGGGCCGCCTCATCCAGCATCAGAAATCCGCAAGGCGCGTCATCCAGCAGATCCATCACAGGAACTCGCGGATCGCCGCCACGACCTCGTCCGGCGCGCTCAGGTTCGGGCAATGGCCGGTGGCGTCGAGCAAGACATAAGTGCTGCCTGCGACGTGCTCGCGGACATATTCCCCAACCGCTTCGGCCGCGATGATGTCGTCATGGCATTGCAGGATCAGCGTGCGGGCGGTGACCTTGAGCAGGTCGGCGCGATTGTCGGCAGTGAAGGTAGCGCGCGCGAAGTCGCTGGCGATGCGGGGATCGAGGCGGCAGAAACTGTCGGTCAGCTCCTCGCCCAGTTCGGGGCGGTCGGGGTTCCCCATGATCGCGGGGGCCATGGTGGCCGACCACGCCATCGGGTTCGCCGCCACCGCCGCCAGCAGATCCTCGACGTTGGAGGCACTGAAACCACCAATGTAGTCGCCGTCATCGATGTAGCTGGGCGATGGGCAGACCATCACCAGCGTGTCGAACATTCCCGGCGCGCGGATCGAGGCCAGCGCACAGATCATCGCACTGACCGAATGGCCCACGAGGATGCCACCGCTGATCCCAAGCTCCCGCCCGATTTCCACGACGTCTTCCGCGTAACCTTCAAGCGCGCTGTATTTCCGCGGATCATAGGCGCTGCTGTCCGAACCGCCCGAGCCGACATGATCGAAGGTCACGACACTGAACGCATCCTCGAACTCCGGGGCGACGTGCCGCCACATGGCCTGATCGCAGCCGAACCCGTGGGCGAAGAGCATGGCGCGTGGGCCGGCGCCCATGATCTTGACGTTGTTTCGAAGTATCGCAGACAAGAAAGGCACCCGGTTGCGTGAAGATTAGAAGGCAATCACTGCGAACCGCCGTATCTCACCATATTCGGCGAACCTTTCCCGGTCCATCTTTGTTACAGAATCTGCTGCATCCGACATCCCGGCTGTGACTCCGGTTCATCGGGCGCTAGAACCACCCCAACAAGAAGGAGCGCCAGCTCCACATCGAGGATCGAGCCGATGCCTTCCCACGTAATCCTCGTCGTCGAGGATGAGCCGCTGCTGCGTCTCGATGCCATGACCATTCTTGAGGAGGCTGGCCATACCGTCATCGGCGCGTCGAATTCGGCTTCTGCAATCGATATTCTGGAGTCGCGCCCAGATATCACCGCCATCTTCACGGACATTGACATGGGGGCCGGGCATGATGGGCTGTGGCTGGCGGCCCGCGTTCGCGACCGTTGGCCCCCGGTCCTCATCATCGTCACATCTGGGCACAGGCGCGTGACGGCGGAGATGTTGCCCTCTGATGCACCATTTATGGCGAAGCCTTATACCGAAAATCAGCTGTTGGACCAGTTCGCACGTCTGGCAGCGTAACAATTCTGTCGCGGGGATTGTATCTTGAAATAGTTCCCAGAGGGGAGCGAGAGGGCGCTGACCTATACTGAGTTTCGCCAAGCCTATGTCAACGCGGAATGCGGAGCCATCGGAAACGGGCACCTCCGCCTCAAACGATTGCGAGAAGTTCTTTACGGGAGGGATGTAACTTGTCGGGCTTGTAGACGCGCGACATACTGACGAAGTAACGGGACGCGCCGTGGCCGGAAGCTGGTTTCATCCCCTTCGACGCCCCGAATACGATCGGAGCGAAACATCCGGAAATCGTCACGCAGGCAGCACCAGGCGAGGACGGTGACGCAGCTGTCGTTGTAGACTAGCGCAAGCGGCCAAATGGTGCGTTCGCTGGGCGTTCCGGCCGCATCGGCATAGGTGAGGCGCACCGCCTGTTCCCGCCCGCAGGCCTCCCGCAAGGGCGCCAAGTCGATCATTTGCGCGTAGCGAGGTTCCGGTCGAAAGATATGGGCGATGGCGTGGATGAGCTGCCGCTCGCGCGTGTCGGGCAGGATAGCGGCCACCTTGGCGAGCACCGACTCCGCAGCCCGAGAGAGTTGCGGATCACCTAAGGCCCCCACCTCGGCGAGACCGAGCGCCAATGCTTCGATCTCCGTCTCGTCGAGCGTCTGCGGAGGCAGCGCCAAGTCCTCGACCAAGCGGTAGCCATAGCCGCGCTCGCCCTCGATTTGCGCGCCGGCTGCACGCAGCGCGTCGATATCGCGGTATAGCGAGCGTGGCGAGACGCCCGTCTCCTCCGCGAGGCGCGCCGCGGTGATCGGCGCGCTCATGGTGCGCATCGCGTGAAGGAGGCGAAGGAGACGATCGGATCGGGCCATGACCTACTGACGCAATCTGGCAGGAGGGGCGATCTATAAGGAGGACAGCCGCTGCCGTCCAGCGGCAATGACCAAGGAGAATGACAATGACTCTCGCCGTGACCACCCATCTCAACTTCGCCGGACAGGCACGTGAAGCTTTGATCTTCTACGCGCAGGTGTTCGGCGGGGAACCGATCATCATGACCTATGGCGCAATGGGACAGCCTGAGCTGGCATCGTCACCGGACGACGTGATCTGGGGCCAGGTCGCCAGCGACGACGGTTTCCGAATAATGGCCTATGACGTCCAGGCAGATCGTGAGCACGACGCCGGCACCAATGCCTTCTATGTGTCTGTGCGCGGCACCTCCGTCGAGGAAGTCCAGGCGCGCTGGAATGCGCTGGCCGATGGAGCGACGATCCGTCAGCCGATCGGTCCGGCGCCCTGGTCCTCCGCCTACGGCATGCTGACCGACCGGTTCGGCGTGACTTGGATCCTCGATGTAGAGCAAGGTGCGGCATAGCCGGACCACGACGCGACAGGCCGTGGCGAGCGCGGGAACGCCGCAGGCCGCCCAGAGAGCGGGTGTCCCTCAGTCCAGCGGCGATTTGTCCGCGGCTGCACCGACAAGCGGGGGTGTTGGAACAATTTGTAGGTCTGGCAGCCCAGCATTTCTGTTGCGGGGATGGGACAATCCCGCCATTCGCTGCACCGCAGAAGTCACCTCGCTTTTTGTATGTTTTCATGACAATTCTGAAAGCGGAGCGTTGCCAGCGTTGCCCCGCAGACGGGGATTCGATGAATATGTCAGACTTCGCTTGGGCTCGACAACATGGCCGACAATTTCGCGGCCTCATTGCCCCGAGGATGTGATGGCCTAGGTATGTGTAACCTGCCGAGTATGCTCTCGGGAGCATAATGGAGGAGCCCATAATGGCCCCCACCTCAAAAACTGCCAATATCGCGACTGCTACACGTTCCAAGCTAACGCCAAGCGTGCACGGGTCGATCTTCGATCTGTGCTATGGTGCCGCCGGGAAGGGCCTTCTTACCCGCCATCCCAGCTCGCCACCTGCTTATCAGCCAATTCGTGGAGCAGCGGCGCCTGATACGTTGTCGCTGAAAGATCATAGGCTGGCAATGTGGGGTGATTTACTTCGCAAGCCTAAACCATGACGATAGTATGCTGATCTTGCCGTTGAGCTGACGAACAGAGCGCATTTGGCGCAGGGCTATCTCCGATTGTCCATCGCTTGTAGGGCAGTGATCTGCCCACTGAAGCTTGTGCTTATCGGCCTAAGTTAGCCCGCAGCCCTTTTTTCGGTCGGGGCATAAGGGCCCACGTTTCCCGGCGTTCCCGCGTTCGGTCAATCACGCCTGAACCCTGCCTGAGCGGCGCTTTCCCAAATCCACTGCAACATGCATCGGAGGGCATCATGGCCCAGACTTCACTTACCTACGATATTGATGGCGACACGGGCAGCCTGCTGGCTGCCAGTCAGGAGGAAGCACATGGTATCCTCATCTCGAAGTTGCATGAGCGGTTGCCTGACCTGATGCACGTCAGCCTGCCAGTGATGTCAGCTTCCGACGAGGATATTCGCCAAATCTTCGAGGAGGCAGGACTTGCAGACATAGTGAGCTTCAAAACACAGATCTTCGTCGGCCCGTAAAATCCGTTCTAGCTCGGCACCTTGCCTCCGGCTTCGATCATGCGACGAAGGCTTTCGCCCTGCGGCGTTTGTCCCTGACTTGTCAGGAAGGGGTGCAATTCCGTCTCACTGGCCTGTCCGCCCGAGCTGGAGTTGGGCTCATGACGGACAACCGAACGATCACCGTTCTGTATCAGCAGCCAGCGATCACCGTTGGCGCTCTTATAGATCTCAGCGGTTCTATCCGCGGTTGGGCTCGGGTCCAGATTGCGCACATCGACCTCAACTTCCATGCGCTCGAACGCCCCTGCGGGTCCACTGAAACTCCCCGATACCGGAACGGCCTGCGTGATTTTGCGGGCAACGGCGACCGGGATGAGGTTGGCCGCTCCCGTCGTGCCATTGGTCGGATCAAAGGCGATCCAGCCGGGGCCAGGCAGGAATATCTCGACCCACGCATGGGTCGAGCCGGCACCTTTCATTTCGGGGCTATCCGGCCAAAGATAGCCGGACACGAGGCGAGCACCAAAGCCAAGTGCACGTGCCGCGTCCGCAAGAAGAACCGCAAGGTCCCGGCAGGAACCCGCGGCAACGGCCAAGGTCTGTTCCGGCGATTGCGTGCCCTCGTCCTCGCGGCTCTCGTATCGGATCTCGCGGTGCACACCGAGGTTCAGGTCTTTCAAGAGCGAAAGCGTGTCTGTTTGCGAGAAGGCGATAAAACTCCGGGCCCATGGCTCCACAGTGGCGTCCTTGGGAGCGTATTGCCGAATTGTTAACGACCCTAGGTCGGTCCAGATGTCATCCGCATACAAAAAGGGGTATGATATGGCCGAGGTATCTATGTCGAACACAGGCCATGCGGGCGCGCCCGATTTGACCTGCGTGTGGCTCTCGATAACCAACAGATCGGTCTGTTCTTGAAAGCGTGCTGTTGCGACGCCATTGCCAAAAACGTCGCTTGACCAGATCAGCTTTGCTTCGGGGGAACATTCGACCTCATGGGACAGGAGCTTGAGCTCGTAACTTTCCCGAGGCCGGAGCATCAGTCGATGCGGCAGCAACTGCACAGGCGCACGATAGCGATATGTCGTCCGGTGGACGATGTTCAGCGTCGGCATCTTCAGCTTCCTTTTCATTCGCCGGATCAGAGGGCAAACGGACGGCGTGTCGCCCGGCTACGCCACCGGACAAACCAGTCCGCGGCGCCACCACGGAGCGCATAGAAATGCGGTGTCCCCCTCCCAATAAGCTAGCGTTGCGAATGGCTCATTCCATCGCCGCATGGATGTCCGATGCCAACCCCGGATTTTCTGAGAGCGTCCAATACCGGGTCCGATCGTCGAAGCCGCGAGAGCCATTTCCAGTCTCACGACTACCACTTATACGGCGCGGCGTAGAAATCATGGCTGCTGCACAACGAGTTCTCGCGGCGGCTTGTAATAATGCCCCGGCAGCCCCATCTATATTCAGCGAAGACCCTGATTTTGAACTTCTGTCTCCTTAACGGCTTCAGTCGAACATTTGACGACGGAGCCACGCCGCCGCATGTTGCGGGCGGATCCTTACAGGAGACACACGATGGCCAATGGCACCGTGAAATGGTTCAACACAACCAAAGGGTTTGGTTTCATCCAACCGGAACATGGCACTAAAGACGTGTTTGTTCACGTTTCTGCCCTTGAGCGTGCTGGTATCCGCCAGCTGAATGACGGGCAGGCTGTGACGTTCGAGATCGAGAATGATCGCAACGGCCGCGAATCAGCGATAGACCTCTCTCTCGCTTGAGTTCGGCCAAATGCACAGGTGGCGCGGCAGACGCCGCGCCTTTTTTTATTTAGGATAAATCATGGCTGGTAAGATACGGAACGACGGGCACGTTGAACCCACGACAGTTCGCGAGACTCCGCAGCCACTCGGCTGGGCCGAATTTTTTCGACAACTTGCCGACGGCACTTACCGCGACCCCCGGCATCTCGGCTAGTCAGGTTTGCTGAGCTCGACACAGAACCGATTGTCTGCCCGCGGACGCTGGTGCGACACACAGGGGCAGCTGTTAGCGGGTTTCTGTCGTGCGGGTCGACGCCCTCGAGCGGGGAACAAAGGAAAAATGCGGTTACGAATGGCTCGCGATCATGAGCTTTCATTACCGGGCTGTTTGACATAGTCGCGCAAGATCAGCGCCTCGATTGAGGGCTTCGTGGTGTGTCTACGGATGGGGCTTATTTCTGGCGGCTGGCTCAGAATGGGCCCCGATCATCAACCCTCTTGAACCCTCGGATGTAACATCCATATACCATCCATGTGGATGGCGGAGGCGATCGATGGATAACGTGCGGCAACTGCGCGAAAGAACTCCAGAAAGCGAAAAGATCACCCTTAATCTTGGCTATGTTGACTTGGGGCGAATTGATCTTCTGGTGCAGGAAGGATTCTACTCGAACCGAAGCGATTTCATTCGAACTGCCATCCGAAATCAGCTTGAGCATCATGGTGAGATCGTCGCTCGGTCCATCGAGCGGCACACGATGGAACTTGGCCTGCGCGACTACGGTCGTGCTGAACTCGAAGCCTTGCGTGATGCCGGCGAGGTTCTTCATGTCAAGGTTGTCGGCCTTGCCCGAATTGCTGCCGACGTAACACCGGAACTTGCGCAGGTGGCAATCGGCTCGATCACAGTGCTGGGCGCTTTGCAAGCCAGCGCAGAAGTTCGGGCGGCGCTCGCTGACCGGATATCCTAAACAATCGCAAATAGGAACCTCGGGATGAAGCAATTCTCTGCTGGCGCAATGCGCCTGACGATCGATGACGCGCGTCTGGCCTCGGCAAATGACCTCGTCCGCCGCACTCTGGCGCAGCATGGGCTAGCACCCGGTGGCTCTATTTCTGCGTCCATGCCGAACTTATCACCCAGAAAAAGTCCCGCCGCGCCAGCGGCTTTGATCGCGCCTGGCGCGAGTTTCGAGCAGGCAAGGTTTACCTGTGCCGCTGGAAGCCGCAGCTACATGACATATGTGCCGGCAAGCGCGAAGGATGGAGCAAGCGGCCTCCTTATGATGTTGCATGGCTGCACCCAGACGGCTTTGGATTTCGCAACTGGCACCGGAATGAACGCCTTAGCGGATCAGCATGGGTTTGTCGTTGTCTACCCGGAGCAATCGCGGGGCGACAATGCCCAGTCATGCTGGAACTGGTTCAGTCGCGGAGATCAGCAACGTGGTCGCGGAGAGCCAGCAATCCTCGCCGGTCTTGCTGCTCAAACCGCCCGGAAATATGGTGTGACTCCTGAGACGACATTCGTCGCCGGGCTGTCTGCAGGGGCGGCGATGGCCGTAATCCTGGGGGAGACATACAACGACGTCTTCACGGCCGTGGGAGCCCATTCCGGACTTCCCTACGGCGCTGCCACCGATGTGCCGTCCGCCTTCGCTGCGATGTCCGGAAACGCCAAGGATCGTCGCGTGTCGGCAAAACATGCCCCCCGAACCATCGTCTTCCATGGCACGGCGGATCATACCGTCAACCTGACGAATGCTGTTACGATTGCCGGTGATATTGTTCGCGCCGGGCCCGCGCAAACGCTGTCGGAAAGCCGCACCGGCCGAGAGAACGGTCGAACCTTCACCTGCGAGATCACCGCGACGGTCGAAGGCAGGTTGCTGATGGAGCATTGGACAATCGACGGGCTGGGTCATGCTTGGTCAGGCGGCGGGCCTGACGGATCCTACACGGACGCAACAGGTCCCCACGCGAGTGCCGAAATGGTTCGGTTCTTTCTGCGGCACGGGTAGCTTCCGATCTGACCGGCGACGGCAACAACGTTCCACTTCAACACCTGTGCAGCTCCAACTTCCTGCCACCGCCGGGGCATTCCGTCAAAGCGTAGGCCATCGCCGGCTTTCGATCGCGGTCGTTATAGCGGCGACTTCTGAAGCCAGTATGGACCTGTGCCTTCGTATCATGGGATCCAGCACAGTCTAAGCGATGATGGATCTGGCGATGTGGGGGGCGTTCCGGCCTCCCTTCAACGTTTAGCTGGAAGCACGCCCCGCCCGCATTCGGTGCGCTCGACCGAATGGCGGAAAGGGGCCTTCGCGTCACCGCGTTGCGCGCTGGATTGCGGTGGTGCGCCCTGGCGACTCCTCGGCAATCAAGTGCCATCCTGCCGCTCGGCGCTCGGTCCCTGCAATCCGGGCGGCGGGGCGGCGCCTGCGTCTGGATCGCGGCCGTGGCTTCGGTCCAACCAGCGCATGATGGGGGTCACCGTCAGCCCATGCGTAAGCGTGCGGTGAGGGCCGTCTGCACTGATTGAGCAAATGGTTGTAAGGCATTGCCTTATGGCATACCCTTC
>JARWBI010000032.1 GCA_029846755.1 Falsirhodobacter flavus | reverse complement strand
ACAAGGCAGCTATGCCCCAGCTTCTGCAACTGAAGGGCACTCTCGGGTGTCATCGCAACCCGAGCCTCGCCCGCGAACAGCTCCTTCGGAGCGCCGATTTTCATGATTTGAGTTTCCAGCGATGCCGCACATCCGCCCATTTCAAATGGAAACGGGGTGCGATCGGTTTCGTGGGGCAAGATCGGATCGCGTCGCGCGATCCGACGGGAAGCGCCGCCAGCCTTGGCGACGCTTCGATCCGAAATTCAGCGCAGGGCGCTTTCGCGCGAGAAGAAATCCTTCATCATGCGATTGAATTTCTGGTGATGTTCCCACTGCGCCCAGTGTCCGCAGTTGTTGAACACATGCAGTTCGGAATTGGCGATACCCGCGACCAGGCGCAACCCCGTGTCAAGCGGAACGAAGCGATCGTTGCGCCCCCAGATTATCAGCGTCTCGGCCTTGATCTCGCCCAGGCGATGCCCGACGTCCGGGAATTGCTTGGGATTGGCTTCGCTGCTCTTGACGAAGTTCTCGAGATGGTCACGGCGGGCCAGCATGTTCTTCAACCGGGCCTGATTGAGGTCTTCGGTAAGATCCGAAGGGTCGTAGACGAAGACCGCCATCATGCGTTTGAGGTTCTCGATCGTCGGGTCACGATACAGCGCCCCGATCAGCTTGATGCCCTCCGTCGGCATCGGAACGAAGGAACTGACCCCGCCGGTGCCGCCGCCCATCAGCACAAGGCGCCCCACCAGGTCTGGATGCGCAAGTGCGAAAGCAACTGCACTGTGGGCACCCATCGAATTCCCGATGATATGCACCGACGGAAGTTTCAGGTGGTCGACAAGCCCTTTCAGCACGCGCGCATTCAACTCCGAACGCGAGCCACGGCAGATGATGGTGTCGCTTTTGCTCCAACCGGGGCAATCCAGCAGGACAACGCGGAACCCAGCATCCGTAAGGGCCGAGATGTTGCGGTTGAAGTTTGCCCAGCCGCTTGCCCCCGGGCCGGAACCATGGAGCATCACAATGGTCTGGCCGTTCGCGCCGGGGTCACAATCGTTGTAGTGGATCTGAAGATCCGTTCCGTCTTCCTTGAAGGTAAAGAAGCGGCTGGTCTCTTCGGCTGAATATTCCTGACCCATAGGCCTCCCTTTCTCTAAGACTGAGGCGCAGCGCCCGACACCCGATATCCCTGTGAAGTGGATCATCCGCCGACGCTGCGTTCCCTTTCGTGGCCTGTTCTCCCGACAGGCCATCCAGCGCCAGTAGGCTAAGGCTGCGGCGCGCCCTCACAACAGGCAACGTCGCTTCGTGCACTGAGTGCACATCGCCCGGCAACCCGTGTTCACTTGGTGCACAGTTGAGACTTGCCGATTGAGCGTTCGGCGAATGCTGGCAGTTTGTCCCGGCGATCCCGGAGGGGGCTGGTGCATGAGCCCAGTTCAGGGGTCCGCCATATAGACAATGCCAGAGGATGCGTTTCCGTCCGCCTGATGCCGATTTTGGCATCTGATCGGGCCACGCATTCTTCGACTGCCTTGGAGGAGGCTAAATGTCCAAATTTTCCGATCGCTACGATCCCGGCCCGCAGGTCGCGCAATGCGGCGCTATCAACCTCGGCACCAAGGACCTCGAAAAATCGCTCACCTTCTTCCGCGACACGCTCGGGATGGAAGAGGTTGAACGGCACGGAAACGTTTCCTACCTGCGCTGCTATCAGGAGCTTGGGCACCACTCGCTCGTCCTGACAGAACAGGACGAGGCGATCGTCAACGCCTATAGCTTCCGCGTGAAACGCCCCGAGGATGTCGAACTGTTTCAGCAGGAACTGCTTCGTCAGGAAATCGAAGTGCTGGAAGTTCCGGCCGGAACCGAAGCCGGGCGCGGCACTGCAATCCGCTTCCTTCTGCCGGGCGGCGAGCACCCGTTCGAGCTTTACTATGACATAACGAAGCCGCTGGCGCCCGAAGCGATGCGCTCGCGCCTGCCTTCCAACTCGTCCAAGCGTCGCGGGCTGGGCGTGCGCCGGATCGACCATTTCAACATCCAGACCTCGCCGTCCACCATCAACCAGGCCGAAAAATGGGTGCGCGACACGCTCGGCTTCAAACGCCGTGAGTTTGCCTACCTCCCGGACAGCCCCGAGACCGTCATGGCATCCTGGATGTCGGTGACGCCGCAGATGCATGATCTTGCGATGGTTGCGAACCGGGCCGAAAAGAAAGGCCAGCTGCACCACGTCGCCTTCAACATGCAGGATTTCTCCGATGTCCTGACGGCGGCCGACGTTCTGCGCGATCTGGACATCTCCTATGGTGTCGGGCCGGGCAAGCACGGCATCGGCCAGGCGATGTATCTCTACATCCACGATCCCGGCTCGGATCACCGCGTCGAAATCTATGCCGGCGGCTACCTCATCTTCGATCCGGACTGGGAAGCGATCGAATGGACCAAGGAAGCATTCCCGGACGGGATGACCTGGTATGGCGAGCCGATCGATGTGGCCCCCGGCAGCCGCGGTCGCGACACGACCGGAGCGGCCGGACTGCACCTTCCGCAAAGGAGCGCGAAGGCAGCGGAATAAGGGCGCAGGGTCCCGGAAGCCAAAAGCCGAACGGACCCGAGCCCGGGGCGCATTCCCCGACCTGCAATCGCAGGTCCGGGGGGGCCTTCATTCGATGCCAGACCAGGGAAGGGTTCGCGTTGCGAGAGGAGAGCAATGTCATGGATAGATCCGACACCATTGAAAATATCGCGGCCGCGTTGCGGCAAGCGCATCATTCGGGCGTTCCGATTGCGCCTGTCCGCGCCGAACTCGCCGAAAACGATCTTGACCAGGCTTACGAGGTTCAGGAGGCGAATACCCGTTTCTGGCTGAACGAAGGGCGCCGCCTTGTCGGAAGGAAGATCGGGCTGACGTCGCCGGCGGTCCAGAAGCAGCTTGGTGTCGATCAGCCCGATTTCGGGATGCTGTTCGCCGACATGGCCATGCCCGAGGGGATCGCGATACCCGCCAGCCTGACCATGCAGCCCAAGATCGAGGCCGAGATCGCCCTGATCCTCGACCGGGATCTGACCGTCGAACAGGCCGGGGTCGCCGATATCATCCGGGCGACCGCCTATGTCGCGCCCGCGTTCGAAATCGTCGGAAGCCGCATCGCCAACTGGGACATCCGCATCACCGATACGATCGCGGACAATGCTTCTTCCGGCCTCTTCGTGCTTGGTGGACCCGCCCGCCGCATCGACGGGCTGGACCTTGCCGGGTGCCGGATGACGATGACACGCGGCGGTGAGGTTGTGTCGGAAGGGTCCGGCTCGGCCTGTCTGGGCCATCCGCTGAACGCAGCCGCCTGGCTGGCAAGCGAAATGGTCCGCCGCGAGCGCCCGCTTCTTGCCGGCGATGTCATCCTGACCGGCGCACTGGGCCCGATGGTCCCGGCAAACGCCGGCGATGAATTCGAAGCCGAGATCTCCGGCATAGGCCGCGTCCGCGCGTCGTTTGCCCAAGGCTGATGATGGCTGGCCCGGGAGGGGCCGGTCGTCGCATTGAAACAAATCATCTGTCTCGGAGGAGGAGAAAGATGTCTTCGGACCAGCCGCAAAAGGCTTCACCCGCAAAAGTCGCGCTTGCGAGCTTCATCGGCACCAGTGTCGAATATTACGACTTCTTCATATACGGGACGGCCGCCGCGCTGGTCTTCCCGCGTCTTTTCTTCCCGGATGCCTCGCCGCTCATGGGAACACTGCTGGCGTTCGCGACATTTGGGGTGGGCTTTTTCGCGCGCCCCGTCGGCGGGGTCGTCTTCGGCCACTATGGTGACAAGATCGGCCGCAAGAAAATGCTTGTCATCTCGCTTGTCGGCATGGGTCTTGCCACATTCCTGATGGGGCTGCTTCCCTCGTTCGCCCAGATCGGAATCATGGCGCCAATCCTGCTGACCGTGCTGCGGCTCATCCAGGGCTTCTGCGTCGGCGGCGAATGGGGCGGCGCCGTGCTGATGGCGGTCGAGCATGCCCCGCCGGGCAAGAAGGGTTTCTACGGCGCCTTCCCCCAGATGGGGGCACCGGCCGGCGTGGCGCTTGCGACGCTTTCCTTCATGCTGGTCGCAGGACTGCCGGACGAGCAGTTCTACAGCTGGGGCTGGCGCCTGCCATTCCTTGCAAGCGGCGTGCTTGTTTTCGTGGGTCTCGTGATCCGCATGAGCATCGATGAAAGCCCTGCATTCGCACGCGTGCGCGAGATGAACAAGCAGGTCCGCCTGCCCGCGCTGGAAGCGATCAAGACGCATCCCAAGGAAATCCTGCTGGTCGCTGGCATCTACCTCAGCCAGGGCGTCTTCGCCTATATTTCGATGTCCTACTTCGTCGGTTATGCGACCCGCGTCGTCGGCATCTCGCGCACGGAAGCCTTGCAGGGCGTGCTGGTCGCAGCCGTGCTCGCCGTCTTCCTCTATGCCGCCTTCGGCGCCCTTTCGGATCGCATCGGGCGCAAGACCACCTATATGATCGGTGCGCTTGCAATGGCGCTTACCATCGGACCCGCGATCATGCTGATCAACACGGG
The DNA here is from genome assembly GCA_029846755.1 of Falsirhodobacter flavus. Classification (GTDB taxonomy): domain Bacteria; phylum Pseudomonadota; class Alphaproteobacteria; order Rhodobacterales; family Rhodobacteraceae; genus Falsirhodobacter; species Falsirhodobacter flavus. The sequence goes on along the minus strand of JARWBI010000032.1, from coordinate 11,244 downwards.
AAGCCCGGCAATGTTCATGCTTGCGCTGGTCATGGTGTTCGGCATCGCGATGTCGCCTGCAGGCGGGGCCACGGGGGCGCTCTTTTCGCTGATCTTCAGCCCCGAGGTGCGCTATTCCGGATCGTCGATCGGCTATACCCTTTCGCAGATCGTCGGTTCCGCCTTCGCCCCCCTGATCGCCGGCGCCCTTTACGGCGCATATCAGTCCACCGTTCCGCTGTTCATCTACATGCTGGCCATCGCCTGCATCTCGGTCATCTCGCTGCTTCTGCTCCCCGGCCCCTGGGGACGCAGCGAGGCGAGGTTGCAGGCTGAGGGCCCTTCGAAGAACGGCTGAAACTAAGCCCGGGCGGCGGTGCGTCAGGCACCGCCCAGCCCAAGGCTCATCAAGAGAGTAAATGCGATGGAAAATCGGAAAGACTTCGACACGGACGTCATCGTCGTGGGAACGGGTCCCATGGGGGGGACGACCGCCCTTGCGCTTGCGACCTATGGGGTCAGGGTCCATGTCATCAGCAAGCACAACTGGCTTGCCGACACGCCTCGTGCCCATATCACGAACCAAAGGACCGTCGAAGTCCTTCGCAGCCTTGGTATCGAGGAAGATGTCCGCAAGCAGGCGACCCCGTGGGAGCTGATGGGCGACACCCTGTTCGCCACCAGCCTTGCAGGTCCGGAGATCGCCCGTCTGGGAACCTGGGGAACCGGCTACCTCCGCCGCGGCGACTACGAGATCGCAAGCCCCTGCCCGATGCTTGACGTTCCCCAGCCCATCATGGAGCCGATCATCGTCAATGCCGCGGCGCATCGCGGTGCCCAGGTTTCCTTCAACACGGAATATCTCGGGCATGTGCAGGACGCGCAAGGTGTCACGGTGCGGCTGCGGAACCGCATTTCGGGTCACGAATACGAACAGCGCGCCCAGTTCCTTGTTGGGGCGGACGGCGCCCGCTCGCGCATTGCCGAAGATATCGGCCTGCCGCTGGAGGGCGTTCTGGCCCGCGCAGGAACGGTCTATGCGCAGTTCAAGGCGGACCTTTCGCAATATGTCGCCCACCGGCCAAGCATTCTGCACTGGTTCATCAACCCCGCCGCCGGCTTCGGTGAAATCGGAATGGGGCTGCTGCGCGCAGTCAAGCCCTGGGATGAATGGATCGCCGGTTGGGGGTTCGACATGTCCAAAGGTGCCCCGGATCTAAGCCATGAGACGGCGCTTGAAAAAATCCGGACGCTTGTCGGCGATCCCGACTTCACCTGCGAGATCACCTCGGTTTCGCCTTGGTATGTCAACCGCCAGTATGCGCTCAAATATTCTCGTGGGCGGGTCTTCTGTGGCGGCGACGCCGTGCACCGGCATCCGCCATCCTCGGGGCTTGGCCTGAACACTTCGGTGCAGGATGGCTTCAACCTGTCGTGGAAACTCGCCTATGTCGTGAAGGGCTACGCCTCGTCGGATCATCTCGTTTCCTATACCCAGGAACGCGCGCCCGTCGGCAAGCAGATCGTCGAACGCGCGAACCAGTCCCGGGTCGACTATGCCCCCCTTCGCAACGCCGTCTACGGCAGCGGTGCGACGACCCAGACGCTGGAAACCATGCTTCAACGCGTGGCCGACCCCACCCCCGAGGGTGTGGAGATACGTTCCGCCATCGCCGCTGCGCTGGAGCTGAAAAGCTACGAGTTCAACGCGCAAGGCACCGAGATGAACCAGCGCTACACATCTGTCGGCGTCGTCTCGGAAGATGGCGAAGAAGAATGGCTGCGCGATCCGCAGCTGCATCATCAGGCGACATCGGCGCCAGGGGCGAAGCTGCCTCACGCCTGGCTGGTGGGTCCGGACGGCAAACGGATCTCGACGCTCGACGTCGTCGGCGACGGCAGCTTCACCATCCTGACGGGGGAAAGCGGCGCAGCATGGCGCGACGCGGTCCAGAGTCTCGGCCTCCCTTATCTGCGCTGTGTCTCCATCGGTGCAGGGCCGTATTCGGACCCCTACTACTATTGGCACAAGGTTCGTGAAATTCACGAAGCGGGATGCCTGCTGGTCCGGCCCGACGGCGTCGTTGCCTGGCGCCGCCAGGATGCCGAATGGTCGGCGGACAGTGCAAAGCAGCAGATCGTCGCGGTGCTCTCTCGCCTGCTTCAGGCGCCCGACGTCGCCTCGGCCCCCGCCAACGGCCTTGTCGCATGAACAGGGCTGCACCCCCCGAAACCGAGGAGAACGGTATGAAGAAAGTCAAATGCGCGATCATCGGGTCCGGAAACATCGGCTCGGACCTCATGATAAAGATAATGCGGACCTCCGAGCATCTGGAGATGGGGGTCATGGTCGGGATCGACCCCGCCTCCGACGGTCTGGCGCGGGCTGCTCGCCTCGGTATCGCCACGACCCATGAAGGGATCGAGGGGCTGCGGGCGATGCCGGAATATGCCGATGTGCAGGTCGTGTTCGACGCAACGTCTGCCAAGGCACATATCGCGAACAACGAAATCCTCCAACGCGACGGCAAGAAGGTCATCGACCTGACGCCCGCGGCCATCGGCCCCTTCACCATCCCCGCGATCAACGGCGACGAGAACCTTTCCGAGCCGAACGTGAACATGGTGACCTGCGGCGGGCAGGCGACGATTCCCATGGTCCATGCCGTCGCCCGTGTCTCCAAGCGCACGCTTTACGGCGAGATCGTCGCGTCCATCTCCTCGAAATCCGCCGGGCCGGGCACGCGCGCCAACATCGACGAATTCACCGAAACGACATCCAAGGCCATCGAGCAGCTTGGCGGTGCAGAGCGCGGCAAGGCGATCATCATCCTCAACCCCGCCGAGCCGCCGCTCATCATGCGTGACACGGTTATCGTCCTTTCGCAGGGCGCCACGCAGGAAGCCATCGAAGCATCGGTCGCGGACATGGCCAAGTCGGTGCAGGCTTACGTCCCCGGCTATCGGCTGAAGCAGAAGGTGCAGTTCGAAGTCATCGGCGACAACGCACCTGTGCGGGTTCCGGGGCTCGGAGAGGTCTCCGGCCTCAAGACGACGATCTTCCTGGAGGTGGAAGGCGCTGCCCATTACCTGCCAGCCTATGCCGGCAACCTCGATATCATGACATCCGCTGCGCTGGTCAGTGCCGATCGGTGGGCAGCCCAAACCATTGCCGCGGAGGCTGCACAATGACCAGATCCGATTCCAGGAAGATATACGTTCAAGATGTGACGCTTCGCGATGGGATGCACGCGATCCGGCACCAATATGATCTTGAAACGACCCGTCGCGTCGCCGCCGCGCTGGATGCGGCACGCGTCGATGCGATCGAGGTGACGCATGGCGACGGGCTTGCGGGATCGACATTCAACTATGGGTTCGGCCGCCACGACGATGTGGAGTGGATCGCGGCCGTGGCGGACGTGTGCAGCCATGCCGCCGTCACGGTTCTTCTTATCCCGGGCATCGGCACCGTGCATGACCTGAAGGAAGCCTATGCCGCCGGCGCGCGCTCGGTTCGCGTGGCAACCCATTGCACCGAAGCGGACGTATCCCGTCAGCATATCGAAGCGGCCCGGAACCTGGGCATGGACACTGTCGGATTCCTGATGATGTCGCACATGGCCGATCCTGCAACCCTGACCGGGCAGGCAAGGCTGATGGAAAGCTACGGCGCGGAATGCGTCTATGTCACCGATTCCGCGGGCGCTCTGCTCCCTCGCCAATATGCGGAACGTGTCACCGCCCTGCGCGAGGGCCTGAAGGCCGAGACCGAGGTTGGCGTTCATACCCATCACAACCTGACCCTGGGCGTTGCCAACGCGGTGGCCGGGATCGAAGCCGGGGCCGTGCGCGTGGATGCGTCGCTTGCCGGGATGGGCGCGGGCGCGGGCAACGCACCTCTCGAGGCACTCATCGCGGTCCTGGACCGGCAGGGTATCGCAACGGGATGCGACCTGAACAAGCTGATGGATGCCGCGGACGACCTCGTCCGTCCCTTGCAGGACCGGCCCGTGCGGGTGGATCGCGAAAGCCTGTCGCTTGGATATGCGGGCGTCTATTCCAGCTTCCTGCGCCATGCCGAAAATGCGTCCAAAACCTACGGGGTCGATGCCCGTGACATCCTCATTGAACTGGGTGAACGCAGGATGGTCGGCGGTCAGGAAGACATGATCGTGGACGTGGCGCTGGATCTGGCCCAGCGAAAACAGACCTGAATCCCGCCCTCACACGCCTTGTTGGGCCAAGCCCCGTCTTGGCCCGACCTTCGTTAGTCGGGAACGAAAAGACCCGGAGTGCCGCGGACCATGTCGTGCAGCCGCTCGGTCACTGCCTGCATCGCGCGAACCCCGCGCATGGTTTCGTGCCAAGCGGTCCAATAGGTTCGCACGATCCGCTGATCTGGCAAGACCCTCACGAGATCGTCGTGGCCGGCTGCGATGAAATCATGCAGGAGTCCGATCCCGCCGCCACCCCTGACCGCTTCCACCTGACCAATGGCGGTCGAGACCTCGATCGACGAACGCCAATCCTTGAGGATGTCGGCGTTGTAAGCCAGCTCGTCGTTGAAGATGAGGTCTTCTACATACCCCACCAGCGGATGGTGGCGAAGATCATCGACCCTTTCCGGCGCCGGTCGTTCCTGAAGATAGGACCTGCTGGCATAGAGACTGAGCGAGTAGTCGGTCAGCCGACGGACCTGCAATCGCCCCCGCTCCGGTCGGCCAATCATCACGGCCACATCCGCTTCGCGTTGCGACAAGGAGAAGCTCCTTGGGGCCGGCACGAGTTGGAGGTGAAGATCGGGATATGCCGTCTTTATCAAATGCAGTCTCGGCGCCAGGAAGGCGCTTCCGAACCCGTCGGGCGCGCCGATCCGCACCGTTCCGCTGATTCCCGCGCGGCCTTGCATCTCTGCCGCGGCTGCGAGCATTTCCGCTTCGACACGTTCGGCCGCCCCGAACATGATCTTTCCGTCGTCGGTCAGTTTGCAACCTTGTGTCGAGCGATGAAGCAGCCGGGTTCCGCAGGCCTCCTCCAGCGCAGCAACGCGGCGGCTGAGCATCGCCTGACTGACGCCCAAAGCCCGCGCGGCACCAAGCATCTGTCCATTGCGGGCAATGGCGAGGAAGTATTTTGCGTCGTCCCAATCCAAATCAACATTCCTGCATAAAGACTAACGTATAATAGCTATTTATATTCATTTTCGAGTTGTTGATAGTGGTGAGACGTTAGTTCACGCCATGCAGCCATCCCGAAGCATCCTTCGCGACATCCTGAGGTTTTCCCAATGAACGACCAGACAATCACCAGTGCCACCCAGATCGGGCATTACATCGGCGGCGCGGTCGCGCTGCCGCCGGGCGAGACGAGCCAGCCTGTGACCGATCCGGCCACGGGCGCGGTCACGGGGCAGGTTTCGCTTGCAACCCGCGCCACGGTCGATCAGGCCGTCGCCGCCGCGCAGGCTGCCTTTCCTGCGTGGTCGAACATGCCGCCGATCCGCCGCGCGCGGCTGATGAATGCCTTCCTTGCGCTGGTGCGAGAGAACAAGGACAAGCTGGCCGAGGCGATCACGCGCGAGCACGGCAAGGTCTTTACCGACGCTCAGGGCGAGGTCGAACGCGGCATCGACATCATCGAATTCGCCTGCGGCATCCCGCAGCTTCTGAAGGGCGATTACACCGATCAGGTCTCGACAGGGATCGACAACTGGACCCTGCGCCAGCCGCTGGGCGTCGTGGCGGGCATCACGCCCTTCAACTTTCCGGTCATGGTGCCGATGTGGATGTTCCCGGTCGCCATCGCGGCGGGCAACACATTCATCCTGAAACCCTCGCCCACCGATCCTTCGGCATCGCTGATCTATGCCGACCTGATGAAGCAGGCGGGCTTCCCGGACGGCGTGTTCAACGTTGTGCAGGGCGACAAGGTCGCGGTGGACGCGCTGCTGGAACATCCCGACGTGAAGGCCGTGTCCTTCGTCGGATCGACCCCCATCGCCAATTACATCTATGAAACCGGGGCGCGGCACGGCAAACGCGTGCAGGCGCTGGGCGGGGCCAAGAACCACATGCTGGTCATGCCCGACGCGGACATGGACAAGGCTGCCGACGCGTTGATCGGTGCGGGCTTCGGCTCGGCCGGGGAACGCTGCATGGCGATCTCGGTCGCGATGCTGGTGGGCGATGCGGCGGACAGGCTGATCCCGGCGTTGAAGGCCCGGGCGGAATCGCTGCTGGTCAAGAACGGGATGGAACTGGATGCCGAGATGGGCCCCATCGTGACCGCCGCCGCGCGGGAGCGGATCGCGGGCTATATCGACAAGGGGGTTCAGGAAGGCGCGGATCTGGTCGTGGACGGTCGCGGCTATTCCGTCGCCGGACACGAGGACGGGTTCTGGCTTGGCCCGACCCTGTTCGACAACGTGACTGCGGACATGACCATCTACCGCGAGGAGATCTTCGGCCCGGTCCTGTCCTGCGTGCGCGCCGCCACCTTCGCCGATGGGCTGAAGCTCATCAACGAGCATGAATTCGGCAACGGCGTGTCGCTGTTCACCCGCGACGGCAACGTGGCGCGCGAGTTCGGGCGGCAGGTTCAGGTCGGCATGGTCGGCATCAACGTCCCGATCCCGGTGCCGATGGCCTGGCACGGCTTCGGTGGCTGGAAGCGCAGCCTGTTCGGCGACATGCACGCCTATGGCGAAGAAGGCGTGCGCTTCTATACCAAGCAAAAGTCGATCATGCAGCGCTGGCCCGAAAGCATCAGCGAAGGTGCCGAGTTCACAATGCCGGTTTCCAAGTAATCTCTGCTTTCAAGCATGTGGGACAGGTGCGGACGGCTCGGAAACGAGCCGTCCGATTTCGTATCGGCCACGATTTCGAAACGAAAAAACTCGGATCCCCTTGCAGGGGGATCCGAGCCGCAGCGGTCCGACCTTGTGGTTCAGCCGAAAACGAGATCGCCTCGTGCAGCGTCCTCGACCAATGGCCGAAGCAACGCTTCCACGTCTGCAACGCTGGTCTGCGACAAGGCAGATGGCGACCATTTCGGATTCTGGTCTTTGTCGACCAGGATCGCACGGACACCTTCGGCAAAGTCATCGCGGGCAATCATCCGGAGCGCCATGCGATAGTCGTCGATCAGAACGTCCTCGACGGACTTGCCGCGCCCCTCGAGCATGCGGTGCCAGGTGGCCCGCAAACTCATCGGCGCCGCGCGACCAAGGGCCTTGGCAGCTTCTTCGACCCAAGGGGTATCCGCGCCAGCTTGCCCGACAGCCTCGACCACCTTTTCCAGATCGTCCTGCCCGAACAGCGCATCGACCACGCCTTGCCGCTCGGCAAAATGCCCGCCCTGCGGCTTGGTCGCATATTCGCTGACAATCGCATCGACCTTTGCAGCATCGAGCGCGGGCGCGCTGACGAGGGCCTGCACGATTTCGTCGAACGCGGCGGTCGGCACATGATGTGTCGCGAGGCCCGAGAAGACGGCATCGGCAGCACCGATCTGCGGACCGACCAGGGCAAGATACCGCCCCAAGGCACCGGGGCATCGGTTGAGAAACCATGTCGCGCCGATGTCGGGGAAATAGCCCAGTACCGTTTCCGGCATCGCCATGCGGACGTCATCCCCGACGATCCGATGCGAGCCATGGACAGTCAGGCCAAGGCCGCCGCCCATGGCGATCCCGCCGATCAGCGAGATATAGGGTTTTGCGAGCCGGTTGATGCGGCGGTTGAGCGTGAATTCTTCACCGAAGAAATCGCTGCCCTTCGCCACCCGTGCCTCTGCCGTTGGCAGAATGCCGATCGCGCGAACGTCGCCCCCCGCACAGAACGCCCGCCCGCTGGTGCTTTTGATCAGGATGGCGTCGATTTTCTGGTCATGCTCCCAAAGATCGAGTGCCGCGGCAATCTGCCTGACCATACCCAGATTGATGGCATTCAGTGCTTTGGGTCGGTTGAGCGAAATCACCCCCACCCTGCCCCGAACGGCAAGGACGACCTCGTCCTCTGCGACGGGCGCCGACACGTCTGCGGCTTTAGTATCTGACATCGGTGCAACCTCTGCTGAACATCAGGCCCACGCCTTGCGATAGAGCGCCTGGATTTCATCGGCATCCGGCACGCGGGGGTTGTTGCCGGGCGATCCGGAGCCAAGGGCTTGCGCCGCCATCAGCGGAAGCAGATCATTCCACCGGGCCTCTTCGATCCCGAAGGTTTTCGGGCTGGGAACTTCGAGGTCGCGGTTGATGTCCTTGAGGGCCGTGACCAGCTGCGAAACGGCAATGTCGTCGGCGTCATCCGGCGAGGCGACGCCCATCGCCCTTGCGCAGTCCGCATAGCGCCCGCTTGCGGACGCTGCCGACCATTCCGTGACGACGGGAAGCAGCATGGCATTCGACAGGCCGTGGGCAACGTGGAAATGCGCGCCGATCGGCCTACTCATCCCGTGGACCAGCGCGACCGATGCGTTGGAAAACGCGATTCCGGCCTGAAGCGAGCCGATCATCATGGCCTCGCGGGCGGCCCGGTTCGACGGTTCGTCATAGACGCGCCGCAGATTGGGCCAGATGGCCCGCATGGCCGACAGCGCCATTGCGTCGGAAAACGGATTGGCCAGACGCGAAACATATGCTTCGATCGCATGGGTCAAAGCGTCGATCCCGGTATCCGCGGTCAACCGGCGCGGTGCGGTGATCGTCGTCTCGTAGTCCACGATGGCAAGGACGGGCATATAGGCAAGGCCGACGCACAGCATCTTCTCGTCGCTTGCGTCGTCGGTGATGATCGTGAACCGCGTGGCTTCCGATCCCGTCCCGGCCGTCGTCGGGATGGCGACGATCGGCATTCCGGGTTTGTCTTCCTGATGCGGAGCTTTAAGCTCCCGCATCGTGCCGCCGCGCGATGCAAGGACGGCCACGGCTTTGGCCGTGTCGATGGAACTTCCGCCACCGAACCCGATCACGCAATCATGCGTTCCGGCCTTCACGAAGGCCGTTGCCTCGTCCACCGCAGTGGTTGTCGGGTCCGGCACGACGCCCGAGAAAACCCGTGCGCTCATTCCCGCTTCGGCCAGAATCGCTTCGACGCGGCTTGCTGCCCCGCTCTGTACCAGAAAGGCATCGGTGATGATTGCAGGTGCCTTCAGGCCAAGCTGCGCAAGCGCGGCCGGCAGCTCAAGGATCGTGCCGGCTCCGACACGCATGACGCGCGGCAAGGATATGGCGGACATTTTCCCCTCCCTCTCAGTTATGGATATTGGATTGCGTAGCGTTCAGCTACAGGCACCGCGGATGAATGGCCGCCAGAGTGCAGGACGCAGGCCTCGTAAGGCCTGCGATGGTGCGAGCGGTTTCAGCGTCCGGTGAATGCCGGCGCACGTTTGTTGAGGAAGGCGTCCATGCCTTCGGACTGGCCCTCGGTCGAGAATGCCGCCTGGAACAGACGACGCTCGAAGCGCACACCGTCGGTCAGCGACAGTTCCTGCGACTGGTTGACAGCCTCTTTTGCCATCATCACGGCGGGAAGGTTGTAGCCCGCGATGGTCGTGGCGGCTTCGATCGCTGCGTCCAGCACAGTCTCGTCTGTGACGACACGGGCGACCAGCCCCGCCTGCTTGGCTTCCGCCGCGTCGATCATCCGCCCGGTCAGCACAAGGTCCATCGCAAGGGATTTCCCGACGAGATGAGCCAGACGCTGCGAGCCGCCGATGCCCGGAAGGATGCCCAGCTTGATTTCCGGCTGGCCGAATTTCGCGCCCTCGCCGCAGATGATGAAATCGCAAAGCATCGCGAGTTCGCATCCGCCGCCAAGCGCGAATCCGCGAACCGCCGCAATGATGGGTTTCTTGGCGCGCGCGACGGCGTCCCATGCGCCGAAATAATCCCCCGCATACATGTCCACAAAGGACTTCTGATGCATTTCCTTGATGTCGGCGCCCGCTGCGAAGGCCTTCTCTGAACCGCAGATCACGATCGCCCCGATCTCGGGATTGGCCTCGAAGCCTTCCACTGCGGCCTGAACGTCCTGGGACATCGCCTCGTTGAGGGCGTTGAGCGCTTTGGCACGGTTCAGGGTAATGATCCCGACGCGGTCACGTGTTTCGACCAGGATCGTTTCATAGGTTTTCGGTTCCATAGTGCCGCGTCCTTTCAGGATGTGGGTTTCGAATGATGCTGGAAAACCGCAGACGCGTGACGGATCACGCCGGCAGCGCGGGCTTTCCCGGTGTCATGGATTTCGTGCAGCGTTGTCGCGATCGGCAGCTTCATACTGACCCCGGATATAGGCAACGAGGCTTCCCAGCTCGCTGATCGCTGCGTCCTCGTCTCGTTGCTCGAGCGCGTCCACGATACGCTCATGGTGGGTCGTGATGATTGCCCGGTCGCGAACCCGGAAGATGATCATGTTGCTGACGGGCATCAGCGCCTCCAGGAAAGCATTCATGAGAAAGCGCAGAAGGGCATTGTCGGCCGCCTGCACGATCGCACGGTGGAAGCGAACGTCGGATGCGCAGAAATCCTGATCCGAAATGCCTTCACTGCGCTGCAACCGGAGTTCTGCCCGCAAGGCTGCAAGATGGGCGGCGGTCCGTTTGCGGACCGCGTGACGGCAGCAGATGGATTCAAGCTCAAGGCGCGCGGTTGCCATCTCGTCCAGACTGGTGCCACCCGTTGCAACCAGAAGGTTCACCGAAGTGCTGAGGCTGGCCGCAAGATCCTCCGGTGAAGGGCCGGAAACGAAGTTGCCACCCGCCGGCCCCCGTCGCGAACGTATGAGATGCCTGGCCGCGAGCCGTTTCAGGGCTTCGCGAACCGTCGGACGCGAGACACCGAATTGAGCAGCCAATTCTTCCTCGGTCGGAAGCCGCTCATCAACTTTCAGGCGCCCATCCACGATCGCTTGCTGGAGCTGGTTTGCGATCTGACTCGCTGCGCTGGTTGTGACGATCGGTTCGTAACCGGGTTGCATGGCTGCCTTCCTGCATGATCGACGCCAGCCTTCCAAAGGCTGACCAACATGTCAATACAAGTATATTCGTTTGACAAATAATTTTATTAGGAAGAATGCTTGCGAATTGCGGTGCAGTCGCCCGCGTCGCGGACGGCCTGGGCCACTGGCTGGACGTCTTGAAGTCGACCCTTTCCGAGGACATCCACATGGTAACTTTCAAAAAACTCCTTGTTGCGAACCGCGGTGAGATTGCGATCCGCGTTTTGCGTGCTGCGAACGAGTTGGGGAAGCGGACGGTTGCGGT
>JARWBI010000031.1 GCA_029846755.1 Falsirhodobacter flavus | reverse complement strand
ATCGAGATCATGTTCGGCAGGCTGAAGGACTGGCGCCGCATCGCCACGCGCTACGACAGATCACCAAAGGTCTTCCTATCCGCCATCGCACTCGCAGCAACCGTCATGTTCTGGCTATGACCGATGAACGAGTCCTGACCCTAGCGTTCGAGCAATACTCGTCTGTTACGGCGAAAGCCGAGGTGCTCTCCCCGCAGCGAAGAACTCGGTCAACAATCAACACAACAGATCATACCAGTTGACAAGGTGATAACGCGGTTTCAATGTCTAGTTCGGGGAGAGGGTTCCTGCCGATCCGACTGGGCCGGCGATAGCAATAGGGAGGAATTACTATGAACATTCTGCGCCGCACCTTTATTGCGAGCGTTGCGCTCGCGACTTTGACCACCGCACCCTTCGCAGCATCCGCCGAAGGGCTGATCGCCATCATCACGCCCAGCCATGACAACCCGTTCTTCAAGGCCGAGGCCGTGGGCGCCGAAGCCCGCGCCAAGGAGCTTGGATACGAGACGCTGATCCTGGTCCATGACGACGATCCGAACAAGCAGTCGGAGCTTTTCGACACGGCCATCGCCCGCGGGGCCAAGGCGATCATCCTGGACAATGCCGGGGCCGATGCCACGGTCGCCGCCGTGCGCCGCGCCAAGGATGCGGGCATCCCGTCCTTTCTGATCGACCGCGAGATCAAGGAAAGCGGCATCGCCGTCAGCCAGATCGTGTCCAACAACTATCAGGGCGCGCAGCTTGGGGCCGAGGAATTCGTGCGCCTGATGGGCGAGGAGGGCAAATACGCCGAGCTTCTGGGACGCGAGGCCGACACGAACGCGGGCATCCGGTCCTCGGGGTATCACGACATCATCGACCAATATCCCGATCTGGAGATGGTCGCCCAGCAATCGGCGAATTGGTCGCAGACCGAAGCCTACGAGCGGATGGAGACGATCCTTCAGGCCAACCCCGAGATCAAGGGCGTGATATCGGGCAACGACACGATGGCGATGGGCGCATGGGCCGCGCTGGAGGCCGCGGGACGCACGGATGTGATCGTGGTCGGCTTCGACGGGTCCAATGACGTGCGCGATTCCATCAAGGCGGGCGGCATCAAGGCGACCGTGCTGCAACCGGCGTTCCGTCAGGCGCAGCTGGCCGTCGAACAGGCGGACCAGTTCCTCAAGATCGGCGAGACGGGGCAGGAGGAGAAGCAGCTGATGGACTGCATCCTCATCACGTCCGAAAATGCCGGACAACTTGAAACCTTCGCGCTGACGCAGTGACGCGGACGGCCCGGCGCGTCCGGGCCGCCCCTCTGCCCCCGAGGAGCCGAGATGCCCCGTTATTGGATGGCGCTGTGCCTTCTGGCACTTGCCGCCTGCAAGATCGTCGAAAATCCCGAACCCGCCGCCGAAGGCAGCGCGCCCGCCGCGACCACGGACGAAGCGCGCATGGCCGCCAAGGCAGAGGAGCTGTGGGCACCGCAGGTGCTGCCCTTCGTCGCCCAGAATGCGACCGACATCGCGCAGCTTCGTGCCGCGCTTGAGGGCGGACCGGATGCGGCGTCCAGCTTCGGCTTCCGTCCGCCGGGCGAGGGCAGCCCGTGGAACTTCATCGCCAAAGGCGAGGGGATGGTCGTGGCCGAAGACCGCACCAGCCGCGCCGCCAAGCTAGAACTGGACACTGACGGCGATGGCGCGGGCGATGTGACGGTGCAGCTTGGCCCGGTGATGCGCGGCACCGCGCTGCGGGATTCGCTCGGGTTTCTGGTGTTCACCGATTACCGCGACCAGATAGAATTCGCCAAGCTGGGTCGCGCCTTGAACGACAAGGCGCATGCAGCGCTGGACGTTCCCGAAACGCTGACCGGGCGGCGCGTCGCCTTCTCCGGCCCCTTTACGATCCGGTCGAGGGGAGAAGCGATCCTGCTGACCCCCGTGACGCTGGAGGTGCGATGATCGGTCTGCAAATCCGCGGCGGCACCAAGGTCTATCCCGGCACGGTCGCGCTGAAATCGGTGGATTTCGATCTGCACATGGGTGCGGTGAACGTGCTGGTGGGCGAAAACGGCGCGGGCAAATCCACGATGATGAAGGTCATCGCCGGGGTCGAACGGCTGACCGAGGGCACGATCCTGCTGGACGGGCAGCCCGTGTCCTTCCACGGCACCGACGATGCCGCGAAACACGGCGTCGGCATCGTGTTTCAGGAATTGAACCTGTTTCCGAACATGACCGTGGCGGAAAACATCTTCATCGCCCGCGAACGTCTGCGCGGCGGCATCGACATAGACTCCGCCGCCCAAAGACGCGAGACGCGCGCCCTGATGCAGCGGCTGGAACAGGACATCGACCCCGACACCCCGGTGGGGGAGCTTCGCGTCGGCCAGCAGCAGATCGTGGAGATCGCGAAAAGCCTTGCCCAGAACGCCCGCATCCTGATCCTTGACGAGCCGACCTCGGCCCTGTCGGCGGCCGAGGTGGAGATCCTGTTCCGCGTCATCGCCGATCTGAAACGGGCGGGCGTCGGGATCGTCTACATCTCGCACCGGCTCGAAGAACTGATCCGCATCGGCGATCACATCACCGTCCTGCGCGACGGCGCGATCACCGGCGCGCGCAGCATGAAGGGCGTCGATGTCGCATGGATCGTCCGCAACATGATCGGCGAGGCATCCAAGGACTTCGCCAAGGAGATCGAGCATCCCTTCGGCGGCGAAATCTTCCGCGCCGAGGATGTCTGCCTGCCGCGCATCGGCGGCGGGCTGGCGGTGGACCACGTCTCGCTTTCGCTGCGCGAAGGGGAGATCCTTGGGATCTATGGCCTGATGGGCGCGGGCCGGTCCGAGTTTCTGGAATGCGTCATCGGCAAACATCCCCATTCGACGGGCCGGTTCCACATCGCGGGCGCGCCGATGGCCGAACGCAGCGTGGCGGCCCGCATCGCCCGCGGGATCGCCCTGATCCCCGAGGATCGCAAGAATGACGGCCTGATCCAGATGCTGTCGATCCGCGAGAACATGAGCCTGTCCAGCCTTGGAGATTTCACGCGGCTGTTCGACATGAACCTTGGCGCGGAGCGGTCCCGCGTGCGCGATTTCGTCAAACGGCTGGCGATCAAGATCGCGTCCCCCGAACATGCCGTGTCCAGCCTTTCGGGCGGCAACCAGCAGAAGGTGGTCATCGGCAAGGCGCTGATGACGAAACCGCGCGTTCTGCTGATGGACGAGCCGTCGCGCGGCATCGACATCGGCGCCAAGGCCGAGGTGTTCCGCACCATGCGGAAACTCGCGGCGGACGGCCTTGGCATCATCTTCGTTACCTCGGATCTGGAGGAGGTGCTGTCCCTGTCGGACCGCATCATCGTCATGTCCAACGGCCGCATCACCGGCGAATTCGACCGCCATGACGCCACCGATACCGGCCTGATCGCCGCCTCCGCCATCGGTCACACCCAAAGGGAGCCTGCCGAATGATGTCCGCCACCGCACCGCGCCCCATCGGGTCCACCAATGCGCTTCTGCTGATCCTGAAGCTGCGAACCTTCATCGCGCTGATCGCGGTCTTTGCGTTCTTCGCCTTCGCCGCGCCGAATTTCCTGAGCGCGGCGAACTTCGTCATCATGTCGAAACACGTCGCGCTGAACGCATTTCTTGCGATCGGGATGACCTTCGTCATCATCTCGGGCGGGATCGACCTGTCGGTGGGGTCCATCGTGGGGCTGTGCGGCATGGTTGCGGGGTGGCTGATCCTTTACGGCGTGGATCTCGGCATGGGCTGGTCGATCCAGTTCAACACGCTGGAGATCTGCCTGATCGTGATCCTTGTCGGCATCGCCGTTGGGGCGGTGAACGGGCTGCTGATAACCAGGCTGAACGTGGCCCCCTTCATCGCGACGCTTGGCGTTCTGTATGTGGCGCGCGGATCGGCCATGCTGTCGTCGGATGGGCGGACGTTCCCGAACCTGAACGGCAATGCGGAATATGGCTCGGACACGTTCCGCATGATCGGGGCGGGCAGCTTCGTCGGCATCCCGATCTCGATCTGGATGCTGATCTTCGTGGGGGTTCTGGCGGCCTATATCGCGAACCGCACGCCCTTGGGCCGGCACATCTATGCGGTGGGCGGGAACGAACGCGGGGCGGCGCTGTCGGGGGTGAAGGTGGGCCGCACCAAGATGTTCGTCTATATGTTCTCGGGCTTCTGCGCTGCCTTGGTCGGGCTGATCGTGTCGTCGCAGCTGGTCGCCTCGCACCCCGCCACGGGCGACACGTTCGAGCTGAACGCCATCGCCGCCGCCGTTCTGGGCGGCACGTCGATGAACGGGGGGCGGGGCCGCATCCTCGGCACTATCGTCGGCGCATTCGTGATCGGGGTGCTGTCGGACGGGCTGGTGATGATGGGCGTGTCGTCTTTCTGGCAGACGGTCATCAAAGGGCTGGTCATCATCGCCGCCGTGGTCATTGATCAGGCGCAGCAGAAGCTGCAGGCCCGCGTGGCGCTGCAAGCGCAGGCGGCGCTGGCATGAAGGGCGCGCTGATCGGCTGCGGATTCTTCGCGCAGAACCAGTTGCACGGCTGGCAGGACGTGGCCGAGATCGTGGCCCTGTGCGACCGGGACGAGGCGCGGCTGGCGGAAACGGCGGCGCGGTTCGGCATCGCGCGCATCTATACCGACGCGGGCGAGATGTTCGCGGATGGCGGCTTCGACTTCGTCGACATCGCGACCACCGTCGCGTCCCACCGTCCGCTGGTGGAGATGGCGGCGGGGGCGGGGGTGCATATCATCTGCCAGAAGCCCTTTGCCGAAACGATGGAGGAAGCCCGCGCCATGGTCGCCGCCGCGCAGGGCGTGACGCTGATGGTGCACGAGAATTTCCGCTGGCAATCCCCGATCCGCGCCGCCATCGAGGCGGTGCGCCGGGGCGATATCGGCACGCCCTTCTTTGCCCGCGTCAGCTTCCGGTCGGGATATGATGTGTTCTCGGGGCAGCCTTATCTGGCGACGGACAATCGGTTCATCATTCAGGATCTGGGCATCCACATCCTTGATATCGCGCGGGCGATCCTTGGCGATGCGACGGCGATCACCGCCACCACCCGCCGCATCAACCCCGCCATCCGCGGCGAGGATGTGGCGACGATGCTGCTGACCCACGCCTCGGGCGCAACCTCGGTTGTGGATTGTTCCTACGCCACGCAGCGGGTGCCGGAGACCTTTCCCGAAACGCTGCTGGAGATCGACGGCGACAAGGGCACGCTGCGGCTGGATGCGGGTTACCTGCTGAACGGGCGCGACGTGTCGCCGCCCGTGCTGCCATGGGCCGCGCGCCCGTGGCACAACATTCAGGAAAGCGTGGTCCTGATCCAGCGGCATTTCGTGGATTGCGTGACGCGGGGCGTGCAGCCCGAAACCTCAGGCGCGGACAATCTGCATACCCTGGCGCTGGTGGAGGCTGCGTATCTGTCCGCCGCCGAAGGGCGCAGCGTGACGCTGTGCTGACCGCCGGCCCCCTGTCCGCGCGGCTGGAGGATGGCGCATTGCACGACATCCGCTGGAACGGGGTCGAGGCGATCCGGGGCATCGCATGGCTGGTGCGCGACCGCGATTGGGGCACCGTTCCCGCGCGGATCGAGGGGATGCGCGTCGATCAGGGGGCGGACCGCTTTTCGGTCAGCTTCGATACGGTGACGGGGGGGCTGCGATCGCATCTGCGGATCGTGGGGGATGCGGCGGGTCTGCGCTTCGACGGCAGGGCGATCCCGGATGCGGATTTCGAGACGAACCGGACTGGGTTCACCATCCTGCATCCGATCGCCGGCGTGGCGGGCGAATGGGTCCGCATCGGCCATGCCGATGGCCGCGCCGAAGAAACGGTGTTCCCCGATCTGATCGCCCCATGGCAGCCCTTCATGGACATCGCATCCATCACCCACCGCATCGACGGGGCCGAGGTGTCCTGCCTGCTGGACGGCGACGTGTTCGAGATGGAGGACCAGCGCGCATGGTCCGATGCCAGCTTCAAGACCTATTGCCGACCGCTGGCGCTGCCGTGGCCCTATGTGCTGCCGAAGGGGCAGGCGGTGCGGCAATCCGTGACTGTCACGTTCCGCCCGGCGCATCATGCGCCGCCGCGCGCCGCGCCGATGGAGCTGAACGCGCCGATGCCGCAGATCGGCCTCGTGATCGCACCCGAGGAGATCTCGGAGGCGCTGCGCCATGCCCCGCTGCTGGCCGAGGTCGCGCCGCAGCGCATCCTGTGCCATATCGACGGCACGGTGGGCCTGGACCCGCTGCGCGGCTTCGCGGCGCTTCAGGCGGCATACCCCGCCGAATACGATCTGGAATACATCGCCGCCTGCGACCGCCCGGACGAGATGGCGCGGCTGGCCGAAGCCGTCGCGCAATCGGGGCTGCGGCTGGCAAGCGTGATGGTCTGCCCCGCGGTCGATCGGCAATCGACGCCGCCGGGGTCGGTCTGGCCGGACTGCCCGCCGCTTGCAAGCCTCTATGCCGCCGCGCGTGCCGTCTTCGACGTGCCGCTGGGCGGCGGGATGGCCAGCTATTTCACCGAACTGAACCGCAAGCGCCCGCCCTTGGACCTGCTGGATTTCGTCACGCACGGCACCAATCCCATCGTCCATGCCGCGGGCGATGCCAGTGTGATGCAGACGCTGGAGGCGATCCCCCATATCCTGCGATCCGCCCTCGCCATCGCGCAGGGCAGGGAATATCGGCTGGGGCCGACGATGATCGGGATGCGCCAGAACCCCTACGGCTCGCGCACCATCCCCAACCCGGACGGTCGGCGCATCTGCATGGCGGCGGAGGACCCGCGCCAGAAGACCGATTTCGCCGCCGCCTTCACCGCCGGATATGCCGCCGCGCTGGCCGGGTTCCCGGTGGCGGCATGGGTTCCCGCCGCCTTCACCGGCCCGCGCGGGATCGTGGGCGCGGATGGCACCCTCTGGCCCGTGGGAGAGGTCGTGGCGAAGCTGGCGCGGATGGCGGGGAAACGGGCGGCTCAGGGCCTTGCGCCGCCGCCGTCCCGGACCCAGCCGAAATAATCGGGGCTGCCCATCTGCCCGCCCTTCAGCGCCAGTTGCAGCCCGTCATGCGTCCCGCCCTGCACGGCGCAGATCGCAGCGCCCGGAATCGTCGGCGCAAGGACGCGCAGCGCATGCACCCCCAACGCCCGCGCCGCATGTCCCGAGGTATCGCCGCCCGAGATGATGGCCCGCCGCACCCCCGTCTGCCGCAGCACCCGGTCGAGTATCCGGCCCAGCGCGGTTCCCACCGCCTCGTTCGCCGCGGCATCCATCGGGCGGATCGCGGGATCGTCCGGCCCCCGCGCGGAATGGATCAGCGGATCGCGCCCCTGATCCAGCGCGCGAACGGCGGCCGCAACGGCCTCGGTTTCGTCCGGACGGGCCGGGTCCAGCGGGATGCACGCGAACCCGTTCCTCTCGGCCCAGTCGATCTGCGCCGCCGTGACCGCCGAGACGGAGCCGGAGACCACCGCCACCCGCGCCGGGCCAAGCGACGGAAAGGACGGCGGATCGCCCAGCCAGCCCTGCGCGCACCAATGTTCCACCAGCGCATATTCCACGCCCTGACTGCCGATCACGAAGGGCGCGTCGCTGCGACTGTCCCAGATCAGACGTCCGCAGCGTGCCATCCCCGCCGCATCGACCGCATCCAACGTCACGAGGCCGTCGCGCAGCACCGGCGCATCGGCAAGCGTGATGCACCCGGTTGGCAGGTGCGTCTGGCGGGACAGGTGCAGGGCGACGTCGGCCTCGTCCATCGGGGTGACGGGGTGGCGCGACATGACGGGGTGGCGGTCCAGACGGTGGACCTTGCCGAACGCCTCGGCGAACAGCGATCCGAAGGCCTGATAGCGGCCCATGGCGGGGGCCGCGATCAGCACGGGGATCGCCCGCGTGCCGGCGATCTCCGCCACGCAGCCGATGGAGCCGACATGGGGCGCCGAATCCAAGGTCGAGCAGACCTTGTAATGCAGCAGCGGGATGCCGAACCCGCGCAGCGCCGCGAAGGCGTTTGGAAGTTCGGCCCGCATCCGGTCCGGTGCCCATGTCCGCGCGGTGGTCGCGAACCCGATGGCGCGGATGCCGGTCAGGTCTGTCTCCGGCGCGGGTGGCTGAAGGAACAGGGCCGAGGGCAGGCCCGCAAAGGTCAGCACCTCCATCACCGCCGCCGATCCGGTGAAATCGTCGCCCAGCCAGCCCAGCAGCAACCCGTCCGGCAGGCTCACAGCGCGATCTCCGGCTGTTTGAAGGTGGCGCAGGCGGCGGCGAGTTCGGGACGGGTGCGCGCGGCTTCCTCGATCGCGATGCCGTCGCGCGCGGCCTCGGCGGATTGGCGCAGCGCAACGACGCCCGCGCCGGGGCCGCCCGGATGGCTCATGATCCCGCCGCCCGCGCAGAAGATGAAGTCGTCATTGCCCAGCACGCGGCGGGACGCAGCCATCTGCCAGACCGTTTGCCCCGAGGAATAGACCGGAACCGCCGCGTGGTGCGGCCCGCCCGCGCTGACGGGCGCCTGCACCGACCGCGCGGCCTCGGCCACGACGGCGTCGGGTTCGGTGAACTTGTTGGCCAGCCCGTTGACGTGCAGATGGTCCGCCCCCGCCAGCCGCCACAGTTTCTGCCAGACGGGAAAAGCGATGCCCACATGCGGGGATCGCGAGAACATCCCCCATCCCGCCCGATGCCCGTGGATCGGCAGCCCCGACCGATCCCGCAATGCCCGCAGCCCCGACAGCCCCACCGGGATCATCGACACCATCACGCAGGTCCCGCCCGCGCGTTCGACCATCTCGGCATGGCGGGCCATTTCGTCGACCTCGTCCGTGATGTTGAAGGCATACATCACCTTCTTGCCCGTCCGGTCGGCGTGATCGTTCAGAACGCGCATCACGGCGGTAACACGGTCGGCCAGCGGGCAATAGCGCCCGTTGGCCTGCAATTCGTCATCCTTGATGAAGTCGATGCCCGCCCCGGCAAGCGTTCCCACAAGCGCGGCGGTCTCAACCGCCGACAGGCCGACGCTGGGCTTGATGATCGTGCCGATCAGCGGGCCGGACACACCCGACAGGCGGCGCGTGCCGTCGATGCCGAAGGCGGGGCCGGGATTGTTCTGGGCAAAGCTGGCGGGCAGGGTCAGGTCTGTCAGGCGCAGGGCCGAAATCTCGGCCAGTTCGAACAGGTTGCCCGCGACGGTCGCCAGAAGATTGGTCAGCGAGGGGCCGATATTCTCCTCGGGCCAACTGATGCGGATGCGCCCGCGTTCATAGGCCGGTCCGGTGCTGCGGGTCGGTAGCGACGGCGCGTTGCTTGATCCAAGGACCGTCACCTCCTCGATCCGGGCGCCCGAGCGGTCGCGCAGGGCATCCGTCTCCAGCGCCAGCCGGACGAAGGTGCCAGTCGATTGTTCGCCCGCGAGCACCTCTGCCGCATGGCCGATGCCCTTGGGCGATTCGATATCGTAAGTGGCTTCGAAGCGGTCCATCCCATCCCCCGTTTTCGCGATCATGTTCACAGATCATACCAGTTGACAAGATGCGATGCTTGCGGAATGCTTCGGTCAAACGGGAGGCAGGCATGAAAATCGCATTGATCGGCGCAGGCGGCAAAATGGGCGTCCGGCTGGGACGCAACCTTGCACGCAGCGCGCACGACATCCGCTATGTCGAGGTGAGCGAGGCGGGGCAGGCCCGCGTCCGCACCGAATTGGGCGCGGACGTCACCCCGCAGGCCGAGGCGCTGGACGGCGCAAGGGTCGTGATTCTTGCCGTGCCCGATACCGCCATCGGGGCTGTGGCCGGGCAGATCGTGCCGTCTCTGGCCTCGGGCACGATCATCGTGATCCTCGACGCCGCCGCGCCCTATGCCGGGCATCTGCCGGACCGCAGCGACGTCACCTATTTCGTCACGCATCCCTGCCATCCCCCCATCTTCAACGACGAGTCGACCCCCGAGGGCCGCGCCGACCATTTCGGCGGCATCGCGGCACGCCAATCCATCGTCAATGCGCTGATGCAGGGCCCCGAATCCGATTTCGCGACCGGAGAGGAGGTCGCCAGGATCATCTGGGCGCCGATCCTGCGCTCGCACCGCCTGACGATGGAGCAGATCGCGCTGCTGGAGCCGGGGCTGTCCGAAACGCTGGCGGCGACCCTGCTGGCCGTGATGAAACAGGGCATGGACGAGGTCGTGGCGCGGGGCGTTCCGCCCGAAGCCGCACGCGATTTTCTGCTGGGCCATCTGAACATCCTTGGCGCGGTGACCTTCGGCCATGTGCAGGGGGTGTTTTCGGATGCCTGCAACAAGGCGATCGAAAACGGGCTGCCGCGCCTGATGCGCGACGACTGGAAGGGCATATTCGAACCGGCGGAACTGGCCGAAAGCATCCGCCGGATCACCTGAGGCTGGCATTCGCCCGCGCCAGCCCCTAGTGTCTGCCGGTGCTTTCAAGGACTGCTCGATGATGCCGACACCCTCCGCCACCGACGATCGCATCGTGCGGCAGAAACTGTCGGATCTGGTTTTGGAACGGCTGACCGCGCTGGTCCTGAACGGCGAATTGAAGCCCGGCGACATCGTTCCGTCCGAACGCGATCTGATGGCCCGTTTCGGCGTCGGTCGCCCCGCCGTGCGCGAGGCGTTGCAGGCCATGCAGATGCGCGGCCTGATCACCATCGTGCATGGCGAACGCAGCCGAGTGAACCAGCTGACGCCGGAAATCGCGCTGCATCAGGCCGACATGATGGCCAAGGTCATGCTGTCCACCGCCCCCGAGGCGCTGGACCATCTGAAGGACGTGCGCCGCCTGTTCGAAACCGGAATGGTCCGCATCGCCGCAACCCTTGCCACGCCCGAGGACACCGCCGATCTGCGCGAACTGGTGGATCGCCAGCGCACGAGCCTTGGCGATCCGCCCACCTTTATCGGCTTCGACATCGCCTTTCACCGCCGCATTGCGCAGATCTCGGGCAACCCGATCCTTGGCGCGGTCAGCGATGCGATGCTGAACTGGGTGTTCCAGTATCACAACGACCTGCTGCACTGGTCCGGCCGCGAGGATGTCACCCTCGGCGATCATCTCAGCATCGTTGAGCGGATCGAGGCCAGGGATGCCGCCGGGGCCGTCGCGGCGATGGAAGCGCATCTCGACCGCTCCACAGGCGTGATCCAACGCCGTGACGCCTGAGCTTCGGACCCATGTTCGCGGGGGTGGGTGGGTGCGGTGTGGCGTTGGATGCGAGTTCCACGTCAAACGCGACAAGGACGGTCCAGTAGCATGATCCTGGCGGGCGGAGACATCCGCCATCGCAGCCTGACCGGATGATGCGTCAGCGGGAAGATAGATGTAGCGAAGTGCCCATTGCTGCCATTCGCCCGGCTAGGATGCGGTGGACAACAACCTGAACGCTAACACGCAAGATCGCTGCAGATAGATGTGGCGATCCCTTACGGATCAGGCCGCTACAGAAATACGGTAGCCGAACGCCTGCTGGATGAGACGGTCACTCCCGTGTGCAGCCCGCAGTATCAGGCCGCCATGGGCGGTTTGTCGTCGCTCGACAGCTTGGCTGCCTGCACCCTAATCCACGAAGAGCCGATGCTCGCAAACCGGCAACAGTGGTTTGCGATGGTGGGCGCGTCAGGGACGCCCCCGCGCCGGGGGGCGGTATTCACTCACGCAAGCATGGTCATCGACGCTGCCATTCGAGGCGACGGTATTGCCCTTGGTTGAAGTGCGCTGGTGGCGGACGACCTCGCTGCGGGACGTCTGGTTTCACCGTTTCCACAGAATCGTCTGAGGGCCGAGCGTGGCTATGACCTTGTCTACCGGATTGGAGCTGGTCAGGAGGGCAGGGTCGTCATGGTCCGTGACTGGCTTCTGGCCAAGATCGGAGCCGTGGGGTCACAACCTGCCTAAACCCTCGGGGAGGTGCGTTCTGACCGATCATCCGATGCCTCGGAGCGCTTCACCGATCGAGGCGGAGGCAACTCACTCACCAACACGCCTACCACAATCAATGCACCTCCTAGGAGGGCCAGCGGGCCAAGCCGTTCGCCTGCCATGCGTCCGACAATTCCCGCCCAGACGGGTTCGTCGGCATAGATTACGGTCGCGCGGGTGGGTGAAACCGTCTTTTGTGCCCAGTTCGCCGACACCGCAACATTCTTAGAGGCTCTAAATCGCGCGGATATGGATGTCGGTGCTCATGCCGGGCGGGTCACCGTCGGCAATTGCCACGGAGCAGGTCGTCGTGACGAATGTTGGAAGAAGCGAGTTTGAAGAGCGCCTTCGACTATCACGGTCGAGGACGCCCAGTTTTTAGTAGATCGTCAGTGCGGGCACATAAGTGATCAGCAGCAGAACAATCATCGCCACGGCGAAGAACGGCCCCAATTCCTTCGTCGTGTCGGCAAGGCTTGCCCGCGCGATGGAGGAGGAAATGAACAGCGTCGTCCCGATGGGTGGTGTATACAGGCCGATCCCGAGGTTGATGATCATGATAAGCCCAAGCTGCACCGGATCGATCCCCATGGTCGCCGCCAGCGGCACAAAGATCGGTCCAAGCAGCAGAATAGCGGGCGGCAGGTCCAGCGGCATCCCGACGATCAGCATCAGCACGTTCAGCACCATCAGAATCAGGATCGGGTTGTTGAAGTTGTCGGCGACCCACAGCGCAAACTTCACCGGCACCTGATCGAAGGTCAGAAGCCACGCGACAACCGCGCTGCCCATGATGACCAGCATGACGACGCCGGTGGCAACCCCCGCTTCAATCATGGCCGAACGGAACCGTGCCCAATCGAGATCGCGGTAGAGTGTCAGGCTCAGCACCAGCGAATAGATCACCGACAGAACGGCCATTTCCGTGGGCGTGGCAAAGCCCATGCGCAGACCGACGATAATCAGGATCGGCAACATGATCGCGGGGCTGGATCGCAGTGCCAGACGCAGAAAGGCGGCGTGGTCGCGCGGCTCGGTCGAGACCGGATAGTCGCGGCGGCGTGCGATCCACCAGCAGACGAAGATGAACCCGCCCGCCATCATCAGCCCCGGCACCACCCCGGCGACGAACAGGTCCGCAACGCTGACACCGCTGACCAGTGCATAGAGGATCATCGGGATCGACGGCGGGATCAGAATGTCGATCACCGCCGAGGTCGCGTTGTTGGCGGCACACAGCCCCCCCGGATAGCCGCGCTTCTTCTGCCACGGGATCAGGATCGAGCCGAGCGCCGAGGCGTTGGCGACCGCGCTGCCCGACACGCCGCCGAAGGCGACCGAGGCGACCACGGTGGTCGAAAGCTCGCCCCCGCGATAGCGTTTCATGCCAGCCGAGGCGAAATCCAGCAGTTCCTGCCCCAGCCGTCCGCCCATCATCAGCGAGCCTGCCAGCATGAAGAAGGGCAGGGCCAGCATGGGGAATGACTGCGTCTGGTCGAACATCTGCTGGGTGACGACCATCAGCGGCACGAACCCTTTGTAGAGGATCGCGGCAGCCCCGGCGATGACCAGCGCATGGCCGACCGGGATGGCGAGAATCATCAACAGGGTGAATACGAGGACAAGAGCGAGCGTCATGTGATGTCCTCGAACCGGGCGCGATAGGCGGATTCCATTCCCCGCGCAGCAACTCGCAAGCACGAACAGAAGGTGACAAGAGCCGTCAGGCCAAGACCAGCGGCCATCGCCCAGTATCCGTGGCTGCCCGACAGACCCAGCACCGGGCTATGTTCGACCGCGGCGATGGCGGCCAGCTTCAACGCCTCATTCACCAGCACCAGATAGGCGCCGATGACGATGATATTGGACGCGATGAACAGGATGCGGCGGCCCTTCGGGCCCAGCTTGCCCGGCAGCCATTCGACGGACATGTGCCCCCCGGCCTGCGCGGCCAGCACGATGCCCGCCACGATGAACCAGGGGAACAGACGCTCGGGCAGTTCCTGAGCAGCGGCAAAACCGCCCGACGCGAAGACGTAGCGCGATGCAACATTCATCGTCAGCACGGCCGTGAGGGCGATGCCGGTCACGAGCACGACCAGTCGGCAGACCCCCGCCACAAGGGCGTCGATGCGGTCGGCGACGGTCACGATCAGTTTTCTTGGTTCTTGAGCCATCGCTGCCCCCGTAAGGGGGCGCTCGGCCCCCGGGTTGCGGATCATCGGTTCAGCCTTCCTGACCGGCTGCATCAAGCAGCTTCGTCACGAATTCGCCCAAGGGGCCGCTTTTCCATTTTTCCGTCACAGAGGCCGTCGCGGCTTTGAAGGCGTCCAGATCGACCTCGGTCACGGTCAGGTCAGGATTGGCGCGGAATTCCTCCAGAAATTTCGCGTCCTGTTCGACCATCAGTTTGCGCTGAAGGACTGTCGCATCGGCGGCGGCGCTATGGATCACCTCCAGCTGTTCCGGCGACAGGCGCGCGGCGGTCATCGCCGACATCAGGAAGGGCGAGGCCTGCCAGTCGTGGCCGGTCAGCGCGATATGGGTATTCACCTCGTAAAGCTTGTTGCTGGCAATGTTGGCGGCGGGGTTCTCTTGCCCATCCACGACGCCCTGTTGTAGCGCGATGTAAAGCTCTCCGAACGGGATCTGCTGGGTGGATGCTCCGAAAGCCTCGAAGATATCGACGATCATCGGGTCGGAAGGCGTTCGGATCTTCAGGCCGACCAGATCGGCGGGCGTCTTGATGTCCGTGCGGCTGTTGGTGGTGTGGCGGATGCCATTGTCCCACCAGCCCAGAACCTCGATCCCCAGATTCTTGAAGCTTGCCTCCAGATCGTCGCCGACCGGACCGTCCAGCACTTCGAACGCATGTGCGCTGTCGCGGAAGACGTAAGGAAGCCCGAGCGCGGCCATCTCCGGCACCAGCCCCGACGCCGCACCTTGGCTATTGGCGGTGAAGTTCAGCGCGCCGGTCCGCAGGCTGGTCAGCATCGAGACGTCGCCGCCAAGCTGCTCGGCGCCGATGACGTTGATCGTCAGCTCTCCGTTCGATCTCTCGCTTACCAGTTTGGCGAATTCGTCTGCGGCGACGGCGCGCGGGTTGCCGGGCGCGCTGCCATGACCAAGGGTCAGCACCGTCTGCGCGCTGAGGGCGCTTGCACATGCCGATGCAGCGATCAGCACCATTGCGAACGTGGTGTTCATTGTATTCCTCCTCGGACCGACTTCGATGCGATCACTGCGGGCCTCCATCAAGTGCGGTCCCACCTGTCCCTTCAGCGATCGTGATACGGGCCTTTCGGCTCTGCAATCTCAAGATGTCGGAACCCGGCTCCCATCGGGCTCTTCATGCTCAATCTTTGTTCCTAAACCAAAGGCTCGACAAACGAATGTTTGGCACCGAAAGGTGAACTGCAGTCATCTAAAGCCGCAGCTCTGCCCGAATCCATTCCTTGAAAAGACGTAACGGGGCGCGTGTTCTGAACGCATGTGGATGCACGAGGTGATGGCCGATATAGCTGATCGGTCTCGTGGAGCCCTCAAGCGGTTGGACTAGCTTCCCCGAGGCGATCTCTGTCTCTGCAAGCAAGGTTGATTCCAGTGCCACTCCAAGGCCGTTTGCGGCCGCAGTAAGAGCAAGGAAGCTGCGATCAAAACGAGAGCCTTGCGGCAAACTTGGTCTCGGGATGCCGTTCAATTCAAACCATTCCGGCCATCGGACCTGTTTGAATTCGCTTTGGATCAAGGGCTGCTGCAAAAGATCTCCAACGGCCTTGATCCTCTCGGCCATTGCCGGAGAGCAAAGCGGTGTGACGATCTCTTCGCAAAGAGGCATTACCTCCAGCCCTTTCTGGCGAGGTGGTCCGTAGATGATATCCGCGTCGAACTCGTCTGTGTCGAACCGCGCGTAATCGACGCCCGCGGAAAGACGCAGCTCGACCTCGGGATGCTGGGCGATGAAGCGTGAAAGGCGCGGTGTCAGCCAATTTGCTGCAAAGCTGGGGGCGCAATGAAGGCGCAGAATTTGCGGGCGGCGGGCCGATACCATCTCGAGGCCTACGCGCAGTTCCTCGAAAGCCCGGTCCGTATGCGCCTTCAAGGCCTCTCCACTAGGCGTGAGAAGCAGACTACGACCAGATCTTTCAAATAGAGGAACACCAAGCGAATCCTCCATGCGTTTGACGGCATGACTGACAGCACTGGGTGTGAGGCTGAGTTCGAGTGCCGCCGCCTTGAACGACTGATGACGGGCAGCAGCATCGAAGATACGAAGGGTCGCCACAGGAACGCGCAGGCTCATGAATTGATCTCACCTTTTCGATGAATCACTACATCTTCAAACCTGCGCGCAATGCAATGCTTACGCCAATTCGATCATGAGGTCTTTTGCATCGATCTGTGCGCCTTGTGTGACGTGGAGT
>JARWBI010000030.1 GCA_029846755.1 Falsirhodobacter flavus | reverse complement strand
GGGAAGGGTCACATGGGTCAATTCTCAATGGAAATTATGACCCCAACCGGGTCACGTCTCGGTGGAAATCAACAGCCCAGCGATCCACGGAGACCGTGCGGTCCACCTATCTGGAAAAGCGCAACCTGTTGCGCCAACTCGAACAGCAGATCGCAGTTTACGACGAGCGTCTCGCCTTTGCGGAACTCGGCGTATACGAGCCGCATTTCGATTTCAGCGACGTCGAGAGCTATAAGCAATCGATCGTTTGCGTTCGCGCCGAGCAGAAGGCGCTGATCACGGCCAAGGCGGCGACGAGCACCCCGGCCAACTGGACGCTGGATGGCAGCCGAGCCAAAGGCGCGACCATGGTCAATCGGCAGTCGAAGCTGACCATGCGAGCCTTCAACAGCGAGTGCGAAGCTGCGATCGCAAACGTTCGCTGGAACAACGTCAACGCGATGGAGAAGCGCATCCATACGGCAGCGGACCAAATCAACAAGGCCAATGCCTCCATGCAGCTCCAGATAAGCGCCAAGTATATTGCCCTCAAGCTCAAGGAACTGCGTCTTACCCATGAATACCGGGAGAAGCAGAAAGCCGAAAAGGAAGAGCGGGCCGAAATGGCGCGGGCCGAACGCGATGAGAAAAAGCTGATCGCCGAGGCCGAAGCCGCCGAGAAGCGCGAATACGAATATCAAAGGCTTCTCGACAAGGCCCGATCGGAAGCTGGCAGCGATCTCGGTCGTATCGCGGCCCTAGAGGCCCAACTCGCAGAGGCGCATGCCGTTACCGAGCGGGCGCGAGCGATGGCGGAGATGACCAAGTCAGGCTACGTCTACATCATCTCCAACATCGGGTCGTTTGGCGAGGACGTGGTCAAGATCGGCCTGACCCGCCGGCTCGACCCGGATGATCGGGTTCGGGAGTTGGGCGACGCTTCGGTGCCGTTCGGGTTCGACACCCATGCCATGATTTACTCTGATGAGGCCCCTGCCCTCGAATTCGCGCTTCATCGCGAGTTCGCAGACAAGCGGATCAACACCACGAACTTCCGCAAAGAGTTTTTCCGGGTGAACCTCGATGAGGTCGAAGATGCCGTCAGGCGCTTGGCACCGACAGCGTCCTTCTTCAAGGATCGCGAAGCACAGGAATGGCACGAAACCATGGCTCGGCGGAATGAGACGCTTGCCCAGCTTCAAGCGCGCGTCGAAACCCAGCTACCGGATGCGATCTAAAAGCTGAGTTTAATGCTTTGGGGGGGCGCGCGTTGCCGCGTCCCCGCTTGCAAGGGACATCAGCCAACACCCTGCCCCACTGCTACACTGGCCTGACGGTCAGATGGCCAAATCCTTCTCGGCTTTCTCTTGGCCATGCTGCTCGACGTAGTCGGCAAACCAGCCGGGTTTGCGACCGCGGCCGGAATAGGTCAGCTCGGGGTTTTCCGGATGACGGAATTTTGCGGGCGCCTTCTCTTTGATGGCCTTTCCGGCCTTCGGCGCGCTGCCGGCGCCGAACAGTTCGGACGCAGAAAAACCGAGCTCTTTCGCACGCGTCTCGAGCTCTTCGCGTGCCTTGCGCTTGTTCTCTTTTTCCGTCTGAGCAATCGCGGTGATGACATCATCACGCAGACGCATGAGGTCGGCGTGAGATGCTTTCAAAAGCGCGTCGAGGTTCGGAAGTGCCATGATTAATATCCTTGTCAGCTGTGGCAATATGAAGTTTCAACCGTTTCATGTAAAGGGTGTCAACATAAGAATTTGATCATTTCTGCGTTCGGATGCCTAAGGGCATTGGAGCAGTCAAAATCTATGCCTTTTCTGAAGAACCCATAGTGATGTTTCTTCATACCCAAGGATCATTTTCCTTATGTAAACGCCATTTTTGCTCCTCACGCCGCCTCCAAAGGGTATCGCTCACGGCTATCTTGTGTGGGGGCAGGAGATATCCATCTATATCCCGCAAAAAAGAAAACGGCACTGTCCTGTAGTCGGCATCCTCGTGATCGATCTCACCGCATGAGTACAGACATTGCTCGATGACAACTCTTTCGATGACCTGAACACGTCTCTGCTCAAAGACGACGCAGTTACAGGCGAGGCACGATACGTAAAATTCAGACATCAGTTTTCCTCTTTTTATTTCCTTAAATAGGAGGTGCTATCGCGGCGACGAAACCAAAATAAAAAGTGTCTCGATCAACAGAGATTTTTTCATGACAAATGTATGCGGCAAGTATATGTCGATGAATACTCCGGGCTTCATTTACAACATCACGGCGCTCGAAAGTTTCCTCTCGAAGTCGGCCCTCTCACGTAACGCCTCTCAGGGGACTACCCTGCTCGGCAACATCAAGAGTTTGATGCAGCCACTCCGCCTCATCCTCTGCGAACGCGAGAAAAGACCATCCGGCGTATATGCTATAAAAAAAATATTCCCGGATGTTTCAATTGGTATCATGTTTCGATCAGGATCAATCATGAGACTGTAAAGATGCATTTAACAAAATCTATCCAGAAGAATATGCTGTTATGCAACATAAGAGACTATGGCTTCAGCAATCGAGGCTTCTGGTGTACGGAAACAAAGCCAATTCATTTTCACACCGCTGGCATAGAGTTCACGGCGCAAGCTCCCGAACTCCTTATTATCGGGCTTTCAGAAGAAGCTACATATCATGCCAGCCACGTGTATTACAGAAGAGTCAAAGCAGGGGAACGGTTTGAGGAAAATACCCTGTATAAAGGTTTCATTGAGGGATACTCTGTGATGTTTGGTGTTGTTCCAAAAGAGAGGTATGAAGAATGGATGTGGCAGATGCCTTGGCTCTATAATGATAACTCGTATAGAGTCTTACAACTCGTCTATCCTTTCGAAGATGGAACCTGGCCTTGGGAAGGAGCCGCTCTGGAAATGAAAAGAAAATCCCAGCCGTTGGTCTGCGCGACACCCACCCTGCTGCCGGAGGCTTAATCGCGATCTTCCTGATCGCTTTTGCGGTCAGGCTGCGCTTCGAGGCGTCTTACCTGAAATCCCGCGTCTTCACCTTGATCGTGTCGAGGTGGAGATCGCGAACATACATGTCGCGCGCCCGCAGCCCTTTCGGCATGTCCCGCGGATCGTGTGCGGGCGATCCATGGTGGAACTCATCGCCGCGCCCATGCGGCAACGGAAAGGCAGTGTTCCGTTCTCCGACGCTGCCGAGTTCTTGCGACAGGTCCGTGATGCCGTAGGCAACGTGATGGACGACCTCGCCCTCGCGCTGGACGCGGCCCCGCACCGCGATCATCCCCGCTCCAAGGATGATGCGGCGATGGGTCTCGAACACCTTCGGCCAGACCACGAGGTTGGCGATGCCGGTCTCGTCCTCGAGGGTGATAAACATCACGCCCTTGGCCGACCCCGGACGCTGGCGCACCAGGACGAGCCCGGCGACCTCGCACCAACGCCGGTCGCGCTGCGCCATGGCCTCTGCGCAGGTCACAACCCGGCGCTTTGCCAGATCCTCGCGCAGGAAGGCGACAGGGTGACGACGGAGAGACAGTCCGACATGGCTATAGTCTTCGACCACCTCACGCCCTGCCGCCATGGGGTGCAGGGCAACGCCAGGTTCGATCGACTCATGGCGGCAACCGTCTTTCCTCCCTGCCGCAGCAAACAGCGGCAGTTCTACCTCTGGCAGTCCCTTGATCGCCCATGTCGCCTCGCGTCGGGCGAGCCCGAAGGCCGCGCGGAAGCCGTCTGCCTCGGCGAACCGGTGCGGGGGGCGGCACTTCGGCCACGAAGTTGTAGGTGAGCTGAACCGGGCTTATCACCCCGTCGGTCAGCAGCAGCGAGAAGTTTTCGAGCGCGAGGAAGCCCTCGAGCACGGCGTAGCCCGCTGCCACATTGCCCAGGAAGATGGTGCTTGAGAACTTTGCCTCGAACTCGTTGACGCCGAAGGTCACGGCCAGAAGATCGGCCGCAGTGCTTCCTGTGCCGGAGATGGCGATCGGGGTGATATAGGTGGGCTCGGTGATCTCGAATTCGATCGAGACAACTTCACCAGGCGTGAGTTCGAGTGCGCCCCCGTAGGAATTGCCGGCAACCACGGGAATGGCGTGCGCGGTCAGCGGGGCGCAGATCAGCGCCACGGCAGCGAAGATTGATTTCATGGTTTTGTCCCTTTGGATGGTGAAATCCAAGGCGCCGGTGTTTCGATAATTCTATTGGTCTTGGATGAGGAGCGCCGTGAATGAACGAGAAACTGTTCACGCAACGGTGTTCGTCAAGAAACAATCCTCAGTTGTGCGAAATGTTTTTGGCACTTGCAGAATGCGACATGCATTAATACGGCGTTAACGCCCATCTTCGTTGACAGAACCACGGCCCATTCTTGCTGCGCTGCCGCATTATGCAACTCAAGCGTGCGAAAGGGATTTGCCCAAAAATTAGGCGATCCTGTGTCTGTTGCTTTAATGGCCCCGTTCGACCCGTCGGCGGTGCGCGGTGCGCGGTGCGGTGATCGACCGCAGGTCTCAGGGTTTGCAATGGTTGAGGTCACGGGACGGCTCGCTATCGCCTCCTTCCCGCATCACGAAGCACACGACGTGCTCCAATCCCTCGTCTTCGACCGCGAGGGCAATGTCCTGCATGGAATAGGTCTCGGGAATGCACGCAAAGCCGGATTTTTCCGGATAGGCGATGTGCAACACCTGCACCAGCTTCGTGGTCAGGAGGGCTTCGGAGCCTTTGAACGTGATCCGGCGTCCGTTGATAACCGCGTTAAGAATATGCGTCATGAAAACTCTTCAGTGGAATATCGAACAAGCGGATCGGGCGTTAGCGGGACACTACGAGCATTGGCGTCAGCGAGAACCAAACGCGCTGCCCTATCCCGGTGTCCGTGATCAGGCGCTTCAAGTTTTCCTCGGTGGGCGGCTCATGCGCGGCCGCAAGGCGAATGAGCGGAGGCAGTCGGTTCATTAAGAGAAAGAAAAGGGTTTTGAGCAGGTGGTTCTTGCTGCCTTGAAGGCGATCCCGCGCGCCGTCGATGACATAGATCAAGACATGCTGTGTGGTCACGCGCGGGGAATTTGGACGAATATGCATGATGCTCCGGCGGCTTGGCCGCATAAAACCGGCAGCAGGTCGAAATGTTCGCCTCGCTCAGAGGAACATTCAAAACGCGTGTCAGTCCTCTCTCTCGGGTCCGGGGAGCAGGAGGACGAGGTGCGGCGACTTTGGGTGAACACGATCATCTTCGACTACCCCAACCCCGGCCAGCCGGTTGTTCTGGAAGGCCCGGTTCATGCTGCAGCGTTTCTACGCAGGCAGTGGATCTGGCCGAGGACCGACGAATACGCCGCCGCCGTCGCTGCCTGCCGAGACTGCGTCAATGGAAAGACAGAGACGGCAGAACCGTCCTACGCGGCGGTGAAGCGAGCGTTGCGGGCGGCAGACGTCAAGGTGATCCAGAGTTTGTAATACATGAGGAAAAGTTGAGGGTATCAGAGGGCCTGGAACTTCGGATGAGAAGCCGCCAATTTCAACTGCACAGAGGTCGAGACGCACGAGACGCTGCCGTGCACTTGGGAGACCTTAGTTGGAATGCCACAGCCCCATTTCATCCCAAAGAAGACCAACCATCAGGTAGGAATCGCCCCTTTCCGCTGGTTCAAAGCCTCAGGAACCTTCGCAAATGCCTGCGGTTGCATCGCCAATATTTGGAGCTCACGGGTTCGCCGTTACTGAGACCGACACAATCGACGCGGCAATGCTAGCGCAGCGCATTGGCTCGCGGACATGATGGCCAAGATGCAGGACAAATCGCCGAACTGAGAGATTGAGATGGAATGCTGGCTTTGCCTTGCGGGCGGGAATGCCCTTGGCGCCTTTCATGTCGGGGCATGGTTGGCGATCGAGGCGTCGAGC
The DNA here is from genome assembly GCA_029846755.1 of Falsirhodobacter flavus. Taxonomy (GTDB): domain Bacteria; phylum Pseudomonadota; class Alphaproteobacteria; order Rhodobacterales; family Rhodobacteraceae; genus Falsirhodobacter; species Falsirhodobacter flavus. The sequence continues at coordinate 11,086 of JARWBI010000030.1, read as the reverse complement.
CTGAATGTCACCCGCATCGCCGGAGCCTCGATCGGCGCCGTCGTCGCCGCGATCATTGCCGGGAATGCGCCGACCGACCGGGCCGGAATGCTCACGGAGTTCCTGCAAAGGATCGCTCAGCCCTCTCCTGTCCTCGGCGGGCGGCGCATGCTCGCCACCGCAACGCTGATGGCGGGGAACCCGGCGCTCTTTTCTCCCTCATTTCCGGGACCGCTGGAGGTTCTGCCGTTTATGCCGCCGGATGTCGCGCTGTTCCGGCGCGACCGGATGCGCCAGCTGCTGGAGCAAAGCATCGACTTCGACATCCTGAACGGCGGCGGGATGGAGGTTACGCTAACCGCCCTCGATGCCGAAACCGGGGCAATTACCCGGTTCAGAACGGGCGAGCAGCCGCTGACGGTCGATCACGTGATGGCCAGCACGGCACTTCCCGGTCTCTTCCCACCTGTGACCATCGCGGGCCGCACCTTCCTCGATCCCGGCCTGTGCGAGAACCTGCCCCTGCCGTCTCTGCTGGACCGCGAGGGGGATGCCGCGGTGATCGCGCTCGATCTCTATCCCCTTGCCGGACGGATGACCCGGACGGTCAATGGGATCGCCGACCGTGCCCAGGCGCTCGCCTTCGCGGGGCAATCGGCGCGCATTATAGAGCTCACTCGCGCGACCAAGCGACGGTTCCTCCACCTCGTTCTCGATGATCCGGCGGATAACTACGCACTCAAGGCATTCGATTACAGTCGAGCCTCGCTGGACCGGCGCAGGCAGCTTGGCGAGGATTTGACGGATGCGCATCTGCGCGAATGGTTGAAGGGACAGGGCAATGCGTCTGCATAGTGCAGGCATTCTTTTAGGCATTTCCATCGGCGGATTTTTCGATGGCATTCTGCTGCATCAGATCTTGCAATGGCACCATCTGTTCAGCGGGATCGAGGATTGGAACGCAAACGCCTGGTTCGTGATCATGACCGACGGAGTGTTCCATCTCGCCATGTTCGCGGCGCTCATCATCGCCCTCTGGATGCTGTGGCACAGGAATGAGCGCCCCGAGCGGTTGGCGGAGAGCACGTTGATCGGTTTCGGATCATGGCATGTCTTTGATGCCGTCTTGTCACACTGGGTCTTGGGCATTCACCGCATCAAGGACGCGGCCGCGAACCCGCTTCTCTGGGATTTGGGTTGGGTCGCGGCCTTCGGGATCATTCCGATCGTTTTAGGACTTTTAGCGCTCCGTCGGCCTCCGCCCCCGATGCGCGGCGTCCTTGTCCTCCTCCCTATGGCTGCTGTCGGACTGGGAACGCTCAACGCTTTCCCCTTGGTTGACCCCAAAGGGCCGGTGATGGTCGCCTTTGCGCCGACCACCAGTTTCGCTGCCGTTGCAGAGGCAGCAGATGCAGTAGACGCGAACCTTATCACCACAGATGCTTCGGGTCTCATCTGGGCACTCGATATACCAGACGGATCGGATTGGTGGCGGCTTTACCTGCACGGAGCGATCATGGTCGGCCGCGGGCCGGCGGCGGGTTGCCTTGGTTGGACGGACATCTGATGCGACCAAGGAACGCGCTGTTCACCCTGCGGACGAAGCAATTCATTCCTTACCTGCTCCCGGTCAAGCGGCGAAGTGGCAGACCCGATCTGGGTATCCGCTGGCGGTCGAGATCGCTGCGCTCAGCGAGGAGTTCCGCATGGCACGCAACGTCGTCATCGATACCCGATAATGGTCCATTGCTTCCCCGCGTGCCCGCATCATTTGAAGTCGCGACAAGCGCACAGGATTAGAATGGCACCTCATATCGCGATCATCGGCATGGGTCCGACAGGGATTTACTCTTTCCAAAAACTGATAACGCACCCGCAGCCGCTCACGATCTCGATCTTCGAAGCCGGGTCGCAAGCGGGGGTCGGCATGCCGTATAGCGCCGACACGTGCCGCAAATCGATGTTGGCCAATATTGCCAGCATCGAAATTCCGGAGCTGCCACAGAGCTATCTGGGGTGGATGCAAACCCTGCCCAAGGCGGTGCTTCGGGGGTTCGGCATCGACCCCGAGGCGATGCATGATCGTTTGTTCACGCCGCGCCTCCTGCTGGGGCAGTATTTCCGCAGCCAGTTCATCGAACTCCTGCACGTCGCGGAAGCGGGCGGGCATGTTGTCCATATTCACGAAGAAACAGAAATCGTAGATGTGAAGCCCGCCGCGGACGGCGTGCGCGTTGCCGACAGCGTCGCGGACCGGGACGAGGTGTTTGATAGGGTCATCTTGACCACCGGCCATGTCTGGCCGGACGAGGCCGAAAATACCGACACCTACTACCCAAGTCCGTGGACTGGCCTGTTCGACGCCGATGTTCCGGCGGTTCGCGTGGGCATCATGGGAACCTCGCTCAGCTCTATCGACGCGGCGATGGCGGTTGCCGCGCAGCATGGCAGCTTCACCCGGCAGGCCGATGAAGGGCTGGCCTATGATCTGGCCGGAGAGAGCGGCGAGCTTGAGATCACCCTCATGTCACGATCGGGCATCCTGCCCGAGGCGGATTTCTTTTGCCCGATCCCGCATGAACCATTGAACGTGATGACCGACAGGGCCCTGAAAAAGGCCCGAGCCGCAGGTCAGGATGGTTTGCTGGATCGGGTGTTCGATCTGTTCAGAGCCGAGATCCGCGCAGACGACCCAGCTTGGGAAGAGGCCACGGGGCTTTGCGCCACGACAGCGGATGATATTGCGGATGTGTATTTCGAGGACCGCCTCAAGCGAGATCCGTTTCGTTGGGCCGCCTCGAACCTTGCCGAAGTGGAACGCAACAAGGCCGCAAAGCGGACCGTTGCCTGGCGATACGCGATCCTTCGAATGCATGAGAAGGTCGAGGATGTGGTCGCGGATTTCGACGACGAGGATCGCAAACGGTTCGAGGCAGGCCTCAAGCGGGTTTTCGTGGACAATTACGCCGCCATCCCATCGGAAACAATCCGGCGGTTATTGGCGCTTCGAGATGCGGGAGTGTTGTCGATCCTTGCCCTCGGGCAGAACTACGACCGGCAGACCGACGACGCCGGAACACTGATCTCGTCTGAGAGAGAGGTTCATCATTTCGATCTGTTCATTGACGCGCGCGGACAAAGAGCTTTGGAAACCAGTGACCTGCCGTTCCCGACCCTCCGGGAGCTGCTTCTGAGCACCGGATGCGAGGTGCCGGTCGTCGCGGGCGACTACTCGCTCCTCGCACCGGGGCTGGCACAGGGTCAGATCGCGATGGGCGCTATCCCTTACCTCATGCATGACCGACCCTTCGTGCAGGGCATTACCGCCAGTGCGGAGATCGGACAGAAAATCGGCGTGATCGAGACGCGCCAAGACTACCGCAGGCGGGCGAACATCTGGCTGGCGGCCTGATCTGTCAGGCGGTGCTTGTTGGGTGGAACGCGGCGAGCAATGCCGCCAACGTGTCATTGGCCGCGATCTCGGCGGCGGCAATTGGACTGAGCCAGCATTTTTCACGCTGGCCCTGTTCGCGGAAGGCGTCATGTTCCTCGGCAACTTCTAGCGGGAAGACCGTAACGTCGATTGCAATTTCTTTGCCCCCGCGCCGCTTGATGTAGCGATAGGATCCGACCGCCTGATCCTCCACCACACCGCGAATGCCGGCTTCCTCCCAAGCCTCCTCGGCTGCAGCTTGCGCCAGTGTTTTGCCGGGCATCGGCCAGCCTTTGGGGATGATCCATTCCTTATTAGCGCGGCTGGTGATGAGCAGGATCTCGACGACACCATCGGTTTCTCTCCAGCAGAGGGCGCCGCATTGCCGGGCGGTGGAGCGCCTGCAGACGACATCGACGGCGTGTCTCACAAAGCTGAACATTGGCCTCATCCTGGCAAGGGCATCCTGCGCTTGGATATAGCAGCGGGCGGGTAGTTGAGTTCCAAGTTGAAACTGGGTCTTTTTAGATACCGCCCCATCGTCCCTCCGCGATGGTGCCGGCCGTGCTATGATGGGGCGCTGCGGCACCAAGTATAACCAGACGGGCGCGATGCCGTCGTGTAGACGGATTGTCTCTTAGCCTCGCAAGCGCCCCGACTTACGCTGTCGGCTCGTCGCAAAGCGCGAAGCGAGATTGCTGCACTTTTGGGACCAAAACCTTCTGCTTGGTGTTGAGATGCATGGAAACCCTTCTCCATCCGGACCCCTATATCCTGTTCCTGACCGGAGCGGGCCTGCTGATCGCTCTGGTGGCATGGTTGCCATTGGCGTTGAAACGGTTGCCTCTGTCGCTCCCGATCGTCTGCATGGGCATCGGCGCGGCCATCTTCTCTCTCCCGCAAGTGAGGCTCGTCCCCTCGCCGCTGGATTATCCGGAGATCACCGAACGATTTTCCGAATTTGTGGTCATCATTGCCCTGATGGGCGCGGGCCTAAAGATCGACCGCGTGTTCGGCATGCGTCGATGGCAGGTTTCATGGCGGCTGATCCTCATCACAATGCCGCTGAGCATCCTTGCCATTACCGCCTTGGCCGGGATGTGGATGGGGCTGTCCTGGACCATCGCGCTCCTGCTCGGCGCGGCACTGGCCCCGACTGATCCCGTATTGGCATCGGATGTCCAGGTCGGCCCCCCGCGCAGCGGTGAGGAAGACGAAGTGCGTTTCGGCCTGACCTCCGAGGCGGGGATGAACGACGGTGCGGCCTTCCCCTTCGTGCATTTGGCCATCGCGCTGACGCTTGCGGCATCCTCCGGCGAACCTTGGGTGCTGACATGGCTTGGCTACAACGTTTTGTGGGAAATAGGTGCCGGCGTGCTGGGTGGCTACCTCATCGGGCTGGTGTTCGGCTGGATCACTTTCAACATACCCGCCGAGACGAAATTGGCGCAGACCGGCGATGGGCTGATCGCGCTGGCGGCGACATTCGTGTCCTATGGGCTGACCGAGATTATCCATTCCTACGGCTTTCTGTCGGTCTTCGTGACAGCCCTGACGTTCCGCCACGCCCATCGGACGCATGATTTCCATCGCGAGATGCATGACGTGACCGAGCAGATCGAACGTCTGGCGATGATGGTGCTTTTGCTTCTGTTCGGTGGCGCGCTTGCGACGGGGCTTCTGGCCGCCTTGGTTTGGACCGATGTCGTGGCAGCGGCGGTCATTCTCCTTTTGATCCGTCCAGCAACTGGTCTCCTCGGACTTTGGGGGCTGGACGCGAGTTGGACGGAAAAGGCGACTATCGCCTTCTTCGGCATTCGCGGCGTCGGATCGATCTATTACCTAGCCTACGGCCTTAACCACATGCCAGCGCAGGGAGCGGATCGGCTTTGGGCCATCGTAGGCCTCGTTGTTTTTGCATCAATCCTGATGCACGGGCTAACTGTCACGCCGATCATGCGATGGCTGGACCGAAGCCATGGCCGCAATCCTGATGCGGACGCGGTTCCCCCGCCCGGATTGCAGGGGCCGGGCAGCCGTTCCTAGCTGCAGACTGTCACCGCATTCCGGAACCTGCCAACGAGGAAGCTATCAGCCATCGCGTTTTGAGCGACGAGTATACGTTCATGGCGTAATTGCGCCCATGCCGCCATGTCTCAGCAGTAACCGCGGAACGTCTACCTGACCGGCTGGTTCATCGCATTCCTTCCACCGCAGGATGACATGTCCGAAGCACCCAAGCCAAATGTCCTTCCTCTCATCGAGGAACGTGCCGAGCTGACCAAGGAGCCTCGCCTCACTGGGCGGGTGCGCGTCTCGACCGAGACAAAGACTGTCGAGGAGTTTGTGCCTGTCGAACTTGGCACGGCCCAGGTCGACGTGGTGCGCGTGCCTGTTGGTCGGACGATCGACGCCGCACCAGAGGTCCGGATCGAGGGTGATCTGACAATCATCCCCGTCGTGGAAGAACGCGTGGTGGTGACGCGGGAGCTGTATCTTCTGGAGGAGATCCACGTTCGCCGTGTCTATCGCACCGAAACAGAAAACATCCCCGTGACGCTGAGGCGTCAGACCGTTCGGATCGAGCGGAGCTCGCCTGAGAAAGGGGATGACACAGGATCAACCAAATACAAGGATGACCAAAATGAGCTATGACAATGAGACGGGCATGACCGGCGGCGCCACTTCGGTCTCGGCGCTCTTCGACAACCGCGCGGATGCCCAAGATGCCCGTGACCGGCTCGTCCAAGCCGGCATCCCGAACCAGCAGATCCGCATCATCGAAGGCGATGGCAGTGCCGAGACCGGCACGACGACGACCACCGCGGACCGGGAGAAGGGATTTTGGGAAAGCCTCGGTGATTTCTTCTTCCCCGACGAGGATCGTTATTCCTATGCCGAAGGGCTGTCGCGGGGCGGCTACCTTGTTGCTGTCACTGGCCTTTCGCAAGCCAACTACGAGACTGCGCTCGACATCCTCGATGACGAAGGCACGGTGAACCTCGAAGAGCGCGAAGCCAGTTGGCGCGCGGAAGGCTGGGGCGGCTATGAAGCGAGCCCCTATGCCGCATCGTCGGTGACGTCAGGCACCTCCTACGATACCGAGGCCACGGAGCCGGTCATCGCGCCGGTGGGCACCGGGACACGCGACACCAGCCTCTCTGACAACGAGAGCATCCCGGTTGTGGAGGAGCGCCTGCGCGTCGGCAAGCGCGATGCCAGCCATGGCCGCGTCCGCGTGCGCGCCTACACGGTCGAAGAGCCCATCACCGAAAGCGTCGATCTGCGCGAAGACCGCGTGGAGATCGAGCGCCGTCCGGTGGACCGCGCCGTGACGGGGACGGAAGCAGCGTTTCAGGATCGCACGCTGGAGGCCGAGGAATACCGCGAGGAAGCAGTCGTCTCGAAAGAAGCGCGGGTGGTCGAGGAGGTCGGACTGCGCAAAACCAGCGACACCCACCGCGAGACGATCTCCGACACCGTGCGTCACACGGAAGTCGAGATCGAGGATGACCGCGACGATCTGGACAAAACGCGGAAGTGAGCAGGATCGGGGCGGGTCATTCCCGCCCCGGACCTTACCGATAAGACCCAGAGTGCAGGACAAGAGTTCTGGACAGGGTGAACATGACCCGTCGATCTGGCCGCGCCATCGAGATGATCTGGCACACCGCCCCCTCGTCCTGTGGAGCGCTCATACACCATCCCGGCGCCAGCGCCGAAACGTGACCGGCGATATGTGCGATCAGCTGCGCATGAGTTCCGGTGAGTGCGCCGGGCCGACCGTCTATCACATAGGTCAGAGCGTGCAAATCGATCACCGTGGCTAGAATGAAGAACCCCGCTGACGGGGGAGGACGCCAGCGGGGTGTAGGCAGGACAGGGAGCACAGGCTAGACCGTCCCGCCGAATGTTTGTTCCTAGCATGTGCAAAAACAGTCTCGGGCCATCGCTGTGTTATCGAGGCAAACGATCGCTACGGGGCCTCGATGAGCAAAGGTGTTTTCATGCCATTTGCCGGACGCTGCCATTGCGGCAGCAGCAGCTTTCACCGTTTCCGCTGATATCACAGACCATTTCCTGCACTGGACGTGCTCGTTCTTTTCGAACGGGGCGCACCGCATGCCTGTTTCTCGTCGCATCAAGTGGATATTGAAACGGACACCCGATGCGCCCCGTGCGAAGAGCCGTGACCGGGGCGACATCGGATGTATCATGATGTATGGCTGACGAGCCTCCCGAGAAACGGCAAGCCGAAAGGTCCCGCACCATGATACCCGAGTTCAAGATCATCTCCTTCTCCGACAAGGCCCTTGTCCACTTCGCCGCCGTGCAGATGGTCGCCGACGAGCGCCGGGAACTTGCGATTCATGAAGAGGACGGGCAGGTCATATTTACGCTCGCCAACATGGGCCATGACGACCGCCCGGAGCAGGCAGGCTTTACGGACCAGGAGTTCGACACGCTCAACGAGGCCTATGAGCATCTGGCTCTCCTCCTAGGCAAGGATACCTGAGCCGCAGGATTGCCGCCCTCTATAGGGAGCTGCGACGTCACGAGGGGATTTCCCCAACGCAGGAATCTGCTTCGTTTCCTCCGATCGCACTGATCGCGGCTCATGCGAAACAATCCGACAAGAGCCTTGCTGCTCCTTACAGGTCGATGGCTCCGGCAATGGTCAGCGCATCGTCCACCTTGACCCCGAGGTAGCGGACCGTGTTGTCATCGTCGGGCTGGCGATCCATTTCGCGCGGAGAGTGCTGGTCGTCTCCGCGATCTCGAACCTGACGGTCCTCCCCGTTTCCCGCTGAATGACGGAGGCCCGTCCCCGCATTGGTCCGGCCGAGAATCTTCTCGAGAATGGCGACAACGTTATGTGCCACATAAAAGGCGGGCGCGACTTTTCTTCAGTATCGACGTACCCTGCCCTGATAAACTCTACGCTCAAACAGCCCTGTGATCGCGTCTAGGTATGAGGCGGAAAAATCCCCGGTGATCGAATGAACGACGATAATCGCAAGACGGTCCGTATCCCTACCCCGAACGGCGTCAAGGAGGTCTCCGTCCCGACGATTGAAGAGCTCCATGGCATGGCACAAGGCGCCGACTGTTCGAACTATCGTGATCGTCACACGGAGGAGGACGTCGCCAAACGCATCAGGCTCGCGCGTGAGCAGGCAAGGAACGACGAACGGCTCAACGGCACCGGCCAAGAGTAACGGGCCCGACGTCACCACCCTGCCCTGCTCCCGGACGCTCGGATGACATCGGCGACCAAGGAAAGGTCTCTAGGGAGTTCTTGTCGTCTCTGTCCCGTTGCGGTTTTGTACGGCCCATACCGGATCGCCCCGAGGTCATGCGCCGAGAGCTAGACATGTGACCGCTGTCGGCCCGTCATGCGTGCCTGCCAATCAGCGCCAGCGTAAGTCACGAGGTGGACAAACACCTCCCCAAGCTCATCATCGACCGTAAAGGCGATGACACCCCGCCGACCCGACGGGATTGCTCTCAGGCCCGGCAGGATGTCGTTCCTGAGGGTGCCTCGGTGAGGGGCCGTCTTTAGCGAAAGCGCGGTGTCGCGCAACTGTTCAATGACGCGCGCTGTGGAGACCGGGCCGGCATATTCCAAAAGCCAGTCAGCGATCCCTCGCAGATCCCCTTCCACACCGGGGTGGAAGCGAACTCGGAACACCCTCATCGACGGGTGGCGGCCGCCAGATCATTGAGAACGCCGCCGAAGACGACATCAGCATCGACATACTCCGAGCGGGGCATTGCGGCTCTGGCCCGGATATCCTCGGCCCATCCCGACAGCACAGCTTGCCGTGCTTCCTCGTCCTGCATCATCTGCTCGATTGCCGCGCCGACGCTGGCGCTGGTGGACGAGTAGACGCCTTTGGAGACTTGCTCGTCGAGAAAGTTGGAGTGACGATCCGTGAAGCTCAGGCTACGTTTCACCGTCATGTCGATCCCCTGAAGTATGACCCAGTCATACCATATAGGGGGCTTTCGACAATAACCAAAAAATGCAGCCAGTAGCCGAGCCCGCAGGGCGGACAATGAGGCTCGCAATACCGGCCAACCGAGCATTTCATGAGGACGAACGCCGTATACGTCGAGCGGGAAGCTGGACCAGCTTCGCGATTAACACGAGATCTTAGTGGTGAGCCCGGACCAATGCCGGGCCAAAACCCGCGGGTCGGATCACCCAGGCAAGCAAGCTTCAAGGGCCTTCGGATTGACTTTGACTACAGGCGACGGGTTTTGCTTGAACTTGATCTGGGACTTGATGAGCGTGCCATCTTTGATCCAGATTTCTATCGTATTTGCGATCTTGGCGCCATCAGCCTCGGGATCGAGATGCATGACCCTCGCAATGATGAAGCCGACCCAAGCGGTCGCCGAGGGATGATATCGACAGGGTTCCTTGGCCGCAATTTCCGTGAGAATGGCGGCACGCTGGGCGGGCGTGATATTGTCGATGCCCTCGACAACCTTGTCCGCCTTTTTCAGGCTCGGTGACGATTCACACACTCCGACGCTGTCACCGTTCTGCAGGTCAACCGATACGATACGGTGCACTTTGGCTGCTGAGATGCGTGAAAGGTTCGCTTTGTCCGTGGCGACCTCGAAGTAACTCGCCGACGCCTCGATGCCATTTTCCTTTTTCACCTTTTCGGACAGCGGATTGAGGACTCGCGAAACCCGAGCGGCATTCAGGAGCGCGGAAGCGCCGCGCATGCTTTCGCTGGTAACGCGATCCCCGTTAAGCTTGCGGGTGTGGTGCACGACCTCGATCGCACAGTTGCACTCTGCGGCGAGGCGCGCGAGTTCCTTGGCAAGAAAATCGATGCCGACATTGTCGTTCTCGCTGATCTGGTGACAGGAGATGAACGGATCAATGGTGATGACATCGATCTGTCTCGAGAGGATCTGCTGCCTGAGCGCATCGAAGGCTTTCTCATTGAGGGTCAAGCCAGCACTCGTGGTCTGCGATGCAAGGCGAAAATCCGCGCCAGCGCTTGCAAGGTGCAGGCGGCCACCGATATCCTCGCTCGTGATCCCGAAATGCGCCATGGCAGCGGCGATACGCCGGTCCATTTCATCCTTGGCATCTTCGAGGTTGATGATCAGAACGCGCAGGGGGGCCTCCCCCTGATCGCAAAGGAGTTGTCTTCCCGTCACCATGGCGAGGGCCTCGGCGATCAGCAGCGATGTCTTGCCGATCCCACCCGGCGCGACTAGGACGGAAAGACGACCGCGCAGGAGATGTCGGCCGTAGAGCCATTCCCGGCGCGGCAGATCCTCGGGCGGCATCCAGGCACTGACGTTGAGAAGGTCGTGAGCGATTGCCGCGTGACCATGCCTGGCCGAAGGCGTATTCGCCGCGCGACGCCCCTCGACAGTGTCTATATCGAGCCCGCCGGCTGCTGCAGGCGCATTTGCTTCAGCAAAAGTTTTATCCGAGTAGGTAAAATGCTTCGTCATCGTCATTCCTCTGTTCGACAAATGGGAAATGATACCGATGGAAAACGCCGGAAGCAGTTTGAAAGAAAAATCTTAGTCGCGCGACAAAAAATTCTGAATTCCGCTTATACGTAAGCGTGCGGTGAGGGCCGTCTGCACTGATTGAGCAAATGGTTGTAAGGCATTGCCTTATGGCATACCCTTCAG
>JARWBI010000002.1 GCA_029846755.1 Falsirhodobacter flavus | reverse complement strand
TCTCGCGGCAAGTCCGTCAAATACGACAAGCGCCGCTATAAACGCCGCAACCGCATCGAGATCATGTTCGGCAGGCTGAAGGATTGGAGGCGCATCGCAACCCGATATGACAGATCGCCCAAGGTCTTCCTATCCGCCATCGCCCTCGCAGCAACCGTCATGTTCTGGCTATGACCGATGAACGAGTCCTGACCCTAGGCGCGCCTGCCGCCTATGGTCTGCAAATGACGGTCTTCAGCCGATGGAGTCGATGGAGCGAGATAGGGGGGGCGCCCACTGATCACGGCGAAGAGAAGTCCGTGATGATCGGCGCGATATCCCTCAGCGCCCGTCGAACGGCGACCAGCATGGCCGCCAAAAAACGGGCGCGGTCGCCCGATCGGTTGGGCATGAACAGGAGGCCGCATGGCATCTACGACAACTAGGGTCGATCGATCTGCCCGCTAGCGCGTCGCTACCCGCTACGATCACTGCCACCGTCAATAAGATCGCCTGCCGCAAACGGGACCGGGCTTGCGGACACTTCATACGACGTAATCCGCCGCAGCTGCTACAACGGATATTGGGCGACACCCCACCTACATTGTCCTGACATGGGTTTGAATCAATCGAACATGCCGAAGGCCTCTGCGGCGGGAAGATGACGCGCGGCAGCTGCAGCGCGCCGCTTTTCCATTCGCACGTCGTTCAGGTCGGCAAAGACCAGCCGCAGTGCCTGAACCAAGGGGAGCACCCGCGCATCCTCGATCCGGTAGGTCACCGAGCGCGCCTGACGCTGCCCTGTGACGATCCCCGCGTTCCGGAGTTGAGTGATCTGCTGCGACAGGGTCGGCTGCGAGATACCCAGATCCCCTTCGAGGTCGGCGACCGTTCGTGGCGCTTCCATGAGGTAACAAACGATGGCCAGGCGGTTCGGATTGGCCAGCTGCTTGATAAGCTCGCTGGCTTCTTCGACGCTGTGGCAGACCTTTTCCGGCTTCACCTTGGCCATATTGTCCCTCCGCTCCGGACGATGATGCCGCATCCGCGCGACATCGCAAGACGTGCCCGGACGACAAGAAAGATATTCTATTAAAACCTTAAGTGTCGATTATATCCTTCTTCGCTCATCCCGGATTTTGGATTATACTGCTTATTGAAAGGCTTGCACCAGCCGTCCGTTGACAAGGAAGGCCCCGGCGGTTCCATTTAAGGAAAATATATAACGCGGATGGAACCTTCCGATGCTGAAGATTGGCGTTCACCCTATGAACCTCCACCTGCGCCTGGCCTCGCTCTGGCCGGGTATCATGGGCGACGCGGCCGCTTCCTTCGTGGCCTATCCCGAAGGGCGCGACACTGGCGCACTGATCGAGGCGGGGTCGATTGATGTCGGCGGCACGGGATCGACGCCGCCGCTGATCGCGCAGTCCCAGGGCAGGCGGGTCGTCTATCTCGGCGCCTCGGCTCCTCGTCCGGCCAATGGCGCGCTTCTGGTCGCACCTGGAAGCACCATCCACGAGATGGCCCAGCTGAAGGGCAAGCGTGTCGCGCTGATCGACGGCTCGTTCCACACCTACCTGCTTGCCCGCTCGCTGGAGCTGGCCGGATTGACGCTGAACGACGTCGTGCGCTGCGAGATGTCGCCGGCCGCATCCCGCAAGGCGCTGGCCTCGGGCGAGGTCGACGTCTGGATCGCGATGGCGCCGTTGATTGAGCAGACGGTCGCGACCGGCGAGGCGCGGCTCCTGTCGCTTTGCGGCTCCACCATTCCCAATCGCTCCGTGTTCTGGACGCTCGCGGATACCGGCGCTTCGGAAGCCGAACTGGATGGGTTCGTGCAGGCGCTGGTCCGGCTGGGAGATGCGGTGGCCGCCGATCCAGAGCGCGCCGCGCGGCTTTTGGCGGGCAAGGACGCGACGGAGGCTGCGGTTCACCAGTGGAAGGGCGTGATCGCCGGTCGCGACTGGCGCGTCATTCCCGCCAGCGCCGCCCTTGTCGCCGAGCAGCAGGAGGAGGCCGACGTTCTCCACGCGCATGGCGACTTCCCCGCCCCTCTGAAGATCACCGCCTTCCGTCCCACGGTCGGCGCCTGAGAAGGAAGCATTTCATGAACGTCCTCTGGTATATGTGCGCCCCCGACGGGCATTATCCCTGGAAGCCCGAAGGCTCCCGCACCGTGGATTACGGCTATTACCGGCAGCTGGCGCAGGCCTACGACCACCTCGGCTATACCGGCGCCCTGTTCGCGACGGGGGCGCATGACGTCTGGGTGCTGGCAGCAGCCCTCCTGCCCTATACTGAGCGGATGAAGTTCCTCTGCGCCGTGCATCCGGGCATCATCGCGCCCACGTTGCTGGCCAAGATGGCGGCCTCGATGCAGGAGTTCTCCAAAGGCCGCACCCTCATCAACGTCGTCTCCGGCGATGCCAAGATGATGGGCGCCTACGGCCTGACGATGAGCCATGACGAACGCTACGAGATGGCCGACGAATACCTGTCCATCTATAACCGCGTCATGGCCGGCGAAAGCGTGACGCAGGACGGGAAGTATTTCCCGACCGTCGGCGCGAAGCTGGCGCTGCCCGTGTCCGACACGATCAAGCCGCCGCCCCTGTGGTTCGGCGGAAGCTCCGACAAGGCGATCGACGTCGCGGCCAAGCATGTGGACGTCTACCTTTCCTGGGGCGAGACGCCCGAGCAGATGGGTCGGAAGATCGAGCAGGTGAAGGCCCGCGCGGCCCATTACGGCCGCGAGTTGACCTTTGGCGTGCGCCTTTACGTCATCGTGCGCCGCACCGACGAGGAGGCTTGGGCCGCGGTCGCCGACATGTATGACCAAATGGACGAGGCGTCGATCGCGGGCAACCAGAAGTTCGTTGGCGGCACCGACAGCGTCGGTCAGCGCCGGATGAGCGCGATGCATGGCGGCGTGAAGCCCGACAACCTGCGCGATCTCGAGGTCGCCCCGAACATCTGGGCCGGTATCGGCCTTGTCCGCCCCGGCCCGGGCAGCGCCATCGTCGGCTCGCCCGACACGGTGGTTCGCACGATGGAGGAATACCGCAAGGTCGGCATCGACACCTTCATCCTGTCCGGCATGCCGCTGCTGGAGGAAGCCTACCGCTTCGGAGAGCTGGTGCTGCCGAAGCTGGACGTCGCGCGCGAGCCGGCGGTGCCGAAGAAGCAGTTCACCTGGAACACGCTGTTCGACCGCGACCTCGACGCGAAGGCAAGCTGACATGGCCGACCAGAGCCTTCCTCGCACGCATGACGGCATAGGCCGCATCGCCGCCCGCCTGCTCGATACCCTTTCGGCGGCGCTGTCGAGCCTGGCCGCGGTCGCGCTGGTGGCGCTTCTGGGTCTTGTCGCTGCCGGCTTCGTGCTGCGCTACGGCTTTTCCTCGGCGCTTCTCGGGGCGGAGGATGCGGGGATCTGGCTGCACGTGGCCATCCTGTCCCTCGGGATGCCGGTGGCGCTGACTTCGGCGCTGGCGATGCGGCTCGATGTGGTTCATCGCTACCTGCCCCCGGCTCCGCGGGTCGCTGCCGACGTCGTTGCGGAGGCGCTGACGCTCTTGTCGGGCCTTGTCATCGCGCATGGCAGCTGGGTGGTGACCGACCTGATGGGCGGCACCAACGCGGCACTGGGCCTGCCCGAATGGATCCCCTTTACCGTCTTCGCGGCCGGCGGCGGGCTCGTCGTCCTGCTCACCACCCTGCGCCTGCTGGCCAAGGGGCGGGCGGCGCAGCTTGGAGCCGCCGCGATCCTTGCCGCCGGGCTCTTCTGGTTTGGAACAAGCACGATCTATGTGGATCCGGGGATGCCGCCGAGCCTGTTTCTTGCCCTTGTCGCAGCGTTGGGGTTGGCCGTCGCGGCCCCTCTGCCTCACGCCTTCATCGCCGCTGCCTTCATCGCCGTTCCCTTTGGCAGCACACTGCCCGAGCCCGCGTTGGTGAACACCGCCCTGTCCGGGATGATGAAGTTCCTCCTCCTCTCGGTGCCGTTCTTTCTTCTGGCGGGCACGCTTCTCACGCTGTCGGGCGTCGCCGGGAAGCTGGTGCGCTTTGCGGATTCTCTGGTCGGCCACAGGCGCGGCGGGCTGGCGCAGACGGCGCTGCTGACCAACGTGCTGTTCTCGGGCGCATCGGGATCCTCCATCGCTGCGGCTGCGTTCAGCGCCTCCACCTTCCAGCCGGAGTTGGTGAAGCGCGGCTATGCGCCCGCGAAGGCGGGTGCCATCGTGGCTGCCACCTCCATGCTCGACAACGTGATCCCGCCGTCGATCGCCTTCCTGATCCTCGCGACGGCCACCAACCTGTCGGTCGGAAGCCTCCTCGTTGGCGGTCTTTGGGCCGGACTGCTGCTGGCCCTTGCGCTGTTTCTCGTGATCCGCGTCACCTGCCGCGACACGCCCCTGGCCATGCGCAGCACGCCAGGTGAGCGGGCACGGCTGGCGGTGCGTGCCGCGCCCGCCTTCTGCCTTGGGCTTATCGTCGTGCTGGGCATCCGCTTCGGCATCGTCACCACAACCGAAGCCGCCGCCGTCGCCGCCATCTACACTCTTGGCCTGAGCCTGTATTACCGCATGTCAACGGGCAGCATCTTCGCCGCCTTCCGCCAGTCGGCGACCGAGGCGGCCGCCATCGCGCTGCTGATCGCCTCCGCCGCCCCCTTCGCCTTCATGCTGGCGGTGGACGACATCTCGGGCGGGATTGCGCAGATGGCGGCGGTCTTCGGCAGCGGTCCGGTCGCAGCGCTGGTGTTCTCGGTTCTGCTGCTGTTCGTGGCGGGTCTTTTCCTCGACATCGGGGCGGCGATCCTGCTGCTCGCGCCGCTCCTGCTGCCGCTTGCCGTGGCGGCGGGGCTCGATCCCGTCGTGTTCGGGGTGATCGTCGTCGTGAACCTGATGATCGGCGGGCTGACCCCGCCCTTCGGTGTCCTGATCTTCGTCGTCTCAGGCGTTACCGGCCCCCCCACCACTGCGCTCTTCCGCGCCGTCCTGCCCTATGTCGGCGCGCTGACGGCGGCGCTTGTCGCCGTTTGCCTCTTCGCGTTCGGCCAGACCCTGCTTTGAAGGACATCCCCATGACCGCCCTCCCGTCCCGCCGGATCTTTCTGAAGACGGCATCCGCCACAGCGCTCGGCCTTCTGGCGGCGCCCGCCTTCGTGCGCCGGGCCGAGGCCGCAACGCCCGTCACCGCCGCATCGCTGATGGCCCCTGACAAGCCCGAGACGCTGATCTGGCACCGCATCGCCGAAATCGTGGAGGAGCGTCTGCCCGGCGCCTTCCGCTTCAACATCGTGGCCAACGCCGCGCTTGGCGCCGAGCGCGAGATCGCGCAGGCGGCGAAGCTCGGCTCGGTGCAGGCGTCGTTGTCGACCATCTCCGTCATCTCCTCCTGGGTGCCCGAGGCGCAGATCTTCGACCTTCCGTTCCTTTTCCGCGACGCCGCCCACCTCAGGGCTGCGGGCGAAGGCGAGGTCGGCGCCGACATCAAGGCCAGGCTCGAGGCCGAGGGCTTCGTGGTCCCCGCCTACATCAACTACGGCGCGCGGCATCTGCTGACCAAGACGCCGATCGCCGAGCCCGCCGCCCTGCGCGGCCTGAACATGCGCGTGATCCAGAGCCCGCTGCACACCGAGCTCTGGCGCGCCTATGGTGCCAATCCCACCGGAATCCCGATCGTGGAAACCTACAACGCGCTGCAGACTGGCGTCGTGGACGCGATGGACCTGACCAAAAGCGCCTATGCTGGCTTCAAGCTCTATGAGGTTGTGCCGAGCCTGACGGAAACGGCGCATATCTGGGCCGGGGGCATCGTCTACTTTGCCCAGCCCTTCTGGCGCCGTCTGGATGACGAGCAGAAGGAGGTGCTGACCCAGGCCGCCGCCGAAGGCGCCGCCTATTTCGACGAGCTGATCGTCGCCGACGAGGAGGCCTCGATGAAGCTTGCGATCGACGGCGGCGCGCAGGTCGTGCAACCCACCGATCGCAAGGCCTGGATCGCCGGCGCCCGCCCGGTCTGGGAAACGATGGCCGGAACCGTCGGCGGGATGGAGCGGATCGAGCAGGTGCGCGATCTGGCTTGACGGACATGAGGACCATCCGCTGTCCAAGCAAATGAGCGACCGCATGATCCACTGGCCAGCGTTGGAGGCACAAGCGTTCAGTGGATGACGCGGTGCGTTGGCAGGGCAGGGGCAAGCGTCCGCAACTTGCATCCTGTCCGACATAGAGTCGCCGTTTGCAACATCCGGCTCAAGTTCAGGCGCGGCGCAGCCGGTCATGAGATAGGCAAGCCTGCGTGCCGCGTCAGCTGAGATCGTTCCCATACGGTCGACGATCAACCTGCGCACTTTGCCGTTCTGAGACCGATACTCCGGGATGAAGATGGCTGCATATGCACGCCATCGCCGGTGGGGCGCTGTTTCAGGCATCCGCTTCACCCGACGGGCCCGGCTGGATCAACGATCATCCGGATGATTTTCAGCAACACGCCAGTGTCCATCGCGGGTGCCGAGATCGTTCCAATTCGTCGCGAATGCCGATCAGATTCCGCGTCCTGCGCGCGGCGTCTTAACGCGCCGCACATCTGCCACCGCGTATCGAGCGCCCGGGCAGCGATGTGCGGGGACGACGATGGCTGGGAACAAAAGCGCCAACTCGGCGACGGGCGCGGATCAGAAGATCGTGGGCGATACGGGTGCCGATACGCTCTCGGGCGGGGGCGGTGCGGATCATATCGACGGCGGGCGCGGGAACGACATCCTTCGCGGCGACCAGCCGCTGGCGGGGCAATGGCACTACCGCATCTATGACAAGGATTTCGCGGACCGGCACGATCAGGCAAGTTCGATCGAGGATGGGCGGCTGATCGGCGAGGGTCATGTCGGCGATTTCCACGTCGATCACCTTGCCAAGTCTGCCCGCGGGGTCGATGCCGATCCCAACGATTTCGGGGTGATCTATACCAGCACGCTCAACGTGACGGAGGGTGGGACTTATACCATCCGCACCGCGTCCGACGACGGATCGCGGGTCATCATCCGCGATGCCAGCGGCAAGGCGCTGGACTTCACCGAAGACGGGACCGGCACCGTCACCTCCTATATGAACAACGACTACCATCAGGGGATGACCGCGCGCACCGCGCAGGTCCAGCTGGAGCCGGGCGGCACCTATACCATCGAGATCCGGTACTGGGAGAACGAGGGCTCCAACCTGTTGGAGGCGGGCATCCAGGGCCCCGACACCGGCGGGCGGATGGAAAACCTTGCCAAGAGCAAGATGGTCGGCACCCCGCCCGAGGTTGAAGGCGCGGTTCACGGTAACGACACCCTGGACGGCGGCGAGGGGCACGACACGCTTTATGGCGATGGCGGGGACGATCTGCTGCAGGGCGGGGCGGGAAACGACGTGTTGTTCGGCGGCGACGGGGCCGACAGGCTGTTCGGCGGCGAGGGCAACGACACGATCCATTTCGGGCGCGGCGATCATGCCGTTGGCGGGGCTGGCAGCGACCGTTTCATCCTTGACGATCTGCTGAACAATGCCGCCGGGCGAGCGGATGCGTCGATGACCGTGGACGGATCGCAGAATACCGACGGCACGCCCGAGGCGGACATTCTGGATCTGGGCGGGGCGAAGGGATACAGCACTCACATCTCCTATCGCGATGCGGCGACCGGGACGATGCACGGCACCGTGACGTTGGCCGACGGCTCCACCATCAGCTTCGCCAATATCGAGCAGATCATCTGCTTCACGCCCGGCGCCATGATAGCGACCCCGCGGGGGCTGCGGGCGGTCGAGACGCTGGCGCCCGGCGACATGGTGGTCACGCGCGACCGGGGCGTGCAGGCGATCCGGTGGATCGGACGGTCCACGGTGCCGGGGGCGGGGCGGCTCGCACCGATTCTGCTGCGCGCGGGGGCGGTTTGCGGCCTGTCGCAAGACATCCTCGTATCGCCCCAGCACCGGATGCTGCTTCAGGGCTACCGCGCCGAGCTGCTGTTCGGCGAGCGGGAGGTTCTGGTTTCCGCAAAGCATCTGGCGGAAGCCGGGCAAGCAGTGACGGTCGAGATGGCGCAGGTCACCTATATCCACATGCTGTTCGACCGGCACGAAATCATCCACGCCAACGGTGCCGCGACCGAGAGCTTCCATCCCGGCGGCACATCGCTTGCCGGAATGAACGGGGCCGCGCGCGAGGAATTGTTCGCGGTCTTCCCCGAACTCCGCGCCCTGCCGAACAGTTACGGCGGTGCGGCCCGGCGCGTTTTGCGCGGGTTCGAGGCGAAGGTGCTTGCCAAAGCCGCGTAAAACCCGCCGGCGCGATCACGCTTCCGCCGAATCCTTGCCCGGTCGCTTGCCCCCCGGGTCGGCATCGGGATATTCAGGGGCGGAACGCGCGCCGGCGGCGGGCGATGCACAGGAAGTCAGCGGAATGGCGCAAGATCCCGAAACGCCCCCCAAGGTCGCAAGGCCGGAACCGGCCAAGCCGCGCCCGCGTCCCGCGCGGCCCCGCCTGCCCACGTCGGCGGCGGCTGCGACGACGCAGTTCCGCAGCGTCGTCTCGCAGGCCAAGGCGATGCCGCGCCACTACGGCATTCTGGTCGCCTTTGCGGTCATGGTGATCCTGCCGGTGCTGGCCAGCGCGTCCTATCTCTATCTGCGGGCGGCGGATCAATATGCCTCGACGCTGGCCTTCACGGTGCGGAGCGAGGAATCCTCGGGCGCGATCGACCTTCTGGGCGGGCTTGGGCGCACGCTTGGGACGACCAGCGCGAATGAAAGCGACGTGCTTTACGAATTCATCCGCAGCCAGGACATCGTGCAGGCCATCGACGCCAAGGTGAACCTGCGCGAGATGTATTCGCGCCACCACGATTCCGATCCGCTGATGACCTTCGATTCGGACGGCAGCATCGAAGATCTGCGCGATTACTGGCGGCGCATGGTCCGCATTTCCTATGACAGCGGCTCGGGGCTGCTTGAACTTCGCGTGCTGGCCTTCGATCCCACGGACGCCCGCCGCATCGCCGAGGCTATCCATGACGAAAGCTCGCGCATGATAAACGAGCTTTCGACCGTCGCGCGCGAGGATGCGACCCGCTATGCCCGCGACGATCTGGATGTTGCGGTCGAACGGCTGAAGAATGCCCGCGACGCGCTGACTTCGTTCCGGGTGGAAAACCAGATCGTGGACATTACTGCCGATCTTCAGGGGCAGACGGGCGTTCTGGCCAGCCTTCAGGCGCAGCTTGCCGACGCGCTGGTCCAGCTGGACCTCGTGGCGGGCAGCACGCGGGCGGACGATCCGCGCGTCGTGCAGTCGCAGCGGCGGATCGAGGTGATCGAGGGCCGGATCGAACAGGAACGCCAGAAGTTCGGCAACACGCAGCGTGGTCCGAACGGCACCAACTACGCCACCGTCGTGTCGGAGTTCGAACGGCTGACCGTGGACCGCGAATTCGCCGAAACCGCCTATACCGCCGCGCTCGCCTCCTATGACGCCGCGGTGGCCGAGGCGAACCGGCGCAACCGCTACCTTGCCTCCTACATCCGCCCGACGCTGGCCGAGATCGCGGAATTTCCGCAGCGTGGCCTGCTGGTCGGGCTGGTGGCGCTGTTCTCGTTCCTCGCCTGGGCGATCGGCAGCCTCGTCTATTACGCGCTGCGCGACCGGCGCTGATGATCCGGTTCAAGAACCTGAGCAAGGGCTTCCGCACCCCCGGCGGCGGGCGCAAGATGCTGCTGTCGAACGTGTCGCTGACGATACCCAGCGGCACGTCGGTCGCGCTTCTGGGCCGCAACGGGGCAGGGAAATCGACGCTGCTCCAGATGATCGGGGGGCGTATCAGCCAGGACGACGGAGAGATCGAGACGACCGGAACCATATCCTGGCCGGTCGGCCATTCGGGCAGTTTCCACACCGACATGACGGGCGCGCAGAACACACGCTTCATCGCGCGCATCTATGGCGTGGACAGCGACGAGCTGTGCGACTTCGTCGCCGATTTCGCGGAACTCGGCGCACATTTCAACCTGCCGGTGCGGACCTATTCTTCGGGGATGAAGTCGCGGCTGGCATTCGGCGTTTCGGTTGGCATCCCCTTCGACACCTATCTGGTGGATGAGGTAACGGCGGTGGGCGATGCGTCGTTCCGCGCGAAAAGCAAAGGGCTGTTCCTTGACCGGATGAAGACGGCGGGCGCCATCGTCGTCACTCATTCGATGCCCGAGGTGCGCCAGCTTTGCCGCGCGGGCATCGTTCTGAACAACGGCCACATGAAATACTACGACGATGTCGAAGAAGCCATCGCCGCCCATATCGCGAACCTCGGGCTCAAGAAGCGTCCCGCGGCCAAGGTGCCGCAGGACGAGGATGAGGACGAGGACAGCTAGCCGTAGATCTTTTCGGCCAGCGCGAGCTTCTGCGCGCGCAGTTCGGCATCGCGGGCATGCAGGGTGCCGCGATCGGTCGGCAGCACCTTCGGCAGGTTCTTCATCTCCACCGGCTTCATGCCGGATCCCAGAAGCGCGACCGAGCCGTGCTTGGTCATGTAATAGGAGTTCCCCTGCCGATAGAGGCCGGGGACCCCCGCCCGCGCCGCCATCATATGCGGATGGAAGCGGGTGGTGACCATCGCATCCTGCTCGCCGAAGGGAAGGGGCTTGTTCACCAGATCG
Organism: Falsirhodobacter flavus; assembly: GCA_029846755.1. Classification (GTDB taxonomy): domain Bacteria; phylum Pseudomonadota; class Alphaproteobacteria; order Rhodobacterales; family Rhodobacteraceae; genus Falsirhodobacter; species Falsirhodobacter flavus. The sequence goes on along the minus strand of JARWBI010000002.1, from coordinate 484,701 downwards.
CCGATGTCGATGACCTCGAGCCGCGGGATTGCCTCGCGCACCTTTTTCAGCGCAAAGGCATCCTTGTCGGGCGCGTTGTTCCAAAAGGTGACCCGTTCGAACGCGGGGGCATAATGTTCTGCGACATGAGCCACGAGACGGTCGGCAAAACCTTCCCAGTTCTTTTCGGCAAAGGTCAGCGAAATGTGAAGTGTCGGCGGAACACCGGCTTGTCGCTGCGGCGTGGGCAGCAGGAAGACGTCATCCAGCCCGGCGGTGATCGGAGCGCCGAAGGCATCCGCAGAGGCTTGGTCGCGCACTTCCAGAACGTCGAAGGCTTCGGCCACGCGGGCGGCCAGTTCGCGTTCTGCCTCGGTTTCGGGCGGGAGCCAAGGCATCAGGCCCAAACCGGAAGCGAACAGCTTCGCGCCAGTCTTTTCCTTCACCGCGACGCCGAGGCCAAGGTAGAAGGCCGCGGCGGGCCATCGGGTGTTGATATAACCGCCGCCGAAGACGTGGAAGGTCCCGAGGTCGTCCATCGCGTCGCGCAACGGGGCGGCCTTGTCGTATTTCTTGAAGCCGTTGTTGTCGATGAACCCGAGGCCACGGCGGATGTTGCCCCAGACGTCGGAGGCGCTTTTGACATGCGCCACGTCCTTGAGCGACGAGACATGGGTGACCTTCGGCCCGGAGCGGACGATCTCCATCGACGCCTTGCGGTTCTTCACGTCCAGCACGATGCTGTCGGACGGGCGCTTGCGTTCCAGAAGCGAGATCCATGCCGATGCGATAAGTTCGTCGCCATAGTTCGGAATGCCGCTGCCTCCGATCAGATAGTGGGTTGTCAACCTGCCCGCTCCCTTGAGTTTCCTGTCAGCGCTACCGCGATATGACCTCGGCCAAGGGGGGGTCAAGGGTTCAGTTGCGGCGGCGCGGCTTTCCGCCCGCCCATCCGACCCCGCTTGCGGGCCGAAGCGCGAAGTGGCAGGTCTGAGGCAGTCTTGAAAGGAACATGATGCCCGGTTCCCCCAGCCTTCCGCAGGCGCCCGCCGTCGCCCTGCCGCCGCCGCGATACCAGACGCTGCGCGTGATCGGCGCACTTGTCCTGCGCGAGATGGGGTCGACCTATGGCCGGTCGCCCGGTGGATACATCTGGGCGATCCTGTCGCCCCTGGGCACCATCGTGATGATGTCCATCGCCTTTTCGCTTCTGGTCCACGCACCGGCGCTCGGGACCAGCTTCATCCTGTTCTATGCGACGGGGTTCCTGCCTTTCAGCATGTTCTCGATCACGAGCGCCAAGATCGGGCGGGCGGTGCGCTATTCTAAACCGCTGCTGGCCTATCCCCGCGTGACATGGATCGATTCCGTCATTGCCCGCTTCATCCTGAACGTGCTGACGGAGCTGGTGGTGTTCTGCCTCATCATCGCGGGCATCTTCATCATCGTGGACACCCATACGATCCTGAACGTCTATTCCATCCTGATCGGCCTTTCGATGATGGCGGCGATGGGGCTGGGCGTCGGGATGATGAACTGCCTGTTGATCGGATATTTCCCCGTCTGGACGAGGATATGGGAAATCGTCAGCCGCCCGCTGATGATTGCGTCGGGCATCTTCTATCTGCCCGACGATCTGGCGCCGCAGATCCGCGATCTGCTTTGGTGGAACCCGCTGATCCACGGCATCGCGCTGGTGCGCGAGGGGTTCTATCCCACCTATCACTCCAGCTTCGACACGATGGGATACGGGTTCGGTCTGGGGATGATCCTGACGATGCTGGCGCTGATCTTCCTGCGCCGGGGTCACCTTGCCTCGATGGAGAATTAACGCCCGCGCACCAGACGGATCACGCTGCGCAGCGGTGCGGTTATCTTCCACGAGGTGCTGGCAAGCAGCGCGCTTTCCGCTCCGCGGGCCTTGCGCACCTCGGACCGGGTGGCCTTCAGCGCCTCCTCCAGCCGCTGGATGCGAGCCTTGTTCTCCCGGATCAGACCGCGAAGGCGCCGGGCCTCGTGTTCGGCGGCAAGGCGGGGCGCATCATCGACTGGCGGGGCGGGCGGGATCGCCTCCAGATCGAGGATGCGGCGCGACAGGACGGCGATCTCGCGGAAGCGTTCGTCGATATTGGCGTCACGATCAGCCAGGTCTGAGGACAGGCGGATCGTCTCGGCCTCGTGATGCCCGTTTGCCTCGCGCAGCGCCTCCGCCTCGGCCAGAAGGGCATCGTGTTCGCTGCGAAGGGCAGTCAGGGCGGCATCCGTCTCGTCGCTTTCGGCGCGTTTCTGGATCAGCGCGCTCTGCGCTTCCGAGAGGCGGCCTTCCTCGTCGCGCAGACGCTGTTCCAGTGCCTCGATGTTTGCCTGAAGGGCTGCGTTGTCCGCTTCCTGATCCTTGAGCCGGATGCCCAGCGCGTCGAGGTCGGCGCGGGGCACGCTCGCCTCCGCCGCCTCCGTCGCTTCGGCAAGGCGCGCGGTCAGATCGTCGATGTTCTTCTTGCGGTCGCGGACCTGCTGTTCGGCCACATCGGCGCGGCGTTCGGCGGCGGCGCTTTTGCGCGTCAGCAGACACCCCTCGCCAAGGCGCGAGAAGACGCCCGTGATGGTCTGCCATGCCGCCGGATCGGCCCCGGCCCGCAGCAATGCGCGCACGGGTTCGGGCAGGTCGGTTCCGACGCCCACGACCCCCAACCCGTGGCAATGCATGAACTCGAACACCGGATGGCGGCTGCGAAGCTCGTCCATCAGCAGATGAACGCCGAAGCCCCGTTCGCGCACATTGGTGTCGTGCAGCAGGATCACGCCGCGTTCAGACATCTTGGGCAGCCATGCGTCGAAGTCGTGGCGAACGGCCTCCAGCGTATGAAGCCCGTCGATATGTAGAAGGTCGATGGAGCCGTCCGCGAAATATTGCAGCGTGTCGTCGAAGGTCGCGCGGATCAGTTGCGAGAAGCCAGAATAATGCGCATCGTTATGGGCGCGCACGGCCCTGAAGACCTCGTCGCCGTAGAAGCCCGCATGCTCGTCACCCTTCCACGTGTCGACGGCGTGGCAGCGCGTGCCCAGCCCGTGCTGTTCGACCGCCTGGCAGAAGGCGAAGTAGGACACGCCGTAATGGCTGCCCAGTTCGACGAAGACGCGCGGGCGCAGCGCCTCGACGATCCAGAAGGCGAAGGGGACATGTTCGATCCAGGCCGAGGTGTTCAGGTAATGCGGCTTGCGGAACATCGACCGCAGGCCCAGCACCGTTTCAAGATCGTCCCCGGTGGGAATGGCCGCCTCGATACGGATTTTTTCACGTTTCGCCATGCGGCCCGTCTCCTGCGATTTTGCCTTTGAACTCAGCAGAGTTCGGATGCGAATACAAGTCCGCCGCCGCGCTGGCACCGGCGTGAAGCGCGGTCTGCCGGGCCGCGGACAGCCGTTCGCGGATGGCGGCATCCAGCGTCCGGGCGCGCGCGTCGAAGGAATGATGCGCATGCACATGCTGCGCGATGCGGCGCCGCGCTTCGATCCCCTCGGAGGCGGCGGCGGTTGCGGCATCGTGCAGCCCCTGCGCATCGCGGAAGATACGGTATCCGCCGGGCACGAGGTCTTCGATCCCCGCGACGTCATCGACCGCCAGCCGCCCGCCCACCGCCAGCACGTCCATCACCCGGTTCGACACGAAACCGAGGCGGCGCATATCCTCCCAGTGGTCGCACAGAACGATGCGGCTGGAGGCGTAGAAATCCGCAAGCACCGCGTTCGGGATATTGGCCGCCCGCACGACGTCCTGCGGCACGAACGGCCCCCAGCCCTTGCCGAACAGGTGCAGGTCGATCCCGCGCTCCAGCGCCCAGCGCACCGCATCGCGGTAAATGCCGCGGGCATTGCCGACGAACAGGACACGGTCGGCACGCAGGCCGATGCGGGTTTCATCGAAGGCGAAACGGTCGGTGTCGGTGCATTGCGGAAGGAACGCCACCTCGCGCCCCGTCAGGCGCGACAGCAGATCTGCATGACGCGGCGAGGCGGACCAGACGAGGTCGTATCCCTCCACCTCGGCCGGGGGCAGATCGCCGGGATGGCTGATGATCCACAGGATGTTCACCTGCGATGGCTTCGGCTTCCACGGCAGCAGCCCGCGCAGCACGATCACCACGTCGTCGGCATCGCCGATCGGGGCGGACCAATGTTCGCGGCAGTCGACCCGGACGGCATGGCCCAGACGGCGCAGCGCGGCGGCAAGGCTTTCAGCGAAGTGGAAATCGCCCCAGCGGGCGGTGTCGGCCTCGGGGGCGGGGCATTTGATCGCGATCCGCAGCCCCGGCGAGGCCGGCAGCAGGCGGATGAACGGGCTGATCCCGGTCGCCTTTTCCGGGGCCTCTGGCTGGGGTGCGATGTCGATGCCCGACAGATCGTCGTCATCGGGGGCGCGCACATGCACCCCCGGCATCGGCGCCGTGCCGACCATGACGGGCCGCGATCCGGTCCAGAAGGCTACATCCTGCGGCACGGCATGGCGCAGGGCCGGCCCCCATCGGCGGTTGAAGTGCAGATAGTTGCGCTCTCTGCGCGCGCGGCTTGGCGCGGCATCGCGGGTGAAGCCGCGATGATGCACGATGTCGAAGCCGTGTTCGCACAGCACGGGCATTCCCGACTCCAGCGCGCGCAGGCACAGATCGACATCCTCCATTCCATAGACATAGCCTTCGTCGAAACCGCCCAGCCGGTCGAACCCGTCTCGGGCGATGGCAAGGAAGGCCCCCGTCACCGCCGGAACCCGTAGCGCGCCATGCCCGAGATCGGGTGTTTCGGCGGTCTGCCGCGCCTCGAACGGGCGGATCGCATCGCCGGACAGGCGGGGCGCGATATGGACGCCCAGATGCTGCACCGGCCCGACCGCCAGCCCCTCGGCATGGTCGCGCAGCTTTGCGCCAAGGATCCCGCAGCGCCCGTCCGCGAAATGCCGCCGCAGAAGCGGTGCGAAGGGCGCGTGCAGAACCAGATCGTTGTTCGCGAACAGAAGGATGCGCCCCTGCGCCAGCCCCGCGCCGAAATTGCAGGATTCGCTGAAGCTGAAATTGCCCTCGCGGCGGATGAACCGCACGCCCATTTCTTCGCAAACCGCCTGCGATCCGTCATCCGAACGGTGGTCGATCACGATCCATTCGCAAGCCGCCAGATCGCCCGTTTCCCTTGCGCTGGCAAGGAAGGCGCGGAGCAGCCCTTCGCCATTGCGGTTCAGGATGATGACCGAGATCGGGTCCGTGCCTTCGTTGGCGGGGATCAGCGGAACCGGATCCGGCGGGGGCAGGGGGAACAGCGCGCCGGACGGGCGCAGCACGCGCTTCGCCGGGGTCAGCGCACCTTTGGAGGTGGTCGGGGCGACCGAGACCTCCACCGCTGCGCAGGGCGCGAGGTTTGGCGGAAGGTCGGTGCGGAAGCCCGCCTGCGGCCCCTCTGCCACGTCCGGGCGCGCGAGCCCGGTGCGCAGCACGGCATGCGGCACGCCGTCGACCGAGAGGAGAAGCTCCACTCGGCTGTCCTTGCCGGGCACATGCGCCCAACCCTGCGCCATGCGCCGCCCGGCATGATCGAGCCGTCCCTTGATGACATCCTGCGCCCCTGCCGATGGCGGCAGTGCCATGGGCAAAGGCGGAGCTGCGACCGGGATGGAAAAGGCGAAGGACACCCCCGACACGACGATGCGCGGCCCCGCCTCCAGATCCAGATCCGACAGGGGCAGGCAGGCGCGGAACACCGCCGCCCCCTCGGGCACAGCGGCTGAGGGCGCAAGGTCCACCGCCGCTGCCGCGTTCTGCCTTGCGCCCGCGCACAGGGTCGGCTCTTCGCCGCCGCGCAGCCAGAACTCCGCCTCCAGCACGAAATCTGCAAGATGCGTGCGGATCAGCCCGACCCTGATAGCGGTGGGCCGATCCGGGCGCAGCGCATTGCGGCGGTGATCGCAAAGATCGTCGGGCGGCACGGGGGCGAACCCCGCCGCCGCGCCTTTGTCCAGAAAATGCAGTATCGCGCGACCCGCGGCTTCGGGATGACTGCGGGAATAGAAATCGGCATCGAACCCCGGCCCCGGCGATCGGTCCATCGCCATTCCGAAGCGCAGAAAATGGTCCAGCGGAACGAGGCCCAGCTGCGCCGCATCGGGATAGCGGCGCAGATACCAGTCCGCGTCGAACAGCCCGCTTCGGGCGATCCGCTGCGCCTCAGACACGGTAATAGTCGCGATACCAGTCGACGAACCGCCCCACGCCTTTGCGAAGGTCGGTCTGCGGCAGCTTGCCCACCAGCGCGTCGATCAGCGTGGCATCGGCCCATGTGGCTGGCACGTCGCCGGGCTGCATCGGCATAAGGTTGCGTTCCGCCTTCCGGCCCACCGCATCTTCGATCGCCTCGACGAAATCCAGAAGACGCACGGGCGTGCCGTTGCCGATGTTGACCACCCGCCACGGCGCGACGGGCGAGAGGCTGTCGAACGCCCCCACCGGCGCGGCACCGGGAACGGCAGCCGAAAGCCGGACGATCCCTTCGACCAGATCGTCGATGAAGGTGAAGTCGCGCATCATGTCGCCGTTGTTGTAGATGTCGATGGGCTGGCCGGACAGGATCGCCCTTGTGAACTTGAACAAGGCCATGTCGGGGCGTCCCCAGGGCCCATAGACGGTGAAGAAGCGGAACATCGTCGTCGGAACAGCATAGAGATGGGCATAGGAATGCGCCATCGATTCCCCCGCCTTCTTGGTCGCGGCATAAAAGGACATCTGATGGTCAGCCCGGTCCGTTTCGGCATAGGGCATTTTCGTGTTCGCCCCGAAGGCCGAGGAGGTTGAGGCGATCAGCAGATGTTGCGGCGGTGCCGCGCGGGCCGCCTCCAGCACCTCGTATGTGCCAAGAAGGTTCGCCTCGACATAGGATCGGGGCGCGTCGATGGAATGGCGGACCCCGGCCTGTGCCGCCAGATGCACGACGATGTCGGGGCGCGCATCCTGCATCATGTCGCGCAGAAGGCCGGGCGTTTCCACCCGGCCTTCGATGCCTCTGAACCCCGGCAATTCGGACAGGATCTCGTGGCGCCGCCGCTTCAGCCCGACGTCATAGTAGTCCGAGAAGCTGTCGATCCCCCGAACCGTCCAACCTTCGCGCAGAAGCCTTTGCGCCAGATGGAACCCGATGAATCCCGCCGATCCGGTGATGAGAGCTGTCTTCATGTCGCCTCTGCCCTGACGTTGCCGGGGCAGTGATCGCGCAACCGCAAAGCCTCGTCAAACGGTTAAGGCGTCAACCGCAGGTTCCTCGTGCAGACGGATGTCGATCCAGCGTCCTTCGGGGATCGGCGCAGGCGCGCCCGCCTCCACGCGGCCATCGACCCAGACGGGGGCAGAGACGTCGATATGCAGCACCCCGTCCTGCCAGCGCGTCGCGACATGGACAAGGATGTTGCCGTTGTGATCGCGCGGCACTTCGATCTGCCAGCCCGACCGCGCGAGGCCGAGCGTGCCGTGCAGTTCATGATGGCCCGGCCCGCCGCGCCGGACGGTCGCCCCCGTGGGCTGGACCGGCTCCTCGGTCGCATCGTCGAAAAGACGCAGGATCGGGCTGGCCTGTTTCAGGAACCCGTTGGCATCGACGGTGGTGGATGCCTTGTCCCACATCACGCGCCATGCCGACCATCCGCCCGATCCGCGCGCCCGCGTCTGGATCTGCCCGGCAAGGTTTTCGGGCGCTTGCACGACGGCCATCTGCGTCTCGCCCCCGCCCACGGCGCGGCGCAGGTGTATCAGGGTGGCGAAGGTCACGCCCGCCGGGCCGCCCGTGGACCCTTTGGACGTGTCCAGATGATAGAAGCCGGGCGCGATGGAATTGGCGGTCGTCCCCGCATCCCCGATCATCGGCGTCAGCCCGCCCAGCCCGAAGGCGCCGACCCGCATCAGACGGTCCGCGGCCGCATCTGTGGGGCCGGATTGCACCGCCGTCCCGCCGATGGGCCCCGTCACGTTCAGACCATGCGCGAGCGACACCTGCGCGCTGGTCCGGTCGATGGTCATGGCGGTGGCGAAGCTGTTGCCATCCGCGCTGACCTTCACGGTGAAGTTGTCGCCCCCGACGATGCCCATCTCGGCCCGCCCAGAATGGCCGTTCTGGAACAGAAGGCTTGCGGTATCGGCGGCGGCGGCCTTGTTCACCTTCAGCTGATGGCCCGCCCCTGCATGGTTCAGCAGCGTCGCCGGGGCCGCCACGGCAAGGCGGTTCACATCGTCGGGCGTGGCTGACACGCCAAGCCGCTGCGCGCGCAGGTCCTGTTCGGCCGGGGTGGCCCAGACGGTTCCTGTCCATGTCGCGTTTGCGCCTTCGGCCAGCAGATGCGCCTTCCATCCCGGCTGCGGGGCGATGAATTCCCAGTGCTGTTCCACCCGCACGGCGATGCGCCCGTCGCGGCCCGCCCAGTCGCCCGTCGCGCCTGCGGCGACGATATGCCTGTCGCCCTCGGATGGGGCAGCCGGGGGCGTGCGCAAGGTGCGGTCCTTCACGACGGGCTGCACCAGCACGTCAAGCAGGCGAAGCGCCTCGTTATGCGTGACGTGCTTCTGCGCCTGCGCGGGTTCCAGAAACGGCAGCGACAATGCGGGGGACAGGCTGGACATGCGAAATCTCCGTGAAATCTTCGGCATATCTCTGCGCGGACGAGGTTAAATTGTGCTGGTCCCACCGTGCGGTGGCCTGCAACGCCCGGGGGCGGTTGCCAATCGAGGGTTGATCGGCAATTGTGCAGGCGCAGCAATCGCCCGTCCGGACGGCTGCGCGGATCAATCAAGGGTTGCAGAATGCCGGCTCCGAAACTCGCGGTGGCTCTTCATATCTATTACGAGGATATGTGGCCGATGATCGCTGCATATCTGCGCAACATCCCGCCCGGTTTCGATCTGTTCGTCACCTGCCGGGACGAGATCGAGGCCGATCTGCGCGCCGCCGTGGCAGCGGATTTTCCAAAGGCCGAGGTGATCGCGCTTCCCAATGTCGGGATGGATGTGATTCCCTTCATCCAGCTGTGCCGGATGCGCGGGCTGCACCGCTACCGCGCGGTGCTGAAGCTGCACACCAAGAATCGCAAATCTGACCTGCGCCGCCAGCAGGGCGATCTGATGTTCGAGGGGCTGTGCGGCACCCCCGAACTGGTGTCCGAGATTCTGGACGTCTTCGACCACGACCATAACGCGGGCATGGTCGGCGGCGCGTTTCAGGTCCGGTCGGCCAACGCGCTGATGTATGGCAACCGCGCCAAGGTTGCGGACCTGATGCACCTTCTGGGGATGCAGGTCTTCGACTGGCCGTTCTTTACCGGCACGATGTTCTGGATCGCAGGGCCGCTTCTGGCGGGGCTTGCCGAACATGCGGACGCGCTGACCGAAGCCGCAAGCGCCGAGGCCGCCGTCGGCAGCGGCAAGGACGGCACCACCGCCCATGCGCTGGAACGGATGTTCGGCGGCCTGCCCAAGGCCGCCCGCCGCACGACCTATGTGACCGACCGCCGCGACGCCTCAAGCAAGCGGCATCTGGTTCTGCCGATCGAGAAACATGGGCCGTGCAACGACAGGTGCTATCTGGAAAGCGGCAGCACCGACACGTTGAACCGCGTGCTGTCATCGGCAAAGCAGGTCGCGGTCGTCGCTCGCTCGCCTCTGTTCGACGCATCATATTACGTCGCTGCCGCCGGGAGCAAATTCGTTCCGGGAATGGATCCGGCATATCACTTCTACGTCTATGGCGATTTGATCGCGGTCGATCCAAGCGCCGATTTCAACGTCATGTTCTATCTTGCGATGCGGCCCGACGTTCTTCGCAAGAATATTTGCTCGCTCCAACATTACGAGCATCACGGCAAGAAGGAACGGGTCCCGAAGACACCGCGGGGCGGCGACTGGATCGAAGCCGCGACGCGGGCGCAGGTGTTCGACCCTGAATGGTATGCTGGAAAATATCCGGATGCGGCGATGCTCGGGTTGGAGCCCGCCGAACACTACACGAAGTTCGGTCGCTTCATGGGGCGCAAACCCTCCGAAGTGTTCGACGCCGATGCGATCCCCGCGATCACGGCTGATATCAGACCCGAAGACCAGTTGAGCTACTACATGGCCAACATCCGTCAGGACGAGGCGCGCACCTACGAGACGATCAGGCGAGCGTCCTCGAATGGCGATTACGATTTCGCTTCGACATGCGATGGCCTGGTTAACAGCGTCTATGGCGTGACCCCCGCCATTCTGGAAACGCGTGCAACGTATCAGACCATCGAGGGGAACTGGGCGAAGGCAGAGAAGCTCTGGAACCTCTATTGGGCCGAGCGCAAGGTGAAGGGTTTGCGCAGCCGCCAGCGGAATTCCATCACTTCGTTCGACCGAGCGTCCAACTCGGACCTCTTTGAAGATTGCCCTTCCGGACCTTCGATGCGGACGCGCCATGGCCAGCGCATCTGCATCTACACCACCCTGTTCGGCGATATCGACGATCTTGTCCCAGTGATCGCGCCGGTCGAAGGGGTGGATTACATCTGCTTCACCGACCGCCCCCGCGCCGAATGCGGCTGGCGGCAGGTCATCTGCGATCCGGGGCTGGACAGTCCGAACCTTAACGCCAAGACATTCAAGATTCTGCCGCACAAGTATCTGGTGGAATACGACTATTCCATGTTCGTCGATGCGAACACGCTGTTCCTCGGCAATGTCGAACGGCTGATCGAGATCTGCCTTCAGGGCGGCGACTGGGTGATGTTCCAGCACCCGCTGCGCGACGATGTCTTTCTTGAAGGCTGCGCCATCCTCGGCCACCTGCGCCACGCGCCGGAAAAGATCCTCGCCCAGATCCGCCATTACGCCGAACAAGGCCTTCCCCGTGAAAGCGGCATGATCGAGGCGTCGTTCATCTGGCGCCGTCACGCCGCCGCCGATGTCGCCGCCTTCATGGAGGCGTGGTGGCAGGAGATCACGACAAGGTCCTCGCGCGATCAGCTGAGCCTTGGCTATCTTTTGTGGAAGACCGGACAGAAGCCCAAGGTGCTGCCGGAAATCGTCGGCACCTCGCGCGCGAACCGGTTCTTCTTCAAGCTGCCCCATCGCGACGGCAAGAACCTGCACCAGCCGCCGCGCCGGATCGCCGCGCGGGGCATCGACTTCGTCTTCGCCCCCGAACACCGCGCGACCGGATCGACCTTCCTGCGGGGCGAGCAGCTTTCGTCATTGATCGCCGCCAACCAGTCGGGGCGCGAGGTGCGGTTCACGCCGCAGACCGATCAGAAGGGCCGCATCCTCGTCCTGACCAAGGGGTTTCTGAAAACAGCCGCCCCCGAGATGCTGGAGCGGATGGCGAAGGACAACGTCCTGATCGCCGATTTCGTGGACGAGCCGCCGAACCCCGCGCTGGTCGAACATTTGGATGCGCTGATGGCGTCCTCGCTGATCGGCTATCGCGACTATCTGATGCGGTTCCCGGAAACGCAGGCCTTCCACGTCACGCATCATGTCGATTTGCGAATCGCGCGACGCGAAGCCCCGCGCCGCGACTTCGCCGCCGGGTATTTCGGGGAACTGGTGAACACGGTGATCGACGATGACATCTCGCGCCATGTGGCCTTCAACCTTGTCGATACCAGCAAGCAGAGCGACGACTGGCTGAAACAGATCGAGGGTTTCAGCTTCCATTATGCCCTGCGCCGCACGCGGGGAATCGACGGGGCGAAGCCGTTCCTGAAGGGATTCGTCGCCGCCCATTGCGCCGCGAACATGATGATCCAGTCGAATGCCGGGGATGCGGGCTATTACCTGGGCGACGATTATCCCTATCTGCTGCCCGAAACCTGCACCAATGCGGAAATCGTCGAAGCCCTTCGATTCGCACGGGAATCCTTTGGCGGGCCGGAATGGCATCGCGGAATGGAGATCATGCGTCACGTGCGCGCTAGGTCGGATCGCGCCCATGTCACGGGCGAATTCGACAGGATGATCGCGAACTTCTAGGGAAATTCGCAAGGAATGCCACTTTAGCGCCCCATTTCGTTAAGCGCGGGTCAGAACCCCGCGCATGACACTCTGCGTCCCGAAAACATCTGGGACGAGGGGATGCTTTCCTACGTATCGCGCATCGGCATGGCGGCAGGGGCGAACCTGTCCAGCATCGCGGATCTGGAGATCCGCGATCTGGGCGGGACCGCCGTGCTTTATGCCGCGACGCGGCGGGGCGGGATCATCCAGGCGTTCTCGGTGGATGCGAAGGGGGTGACCAAGGCGATGGCATCCGTCCCGTTCGAGGGGCGCGACGCCGCCGGCTTCGAGGCCGGGCTGGCCTTCGTCGGCACATCGACGGGCGCGGCGGTGCTTTACGGCGGCGGCACGACAGGCACGCTCTATTTGCGGCAGACCGATGCCAAGGGCGCGCTTCTGGCGCCCGCCCAGATCAAGGCGGGGCTGAGCGGCGATCTAGTCCATGCCATGACGGTGGAACTGGCATCGGGCGCGCAGGTGGTCTTCGGCGGTCTGGCGGGCAAGGGCGGGATCGCGGGGCTCGGCTTCTCGGCATCGGGCGCATTCCAGAAGGCGGCGGTGACCCCGGCCGCGGATGTTGCGGCGCTGGCTTCGGTGCGCCTCGGGGGCAAGGATTTCCTGATCTCGGCCAGTGCGGACGGCATCGCCACGTGGGAGATCGGCGCAGGCGGCGCGCTGACGGCGCGGGACAGTCAGACGGCGCAGACCGGCCTCTGGATCGACAATGTAACCGCGCTGGAAACCGCGGTGCTGGGCGGGCGCGCCTATGTCATCGTTGCGGCGGCGGGCAGCGGGTCCATCAGCGTGCTGGAACTGGGCGCGGGTGGCAAGCTGACCTTGACCGACCATGTGATCGACGATCTTTCGACGCGGTTCGACGATGTCTCGGCGTTGGAACTGGTGATGCATGAGGGCGCGGCCTATGTCGTTGCGGGCGGGTCCGACGGGGGCATCAGCGTGATGCGCCTTCTGCCGGGCGGGCGGTTGCTGGGCGTTGCGCATATCGCGGGGTCGACGGATTTCGGACTGGACGGGATCGGGGCGATCGCGCTGTCCTCGGGCGCGCGGGGGATCGAAATCTTCGTGACCTCGCTGCGCGACGGCGGGATCGGGCATTATCTGTTCCAGCCGCCCAAGGGTGCGGCGGGCGTCAAGACCGGCGGCAGCGGCGCCGACATCCTGATGGACGGCGCGGGCAGCGATACGCTGATCGGGGGCGCGGGGGCGGATGTGTTCATCTTTTCTGCCGACGGAAAAGCCGACACGATCGCGGATTTCGAACTGGGCACCGACAGGATCGACATCTCCGCCTGGGGCATGATCCGCAGCCTTGACCAGTTGACGATCCAGCGCAGCGCGGCGGGCTTCACCATCCGCTATGGCGCGGAATACCTGAACGTCATCACGGCGAACCGCAGGCCGGTCGATCCGGCGCAGCTGGTTCTGGGCGATCTGATCGACATGACGCACATCCCCCCCGTCATGCCGGATCTTCCCGCGCCCGCCCCCGAACCTTCGCCGGGAAAGCCCGTGATGATCGGAACCGAGTCCGGAAACCGCATGGTCGCGACAGCGCTGCCGACGCGGATGGAGGGGCGCGGCGGCAATGACACGCTGATCGGGGGGGCGGGGGCCGACACGATCTTCGGCGGGGCGGGCAACGATTCCCTGGTCGGCGGCGGCGGCAATGACAGCATCATGGGCGACGAGGGGAACGACATCATCTTCGGCGGCGCCGGGCGCGACACGATGGACGGAGGCGAGGGCAACGACACGATCCACGGCGGGGATACCTCCAGCATCTTCTATGGCGGCGATGGCGACGATTTCCTTTACGGCGGCGCGATGAACGACCGGATCTATGGCGGGGCGGGGAACGATCACATCGCGGGCAGCCGGGGGAACGATCTGCTTTACGGCGGGGCGGGGAACGATCTGATCTATGGCGCCAGCGGCAACGACCAGCTTTACGGCGGTGACGGGAACGACACGCTTTACGGCAGCCTAGGCCGCGACCGGCTGTTCGGCGGGCTGGGCAAGGATGTGTTGTATGGCGAGGATGGGGCCGACCGGCTGGTGGGCGATGGCGGGCCGGACCGCCTCTATGGCGGGGCGGGGAACGACGCAATCTTCGGCGGCAGCGGCAATGACATCATCCACGGCGGCCTCGGGGCCGATTACCTCGTGGGGGGCAGCGGGGCGGATGTGTTCGTCTTCACCTCGGTTCAGGACAGCCCGCCGGATGCGAACCGCGACAAGATCCTCGATTTCAGCACCAAAGGGGACAAGATCGACCTGTCGGCCATCGACGCCAATGTGCTGCGAAGCGGACATCAGCGTTTCGACTATATCGGCCATGATGACTTTTCGGCGGCGGGTCAGCTTCGCATCTTCACCTCGGGCGGGCATACGGTCGTGCAGGTGGATATCGACGGCGACGGGCGGACGGACATGAACATCGTGCTGATGGATACGGTCGGCGTCACGGCGTCCGACTTTATCCTCTAGGAGGTCCTTCGCGCATCTTGACCCGGCGCCGAGTTGTCGCACTTCCCCATCGGGTCTATAGTGACCGCGACCGAACAGAACTGCCGGCGCCGGCGAAAGGATATGACACCCGTGACCTTTGCGCTGGACGTGCTGATCCCGCATTACTGCGATCCCGACGGATTGAAACGCTCGCTCGATTCCATCGCCGCCCAGACATGGCGTGGCAGGATGCGGGTGATCGTGGTCGATGACGGATCCCCCGATCATGACACACTGGCCGCCCAGACCCATTGCGATGCCTTCGCCGCCACGACGCCCTTTGCAGTGCTGTTCGAACGCAATCCGACCAACCTCGGCCGCCCGCGCACGCGCAACCGTCTGCTGGACCTGACCGATGCGACCCATGTTGCATGGCTGGACGCGGGCGACATCTGGTATCCCGACAAGACGGCACGGCAATTCGCGCATCTTGATACCCTCACCGCGCGGGGCGTCGATATTTCCTCCGTCTGGGTCACCTGCACCTATGACTGGGAACAGCACGGTCGTGCGCGGACCCTGTCGCAGCGCGTCGGCGGCGATCAGGTGCTGGAGCTTCTGGTGGGCGATCACTTCCGCGCCTATCTGTGGACCCTTCTCGGCACTGCCGAGGCGTTCCGCATCGCGGGACGGTTCGACGAAAGGCTGCCGCGGCTTCAGGATCTGGACTACTTCCTGCGATTCGTGCGCGGCGGCGGGCGGATCGAAACCGCGCCGGGGCGCCGGGCGCTGTGCCGCTATTTCAAATCCGACATCGGCCGCAACGCGTCTGAGGTCCATGCCTGTTACAAGCTGATCCTGACCAAGAACGCGCCGGCGATCAGCCGCTATCCCCGCGCGCTGTCGTCCAAGCTGCATTACAAGGCGAACCGGCTGGCCTCGCGTTTCGCCTATGCCAACGGCGACCGGATCGGTGCCGCCCGCTATCTGGCCGAGGCGGCCCTGGGCAGCCCGCGCCACGCGCTGCTGGTTGCCAGAAACGTCCTTCGCAGCCGTCTGCGTGCCGGGGGCTGAATGAGTTTGAAGGTTCACGTCGCGGTGGGTGCCCGCCCGCTGCTTGGCCCCGATGCCGTTCCGGGCGATGCCCTTGCCGCGCTGCTCGGTCCCGATATCGCCCCCGTCCCCTCGACATGGGCCGCTGCGATTCCGGGCCGCCAGACGCACGACTTCCTGCTTGGACCCGAGGGGCCGGCCGTCGCGATCATGGGCCGCTCGCTGGTCCGCGATTTCGGCGCGCGGGACGAGCCGCTGCTGATCTTCTCGCATCTGTTGCAGGATCATGGCGAGGGGTGGGGCGAGGTCATGACGGGGCTTGCCAACGCGATGCGGAGCCATGGCGCGGAGCCTGTTTTCGTCCTGCATGGCGTCACGCTTGACGATACGCCCGCCTTGGACGGTCTTGCGGCGTGGATGCAGGGGCTGGGGCTGGATGCGGTCGTCGGCACCGAGGCGGCGCGGCCCGACCCGGAATCGGTGCTGGACGTGGCGCTGCGCCGCAACCTTGCGCTTGACAGGATGGCGACGCTTCTGCCCGGCGCCGCGCGCGATCTGGGCCTTCGCTGGCGCGACGATGCAGAGCTTTGGGCACCCCTGGTCGACTGGATCGCATCTGCGCGGGGCGTCGATATCGACCACGGGGCGGGCGATGACGCGCTGCGGGAACTGGCGCGGCACTTCCTTCTCTCGCGGCTTCGGCAGGACGCGAAATGATCCGCCAGCCCAGACCTGTGCCGCCTTCGGGCCGCCGTATCGCATTCGCGATCGAAAAGCTGGCCCAGCGCAGCGGCGGGGCCGAACGCGTGCTGATCGAAACCGCCAACGCCCTTGCCGCCCGCGGCCACGAGGTCGAGATCCTGAGTCACGAGCCGCGCGGAAAGGGGCCGTTCTATGATACCGCGCCCGGCGTCGTCGTCTCGAACCTGCTGCCGCCGCGCAGCGGGTGGCGGTTCTTCACCGAATGGATCCGCAGCCGCCTGACCTTCCTGCCAGATTATCCGGTGCTGGACCGGATCGTCGGCATTGCCCGCGACGGCGGCTTCACCCGGCGGCTTGAACGGCACCTGCGCGCGACGCGGCCCGATGTGGTGATCGGCTTCATGCCGCCCGCCATTTCGGCACTGGCAAAGGCGCGGGTCGATCATCCGATGCGGCGCGTCGCCTCGATGCACAATGCGCCGGAACAGGATTTCCTCAATCCCGAGCGCTGGAACCACACGCGGCTGGACCAGCGCCGCCGTCTGGCACTGATGTCGCGGATCGACCGGATCGCGGTGCTTCTGCCGGAATACCGCGACTGGTATTCCGATGATCTGCGCCGTGCGGTCTGCGTTCTTCCCAACGCGGTCACGCCCCGCGCGGCAGCAGTGACGGGGCGCGAGAAGGTGGTCATGGCGGTGGGCCGTCTGGCGACGGTGAAACGCCACGGGCTGCTGATCGATTGCTGGAAGACCATCGCCCCCGCGCATCCGGGGTGGGAGCTGCGCATCTGGGGCGACGGGCCGCTGAAGGATGACCTTGCCGCCCGCATCCGCGCCGAAAGCATCCCGGCCGTCACGCTGATGGGGCATCGCAGCGATGTGGCGGACCACTACCTGACCGCTTCGATCCTTGCCCACCCGGCGGAGTTCGAGGGATTTCCGCTGGCCGTGACCGAGGCGCTGGCGGCGGCGATGCCGGTCGTGGGGTTCGAGGATTGCTCGGGGCTGAACCGTCTGGTGCGGGATGGGGTGAACGGGCGGCTGGTGCCCGCAGGCGACGGGTCGGACACCGCCCGCCGCATCGCCTTCACCGAAACGCTGTCGGCCCTGATGCAGAACGAGGCGCTGCGCGAGGCGCTGGCCGCTGGCGGGCCGCCCAGCATGGCGCCCTATGCCCCGGACCGCGTGATCGACCTGTGGGAGGAAATCCTGTTCGCGGATGCCATGCCGTGCGCATCTGCCTGAGCCCGGGCACCATCGGCGGCGGCGGCATCGGCATCGTCATGCTGAATCTGGCCGAGGAATTCGTGCGGCGCGGCCATGAGGTCGACCTTCTGCTGCTGGAGGAGGAGACGCACCGCACCGCCCCGCCCGGTGTCACGGTGGTGCATCTGGGCCGCCGCGCCCGCAGCGGCATCCTGAACGCCGCGCGGCACCTGCGGCGCACCCGGCCCGACATCCTTATCTCGGCCCGCGACTATGTGAATGTGGCGATGATGGCGGCGCATCGGCTGGCGCGGCTGGGCCGCGCGACGCGACTGGTCTGGAGTTTTCACACCCATCGCGGATCGCAGCTTGCGGGCGTTCCCCGCCGCGCCGACATTCTGGCGGACCGCCTGACGCGGCTGCTGGTCGGGCGGGCCGATGCGCTGGTCGCCGTTTCCGCAGGCGTCGGGCGGGATATCGAGGCGGCTTTTGCCCTGCCCGTGGGCCGCGTTCAGGTGATCGAGAACCCGGTCTGGACCCCCGCCCGCCGCCGTCTGGCCGAGGCGCCCGCCCCGCATGAGTGGTTCGCGCAAGGGCCGGTGGTCGTGGCCATGGGGCGGCTGACGGTGCAAAAGGATTTTCCGACGCTTCTGCAGGCCTTCCGTGCGCTGCCGGATGCGCGGCTGGTGATCCTGGGCGAGGGCGAAGATCGCGCCGCGCTGGAGGCGATGACCGTCGGGATGGAGGACCGTATCCTGATGCCCGGCCATGTCGAAAACCCGCTGGCCTGGCTGACCCATGCCGATCTGTTCGTGCTGTCGTCCCGGTGGGAGGGGTTTCCTTTGTCGCTGGTCGAGGCGCTGGGCTGCGGCTGCCCCGTTGTGTCGACCGACTGCCCCTCCGGCCCGTCCGAGATCGTGACGCCGGGGCTGGGCCGGCTGGTCCCGGTGGGCGATGCGGCGGCGATGTCGGTTGCGATGGCCGATGCCCTGCGCGACCCCGGCGATCCTGCCCCCCGCCGCGCCGCCGCGCTGCGCTTCGATGCGGAACGGGCGGCCGATCTTTACCTGAAGGCGGCAGGATATGGCTGATCCGGCCATTTCGGTCATCGTGCCGATCTATCGCGACTGGGAACATGTTCAGCTGCTGCTGGACCATCTGGCCGCGCAGGATGTGACGGATTTCGAGGTGTTGCTGGTGGATAACGATCTGCGGGAGCCGCCGATTCCGGTCGTTCCGGCAGCGTTGGCGGGGCGGCTGCGGGTGCTGCATTGCCCTACACCCGGCTCTTATGCCGCGCGCAACCTTGGTGCGGGGCATGCGCGGGGGCGGCTGTTGGTCTTCACCGATGCCGATTGCCGTCCGGTGCGGGGCTGGCTTTCCGCGCTGCTGCCCGGCGAAGGACTTCGGGCGGGACCGGTGACGATCGTTCCCGGCCCCGCGCCGAACCGCTGGGAGATCTTCGACACCGTGCGCGGCATCCCGCAGCGCCGTTTCATCACCCGCAACTATGCCGTCACCGCGAACCTTGCCGTGCCGCAGGATGTCTTCGCCGCGCTGGGCGGCTTCGATCCTGCGCGTCTGTCGGGGGGGGATGCCGAATTCTGCCGCCGCGCCGTGGGCCGGGGCCACAGCCTGTCTTTCGTGCCCGAGGCCGAGGTGCTGCACCCCGCCCGCGGCAGCCGCGCGGCGCTGGTGACCAAGGCGCGGCGGATCAAGGGCGGGCAGATCGCTTCGGGCCCGCTTCGGCGGCGCGTGATGTGGACCATCCGCAGCCTGACCCCGCCGGTGCGCGAGATCGCCGCCTATCTCCGCTCGGCCCACCCGATACGCTGGCGGCTCACGGCCAGCGCGGTGCGGATGCAGCTTTGGGCGGTGGAGTTGGCTGAAATGGTCCGGCTGCTGTCCGGCGCGAAGCCCGAACGCCGCTAAACCCGTTTGCGCAAAGCGCCCGCGACATGCCCCGCAACCCCGGCGATGCGGCGATGCGGCGGCAGTCCCTGCATCCCCAATATCCGCCATACCGCCAGCACGCCCTTCGCCTTGTTGGCCGAAGCGGAACCGGGTGAGACGCGGTAGTGGGCCAGCACCTCCGGCAACCCGCGCGCGGGGCCGCGCCGCAGCAACGACAGCCAGAAGGCGTAGTCCTCGTGCATCGGAATCTCGGGCATCTCGGCCCGGCCATGGAAATCGGTGTCGAAAGCGCCGGTCAGGCAGCCGATGGGGTTGCCCGCCAGCGCATCCCTCCATTCCACGCGAGGCTTTGCGATCACGATGCCCTGCGCGTTGCCGAACCGGCGATAGGAGGAGAAGACGATCCGTTCCTCATGTTGCCGGAATGCCCGCAACTGGTGTGACAGCTTTTCGGGCACCCAAAGATCGTCGGCGTCCAGAAAGGCGACATACCGTCCCACCGAGGCGCGGATGCCGATGTTGCGCGTGCGCGCCGCGCCCCGCGCCGCACCGGGGCCGTCCGAAAGCACCCGCAGTCGGCGATCACCAAACCCCTGCAACACCTGAACCGAGGCGTCGGACGATCCGTCATCGACGAACAGAGCCTCCCACTCCGGGCAGTCCTGCGCGATCAGCGAGGCTGCGGTTTCGGCAATCGTCCGTTCGGCGTTGCGAAAGGGGACGATCACCGAAAACGTGGTCACTCGGCAAAGCCCGGCTTGCCGGCCCAGTTCCACGCATCGCCGATCATGTCGCGCAGGGTCGAACGGGCGGGGTTCCAGCCCAGATCGCGGATCGCCGCTTCCGATCCGGACACCAGTTGCACCGCATCGCCGGGACGGCGATCGCCGATGACGATGGGAACCTCGCGATTGGTGACGGCGCGGGAATGCTCGATCACCTCATGCACCGAAAAGCCCGATCCGGTGCCAAGGCAGAAGACGCGATCCTCGCCCCCGTCCAGCAGCCAGCGCAGACCCAGCACATGCGCATCGACAAGGTCCATGACGTGGACATAGTCGCGGATGCAGGTGCCGTCGCGTGTGGGGTAATCGGTGCCGAACACCGTCAGCGCAGGGCGTTTGCCCGCCACCGCATCCAGCATCAGCGGGATCAGGTGCGTCTCGGGGCGGTGCTGTTCGCCCACTTCGCCCTCGGGGTCGGCCCCGGCGACGTTGAAATAGCGGAAGATGACGTGGTGCAGATCATGCGCGGCGCCGAAGTTGCGCACCATCTCCTCGATCGCCAGTTTCGATGCGCCATAGGCGTTGATCGGGCGCTGCGGCGTCGCCTCGTCCAGCACGACGCCGTCCTGATCGCCATAGGTCGCGCAGGTCGAGGAAAAGACGAAATTGCGGATGCCCGCAGCCACGGTCGCTTCCAGCAGGTTCAGCGCGCCGTTCACGTTCACCCGCCAATACAGGCCCGGATCCTTCATGGATTCGCCGACCAGCGACAGGGCGGCGAAATGCATGACCGCCACGGGCTTGTATTCCGCCAGCGCCGCGTCGATATCGGCGCGGTTCATCAGATCGCCCTGAACCAGCGGGCCGAAACGCACCGCATCCTTCCAGCCGGTCGAAAGATTGTCGAAGGCGACGGGCACGAACCCCGCCGCGCGCAGAACCTTGCAGGCATGGGCGCCGATGTAACCCGCGCCCCCCGTCACCAAAACATGCTGAACCATTCAAAACACCTTGTAAAAAATCAAACTCGTTCCTTCACCGCCCGAAGCCCGGCCGCCAGAAGGGCGGAAGCCTCGTCCGGCGTCTTCGCCTCGGCATAGACCCGCAGTTCCGGGGCATTGCCGGAAGGGCGGATATGCACGACGCGCCCGTCGGTCAAGCCGATCCGCAGCCCGTCGGTCAGATCGACCGAACGCTCGGCCCCGTCCAGCGCGGCCAGCAGTTCGGCCCGCGCCGCCGCATCATCTGTCAGCCGCGCGACCAGCGCTTGCGAGCGTTCGACCGGAACTTCGGTCAGGCGGTCGGCGGCGGTGAAGCAGGCAGGCTCCGCCGAAACCAGCGCGGCCAGCCCCGCATCCCCGGCGGCAATCAACGGTGCGATGATCGGCAGCAGGCTGTCGCGCGTCATCAGCGCGGCCAGCCCCTTGGACTCGAACCCCAGAAGGAAGCCGCCATTCGCCTCGTATCCGGCGGCACGGTCCTGCCCCTCCATCCCGGCGATGACGAAGGGCGATCCGATGCGCGTACGGATGACGCGAGCGAAGCCCTTGGCATCGACGCCGCTGTTCGACGACACCGGCGTCACGACCGTCTGCGCCTCCATCACCCGGGCGGTGATCTGGCCCAGCACGTCGCCCGGCACGACCTCGCCCGCAGCATCGGTCACAAGCGGGCGGTCGCCGTCGCCATCGGTGGAGACAATGGCGTCCAGCCCCGCCGCCCATGCGCGAAGCTGGGCGCGGGTATCCGGATCAACCGCTTCGGTATCGACGGGGATGAACGTCTCGGACCGGCCGAGTTCGGTGACATCGGCCCCCAACTCGCGCAGGGCGCGGATCAGAAGGTCGCGCCCGACGGCGGAATGGGAATAGACGCCTATCCTGCGGCCTTTCAGCGCCGCGCTTCCGAAGGCCGCGACATAGCGCGCAACGTAACGGTCCCCGGCAGCGTCATCGGTGACGGGCGCGGGGCCCGCCTCGGTCCCGTCGGGCAGGGCGGGCATGGCAAGGATCGCCGCCTCGTCCGCCTTCGATATCTCTCCGCTTGGTACATAGAATTTCAGCCCGTTGCGATCCGCCGGGATATGGCTGCCCGTGACCATCACCGCGGCCGCCCCCGCCTCGATCGAAGCGAGCGCCAGCGCGGGGGTCGGCACCTCGCCGCAATCGACGACGCGCAGGCCTGCCGCGCGGCCCGCCGCCGCCACATCCGCCGCGATCCGCGCCGAAGACGGGCGAAGGTCGCGTCCGACGTAAAGCGCCCCGCCCGTCGGGCAGGCGGCGGCGAATGCAGTGACATGGGCCGCCACCAGGTCCGGGGTCAGTTCCGTGACCAGTCCGCGCAGGCCGCTCGTGCCGAATTTGGGTGCCATCGCCGTCCCTCGATCCCGTTGAATTCCGGGGGCGAGCCTAGTCCGCCGCAGCGCGGAAAGGCAAGACGTTCACGAGGCCCGGCCCAGCCCTTCGGCGGGGGCAAGGTTCACGAGCCGCAGCCCCGCCAGAAGCTGTTCGCGCCCCGCGCGATAGGCGGCAAGGATTGCGGCCAGATCCGGCGCGGCCCCGGCCCCCGCGCGCCTTTCGCCATCCCGGCATTCCGCGGCAAGCTGGGTGAAACCGACCGCCAACGAGGTTCCCTTCAGCATGTGAAGAAGCCGCGGGATCTCCGCCCCCGGGCGGGCAAGCTGGTCCAGCGTTCCATCGGCTTCGGCCAGGAACAGCTCGATCACCCTGGCGAAGGTGTCGCTGCCGATATCTGCCCGCAGACCGTAAAGATGCGCCCAGTCGATCATTTCCGCCCCCACCGTTGCCCCGCCATCCTGAAGCGCGAAGATTAACGCCCGATGGATGGTCGCGCGCTTTTTAGGTTTCACCGTCTTTTAACGGCTGCGGGTGCAAGCGGGTGCTGTCCTCGTTCAAGACAGGTGTATTCTCGTGCAGGTGACCGTCCCCAGCCAAGGCCCCGCCGCCACGACGCTGCCACATGTTCTGGTGGTGGAGGAAAGCCGCGCCCAGCGGCTGATCCTTTCGGCGCTGCTGGTCCGGTGGGGCTATCGTGTGACCGAAGCATCGACCGCCGAGGAGGCGCTGGAGATGTGCCGCGGCACCGATTTCGACATCGTGGTCAGCGACTGGGTGATGCAGGGAATGTCCGGTCTCCAGTTTTGCGAGGCGTTCCGCGCACTTCCGCGCGAAGGATACGGCTACTTCATCCTGCTGACCTCGAAATCC
The DNA here is from genome assembly GCA_029846755.1 of Falsirhodobacter flavus. Taxonomy (GTDB): domain Bacteria; phylum Pseudomonadota; class Alphaproteobacteria; order Rhodobacterales; family Rhodobacteraceae; genus Falsirhodobacter; species Falsirhodobacter flavus. The sequence continues at coordinate 461,389 of JARWBI010000002.1, read as the reverse complement.
GAGAAAAGCGAGATCGCGGGCGGGCTGGACGGCGGGGCGGACGATTTCCTCATCAAGCCCGTGTCGCCCGATGAATTGCGCGCGCGGCTGCGGGCCGGGGTGCGGATCATGGGGATGCATTCGGAACTGGTGGCCAAGAACCGTCTCATTTCCAGCACGCTGCGCGAATTGCAGCAGGTTTACGATTCGCTGGACCGCGACCTGATCGAGGCGCGGAAGCTGCAACAGACGCTGGTGCGCGACCGTCATGTGAAATTTGCGCGCGGGGCGGCTTCGGTGCTGCTGCGCCCGTCGGGACATGTGGGCGGAGATCTGGTCGGCTGGTTCAACATCAACGAACGCAAGCTCGCGCTGTTCTCGGTCGATGTGGCGGGGCATGGGGTCGCATCGGCGATGATGACGGCGCGGCTGGCGGGGCTCTTGTCGGGGGCGTCGCGCGATCAGAACATCGCCCTGACCGGAAGCGACGGCGGGCAGGGCGGCGCATGGCCGCCCGAGATGGTCGCATATCGCCTGAACCGGTTGATGTTGCAGGAGATCAGCGTCGATCAGTATTTCACCATGTGCTATGCCGAGATCGACATGGTCACGGGCCGCGTCTGGCTGGTGCAGGCGGGACATCCGCATCCGATGGTCATTCGGGCCTGCGGCAGCGTCGAACAGGTCGGCGCGGGCGGAATGCCCATCGGCCTGATCGAAGGCGCGACATGGAACCGGCTCGAATTCCAACTTGGTCGCGGCGACAGGTTGTTTCTGCTGTCGGATGGCGTCGTGGAATGCCCGGACCCGCAGGGCGGCGAATTCGGCGAGGCGGCGCTTGCCGCCTTCTTGAAAGGCGCCGCGCAGATGGGCGACGAGGAGATGCTGGAGGCGCTTGTCTGGCGGCTGAGCGATCACCGCGGCGGGGCGGCCTTTCCGGACGACGTTTCGGGAATGCTGTTCACCTATACCGGCTGATCGCGCGGGCCAGCATCGCGCGTTCCCCTTCGGTCGCGACGGCGTCCAGCGCCTCGGGCGCGGGCATCCAGACGGCGGTGTGGCCTGCTTCGGTCGGCGGGCCGATGCGCATCACCGGGCGGGCGACGTGGATGATGCACACCTTTTCCGCCCACATCTCGTATTCGGGCATGAAGACGAAACGGCGGAAGGTGCCAAGACGCGGGCCGATGGCGATATGCCAGCCGGTCTCCTCCATCACCTCCCGGTGCAGGGCGGCGATGGGATGTTCGCCCGGATCAATCCCGCCGCCCGGAAGCTGGTATTCGGGGGTCGGCGCGGCCTGATGCGTGACCAGCACCTGCCCCCCGCGCAGCAGGGCTGCATAGACGCCGGGGCGGCGCTTGTATCTTTGCCCCGCGCGGACGGGTTCGCCGTAACGTCTGATCATGCTCTTGGCCCTTGCGGCTTGCATCCCTATATGGGCGCGGTATGCCAAGGCTTATGCCCCAAGGAAACCCCATGACCATCGGAACGCAAATCGCATGGGACGATACCGTCCTGCCCTTCCAGCTTGACCGTTCGGACATCCGCGGCCGCGTGGCGCGGCTTGACGGGGTGCTGGAGCAGGTGCTGTCCAAACACGACTACCCCCCGCAGATCGAGGCACTGGTGGCCGAGGCTGCGCTGCTGACCGCGCTGATCGGCCAGACGATCAAGCTGCGCTGGAAGCTGTCGCTGCAGATCCGGGGCAACGGCGCGGTAAAGCTGATCGCCACCGACTACTATGGCCCGACTGATGACGGCGCCCCCGCCCGCATCCGCGCCTATGCCATGTTCGAAGCGGCGGAACTAACCGAGGGCGACGCCTTCGCCCAGATCGGCGAAGGGTATTTCGCCATCCTGATCGACCAGGGCGAAGGCACGGTGCCGTATCAGGGCATCACCCCCATCGCCGGCGGATCGCTGTCCAAATGTGCCGAAACATATTTCGCGCAGTCCGAACAGCTGCCGACCCGCTTTGCACTGTCCTATGGCCAGAGCCGGGTGCCGGGCGCCGATGCGACATGGCGCGCGGGCGGCGTGATGCTGCAACACATGCCCAAGGCATCGCCGTCCGTGGGCGAGGCAACGGGCGAGGGTGGGCTTCTGACCCATGCCGACATTCTGGCGGGCGAGGAGGGCGACAACTGGCTGCGCGCCAATTACCTTCTCGACACGGTCGAGGAGCTGGAGCTGATCGGCCCGCAACTTGCGCCCACCGATCTTCTGGTGCGCCTGTTCCACGAGGAAGCCCCCCGCGTATATGACGCCCAGCCGGTGCGTTTCGGCTGCTCCTGTTCCGCCGACAAGGTGCGCGATTCGCTGGCGCAGTATCCGCAGTCCGAGATCGCCGAGATGGTCACGGACGAAGGCATCGTCACTGCCGACTGCCAGTTCTGCGGCGCGCATTACGAATTCGACCCGGCGACGCTGGGCTCGGACGCACGTGCGTGACCGGCTGATCGAAGCATTGGCGCGGCCCGCGGCCGCGTCGTCGGATTTCGATCTGAACCCGGCGGTCAAGGCGCCGCCGGGCCGCAAGCTGCGCGATGCGGCTGTTCTGGTCGCGGTGGACGAAGGGCGCATCTGGCTGACGAAACGCGCATCGGGGCTGAAGCACCATCCGGGCCAGATCGCCTTTCCCGGCGGCAAGCTGGACGCAGGCGAAACCCCCATTGAGGCCGCGCTGCGCGAGGCGCAGGAGGAGATCGGCCTGCCGCCCACCTGCGTCGAGGTGCTGGGAACCCTGCCGCCGCATGAAACCGTGACCGGGTTCAGCGTGACACCGGTGATCGGCCTCGTGTCCCCCTTCGCGCCCGAACCGCAAGCCGCGGAGGTGGAGGAAGCCTTCGCCGTGCCGATGACGCATCTGCTGGACCCGGCCCGCTATTCCATCCAGTCGCGTGCGTGGCAGGGGGCGACGCGGCGGTATTATTCGGTGCCGTGGGGGCCGTATTACATCTGGGGCGCGACCGCCCGCATCCTGCGCGGCCTGGCCGAGACGATGAGATGAAGGTTTCGGGCGACTGGCTGGATACCGCGCGCCCCGTTTGCGACGCGCTCGCCCCGCACCGGGCGCTGTTCGTCGGCGGCTGCGTCCGGAACGCGCTGCTGGGCGTTCCGGTGTCGGACATCGACATCGCGACCGACGCTCTGCCCGAACAGGTCTGCGATCTGGCCGAGGCGGCGGGCTTCCGTACCATCCCCACCGGGATCGAACATGGGACCGTCACCGTGATCGCGAATGGCGTTCCGCACGAGGTCACGACCTTCCGCCGCGACGTCGAAACCGATGGCCGCCGCGCCACGGTCGCCTTTTCCACCGACGTGGCCGAAGATGCGGCGCGGCGCGATTTCACCATGAACGCGCTTTATGCCGATGCGTCCGGCACGGTGATCGACCCGCTGGGCGGGCTGGCGGACCTGCGGGCGCATCATGTCCGTTTCGTCGGCGACCCCGAGGCGCGCATCCGCGAGGATTACCTGCGCATCCTGCGATTCTTTCGGTTTCACGCCATCTATGGCCGCGATCTGGACGCGGACGGGCTTGCCGCCTGCGCCGCGAATGCGGACGGGATCGACAACCTCTCGCGAGAACGCGTGGGGGCCGAGATGAAGAAGCTGCTGGCCGCGCGCGATCCCGCGCGTTCGGTCGCGGCGATGGCCCATGCGGGTGTGCTGCGCCATGTGCTGCCGGGGTCTGACCCAAAGGCGCTGCCGGTGCTGGTGCATCTGGAAACCCTGCCGCCCGATCCGATCCGCCGCCTTGCCGCGCTGGGGGGCGAGGCCGACCTGCGCCTGTCGCGGGCCGAGGCTGCGCGCCTGACGCTGATCCGCCGCGCCGCGCTGGAAGGCAACATCCCCGAGATCGCATGGCGGCACGGCGCAGACATCGCCCGTGATGCGGCCCTCGTGCGCGCCGCGCTGATGGAGGCGCTGCCGGAAACCGCGGGCATCGAGGCCGCCGCCGCGGCGAAATTTCCGGTGACCGCCGCCGACCTGATGCCCGCCCTTTCCGGTGCCGCACTGGGCGCGAGGCTGAAAGAGATCGAGGCCCGCTGGATCGCGTCGGGTTTTTCGCTGACGCGCGAGGATCTTCTGCGCTGACGGTTTTCCTTCGGCCCTTTCGCGTTTATATGCACGGGGCAACGACGAGGCTTTCCCGTGTTCCGATTTTTCGAACGGCTCGTTGACCCTTTCGAGCCCTATGCCCAGACCGATACCCCACCGAACCGGCTATGGCCGTTCCTGCGGGAATACATGAAACCCTTCCGCAAGGTCTTCGTGGTGACGGCGATGATGGCCGTCATCATTGCGGTGATCGACCTTGCGCTGATCTGGTATGTCGGGCGGGTGGTGGACCTGCTGGCATCCGGCGGGCCGCAGCAGGTTTGGGCCGATCACGGGTGGGAGCTTCTGGGCGTTGCCTTCTTCGTGCTGTTCCTGCGCCCGGTCTTTGCCGGAACGAACACGGCGCTGCTGCACAATGCGATCCTGCCGAACTTCGGCACGCTGATCCGCTGGCGCGCGCACAGCCACGTGCTGCGCCAGCCCGTCGGCTGGTTCGAGGGCGATTTCGCGGGCCGTCTGGCGAACCGCATCATGCAGACGCCGACAGCGGCGGGGGATGCGATCTTCAACATCTTCGACGCCGTGGCCTTTGCCGCGACCACGCTGGTCGGATCCTTGGTGATGCTGGGCCATGCCGATCCGCGCCTTGCGATCCCGCTGCTGGTCTGGGCGCTTCTGTATGGCTGGCTGGTGCGCTGGACGATCCGGCACGCAGCCCCGGCGGCGCAGAAAAGCTCGGATGCGCGGTCGGCGGTGAACGGGCGGGTGGTCGATGCCTATACCAACATCCATTCGGTGAAGCTGTTCGCCCATGACGGGCGAGAGCTGGACTATGCCCGCAAGTCGATCGAGGAGGCCCGCACGGCCTTTCTGAAGGAGATGCGGATCATCACGCGCATGGACATCTCGCTCACTATGCTGAACGGCGCGATGATCGTGGGGGTGATCGGCTGGGCGGTGCTGCTGTGGTATCAAGGGCAGGCAAGCGTCGGCGTGGTGGCGGCGGCTTCGGCGCTGGTGATGCGGCTGAACAACCTGACCTACTGGATCATGTGGGCGACGACGCAGCTGTTCCAATCCTTCGGGATCATCAAGGAAGGGATGGAGACGATTGCCCAGCCCATCGCTCTGGTCGATGCGGACGGTGCGCGCCCGCTGGCGTTGACCCAAGGCCGGATCGACCTGAAGGGCGTGACCCACCATTACGGGCGCGACCGCGGCGGTTTGCAGGACGTGACGCTGACCATCCGGCCTGGCGAGAAGATCGGCGTCGTGGGTCGGTCGGGCGCGGGGAAATCGACGCTGGTGAAGCTGCTGCTGCGTTTCTATGACATCGAGGGCGGGCGGATCGACATCGACGGGCAGGACATCGCCCATGTCACGCAGGACAGCCTGCGCCGCCACATCGGCATGGTCCAGCAGGACAGCAGCCTTCTGCATCGGTCGGTGCGCGAGAACATCACCTATGGCCGTCCCGATGCGACGGACGAACAGGTCGTGCTGGCTGCGAAACGCGCCGAGGCGCATGACTTCATCCAGACGCTGCAGGACAAGGAAGGCCGCACCGGATACGACGCGCAGGTGGGCGAGCGGGGGGTGAAACTGTCGGGCGGGCAGCGCCAGCGCATCGGCCTTGCCCGCGTCATCCTGAAGGACGCCCCGATCCTTGTGCTGGACGAAGCGACCTCGGCGCTGGACAGCGAGGTGGAGGCCGCGATCCTCGAGACGCTTTATGGCGTGATGGAGGGCAAGACGGTCATCGCCATCGCGCACCGGCTGTCCACCATCGCGCGGATGGACCGCATTCTGGTGCTGGACGCGGGCCGGATCGCCGAACTTGGCACGCATGACGAATTGCTGGCGAAAGGCGGGCTCTATGCCCGGTTCTGGGCGCGGCAGTCGGGCGGTTTCATCGACACGGATTATGTGGATACGGGGGCGGCGGAATGAACCTGCGAAACCTTGGCGGGGTGATCGATGCCTTCCGTCCGGCCAGAAGCGCGCCCCCGACGACACTGGGCAGGTTTTTTCTGTGGTGCCTGAAAGGATCTTGGCCCGCGCTGCTGATCGCCTCGGTCGTCGCGGCAGCGACCGGCGCGCTGGAGGTGGTCTCTGCCTCCATTCTCGGCTGGGTGATCGACGGCGCGCTGGAGGTCGGGGCCGAAGGGTTCCTCTCGAACGGCTGGCATCTGCTGCTGGGCCTGTTCGCCTTCTTCGTGCTGCTCCGCCCCATCGCTTTCGGGGCAAGCTCGGCCACCAATGCGATCATGGTGCAGCCGAACCTGTTCCCGCTGGTTCTGAGCCGCTTGCACCGCTGGACGATGGGGCAGGACGTCACCTTCTTCGACAACGATTTTGCAGGGCGGATCAGCCAGAAGCAGATGCAGGCTGCGCGCGCGGTGACGGATGTGGCGTCGGAAACGATCAACACCGTCGCCTTCGCGCTGGCCTCGGTCATCGGATCGGCGATCTTTTTGATTTCGGTCGATGGATGGCTGGCGGTGGCGCTGGGCGTCTGGCTCGTGGCCTATATCCTGCTGATCCGCTTCTTCATGCCGCGGGTGCGCACCAACTCGGCGGCGCGCGCGGCGGCGCGGGCGATGGTGTCGGGGCAGGTCGTGGATACGATCACCAACATCAAGACCGTCAAGCTGTTCGCCCATGACGCGTTCGAAGACCGCGTGGCGCTGGAATCGATGGAGGTGTTCCGCCAGCGCAGCCTCGACTTCGGCGTGATCTCCACCGCGTTCCGCAGCGCGCTGATGCTTCTGTCGGGGGTGTTGCCGGTCGTGCTGATCGGCGGCACGCTGCTGCTGTGGCAGAACGGGCAGGCGACGGCGGGGGCCATCGCGGCCTCGGGCGCGATTTCGATGCGGCTGGCGCAGATGTCGGGCTGGGTCAGCTTCACGCTGATGTCGATCTACACCTCGGTGGGCGAGGTCGAGGACGCGATGCAGACGCTGGCAAAGCCACACAAGCTGCCCGATGCGGCAGGTGCGCAGGCGCTGCCCGCCGTGCAGGGCGAGGTGGCGTTCAAGGGCGTGACCTTCACCTATGGCGGGCGTCACGGCGGGGTGCATGACATCGATCTGACCATCGCGCCGGGGGAAAAGCTGGGCATCGTCGGGGCGTCGGGGGCGGGGAAATCCACGCTGGTCGCGCTGCTGCTGCGGCTTTACGACGTGGAAAAGGGGGCGGTCGCGATAGACGGCCAGGACGTGCGCCGGATCACGCAGGAATCCCTGCGGCGCCAGATCGGGATGGTCACGCAGGAAACCGCGATGTTCAACCGCTCGGCCCGCGACAACATCCTTTATGGGCGGCCCGACGCCACGGATGCGGAACTTGCCGAAGCCGCCCGTGCTGCCGAGGCGGACACCTTCATCGAGCATATGGTCGATCATCAGGGCCGGTCGGGCTATGACGCATACCTTGGCGAACGCGGCGTAAAACTGTCGGGCGGGCAGCGCCAGCGGATCGCGCTGGCCCGTGCCTTCGTCAAGGATGCGCCGATCCTGGTGTTGGACGAGGCGACATCGGCCCTGGACAGCGAGGTGGAGGCCTCCATTCAGGCCAGCCTTGAAAAGGTGATGGAAGGCAAGACCGTGCTGGCCATCGCGCACCGCCTGTCCACCATCGCCGAAATGGACCGGATCGTGGTGCTGGAGGCGGGCCGCATCGTCGAAGAAGGCACACATGAGGCGCTTCTGGCGCAGAACGGGCTTTACGCGCGGTACTGGAACAGGCAATCGGGCGGCTTTCTTGGATTGGAAGAGGCTGCGGAGTGAAACTGACGATCGATCGCCTTGGCCATCGCGGCGATGCGGTGGCGATGGGGCCGGACGGCCCGGTCTACATCCCCCGGATGCTTCCGGGCGAGGTGGTCGAGGCGGACACCCACGCCATCGTCACGCCCTCGCCCGACCGGGTGAAGGCGCCTTGCCCGCATTACCGCACCTGCGGCGGCTGTTCGCTGCAACATGCGTCCGACCGTTTCGTGGCGGAATGGAAGCGGGCGGTCGTTCTGGGTGCGCTGGCCGGTCAGGGGCTGGACGCGCCGGTGGGCGAAACGGTGACATCGCCGGCCCGCTCGCGCCGCCGCGCGACGCTGCATGGGCGGCGCACCAAGGGCGGGGCGCTGTTGGGCTTTCACGCGCGGGCTTCGGATACATTGGTCGCGGTGCCGAACTGCATCCTGCTGACGCCCGACCTGATGGCCAGCTTCCCGGCGCTGGAGGCGCTGGTGAAGACCGGCGGCTCGCGGTCGGGGGAACTGGCGCTCACGGTGACGCAAAGCCTTGCCGGGCCGGACGTGTCGGTCACGGGCGGAAAGCCGCTGGATACCGCGTTGACGCTTGAACTGGCCCGCGTGGCCGAGGCGCAGGGCATCGCCCGCCTGACATGGGAGGGCGAGACCATCGCCCTGCGTGCGAACCCGATGCAGCGCTTCGGCGCGGCGCTGGTCGCCCCGCCCCCCGGTGCCTTCCTTCAGGCGACCGCGGCGGGCGAGGCGGCGCTTTTGGGCTTCGTGCGAGGCTGGACGGCGGGGGCGAAGCGCATCGTCGATCTGTTCGCGGGGTCGGGCACCTTCAGCCTGCCGCTGGCCGAGAATGCCGAGGTTCATGCCGTCGAAGGCGACGCCGCGATGACGGCCGCGCTGGATCGCGGCTGGCGCAATGCCGGGCTGAAACGCGTGACGACCGAAACGCGCGATCTGTTCCGCCGCCCGCTGGAGCCGGACGAGTTCAAGGGCTTCGACGCCGTCGTGATCGACCCGCCCCGTGCCGGGGCCGAGGCGCAGGTTGCGACCCTTGCGCGCAGCCGCGTGCCCCGCATCGCGATGGTCAGCTGCAATCCCGTGACATTCGCGCGCGACGCCAAGACGTTGATCGCGGCGGGTTATGCGCTGGACCGGGTGGAGGTCGTGGACCAGTTCCGCTGGAGCCCGCATGTCGAGCTTGCGGCCCGCTTCACCGTGTCGTGAAAAATTCCTGCTAGGCGATCGCGGGATTCGGATATATCCGCAGAAAAAAGCGCATCGAGCGGATAACAAAATGCGGGCAGTGAAAATCCTTTCAGCCCTTGCGGTGGCCTTGTTTCTGGCCGCCTGCGGGGGCGACAGCGGCATCGGCGGCGGGCCGAGCAAATTTCGCGACTATGACGGGCCACCCGTGACCTCGGTGCAGGTGCACAAGGCGGAACGGAAGATGTATCTTCTGAACGGCAACCGCGTGCTGAAAACCTATGACATCGCGCTGGGCTTCCAGCCGGTCGGGCACAAGCAGTTCGAAGGCGACGGCAAGACGCCCGAGGGCGCCTATTGGCTGGATCGCCAGAACCCGAACAGCGCCTATCATCTGTCGGTCGGCGTGTCCTATCCCAACGCGAACGACCGGATCAACGCGCTGGCCAACGGCAAGCTGCCGGGCGGCGACATCTTCATCCACGGCGATTCGCGCGGCCCGAAACGGCAGCGCGACTGGACGGCGGGCTGCATCGCGGTCACGGATGACGAGATCGAGGAGATCTACTCCATGATCCGGGTCGGGACCGTCATCCACATCATGAAATGAAAAAGGCCCCTCGCGGGGCCTTTTGCTTTACAGGCCCGAGGCCATCATCATCGACCCGCCACCCGCGCCGGTGACCATGGTCCACCAGATCTTGCCGCTGGATTCCTGATACCACGAGAAGCCCAGATCGGTCGCAGCGGGGTTCAGGGCCACGTCGCGGGTGTCGGGTTTGGCCATCCAGCTTGCCACGGTTTCAAGCTCGGTCTGGTAGGTTTCCGAGATGTTTTCGCCCAAGAGCTTGCCGCGATAGCCTGCGCGCTGCGCCCGGACCAGCGGCGACGATCCGTCCGATCCGAAGTGCCACGGGCGGTTCTGCACCGACATGTCGCGCGAATGGGTCGCGGCGGCTGCGGTCAGTTCGGCGTTCAGCGCCAGCGGTGCAAGGCCCCGCGCCTGACGCAGCGTATTGACCGAATCGAGCACGCGATAAGTCACCGCAGCCTCGTCCGCCGACGAGATGCGATACATGCCGGGGCCGGATTGCACGGACTGGCCGGTGCCGCAGGCGGAAAGAGCGATGGCGCCGCAAAGGGCCAGAACGGAAAGCTTCTTCATCTCGGTCCCGAAAGAAAAGGTTGCGGGGGTTGTCATAGCCAATCGCAGGGCGTGTTTCAAACGCAACTCTGCGTGACCGTCTACGTTCTTCGGCGATAGTGATTTGCGACCCACTGTCGCAGGCGGTATGATCCCCGCCGGACGATACCGGCCCCTTGCCGGACGCTTTTTCAAGGAGAGATTCGTAGATGAGCGACGTGAAGCTTAACCGCCGCGCGCTTCTGGGGGCGGCTGCCGCTGGCATGGGCGCCATGGCGCTGCCCGCCTTCGCGCAGGACGGCACCACGCAGATGGAGCCCCCGGCAACGGTTCGCAGCAACATTTCCAGCTTCCGCATGCTGGACTGGCAGGATTACTTCGACAATACCCGCAACGGTGCGATCCTTGTCGATCTGACCTCGCGCGCGCTGCATTACTGGTCCGAGGATCAGTCGATCTATCGCCTCTATCCCACTTCGATTCCGCTGTCCGAGGATCTGACCCGCCGTGGCCGCACCACGGTCGTGGAAAAGCGCGAGAATCCCTCGTGGCGCCCGACCCCGGCCATGCGCGAGCGCAATCCCGAATGGCCCGAAGTCGTCCAGGGCGGCGCGCCGGACAACCCCTTGGGCGTGCGCGCACTGTATCTTTCCTGGACCTATTACCGTATTCACGGAACGCACGACACCCGCAAGATCGGGCGTGCTTCATCCAATGGTTGTGTCGGGCTGTATAACGAACACATCATCGACCTTTACAACCTGTCCAAGGTCGGAACGCAGGTGTTGCTAATTTAACCCTGTGGATAACGGGCATCCCGGGAACCATTTGCGCCAGATTGCATTTGGTTACCGGAGATGCTTAGTCATCCCTACGAGGTACAGTCTTGGGTGCGCATCACCGCCTCTGAAAATCGTTGGTGCGCAATAACTGGAGGTCAAAATGAAAAAATTCGCTCTCGCAGCCGCTCTCTCGGTCGCAGCAACGTCGGCATTCGCCGGTGGCATGGCTGAGCCGGTCATCGAACAGCCCGTCATGGCTCCGGCTGTCGTCGAAGAGGACACCAGCTCGTCGGCTGGCGGCGTTGTCGTTCCGCTGCTGCTGCTGCTGGTTGTGGCTGCTGCTGCTGCTTCCTGATTTCAGGAAGATCGACTTCGGAAAAGGCGGTGGGTTTCCCCACCGCCTTTTTCATATCCAGCCGGTCAGATTTTCGCGGATCGCCTGCGCCAATGCCGCGATGTGGTCGGGCCGGTCGTTCAGGCAGGGGATGTAGGTGAACTTCTCGCCGCCCGCATGCAGGAAGGCCTCGCGAATCTCGCCGTTGATCTCCTCCAGCGTCTCGATGCAGTCGGCGGAAAAAGCAGGGGCCATGACGGCGATGTGGCGTTTGCCCTGTTTCGCCAGCTCGGCCACATGTTCGACGGTATAGGGTTTCAGCCATTCCTCGGGGCCGAAGACCGACTGGAAGGTGGTGTGGATCGCGCCTTCGCCCCAGCCCAGCGTCTCGCGCAGGAGGCGCGTCGTCTTCTGGCACTGGCAGTGATAGGGGTCGCCCTGCATCAGATAGCGCTTCGGCATCCCGTGATAGGACGCGACCAGCACCTCGGGCTTGTCGGCCAGCGCGGCATAGGCTTCGGACACGGAGGCGGCCAGTGATTTCAGATAGAGGGGATGCTCGAAATATTCCGGCATCACGCGGGCGGCGGGCTGACGGACTTCCTTCATCAGCGCGGCAAAGAACGCATCGTTCGCGGTGGCCGAGGTCGCGCCCGCATATTGTGGGTAGAGCGGCACGAACAGGATCTTCTCGCACCCCGCCTCGACCATCGCCCGGACCTTGGACCTGGTCGAAGGGTTGCCGTAGCGCATGGCGAAATCGACCATCACTTCGGGCAGGGCGGCTTGCAGCGCCGCCGTCTGGTCCTTGGTGATCGTCATCAGCGGGCTTTCGCCCTTGTCGTGGTTCCAGATCAGCTTGTAGTTCGCACCCGAGGTGAAGGGCCGCTTCGACAGGATGATAAGCTGCAAAAGCGGCTGCCATTTCCACGACGGATAATCGATCACCCGTTTGTCCGACAGGAACTCGGACAGGTATCGCCGCATCGACCAGTAATCGTAGCCATCGGGCGTCCCCAGGTTCGCGACCAGCACGCCGACCTTCGGCGGTTTCACGGGAGGGTGACCTGCGGGGATGTGGCTCATGCTGCGCTCCTTGGCTTGGCCAAGGACATACGCCGTCACTCGGGCAGCTTCAATGCGTCGGCCAGCCGCTGTTGCGCCGATCCGGGGCGCAGCGGTTTCTGCTGGCTTTCGTCGGGGGCCCAGCCGGTCAGCCAGATCGTCTCGAACGTGGCCGGGATGCGCCCCTCGTCATCGGCGAGCGTCTGATAGCGGCGGGCGGCCTCCAGCAGCACCGCGCGGCGGGTTGGACGGCGCAGGCGCCCCTCCAGCGCGTTCGCCTCGCCCATGGCGCGCAGGTCATGCATCAGATGAAGGGCGTCGCGGTAGCGCACTTTGCGCTTGAAACTGTCGGCCACCGGCAGCGCCAGCCCCGCGCGGCCCAGAAGCGCGCCCATGTCCCGGATCTCTGCCATCGGCAGCACGCGGGGGGACAAACCACCAGTGACCTTTGCCTCGGCCTCGGCCAGCACGGCGCGCAGTTCCGAAAGGGTCTGGCCACCAAAGGCCGCGCAGATGAACAGCCCGTCCGGGCGCAGCGCGCGGCGGCACTGAACGATCTGCCCCACCGGATCGTTTGCCCAGTGAAGGCACAGTGCGTGGATCACCAGATCATGCGCGCCCGGCGCCAATGCCAGCACATCGTCGTCGGGAATGGCCGGAAAAGGCCATAATTCGGGGAAAGGCGTCACGACCACCGGGTCCGTAAAGGTTCTGTTAACCTCACTCAGTCTTTCCTGAACCTCGGCCATGACCTCCTCGTGCAGGAACATCGCATCGCGCGTGGCGCGGGCGCGATGGGCAAGCAGGGCAGGGCGGTCTGTGATCGGCGTCATGGCCTGCAAGATGAGGAGCGACGGATGGGATTGCAAGGCGTGCTGCGCATGATCTACCGCCCGCGCTGCATCAGTTGCGACGCGGCCGTGACCTCGGATTTCGGCCTGTGCGGCCCATGCTGGCGCGACACGCCCTTCATCACCGGGGCAGTGTGCGATCGTTGCGGAACCCCGGTGCCGGGCGAAGACGATGGCGGCATCTGCGACGATTGCCTGATTCTGCTGCCGCCGTGGTCGCGCGGGCGGGCGGCGATGATGTATGACGGCAACGGGCGGCGGCTGGTGCTGGCGCTGAAACATGGCGACCGGCTGGACCTCGCGATCCCGGCGGGAAAATGGCTGCATCGGGCGGCGGCCCCCTTGCTGCAGCCGGGGATGATTGTGGCCCCGGTGCCGCTGCATTGGACGCGGCTGATAAAGCGCCGTTACAACCAATCCGCGCTGTTGGGCCGCGCAGTCGCCAAAGCGGCGGGGCTGGAGCATGTGCCCGACCTTCTGCACCGCACCCGCAACACCCGGAGCCAAGAGGGGCGGGGGCGCGAGGGGCGGTTCGACAATATGGCCGGCGCGCTGACCGTCCGCCGCCCGGCCCGGATCACGGGCCGCCCTGTGCTGCTGATCGACGATGTGATGACATCGGGCGCGACGCTGGGCGCGGCGGCGGAGGCGTGTTTCGACGCCGGAGCCGCAGATGTCGCGGTGCTGGTGCTGGCGCGCGTTGCGAAGAATGCCTAGATGCCTATAGATTGATGGGCACAGGAGAATTCGCATGGCGACCGTCGAGATCTATACCACACCGACCTGCCCCTTCTGCCACGCGGCAAAGCGGCTGCTGGCATCCAAGGGCACGGCCTTCACCGAAATCGACGTCAGCCGCGATCCCGCGCTTCGCACGGCGATGACCGAACGCGCGAACGGGCGCCGTACCGTGCCGCAGATCTTCATCGACGGGCATCACATCGGCGGATCGGACGATCTGCACGCGCTGGATGCCAAAGGCGGGCTCGACCCGATGCTGGCAGGCTGATGCGCGCGGGGCTGGTGCAGCTGACCGTCACGGACGACCCTTCGGCCAACCTGCCGAAGACCATCGCCCGCATCCGCGAGGCGGCGGAGGGCGGGGCCGATCTGATCCTGACGCCGGAATGCACCAACGCCCTATCCTCCAGCCGCGCTCATCAGCGCGAGGTCTTCCGCCATCAAGAGGATGACCCGACCCTTGCCGCCCTGCAAGGCGAGGCGGCGCGTCTGGGCAAATGGCTGCTGATCGGATCGCTGGGCCTGAAAACGCATGACGAGGATGGCCGTTTCGCCAATCGCAGCTTCCTGATCGCACCGGACGGGGCCATCGCCGCGCAATACGACAAGATCCACATGTTCGACGTGAACGTGTCGGAAACCGAGGTGTATCGCGAATCCTCGGGCTACCGCCCCGGCAAGGCGGCGGTTCTGGCCGATACTCCCCTTGGCCGGATCGGGATGACGGTCTGCTATGACGTCCGCTTTCCCGCACTTTATCGCCATCTGGCGCAGGAAGGCGCGCAGATCATCACCGTGCCCGCCGCGTTCAATCACCTGACGGGCATGGCGCATTGGGAAATCCTGCTGCGCGCCCGCGCGATCGAGACGGGGTGCTTCATCCTTGCCCCCGCCCAGACGGGGTTCCACGCGGAAACCCATGGCAACGGTCGCCGCACCCATGGCCAAAGCCTGTGCATCGCCCCTTGGGGCGAGGTGCTGGCCGACGGCGGCGATCAGCCTGGCGTCACCTTTGCCGAGATCGATCTGGCCGAGGTGGACAAGGCGCGCGCCCGCATCCCCTCGCTGACCCACGACCGGCCCTTCGTATGAGCGATCTTGCCATCGCCCTGTTCGGAGAGCTGTTCATGGCCGACCAGCTTGCCCGCAACCGCATCTCCAGGGTGCTGCCCAAGGGGATGGAGCTTTCGCATTTCGGCGTGCTGAACCATCTGGCGCGGGCCGAGGGCGAACGCACACCGGCGCAGCTTGCCAAATCCTTCCACGTCACGCGCGGGGCGATGACCAACACGCTGGCCAAGCTGGAATGGGCGGGCCACATCCATATCCGCCCCGATTGGGACGACGCGCGGCGCAAGTTCGTTGCGATCTCTCCGGCGGGGCGTCAGGCGCGGGATGCGGCGGTCAGCGCCATCGTGCCGCTGATCGGTGATGTCGTTTCGGCACTGGGCGCGGAAAAGGTGCGTGCGGTGCTGCCCGTGCTGCGGGAAATGCGCACCCGGTTCGAGAATGCCGAGTGATCTGATCGTCACGGGGGCGTCGGGCAAGCTGGCCCGGATGCTGCGCCCGCTCTGGCCGGATGCGCTCTGGCTCTCGCGCGGGGGGGCCTGGCCGGGGGGGCGGGGCGGGGTGATCCTGAACCTTGCCGGCGTCACCGATCCGAACGGCCCGCTGGAGGATAACGTCACCACCGCCGCCGCCGCCATGGAAGAAGGCGCGCGCCGGGGGGCGCGGGTGTTCCTCATGTCCTCGGTCGCAGTCTATGGCGCGGGGGATTTTTCGGAAACCGACGCGCCCGCGCCCTTGAACGCCTATGGGCAGGCGAAACTGCGGATGGAGGCGCTACCCGGCGCGGCGACGATCCTGCGGCTGGGCAACGTGGCCGGGGCGGATGCGCTTCTGGGCCGCGCGGGGGCCGAGGTGGTGCTGGACCCTGTGGACCCGGTTCGGTCCTATATCGGGCCGGTGACGTTGGGGCGGGTGCTGCGGGCGGTGATGGCGGCCGAAAGCCTGCCGCGTATCCTGAACATCGCCGAGCCCCCGCCCATCGCGATGTCGGCGCTGCTGGACGCTGCGGGCATTGCGTGGCGATTCGGCCCGGACCGTCCGGGGGCCATCGCCCGCGTCGGGGTTTCGACCGACCGTTTGGCCGCGATCTGCCCGCTGCCCCCTGCCGATCCCGCGCGTATGGTCGCGGAATGGAGGCAGGTTTGCCCCCGTTGAAACGCGCCTTCGACATCGCGCTGGCGTTGGTGCTCGCGATCCTGTTGGCGATCCCCTTTCTGCTGCTGGTCGCGATACTTCTCGCGGTCGAGGGGCGGCCGATCTTCTATGTGGCCGAACGGATGAAGGCACCCGGCCAGCCTTTCGCACTGTGGAAGCTGCGCACGATGCGCGCTGCCAGCGGCGATTCCGGCGTCTCGGGCGGCGACAAATCGGCGCGGATCGGCAAGGTGGGGCGCATTCTGCGCAAGGCGCGGCTGGACGAGATTCCGCAGCTTTGGAACGTGCTGCGCGGCGACATGAGCTTCGTCGGCCCCCGCCCGCCGCTGCGTCTCTATGTCGAACGCTTCCCGGATCTTTATGCGCGGGTGCTGCGGAACCGCCCGGGCATCACCGGCCTCGCCTCGCTCCATATCCACGGGTTCGAGGAACGGGTGCTGTCCCGCTGCACCACCCCCGAGGAGACGGACGCCGTCTATTGCCGCCGCTGCATCCCGCGGAAGGCGCGTCTGGACCTGATCTATCAGCACCGGCAAAATTTCTGTCTGGACCTCTCGATCCTCTGGCAGACGCTTTCCCGGGTCCTATTCTCCTCTCTGCGGCGCAGAATGCAAAGCGGAAACCCGCGCAGGCCGGCCCCCCGTCATTGAGGGGTGTGTCCGGCTGCGTTACGAAGATAAAGCCCGTTTAAGACCAAAAACAATTTGCGGAAATCGCTTGTGGAAGGCGGCAATGCCCGAGTCCTGCATCAAAGGTGACGAGTGAGCGTGGTCATGTCGCTTCGGTCGGGCCTGTTCTCCATCGTGGATCCGCTGACGCGGTCGCAGAAACAGGCGCTCATTCTGGGCGTCGACCTTTTCATCGCCCCGCTTGCGCTGATCCTGACCTGCGCGCTGGTCCATAACAGTTTCCTGCCCACATCGCTGGTGCGGCTGATCCTGCCGCTGCTGCCGGTCGTCATGGTCATGGCAGGCGCGCTGTCCTTCGCCACCGGCATTTATCGCGTGCAGCTCAAGGCATTCGAATCCGTCGCGATCGTGAAGGTCGGGCTGATGGCGGTGCTGATGGCCGTGGGGCTTGGCGTGGCGGTGCACGGGTTCGATCTGCCCTTTCCCGGCGCCGGGATAATCCTGTTCGGGATGCTGTTCTTCCTGCTGTCGGTTGGTCTGCGCATGGGCCTTCTGCACACGCTTTTGTGGGTGCTGCGATGGGGCAAGCCGCGCCACCGGGTGCTGATCTATGGTGCGGGCAATACAGGGGTGCAGCTCGCGGCGGCGCTTCGTTCGCATGATACCATCGTTCCGGTCGCCTTCATCGACGACAAGCCATCGCTGCACGGCACGACCATTTCCGGGCTGCGGGTGCTGCCGCCGGACCAGATCCCGCGGCTGGTGCGCGACCGTGACGTCGGGCGCGTGCTGCTGGCGATGCCGTCGGCCTCGCCGCCGCGTCAAGCGCAGATCGCGCGCGGGCTTCAGGAAGCCGGAATGAAGGTCATGCACGTCCCCTCCTTTGCCCAACTTGTGGGCGAGGAGAAGCTGATCGACGCGCTGGCCCCCGTGGTTCCGGGCCGGTTCCTGAACCGCAAGCAGGTCGAGGCGGTGCTGCCGCAGGGGGCCGAGGCCTATGTCGGGCGTTCGGTTCTGGTCTCGGGCGCGGGCGGCTCGGTCGGGTCGGAACTGTGCCGCCAGCTTCTGGCCGCGCGCCCCCGCCGCATCGTGCTGTTCGAAGTGTCCGAGATCGCGCTTTACAACATCGACCGTGAACTGCGCGAGCTTCCGGGCCATTCGGTGGAGATCGTTCCGGTGCTGGGCTCGGTCACCGATGCGCGACTGGCACGGATGGTGATGGCCGATCACGACATCGAGGTGGTCTTTCACGCCGCCGCTTACAAGCATGTTCCGCTGGTCGAAGCGAACCCAATCGCGGGCCTTGCCAACAACGTGCTGGGCACGCGCACACTGGCCGATGCCGCGAACGAGGCGGGGGTGGCGCGGTTCATCCTGATCTCGACCGACAAGGCGGTGCGCCCGACGAACATCATGGGTGCGTCGAAACGGCTGGCGGAATTGGTGATCCAGGACATCGCCAAACGCTCGCGCGGGACGCTTTTTTCTATGGTGCGCTTCGGCAATGTGCTGGGGTCGTCGGGCTCGGTCATCCCGCTGTTCAAAGAACAGATCGCGCGCGGTGGCCCGCTGACCCTGACGCATGAAGATGTCACCCGCTATTTCATGACCATCGCCGAAGCGGCGCGTCTGGTGATGCTGGCCGGCTCCTTCGCGGGCGAAGACGAATGCGGCGGCGAGGTGTTCGTGCTGGACATGGACAAGCCGGTGAAGATCCGTGACCTTGCCCAGCAGATGATCGAAGCGGCGGGATATACCGTGCGCGATGCGGGTAATCCGACCGGCGATATCGAAATCCTCGTGACCGGCCTGCGCCCCGGCGAGAAGCTGCACGAGGAACTGCTGATCGGTGAGGGGCTGCTGACCACCCCACATCCCAAGATCCTGCGTGCGCGCGAGGCCTGCCTGTCCGAACTGGAGATGGCGGGCGCGCTGCGCAGCCTGCGCTCTGCCGTCGCGGTGGGCGACGCGGATGCTGCCCGCGCGGTTGTGCGGGCCTATGTCGAAGGTTACCGTCCGCCGGGCGAGGTGGCAGAGGACGACACCCCCCTGCTTCCCGCCGCACGCCCCATGTAAGCATTGAAAGTGAAGCCATTGATCCTG
This sequence comes from Falsirhodobacter flavus, assembly GCA_029846755.1. GTDB lineage: Bacteria > Pseudomonadota > Alphaproteobacteria > Rhodobacterales > Rhodobacteraceae > Falsirhodobacter > Falsirhodobacter flavus. Next base: position 442,504 of record JARWBI010000002.1, on the reverse strand, counting down.
CGCCCCCGCATCCCCGCCCTTGCCGCCTGTGCGATCTGTCTTGCATCCGTGGCTGCGGCCGAAGATCGGCTGTCCTTCGCGGTGGGCGGATCGTCCAGCCCCTTCCTTGGCCAACGCGAGGCGCTCGGATTTGCCGAGAATGTCGCCGCGACCGCCGGGTGGGACCATCGCACGGACCGCTTCGGCTTCGGCCTGCATCTGGGGGCCGAGGATGACGGGGAGGGGCTGCGTCTGGACGGCACCTATGCCGAAACCTATGCCGGGAACTGGGCCTTCGGGATCGGCGCGGTGGATCGGCACTGGTCGCCCTCGCGTTTCTCGTCGCTGATCCTGTCGGGCAATGCGCGGCCCTTCCCCTCGATCTATGCCGAAAAACGCGAGTTCACCGCATTCGAGACGCCCTGGCTGGCTTGGATCGGCCCGTGGAAGGCCGAAGTGTTCCTTGGCCAATCCGACAGCGAGGGCAACCCCGACAAGACCAAGCTGTTCGGCATGCGCGTCCAGCTTCAGCCGCTGGACGGGTTCGAGATTGACCTTGTCCGCACGGCGCAATGGGGCGGCGACGGGCTGCCCGAGAATAGCGACAGCTTCCTCGACATGCTGCTGGGGAAATCCAACGAAGGCCCGAATGCCGAGGCGAACCAGCTTGCGGGCCTTGGCCTGTCATGGCAGCTGCCCGAGGCTTGGGCGCCCGTCCGGCTTTACGCGCAGGCGGTGGGCGAGGACGAGGCGGGCGGCCTGCCGTCCTGCTTCATGTATCTGGCCGGGGTCGAAGGAAAGGCGCAGGTCTTCGGCACCCCGACCACGGTGACGCTGGAAGGGGCCACGACCGAGATTTCAGAATCCGGTTCGGGCTATTGCGGGCCGGGAACGGCCTACAACAACGCTTTCTATCCCGGCGGCTATACCAATCACGGCGATTCCATGGGGCTGGCGATCGACACCGATTCCAAGATGGTGCAGCTGATCGTCGAACATGAACTGCCGCAGTTCGATCTGCATTATTCGGTGGCGTGGCACGAGATCAACACGGCGGACAACCCCGCCCACCGCTTGACGAGCGAAGCCACGGATGGCGCAGTGATCCGCGTTGGCGCCTCGCGCAGCTATGACCAGTATCGCGTCGCGGGCGAGGTTTGGTATCAGACCTACGATCTGGACAAGGCCGATCTGGACAAGGGGCCGGGCATCGGGCTGACGGTGTCGCGCTCCTTCTAGGTTGCGGCAGGGGGTCCAAGTGCCGATAGTGGCGCAAACGGAAAGGGCCCCCATGACGATCGCAAAACTCTGGTCCTGGCTGAAACGGATGCAGGCAAGGACCGAGGCCGCCGATCTGTTCATGATCGCGGCGGGGATGGCTTTCTATGGCTTCCTTGCGATCTTTCCCGCCGTGGCTGCCGTCATCGCCATCTGGGGCTTCGGGGCCGATCCGGGCGTGATCCGGGGGCAGCTTGCGTTGGCGCAGGATTTCCTGCCGGGCGATGCGTTCAAGCTGGTTTCGGATCAGGTGGAGGCGCTTCTGGCCGCCAATTCACGCGATCTGGGCTGGGCGACTGCGATTTCGACCGCACTGGCGATCTGGTCGGCGCGAGCGGGGGTGTCGGCCATGATCTCGGGGATCAACGCGATCCACCATCTGCCCAGCCGCAGCGGGCTTTTGCACATGATCCGGTCGCTTGTGCTGACGATGACGCTGGTGGGTGTGGTGTTGTCGGCGATGGTGCTCGCGGTCGTGGTTCCGGTCATCATCCGATACGTCACCGAAGGCACCGGGCAGGGCCGCGCGCTGGAGCTGATGAATTTCGGCCTTGGGCTTTTGCTCGTCGTGTTCGGGATCGCGCTGGTCTATCGCCTCGGACCGAACCGCCCACCCAAGGCCAAGCGGTTCATCTTTACGCGTGGGCTGTTCGTGGCCGTGCTGCTCTGGGCGCTGATCTCGCGCGGGTTCGTGTGGTATCTGTCGAACTTCCACAGCTACAACGAGGTTTATGGCTCCATCGGCGCGGTCGTGGCGCTGCTGATGTGGATGTATCTGTCCAGCTTCGTGATCCTGCTGGGGGCGGCGGTCGATGCCGAACGCGCCGCCCACCATCATCAGTAATCGCGTTCCCAGAAGATGCCGATACCGGTGTTGCCCTCGTTCCCGGCGCTGCCGCGCACGGTCAGGCTGTCGCTGACGTCAAGGTTCAGGCTGATCTCCGACTCGCCCTGCGAATCCACCTCCACCTCGGTATAGACGTTCTGCGAGATGTATTTGCCCGCGCGAACCGCAGCGGCACCGGAATCGCCCGTGGTCACGTCCAGATCGTCCAGCCCGAAGCCTTGGCGCAGGTTGCCGACGATGCCTTCGCCGCCCCGGCCTGCCAGCGTCGCCACCGCATTGGCCAGCTGCGCCGCCTGAAGCGGCGAGATGGTGGACAGATCGCGCCCGAACAGAAGTTGGGCCAGCACCTCCTCTTGCGGCAGGTCGGGGTTGGAGCTGAAGGTCACTTCCGGCTCGTCCGCGCGTCCGGTGATGTTGACATAGCTGGTGACGCCGTTGTTGGACGACGAGGCGACGACGCGCAGCTGCGGCACGAAATTGCCTTCCAGTTGCAGGCTCGCCTCGGACAGGTCCAGACGGCGGCCAAGGATGTCCAGCCGACCGCGGATCAGGTTGAAGGCGCCGATGGGGACGATGTTGTTCGTGTCCCCGGTCAGGCGCAGCTCGCCCCCCAGTTCGGCATCCAGACCGCGCCCGCGGATGAAGATCTGGTTCGGGGCCGAGATCAGCAGGTTCAGCCCGAACGGCGTGCCGCCCCCACCATCGCCGCTGCCTGGCTCTTCGATCAACCCGGCGCGCTGGCGGGTCTGGCGGACGGCGGCAGGCTCGTTCACATGGACCAGCCCGTCGATGCGCCCGGACGCGCCGAACCCGCCCGAGGGGACCTGCACCTCCGTCTCCTCCAGTGCGACGGTCCCGGCGATCATCGCGCCGCCGGTCAGCGGCCCGGTGATGCGGATCTGGCCGCCCGCGATGGTGCGGAACAGTTGCGGATCGCTGTATTGCACGCGCGACAGGTCCACCGTCAGATCGGCAGTGTTCGGTGCATCCAGCCCCACGGTGCCGTTGACGCCGATGCGCCCGCCTTCCTGCGGGCTGCCCTGCACGGCGATGCGCGCCCGCGATCCGGACAGATCGACTTGCGCGCCGATGTCATTCAGGGCAAAGCCAAGCTCCGGATCTGCAAGCCGCCCCCCCGACAGGCGTGCCTGTCCCGACAGCGAGGACAGCGCCAGCGGGCCGTTCAGCCGCAGATCGAAGGCCAGCGGCCCCGAGACCGAACGGGGGCTGAGGAATACATTCGCCAGCGCCGCCTGCGCCGCTCCCGAAACGCCAAGGTTGGCGCTGCCGAAATCAGGCGCGACGGTGCCATTGCTGCGCAGGTTGATCCCGCCCGGCCCGTTGGCGGTCAGGTTCAGATCATACCCGCTGGCCCGCTGCGCCACGGTGCCCGACAGCGTGACCGCGCCGGGAAAGTCCGGCAGGATCAGCCCCAGATTGGCCAGTCGCGCGTTCAGATCGAGGCTTTGGCCGCCGTCGATGGCCGTGCCCGTCGCCTGAAGCGACACCTGCGGGTTGGTGATGTTCGCGCGTTCGACGATGGGTTGCCCGCCCGTCAGCCGCGCTGCGATGTCCAGTGTCGAATCGCCGCGCAGCAGCCGGTCGGCTTCGGCCTGTCCGATGGCAAGATTGGTGCCCCGCCCGGTTATCGTCACGCGCCCATCCTCGGGCGTGCCGCTGAACCCCGCCGTCGCCACCAGCGCCCCGCGATAGCTGCCCAGCACCGACAGGTCGGAAAAGTTCAGATCGGCGGTCACGTCGCTGCCCGCCTCGGCCAAGGTGCCGTTCGCGGTCAGGGTCAGCGTGGTCGCGTTCACGCGGGCTTCGCTCAGCGTGACGGTCCCGGCATTCAGCCCGGCATCGACGCGGATCGTGGACGGCCCGCGCAGAAGCCCGTCCACCTCGGCAATACCGGTGCGGATCGTCTCGCCCGCCGCATCGAAGGTGACGCGGCCCTGATCGACGGTTCCGGTAAAGGCCAGATCGCCGCGCAGCGCACCGCCATATCCCGCGCCCAGGGGCGACAGGTCCGAGAAATTCACGTTCGCCGTGATGTCGCTGCCCGCGCTGGCGATCAGTCCCTGCGCCGTGGCGGTCAGGGTCTGGGCGTTGACGTTCAGGCTGCGGATGCGGGTGCCTGCCTCGTCGCGCTGGGCCGACAGGCGGATGACGGACTCGCCCGCCAGAAGCCCGTCCACCTGCGGCTGGCCGATGGCAAGGTCGGTGCCGTCCATGTCCACCTGCACATCGAAGCCGCCCTCCAGCGCGGCATATCGCCCGCCGATCCGCGCTTCGGTTGCACCCGACAGCGGCATCCCGGCAAGGGTGGCGGCACGCGACAGATCCTCGATCCGCGCCAAGCCGTCGCCGCGGATGGTCAGGCCGGTGGACAGCCCCTCTATGATGGCATGGGCGCGCAGGGAGTATCCCTCGCCGTTCAGCCGCAGCCGTTCGATGTTCAGCCCCGCACCGACATCGGCGCTTTGAAGGCGCGCGCTGCCGGTCACTTCCGGCCCAAGCGCCTGCGCCAGCCCCGGATCGGCAGGGGCAAGGCCCGCGGCGGTGAAGGTCAGATCGCCCGTCACGTTCCCCGGCGCGATGGTCCCGGTGCCGTCCAGCACCAGAGATTCCGCGTCGAAATCGTCCCGGTCCAACCCGTCGATGCGGATCTGCCCGCGCCAGTCGTCCGATTGGCTGGCATCGAAGGCGATGTCCAGATCGGCAGAGTTCAGGAGCGTCCGCTCGGTCGACAGCGGCAGCAGCACCGGCCCACCGTCGGGGCTGGCGATCCGCCCCGTCAGCGCCACGCGGTCCGGCAGCCCGTCAGCGCCGATGGTCACGCCCCCGTTCAGGTTCAACGCCTGCGAGGTCAGCGACAGCACGGGCAGGTCCAGCACGCCATCCGCGCTGCGCGACCCCTCGACGTTCAACGCGATGTTCGGGCCGAAGAATTCGGCATAATCCGGCAGGAACAGCGGCGCGATATCGCCCGAGATGTCGGCGGCGAAGGCATCGCCGTTCAGCGTGACGGCCCCCGTCAGGCGCGGCTGATCGTCGGTCGCCAGCGCAATGTCGGCGCGGTAATCGTCGATGGGTCCGGTGCCCTGCACGGTCAGGTCGATCGCGGGCGCGCCAGGCAGGCCGATCTTGCGGGTGATGAGGCCATCCGCCCCTTCGGCAAGGTTCAGATCCAGCGCAAGCTGCCGCGACTGGTTGCCGTAGCTCGCGTCGAGGCCGATCTGCAATTCCTGCCCATCGGTGCGGTTCGCGGTAAGGCTGACCTCGCCCTCGCCGCCCGACAGGCGGGCGGAGGCGTCGAGGCTTGCCACCACCGCCTCGCCAAGCAAGGGGGCGCCCAGTTCCACCCGCTGTGCCACCAGCCGCCCGACATTCACCGAAACGGGAAGTTCGGGAAGCGAGAACGGCGTCGCCTCGGGCGAGGGCGCGGCCTCCAGTCCTTCTGGCGGGACGGGCGCGCGGGCAACGATGATCTCCTCGGCGGACAGTTCGGACACTTCGACCCGGCCTGCCAGAAGGGCGGATCGGCTCCAGTCCAGAACCAGCCCGCGCATGGTCAGCCAGACGCCGTCATCGTCGGCGATTGTCAGTTCCGTCATCGTCGCGCGGGACGACAGCGCGCCCTGAAAGCCGGTGATGTTCACCTGACGGCCGGCCGAGGAAAGGTTGTCCTCGATGATGCCTTCCAGCCAGCCGCGATCCGCTTCGCCCTGCGCCAGAGCGGCGGCAGGGGTCAGCATCAGGAGGAGTGCGAAGATATGTCTCATCAGAATGCCTGCCCTATGCCGACGTAGATCTGCACGCCTTCGCCCGTGCCGCCCGAAACCGGGGCAGCCACGTCGAAACGGATCGGGCCGACGCCCGTGTCATACCGGATGCCAAGGCCCGCGCCGGAGTGGAAATCCTCGCCCGTGTCCATGAAATCGTCCACGCCGACGCTGCCCGCATCGAAGAAGCCGACGACGCCGATGTTTTCCGTGACCATCACCCGCGCCTCGACCGAGGCGGCAAGGAAAGCAGTGCCGCCGATCTTGAAGTCGGGGTCGGACGGGTCGGGATAGATGCCGAGCGATTGATAGGGCTGGCCGCGCACGGTTCCGCCGCCGCCGGAATAGAACAGGTAGTTGCGCGGCGTCTCCAGCGGGTCGGGCCCGAAGACCTGACCGCCCTGCACGCGGCCCGCCAGCGTCAGCCGCCGGGGGGTGCCGAAGCTGTAATAGGTGCGCGCATCGAAGGTCAGCTGCCCGCCCGATTCCGTGCCGCCAAGCCCCGCCCAAGGGGTCGCCAGCGCGTTCAGATACCAGCCGTCCGTCGCGTCCAGATCGTCATCGCGCGTATCCCAGATCGCGCCGAAGGGCAGGGCGACGGTTTCGAAGACGTAATCACCTGAATCGTCGGTGACATCGGAATATGTATATTGAAGCCCGACGCTCGCGGTCAGTTCCTCGGTGAAAATGTGTGAAAACCCGATGCCGAAGGTCAGGCTGTCGGAGGTGTAATCCTCCTCGTCCAGCTTGGCGACGGCGGCGTTCACGCTGGCGGTGGTGTCGGCGGTGATGGTCGCGGGCCGTTCCAGCGTGACGCCAAGGTTGTAGTCGCGGCCCGAATTCTGCGCGCCGATATTCTCGACGCCCGCATCGACGCGCAGCCGCTCGCCCCCGCCCAGCAGGTTGCGGTGCAGCCAGTACCCGGTCAGTGAGGCGCCTTCGGAAGACGAAATCTCGGCCCCGATGGAATAGCGGCGGGTCTTCTGTTCCACCACCGTCATCTCGATCGGCAGAAGGTCCGGCGCGACCGGGGTGCCTTCGGTCAGCGTAACCGAGGAAAAGATGCCGGTGCGACGCAGGCGGTTGGCGGAGGCCTCCAGCTCCTCGGGCGAGAACTGCTCGCCTTCCGGGATGCCGGCGATCTTTTCCACGCGCCGTGCGCTCATCCGTTCGTTCCCCGCCACGGTAACGGGGCCGAAGCGAAGGCGCGGTCCGGGGCTGAGCGCGACATCGGCGGACAGGGTCTGCGCGCGGTGGTCGGCGGCGATGCGTTGTCCGCGCGTTTCGGCCTTGGCAAAACCCAGATCGCGCCAGCGGTCGATGCCTGCCTTCACCGCGTCCTGGATCAGCCCCGATTCCGCAGGCTCGCCCGCGCGGAACCCGTCGGGCAGTTCGGTCCCTGTCAGGATCGGGGCCACCTGCGCGCGCGAAAAGCGGAACTGCGGGCCGGGATCGACGCGCACGACGATGCGGCGGATGTCGTCCGGGGCGTTCAGGGGGGCGATGGTCGCCGCCTCGCGCCCGTCAAGCGTGACGCTGACCACGGGGGAATAACGCCCGACCGCATACATCGCACCCACCAGCCGCCCGTATTCCGCCTGCGCCGCGCCGAACAGATCGCCGTCCTGCCGATCCTCGCCCCGGACGGTTTCGGCCAGAAGCGAGCTGTTCCGGATCGTCTCGGTCAGTTCGGCATCGTTGCCCACCACCTGGAAGACCAGCGCGTCCAGCGCCTTTGCCCCCGTCGCGCCAAGCGCCATGACTGCGGCCAGAGTGAACGTTCGTGTTGCTGCCAAGACCTGTCCCTCTCTTTTTCAAGGACTATTGCAGGTTGGGCCGGGTGGGGCAACGCAACTCCGCCCTGTTGATCTGTGGCGCGGCAGGGTGCCGCCAAGGGGGTTCACAGCGGTGCAGGGCGTGCTAGTCATGTCGCAGGGCAGCAAAGGGTGGGCGCATGTATATCGGCTTGGATCTGGGCACGTCGGGGCTGAAGGGTGTGCTGATCGACGACCGGCAGCGCGTGCTGGCCGAAGCGACCGCCCCCCTGACGGTGCAGCGCCCGCGCGAGGGGTGGTCCGAACAGGCCCCCGCCGACTGGATCGCGGCGGCCGAGGCGGTGCTGACGGAACTGGCGGTGCAGGATCTGTCGGCGGTGCGCGGGATCGGCCTGTCGGGCCAGATGCATGGCGCGGTGGCACTGGACGGCGCGGACAATGTGCTGCGCCCGGCGATCCTGTGGAACGACACCCGCAGCCACGTCGAAGCCGCCGCGCTGGACGCCGATCCGCGCTTTCGCGCGATCACGGGCAACATCGTCTTTCCGGGCTTCACCGCGCCGAAACTGGTCTGGATGGGAAAGCACGAGCCGGACCTGAGGGCCAAGGTCGCCAAGGTGCTGCTGCCCAAAGATTACCTGCGTCTGTGGCTGACCGGCGATCACGTGGCCGAGATGTCGGACGCCGCCGGAACCTCTTGGCTGGACACCGGCGCGCGGGATTGGTCGGACGATCTGCTGGCCGCGACGGGGCTGACGCGCGAAAACATGCCGCGTCTGGTCGAAGGGTCCGAAGTCTCGGGCACGCTGCGCGGCGAATTGGCGGCGAAATGGGGTCTGCCGCAGGGTGTGGTGATCGCGGGCGGCGGCGGAGACAATGCCGCATCCGCCGTGGGTGTCGGCGTCGTGCGCGCGGGCGAGGCTTTCGTATCGCTCGGCACCTCGGGCGTGCTGTTCGCGGCCAACGACGGCTATCAGCCGGATGCTGCGACGGCAGTGCATACCTTCTGCCATTCGCTTCCCGGCGCGTGGCACCAGATGGGCGTGATCCTTGCCGCGACCGATGCGCTGAACTGGTATGCGCGGCTGGTGGGCGAGGGGGCGTCGGGCCTTACATCCGGCCTTGGCGATCTGCGCGCACCGGGCAAGGGGCTGTTCCTGCCATATCTGGGCGGCGAGCGGACGCCGCTGAACGACGCTGCCATTCGCGGCGCGCTTCTGGGGCTGGAACATGCGACCGACCGCGAGGCAGGAACCCGCGCCGTGCTGGAGGGCGTCACCTTCGCCATCCGCGATTGCCGCGATGCGCTGGCGGCAACCGGAACACGGCTGGACAAGCTGATCGCGGTGGGCGGCGGCTCGCGGTCGGATTACTGGCTGCGGATGATCGCGACGGCGCTGGACGTGCCGGTGCTGCTGCCCGCCGCGGGGGATTTCGGCGGCGCGTTCGGCGCAGCGCGGCTGGCGCTGATGGCGGCCACCGGGGCCGGGACGGATGTGCTGACCCTGCCGCCCATCGCGCGGGAATTCGCGCCCGATGCGGCACTGACCGCCGCCTTCAACGCGGGGCATGAGCGGTATTGCGCCGCAAGGGACGCCCTGCGCGCGATGGGCTGACTGTCCCTTCAACCGAAGACCTTCAATGGGTGACAAGTCGGGTCACCCTTCTGATTTTTAATATGGATTTGAACTGCCGAATGTGAAAGGATCAAGGCGTTCCTTAACCAGTTCCGCGAGTTCTCCCATGACATACCGCCTGTCGGGCGATCCTTCTGCGCTTTCGGTGCGCGAGGGATATAACCCCACCATCGACTATCTTCGCCTGGCCGCCGCGCGCTCGTCATCGTGCAGTTTCACAGTCAGGCCGCACTGGCCCCGCTGGGGGAAAGTGCGGTGGGGTTCTTCACCATCTGCATGGTCTGGTTCACGCTGCGTGGCCTGACCTCGGGGCGGCCCGCGGCGCTTGGGCAGCGGGCATGGCGGCTGATGCAGCCTTTCCTCGTCTGGGGCGCGATTATGCTGGCCTGCAAGCTGGGCCATGCCCTTGCGACCGGGCGCGACCCGATGGCCGAGCTTTGGCACTTCCTGCCGCCGGGGGGCAGCTTTTCGCAGCTGTGGTTCCTGCCTTGGGCGGTAGGGGTGACGTTCATGCTGGCCTCGGCGGCGCGGCATCTGGCACTGGTGATCGCGACCTGGGGGCAGCTTGCCACCGCGCTTGCGGCGCTTGGCGTCGGCTCGGTCCTGCTGTTGGAGATCTGGGCCGAGGATCGTCTGCCGCTGATCCTGCGTCTTGCCGCGCTTTACCTGCCCTCGGTCGGGGTTGGCGTGGTGATCTTTGCGGCGCGGGGGAACGGGACGCTGCTTCTGGCGGCGGCGCTGGGCTGTTCGATGCTGGGCAGCGTCATGGGGGTGGCTGGCGTCGAAGGGGTGCAACAGTTCATGTTCGCGCCGCTGCTGATGGCAGGGGCGCTGATGATCCGGCTGCGGGAATTCGGCTGGACACGGCGGCTTGGGCAGCTTTCGATGGACGTCTATCTTGTCCATGTGCTGGTGATCGCGGTCGTCTATGCCCTGCCAGTGCCGCCGCCCCCTACCGCAGTCGGAGGTGTGATGGTCGTGCTGGCAAGCCTTGCGATCGCCGCCGCCATGCAGCTGCGGTCGCGCTAGCGCCGGATGCTGGTGGTGACGTAGTTCACCGACAGATCGCGCGGGGACAGGCTCCAGCGCCATGTGACGGGGTTGAAGACCATGCCCTTGCGGTCGACAGGGTCCAGCCCCGCGCCCCGGATCAGCGCGCAAAGCTCGTCCGGGGTGATGAATTTCTTCCAGTCATGCGTGCCCTTGGGCAACCAGCGCATGACCCATTCCGCCCCGACGATGGCCATCGCAAAACTTTTGGCGTTCCGGTTCAGGGTGGAGCAGACCATCAGCCCGCCTGGGCGCAGCAGATCGTGACAGGCGCGCAGATAGCCGGCGGGGTCGGCGACATGCTCGACCACTTCCATGTTCAGCACCGCGTCGAACTGCTCGCCCGCCTCGGCCAGCGCCTCGGCGGTGGTGTTGCGATAGTCGATCTCCAGCCCGGACTGCTGCGCGTGCAGCCTGGCCACAGGGATGTTGCGCGGGGCGGCGTCGGCGCCGACGACCGTGGCGCCCAGCCGCGCCATCGGTTCCGACAAGAGCCCGCCGCCGCAGCCGATGTCCAGGATGCGCAGCCCGTCGAACGGTCGGTCCGCCGACAGATCGCGCCCGTATTCGGCGGCGATCTGGGTGGTGATGTAATCCAGTCGGCAGGGGTTCATCACGTGCAGCGGCTTGAATTTGCCGTTCGGGTCCCACCATTCGGCTGCCATCGCCTCGAATTTCGCCACTTCTGCGGGATCGATGGTCGTTTGCATGGGCATTCCTTTTGCGGCGGGTCTTTGGCGGCTATATAGGATCATCATGGATCACAGGTCAGCCCAGAAACGCGCATTCGAATTCCTTTACCCCCCGATCGAGCCGTTCGACCAGCGGATGATCGACATGGGCGACGGGCACCGCATCTATGTCGAACAGGCGGGCAACCCCGAAGGCCGCCCCGTTCTGGTCTTGCACGGCGGACCGGGGGGCGGGTGCAGCCCGGCGATGCGGCGATACTTCGATCCGGCACACTATCGCGTGATCCTGTTCGACCAGCGCGGCTGCGGACGCTCTCGCCCCTATGCCTCGGTTGAAGACAATACGACATGGCATCTGGTCGCCGATATTGAACGCATACGGCATCTGCTGGGGATCGAGGACTGGATCTGCTTCGGCGGAAGCTGGGGTGCGACACTGGCGCTGATCTATGCCATCACCCATCCCGAACGGGTGAACCGGCTGGTGCTGCGCGGGGTGTTTCTTGGCACGCAGGCGGAGCTTGACTGGTTCTATGGCGGCGGGGCGGGGCGGTTCTATCCCGAACTGTGGGGGCGGTTCGTGGCACCCATCCCGGAGGTGGAACGCGGCGACATGATCGCGGCCTATCATCGGCGGCTGTTCAGCGGCGATCACGCAGAAGAAGCGCGGCTGGGTCGGATCTGGGCGAATTGGGAAAACGCGCTGGCTTCCGTCCAGACAGAGGGCGTTCCCGGCGAGACGCCATCCGAATATGCCCGCGCCTTTGCCCGGCTGGAGAATCACTATTTCACCAACCGCTGCTTTCTGGACGATGACGGCTGGATCCTGCGCAACCGGCGGGAAATCCAGCATATCCCGACGCTTGTGGTGCAGGGGCGGCTGGACATGATCTGCCCGCCCGTCTCGGCGCATCGCCTGACCGAGAACTGGGCGGGGGCGGAGTTGCGGATCGTGCCGCTGGCGGGCCACGCCCTGTCCGAGCCGGGGATCAGCGCAGCGCTGGTCGCCGCGATGGACGGGCTGCGGGTCTGAGACGTTTCATCGCATTCACGGTGCCGTGACGCTTGCAGCGCGAAAACCCCCTCCTTATATACGCCCGGTAGCCGGGTAGGGCGGCAGCCTTGCCGGCCGCATCTGGGATCGGGGGCCAGGGGCCGTTCGCGGACCTGGAACCCATAAATCGCCGCCAAGCAGAGGTGCAAATACATGGCTAAAGTCATCGGGATCGACCTCGGGACCACCAACAGCTGCGTCGCCATCATGGACGGCGCGCAACCCCGTGTGATCGAAAACGCGGAAGGGGCCCGCACGACGCCCTCCATCGTCGGCTTCACGGAAAACGAACGGCTCGTCGGCCAGTCCGCGAAACGTCAGGCCGTGACCAACCCGACGAACACGATCTTCGCAGTGAAGCGCCTGATCGGTCGCCGCGTCACCGACGCCGAAGTGACCAAGGACAAGAAGCTGGTCCCCTATGCCATCGTCGATGGCGGGAACGGCGACGCATGGGTCGAAACCCGCGGCGAGAAATACTCGCCCTCGCAGGTGTCGGCCTTCATCCTGCAGAAGATGAAGGAAACCGCCGAAGCCTATCTGGGCGAAGGCGTGACGCAGGCCGTCATCACGGTTCCGGCCTATTTCAACGATGCCCAGCGTCAGGCGACCAAGGACGCGGGCAAGATCGCGGGCCTCGAGGTTCTGCGCATCATCAACGAGCCGACCGCTGCCGCACTGGCTTACGGTCTGGACAAGAAGGGCTCAAAAACCATCGCGGTCTATGACCTTGGCGGCGGCACCTTCGACATCACGATTCTGGAAATCGACGACGGCTTGTTCGAAGTGAAATCGACCAACGGGGACACGTTCCTTGGCGGCGAAGACTTCGACATGCGCATCGTCAGCTACCTTGCCGACGAGTTCAAGAAAGAGCACGGCGTCGATCTGACCGCAGACAAGATGGCGCTTCAGCGTCTGAAGGAAGCGGCGGAAAAGGCGAAGATCGAGCTTTCGTCCAGCCAGCAGACCGAGATCAACCAGCCGTTCATCTCGATGGACCGCAACTCGGGCACGCCGCTGCACATGGTCATGAAGCTGACCCGTGCCAAGCTGGAAAGCCTTGTCGGCGATCTGATCAAGGCGTCGATCAAGCCGTGCCAGGCCGCGCTGAAAGATGCGGGCCTTTCGATCAACGAGATCGACGAGGTGGTTCTGGTCGGCGGTATGACTCGCATGCCCAAAGTCATCGAGGAAGTGACCAAGTTCTTCGGCAAAGAGCCCCACAAAGGCGTGAACCCGGATGAAGTCGTGGCGCTGGGCGCGGCGATTCAAGCGGGCGTGCTGCAAGGCGACGTCAAGGACGTGGTTCTGCTGGACGTGACCCCGCTGTCGCTGGGGATCGAGACGCTGGGCGGCGTGTTCACCCGTCTGATCGACCGCAACACGACCATTCCGACGAAGAAGTCGCAGGTGTTCTCGACGGCGGAAGACAATCAGAACGCTGTCACCATCCGCGTCTTCCAGGGCGAGCGCGAAATGGCTGCCGACAACAAGATGCTGGGCCAGTTCAACCTTGAAGACATTCCGCCCGCACCGCGCGGCATGCCGCAGATCGAGGTGACCTTCGACATCGACGCCAACGGCATCGTGTCGGTGGGCGCGAAGGACAAGGGCACCGGCAAGACGCAGAACATCACGATCCAGGCGTCGGGCGGTCTGTCGGACGAAGACATCGAGAAGATGGTCAAGGACGCCGAAGCCAATGCCGAGGGCGACAAGGCCCGCAAGGAACTGGTCGAGGCGAAGAACCAAGGCGAGAGCCTGATCCATTCGACGAAGAAATCCATCGCCGAACATGGCGACAAGGTGGACCCGTCGACGATCGAGGCGATCGAGCTGGCGATGAACGCGCTGGAAGAAAACCTTGCCAAGGACGACGCCGGCAAGATCAAGGGCGGCATCCAGAACCTGACCGAGGCCGCGATGCGTCTGGGCGAGGCCATCTACAAGTCGCAGCAGGAAGCCGAGGGCGGAAACCCCGAGGAAGGCCCGCGCAACGTCGATGACGACATCGTGGATGCCGACTTCGAGGATCTGGGCGACGACAAGCGGAAATGATCCCTTCGGATCAGCGGTGAAGGGGGGCGGTCCGGAAACGGGCCGCCTTCCGCATAAGGGACCGGAATGGCAAAACGTGATTACTATGATGTTCTGGGCGTCGCCCGCGGAGCCTCGGCCGAGGAGCTGAAGAAGGCTTATCGCGCCAAGGCCAAGGAACTTCACCCCGACCGCAACAAGGACAACCCGAACGCCGAGGCCCAGTTCAAGGATGTGAACGAAGCCTATGACGTGTTGAAGGATGCCGACAAGAAGGCGGCCTATGACCGTTTCGGCCATGCGGCCTTCGAAGGTGGCATGGGCGGTGCGCGTCCGGGGCAGGGCTATGGCCAGCAGGGCGATTTCGGCAGCGCCTTCTCGGACGTGTTCGAGGATCTGTTCGGCGACTTCATGGGCCGTGGCGGCGGCGCGGGCGGTGGGCGGCAACGCCAGACCCGCGGCTCGGACCTGCGCTACAACCTGCGCGTTTCGCTGGAGGAAGCCTTCGGCGGCGTTCAAAAGACCATCAACGTGCCCGCTTCGACCTCGTGCGGCGCCTGCCACGGAACCGGGGCCGAGGGCGGGGCCGAGCCTGTCACCTGCCCGACCTGTTCCGGCATGGGCAAGGTCCGCGCGCAGCAGGGCTTCTTCACGGTCGAACGCACCTGCCCGACCTGCAACGGCATGGGCCAGATTGTCAAGAACCCGTGCAAGGTCTGCCATGGCGCGGGCCGGGTGGAAAAGGAACGCTCGCTGTCCGTCAACATCCCCGCGGGGGTGGAGACGGGAACGCGCATCCGTCTGGCCGGCGAAGGCGAGGCGGGGCTGCGCGGCGGTCCGTCGGGCGATCTCTATATCTTCATCGAGGTGCGCGAGCACGCGATCTTCCAGCGTGACGGGGTGCATCTGTTCTGTCGGGTTCCAGTGTCGATCGCGACTGCGGCGCTGGGCGGCGAGGTGGAGGTCCCGACCATCGACGGCGGCATGTCCCGTGTGAAGGTTCCGGCAGGCAGCCAGACCGGCAAGCAGATGCGTCTGCGCGCCAAGGGGATGCCCGCCTTGCGCGGCGGTGGATCGGGCGACATGCTGATCGAACTGGCGGTGGAAACTCCGGTGAACCTGACCGCGCGTCAGAAGGAAATCCTTCGCGAATTCGATACGCTGTCATCGGACAACAATCCCGAAGGCTCCAGCTTCTTCTCGAAAGTGAAGGGCTTCTGGGACGGCATGAAGAACTGAAGGTGAACCCATGAACATCGTGACCATCGGCGACATCGCCATCGGCGGGAACAACCCGATTTCCCTGATCCTCGGGCCGTGCCAGCTGGAATCGCTGGAACATGCCCGGATGATGGCGGGGCGCATCGCCGAAGCCTGTGCGCCGACCGGCACGAAGTTCATCTTCAAGGCCAGCTATGACAAGGCCAACCGTTCCTCCATCGGGACGGAACGGGGCCTTGGGATGGAGAAGGGGCTGGAGATCCTCGGGGAGATCAAGCAGGAATTCGGTGTTCCGGTCCTGACCGACGTGCATGAGCCATGGCACTGCGCCAAGGCGGCCGAGGTCTGCGATGTCCTGCAGATCCCCGCCTTCCTGTGCCGCCAGACCGATCTCCTGCTTGCGGCGGGCGAGACCGGCAAGGCCATAAACATCAAGAAGGGCCAGTTCCTTGCGCCGTGGGACATGAAGAACGTCGCGGCCAAGGTGGAATCCACCGGCAACCGCAACATCATGCTGTGCGAGCGCGGGACTTCCTTCGGCTACAACGCGCTGGTCACCGATTTCCGCGGGCTGCCGACGATGGCTTCTACCGGCTGGCCTGTGGTGTTCGACGCGACCCATTCCGTGCAGCAGCCGGGCGGGCTTGGCGGATCGTCGGGCGGGCAGCGCGAATTCGCGCCGGTGCTGGCACGGGCGGCCTGTGCGGTCGGCGTCTCGGCGCTGTTCATCGAAACACATCAGGACCCGGACAACGCACCCTCGGACGGCCCGAACATGATCCCGATCGACCAGATGGGCGCGCTGATCGCCAATTTGCGGGCGTTCGACGCGCTGGCGAAGGGTCTGTGATGGACGCCTGCATCATCATCCCGGCGCGCTATGCCTCGACGCGCTATCCGGCGAAACCGCTGGCGGTGCTGAAAGGGGCGAACGGCGTCAGTCGCAGCCTGCTGGAACGCTCGGTGATCGCGGCGCGGCAGGTTGGCGTTCCGGTGTTCGTTGCCACCGATGATGACCGCATCAAGGCCGAAGCCGACCGTATCGGGGCAGATACGATCATGACCGATCCCGAATGCCGCAATGGCACCGAGCGGGTCGCGCAGGCCGTCCAGCGCGCGGGCATCACCGCCGAGGTCATCGTGAACCTGCAAGGCGACGCGCCTCTGACCCCGCCGCATTTCGTCACCGCCCTGATCGACGCGATGCGCGGCGGCATGGGCGTGGCAACGCCAGTTCTGCGCTGCGATGCCGAGGCGCTGGCGAATTTCATGGCCGACCGCCGCGCCGGCCGCGTGGGGGCGACGACCGTGGTGTCGAACCGTCTGGGACAGGCGCTGTATTTTTCCAAAGAGGTGATCCCCTTCACCAACGCCCAAACGGTCGTGGACGGCATCGTGCCGGTCTTCCACCACGTCGGCCTCTATGCCTACCGCCGCGCGGCGCTGGACGCCTATATGGGCTGGGATATCGGCCCGCTGGAGAAGCTGGAGGGGCTGGAGCAGCTTCGCTTCCTTGAAAACGGCCATCCGGTGCAGGCGGTCGAGGTGACCGCCCCCGGTGCCGCCTTCTGGGAACTGAACAACCCCTCCGACGTGCCGCTGATCGAAGGCTATCTTGCGCGGATGGGCATCGACTAATCCTCGCAAAAACGGATCGTGTTGCGGAACGGATCGTAGACGGTCATCTGCGTGCCCCATTCCTCGGTCTCAAGACCGGGGCGCATGTTCGCATAGGGTTTGGCCATGATCTCTGCATGGAAGGCGCTGATGTTCTTCATGCGCACGAAGGTGGTCGCCCCCGGCACCGCATCGCCGTGATGTTCCGACAGATGCAGGATCAGCCCCGCGCGCGACACCTGCGTGTAAAGCGGCATGCCGGGCGCGAAACGGTGCTGCCAGTCCTGGGTGAAACCCAGCCAGCCGACATAGAATTCCAGCGCCTTCGCCTCGTCGAAGATGCGCAGGATGGGGCAGGTTTCGGTAAAGCGGGGCTGCGCGGCGGCGGTGTTCCAGTCGCGGTAGCCAAGCTGTTTGGCCACGATTTCCAGCGCACGGGAGTGGGGAATGTCCAGTTCGGCCCGCAGCGCCTTGGCCATGAGTTTGGGGTCCATCGTCGTCCTTTCGGGCGCATCCTCGGTCAGGGTCCGCGTTGCTGACACTCGCGCCGGTGAAAGGATCGGCGTTCGGTTTCGCGGCACGTTCACCATGATTGCGGACGGCGGGCCGTGCCAGCCCATGGCGCAACGCTAGCCGCGCATTAACGATTTCGCAACCATCCTTAAGGCAGGGTGAGCACATGAGCGGATTCAACGAAGCCCCCCTTTCCCTGTTCGATGACGAGGCCGCGGCAGCCCCGATCGCGGGCAAGTTGCCCTCCTATATCAGCGACCATCGCAAGCGTCTTCGCGCGCGGTTCACCGAAGGCGGTGCGCAGGCGATGCCGGATTACGAATTGCTGGAGCTGCTGTTGTTCCGGTCCATCCCCCGGCAGGATGTGAAGCCGTTGGCGCGGCTGCTTCTGGACACGTTCGGGGATCTGAACCGGGTGGTGACGGCGCCGCCCGCGCGCCTGATGGCGGTCAAGGGTGTGGGCGAGACGGTGGCGCAGGATCTTAAGATCCTTGAAGCCGTGGCGCAGCGGATGATGCGGGCGCGGGTAATGAACATGCCCGTGTTGTCGTCCTGGGATGCTTTGCTGGACTACTGCCACACCGCGATGGCGCATCGGGAAACCGAGCAGTTCCGGGTGCTGTTCCTTGACCGCAAGAATGTGCTGATCGCGGATGAGGAACAGGCGCAGGGCACGGTGGACCATGTCCCCGTCTATCCGCGCGAGGTGGTGAAGCGGGCGCTGGAACTGAACGCCTCGGCGCTGATCCTGGTGCATAATCACCCGTCGGGCGATCCAACGCCGTCACAGGCCGACATCACCATGACGATCCAGATACAGGAGGCGGCACAGGTGCTGGGCATCACGCTGCACGACCACCTGATCGTCGGCAAGGAACGCGAGCTTTCCTTCCGCGCCAGCGGCTACTTGTAGAAACGCCGCCCCGAAGGGCGGCGCATTTCAGGCCAGTTTGCCGTGGCAGTGCTTGAACTTCTCGCCCGAGCCGCAGGGGCAGGGATCGTTCCGCCCTACCTCGCCCCAGACCGAAGGGTCCACTTCTTCGGGCGGTGCGGTCTCCTCGGTCACGGCGGGCTGGGCGGCGCGCTGTTGCTGCACCAGCTGCGCCATCATCGCCTCGCGCTCCTGCTCCGTCAGTGGACGGATCTGCGACAGGCGCTGCGTGACGTCCTGCCGCAGCGAATTCAGCATCGATTCGAACAGCGTGAAGCCTTCGGTCTTGTATTCCGACAGCGGATCGCGCTGGGCATAGCCGCGGAAGCCGACGACCGAGCGCAGATGTTCCAGCCGCATCAGGTGCTCGCGCCATTTGGCGTCGATGGTCTGAAGCAGAACCTGCTTTTCGATGTTCTTCATCGTTTCCGGGCCGAAGGCTTCCAGCTTTTCGGTCATCGATTTGTCGGACGCCTCGACGATACGGTCGCGGATGTCGTTCTGGTCAACGCCTTCTTCGGCCGCCCATTGGGCGATGGGCAGGTCCAGCACCAGCTTGTCCTTCACTGCCGCGTCCAGTTCCTCGACCTCCCACGCGTCGGAATAGGATTTGGGCGGCATGTATTCGTCGACCAGATCGTCGATGACCTGATGGCGCATGTCCTGCGCAATCTCGGACAGGTCTTCGGCGCCCATGATCTCCAGCCGTTGGCTGAAGATCGCCTTGCGCTGGTCGTTCATGACATCGTCGAATTTCAGCAGGTTCTTCCGCATGTCGAAGTTACGGCCTTCGACCTTGGCTTGGGCCTTTTCCAGCGACTTGTTCACCCAAGGGTGCACGATCGCCTCGCCTTCCTTCATGCCCAGCGTGGACAGGACCTTGTCCAGACGTTCGGAGCCGAAGATCCGCATCAGATCGTCTTCGAGGCTCAGGAAGAACGAGGACCGCCCCGGATCGCCCTGACGGCCCGAGCGGCCGCGCAACTGGTTGTCGATGCGGCGCGATTCGTGGCGTTCGGTGGCAAGGACATAGAGGCCGCCCGCTTCCAGAACCTTGGCCTTTTCCTCGGCGT
The DNA here is from genome assembly GCA_029846755.1 of Falsirhodobacter flavus. Taxonomy (GTDB): domain Bacteria; phylum Pseudomonadota; class Alphaproteobacteria; order Rhodobacterales; family Rhodobacteraceae; genus Falsirhodobacter; species Falsirhodobacter flavus. The sequence goes on along the minus strand of JARWBI010000002.1, from coordinate 423,012 downwards.
GCTCGGCCTCGATGCGGGTGCGCAATTCGTCGGGATGCGCTTCGGGGTCGGCGGCAAGGGCCTCCATCACCTTCATCTCGACGTTGCCGCCAAGCTGGATGTCGGTGCCGCGCCCGGCCATGTTGGTCGCGATGGTGACCGCGCCCAGCTTGCCGGCATCGGCGACGATCTGCGCCTCCTGCTCGTGCTGGCGCGCGTTCAGGACGTTGTGGGGGATGCCTTCGGAGTTCAGAAGCTGCGACAGCATCTCCGACTTCTCGATCGAGGTCGTGCCGACGAGGATCGGCTGGCGGCGCTCGTAGGCTTCCTTGATCGCCTTGACCACGCCCTCGTATTTCTCGCGCGCGGTGCGATAGACTTGGTCGTGCTCGTCGGTGCGGTTGACGCCGCGGTTGGTCGGAACCTCGACCACGCCCAGCTTGTAGATCTCCATGAATTCCTCGGCCTCGGTCAGGGCCGTGCCGGTCATGCCCGACAGCTTGGAATACAGGCGGAAATAGTTTTGGAAGGTCACCGAGGCCAGCGTCACGTTCTCGGGCTGGATCTTGACCTCTTCCTTCGCCTCGATGGCCTGGTGCAGACCTTCGGACAGGCGGCGGCCCTTCATCATGCGGCCGGTGAATTCGTCGATCAGCATGACCTCGCCGTCGCGGACGATGTAATGCTGGTCCTTCAGATACAGCTTGTGGGCGCGCAGGGCCTGCGTGACGTGGTGGACCAGCGTGGTGCTTTCGGGGTCATACAGCGACTGACCCTCGGGCAGAAGGCCGGTCTCGGCCAGCTTGTCCTCGATGAATTCGTTGCCTTCTTCGGTGAAGGTCACGTTGCGGGTCTTTTCGTCCAGCTTGAAATGTTCGTCCGTGACGAACGGGATCAGCTTGTCCACCGCCACATACAGTTCCGAACGGTCCTGCGACGGGCCGGAGATGATGAGCGGCGTCCGCGCTTCGTCGACCAGAATCGAGTCCACCTCGTCCACGATGGCGAAGTTGTGACCGCGCTGGGCCATCTCCTCGATCGAATTCTTCATGTTGTCGCGAAGATAATCGAAGCCAAGCTCGTTGTTGGTGGCATAGGTGATGTCGGCGCGATAGGCCTCGCGCTTTTCCGCCTCGGGCTGGAAGGGATAGACGACGCCTGTGGTCAGGCCAAGCTGGCCATAGACCTTGCTCATCCATTCCGCGTCGCGTTTGGCGAGGTAATCGTTCACGGTGACGACATGCACGCCCTTGCCCGTCAGCGCGTTCAGATAGGCGGGGAAGGTCGCAACCAGCGTCTTGCCCTCGCCCGTCTTCATTTCGGCGATGTTGCCTTGGTGCAGGAAGATCCCGCCCATCAGCTGCACGTCATAGGCGCGCAGGCCAAGGGCGCGGCGTGCGCCTTCGCGGCAGTTGGCAAAGGCTTCGGGCAGCAGCTTGTCCAAGGACTCGCCACCCTGGGCGCGCTTCTGGAACTCGGCGGTCTTCGCCTTCAGGCCTTCATCGCTCAGCGCCTTGAACTCGGGCTCCAGCGCGTTGATCCTGGCGACCAGCGGGCGCACCGATTTGACGATCCGGTCGTTGGGCGAGCCAAAGACCTTCTTCGCGATACTTCCGAGACCCAGCATGTTTTCTCCGCGCGGCCGTGTCAAAGGCATGTGACATGATCGTGTGAGGGTGTGGCCTTGGCTGTCCTTACGCCTTAAATGGTGGGCGCAAGGTCCTGGCGGGCCCCTCACTCGTGACGCAAGCGATGTAAGGGCAGGCTGGGGCCAAGTCAACGTCGCGCGTCCCGCGCGGCCTTACCCGGAGTATGTCGATGCTGACGAAAACGAAGCTGTCCCTCACCGCGCTCGCGCTGGTTCTGGCAACGCCGCTGATGGCGCAGGAGCCTTCGGGTGATACGGTCGTCGCCACCGTGGGCGGCAAGGACATCACGCTGGCCCAGATGCTGGTGCTGCGCGAAAAGCTTCCCCCCCAGTATCAGAGCCTGCCGGACGACGCGCTGTATCAGGGCATCCTTGAACAGCTGATCCAGCAGGAGGCGCTGGCCCAGTCGGTCGAAGGCGAGATCACCCCCAAGGACGAGATCGCGATGAACCTGGAACGCCAGTCCTATCTGGCCGGCAAGGCGCTGGAGCAGGTCGCGGCGGCGGCGGTGACGGACGAGGCGCTTCAGGCCGCCTATGACGCGCGTTACGCCGAAGCTGCGCCGACGACGGAATACAACGCCTCGCATATCCTCGTGGACAGCGAGGAGAAGGCGAAGGATCTGAAGACCCAGATCGACGGCGGCGCCGATTTCGCCAAGCTGGCGACCGAGAATTCGTCCGATCCCGGCTCGGCGCAGAACGGCGGCTCGCTGGGCTGGTTCGGCGCGGGCATGATGGTAAAGCCCTTCGAGGATGCGGTTGCGACTTTGGAGCCGGGCGGTGTTTCGGCTCCGATCCAGACCCAGTTCGGCTGGCATATTGTCAAGCTGAACGAAACGCGCGAGGCCGAGAAGCCGACGCTGGACGCAGTGCGCGACGAGCTTTCGGCAGAAATCCAGCAAGCTGCGGTGACCGAGCATCTGGCGAAGATCACCGAAGGCGCAAACGTTAGCCGCAGCGAGGAAACTATTGACCCGAGCGTGCTTCGCAACGATTCCTTGGTCGCCGAATAAGGGGATCACATCATGGCGAAGACCGACTGGAAGGCCGAGGCCAAGTCGCTGAAAAAGAAGCTGACCAAGGCCAAGGCGCAGAGCGATGCGCCCAAGGCGAAGGTGAAGTCGGTCTCGCCGCTGGCACCCAAGGGCGGGTTCCCCAAGCTGCCGGACATCGCCGGGGTCGAGTTCTCGGCGGTGGAGGCGGGGGTGCGCTATGCGAACCGCACCGACGTCACGCTGATCCGTCTGGCACCCGGCACTTCGGTTGCGGGCGTGTTCACGCGGTCCTCGACCCGTGCGGCCTGCGTGCTGGACTGCCAGGAAAAGCTGGCCATGGCTGTTCCGCGCAAGGCGGGGGCGGCGATCATCGTCAACTCCGGCAACTCTAACGCCTTCACCGGATCGGCGGGGGTGAAATCGGTGGCGGCGGTCACGGGGCGGGTCGCGGATGTTCTGGGGGTTCCCGCCAGCCGCGTCTTCTCCTCCTCGACCGGCGTGATCGGAGAGCCGCTGCCGCATCAGCGCATCACCGCGAAGGTGCCGGAACTCGTTGCCTCGCTGGACCCGTCCGGGATCGAGATGGCGGCGCGGGCGATCATGACCACCGACACCTTCCCCAAGGGCGCGTCTGCCGTGGTGCAAGGCGAGGGCGGCGAGATCCGCATTTCCGGCATCGCCAAGGGGTCGGGGATGATCGCGCCCGACATGGCGACGATGCTGGTCTACATCTTCACCGACGCCAAGATCAAACCGGCGCTGCTGCAGAAGATGCTGTCGCGGCAGGTGGACGATACGTTCAACGCGATCACCGTGGACAGCGACACTTCGACCTCGGACGCGCTGCTGCTGGCTGCGACGGGGCAGAGCCCGGCCGCCGAGGTGAAGGGCGGCGAGGTTGCCAAGGCTTTCGAGGCGGCCCTCTCGGGCGTGATGCTGGATCTCGCGCATCAGGTGGTCAAGGACGGCGAAGGGGCGACGAAGTTCGTCGAAGTGCGCGTGACGCGGGCCGCTACGCCCGAGGATGCGGGCCGGGTGGCGATGGCGATCGCCAATTCCCCGCTGGTCAAGACCGCCATCGCGGGCGAAGACCCGAACTGGGGCCGCATCGTCATGGCCGTCGGCAAATCCGGTGCGGCGGCGGATCGCGACAAGCTGAAGATCTCGCTCGGCGACATGGTTCTGGCAGAGCGGGGCTGGCGGTCGAAGTCCTATTCCGAAGAGGACGCGGCGGCTTACATGAAGGGCGAGAACCTTGTGATCTCGGTCGATCTGGGGCTGGGGCGTGCGGCCAAGACCGTCTGGACCTGCGATCTGACCCACCGTTACATCGACATCAACGCGGATTACCGTTCGTGAAGATCGTCCTCGTTTCGGCCGTCGCACTGATCGACAGCGACGGCCGCGTTCTTCTGGCCCAGCGCCCCGAGGGGAAATCCCTTGCGGGCATGTGGGAGTTTCCCGGCGGCAAGGTCGAGGCGGGCGAGACGCCGGAGGCCGCGCTGATTCGCGAGCTGAAGGAGGAGCTGGGCATCGACACCCATGCCAGCTGCCTTGCGCCGCTGACCTTCGCCAGCCATTCCTATGCCGATTTTCACCTCCTGATGCCGCTTTTTGCGTGTCGCAAGTGGCAGGGGGTGCCGCACGGGCATGAGGGGCAGGCGCTGGCATGGGTGCGCCCGAACGCGCTGGCGGATTACGAAATGCCGCCCGCCGACCTGCCGTTGATCCCAATCCTGCGAGATTGGCTGTGACCAAAAGTTCACAATACAACCAAGGAATGAGCCATCACGAAGCTTTGGTGATGAATTTTTAATTTCTTTGTGTATGGTTGTCTCATGGGGATTAGCTATGGGGATAGCCATGTTGAGAACGATTTCCTTGGGAAGTTGCATCTCGGTTCAGGGACTTGTCGTGGGTCAGCAGGCGGACGGTCGTCTTATCGTTCGCGTGGATGAAAAGACCTTCGTGGGTTTCCCTGTCTCGGGTCGCTGACAGAACTACGGGCAGAAATTGAAAAGGCCGGGCAAATCGCCCGGCCTTTTCATTTGGAATGGGGTGGGGATCAGTCGAGCTTGCGCTCGACCTCCTCCCGCTCGAAAATCTCGATGACGTCGCCCTGGCGGATGTCCTCGTAACGCTCGAACGCCATGCCGCATTCCTGACCCGAGATGACTTCCTTCACCTCGTCCTTGAAGCGTTTCAGCGTCTTCAGCGTGCCCTCGTGGATCACGACGTTGTCGCGCAGCAGGCGCACGCCCGCCGAACGACGCGCCACGCCCTCGGTGACAAGGCAGCCCGCGACCATGCCCACGCCGGTGACCTTGAAGGTCTCCTTGATGGTGGCATAGCCGATGAAATGCTCGCGCACCTCGGCCTTCAGCAGGCCCGACGCGGCTTGCTTGATGTCGTCGATCAGGTCGTAGATCACGCTGTAATAGCGGATTTCCACGCCCTTCTGGTGGGCCGAGTTCCGCGCCGGGGCGTTGGCCCGGACGTTGAAGCCGATGACCGGCGCGCCCGAAGCCTCCGCCAGACCCACATCCGACTCGGTGATGGCACCCACGCCGTAATGCAGGACCCGCACGCGGACCTCTTCGTTGCCGACCTTTTCCAGCGCCTGGACGATGGCCTCGGCAGAGCCCTGCACGTCGGCCTTGAGCACAACCGGCAGCTCCGAGACGTCCTTGTCGGCCTTGGCCTTCGCCATCAGCTGTTCAAGGGTCGTCGCGGCACCGGCGGCAGCGCGTTTGTCCTTGGCGGCCTTCTCGCGGTAGTCCGCGATCTCGCGCGCCTGCGCCTCGGTCTCGGTCACGTTCAGAACGTCGCCCGCAGCCGGCGTTCCGTTCAGGCCAAGCACCTCGACCGGTACGGCGGGACCGGCTTCTTCGACCCGCTCGCCCTTGTCGTTGATCAGCGCACGGACCTTGCCCCACTGCTCGCCGACGACGAAGATGTCGCCGCGTTTCAGCGTGCCGGACTGCACCAGAACCGTTGCGACCGGGCCGCGGCCCACATCCAGCTTCGCCTCGATCACCGCGCCTTGCGCCGAGCGATTGGGGTTGGCTTTCAGTTCCAGAATTTCTGCCTGAAGCGCGATGGCTTCCAGCAGATTGTCCAGACCAGCGCCCGTCTTGGCCGAAACCTCGACATCCTGCACCTCGCCCGACATCGCCTCGACGACGACTTCGTGCTGCAGCAGGTCGGTGCGGACCTTGGTCGGGTTCGCGCCGGGTTTGTCCACTTTGTTGATCGCGACGATCATCGGAACGCCAGCCGCTTTCGCGTGGCTTATCGCTTCGACCGTCTGCGGCATCACCGCGTCATCGGCGGCAACCACCAGCACGACGATATCGGTGACGTTCGCACCGCGAGCACGCATCGAGGTGAAGGCCGCGTGGCCGGGCGTATCAAGGAAGGTCAGCAGCGTGCCGCTTTCGGTTTTCACCTGATAGGCGCCGATATGCTGCGTGATCCCGCCAGCTTCGCCCGAAACGACGTTTGCCTTGCGGATCGCGTCCAGAAGCGAGGTCTTGCCGTGGTCGACATGGCCCATGATCGTGACGATCGGCGGGCGCGGCAGGAGATCTTCGGCCTTGTCCTGTTCGTGCTGGATGACCTGTTCCACGTCCGAATCCGAAACGCGAATGGCGCGGTGGCCGAATTCCTCGATCACCAGCTCGGCGGTGTCGGCGTCGATCGCCTGGTTCATCGTGACCATCATGCCCATCTTCATGAGCGATTTGACCACGTCGGCCGCGCGTTCCGTCATCCGGTTCGCCAGTTCCGACACCACGATCGTTTCCGGGATGCGCACATCGCGGAACTGCTTCTCGGCGCGCTGGCTGCCCATCATCTTCTGACGGGCCTTTTCCTGCTTGCGCTTCATCGCGGCCAGCGAACGCGTGCGTCCGCCTTCGCCCGAAAGCGCGTCGTTCAGGGTCAGCTTGCCGCCGCGGCGGTTGTCTTCCTTGCCCTTGGCACCGCGGTCGCGATCCTCGCGTTCGCGGTCCGTCTTGCGCGGGGTCGGCAGACCCGGCTTGGACGAGGGCGGGGCCGCCGCAGCCGCCGCAGCGCGCGAGGGCGCTTCGGGGATGGCGGGCGCGTTCTTGGCAGCTTCGGCACGGCGCGCGTCGGCCTCGGCAGCGGCCTTCAGGCGCTGCTCTTCCTCGGCCTTGGCGGCAAGGGCGGCAAGGCGTTCACGCTCCTCGCGCTCTTTCGCCTCGATCTCCTCGCGGCGGCGCTGGCGGTCTTCTTCGCGCTGGCGCTCTTCCTCGGCGCGGCGGGCCGTGTCTTCGGCCTCGCGGGCCTTGGCGGCCTTCAGCGCGTTCAGACGGCGTTCCATCTCCGCGTCGGTGATCCCGGCGGGGCGTTTGGACGGGTCGCCCAGATGCGTCGCGCCCGACGATGACCCCGAGGCACCCGGCTTCGGGACGACAACGCGCTTGCGCTTCGTTTCCACCAGAACGCTTTTCGTGCGGCCGTGGCTGAAGCTCTGCTTCACCTGCCCCGAACGCGGGGCGCCACCCATGCCGAGGGGTTTCTTACCGTCTGTATCGCTCATGCGTCTTTCGTATCCCTTCCGGCAGCCCTGCTGCCGATGTCACCGCGAAGTCCGGCGAGCCTTGCCGCTTCCTCTACAACACGCGTTGTGAGTCCGCCAGCGGCAAGCGCGCCGTGTATCGCATGTTCACGTCCGAATGCCAAACCCAATTCCTGTGCGGTCAGACAGCCTATGAACGTCTTCGGTCCGCCCGGAGGATGCAGCTTGGATTTGCCACGTTCCGAGCCGTCGCTGGCTTGCACAAGGATCTGCGCCTTGTCCTTCACCAGCCAGTCCTTCACCTTCTCGTATCCCGTCACCGCCGCGCCCGCCTTGCGGGCAAGACTGATGAGGTCCACGACCCGGCGTGCCACCTGCGCCTCGACCATGTCGGCCAGACCCTCGGGCACCTTGACGGGTTGTCTGGCGGCGCGGGCAAACAGGCCCTTCGCCGCCGCTTTCTCGATCGCCTTGCGGTCGGCCGAGACATAGAAGCCGCGGCCCGGCAGGCGGGCCAGAACATCCGGCACCACCTGCGCATCGGGGCCGAGGCCAAAGCGGATCAGCCCGACCTTCGGGCTCGATGCGCCCGTGACGATGCATTTCCGTTCGGGATCGGTTCCCGTTTCCTGATGGCCGCCGCGCGTCACTTATTCCTCGTCTTCTTCCTCGGCCTCGGGGGCCTCGGCTTCCAGTTCCGTCGGATCGACCCAGCCCAGAAGCACGCGGGCGGTCATCACCATGGTCTGTGCTTCTTCAAGCGAGACGTCGAACGGCTCCAGCACGCCCTCGTCCTTCTTGCGCTGACCGTTTTCGGTGGTCCAGCCGCCGGCCAGTTCCCAGTCGGCGCAGGTCGCGAAATCTTCCAGCGTCTTGATGTCGTCCTTGGCCAGCGCTTCCAGCATCTGGGGCGTCAGGCCTTCGAATTCGGCAAGGCTGTCTTCAAGGCCAAGGGCGCGGGCGTTGTCCAGCGCCTTCTTGTTGGCCGCTTCCAGATGATCGCGCGCGCGGGCCTGAAGCTCGTTCGCGGTATCCTCGTCGAAGCCGTCGATGGACAAAAGCTCGTCCGCTTCGACATAGGCCACTTCCTCGAGGTTGGTGAACCCCTCGGAGACAAGGAGTTGGGCCATCATCTCGTCGATATCAAGGGTCTCCATAAACAGATTCGTCCGCTCGGTGAACTCGGCCTGACGGCGCGCGCTCTCGTCGCTTTCGGTCATGATGTCGATATCGAGCGCCGTCAGCTGGCTGGCCAGACGCACATTCTGGCCGCGGCGGCCGATGGCGAGCGAGAGTTGTTCATCGGGAACAACCACTTCGATCTTGCCCGCGTCGTCGTCGATCACGACCTTCGACACTTCGGCAGGTTGCAGGGCGTTCACGAGGAACGTCGCCTGGTCCTGGTTCCACGGGATGATGTCGATCTTCTCGCCCTGAAGCTCGTTCACGACAGCCTGAACGCGGCTGCCGCGCATACCGACGCAGGCGCCCACGGGGTCGATCGAGTTGTCATAGGAGATCACGGCGATCTTGGCGCGCGAGCCGGGGTCGCGGGCCACGGCCTTGATCTCGATGATGCCGTCATAGATTTCCGGCACTTCCATCTTGAACAGCTCGGCCATGAACTGCGGGTCGGTCCGCGACAGGAAGACCTGCGGGCCGCGCGGCTCGCGACGGACGTCCTTGATATAGCAACGGATGCGGTCGTTCGGGCGATAGGATTCGCGGCCGATCTTCTCGTTCCGGCGCAGGATGGCTTCGCCCCGGCCGATATCGACGATGATGTTGCCGTATTCCTCGCGCTTGACCAGACCGTTGATGATCGAGCCTTTGCGGTCCTTGAATTCCTCGAACTGGCGGTCGCGCTCGGCCTCGCGCACCTTCTGCAGGATCACCTGTTTCGCCGATTGCGCGGCGATGCGGCCAAGATCCACCGGCGGCACTTCGTCGATGATCTCGTCTCCGATCTCGGGGTCGGCCTTATATTGCTTCGCCTGCTTGATGGTGATCTGGGCGTGGTGATTCTCGATCTCCGCTTCGTCGGTGACGGTGCGGATGCGCGCGAAGGTGGCGCGGCCCGTCTTGCGGTCGATCTTCACGCGGATGTCCAGTTCGGCCCCGTAACGCGATTTCGCGGCGCGGGCGAGGCTGTCCTCCATCGCCTGGATCACCAGATCCGGGTCGATCATCTTCTCGCGCGCCACCGCCTCGGCGGTTTGCAGGAGTTCAAGCTGGTTGGCCGAAGTAATCGCCATGTCGCAAATGCCCTTGTCAGTGACGGGTGGGTTGGGTTTCGGGGGCGTCGTCCTCGTCGCCGCCTTCGGATGTCTGGACTTCGTCGAAATCCGCTTCGTTGAACGCGCCGCTGGCCTTCTTCTGGCGCAGCATCTCGGCGATCAGGTCGTCGGTCAGGATCAGCTTGGCATCCGACAGCCATTCGAAATCGAGGCCGATGGTGACGATCTCGCCGCCCTCCTCGATCTCGATCAGGATTTCGTTCGCTTCGGTGCCGCGCAGGAAGCCCTTGAACCGGCGGCGCCCGTCGATCAGCTCGGTCGTCTCGACCCGCGCCTCATAGTCCGCCCACATGTCGAAATCCTTCAGCCGCGTCAGCGGGCGGTCGATTCCGGGGGACGACACTTCCAGCGTGTAGTTGTCTTCGATCGGGTCTTCCACGTCGAGGATCGCCGACACCGCGGTCGATATCTTCGCGCAATCCTCCACCTCGATCCCGCCGTCGGGGCGGTCGGCCATGATCTGGAGCGTGCGGATCTTGCCGCCCATCAGGCGGATGCGGACAAGCTCGAATCCCAGCCCCTCGATCGTGGGGGTCACGATCTCGGCCAGGCGCCGGTCGATGGCTGTCTTTGCGATCAGGTCGGACATCGTGTTTCCAAAACAAAAAAGCGGGCCGAGCGGCCCGCGACATCATCCGGTTGGAGCCGTCGGGTTTGGACCCCGCAGCACCGCTGTTGAATGCCATATAGGGCAATATGCCCCCTTGTGCAAGATCACCCTTTGGCGTGCCACGAAACCGAGGCATAGCGCTTGGTATAGAACTGTCCCATCAGCCCGATCGCAATGCAGACGACCATCACCTTTATGGGATATGAGACCGAGCTGTAATGCGGGTGGTAGTTCAGGAAGGCAAAGCCCCGCGCCTGATCGATGACGTGGAACAGCGGGTTCCAATCGAACATCGCCAGCATCTTGGCCGTCATCATGTTCGCAAGGAACATCTTGCCCGACGCGATCATGTTCGCCCGCTGGTAAAGCGTTGAAATGATGCCGACCAGCGCCGGCTGCCACGGCTTGGCCGCAAGGAAGATCATTCCGATCCCGACGCCCGATCCCCATGCCAACAGAAGCATCCCCAGCGTCGCGGTCGGCACACGGATGCTGATCGGCGTGACGATGGCGTGATAGAGATACAGCACCACCGACGCCGACAGGAGTTGGATATAGAGCGTGCCCAGCGCCGCCGCCGCGATGGCGATGATCGGGTTCATGGGCGAGTGCTTCATCATCGCCGATGTCGGCCCCTCGGCGGAGGTGACTGCGCTCATGGTCTGGTTATGGACCATGAACATGAAGATGCCCGACATCACGAAAAGCAGGAAATCCCCGCGAATCGCCATCTGCCGCATCCCGAGGATGTGCATCATGAAATAGAATACCGCGATCATGATGACCGTCTGCACGATCGCCATCACCAGCCCGATGACCGCGTTGCCATGCGATTTGCGCACATGCCGGACCGAGGCGTGAAAGATCAGCTCTGCCACGGCAAGCGCTGTGGCAAGGCGGCTGGGATTCGTCTCGGTTCTGAACATCGGCACTCCGCGGGATCGCGCTGAACCTGAACGGGAAATCTTGCCGTCCGCTTACCGGCGAAGGATAAAGGACCGTGCGCGGCGTTTCAACGTGCCTGCGTTCAACTTTATGGAGAGCCCCATGGATTTCGACACGCTCGTCCCGCTGATCCGCCGTCTGGCGCTGGAGGCGGGGGACCGCATCATGGAAATCTATGGCACCGAGGATTTCGACGTGCGCGCCAAGGGCGATGCCAGCCCGGTGACGGCGGCGGACGAGGCGGCGGATGCGCTGATCTTCGCGGGGCTGCGGGCGGCCTTTCCGGACACCCTGATCGTGACCGAGGAACAGGCGGACAGCCATGCCGCGACCGCGGGCAGCTTTCTTATCGTCGATCCGCTGGACGGGACCAAGGAATTCGTGCAGCGGCGCGGCGATTTCACCGTCAACATCGCCTTCGTGCAGGACGGGGTGCCGGTGTGCGGCGTCGTCTATGCCCCGGCCAAGGGGCGGCTGTTCTATACTCAGGCGGACGGCACGTCGGTCGAGGAGACTGGCGCGCTGGACAAGCAGCGTCCCGGCAACCTGCGCCGGATCGAGGTGTCCAGGCCCGACGACGGGGGGCTGATGGTCGTGGCGTCGAAATCCCACCGCGATCAGGCGACCGACGACTACATCGCGCAATACGCCGTTCGCGACATGACCAGCGCGGGATCGAGCCTGAAATTCTGCCTTGTCGCGACGGGGGAGGCCGATCTGTATCCCCGGCTGGGCCGCACGATGGAATGGGACACGGCGGCGGGCGACGCGGTGCTGCGCGGCGCAGGCGGGCAGGTGGTGCGATTCGATGACCATTCGCCGCTTCTTTATGGTAAACCCGGTTACGAGAATCCGTTCTTCATTGCTTTCGCACCGGGTGTATCGCTGAAATAGGAGGCGCCGACCGGCGGTTATCGGCCAATGTTTTTCTGCGGCTGCATAATGGTCATTGATCCTTTTTAACGTCGCGCTAATCTATTTTCGTCCGGTGTTCAGATGCCCCCTTGCAAGGGGCTCAAAAAAATTCCTCCCTTACGGCACTGTATCTGTGCCCTGGTGAAAAGTGAGAGCTATGACAATCAAGAAGGTCACGAAAGCGGTCTTTCCCGTTGCGGGAATGGGCACGCGTTTTCTTCCGGCGACCAAGTCGATCCCCAAAGAAATCCTGACCCTCGTGGACCGTCCGTTGATCCAATACGCGATCGACGAGGCGCGCGCTGCCGGTATCGAGGAATTTATCTTCGTCACCTCTCGCGGAAAGGGTGCACTGGAGGATTACTTCGACTTTTCCCCCGCGCTGGAACAGTCGCTGCGCGATTCCGGCAAGGACGATCTGCTGAAGGTGCTGGAAGACACAAACATGGACAGCGGGCGCATCGCCTATGTCCGTCAGCACAAGGCCATGGGTCTGGGTCACGCCGTCTGGTGCGCCCGCCGCCTGATCGGCGACGAGCCCTTTGCGGTGATGCTGCCCGACGACGTCATCGCTGCCGAAAACCCCTGCCTCAAGCAGATGGTCGAGGCTTATGAGCAGACCGGCGGCTGCATGGTCGCTGCGATGGAAGTCGCGCCGGAAAAGACGAAGTCCTATGGCATCCTCGATATCGCCGAGGACATGGGTTCGATCGTCAAGGTCAAGGGCATGGTCGAAAAGCCCAAGATCAACCCGCCGTCGAACCTTGCCGTCATCGGCCGCTACATCCTGACGCCCGAAGTGCTGAACACGCTTGATGCACAGGAAACCGGCGCCGGCGGTGAAATCCAGCTGACCGACGCGATCGCCAAGGAAATCGACAAGTCGGGCGTCTATGGCCTGCGCTTCCGTGGCCAGCGCTACGACTGCGGATCGAAGGCGGGCTTCCTTCAGGCCACCGTCGCCTTCGGCCTTGCCCGCGACGAGCTGCGCGAGGAGTTCAGCCAGTATCTGGCCGAGGTCAACGCCATGCAGAAGGCTGCGCAATAAAAGGTGGAAAGGCCATCCGTTCGCGAATTGCGGGTGGCCTGGAACCTGCGCTGGAAACGCCGCCGCATCTTGTGGCGGTGTTTTCGTTCGCGAGGGGCGCTGACGGCGGTGCGCGACCGCACGGCAACCATCGCGGCAGATGCGATCCTGTGCTTTTCGACCGTGCGGAACGAGATGCCCCGTCTGCCGGGGTTTCTGGACCATCACCGCGGATTGGGCGTCCGGCATTTCCTGTTCATCGACAATGGCAGCGATGACGGCACGGCAGAGTTTCTGGCCGTGCAGCCGGATGTCTCGCTCTGGCGGACGGGGGCGGGGTATCGCGCGGCGCGGTTCGGATTAGACTGGATCGGCTGGCTGCTGATGCGCCATGCGCATGGGCATTGGGCGCTGGTTCTGGATGCGGACGAAACGCTGATCTATCCCTATTGGCAGACGCGCGATTTGCGGGCGTTGACCGAATGGCTGGACGGGCAGGGGCGCGCGATGTTTCCCGCGATGATGCTGGACCTTTATCCCGAAGGCCGATTGTCCGAGGGCCGCCCGCTGGAATGGTTCGACAGCGGCAATTACGCGATCCGAATGCAGCCCATAATGCGCAACCTGTGGATTCAGGGCGGGGTGCGCAGTCGCGCATTGCTGGATGATCCGCGCCGCGGCCCGACGCTGACCAAGGTGCCGTTGGTAAAATGGGATAGGCGTTTCGCCTATGTGAATTCCACCCATTCCATCCTGCCAAGGCGGCTGAACCGGTTCTACGATGGCGGGCCATCGGGCATTCTTCTGCACGACAAGTTCGCGGACGGTGCGCCAAGTCGCGCGGCACAGGAAAAGGCGCGGCGCGAGCATTTCTTCGACCCCGCGCTGTTCGATGCCTATTACGACGCGCTGATCGCCGATCCGGTGCTGCATGGCCCCCATTCCAGACGGCTGGGCGGATGGCGCCAGTTGGAGGCGCTGGGCCTCATGTCGCGTGGCGGTTGGGTCTGACCTTTCGTTTACATTCCTGGGTAGGAAAACTAGAACATAAGGCACACCTGCCACAGGGCTGCGCATTTGGGCATCGTCGATTCATACAGGCTCCGGCTGCGGCGGAAACGCTGGCACCTGCGCGCATTTCGCCGCAGGCACGAATTGCGCCCGGTCGTGGATCGGACCTCGGATATCCGGCGACCGGACATCCTGCTGTTCTGCACCTTGCGGAACGAAAGGATACGTCTGCCGTGGTTTCTGGACTTCTATCGCAAGATCGGGGTCAACCATTTCTTTTTCGTGGACAATGACAGCGGCGATGGCGGGCGCGAATATCTGGCCGAGCAGCCGGACGTCTCGCTCTGGACCACGAAGGCCAGCTATGCCCGGTCGCGGTTCGGGGTGGACTGGCTGAACCTGCTGCTGCGCCGTCATGCGCATGGGCATTGGGCGCTGACGGTGGATGTGGACGAATTCCTCGTCTATCCCTTCAGCGACACGCGTCCCCTGCGCGCGCTGACCGACTGGCTGGACACCTGCGCCATCCGCTCGCTCGGGGCGATGATGGTGGACATGTATCCCAAGGGCCGGATCGCCGATGCGCGATATTCCGAAGGCCAGAACCCGCTGGAAATCGCCAGCTGGTTCGATGGCGGCAATTACCAGATCAGCCGCAACCCGGACCTGCGCAACCTGTGGATACAGGGCGGGCCGCGCGCGCGGATGTTTTTCGCCGCCGATCCGTGGAAGGCGCCAGCGCTGAACAAGGTGCCGCTGGTAAAGTGGCACCGCAACTATGCCTATGTCAGTTCGACCCATATGCTGCTGCCGCGCGGGCTCAATCAGGTTTATGACGGCGGCGGGGGCGAAAAGGCCTCGGGCTGTCTGCTGCATGCCAAGTTCATCGACACTTTCGGCGAAAAGACGGCGGAGGAGGCGAGCCGCCAGCAGCATTACGGGCGCGAATATGCCGCCTATGACACCGAGCCCGTGCTTTGGACGCGGTGGAGCGAGCAATACGTCAACTGGCGGCAGCTGGAGATGCTGGGCCTGATGTCGAAGGGGAACTGGGCATGACGGTCGGCTTCATCATGCTGTGCCACACCGCCTTCGACCGCGCGGCGCAGGTGGCGCGGTACTGGGCCGAAGCGGGCAGCCCCGTCGTGATCCACGTCGATGCAAGCGTGAAGGCGCAGCCGTTCCAGCGGCTCGAATCGCAGCTGGAGGATCTGGCCAACGTGCGATTCTCGGACCGGTTCGCATGCGAGTGGGGAAGCTGGGGATTGGTGGCGGCGACCCAGGGCGCGGCCACGCTGATGCTGCGCGATTTTGCGCAGGTGGATCATATCTTCCTTGCTTCCGGCTCCTGCCTGCCGCTGCGTCCGGTTGCGGATCTGGAGGCATATCTCGACGCCCGGCCCGGCACCGACTTCATCGAATCCGTCACGACCGAGGATGTCGGCTGGACTGTCGGCGGGCTCGACCGCGAACGCTTCACCCTGCGGTTTCCGTTCTCGTGGCGCAGCCAGCGGGCGTTGTTCGATGGCTATGTCCGGCTTCAGCGCCGCGTGGGGTTCAGCCGCCGCATCCCTGCGGGGATCGAGCCGCATCTGGGCAGCCAATGGTGGTGCCTGACGCGCGACACGCTGGCCGCGATCCTGAACAGTCCGGATCGGCAGGCGCACGACGCGTATTTCCGCCGCGTCTGGATTCCGGACGAGAGTTATTTCCAAAGCCTCGTCCGCCGATATTCGGGCAAGATCGAAAGCCGGTCGCTGACGCTGTCGAAATTCGATTTCCAGGGCAAGCCGCATATTTTCTATGACGATCACCTTGGCCTGCTGCGACGGTCCGACTGTTTCGTCGCGCGCAAGATCTGGCCCCATGCGGGTCAGCTTTACAAAACCTTCCTTGCGCCGGATGGCAAGCGCGTGATGGCGGAGCCCAATCCGGGGCGGATCGATAAGCTATTTTCCAAAGCGGTGGACAGGCGTGTGAACGGGCGCCCCGGCCTTTACATGCAGAGCCGTTTCCCGGATCGGGAGTTCGAGAACGGGCGCACCGCCGCACCCTATTCCACGTTCCAAGGCTTCGCGGAGGTTTTTCCCGAATTCCAGACGTGGCTTGGCCGGATGACGGGTGCGCTGGTGCATGGCCATCTGTTCGCGCCCGATCGCGTGCATTTCGCGGGGGGGGATGCGGTCTTTCACGGCGGGCTGTCCGACAGCGCCAGGCTGCGCGACTACAACCCGCGCAGTTTCCTGACCAGCCTTCTGTGGAACGCGCGGGGGGAACGGCAATGTTTCCAGACCGGGCCGGCGGACAATCAGGCGCTGAACGAATTCATGGCCGGGGATGTGAACGCACAGATCTCGGTCGTCTCGGGTGCTTTCGCGCTGCCGCTGTTCCGATCCGGCCTGCCCTTCGCCGAGGTGCGCAAAGAGGTCGCCCGCCTTCAGAAAATCGAGGCCGCGCATCTGGCCCTGCTGCGCGCAAGCTGGGTCAAGGCCCGCGTCCGCATCTGGCCGCTGGCCGAATTCCTTGAAAACCCGATGGACCCGCTGCAAACCATCGTCGAGGAGATCGCCCCCCGCCTGCGCCCGCGCCTGACCGAGGTGCCGCGCATGGCCGATTTTTCAGGCTTCGGCCGTTTTCTTCAGGACCTGCGCAATCAGGGAATGCAGCCGACGCTGATGGGCGATTACCCCGCCTCCGACGATTTCAACCCGGGCCGCGACCGGCCCTTTCTGGTGAGCTGATTTGCCCTTCCATTCCTTCGTCATGTTCGCAGCCATGCGGACCGGATCGAACTTCCTTGAAGCGAACCTGAACGCGCTGCCCGGCGTCATCTGCCACGGAGAGTTGTTCAACCCCGCCTTCATCGGCAAGCTGAACCGTTTCGAGGCTTTCGGGATGGACATGCCCGCCCGCGCGGCGGACCCGATGCGGATGCTGGCCCTGATGCGGGCCGAAGGGGGAATGCCGGGGTTCCGGCAGTTTCAGGACCACGACCCCCGCGTGACCGAGGCGGTGCTGGACGATCCCGGCTGCGCCAAGATCATCCTGACGCGCAACCCGCTGGAAAGTTATGTCTCGCTTCTGATCGCGCGGGAAACCGATCAGTGGAAGCTGACCCATGCCAAGAAGCTACGGTCGAGCCGCGTGCATTTCGACCCCGAGGGTTTCGAAGCGCATTTGGACGAGTTGCAGGAATTCTACCGCTATATCAATCGCCGGCTCCAGCTTTCGGGGCAGACGGCGTTCCACATCGACTATGCCGACCTTCAGGATATCGAAGTGCTGAACGGTCTGGCGCGGTTCCTCGGCACCGAGGCGCGGCTGGAAGGCTTGGACGGCAAGCTGAAGAAGCAGAACCCCGATCCGGTGTCGGACAAGGTAGAAAACCCCGAGGCGGTGGAACTCGCCCTGGCGCGGGTGGATCGGTTCGACTTCTCCGCCATTCCGAATTTCGAACCGCGCCGGGGGCTGGCGATTCCGTCGCTGGTGGCGCTGCGCGATCTGCCGCTGCTGTTCATGCCGATGCAGGGCGCGTCGGAGGGGCGGATCACCGATTGGATGGCAGGGATCGGCGATCTGCATGAACGCTTCGACTGGCGCTCTTTCCGACGCTGGCGGCTCGGCAATCCCGGTTATGTGGGATTCACAGTGCTGCGTCATCCGCTGGCCCGTGCGCATGACGGGTTCTGCCGCCACATCCTTGCGGGCAGGTTGCCCGAGATCCGGCGCGCGCTTGTCCGCAGCTATGGCCTGCCGCTGCCGGAGCCGGGGGCGCCACTGAACATCGAGGCGCATCGCGACCTGTTCCTCGGCTTTCTGCGCTTTCTGAAGCTGAACCTCGCAGGGCAAAGCGGTCTGCGCGTGGCAGGTCCCTTCGCCTCGCAGTTCGCGACCGTGCAGGGGATGGGCACGTTTCGCGCACCCGACATGATCCTGCGCCATGACCGGCTGGATGCGGGGCTGGCGCATCTGGCGGCAGAGCTGGGGGTGCAGCCGCCCCCGCTCGCCCCCGAGGAGGACGGGCTTTTCCCGCTGTCAGCCTTCGTCGACGACGAGATCGAGGCGGCGGCGCGCGAAGCCTATCGCCGCGATTACGACGCCTTCGCCTTTGCCGACTGGCGCGAGGGTTAGGCCGCTTGCGACGCGCGCGATTCCGTCAGGATCGCGTGCAGCTTGGCCGGGTCGGTATTGGCGCGCAGTTTCGCCACCACCTGCGGATCGCGCATCGTGCGCGACACCAGCGCCAGCGCCTTCAGATGATCGACGCCGGAATCCTTGGGTGCGAACAGCGCAAAGATCAGATCCACCGGCTGGCGGTCCACGCTGTCGTAATCCAACGGCTTTTCCAGCCGGATGAACACGCCCTGAATCTGCTTGAGTTCGTGCAGACGGGCGTGGGGCAGGGCAATGCCGTGCCCCACCCCGGTCGGCCCGAGGGATTCGCGTTCCTGCAGACCGTCGGTCGCGGCCGACCCGTTCATGCCGTATGCCGCGGCCGCAACCTCGCCCAGGTCCTGGAACAGGCGTTTCTTGCTGGTCAGGTGACCCAAAACCCGAACGGCTTCCGGCGCGAGAAGTTTGGTCAGTTCCATGCTATCCCCGGCCGGGTCACGGCCTTACTTGCTGTTGCGCGGGTCGATCCAGCCGATATTGCCGTCTTCGCGGCGATATACGACGTTCACGCCCCCATGTCCTTCGTTGCGGAAGACAAGCATCTTCTGGCCGCCCAGTTCCAGCTGCATGACCGCCTCGCCCACGGTGATCGATGGGACCTTCGTCTCCATCTCGGCGATGATCATGGGCTGATCGCCCTGGCCGTCCTGTTCCTCGGCTTCCTCTGTCGGGGCGAGGATATACGAGGAACCGCCCCCGTATTCAACCGGGGCCACGCGGTCGCGGTGGTGGTCGCGCAGACGGCGTTTATAGCGGCGCATCTGCTTGTCCATCTTCTCGCGGCAGGATTCGAAGGCGGCATAGATCTCGGGGGCATGGCCCTTGGCCTGCGCGGTCAGACCCGTGGACAGGTGGATCGTTGCCTCGCAAACATGTTCATGCGCCATGCGGGAAAAGACGATCACCGCCTCGGTCGGGCGCTGGGCGTATTTGTCCACCACTTCGCCGAGTTCCGATTTAACGTGCGTCTGAAGCGCCTCGCCCACATCGATCTGCTTGCCGCTGATCTGGTAACGCATGGTCTTTCCTCCAATTCTGTCGTCCCGGGCCGAACGCTGCGGCCCTTCTTCCTATGTTGGGGAGTGATGCGCTGAATTCCACCCTGCGGCCCGGATGGGCGGGGGAAATGGCCGACACAAAGGCATGTTGGACCTTGTCACGCATCCTTCACAGTTGGCGCGCGACACGGGATTCTGTCAACGGGCTTCACGCCATGCGGAAGTTTTCGCCCAGATAGACGCGCCGAACCATCTCGTCGGCGACGATTTCATCCGTCGATCCGCTTTTCAGGATCGTGCCGTCATGCAGGATATAGGCGCGGTCCACGATCTCCAGCGTCTCACGGACGTTGTGGTCGGTGATCAGAACGCCGATCCCCCGGCCCTTCAGGTCGTGGACAAGGTGGCGGATATCGCCCACCGCGATGGGATCGACCCCGGCAAAAGGTTCGTCCAGCAGCACATAATGCGGATCTGCGGCAAGGCAGCGCGCGATCTCGGCCCGGCGGCGTTCGCCCCCCGACAGGGCCAGCGCGGGGGCGCGGCGGATATGGGTGATCGAGAATTCCGACAGCAGCTCCTCCAGCCGCTCGCGGCGGCGGTGGCGGTCGGGCTCGCGGATCTCCAACACGGCCATGATGTTGTCCTCGACCGTCAGCCCGCGAAAGATCGACACTTCCTGCGGCAGATAGCCGATGCCGAGGCGCGCGCGGCGATACATCGGCAGCGGCGTTACGTCGCGCCCGTCGATCAGCACCTGCCCGCCCTCGGGCGTCACCAGCCCGGCGATGGAATAGAAGCAGGTCGTCTTGCCCGACCCGTTGGGGCCAAGCAGGGCCACGACCTCGCCCCGGTCCAGATGCATCGTCACGTCGCGGATGACCGGACGACGCTTGTAGCTTTTGCGGATGGACCTGACGTGAAGGCCGGTATTCTCGTTCATTGCTTCTGTTCCGGGCGGAACAGCGTCTGGACCCGCCCCTCCATCGTGCCGGTCCCGGCCTGCAGGTCGATCACCAGTTTCTGACCCGCGATGGTGCTTTGCCCCTGGGTCAGCAGCACGTCGCCCGACATTTCGACCTTGCCGCTGGCGATGGTATAGGTGGCGGTCTGCGCCTCGGCGGCGATCTGCCCGTTCGCCAGCGTCACGCCACCCGTCGCGTCGAGGCTGCGGATCTCGCCCTCCTCCTCGCCATAGATGACGCGGATCGCCCCGGCGCCCAGCCGCATCTCGCCCTGTGCCACGCGGACGTTGCCGGTGAAGGTTGCGCTGCCATCGGCCTGATTGACCGACAGGCTGTCGGCATCGACGGAGACCGGCTGCGTAGGGTCCTGCGCCAGCCCGCCGAATTCCACGACCTGCTGCGCCATCGCGGGCGAGCCGAGAAGCGCAAGGGTCAGGGCAAGGGGTTTGAGCATGGCGGGCCTCGGGGCTACTTGGGAGGGGTGTATATCAGCTTGACGCCCCCGGTGAAGTCCAGACGGTAATTACCGGGTTTTTCCGCATCCTCGCCCAGCGTCATTCCGCCTGCGGTGATCTGGCCCATCGGGGCCTGCGCGGTCAATGCGCCGGTGCTGGAAATCCCCGTGCGGTCCAGCGTCGTGACCACGCCCGGTGCGCGGATGTCGTATCCGGCGGAATTGGTCAGCCGCACGGCACCGTCCAGTCGCAGCGTATTGCCGTCCAGCGTGCCGCTGGTGGCCTGCGCCTCGGTCTTCACGCCATCGGGGGTGGTGAGCAGGGCGCGAAGGGCGGTCGCGGTCGCGGCGGCGGCATCGGTGGGGGGCCGTGCCTCGGCCGCGGAGATGGCCAGCGCGGCGCCGTCTTCGGTCACGCCGGACCAGGTCGGCAGCGTCATGCGCGGGTCCATCGCCCGCCCTTCGACATCCACCTGCGCATAAGGGATCGCATCGTCCGGATCGATCGTGCGCGAGACAAGGAAGATCGTGGACAGCAGCACCAGCGCCACCAGCGGCAGCACCACCTTCAGAAAGGCGACCCGGCGCGAATGCCTGTCCACGCGCTTCGTCATGTCACACCACCCCGGCCCGCAGGCAGTCGTGGATGTGTATGAGGCCGACCGGACGTTCGCCCTCGACCACGAAAAGCGAGGTGATCTTGCGATCCTGCATCACCGCCACGGCCTTTTCGGCCAGTGCGTCGGGTCCGATGGTGCGCGGCCCGCGCGTCATCACCTGCCCGGTGGTCAGCCCCATCAGCCCATCCATGTGGCGGCGAAGGTCGCCATCGGTGACGATACCCACCAGCCGATCCTCATCCGTCACGCCAAGCACGCCGAATCCCTTCCCGCTCATCACCAGAAGCGCGTCGGGCATGGGCAGGTCCGCGGGCACCAGCGGCAGGTCGCGGTGCATCAGGTCCGCCACGCGTGCCAGCCTCGCGCCCAGCTTGCCGCCGGGGTGGAAGACGCGGAAATGTTCGGGCGTGAACTGCCGATGCTCCATCAGCGCAACGGCAAGGGCATCGCCCAAGGCCAGCGTCATGGTGGTCGATGTCGTCGGCACGATCCCGGTGCCGCAGGCCTCGGGGGCGGCGGGTAGGACGAGCGCGACATCCGACTGGCGCAGCAGAGTCGAATCGGGCCGCCCCGCCACGCCGATCAGCGGGATGTCGAAGCGGCGGGTATGGGCGATCAGGTTGGCAAGCTCCGGCGTCTCGCCCGAGAAGGACAGCACCAGCGCGACGTCGTCCTTGGTGACCATGCCCAGATCGCCATGGCTCGCCTCGGCCGGGTGGACGAACTGCGCGGGCGTGCCGGTCGAGGCCAGCGTCGCCGCGATCTTCTTGCCGATATGGCCCGATTTGCCCATGCCGGACACGATCACGCGGCCCCGTGCGCGCAGGATCACCTCGACCGCTTGGGCGAAGCTGTCGTCCAGCGATCCGGCCAGCGCGGTCAGGGCTTCGGCCTCGATCCCGATGACGCGGCGGGCGGTGTCCAGAAAATCAGTGGTGGAAGATGTCATTCGGCTCGTCCCAACCCATCAGATCCAGTTGCGCGCGCGTCGGCAGGAAGTCGAAGCAGCTGCGGGCAAGCTCGGTGCGGCCCTCGCGTTCCAGCCGAATCTCCAGCTCGTCCTTCAGACGGTGCAGGTAAAGAACGTCGGACGCGGCATATTCCTTCTGCGCCTCGGTCAGCACCGCAGCGCCCCAGTCCGAGGTCTGCTGCTGTTTCGACACATCGACACCCACCAGTTCGGCCAGCAGGTATTTCAGCCCGTGCCGGTCGGTGAAGGTGCGGATCATCTTCGACGCAATCTTGGTGCAGAACACCGGCGCGGTCACGACGCCGAAGGCATTATAGAGCGCGGCGATGTCGAAGCGCCCGAAATGGAACAGCTTGACCACCCCCGGATCGGCCAGCAGCCGTTCAAGGTTCGGCGCACTCGTCTGCCCCTTGGCGATCTGCACCAGATGCGCATCCCCGTCGCCCGAGGAAAGCTGCACGACGCAAAGCCGGTCGCGGCGCGGATCGAGGCCCATCGTCTCGGTGTCGATCGCCACGACGGCGCCCAGATCCAGCCCGTCCGGCAGATCGTTCTGATGCAGGTGAATCGTCATGACGGCCTTTCTTGCGCGCGGGGAACGTCCGTCAGCTATGCCCTTCGGGGCAGGTTCGCAAGGAATCGTTGTGGAACCCCGGCGGTCCCCGGCCTGTTTGCAGCGCAAAAGGAGAGATGCCATGGAAAACTCGCGCCGCCCGATCCGCGGCCTTCTGATCGCCTTCGTCGTTGCTGCGATATTGGCGGCCGGGATGCTCTATATCTACAGCGACAGCACGGGCGCACCGGATGACCGGCCGCTGACCGGGGCGAATCTGCCCGATCCGGCGACACAGCCCGAGTAGAAATCGCCCCGCCCGGGTCGATTCAACTTTTACGAGAGTGAAAGCTGTGAAACTCTTTCCTTCGAGCTTGCCGAATCCCCTATGGCGGCGAAACGAAGGAGACGACATGAGCGTGCAAGGCCGGGATCTGCTTTCTGTCCGCAACGAGCTCAGCTCTACCCGCAGTGCCGCGGTGCGGATGATCACGACATTGGTGCGCGGGCTGGCCCCCGACCGCGAGACGGTGCTTCTTCTGGCCGAAGGGCTGGAGGCCGAGGCCGAGACGAGCAACAACGCCGCCGAGGCACTTCTAGCGCGCCGTGCGGCGGCATCCCTGCGCCGGGGCTGATCCCGGCATTTTTCCCAGTCCCGGAAATGACAAAGCCCCGCGTCTTTCGACCGCGGGGCTTTCGCCTTGGTAATGGTGCCCAGAAGAGGACTCGAACCTCCACGCCTTGCGGCACACGGACCTGAACCGTGCGCGTCTACCAATTCCGCCATCTGGGCTGATGTCGTGGGGGGCTATCTACGGAGGTCCGCGGGGGGTGTCAACAGGCTTTGTGAAGATTTCTTGCCGATCATTGCGGCTTGTTCGTCCGCGCCCTTGCGGATAAGGCTAAACCCGCAAAACCAATCCCAAACAGGGGCGGAGACATGGGCAAGCTGGTCACGATTTTTGGCGGTTCTGGCTTCGTCGGGCGTTATGTCGCGCGGCGTCTGGCAAAAGAGGGCTGGCGCATCCGCGTCGCCGTTCGCCGCCCGAACGAGGCGCTGTTCGTCAAGCCCTATGGGCATGTCGGGCAGGTCACTCCCGTCTTCTGCAACATCCGCGACGACGCATCCGTGCGGGCGGCGATGGAAGGGGCCGATGCGGTCGTCAACTGCGTCGGCATCATGAACCCGCGCGGCGGCAATGGCTTCAAGGCGGTGCAGACGGATGGCGCGGGCCGGATCGCGCGCATTGCGGCGGAACTGGGCGTGTCGAACCTGGTCCATATCTCGGCCCTTGGGGCGGATGCCCATTCGAGCAGCGACTACGCCCGCAGCAAGGCCGAGGGTGAGGCTGCGATCCAGGCGGCCTTCCCCGCCGCCGTGATCCTGCGCCCGTCGGTGCTGTTCGGACCCGAGGACAAGTTCTTCAACCGCTTCGCCGGCATGTCCGGCCCGATCCTGCCGCTGGTCGGGGCCGAGACGCGGTTCCAGCCCGTCTATGTCGACGATCTGGCGAAAGCCGTGGTTGCCGGCGTGAACGGCGCAGAGCGCGGCATCTACGAGCTGGGCGGGCCGGTGGTCGCAACGCTGCGCGAGTTGATGCAGCAGATGCTGACCGTCATCATGCGCCGCAAATGGGTGCTGGGCCTGCCGTCCGCGCTGGCCGCAATCCCCGCACGCGGGCTGGATCTGGTGCAGGGGCTGACCGGGGGGCTGATCTCCAACACGCTTCTGACGCGCGACCAGCTTCGTCTGCTGGCCAAGGACAACGTCGTGTCCGAAGGGGCGCGGGGTTTTGCCGCACTGGGCATCCAGCCGGTTGCTTTTGAATCGGTCATTCCCGAATACTTGTGGCGGTTTAGGCCTTCGGGCCAATATGCCGCGATTAAAGAGTCCGCGAAGAATTTGAAGGCCTGAAACCTATGCCAGACACTCTTGCAGCCCTTATCCTTGGTATTCTGGAGGGGCTGACAGAGTTCATCCCCGTCTCCTCGACGGGGCATCTGCTGCTTCTTGGTCACTTCATCGGTTTCGAAAGCGCAGGCCGCGCATTCGAAGTGGTGATCCAGCTTGGTGCGGTTCTGGCGGTGCTGTCCGTCTATGCCGCGCGGCTGATGGCCGTGGCCCGCGCCGCGCCACACGATCCCGCCGCGCGGCGTTTCATCCTGTCGGTGCTGCTGGCCTTCCTGCCTGCCGTCTTCATCGGTGTGATGGCGCATGATTTCATCAAGACCGTCCTGTTCGAGACGCCGAAGCTGATCGCCATCATGCTGATCGTGGGGGGCGTGATCCTTTTGTTCGTGGACCGACTGGCAGTAAACCCGAAATACGAAGATGCGATGCGCCTGCCTTTGCCGGTGGCGATCAAGATTGGCTTCATCCAGTGCCTTGCGATGATACCCGGCACCTCGCGGTCCGGGGCGACCATCGTCGGCGCGCTGGCCATGGGCGTCAGCAAACGGGCCGCGGCAGAGTTTTCGTTCTTTCTGTCGATGCCGACGATGTTCGGCGCCTTCGCCTACGACCTCTACAAGAATCGCGACGTGATCGACGCGGATGCGGCGGGGATCATCGCCATCGGCTTCGTTGCCGCGTTCGTTTCGGCGGTTTTCGTGGTAAGGTGGCTTCTGGGATATGTGTCCAACCACGGCTACGGGCTGTTCGGCTGGTGGCGAATCGTGGTTGGCGCGGTGGCTTTGGCCCTTCTTACGCTGGGCTATTAAGGCGATGGGTCAGCATGGCTGACCATATTTAGCGTCAAAATTGCCGATCTTGGGGCTCGAGCTTCAAGAAAATAGGTAATAGGTCAGCCTTGCTGACTTTTATATGGAATAGGCTAGCGATAATAGGGTGGCCAGTCGCCTGCTTCGCAAGGATAGCCCAGCCATGGCCCAGCAACGGATGCTCAAATTCGTCTCGACCGCGCGCGAGATGCCCGAGAAACGCCTGCCCGATCTGCGGACCGAGGATTTCCACGAAATCTACCGCGAATTCGCCGACGCCAAGGCGAAGGAGCAGGCCAGCCGTTGCAGCCAATGCGGCGTTCCTTACTGCCAGTCGCATTGCCCGCTGCACAACAACATCCCCGACTGGCTGCGCCTGACCGCCGAAGGGCGGCTGCAAGAGGCGTATGAGATCAGCCAGGCAACCAACACCTTCCCCGAAATCTGCGGCCGCATCTGTCCGCAGGACCGCCTGTGCGAAGGCAACTGCGTGATCGAACAATCGGGCCACGGCACCGTGACCATTGGCTCGATCGAGAAATACATCACCGACACCGCTTGGGAAAACGGCTGGGTCACCCCGCAGAAGGCCAAGACCGAGCGTGTCGAATCCGTCGGCATCATTGGCGCGGGTCCGGGCGGTCTGGCGGCGGCCGATGCACTTCGCCGCAAGGGTGTGCAGGTGACGGTCTATGACCGTTACGACCGCGCGGGCGGGCTTTTGACCTATGGCATCCCCGGCTTCAAGCTGGAGAAGGACGTGGTCATGCGCCGGGTCGAACAGCTGGAAGCGGCGGGCGTGCAATTCGTGATGAACTGCAATGTCGGCGTGGATATCAGTTTCGATGCGATCCGCGGCCAGCACGATGCGGTGCTGATCGCGACGGGCGTCTACAAGGCGCGCGACATCTCGGCCCCCGGCGTGGGTGCGACGGGTGTCGTTCGCGCGCTGGACTATCTGACCGCGTCGAACCGCAAAAGCTTCGGCGATGAGGTCGAGGCGTTCGACAACGGCGATCTGGATGCGAACGGCAAGCGCGTCGTGGTTATCGGCGGCGGCGACACGGCGATGGACTGCGTGCGCACCGCCATCCGTCAGGGCGCGACGAGCGTGAAGTGCCTCTATCGCCGCGACAAGGCCAACATGCCGGGATCGCAACGCGAAACGCAGAACGCCGAGGAAGAGGGCGTCGAGTTCGTTTGGCTGACCGCGCCCAAGGGCTTCACCGGCAGCGATGCGGTCGAAGGCGTGATCGTGCAGCAGATGCGTCTGGGCCAGCCCGACGCCTCTGGCCGTCAGATGCCCGAGGTGATCGAAGGCGCGGATTACGTCGAGCCCGCCGAGCTGGTCGTCATGGCGCTGGGCTTCGAGCCGGAAGACCTGCCGCAGCAATGGTCGGCCCCTGATCTGGGCGTCACCCGCTGGGGCACGGTCAAGGCCGACTTCCGCAGCCATGCAACGAACATCCCCGGCGTCTTTGCTGCGGGAGACATCGTCCGCGGCGCGTCGCTGGTTGTCTGGGCCATTCGCGACGGACGCGAGGCGGCGGACGCGATCATGGACTATCTGGCGCAGCCCGCCGCCGTGGCTGCGGAATGATCCGCGCGCTTGCCCTGTTGGCGCTGGTCCCCGGATCGGCGCTGGCGGCGGGCTTCGTGCCTCCGCCGGGATGCGAGACATTCATGACCGTGCAG
The DNA here is from genome assembly GCA_029846755.1 of Falsirhodobacter flavus. GTDB lineage: Bacteria > Pseudomonadota > Alphaproteobacteria > Rhodobacterales > Rhodobacteraceae > Falsirhodobacter > Falsirhodobacter flavus. The sequence continues at coordinate 395,890 of JARWBI010000002.1, read as the reverse complement.
TCGCGCCAGTGCCGGGTGTCGAACCATTTCCGCTGCGCCTCGGACCCCGCCGGGGACCAGTGGCGCATGGATGCCGACCAGCAGGGCCCATATTTCTTCAGCCGCATCAATTCCGAGGCGGAATGGGTCGAAAGCTACGGCATGGAACGCGGATCGGCCCAGCGTCTTGGCGATCGGAAGGATCCGGCCTCGTTCAGCGATCTGCTGTCGCAGGGGGTGGACCGCTACGACTTCCGGCTGACCCATGAGGATGGCGCGCAGAGCCATGTTCGGGGCCATGATCGCCTGACCGGGAACGACACCGTCATCGACGGCATCGCGCTTCGGGAAACCGAATTCGATTTCACCGAGACCGACAGCGCCGGGAACGTGGTGCGCCGGTCGCGCGGGCGGGAATATATCAGCCCCGAGATGCGGATGTTCTTCTCCGGCCCGTCCGAGTTTCAGGATGCGGACGGCAATTGGGTGCCTTTCGACGGACGCCCCGTGCAATTCATCTTCCCCGGCGAAAAAGGCTTCGCCGCAACCCAACCGATCTTCGATTGCGACGCCATCCTGTCGCAACTGCAACCCAGCGGAGGACCAGCATGACCTCGACCGGACATTGCCTTTGCGGCGCCGTGCAGATTTCGGTGACCAACCTCGCCCATGACATGCATGCCTGCCACTGCGAGAATTGCCGCCGTCAGGGCATGATCGGCTTTTCCGTGCCGGTCCCCGAAGCGGACCTGACTGTGACGGGAAATGTCGCGACATATACATCGTCGGACTGGGGCCAGCGCGCCTTCTGCCCGATCTGCGGGTCGAACCTGTGGTTCCGCGCGACCGGAGACGGGGCGGATTTCTACCTTTCGCCCGGTCTGCTGGACGACCTTTCGGGGCTGAAACTGGTGCATGAGATATTCATTGACCGCAAACCTGCCGCCTATGATTTCGCCGGGCCGACCAAACGCCTGACCGGCGACGAATTCTTCGCAATGATTGCCAGTTCCTCTGAGGGAGGCCAGCCATGACCGTTTATGATGAGACTTGGGTTCGCGAGCAGGAAGCCAAGCGCGCATGGCTGCACGAGAACGGCCTCTACAAGGACGAGGATGAAAAATCGTCCTGCGGCGTGGGCCTTGTCGTGTCCATCTCGGGCAAACCGTCGCGCAAGGTGACGCAGGCGGGCATCGACGCGCTGAAGGCGATCTGGCACCGCGGCGCGGTCGACGCCGACGGCAAGACCGGCGACGGCGCGGGCATTCATGTGCAGATCCCGGTGCCGTTCTTCTATGACCAGGTGCGCCGCACCGGGCACGAGCCGGATACGTCCAAGCAGATCGCCGTGGGCCAGGTCTTCCTGCCGCGCACGGACTTTGCCGCGCAGGAACGCTGCCGGACCATCGTGGAAACCGAAGTCCTGCGGATGGGCCATTATATCTATGGCTGGCGTCACGTCCCGGTCGACACCTCGGTTCTGGGCGAGAAGGCCAACGCCACCCGCCCCGAGATCGAGCAGATCCTGATCCGCTGCGACAAGCAGATCGACGAGGAACAGTTCGAGCGCGAACTGTACATCATCCGTCGCCGGATCGAGAAAGCGGCGCAGGCGGCTGGCATCGCGGGGGTCTATCTTTGCTCGCTGTCCTGCCGGTCGATCATCTATAAAGGCATGATGCTGGCCGAACAGGTTGCGGTTTTCTATCCGGACCTGATGGACGAACGCTTTGAGTCGGCCTTCGCCATCTATCACCAGCGGTATTCCACCAACACCTTCCCGCAATGGTGGCTGGCCCAACCCTTCCGCATGCTGGCGCATAACGGCGAGATCAACACGCTGAAGGGCAACGTAAACTGGATGCGCAGCCACGAGATCCGCATGGCGTCCTCGACCTTCGGCGAGGCGGCAGAGGACATCAAGCCGATCATCCCCGGCGGCACGTCGGATTCGGGTGCGCTGGATGCGGTGTTCGAGGTTCTGGTGCGCGGCGGTCGTTCCGCCCCGATGACCAAGACGATGCTGGTCCCAGAGGCATGGTCGAAACAGACCGAGGAAATGCCGAAGGCCTGGCAGGACATGTATAACTACTGCAACGCCGTGATGGAGCCGTGGGACGGCCCGGCGGCGCTTGCGATGACCGATGGCCGCTGGGTCTGCGGCGGGCTGGACCGCAACGGTCTGCGCCCGATGCGCTATGTCGTGACCGGGGACGGGCTGCTGATCGCAGGATCGGAAGCGGGCATGGTTCCGGTGGACGAGACCACCATTCGCGAAAAGGGCGCGCTTGGGCCGGGGCAGATGATCGCCGTGGACATGGTCGAAGGCCGTCTGTTCCACGATGTCGAACTGAAGGACAAGCTGGCGGCCGAGCGCCCCTATGGCGAATGGGTGGAAAAGGTCACCGACCTGAACACCCTGCTGAGCGACGTGCCGGAATCCGTGCGCTTCGAGGGAGCGGAGCTGCGCCGCCGCCAGATCGCCGCCGGATATTCGCTGGAGGAGTTGGAGCAGGTTCTGGCCCCGATGGCCGAGGACGGCAAGGAAATGATCGCCTCGATGGGCGATGACACGCCGGCTGCGGTGCTGTCCTCGGTCTACCGTCCGATGTCGCATTTCTTCCGTCAGGCGTTCAGCCAGGTGACGAACCCGCCCATCGACAGCTTGCGCGAAAGCCGGGTGATGTCGCTGAAGACGCGGTTCGGCAACCTCAAGAACGTGCTCGATGAAAACTCGGGCCAGACGGAAATTCTGGTGCTGGAATCGCCCTTCGTGGCGAATGCCGAATTCGACGTGATGCTGCGCCAGTTCGGCGATCAGGTCGGCCTGATCGACTGCACCTTCGCGGCTGGCACCGACATGGCCGAAGCACTGGCCCGCATCCGGGCCGAGGCCGAGGATGCGGTGCGTTCCGGCGCGGGCCATATCGTGCTGTCGGACGAGGCGCAGGGCGAAGGGCGCGTCGCGATCCCGATGATCCTCGCCACCAGCGCGGTGCATTCGTGGCTGACCCGCAAGGGGCTGCGGACGTTCTGCTCGGTCAACGTGCGGTCGGCCGAATGTATCGACCCGCATTACTTTGCCGTGCTGATCGGCTGCGGTGCGACGACCGTGAACCCTTACCTCGCGCAGGATTCGCTGGCCGACCGCATCGCGCGCGGCCTGCTGGACGGCACCATCACCGAGGCGATGCGCAACTACCGCGACGCCATCGATGCGGGCCTTCTGAAGATCATGGCGAAGATGGGCATCTCGGTCATCTCCTCCTATCGCGGCGGTCTGAACTTCGAGGCGGTGGGGCTTTCGCGCGCGATGGTCGCGGAATATTTCCCCGGCATGCAGTCGCGCATTTCCGGCATCGGCCTGATCGGCCTGCAAAGGAAGGCCGAGGAGGTGCACGCGCGCGGCTGGCTGGGCGGTCAGGACGTGCTGCCCATCGGCGGCTTCTACAAGGCCCGCCGCTCGGGCGAGAAGCACGCCTGGGAAGCGCAGACGATGCACATGCTGCAATCGGCCTGCGACCGCGCCAGCTATGACATCTGGAAGCAGTATTCGGCGGCGCTGCGGGCGAACCCGCCGATCCACATCCGCGATCTGCTGGACATCAAGCCCTTGGGCAAAGCGGTCCCGATCGAGGAAGTGGAATCGATCACCTCGATCCGCAAACGCTTCGTCACGCCGGGAATGTCGCTTGGGGCCTTGGGGCCGGAGGCGCACAAGACGCTGAACGTCGCCATGAACCGGATCGGCGCGAAGTCCGATAGCGGCGAGGGTGGCGAGCTGCCGGAACACTTCCTGCCCGAAGCGAACGGCGACAACCCGTCCGCCAAGATCAAGCAGGTCGCCTCTGGGCGGTTCGGCGTGACTGCCGAATACCTGAACGCCTGCGAGGAGCTTGAGATCAAGGTCGCCCAAGGTGCCAAACCGGGCGAGGGTGGTCAGCTTCCGGGCATGAAGGTCACGGAACTGATCGCGCGTCTGCGCCACTCGACCAAGGGCGTGACGCTGATCTCGCCCCCGCCGCACCACGACATCTACTCCATCGAAGACCTCGCGCAGCTGATCTATGACCTGAAGCAGATCAACCCGCGCGCCAAGGTGACGGTGAAGCTGGTGTCTTCCTCGGGCGTCGGAACCATCGCGGCTGGCGTGGCCAAGGCCAAGGCCGACATCATCCTGATCTCGGGCCACAACGGCGGCACCGGGGCATCCCCCGGCACGTCCATCAAATACGCAGGTCTTCCGTGGGAGATGGGCCTGACCGAGGCGCATCAGGTTCTGGCGATGAACAACCTGCGCGAGCGGGTGACGCTGCGGACCGATGGCGGCCTTCGCACGGGCCGCGATGTGGTCATGGCCGCGATGATGGGGGCCGAGGAATATGGCATCGGCACCGCTGCCCTGATCGCGATGGGCTGCATCATGGTGCGCCAGTGCCAGTCCAACACCTGCCCCGTGGGCGTGTGCACGCAGGACACGGAGCTTCGCAAGAAGTTCACCGGCTCGGCGGACAAGGTCGTGAACCTCATCACCTTCTACGCTCAGGAAGTGCGCGAGATCCTCGCCTCCATCGGCGCGCGGTCGATCGACGAAATCATCGGGCGGGCGGATCTGCTTTCGCAGGTTTCGCGTGGCTCGGCGCATCTGGACGATCTGGACCTCAACCCCCTGCTCATCACGGTGGATGGGTCGAACCGGATCACCTACGACCGTTCCAAACCCCGCAACCACGTGCCCGACACGCTGGACGCGGATATCGTCAAGGACGGCGCCCGCTTCTTCGAGGAGGGCGAGAAGATGCAGCTTTCCTACGCCGTGCGGAACACGCTGCGGACCATCGGAACGCGCGCCTCCAGCCATATCGTGCGGAAATTCGGGATGCGGAACAGCCTGCAGCCGGATCACCTGTCGATCAAGCTGACCGGGAACGCGGGTCAGTCGCTTGGCGCCTTCGCGGTGCCGGGGCTGAAGATCGAGGTGCAGGGCGACGCCAACGACTATGTCGGCAAGGGCCTGTCGGGCGGTATCATCGTGGTGCGCCCGCAGATGGCCTCGCCGCTGGTGGCGTCAGAAAACACGATCATCGGCAACACCGTCCTTTACGGTGCGACCGACGGCTGGCTGTTCGCCGCTGGCCGCGCGGGCGAGCGGTTCGCGGTCCGGAACTCGGGCGCGAAGGTGGTGATCGAGGGCTGCGGCACCAACGGCTGCGAATACATGACCGGCGGTATCGCGGTGATCCTCGGCGCCATCGGCGCGAACTTCGGCGCGGGGATGACGGGCGGGATGGCCTATCTCTATGACCCGCAGGGCGTGGCCGAGGATTTCATGAACCTCGAAACCCTGGTGACCTGTGCGGTCAGCCACCCGCATTGGGAGGCGCAGCTGAAGGGCATGATCGAACGGCACGTGGCCGAGACGGGCAGCCAGAAGGGCGCGCAGATCCTGCGCGACTGGGCGACGGAAAAGGCGAACTTTCTGCAAGCCTGCCCGCGCGAGATGCTGGTCCACCTGCCGCATCCCTTGTCCGAGGAACCGCAGGCGGTCCCCGCAGAATGAACGAAAGGCCCGCTTTGCGCGGGCCTTTTTCTTGAACGGCCTTCGGGGGCGGGCTACACGGGCACATGGCAAGAAAACCCGCCCCGAAGAAACCGGCACTGAAGCCGATGCTGCGTCGCTGGGCGCTGCGGGCCGTCCTGGGCGTGGCGGGGTTCTTTGCTTTCTTCGTGCTGCTGTTCTCGTTCCTGAACCCGCCGACGACGCCCTACATGTTCGCCGAAGGTCAGCGCCTTGGCGGGGTCGAACAGGAATGGGCCGATTGGGACGACATCGCCCCGGTCATGGCGCGGTCGGCGGTGGCGGCGGAAGATGCCAACTACTGCCTGCACTGGGGTTTCGACATGGCCGCGATCCGGTCCGCGGTGAATGCCGGGTCCAATCGCGGGGCCTCGACCATCAGCCAGCAGGTGGTGAAGAACGTCTTCCTCTGGCAGGGCCGGTCGTGGCTGCGCAAGGCGATGGAGGCGGGGCTGACCCCGGTGGTCGAAACCTTCTGGTCCAAACGCCGCATCCTCGAAGTCTATCTGAACGTGGCGGAGTTCGGGAATGGCGTCTTCGGGGTGCAGGCGGCGGCGCGGCACTACTTCGGCACCGACGCGGCGGATTTGACCCCGGTTCAGGCGGCGCGTCTGGCGGCGATCCTGCCCGATCCGAAACGGCGCGATGCGGCCAATCCGACGCAGTTCGTGCGCGGACGCTCGCAGGCCGCGCTGTCCGGGGCGGCGACGATCCGCGCGGATGGCCGCGCCCGCTGTTTCGAGGGCTGATGCGCTTGCAAACCCGCCCGCGCAGGTTCATTCAGAAGGCCTAGCCCCGGAAGGATCCCATGAACCGTCTTTACCACGTTCCGCTTTCGCCCTTTTGCCGCAAGGTGCGCCTGACACTGGCCGAAAAGCGGATCGAGGTCGAACTGGTCGAGGAGCGGTATTGGGAACAGAACCCCGACTTCCTGCGCCGCAACCCGGCGGGCAAGGTGCCGATCCTGCGCATCGACGGGCGGGTCCTGACGGAAAGCCAGGCGATCTGCGAATACCTCGAGGAAACCGTGCCGCAGCCGCCGCTGATGCCGCGCGATCCAGACGGGCGGTTCGAGGTGCGCCGTCTGTGCGCGTGGTTCGACGACAAGTTCCACCACGAGGTCACGTCGAAGCTGGTCTATGAGCGGGTGAACAAGAAGATCAGCGGCGCGGGATACCCGGACAGCAAGAACATCAAGTTCGGCGCGACGCGGATCAAGTATCACCTCGACTACATGGCGTGGCTGCTGGACCAGCGGCGCTGGTTGGCGGGCGATGTGATGACGCTGGCCGATTTCACCGCCGCCGCGCATCTGTCGACGCTCGACTACATCTCGGACGTGGACTGGAACCGGCACGAGGTGGTCAAGGAATGGTATGCCAAGATCAAGTCGCGCCCGGCCTTCCGGTCGCTGCTGGTCGATCAGGTTCCGGGGATGCCGCAGCCGGCCCATTACGCCGATCTGGATTTCTAGGGTTCATTCGGACCGATTCGGCCCTATATTCCCCTTTCGACAGCGAAAGGGAGGAAGCCATGAGCCGTCATCCAATCGACAAACGCGAGCCCACGGACGGGGGCCGCGTCAAGAATTTCACCGAGGTGGAACGCCGTCAGGGCGAGGAGGGCAGTCATCCGGCCACCGCCGTCCTGCACCGCCGCCCCAAGGATGCGCCGGAAACCAACCGCCGTGCGGCGGAATTCGCGCGGATCGACAGGGGGCACCGGGCGTGATGCCCCCCGCATCGGATTACGAACGCACCAGCTTTTCGTAATCCGTCGCGATGTCACGGGTCAGCTGGCCGACCTCGAAGCTGTAGTCGCCGATCTGGCCCACGGGGGTCACTTCGGCGGCGGTGCCGGTCAGCCAGCACTGCTCGAAACCTTCGAGCTCGGATGCCTCGATCCGGCGCTCGTTCACGGTGATGCCCTTTTCGCGCAGCATGCCGATCACGGTCTGGCGGGTGATGCCGTTCAGGATCGCGTCGGGCAGGGGGGTATGCACTTCGCCGTCCTTGACGAAGAAGATGTTCGCGCCCGTCGCCTCGGCGACATAGCCGCGATAGTCGAACATCATCGCATCGGAACAGCCTTTGGCTTCCGCCGTGTGCTTGGACATGGTGCAGATCATGTAAAGACCGGCGGCCTTCGCCTGCGACGGGATCGTTTCTGGCGAGGGGCGCTTCCACTTGGAGATGTCGAGCTTCGCGCCCTTCATCTTGGCATCGCCGTAATAGGCGCCCCATTCCCAACCCGCGATGGCCAGACGCACCGGGTTGCGCGCCGCCGAAACGCCCATGTCGTCGCCTGCGCCGCGGAAGGCCACCGCGCGCACATAGGCGTCGGTCCAGCCGTTCGCGGCCAGCATCGCGTATTTGGCGTCCTCGATCTGCTGAACCGTATAGGGGATCGGCATGTCCAGAAGATCGCCCGATTTCAGCAGGCGTTCCGAGTGCTGCACGCCCTTGAAGATCTTGCCGTTATAGCAGCGCTCGCCCTCGAATACCGAGCTGGCATAATGCAGGGCGTGGGTCAGGATGTGAACCTTGGCATCGCGCCAGTCCACCAGTTTCCCGTCCATCCAGATCTTGCCGTCGCGGTCGTCATAGGCCCCAGCCATTTGGTCCATCCTTCACAAAATTGCGACTTATACGTCCACATCGGACATAAAATTGCGCCAAACCGGGTGTTTCGCTAACAGTCGTATCTTGGAAAGTCAACAAGCCTGACGTAAAACGTGATGAAACACGGAGGCGAGACATGGCCGAACGCGGCGAGGCGCTGCTGTTCCTCACGGATGAACAGCTTCGCAAGGGGATCGAGGCGATGTTCTTCGCCTATCGCGGCTTCACCGCCGATCCCGACCGAATTCTTGAGGAATACGGCTATGGCCGTGCGCATCACCGCGCGATTCATTTCATCCACCGCGCGCCGGGAACGACGGTCACCAACCTTTTGTCCACGCTGGGTGTGACCAAACAAAGCCTGAACCGCGTGCTGCGGACCCTGATCGAGGACGGGCTGGTCGAAAGCCGCGTGGGCCGTCAGGACAAGCGGGAACGCAACCTGAAGCTGACGGAAAAGGGCGATGCGCTGGAGCGCGCCCTTTCCGATGCCCAGCGTGTGCGGATGCGGGCGGCCTATCGCGCGGCGGGGCCGGTCGCGGTGCAAGGTTTCCGCCAAGTGCTTGAAGCGATGATGGACCCCGAGATGCGCAGACAGTATCAATCGCTCAAGGAGGGCGGTTCATGACCGATACGCAGACGCATCTTCTGGTGGTGGATGACGACGAACGCATCCGGGGGCTTTTGCAGAAGTTCCTCGTGCGGAATGGCTTCATGGTGTCCGTCGCCCATGATGCTGCCAAGGCCCGGCGTCTGCTGGCGGGCCTGGAATTCGACATGATCGTGCTGGACGTGATGATGCCGGGCGAGGATGGCGTGTCGCTGACCCGTTCCCTGCGCGAAAAGATGGCGACGCCGATCCTGCTGCTGACCGCGCGGGGCGAGACCCAATCGCGGATCGAGGGGCTGGAGGCGGGGGCGGACGACTACCTTCCGAAACCGTTCGAGCCGAAGGAGCTTTTGCTGCGCATCAACGCCATTCTGCGCCGGGTGCCATCCGTGCGCGAGGCGGCAGGGCCGAAGGTGCTGCACCTGGGCGATGTGCGCTACGACATGGAGCGGGGCGAATTGTGGCGCGGAACCGACCCGGTGCGCCTGACCTCCACCGAATCGGCGCTGATGCGGATCTTCGCCGCCCAGCCGAACGAGGCGGTCAGCCGCGAACGTCTGGTCGGCGATCTGGCGGGTGACGAGGGAGCCGAGACGCAGGAACGCGCCGTGGACGTGCAGATCACCCGCCTGCGCCGCAAGATCGAGAACGACCCGAAGCAGCCACGCTATCTGCAAACCGTGCGCGGCGCAGGTTACATGCTGGCGCCCGACTGATGCTGGTCTTCGCCCATCCTAATTTCGCAATGCACGAGACGCCCGAGGGTCATCCCGAACGCAGCGAAAGGATGGGCGCCGTGATGCGGGCGGTGGGCGATCTGCCGATTAGCGAGGCGCCGCTGGCAAGCGACAGGGATATCCTGCGCTGCCATCCGCAGCGTTATCTGGACCGCATCCGCGCCGCGCCGATGGGGGCGCTGGATGGCGATACGTGGATGTCGCCCGGAACGCTGGACGCAGCTTTGCGCGCTGTGGGCGGTGTCGTCGCGGCGGTCGATAGCGGCCAGCGCGCCTTCGTCGCCTGCCGCCCGCCGGGGCATCATGCCGAACGCGAAACGCCGATGGGGTTCTGCATCTTCGGCAGCGTGGCGATCGGCGCGATGCACGCGCTGGATACGATGGCGCGGGTGGCGGTGCTTGATTTCGACGTCCATCACGGCAACGGAACGCAGGACCTGCTGTGGGACGAGCCGCGCGCGATGTTCGTCTCCAGCCAGCAGATGCCGCTTTTCCCCGGCACCGGATCGGCGCGCGAGGTCGGGGCGCATGGGCAGATGATCAACCTGCCGCTGCCGCCCGGATCGGACGGGGCGGCCATGCGCCGCGCGTGGACGCCGGCGCTGCGAAAGGTGCAGGAGTTTGCGCCTGAACTGATCCTGATCTCGGCGGGTTTCGATGCCCATAAGGACGACCCGCTGGCGTCCCTTGAATGGGAACCGGAGGATTTCGCATGGCTCACGCATCGCATCTGCGACGTGGCGGATGCTTGCGGCGCACGGGTGGTCTCTGCCCTTGAAGGGGGCTATGATCTGCCCGGACTGGAGGCGTCGCTTGCGGCGCATCTTCGCGTGTTGCAGGAGCGGGAATGACCGAGACGATTGCCGATATGACCTTCGAAGCCGCCATGACCGAGCTGGAGCGCGTGGTCGCGGCGCTGGAAAAGGGCGACGTCCCGCTGGAAGAATCGATCAAGCTGTATGAACGCGGCGCGGCGCTGAAATCCCATTGCGCGGCCAAGCTGAAGGCGGCCGAGGAGAAGGTCGAGCTGATCCGCGCCGAGGCCGGCCGCGCCATCGGCACCACCCCGGCGGAGGGGCTGTGAGCTTTCCCGAACGGCTGGCTGCTGATGCCGCGCTGATCGACGCCCGCCTGACCGCCGCGCTGGCGGATCATCCCGATGTGCCGGTGGTGCACGCGATGCGCTATGCCCTGCGCGGCGGCAAGCGGCTGCGCGGGTTCCTTGCGCTGGAATCGGCGCGGATGCACGGGCTGGACGCCATCGACGCCGCCGCATCGGTGGAATCGCTGCACGCCTACAGCCTCGTTCATGACGACATGCCCTGCATGGACGATGACGATCTGCGCCGGGGCCAGCCCACGGTCCATATCGAATGGGACGAAGCAACGGCGGTTCTGGCGGGCGATGCCTTGCAGACGCTGGCTTTCGAGCTGCTGTGCGACAGCCCGAACGGTCTGGCGCTGGTCGCCGAGCTGGCGAAGGCCTCCGGCGCACGGGGGATGGTGCTGGGTCAGGCGCTGGACATCGCGGCCGAGACCGCCGAGGAGCCGCTGACGCTGGAGGAGATCACCCGGCTTCAAGCAGGCAAGACCGGGGCGCTCATCTCCTATTCTGCGCAGGTTGGCGCAATCATGGCGGGGGCGGACCCTGCGCCTCTGCGCGCTTATGCCGATGCGCTGGGCCTTGCCTTCCAGATCGCCGACGACATTCTGGATGTCGAGGGCGATGCAGCCAAGGCGGGCAAGCGGCTGAACAAGGATGCGGCGGCGGGAAAGGCCACCTTCGTATCGCTTCTGGGGCTGGACGGCGCGAAGCTGCGCGCGCGGGAACTGGTCGATATCGCCAGTGCCGCCCTTGACCCCTATGGCCATCAGGCCGAGATACTGCGCGAGGCTGCGCGTTTCGTGATCGCGCGCGAAAGCTGACAGAGGCAGGCTATGACCAACCCGAAGACCCCGACGCTGGACCGCGTGACGATTCCCGCCGACATGAAACGGCTGACCGACCGGGAATTGCACCAGCTTGCCGATGAACTCAGGGCCGAGACGATCTCTGCCGTGTCGGTCACCGGGGGGCATCTGGGCGCGGGTCTGGGCGTGGTCGAATTGACCGTGGCGCTTCATGCGGTGTTCGACACGCCGAAGGACAAGATCGTCTGGGACGTCGGCCATCAATGCTATCCGCACAAGATCCTGACGGGGCGCCGCGACCGCATCCGCACCCTGCGGACCGAGGGCGGGCTGTCGGGCTTCACCAAACGCAGCGAAAGCCCCTACGATCCCTTCGGTGCGGCCCATAGCAGCACCTCGATCAGCGCGTCCTTGGGCTTTGCTGCCGCCCGCGATCTGGGCGGCCAGCCGGGCGACGCCATCGCCGTCATCGGTGACGGGTCGATGAGCGCGGGCATGGCGTTCGAGGCGATGAACAACGCAGGCCATCTGGGCAAGCGCCTGTTCGTGATCCTGAACGACAACGAGATGTCCATTGCGCCGCCGGTCGGTGCGCTGTCGGCCTATCTGAGCCGACTTTACGGCGACGCGCGGTTCCATGAGTTGAAGACGGCGGCAAAAGGTGCGGTCGGCTTCCTGCCGGGGCCGCTGCAGGAAGGCGCGCGGCGGGCGAAGGAGATGCTGAAGAGCATGACCTTCGGCGGGACGCTGTTCGAGGAACTGGGGTTCACCTATGTCGGCCCCGTGGACGGTCACGATCTGGACGCGCTGCTGCCGGTTCTGCGGACGCTGAAGGCGCGGGCGACGGGTCCGGTGCTGATCCACGCGATCACCAAGAAGGGCAAGGGTTACGCCCCCGCCGAACGCGCGTCGGACAAGGGCCACGCGACCGCCAAGTTCGATGTGCTGACCGGGGAGCAGGCAAAGGCCAAATCCAACGCCCCCAGCTATACCAAGGTTTTCGCTCAGTCGCTGGTGTCAGAGGCAGAGCGGGACGACAAGATCGTCGCCGTCACCGCCGCGATGCCGGACGGCACAGGGCTGAACCTGTTCGCCGAACGCTTCAAGGACCGCTGCTTCGACGTGGGAATCGCCGAACAGCATGCCGTGACCTTCAGCGCCGGGATGGCGGCGGGGGGGCTGAAGCCGTTCTGCGCGCTTTATTCCACGTTCCTGCAACGCGGCTACGATCAGGTCGTGCATGACGTAGCGATCCAGCGGCTTCCGGTGCGTTTCGCGATCGACCGGGCGGGGCTGGTCGGTGCGGACGGCGCGACCCATGCCGGATCGTTCGACATCGCCTTCTTGGCCAACTTGCCCGATTTCGTGGTCATGGCTGCGGCGGACGAGGCGGAACTGGTCCATATGGTCGCCACCGCCGCCGCGCATGACGCTGGACCCATCGCCTTCCGTTTCCCGCGGGGCGAGGGCGTGGGGGTGGAGATGCCCGGACGCGGCATACCGCTGGAGATCGGCAAGGGCAGGGTGATCCGCGAAGGATCGCGTGTGGCGCTTCTGTCCTTCGGCACCCGTCTGGCCGAGGTGTCCAAAGCCGCCGAGGCGCTGGCCGCGCGTGGCATCAGCCCGACCGTGGCCGATGCGCGCTTCGCCAAGCCGCTGGACCGCGACCTGATCCTGAACCTCGCCCGCAATCACGAATGCCTCATCACCATCGAGGAAGGCGCGGTCGGCGGTTTCGGCAGCCATGTCGCGCAGCTTTTGGCGGATGAGGGCGTCTTCGACCATGGGCTGAAATATCGCAGCATGGTCCTGCCCGATACCTTCATCGACCAAGCCTCGCCCGAGGCGATGTATCGCATCGCCGGAATGGACGCGGCGCAGATCGAGACGAAGGTGCTGGCGACCCTTGGCGTCGCGGTGGTGCCAAAGCGGGCCTAGGCGGCGGGCGACTGCACCGCCGCCAGATCCGGCAGGTCAAGATTGGCGGAATGGTTGCGCGCCGAATCCTCGGCCATGTCCAGCACCAGTTGCAGCTCTGCCCCCCGGTGGAAATCGGGGCCCGCGGCATTCTCGCCCCGGATGGCGCCGATGAAACGCTGATAGACGGAAGGCACCTCGTCCGTCGCGACTTCCAGCCAGCGGGCGATCTGCAGGTCCGGCTCCAGACAGGCGTTCAACCGGCTGACCCGCCGCTCGAACAGCACCTCCAGCCCGCCCTTGTCGCCATACAGACGCAAGCGCAGATCGTTCAGATGCCCCGAGGCGAAACGCGTCGCGCTGACCGAGCCCAGCGCGCCGTTCCGCAGCGCCAGATGCATCGTGAAGCTGTCATTGGCATCCAGAACGTAATCGCCGATCCGCCCGCCCGGAGCCTTCTCGAACGTGCCCATCCGGCAGGACAGCTCTGCCGGGTCCGACCCCGCGATGAAGGTCGCATAGTCGAGGATGTGGATGCCCACGTCGCCCAGCACGCCCTTGGATCCATGCGCGGTAGACAGCCGCCACAGCCACTGGCTTTCGGTGGACCAGTTGCCCCATGCGGGCTGCGTCAGCCAGCTTTGCATGTATGACGCCTCGAAATGGCGGACGTTGCCGATCGCGCCGTCGGCCACCATCTGCGCGGCCTTCTGCACGGCAGGCACGTTGCGATAGGTCAGGTTGACCATGTTCACCACGCCCGCCGCCTGCGCCTTCGCCGCCATTTCCGCAGCATGGGGATAATTGGTCGCCAGCGGCTTTTCGCACAGCACATGCTTGCCCGCCGCCAGAAGCGGCATGGTGGTGATGTAATGCGCGCCGTCGGGAGTCACATTGGTCACCGCATCGAAGCCGTTCCAGTCCAGCGCCTCGCCCAGCGAGGCGAAGCCGTGCGGGATATTGTTGGCGGTGCGGAAGGCGGCCAGCCGGTCGGCATTCGTATCCACCCCCGCCACGACCTCCACCCCCGGAATCGCATTGAAGGCCGAGGCATGGCTGCCGGCCATCCCGCCGGTGCCCAGGATCAGAAGCCGGATCATGTCAGCGATACCCTTCCTCGCCGGATTTGTGCAGTTTCGGGCCGCGTTCCTCCAGCGGCTCGAGCGCGTTGCCGACGGGGACGTTCGGCGCATGGGTCGGCTGCGCGATCCGCGCGGCGGGGTTGTAGGCCCAGCGGACTGCGTTACGGATCACCGTCTGCACATTCGCGTCGTGATAGGTCGGATAGGTTTCATGCCCCGGACGGAAATAGAAGACGTTCCCCGCCCCGCGCTTGTAGGTCACGCCCGACCGGAACACCTCGCCGCCCTGAAACCAGCTGATGAAGACCGTCTCCTGTGGTTCAGGGATGCCGAAGGGCTCGCCATACATCTCCTCGTATTCCAGCTCGAAACTGTCCGGCAGGCCTGCTGCGATGGGGTGGTTGCGCGAGGTCAGCCACAGCCGCTCGCGCTCTCCTGCCTCGCGCCAAGACAGATTGCAGGGCGTGCCCATCAGCCGCTTGAACGGTTTCGAGAAATGCGCCGAATGCAGGAAGATCGCGCCCATCCCCGACCAGACGGCCTCGGACACGCGTTCGACGACGCGGTCGTCCACTTCGCCATGCGCCTTGTGGCCCCACCAGACCAGCACGTCGGTTTCCGCCAGCCGCGCCTCGGTCAACCCGTGTTCGGGCTGATCCATGGTCACGGCGGTTGCCTCGATCCCGTCGCCGCGGACGGCATCGGCGATGCAGTTGTGCATCCCGTTCGGATAGATTTCGGCGACGATGTCGCTTTCCTTCTCGTGGACGTTCTCGCCCCAGATGGTTGCGCGGATCATCCGACCTCCTACTTTTGTCCGTCCCATGACCTTTGCCCCCCTGCCGGAGGTTTCAAGGTATTCACGGATCAAGAAAACCGGAGCGAGGCGGGTTCCCGCACAAGAGGCAAATCTTTCGCCGACAAAGCCATGCAGAAGCGTCATTCCTGCCATGCCCGCCCTCCACGGGGGCTTGGCGGAAGGCGTTTTGCCCGATAAGGCGTGGGCAAATCCCACATTCCGGCCCACGAGGGAATCATGGCTGACATCACCTGCTCTTCAGGGGTCGAAAAACGGCCGGGCATCGTGCATCTGGCGCTGGCGCTGGGCGGTTTCGCCATCGGCACGGCAGAGTTCGCGGCGATGAGCCTCGTGCCCTATTTCTCGCCCGATCTCGGCATCTCCGAGGCGGTGGCGAGCCATGTCATCTCGGCCTATGCGCTTGGGGTGGTGATCGGCGCGCCGGTGCTGGCGGTGATGGGCGCGCGCCTGCCGCGCCGCACGCTGCTGATCGCGCTGATGCTGTTCTATGGCGTCGTGAACCTGCTGTCGGCCTTTGCCGCGAATTACGAACAGATGCTGGCGATGCGCTTCATGGCCGGGCTGCCCCATGGCGCCTATTTCGGCGTGGCCGCGCTGATGGCGGCCAGCCTGGTGCCGAGCCACCAGCGCAGCCAAGCGATGGCGCGGGTGATGATCGGGCTGACGGTCGCGACGGTGCTGGGCGTGCCCTTTGCCAACGTGCTTGGCCAGACGGTCGGCTGGCGCTTCGGCTTCGGCATGGTGGGCATCCTTGCGGCAGTGACCGCGCTGCTGATCTTCCTTCACGCCCCGCGCGAGGCTGTGCGTCGCACTGCCAGCCCCCTGTCCGAGCTTTCGGCGCTGGCCAACCGGCAGGTGCTGCTGACGCTGCTTACCGGGGCCATCGGGTTCGGCGGGTTCTTCGCCGTCTATACCTATGTCGCGTCGATCCTGATCCGCGTGACCGAGGCGAGCCAGACGGCCGAGCCCATCGTTCTGGGCGTGATCGGCGTCGGCATGACCCTTGGCACGCTGGCGGCGGGCTGGGCGACGGACCGGGCGCCGGCGCTGACGGGCTATGTCATCCTTGGCGGCTCGGTGGTGTTGATGCTGATCTATCCGTCCACGGTGCACAGCCTGTGGCTGATGGTGCCGGTGCTGTTCCTGATCGGGATGACGGGCAGCATGGGCACGGTTCTGCAATCGCGGCTGGCCGATGTGGCGGGGGACGCGCAGACCATGGCGGCGGCGATGAACCATTCGGCCTTCAACGCGGCGAACGCGCTTGGCCCGGCGCTGGCCGCGGCCTCGATCAGCGCGGGCTACGGTCTGCCGTCGTCGGGATATGTCGGTGCGGCCTTGGGCGTGGCGGGGCTGGTGTGCTTCACCATCACGCTTTGGGACGCCAAAAGATCGGCCAGGCCCGCGCGGTAATCCGGGAATTTCAACCGGATCAGCCCTTTGATCCGGTCGTTCCTGACCCGCTTCGATTCGGCATAGAAGCTTTGCTGCATCGGCGTCATCTCGGCCTTGGCATAGGGAATGGCCGGGGGCGGGGGCAGGCCCAGCAAATGCGCCGCGTGTTCCAGCACGTCTTCGGGCGGGGCGGGATCGTCGTCGCAGACGTTGTAGATGCCGGGCGCGGGCGCGGCGATCGACGCTTCCAGCACGCGCGCGATATCCTCGACATGGATGCGGCTGAAGACCTGGCCCGGCTTCACGATCCGGCGGGCGGTGCCGTTCGCAACCTTCTCGAACGGGCCGCGACCGGGGCCGTATATCCCCGCGAGGCGGAAGATGTGCATCGGCATCAGCGCCTGCCATTGCCGCTCGGCTGCCAGACGCTGCTGGCCGCGTTTGGTCGTGGGGGCAGGGGGCGTGTCCTCGTCCACCCATGCGCCGCCGTGATCGCCATAGACGCCGGTTGTGGACAGATAAGCCGCCCAAGCCAGCGGCAGGGCGGCGATCTGCGCTGAATGGCTGGCCAGAAACGGATCGCCCGCATCGTCCGGTGCGGCAGAGGCCAGAAGATGCGTCACGCCCTCGGGGATCGGCGCGGGCCAGACCAGCGTTTCCACGTTCAATTTGCGCGCAGGGTCGCGCGTAGTGCCGATGATGCGCCAGCCTTGCAGCCGTTCGGCAAGGGCCGAGGCCGTGTATCCATGTCCAAGCGAAAGCAGCAGCGTCATGCGCCGACCCTGCCGCGAACTAAGTGTCAACGCAAGAAGGGATCGGCCCCCGCCGCCTGCATCGCCAGCCCGTATTCCGTCGCCAGACGGCCCACCAGATCGGCCACCGCCGGGATATCGTCGAAGCCCGCCACGCCCTGCCCGGCGGACCAGACATCGCGCCACGCTTTCGCCTCGTCCGCAAGGTTCATCGCGCCGTGGTTGCCCGGTTTGACCGTCGCGGCAAGGAAATTCGCGGCGACCCCCGACACTTCGGGCGTATAGGCGATGTCGGCCGCCCGCGCCGCGGCGGTCATCGCCTTCTGCGCATCCGAGGCCAGCGATTCCCGCGTCGCCAGAAACCGCGTGCCCAGATAGGCGAGGTCCGCCCCCATCGCCCGCGCCGCCGCCACCTGCGCCCCGGTCGAGATCGCGCCCGCCAGCAGGAGCGTTCCACCGAAGACCTGCCGGATTTCCGGGATCAACGCGAAGGGCGACAGCGTGCCACCATGCCCGCCCGCCCCGGCGCAGACCGCGATGATGCCGTCCACCCCGGCCTCGGCCGCCTTTTCGGCATGGCGGGCATTGATGACGTCGTGGAATACCAGCCCGCCATAGGATTGCACCGCCGCCACGACCTCGGCCACGGCACCCAGCGAGGTGATGACCACGGGCACCCGGTGCTGCACCACCATCTTCAGATCGGCCTGCAGGCGCGGGTTCGACCGATGCACGATCAGGTTCACGCCATAGGGTGCCTTGCCCACGCGCGCCCGGATTTCCGTCAGCCAGTCCCCCAGCCCATCGGTCGTGCGGCAGTTCAGTGCGGGAAATGTCCCAAGCACCCCCGCGCGGCAGCATTCCGCGACCAGATCCGGGCCGGAGGCCAGGAACATCGGCGCGGCGACGACGGGGATGCGCAATCCGGTCAGGGCGGCGGGCAGGGGCATAGGGGTCCTCCGTTTGCCCCTGCGTGGCGGGGCGGGGTCAGCCTGTCAACGCGGACGTGGCGGCAGGCAGCGCGGCGCCGCCGTCCAGCAGCAGGGCGACCCACGGCTCCACCGGGCCATGCGCCTCGGCCGTCACCGGCAGCCCTGCGATCTTCGGCAGCACGGTCCCAGCCGAGGATGTGCCGATCAGATGACCCGAGACGCGGTCCAGCGGCAGATAGCGCCCGCCATCGCCCAGCGTCTCCAGCGCCGTCCGGGTCCGGACAGCGCGGTCGCGGTTCAACTCTGCCGTTTCGGTATCGCCCAATTCCTCGGCCAAGGTGGCCAGATCTTCGCAGGACCGGATCAGGACGGCGTTCAGACCCGGATCGACGACGCAGAAGGGTGATTCGCTGTGCAACTCCGCCGTTTCCCACCCAAGGGAGCGGAAGCGTTCGATGAGCCAGACGGCGCGGGCCTGATCGGGACCGGCCCCATCGGGCAGATACTGCGCAACGCCCTCGGTCGGGACCTGCGCGAAGGGTTCGGTCCAGTCGGCGGCATCGGGGCGGGCAGATTCCCACGGGTGCAGGATGGCGGCCAGCCCCTCGCCCTCGGGGTCGCGGTGGGTGCCGAACCAGCCGTGCCAACGGTCTACCGCCGCGACCAGCGCCGCCGCGCGCGGATCGGGCAGCGCGCGATGAAGCCGCAGCAGGACCAGCCCTGCCAGCGGCGGCACCGTCAGCCCCGATGTCGTGACCGGACGACCCGTGACCCACAGCCCGTCCGACGGAAAGGCATCCGACGGTTCATGATAGATCAGATGCGGCACCATCCCGTCCGGCCACTGGTTCTCCAGCAGCGTCTCCATCTCGGTCCAGCCGCGGGCGGGATCGGTCTCGGCCAGCGCCCATGCGGCCAGCATGGACGCCATCGCGCCCTGTGGCATCCCGGGTCTGGCGAAATGCGTGCCACGGTCGGCGGCGGAAAGATCGGTCATGGAAAACCCCCTCATGTTCCGGGAACAATCCGCGCGCGGGGGATGCGGTTCCCTGCGACGGAACTGGCGTGCAGCCGCGTTGATGCCCATATGGAACGCGAGACAAGCCTTGGGGCCGCAATGAAGAAGAAGTTCTGGATCACCGCATTCATCGCCGCCGGTCTGCTGGGCGGGTGGTGGTTCTGGCAGGGCAGCAGCGGCGAGGCGGCGATCCGTCCCGCGACCTATGAGGCCCGGCGGGGGGATGTGACGGTGAACGTGCTGGCCTCGGGGCAGATCGAAAGCTCAAACCTCGTCAGCGTCGGCGCGCAGGTATCGGGCACCGTGGAAACGCTGGCCGTGCGGCTGGGCGACAAGGTGGCCGAGGGCGATCTGATCGCGCAGATCGACAATCTGGACCAGAAGAACGACGTGCGCCGGGCCGAGGCGGAACTGGCGCAGATCGACGCGCAGATCGCAGCCAAGAATGCCAACGAACGCGCGGCCCAGCTTGCCTATGACCGGCAGGTGCGCTTGCGCGCCCAAGGCAACAGCTATGAGGAGGCGCTGGAGACGGCGGAGGCGAACCTCGATGTGCTGAAGGCCGAGATTCTTCAGCTTGCCGCCCAGAAGACCAGCGCCGAGATCGCCGTCGCCACCGCCCAGACCGCGCTGGACCGCACCAGCATCACCGCCCCCATCACCGGCACGGTGGTCGCAATCGTCACCCAGCAGGGCCAGACGGTGAACGCCAACCAGTCCACCCCCACCATCGTGAAGCTGGCCGATCTGGAGAACATGGTGGTCAAGGCCGAGATTTCCGAGGCCGACGTCGTGCGCGTGAAATCGGGGCAGGACGTGACCTTCTCGATCCTTGGCGATCCGTCGCGGAAATTCGAGGCGAGGGTGCGCGCGATCGAGCCTGCGCCTTCCGGGATCAAGGATGCCGACACCATCTCGACCGAGGAGGCGATCTATTACAACGGGCTGTTCGACGTGGAAAACCCGGACGGACAGTTGCGCATCGGCATGACGGCGGAGGTGACCATCGCGCTGGCGGCCACCAAGGATGTGCTGGTCGTGCCTTCGGCGGCGCTCGGGGCACGGACGGAGAAGGGCTATACCGTCAGCGTCTATGACCCTGCGACCCAAGGGGTGGAACGGCGCGAGATCACCGTGGGCATGAACAACAACGTCACCGCCGAAGTCGTGTCGGGGCTGGAGGAGGGCGAGCAGATCCTCGCGTCGGGCGCCGCCGAAGGGCTGACCAGCGCCGCGCGTAATCCGCGCGGCAGGCCGATGGGCTTCTGATGGAACCGCTCATCTCCATCCGCGGGATCCGGCGCGAATTTGCTGCCGGGGACCAGACGATCACGGTGCTGAAGGATATCGACCTCGACATCCGCGCGGGGGAAATGGTCGCGATCATCGGGCAGTCGGGTTCGGGCAAATCGACGCTGATGAACATCCTGGGGTTTCTGGATCGGGCCTCGGGCGGGACATACCGTTTCGCGGGACGCGAGATCGGGGAGCTTGGCCCCGACGATCTGGCGGAACTGCGGCGCGAACATTTCGGCTTCATCTTCCAGCGATACCAGCTTCTGTCCGATCTGGACGCCGTAGCGAATGTCGAGGTTCCCGCGATCTATAAGGGCGTCGCGCGCACCGAGCGCCGGACGCGGGCCGAGGCGCTGTTGACGCGGCTTGGCCTGGGCGAGCGGCTGGATCACCGCCCCGGCGCGCTGTCGGGCGGGCAGCAGCAGCGGGTGTCGGTCGCGCGGGCGCTGATGAATGGCGGCGAGGTGATCCTTGCCGACGAGCCGACCGGCGCGCTGGATAGCGGATCGGGTGCGGAGCTGATGAAGCTGCTTCAGGAGCTTCATGCCGAGGGGCATACCATCGTCATCGTCACCCATGATCCGGGCGTCGCCGCCATGGCCGAACGGATCGTAGAGATGCGCGACGGCGAGATCGTGTCCGACACCCGCGCATCGGAAGCTGCCGCTACGCTGCGCCTCGACCGCCCGCAGAAGAAGGTTCTGGCCGCAGGCCTTGATCGTTTCCGCGAGGCGCTGGTCATGGCAGTCCGGTCGATGACCGCGCATCGGATGCGCAGTTTCCTGACGATGCTGGGCATCATCATCGGCATCGCGTCGGTCGTGTCGGTGGTGGCACTTGGCACGGGCAGCCAGCAGAAGGTGCTGGAGAACATCTCGGGCATGGGGTCGAACACCATCGATATCCGCAACGGGTCCGGCTTTGGCGATCGCAGCGCGAACCGCGTGCGCGCCCTGACCGCCGAGGATGCGGTCGCCCTGTCGCAGCAGCCCTATGCGTTCGGCGTCTCGCCCGAAGTGTCGGCCAGCGCGACCGTGCGGCGTGGGAATGTCGAGGTTTCGGCCTCGATCACCGGGGTCGGGGTGGACTATTTCCAGGCAAGGTCGTTCAAGACCATCCAAGGTGTCACCTTTTCGCAGGACGGCATCCGCGATCACGCGCAGGAAGCCGTGATCGAGAAGGAAGGCGTCGAGGCGCTGTTTCCGGATGGCGCGGACCCGGTGGGGCAGGTGGTGATGATGGGCCGCGTGCCCGTCCGCATCGTCGGCGTGGTCGAGGCGTCGGGCGTCAGCTTCGGTCCGCGTTCGGCGTTGACCATGTTCATTCCCTATACCACCGCGATGGCGCGGGTGTCGGGGCAGGATTACGTCAACACCATTTCCGTCCGCGTCGCCGACGATTTCGAAATGGCAACGGCAGAGGCGCTCATCACCCAGCTTCTGACCACCCGCCACGGCAAGCAGGATTTCTTCCTGACCAACACCGACACGATCCGGCAGACCATCACCGCCACGACGCAGACGCTGACGCTGCTGGTGTCGGGCATCGCGGTGATCTCGCTCCTGGTCGGCGGGGTGGGGGTGATGAACATCATGCTGGTCTCGGTCACCGAACGCACGAAAGAGATCGGCGTGCGCATCGCCGTGGGTGCAAGGCAGGGCGACATCATCACCCAGTTCCTGATCGAAGCGGTGCTGGTCTGCCTGATCGGCGGGGTGCTGGGCATCCTGCTGGCGCTGGGCATGGGGCAGGCGATCCGCGCCATATCGGCGGATTTCGCGCTGGTCTATTCCACCGCCTCCATCGTGGCGGCGGTGGCGTCTTCGACAATCATCGGCATCACCTTCGGCTTTCTGCCCGCCCGCGCCGCATCGCGGCTGGACCCGGTGGAGGCGCTGACACGGGAATAACTTGCCATCGGGCGGCGGTTCCAATACCTGACTGTTTGACTTGGGATGGCCCGCCGTCCCGGCTTCCGAAGGGTTCGACCGATGCTGCGCCAGTTCTTCTCCTATTACCGCCCCTGGGTCGGCTTGTTCTGGCTGGATTTCGGCTGCGCGGTGGCATCGGGATTACTGGAACTGGCATTCCCGCTGGCGATCAAGGGGTTCATCGACTACCTGCTGCCGCAGGGCGACTGGTCGCTGACCATCATGGCAGCGGCGGGGCTGCTGGCGATCTATGTGCTCAACACCGGGCTGATGGCGGTCGTGACCTATTGGGGCCACAAGCTGGGCATCAACATCGAGACGGAGATGCGCCGGAAGGCCTTCGCTCATTTGCAGAAGCTGTCCTTCCGCTATTTCGACCGGCAGCGCACCGGCAAGCTGGTCGCCCGCGTCACCCGCGATCTGGAGGAGATCGGAGAGGTCGCCCACCACGGCCCCGAGGATCTGTTCATCGCCATCATGACCTTCATCGGGGCGTTTTTGCTGATGGCGTCAATCAACCTCGATCTGGCGCTGATGACGGCGGTGATCGTGCCTGCGACCATGGCGATTGTGATCTATTTCGGCGGGCGCATGACCAAGACGTGGCAGGCGATCTACAGCCGCGTCGCGTCCTTCAACGTGCGGCTGGAGGAGAATGTGGGCGGCATCCGCGTCGTTCAGGCTTTCGCCAACGAGGAGCACGAGAAGGCGCTGTTCGCCAAGGACAATGACAGCTACCGCGCAACGAAGCTGGCGGCCTACAAGGTCATGGCGCAGTCGGTCTCGCTGAACTACATGGGGATGCGCGCGATACAGGTGGTCGTGATGGTCGCGGGGGCGGGTTACGTTCTGTCGGGCGATCTTTCGACGGGCGGGTTCGTGGCGTTCCTGCTGCTGGTCGGCGTGTTCTTCCGGCCCCTGGACAAGATCGCCTCGGTCATCGAAACCTATCCGCGCGGGATCGCGGGCTTCCGCCGCTATCTGGACCTGCTGGAGATCGAGCCGGAGATCGCCGACGCACCGGACGCGGCCCCCGCGCCCGATCTGAAAGGCGCGATCCGGTTCGAGGGGGTCGGCTTCGGCTACGACCAGGCCCGCCCGATCCTGCACGGCATCGACATCGACGTGCGCCCAGGCGAGACGCTGGCCTTCGTCGGTCCGTCCGGCGCGGGCAAGACGACGCTGCTGGCGCTGGTGCCGCGTTTCTATCAGCCCGATCAGGGGCAGATCACAATCGATGGCATCCCGCTGAACAAGATGACGGTGGAAAGCCTGCGCCGCCAGATCGGCATCGTGTCGCAGGACGTGTTCCTGTTCGGCGGCACCTTGCGCGAAAACATCGCCTATGGCCGTCTGGAGGCGACCGAGGCCGAGATCAATGAGGCCGCAGCCCGCGCTCAGCTTGGCCCGATGATCGCCATGCTGCCCGAGGGGCTGGATACGGTCGTGGGCGAACGCGGCGTGATGCTCTCGGGCGGGCAGAAACAGCGCGTGGCGATCGCGCGGGCCTTCCTGAAGAACCCGCCGATCCTGATTCTGGACGAGGCGACCTCGGCCTTGGATACGGAGACGGAGCGCGAGATCCAGGCGGCGCTGGATGCGCTGGCCGTGGGGCGCACCACGCTCATCATCGCGCACCGTCTGGCGACGATCCGCCATGCCGACCGCATCGTGGTGATGGAGGAAGGCCGCGTTGCCGAAATCGGCACCCATGCGCAGCTTGAAGCCTCCGGCGGGCGGTATTCGCGGCTGTCGGCGGCCTGACCCCCCCGCGCCGGTGGTCAGTCGCGGGACCAGTAGCCCGCGGCGACCATCTCGGTCTTGGCCAGCCCCTTGGCCTTCATCAACTCGCGGGCACGGGTTGCTTCGGACTTCTCGGCTGCGAACCAGAAGCGGCGGGGGCCGGTCGGCGCCTCGGTCCGCAGCAGCGCGGACAGCAGATCGTCGGTCCGCGCCAGACGCACGCCCGCCGGATGCGCCAGATCCTGCATGTCGCATTCGGCAACCTTCAGATAGGCGCAGCCTTCGGCATCGCTTGGCAGACCCTCCAACATCCGGGCGATGGCGGGCAGGGCGGTTTCATCGCCGAACAGCGCGACCCAAGGCTCGTCCAGCAGCCAGCCGCCGCCGGGACCGATCAACCCGACCGTCTTGCCCACCGCCGTCTTCGACCATTCGGTCGTGCGCGCGCCTTCATGCAGGAAGACATCGAAGTCCAGCCATCCGTCGCCCATCGCGCGGGTGGTGAAGGCAGGACGGTGCAGCTCCGCCGCTCCCTCGGGCCAACGGGCGCGGCCATTGGCGTCCAGACGCGGCCATTCCGGCGCAATCCCGTCCGGCGGGATCAGCACGCGGAAATGCAGCCCGTTCGCCTCGAACCGCGCGACGTCGCCGACGACGCGGATACGGCGATAGCCGGGCGAGATTTGCGTCACGCTTTCCACCTGCACCAGCGACAGGTTCGGGGCCAGCGCGCCTTCGGTCACCTGTTCCCAAATGGCGGTGCCGCCCTCGTGGTCCAGCGCGTGGGCGACGCCCTCCTGCAGCGCGAACAGCATGGTCATGTCGGGCGCTTCGGCGATGACGCGCACGCCACCGTCGCCCCAGAGCAGACGCAGCGTGCCGCCCCAGACGGTGGCGCGCAGACCGCCCGCGATCTCCTCGCATTCGATCTCATAAAAGGCCAGATGGCGGCGCAGCGCGCTGGCGGCAGCTTCGGCGGGAAGGGTGATGCGGGCGGCGATGGATTCGGTCAAACGGGCACCACAAGCGGAGTGTTGGCAATCGGGTCGGGAATGACCACGGCTTCCAGCCCGAAGGCGGTGGCAAGTGTCGAAGCCGTTATTACCTCGGACGGGGGGCCTTCGGCCAGCACCTTGCCGCCCGACATGACGATGACGTGATCCGAGAATCGCGCGGCCAGCCCCAGATCGTGCAGCACCGATACCACCGTGCGCCCCTGTTCGCGGTTCAGCCGACCCAGAAGCCGCAGCAGATCGACCTGATGCGGCAGGTCCAGATAGGTCGTCGGCTCGTCCAGCAGCAGGATCGGCGTGTCCTGCGCCAGCGCCATCGCGATCCAAGCCCGCTGGCGCTGCCCGCCCGACAGCGCGGCGATGGGCCGGTCCGCCAGATCCTCCAGCGCCGTCGCGGCAAGGGCGGCATCGCGGGCGGCGGTGTCGGCGGGGGACCAGCGGCCCAGCAGGCTGCGCCATGGTGCGCGGCCACGGGCGATCAGGTCGGCCACCGTGATCCCCTCGGGGGCCAGAGGCGATTGCGGCAGCAGGCCCAGCTTGCGCGCCACGTCGCGGGTGTGGGCGGCGTGGATGTCCTGACCGTCCAGCAACACCTGCCCTTTGGTCGGGCGGATCAGCCGCGCCAGCGTCTTCAGCAGCGTCGATTTCCCGCAGCCGTTCGGGCCGATGATCGCGGTCACCTTGCCGTCGGGGATGGTCAGATCCAACCCCTCGATCACGCGGCGCCCGTCATAGGCGACGTCGATGCCCTTTGCCTGAAGCCTCATAGCCGTCCCCTCTCCATCTCCCGCGACAGCATCCACAAAAGATACGGCGCGCCGAGGATGCCCGTCATTACGCCCAGCGGCAGTTGCACCCCGTCGATCAGCCCGCGCGCCGCAAGGTCGGCCAGCACGGTCACGACCGCGCCCACCACCGCCGCGCCCGTCAGCATCGGCGCGCCGAAGCGCGCCGCCAGCGGCCCGGCCAGCAGCGCGACGAAGGGCACCGGCCCCGCCACCGCGACGGCGCTGGCGACCAACGCCACGGCCAGCGCCGCGATCCCGGCGCGGGCGCGGGTGATGTGCAGGCCAAGGCCGGTCGCGACCTCGTCCCCCAGTTCCAGCAGCCGCAGCGCCCGCAGCGACAGTGCAGCCAGCGGCAGCAGCAGGGCAAGGCACAGGCCGATCTGGAACGCATGACCCCAATGCCGCGCAGCAAGCGAGCCGGACAGCCAGCGCGCCGCCTCCACCGCCTCGGCCTCGGTCAGGCGGGTCATCATGAATTGGGTGATCGCCTGAAGCGTGAAGGCCGCGCCGATGCCCACAAGGATCATCCGCAGTGGCACGATCCCGCCCTTCCACGACAGCGCCGTGATCGCCAGCGCCGCCAGCACCCCGCCCGAGGCCGCGCCCAGCGTCACCGAAAACGCCCCGCCGCCCAGCGCCACCACAAGCATCGCCCCCAGACCCGCCCCCGAGGTGAAGCCCAGCACATCGGGCGAGGCAAGCGGGTTGCGTAGCAGCGATTGCAGCAGCGCCCCCGCCAGACCGAACGCCGCCCCCGCCAGCACCGCCACAGCGACGCGCGGGGCGCGGATCACGCCGATCAGGAGTTCCGCGGCGCCATCCCATTGGCGGATGGCGGACAGGGGCAAGTGGACCTCTCCGTAGACGAGGCCTGCGAGGATGGCGGCCAGAAGCAGTGCGAGCAGGCGGATCATGTGACCTCTCCGGGGCGCATCCGGCGGGCGATCAGGATGAAGATGATCCCGCCCAGCGCCGCCGCCGTGGTGCCGACGCGCAGTTCCGCCGGGGGCATGACGACGCGCCCGAACACATCGGCGGCCAGCAGGATCGCAGGCCCAAGCGGCAGCGCCACCGCCAGCGTCGAAACGACAGAGCGCGACGCGATCATCCGCGCCAGATGCGGCACCGCAAGGCCAAGGAAGGCGATCGGCCCCGCCACCACCACCGCCCCGCCGCACAAGAGCGTCACCGCCAGCAGCACCGTCGCGCGGACCAGCCCCGTGCGGGTGCCAAGGCCGCGCGCCGCCTCGTCGCCCAGCGCCAGCGCATCGAGGCCGGGGGCGGAGGCGAAGGCCAGAACCACCCCGACCAATACGGTGATCGCCATCGGCAGCAGCGGGCGCATCTGCGCCTCGGCCAGCGATCCGACGATCCAGAAGCGATAGACATCCAGCGCCTCGGCCCGCATCAGGACCAGTGCCGAGATCAGCGAGATCAGCAGCGCGTTCAGCGCGATCCCCGCCAGCGCCAGCCGCGCCGGGGTCGCGCCGCCGCCCGATCCGGCCCGCGCACCGCCGCCCAGAAGGAACACCGCCGCCGCTGCCAGCGCCGCGCCCGGAAAGGCCAGCCACGACGCCGCGCCGGACAGCCCCAAAGCATAGACGCCAAGCACCACCGCGAACCCCGCGCCTGCGTTCACGCCAAGGATGCCCGGCTCGGCCAGCGGGTTGCGCGTGACGGCCTGCATCAGCACACCCGCCAGCGCCAGCCCCACCCCCGCGATCAGCGCGGCGCACAGGCGCGGCAGGCGCAGATCGCGGATCACCAGATGGTTCGGGTCGGACGGATCGAAGGCGGTGACCGCCGCCCGGATATCGGCCAGCGGCACGGGGCGTGCGCCCAGCGACAGGCTCATCACCACCCCGGCGACCAGCGCTGCGATGACCAGCGCAACCTTCATGGTGCCAGCCCCGCATCGACCGCCGATGTCACGGGGGTCGCCGGATCGCCGTCCATCGCTGCCTCGATCTGCGGCACAAGACGGTCCAGCGTCCATGGCAGAGACAACAGCGTTCCATGCGCCATCGCGCCCGCCAGCAGATAGTCGGCATAGACCTCGCGCCCCTCGCGGTGGGCGGCCAGCGTTTTGCGCAGGGTCAAGTTCTGCAGCGGGTCAAGGTCGTCGCCCGCGTTGATCCAGACCAGCAGGTCGGTGTCGAAGATCGACAGATCCTCGGACGAAAACTCGGTGAAGAAGCTGCTTCCGGTGGCAAGGGCGGCGGGCAGGGCGAAACCCATTTGCTGCAGAATCTCTACCCGCCCGTCGCCGGCCGTGAAGGCCCCCGGCGATCCGGCCCAGAGATAGGCGGCGATGCCCGACGCGCCCTGCCAGTCCGGGTGCGCGGCGCGGATCGCGGCGAAGCGCGCCTCGATGGCGGCGATTTGCGCTTCTGCCTCGGCCTCGCGGCCCAGCGCGCGGCCTATGGTGCGGGCATGGACCTGCCAGGGCGAGGTGAAGTCGCCATACTGCGCCTCGGACGCGATGGTGGGGGCGATGCGTGACAGGACGGCATATTCCTCGGCGGTGATGCCGGACGACACGGCCACGATCAGGTCGGGGTCCAGAACCGCAATGCGTTCCAGCGACACCTCGCCGCGCAGGACGGTGGGGTGCTGGCCTTGCAGCGCCGGTTCCGCCCATGGCCAGACGCCGCCCGGGTTGTCGCCATACCAGTATCGCAGGCCCACCGGCACCACGCCCAGCGCAAGGATGTTGTCATGCCCGACATAGCCGAGGGACACGACCCGTTCCGGCGCGGCGGGCACCACGGTTTCGCCATAGCGGTGGGTGAAGGACTGGGGAAACGACTGCCCAAGGGCAGGCAGCGGCAACAGGGCCAGCGCAAGCAGGGATAGGCGCATGAAACGCTCCGGAGGCTCGGGTCGGTTCGCACTGGCGTCTGGCTTGCGCGTCTTTGCCGCGTGTTTCTGCGGCCTTGGCACCCGAGTCAAGTTGTCTTGGCCTTTGCGCCACCCATATCCAACGGACCATGACCAAGCCGATCCGCGAAATCTCCGTAGCTTCCTGGAACATCCACAAAGGCGTCGGCAGCGACCGCCGCCGCGACCTTCACCGCACGGCCGCCGTCATTGCCGAGCTGAAGGCCGATGTGATCGCCTTGCAGGAGGCAGACCGCCGTTTTGGCGACCGCAAGGGCCTGCTGGACCTGACCGCGATGCGCCGCGATCTGGGATTGCGAGAGGTGGAGGTGGCGGGGCGCGGTGTGTCCCATGGCTGGCATGGCAACGTGGTTCTGGTGCGCGAGGGGATCGAGATCGAGGAAGTCCACCAGATGGCCCTGCCGGGGTTCGAGCCGCGCGGGGCCCTGATGTCCGACATCGTAATCGACGGCGCGCCCCTGCGGGTGATTGGCGCGCATTTCGGGCTGCTGCCCCGGTCGCGCACGCGGCAGACGGCGGCGGTGCTGGAAAAGCTGGCGGGGCTGACGGACCGCCCGACGCTGCTGATGGGCGATCTGAACGAATGGCGGGTCGAGACCGGGCCGCTTGCGGGGTTCCTGAGCCATTTCCCCCCCGCGCCGGTGGTGCCCAGCTTTCCCGCCCGTTACCCCATGCTGCCGCTTGACCGCGTGATGCTGAGCCGGGGAGAGATCGCGGCGATCGAGGCGCATGGATCGCCGCTGGCGCGGCGCGCGTCCGACCATCTGCCGATCAAGGCGCGGCTGAGGCTGCCGGTCGGTGTGCCGGGATGATTGCGGATGGGGTGGGTCTGATCCTTTGGGCGGCGATTGCGGCGGCGCTGCTGCTTCTGGCGTCATGGTGGACGTTCCGGTCGTATCGCCGCTGGGCGAAGCGGGCGCGGGGGCCGGTGTCGCACGCGCTGCCTTTGGGTCAGGATACGCCGCTGGACGAAGGTTTCGCATCGGATCGCAGCGGGCTTCTGGCGTTGTTGAAGAACCCCGACGCCTATGCCGCGCGGGCGGAATCGGCGGCGATGGCGGGGCGCAGTCTTGACCTGATGTATTACATCTGGCGGCTGGACACGACCGGCTGGCTTCTGCTGGCCGAGATCGTGAAGGCGGCGGACCGGGGCGTGCGCGTGCGGCTGCTGCTGGACGATGTGAATGTCCAGGGATTCGACCGGACCTTCCTTGCGCTGAACCAGCACCCCCGGATCGAGGTGCGGCTGTTCAATCCGACCCGCAGCCGCGGCCACGCCATCCGCCGCACGGTCGAGATGCTGCTGGGCATCGCCCGTTTCAACCGCCGGATGCACGGCAAGATGTGGATCGCGGACGGGCGCATCGCGGTGCTGGGCGGGCGCAACATCGGTGACACCTATTTCGGCGCGCTGGGCAGCGGGGTCCGCAATTCGCATGACATCGACGTGGCGGCCATCGGCCCGGTGGTGCGGGATGCCGAACGCAGCTTCGACGATTACTGGAACCTTGGCCTGTCGCTGCCGATCCTGACGCTCTGGCCGAAATTCACCGTCAGTTCCGCCGCCTTCCGCCGCCGGATCGCGCGGCACGTCACGCGGGTCGAGGCGCGGGACTTCATCGGCCGCAAGCTGCCCGAGGCGGTGCTTTCGCGCCGGTTTCATTTCACCGACCAGATTGAACTGATCGCGGATCCGCCCGACAAGGCCTATGGTCGCCGTTCGGCCCCGTGGCTCGTGGACCGTCTGCCGGACATCCTCGGCGCCGCAGAGCGTGACCTTCGCCTCATCACCCCTTATTTCGTGCCGGGGAACGAGGGGATGGAAGTGCTGACCGATCTTGCCGGGCGGGGCGCAAAGGTCGAGATGCTGACCAACGCCCTTTGCACCACCGACATGCTGGTGGTCCATGGCGCCTATGGCCGATACAGACTTCCCCTGCTGAAGGCCGGAGTGCGGATGTTCGAATACGGCCCGATCCCGCGCCGGGACGGGCGGCGCGATCTGTTGCACACGAAGCTGTTCCTGATCGACGGCAAGCGCGCCTTGATCGGGTCTGTGAACTATGACCTGCGATCTGCCTATATGAACACCGAACTGGGGCTGCTGTTCGAACAGCCCGAGGTGGTGGCCGAATTGATGGCCGAATTCGACGCCCATATCGCGCCCGAGGCCGCCTATGCGCTGGAACTCCACGAGGGGCGGCATCGGTTCCGGGTCCGCCGCACCGGCTTGCCCGAGGTGATGGACCGCGACCCCGAGGCACCGCCGATCCTGCGGGCGGTGTCATGGATCGCGGGGCATCTGCCGATCCAGAGCTATCTATGAAAAAGGCCCCGGATCTACCGGGGCCTTTTCGCGATCCACACGGGATCAGTCGTTCAGACGCGCCACGGCTTCGGCGGCAAAGGCCTGCACCAGCGCCTGATATACCTCGTCGCTGGACGGGGTCAGGACGGCCACATCCACGCCCTGCGGGATGTAGGGCATCGCCTGCGCCAGCGTAACCGTCAGGTCGAACGCCTGATAATCGGTGTTGTTGTTGCTGTTCAGCACGCTGACGCTGCCCGCCATGGACGAAGCATCGATGCCCGTGGACACTTCGAACTGGTCCTGAAGCGACACTTCGGACACGTCGACGCGCAGGGTGGCTGCGTCTTCGTCGTCGCTGATAAGGCCGACGGCCGCCGCGGTGATCGCGTTCGTCAGATCGTCGTCCAGCGTGGCATAGCGCTTGGCAGCCTCGGGGTTGGAGATGGCGGACAGATCGACATCAACCTCGATCGCGCGGACAGCCTCGACCGCGTGGGCGGGAATGGCGACCGACGCGGCCAGAAGGGCGGGGGCAAGCAGTTTGGCAAACATCATGTGTTCTCCTGCAAAAAATTCTTTATGGCTGGCGACTTCGCCGCCGTGGGTTATGGCGATTGAACGCAGGATCGGCCCTTGCGGTTCCCTTCACATCAGCGGGCGACGTTCTGGCCGTTCGCGTTCCGTCGTGCCCAGACGCGCCATCGCGTCGAGGTTCATGATCCGCAGCCTGCCGTCGGACCAGTCGCACAATTCGCGCTCTCGCAGCCGGGACAGGGTCTTGTTGGTATGAACCAGCGAAAGGCCCAGCGCGTCGGCCAGATCCTGTTGGCGGAAGGGCATCGATCCTGCGCCGTCCTGCACCAGGCCGACCGCATCCAGCCGTTCGTGGATGCGCAGCAGGGCCCAGGCCAGCCGCTGGATCGCGTCGCGCTGGCCAAGTGTCGCGATCGTCTCGCCCAGGAAATGTTCCTCGGCGGCGGCGATCCATGTCAGGTCATAGGCGCGCGAGGGCTGGGCGCGGAAAAGCTGCCACAGTTCGGCCCGGTCGAAGACGCACAGCACCATCGCGGTCGAGGCTTCGACCGAATGCTTCATCTCGCCCATCAGCCCGGCTTGCAGCCCAAGGAAATCGCCGGGGAAGACGAAGTTCAGCACCTGCCGCCGCCCGTTTTCCAGCGTCTTGTAACGCACCCCTTGTCCCGCCAGCACGGTATAAAGCTGCGGGCTGCTGGACCCTTCGGCCAGCACCGTCGTGCCGCGTTTGACCGTCAGCTCCCCCGCCTTGAAGCTTTGCTGAAAGGCGACCTCCGCCTCGGTCAGCGGGGTGAAGACGGGAAAGCTCCGCAGCGGGCATTGGGTGCAGTTCACGCGCGTCATGTTTTGTTCCCGCCTATGTCGCAGTTAAATGCGCGGCCTTCGTCCCGGTTCCATAAGGCGGTGAAGAAGAAGGATGATCTCATGGACGGGCATGACGGGCGGGCGATCTATGTGATCGTTCTTGGGCAGGTGGTGGTGGCGCAGGATATCGCGCAGGCGATCGCCGAATACGATCCGGGTGCAACGGTCATCACCACGCCGCGCCGCGACGATGCGGTGGCCGCGCTGAACGGAATGGACGGGCGGCTGGCGGCGGTCTTCGTCAACACCCCTCCGCGGCTTTTGTCCGAGGACAGGCTGGGGGCAGCGGCGCAGGCGCGTGGCGGCCAGATCGTGCTGATCCATGACGAGGCCGAGGTCGAGGGCGAGCGCGACGGTTATCTGGTGCTGCCGCGCCCGTTCACGACCGATCTTGTGGTGGCGACGCTGATGCGGGCCGCCGTTCCGCAGGGGCGATGACGGGAACACTCGCCGCGCCGGGCGGTTGACCCTCCGAATCGAAACGGAGGATCCCATGACCCGGAAAGGACGCGCCGAAAGATCAGGCGACCAGCGTCTCGGTCGAGGAGAAGAACATCGCCTGGCTCACGGCCGAGCGGACCTGGTCTTCGTGATAGGGCTTGGTGATGAGGAACGCCGGCTCGTGCCGCTTGCCGGTCAGCAGCCGTTCGGGGAAGGCGGTGATGAAGATCACCGGCAGGTCGTCGAACTGCTTCAGGATGTCGTTGACCGCGTCGATGCCGGAGGAGTTGTCGGCCAGCTGGATGTCGGCAAGGATCAGGTCGGGCTTGTCGCGGGCGGCAAGGGCGACAGCCTCGGTCCGGGTGCGGGCGACGCCGGTGATGGTGTGGCCCATTTCGGACACGATGGCGGAGATGTCCATGGCGATGATCGCCTCGTCCTCGATGATCATGACCTTGCCGCTGACGGCATCGGCCATCTCGCGCTGCGCGATCTCGATCAGTTCGGCAGCCTCGCTGCCCTCGATCTGCATGATTGCGCCGATCTCTTCATGGGTGAACCCTTCGATCGCGTGAAGCAGCAGCGCCTCGCGGGTGTTCGGTGTCAGATGCGCCATGTGATCCTGCGCCTTCGCCGAAAGGCGGGTGTCGGGCTCGCCCAGCGGGGCACCGGCGCTGGCCCAGACAAGATGGAAGGCGTGGAACAGCGCGACCTTTTCGTTCGGAACGGAATCGAAGATGGTCGCGTCTTCAAGGATCGCTTCTAGGGTGGCGGCGGCGAAACGGTCGCCAGTCCCTTGGCTTCCGGTCAGGGCACGCGCGTATCGACGCAGGTAGGGAAGGTTCGCTCCGATCAGCAATGCAAGGTCGGGCGTGGCGTCTGACGGCATGGATTGTCCCCTTCAAGCTCATTTTCTCGGGAACCAAACTCTTGGCATCGCGTTCGGTTCCCGACAAGGTGGCAATTTTGGATGTGGCGAGAATTGGATGAAATGACGAAAGAGCGCGACAAGCCCGCCATCTTCAATCAGATCGACCAGAATCTGAAGCGGGTGTATGACGAGGCGCTGGAGCAGGAACTGCCCGACCGCTTTACCCAACTTCTTGCCCAGCTTCGCGACAAGGCGCAGGGGGGGGAGCGCAAATGAACGAGCAGACCGCCGGTCACCGCGACCCGCGCGACGAGCTGCCGGAGCATTTGCCCGCCCTTCGCGCCTTCGCCATCTCGCTGACGCGCAACGTGTCCGTCGCCGACGATCTGGTGCAGGACACCATCGTCAAGGCATGGACGAATTTCGACAAGTTCACCGTGGGCACGAACCTGCGCGCGTGGCTGTTCACGATCCTGCGCAACACCTTCTATTCCGACAAGCGCAAGAACCGGCGCGAGGTTCCCGACCCCGAGGGCGCGCATGCCGCCAGCCTGTTCGTGAAACCCGATCATGACGGGCGCATGGCCTTCACGGAATTCAGCGCCGCCTTCGACAAGCTGACGCCCGAACATCGCGAGGTTCTGATCCTCGTGGGCGCGTCGGGCTTTTCCTATGAGGATGCGGCACAGATGATGGGCGTGGCCGTGGGCACGGTCAAAAGCCGCGCAAACCGTGCCCGTGCGCGGCTTGCAGAACTTCTGCATCTGGACAATGGCGAGCAGATGTTTTCCGGTGTGGACGGGGCCACCATGGCCGTCATGTCCAGATCCGGAATGAATGCTGCATGAATGAATTAAAGGCCCGCATCAACAGGATGACGGAAACGCTGGGCTTTCGCCTGGCGTTTTTGCTTGCGGTGGCGCTGTTGCCGCTGGGCATGGTGTCCGCCATCCAGTCCGCCGCCACCTTGAAGGAGGCTCGCGCCCGGTCCGAGGCCGCGCTGATGGGCGAGACTATGCGCGCGGCGGAAGCCGAATTGCGGCTGGTGCAGCGCGCGCGGGGGGCGGCTTTGACGCTGGCCAGCCTCGTCGTGCCGTTGATCGGGTATCCGCTGGACTGTTCGGCCACGATGCGGGCGATGGCACGCGACTCGCAGGTCTATACCTTTGTCGGCTTCGTGCCGGTCAGCGGTGTGATGACCTGTTCCTCGACGGGAGAGACGCATGATCTTCACGGCAGCGAACGGCTGCAACGGCTGATCGAAGACCCAAGGCCGATGATCCTGCTGAGCGATGAGGGCTCGATCTCGGGCCAGGCGGTGGTAAACGTGTCGAACCCGGTCTATGTCGGCGGGGATCTTGCAGGTTTCGTCACCATATCGCTGCCGCATTCGGCGCTGACGGCGGAACCGCAGCCGACATCTTCCAGCGCAACGCCGCCGGCGCTCATCACCTACAACGCCGAAGGCGATATCCTCACCTCCAGCGTCGGGCTGGACGGCAGCGAGGATGTGCTGCCCGCGAACCGTTCGCTGAAGGCGTTGATGAGCGAGCAGGACCTGGCCTTCACGGCGCAGTCGAATGGCGGTCGGGTGCGCGTCTATTCCGTGATCCCGATCATCCCGGACCTGCTCTATGCCTTGGGAAGCTGGGCGGTCGATGATGACAGTGTGTGGTATATGCGCGTGCTGCCGTCGCTGATGCTGCCCGCGGCCATGTGGGGGGCGTGCCTTCTGGTGGCGTTTCTGGCAGTCGAACGGCTGGTCACGACGCATGTGCGCTCGCTTCGATCCGCCATGACCGGGTTCGCGGGCGGCAAGCGCGAGGTGGTGCGGATGGACATGAACACCGCCCCGATCGAAATTCGCGAGCTTTCGGACACGTTCCAGCAGATGACCGACAACATCCTGCATGACGAGGCAGAGATGGAGGACATGATCCACCAGAAGGAGGTTCTGCTGCGCGAGGTGCATCACCGCGTAAAGAACAACCTTCAGCTTATCGCGTCGATCATGAACATGCAGATGCGCCAGGCCCGCAGCGCCGAGGCGAAGGTGCTGATGAAGGGGCTTCAGGAACGGGTGATGAGTCTGGCGACGATCCACCGCGGCCTTTACCAGACGACCGGGCTGACCGACATCCGCGCGGACGAGCTTCTGACCGACATCACGCGGCAAGTCGTGCGGCTGGCCACCGGGCCGGGGCGCCGGATCGAGGTGCGGCAGGATTTCGGCGACCTGCGGCTGACCCCCGATCAGGCGGTGCCGCTGGCGCTGCTGCTGACCGAGGCGCTGGCCAATGCGATGAAATATGCGGGTGCGCGCGACGGGGCGCCCCGGCTGTCGGTGTCGCTGCATCGCACCGGCTCTGCAACCGCGATGCTAGAGGTCGTGAATTCCACGGGCGAGCGTCCGGCGGCGGCTTCGGGAATAGATGTCGGCACCGGGCTTGGCGCGCAGCTTCTGTCGGCCTTCGCGCAGCAGCTTGGCGGCAAGCTCCACACCGACGAAACCGAGGACACATATACCCTTCAGGTGGAGTTCGAGGTTCGGCCCCTGACCGAAGGCGAGGCTCGCATCTCGGGCGGTGCGCAAGACGGTTAGGCTTCGGACGCGGGCAGCCGCGCGGCGCGCTGGCCGTTGTTCAGCTGAAGCACCCAGAGCAGGATGGGGATCGCCACGATCCCGCCCACCGGCCCCCAGAGCCACATTCCGAAGACCAGCGCCAGAAAGACCAGAAGCGGGTTCACCTCGGTATGCTTGCCGATCAGGGCGGGCGTCACGAACTGCCCTTCGATCGCGTTGACGACCAGATAGGCGGCGGCAGGCAGCAGCGAATATCCCCCGTCAAATGCCGCCACCCCGCCGAAGATCAGCGCCACCGTCAGGATGGCCGGACCGATGTAAAGCAGGTAGTTCAGCAGGAACACCACCAGCCCCCAAAGCGGCGCCCCGGGCATCCCCAGAAGCTGGAGGATGACGGTGACGATCAATGCCTCGGCCATATTGATTATGGTGATGGTCAGGAAATAGCGTGCGACCAGCCGTTCCGCCCCGCGCAGCCGGTTCGCGGTCTGGGCGCGCTGGCTCGGGGCCGACAGACGGCGTGCGGCCCAGTCATAGATCTCCACCCGCGTCAGCAGAAAGAAGAACAACGCGCCGACGAAGATCAGCATCTGCGCCGCCACCGAAGGCGCATAAAGCAGCGCATCCGTGATGGAGGGCATCGCCATGTCCAGACCGTCGCCGCTTTTCGTCTGCGCCTCGGCTGGGCCGCTGATGGATTGGCCAAGCCCGTCGGTCAGTTGCGAAAAGCCCGACAGCAGGCGGCGGAAGATCTCCACCGCGTCCTGCATGTCGGACCAGATCTTGGGCGCGGCCTCGACCAGCCGGGCGACCATGGGCTGAAGCGCGGCTGCGATGATTCCGACCAGCAGCAGCGTGACGAACAGGCAGGTCAACGCGCCCACGACCGGGCGCATCCCCCAGCGTTCCACCATATCCGAAAGCGGCGAAAGGACCACCCCCGCGACCAGTGCGAGAACCAGCGGGGCAAGGATGTTCTCGGCGATCCGCAGGGCGGCGAAAA
Organism: Falsirhodobacter flavus; assembly: GCA_029846755.1. Classification (GTDB taxonomy): domain Bacteria; phylum Pseudomonadota; class Alphaproteobacteria; order Rhodobacterales; family Rhodobacteraceae; genus Falsirhodobacter; species Falsirhodobacter flavus. The sequence continues at coordinate 358,258 of JARWBI010000002.1, read as the reverse complement.
GGGCAAAGATGCCAAGGAAGATCAGCGAATAGCGCCACAGCCTGTCCAGACGTTCCATCCGCGATCTCCTTGTAATGGCAAGAAACGCCAGGGCAGGGGGATGGTTCCTGCGGGGAACAGGGGGCGGCGCGGTTGCGTTGATCCGGGCAACCGATGAAAAGGAGATCAGCCATGAACTGGGATCAAGTCGCCGGCAAATGGAAGGAACTGAAGGGTCAGGCTCGCCAGAAATGGGGCGACATCACCGATGACGATTTCGACCGCGCCGCAGGTAAGCGGGACGAGATCGTGGGTCTCGTGCAGCAGCGCTATGGCCGCACCAAGGAAGAAGCCGAACGCGAAGTGGACGATTTCTTCGGCCGCGTCTGAGGAGACATCCGAAATGAAAAGGCCCGCCATCCGGCGGGCCTTTTTGCTGTCAGCGGCGCGACCGGCGGCGCCATTTCTCGCGCGCTTCGTCCAGACGGTCCGAGATGGTGTCTTCGGCATCGTCGGCGGCAGAACGACGACGGTGCAGGACCGCCGCGCCCAGCGCTGTGCCGAGCGCCAGCGCCACGGCGGCAGAGACCATCGGGTGATCTTCGACCAGACGCTTCGCCTCGCGCCCACCCTTGCCCAGCGCCTCCTCGGCGCGCAGACGTGCGGCATAGGCTTCTTCGCGCGCCTGCACGATGCGCTCGCGTGCGCTGTGCGACAGGTGATCCAGTCCTTCGGCGAAACGCTCGCGCAGGTCTTCGGCCAGATCCGACAGCAGCGCGGCGCGTTCGGACATGTAATCGCGTGCCTCGTCCGCTCGGTCCGACAGACCTTCGGCGACGTCGTCGCGATAGGCGCGGGCATCTTCCTCCAACTGGCGCAGGCGCGACGAGGCGCGGGCGCGCAGACGGTCGATGGCTTCGGCCCAGTCGGTGTCGGCGATCAGGTCCGCCTCGTCCTCGACGGCATGGCGGGCGCGGCGGGCGGTGCGGCGGATGCCGGCGCGAAGGTCGTCCTCCTCCTCCTCGACGCGGCTGCGGCTGCTGCCCAGTGCCAGCCAAGCAAGGCCCAGACCGACGACCCCGACGGCCAGCGGATTGCGCCGCACGATATGTTCCGCCGTTTCGCGATAGCCGCCGTGCGAGCGGAAATAGGCAGACGCCTCGCGTGCCAGAAGATCCACCGTCGAACGGTTGAACAGCGATTCCAGCGTCGAGCCGAGGCGCGCGCGGTCGCGGTCCAGATCTTCCTCGATCGAGCGATAGTCACGTTTGCGAGTCATGTCTCATCATCTCCTTCAGCGTTTCGGCGTCACGGCGCATCCGCGCCGCCGCCCTGAGAGGCACGAGGCGCGAAGGCCTCAGCGCCGAAATTGCAATTTTGGCCAGCACGGCCGCCAGGATCAGCAGAACCGCGGCCACCAGCACCGGCGCCCAGGGGGCGGAGACGCCCGCAAGGATCGCCGCCAGCACCAGCGCCTCGGCCAGAAGGTTCAGCGCCACCAGAGCCAGCACCAGCGCGACGACCAGCATCACCGCACCCATCGCCATCCCACGCAGATTCTCGCGGATTTCGGCGCGGACTAGTTCCACCTCGCCGCGCAGCAGGCGCGAGAGCGACAGGACCAGATCGCCGATCTCGGTCTGCCGGTCCTGCGGCGTCATCATCTGCGGCCCGCGCGCAGCAGCATCCCCGACAGGATCGCGCCCGCCATCGCAGCACCGGCAAGCGCGGCCGTGGGATGGCGCCGCACCAGATCACGCAAGTCGGTGCGGATATCGCCCTCCGGCGCCCGGTCCAGCTTTTTCGCGGCGGCATCGCGCAGGCGCCGCGCCTTGGTCGTAGCTTCGGCGATGACGTCTTCGACCGCCTCGGCCGCGTTCTTGCGGGTGGAGTTCACTTTGTTCATGCCGCTGCCTTTCAAATCCTGCGGGAGGTGCCGCGCGGACCTGCAACCAGCCAGATGAGGAAACCGAGGATCGGCAGGATGATGACCAGCAGCGCCCAGAGCAGCTTCTTGCCGCTGGTCGCGCTGGAATTGTAGATCGAGATCAGCGCCCAGAGGTCGAGCGCCAGAATGACGAGGCCCCCGAGGCCCCGCAGTTCGAACATGTTCGCTTCGATCATCGCGTCCCCGCTTTCCGTCATGACCGCCCATGGGTCACGCATATCGGGGAAACGTCGCGTCTCCACAGGCGGTTCCCTCGGGGCGCGGGAACAATCGTCCGAATGCAACGGTTTGTGATTACGCGGGTCTTCACCGCAATGACAAAGCAGAAGGAGGCCCCATGCTGGGTTGGGCGCTCACATTCCTTGTCGCGGTGCTTTTCGCGGCGCCGCTCGGTTTCAGCGGAGTTGTCGGCGTGCAGGCGACGATCGCGCAGGTGATGTTCTTCGTGTTCCTCGCGCTTGCCGTCGGAACGATGCTTCGGCGGATCGCGCGGGGAAAGCGACCGTTCTAGGCGCGGATCCAGACGACCTTCAACTCCTCGCGGAAGGCGAAGCGTTCGAGGTGGCTGGCGATGACGGCTTCCATCCGGTCCAGATCGCCCGTCACGCGCAAGATCAGCGCATCCTCCGCTGCCTCCAGTTCCGCCACGCCCATCTCGAAAGTGATGCGCCCGCGGTCGGGGGTGAATTCGACCGGGATCTTGTGGCCGAAATGCTTGCACAGTTGCTGGAGATAGGCCGACGATTTCGTCGTCGGGACTGTGGCGGTGGATATGGTCATCGTGTTGTAAACTGCAGCTGAAGGGTAAAGGTGTAGCTGGGCTTTGTCAGCGCGTCGGGCGCGGCCGGGAAGCGACCGACACGCTGGACCGCGCGAAGTGCCTGTTGGTCCAGCGTCTGAATGCCGGAACTGCGCTGAATGGCGGCGCTGACAAGATCGCCCCCTCGTGTGACGACAACGCTGACATTGACGGCCCCGGTTTCGCGAGAGGATCTGAGCTGACGCTCGACACGGCTGCGAATCGCGCCGCCCCATTGCATCTCCAGATTCCTAAGCTGCCCGGCGGACACCGCATTCTGCGCCGTTCCCTGCGACTGCGAGGGCGCGGCCTGCTGGCGTTGCTGCGGCGGCGGGGCTGCGGCTTCGCGCACCGGCTCGCGGCGGGGTTCCTCGCGTTCGACCACACGCTCGGGGCGCTCGCGCGGCTTGACCTTCGGCGGCGGCGGGGGCGGGGCATCGGGCAGGGCGATCTCGTCCGGCTCGGGCTCGGGAAGCTCGGCCACCTCCTCGGGTTCGGGCAGGGGTTCCTCCTCGGCCACGGGTTCGGGCGGGGTCGGGTCTTCCTCGATCAGTTCCGGCGCTTCGGGCGCATCGACCTGCGGCACGTCCGGCGCAGGGGCGGACATGGCCAGCGCGGGCGGCGCGGGGGCGGGCGCTTCCAGGTCCAGCAGGATCGCTTCTTCGGACGCGTCCTTCAGCCCTTCGCGGTTTTCCAACTGCAATGCCAGCGCGGTCGTTGCCGCCAGCATCGCGGCGACCGAAATCGCCGCCCCGGTCCAGCCCAGCCATTCGCGGCGGCGCGCGTCGGGGCCAAGCCATGCGTGCCAGTCGCAGGTGTTCAGGCGGCGCTTCATGGCGCGGCCTGTGTGCCGGCGGGCGCGGCTTCCAGCCCGACCAGCGCGACCTTCAGGTATCCTGCATCGCGCAACTGGTTCATCACGCCCATCAGATCGCCATAGGCCACCGTCTGGTCGGCGCGCAGGAAGATGCGCTGTTCCTTGTCGCCGCCCGTGCGCGCGTCCAGCACCGCCGCCAGACCGCCCGCCGCCACCGGCTGGTCGCCAAGCGTCACCGTCAGATCGGACTGCACCGACAGATAGACGGGCTCTTGCGGGCGTTCCTGCGGGGCCGCGTTCGAGCTTGGCAGGTCCACAGGCGTGTCCACCGTGGACATGGGCGCCGCCACCATGAAGATGATGAGCAGAACCAGCATCACGTCGATGAAGGGCGTGACGTTGATCTCGTGGCTTTCTTCCAGATCGTCGCCGGTATCTCTGACGCTACCTGCCATGGTTCACTCCGCAGCGAGGGAAAGGCGATTCGACTTGCCGAAGTCCAGATCGCGGCTGACAAGGCGTTCCACCCCGGCGGCGGCATCGGCCAGCCCGGCGCGGTAATCGGTGATCTGCCGCGCGAAGGCGTTGTAGATGACCACGGCGGGAATGGCGGCAACAAGGCCGATGGCCGTGGCCAGCAGCGCCTCGGCGATGCCGGGGGCGACGACGGCAAGATTTGTCGTGCCGCTTTCGGCGATGCCGATGAACGAGTTCATGATGCCCCAGACGGTGCCGAACAGCCCGACGAAGGGCGCGACCGACCCGATGGAGGCCAGAACCCCGGTGCCCTTGCGAAGACGGCGGCCCGCCTGCGCCTCGATCCGGTCGAGGATCGACCGCACACGCTCCTTGGCGCCCGCGTTCCCGGCCTCTTTCAGCGCGGGTTCCGAGCGGTGCAGCTCGTCCAGTGCGGCAAGCACCATGAAGCTGGCGGGATCGCGGCGGCCTTGGACCGCGCCTGCGGTCGAGGACAGCGTCTGCCCTTCGCGGATCGCGCGGGTGGCGCGGCGCAGGCGGGATTTGGCGGCCATCATCTCGACCGTCTTGAACACCAGCACCGTCCAGGTGACGAAGCAGGCGACCAGCAGGGCGATCATCACCGCCTTCACGACCCAGTGTGCCTGTTCATACATGCCCATCGGCGACAGATCATGCGTGGGCAGGATGGATTCCGGTGCCTGCGGTGCAGCTTCGGGCGTGGCGGCGGCAGGAGCGCTTTCCACGGTCGGCACGGCCGGCGCATCGGCAGCGGGCGCGGCGGGGGCGGGTGCTGCGGTGGGTGCCGCGTTTTCCGTCGGGGCTTCGGTCGGAACGGCGGGGGGCGTTTCCTGCGCGAATGCCGGGGTCAGGCAAAGCGCCAGGACAAGGGGGGCGATTCCCCGAAGCGTCTTGGTCATGTTCATGATTGCCCACCTTTCCGCACGAATGGAACAATTACCGGTTTCACGCGTCAGGACTGGGACATGCTTTCGCGCCGGCCCGAGCGGTCGGATCCACCCCATAGGATTATCGAGTGAAACAGTCAAGAATAAATGCCCGACCAAAGCTGTAAACCTCTGCATCCGCACGCATCTGCCGCCTTGAAGGAGATCCGATGAGCCCTCTGTTGAAATCGCTGTCCGGCGATCCTGAAATCGAGGCGCTGATGTCGGATGAAGCCACCATTGCCCATATGATCCGGTTCGAACGCGCCCTTGCGATGGCGGAGGGCGAGCTTTCGATGATCCCCGAAGACCATGCGCGCCGCATCCATCTGGAGCTGAAGGATTTCGTGCCCGACATGGCGCAGCTTGCGGCGGGGATGGAGCGCGACGGCGTCGTGGTGCCGGAGCTCGTCCGTCAGATGCGCGCCGTTCTGGGCGAGGCGGGCGCGTCGCTGCATCGCGGGACGACCTCGCAGGATGTGATCGATTCGGCGATGGCGATGCAGATCGTGTCGGTGATGCCGGTGTTCGCGTCGCGCATCGACAGGCTGCTGACCGGGTTCGACGCCCTGGCCGCGCGGCATCACGGGCAGGAACTGCAGGCCCATACGCGGATGCAGAAGGCCTTGCCGATTTCCGTTGCGGTCAAGGTCAAATCCTGGCGGGCCCCGCTGCGCCGCGCAGGGGCCGTGCTGGCCGAGGCAGGGCGCGAGTTGACGGTGGTGCAGCTTGGCGGCCCGGTCGGCGACGGTGCCAGTTTCAAGGGCAATGATCGGCTGCTGGCCGAACAGCTTGGCCCGCGTCTCGGACTCGGCGTGGCCCCGCCATGGCATTCGGAGCGCGACCGCATCGCAGGGTTCGCGGCGGAACTGGCCAAGGTGTCGGGCGTGCTGGGCAAGTTCGGCACCGACATCTCTTTGATGGCACAGGGCGATCGTGGAGAGGTGCGGGTGGAGGAGGCGGGCATATCCTCGGCCATCGCCGACAAGGCGAACCCGGTCGCGGCCGAGGTGCTGGTGGCGCTGGCCCGCTTCAACGCCGGATCGCTCGGAACGCTGCATCAGGCACTGGTGCACGAGAATGAAAGCTCGGGCGCGGCATGGACGCTGGAATGGCTGGTCCTGCCGCAGATGATACTGACGACGGGGGCAAGCCTGCGTCTGGCGCAGCGGCTGCTGGACCGCATCTCGTTCTGAACCTTCCGTGCCGCGCCCCGATCGGATACGAACGGGCGCAAAGGCACGAGGGGGCGTATGGGGCTGTATCTGGGCATCGACGGCGGCGGTTCGGGCTGCCGTGCCATCCTGTCGGATGGTGTGCGGGTTCTGGGACGTGGTGCAGGCGGTCCGGCGAACATCGCCAGCGATCCCGACGGTGCGGTTTCCGCGATCCTGCACGCGATGGTCGAGGCCGGGGTGACCGGAGCGCCTTCGACGGTCATGGGCCTTGCCGGGGCGAACGTGCCCGGCGCGGCGGAGCGTCTGGCCGGCGCTTTGCCCTTTCCCTGCCGGATCGTGTCGGATGCGATCACCGCCGCGCGTGGGGCGCTTGGGGCGGGGGACGGGGTCGTGGCCGCGATCGGCACCGGATCAGTCTTTGCCGTCCAGCGCCGGGGCATCCTGCGTCAATCCGGTGGCTGGGGCTTCGGCCTTGGCGACGAGGCCGGGGGGGCGTGGCTGGGCCGCCGCCTGCTGCAACGCGCGCTGGCCGCGTCCGAGGGTTGGATCGAGGCGACGCCCCTTCTGCGCGAAGTGACGGCGGATCATGACGGACCGGGCGGCATCGTGCGCTTCGGTGTCACGGCCCGCGCGTCCGAATACGCCGCGCTGGCCCCGCGCATCGTCGGCAGCGACGATCCCGCCGCGCTGGCCGTTCTGGTCGAGGCGGAGACCGAGATCGCCGCCGCCATCGACCATCTGCGGCAGGGCGAGGATATGCCGGTGGTGTTCCTTGGCGGACTTGGGCCGCATTTCGCGGCGCGGATGGCGGGCCGCTGGGATGTGCGCCCCCCCTTGGGCAACTCGCTGGACGGGGCGCTGGCCTTGGCGCAGGAGGCCGCATGATCCTTGCCGCCGCGCAGGTCTTCGATGGCGACCGCCTACACCCGAATTCCGAGGTGGAGATCGGGGCGGGCCGCATCGTCGACTTGCGGCCCGCGCGGGGCGATGTGATGCCGGGTATCCTCGCACCGGGGCTGATCGACCTGCAGGTGAATGGCGGCGGCGGCGTCATGGTTGGACCGGACACGCTGGACGCAGTCTGCGAGGCGCATGGTCGCATGGGATCGACCGGCATCCTGCCGACGCTGATTACCGATACGTTCCGGACCACACGGGCGGTGGTCGAGGCGGGTCTGGACTGCGCCCATCCCGGTTTCATGGGCCTGCATCTGGAAGGGCCGCATCTGGACCCCCGCCGCAAGGGTGCGCATGATCCGGCCCTGATCCGCCCGATGGAGGATCGCGATCTTGCCCTGCTGCTGCGGGCCGCGCGGGGGCTTCCAGCGCTGATGGTGACCGTCGCGCCCGAGGCGGTGACGGCGGCGCAGATCGGGGCGCTGGCGGCGGCGGGCGCGGTGGTCAGCCTTGGGCATACGGACTGCACGGCCCCCGAGGCGCAGGCCGCCATTGCGGCGGGCGCAGCATGCACGACGCATCTGTTCAACGCGATGGCAGGGATGACCGCCCGTGCGCCGGGGCTGGCGGGCGCGTCTTTCGACATCGCGGCGGGGATCATCGCGGACGGCATCCATGTGGACCCGCTGCTGCTGCGGCTGGCGATGACCAACCCGCGCCTGTTCCTCGTGACCGATTGCATGGCCGTAGCGGGGACGGATCTGACCGAGTTCACGCTGGGCGGTCGCCGCATCCTGCGCCGGGACGGCCGGCTGACGCTGGAGGATGGAACGCTGGCCGGGGCCGACCTGACGCTGCCAGAGGCCATCGCGCGGATGGGGGGCGATGCGCACGCGCTGGCGATGGCGACCCGCATTCCGGCGGGACTGATGCGTGCGGACCGGGGGCGTATCGCGCCGGGGCGACCCGCCGATCTGGTGCTGCTGGAGGGCGGTGCGGCAAAACGCGTCTGGCGGGCGGGCATGCCTTTGTGAAATTCCCGTGGCGCTTCGGCCATTCGCGGCTAGATTGACCTCCTGCACCTTGGGAGGGCGCACTTCATGGTCAAACGTCTGGTTATCGCGGTCGTCCTGCTTGCACTGATCGTCGGCGGGATCGTCGGCTTCAACGCGTTCCGCGCCAAGGCGATCTCGGACTACTTCGCCAACATGACCCCGCCCCCCGTTCCCGTCGCGGCCGAGGAGGCGAAGGCGGGCGAATGGCGCGGCGGAATCGGCGCTATCGGCACATCGGTATCGACCCAGGGCGTCGATCTTGCGGTGCAGGCCGCGGGGATCGTGCGCGAGGTCAGCTTTCGTGGCAATGACGAGGTGGAGCAGGGCGCGCTGCTGATCCAGATCGACGAGCGGATCGAACTGGCCGACCTTGCCGCCGCCGAGGCCGAACTTCAACTGGCCGAAGCCGAACTGAACCGCATCCGCACCCTTCGCGAACGCGGCGTCAGCGCCGCCAACACGCTGGAGACGCAGCAGGCCGCCGCCGCCAGCGCCCGCGCGCAGGTGGCACGCCTGACGGCGGTGCTGGAGCAGAAGCAGCTTCTGGCCCCCTTTGACGGCGTCATCGGCATTCCCAAGGTCGAAGAGGGCGATTACGTCAGCCCCGGCACGGTCTTTGCGACGCTTCAGAACCTCGACCGGATGCAGGTCGATTTCTCGGTCCCGGAACAGGACATCGTGACGGTGAAGGTGGGTATGCCGATCACCGCATCGACCGAGGTGGGCGATCTGACCGTGACCGGCACCATCATCGCGGTGGAGCCGCGCGTCGATCCCGGATCGCGGCTGGTCGCCGTTCGGGCCGAGGTCGAGAACACGAACCGCGCCTTGCTGCCCGGCCAGTTCATGCGCGTGACGGTGGAACTGCCGCCCGAACAGGACGTGATCGCGTTGCCGCAAACGGCGGTCAGCTCCAACCTCTACGGCGACAGCGTCTTCATCGTCCGGCAGGAACAGCCCGAGGAGGGCGAGCCGGTGCTGAAGGTCGAACAGGTCTTCGTGCAGACCGGGCGCCGCGCGGGCGGACGTATCGAGATCCGCGAGGGCGTGAATGCGGGCGAGCAGGTGGTGATCGCGGGCCAGAACCGTCTGACCAGCGGCGGGACGGTCAAGATCGACAACACCGTCGCCCCCGAAGTCACGGCGGACTGAGCGATGAATTTCTCGGAAATCTTCATCCGCCGCCCGGTGCTGTCTACGGTGCTGGCGGCACTGATCCTGTTCCTCGGCATCGCGTCGGTGCTGAACATGCCCGTTCGTCAATACCCCGAGGTCGAAGAAACGGCGATCACCATCACCACCACCTATCCCGGTGCCGCGCCCGATCTGATCCAGGGCTTCATCACGGCGCCCATCGCCCGCGCCGTGGCGACGACGGAAAACATCGACTACGTCACCAGCCAGTCGCGCCCCTCGGCTTCGGTGGTGACGGTGCAGATGGAACTGGGCGCGAACCCCGACACCGCGCTGGCCGAGGTGCTGTCCAAGGTGCAGCAGGTGCGCGGCGATCTGCCCGACGAATCCGACGATCCGGTGATCGTGAAGGGCACCGGCGACGATTTCGCGCTCATGTATCTGGCGGTGCAGAACCCCAACATGACGCCGGAACAGTTGACCGAATATCTGGAACGGGTGGTGCGCCCGCGCGTGTCCACGATCCAGGGCGTGGCCGAGATGCAGATCCTTGGTGCCGCCAACTACGCCATGCGTGTGTGGATCGACCCGGAAAAGCTGGCCGCGCGCGGCGTGACAGCCAGCGAGATTCTGGCCGCGATCAACGCATCGAACTTCCTCTCTGCGCCGGGCAAGACCGAGGGCGAATACGTCACCTATCCCATCACGCTTGAATCCACGCTTCAGACCGCCGAGGCGTTCGGGATGCTGCCGCTGGTCGTGACCGAGGATGGCGGCGTGGTGCGCCTGCACGACGTCGCGCGGGTGGAGCTTGCATCGGAGACGCCGGACGAGATCGTGACCTTCAACGGAACGCCCGGCACCTTCATCGGCCTGACGCAGACGCCCGCCGCCAACCCTTTGGACGTCTCCGCCGCCGTTCTGGCCGAACTGCCGGCCATCGAGGCGACCCTGCCAGAGGGCATGACCATCACCATGGTCTACGATTCGACCGAGACGATCAGCGCCTCCATCTACGAAGTGTTCAAGACCATCGCCGAGGCCATCGTGATCGTGGTGGTGGTGATCCTGCTGTTCCTCGGCTCGTTCCGGTCGGTGCTGATGCCGATTGCGACGATCCCGCTGTCGCTGGTCGGGGTCTGCGCGATCATGCTCGCCTTGGGCTATTCCCTGAACCTTCTGACGCTGCTGGCGATGGTGCTGGCCATCGGGCTGGTGGTGGATGACGCCATCGTCGTGGTCGAAAACATCCACCGCCATATCGAGGATGGGATGAAGCCCGCCCGCGCCGCGATCCAGGGGATGAAGGAAATCACCGGCCCGGTCATCGCGATGACGATCACGCTGGCGGCCGTGCTGTCGCCGCTGGCCTTCACCGGCGGGCTGACCGGAGCGCTGTTTGCGGAATTCGCGCTGACGCTGGCGGGGTCGGTCATCATTTCGGGCGTGGTCGCGCTGACCATCACGCCCGCGATGGCGGCGCGGCTTCTGAAGCACGATACGACCAGCCGCTTCCAGCGCATCGTGGATCGCACCTCGGACCGGGTGTCGAATTGGTATGAACGGCGCGTGTCGTCGTCTTTGGATTACCGGCCGGTTACGGCGATCATGGTGGCGGCGCTGATGGGAGTGACGGCATTCATGTTCGTCAACACCACGACCGAGCTTGCCCCCGAGGAGGATCAGGGCGCGCTGTTCTCGCTGATCGAGGGGCCGCGATACGCGACGAAGGCCTATACGAAACTGTATACCGACGACATCTCCAAGAACACGTCCGGCATCCCCGAGGTGCGGACCGAGTTTTCTCTGGCGGGCTTCGGCGGGCAGGAAAGCTCGGGCTTCTATATCTGGGCGTTGAAGGACTGGGCGGACCGCGACCGCAGCCAATCGGAAATCCAGCAGGAGATTCAGGGCAAGCTGGACGCGGGCAACGGGATGCAGGCCTTCGTCTTCGCGCCGCCGACGCTGCCGGGGACCGGGGGAGGACTGCCGGTGTCGCTGGTGCTGCAATCCATCCATTCGCCCGAACGGGTGGTCGAAATCTCGGACGCCATCGTGGACGAGGCGATGGCTTCGGGGCGGTTCATCATCGTCCAGAATTCGCTGTCCTTCGATGCGCCGCAGGTACGGGTGACCATCGACCGCGACCGGGCGGCGGCGCTGAACGTGCCGGTGTCGGACATCGGCACCACGCTGGGGGTTCTGGTCGGCGGCGCGTCCGTGGCCGAATTCGATCTGGAATCCGACAGCTATGACGTCATCACGCAGGTGCCGCGCGAATTCCGCGCCAATCCAGAGGATCTGACCAAGTTCTTCGTCCGCGCCTCGACCGGGGAAATGGTGCCGCTGTCATCGGTCACGCAGGTCCGGACCGAGGCGTCGCCCGCGTCGATCGAACAGTTCAACCAGTTGAATGCAGCGACGCTGACCGCGCTGCCCGCCATCGGCACTTCGACCGGCGACGCGCTGGCGGAACTGGAACGGATTACGCGCGACAAGATGGAGGAGGGGTTCTTCATCGACTATTCCGGCCAGTCGCGGCTGGAGGTCTCGCAGGGCAACACGATCCTTCTGGCCTTCGGTGCGGCGGTTCTGGTCATCTATCTGGTGCTGGCGGCGCAGTTCGAGAGCTTCCGCGATCCGTTCATCATCATGATGTCGGTGCCGCTGTCGATCTTCGGCGCGGTGCTGCCGCTGTTCTTCGGGGTGGGCACGCTGAACATCTATACTCAGGTGGGGCTTATCACGCTGATCGGGCTGATAACCAAGCACGGCATCCTGATGGTGGAGTTCGCAAACCAGCAGCGGGATGAGCATGGCATGTCGCGCAGACAGGCCATCGTCGCGGCGGCCAAGGTGCGGCTGCGGCCGATCCTGATGACCACGGCGGCGATGGCGCTTGCGGTCGTGCCGCTGCTGATCGCCGAAGGCGCGGGGGCCGCGGCGCGTCAGGCGATGGGGATGGTGATCTTCACCGGGCTGCTGATCGGAACGGTGTTCACGCTGTTCGTCGTGCCGATGTTCTATACCTTCATCGCGGAATCCGATGCGCGCCATGCCATGAAGCACAAGGATCAGGAGCGGATGTTCAGCTGACCGCGTGGTGGAAGACCTTGGGGCGCAGGCCGGTTTCCGCCAGCGCCGCGTGAAGCTGGGCGATGGGGCCGCTCGGATCGGCGATCAGGATCGAATCCGGGCGGAAGGCGGCGATGGCGCCCGCCAGCGGCGCATCGGTCAGGGTCAGGTTCGGCCCTTCGGCCAGACCGTTCCGCGCCCAGATACGCCGGATGAAGGCGCGGCGGGCGGGGTCGGGCTCCACCACCATCTGCACCAGATGCGGGCATTCGCGGGACAGGCGGACGGGCATGAAACCGACGCCGCCGATCTCCATATGCCGCTGCCCCCCGGTCACCAGACGCGGCAGGTTGCGGGCGAGGTTACGTTCCAGCTTTCCAGTCGTCACCTGCTCCAGCCCGGTGGCTGAAAACACGCGCGGGTCGGCGGGCATGAGGATGCCGTGGCTTTCGAACCACGGGGCGTCGGTGGGTTCGGTCAGGTCGATCCCGTGCACATAGGCTGGGGGCGCGGGCGCGGCGGGGGTCTTTTCGCGTTCGGCCTTGGATTTGGCGTTCGTGTCCTTTTCCACCCGGCTCATCAGTGCGGCGATCTTTTCGGGGTCGCGCGCCTGCGGCGGCTTCGCCTCGACCGCGCTGATCGGCACTTGTGAGGCCGCCAGAAGCCCCGCCACCAATTCGTCATAGGCGGGCGTTCCCTTGAACTCGGCCAGTCGCGTCTCGGCCCGCTCCACGGCGGCGAAGTGCAGGCGGTTCAACTCGGGGTCGGTCAGCAGCAGATCGAAGATGCGTTTGCGCTCGGCCGAGTAGCGCAGCATCGTGTCGTCGCGCACCTCGTTCCGGTCCTGAAGCGACCAGTAATCGGCGTTGTATTTGTCCTTCTTGTTGTTCACGTTGCCGCGGAATTTGCGGATGGCATAGCTGTCGATGGACTTCACCGCATAGTGGTTCAGCTGCGCCCAGTCATAGCCGATGGTGCGGGTGATCGACCGCCAACCGCGGAACTTGAAATAGCTTTCCATCTCGCGCCCCGATCCGTTCAGCCATTTGACGGTTTCGGGGAACTCGGTCTCCAGCCATTTCGATTTCATCTTGGGGCGGTGGATGCCCAGCTTCCAGTATTCGGGGTCGAACTGGAACAGCGTCTTGACGCCCCAACCCTTGTTCCAGTCGGGCGGCGCGGCCATCAGGTATTGTTCCGTCACCGGATCGCGCGACCAGTGCTGCACCCCGCCCGAGCCAAAGATGCGCCATGTGATGACGATACCGTTCGCGCCCTGGGCCTTGGCATCGGCGATCATCGGGTCCAGCGTGCCGTCGCCGTGGCGGATCGACAGGAACTCGTCGGCGTCGAACACCATGACCCAGTCCGATTCCCCGACGATGGGTTCGTCCTGCGCGTGGTTCAGCGCGGATGGCTGGGGCCGCAACCCTTCGGGAATCACGTTGACGCGGTGATGGGCCAGCCCCATCGCCTCCAGCCGCATCAGCATCGTGTCGGTCCCGTCCGAGCAGTCGTTGGTATAGACGACCAGATCGGTGAACCCCACCGCCAGATGATGCGCGACCCATTCCAGAACGAAGGGCCCTTCGTCCTTCATCATCGACACGGCGGTGATGCGCCCATGCGGGCTGACGCGTTTGGCAAGACCTTGGGGCAGAGGCACTTTCGTCATGGATCACCCTTCATCGCGCCCGACGCTATCACCACCGCTGGACAGGGGGAAGCGTATGCGGCAGGGTTCGCACAACCGCCGATAGTCCCGAGGTTCCCATGACCACCCGCCGCCCCGTAGCCTCCCTCTGGATCGGCGAGAAGCTGCAATATCTGAACCAGCTTTGCCTTTTGTCGCATATCCGCCACGGGCATCCGACGACGCTGTACTGCACCCATACAGTGTCGAACGTGCCCGAAGGCGTGACCGTCCGCCCCGCGTCCGAGATCATGGAGATCGACATGGGCATTGTCGGGCAGACGTCGGAAAGTTTTCTGTCCAATGTCTTCCGCTACAAGATGATCCGGGCGACGGGTGCGGTCTGGATCGACTGCGACGCCTTCTGCCACAAGCCTTTCCCGGACGAGATGGAGAACATCTATGCCGGTCACGGCTTTCGCGGCGCGCTGAACTGCGGGGTCGTCTATATCCCGCAGCAGGGCGAGTTGATGGACCGGCTTCTGGATTATTATGACAACCTGCCGGACGCGCCGGGATGGTTCAACAAGCAGCAGAGGAAGCGGCTGGACAAGCAGGATACCTCGCTGCCGCAGGCGGTGCGGATCTATAACGCCGAACGCACGGCCTTCGGGCCGCAGGCGTTCACGTGGTTTGCCCAAGCAACCGGGGACTACGAAAAGGCGCTGACGCCGGACGTGCTCTATCCCGTGCCGTTCCAGCTGAACGACGTGTTCTTCGACCCCCATGGCCGGGTCGAGGGGCATTTCACGGACCAGACGCTTTCGGTCCATCTTTATACCAACGGCACGCGGCCCTGGTGGCGCAAGAACGTGCCGCTGGCAGGGTCCTATGCCGCGCGGATGTGCGAGCTGATCGGGGTCGATCCCGCAGGCGCGCTGGAGGATTAAGCCGATCTTCACCTTGCCGGGGTCAGATGCCCCGGCAAGAGGGAGATCCGCGATGAAGGCCAACCGCCCCATCATCATCAAGCGCAAGAAGGTGATCGCCGGGGGCGGTCATCACGGCGGCGCGTGGAAGGTCGCCTACGCCGATTTCGTGACCGCGATGATGGCGTTCTTCATGCTGATGTGGCTTTTGAACGCGACCACGGAAAAGCAGCGCAAGGGACTGGCGGATTACTTCAGCCCGACGATCCCGGTCAACCGCATCTCGGGCGGCGGGGCGGATGTGTTCGGCGGCGATTCGGTGTTTTCCGAAGATACGATGGCGCAAAGCGGAGCTGGCGCGTCCCGCGTCATGCCGACCGAGGTGGAGCAGGCGCGCGGCGATGCAGGCCGGGGCGACACCGGCAGCGGCGAGCAGGAACGCGCCGCGCTGGAGGATATGCTCCGCGCCCGAGGGGGCGAGAGCATGACGATGGAAAGCGCCCTGCGCCATGTCGTGACCAAGGTGACGGACGAGGGGCTGGTGATCGAGATCTTCGACCTGGAGGACGTGCCGCTGTTCCATGTCGACACTGCCGAGCCGCGCCCCGTCCTGCGCGACGTCGCTCGGCTGCTGGCCGAGACGCTGCCGATCACGACCAACGATCTGGCGGTCTCGGGGCATGTGCGCGCCTATCCGATGATGATGATCCGCAATCCGGTCTGGGATCTGTCGGCGGCGCGGGCGCAGGCGATGCGGCAGGTTCTGGACGCGTCTGGGCTGGACCCCGCGCGGATGAAGCGCGTGACGGGCCATGCCGACCGGCGGCCCGTGACGGCCAATCCGATGGCGATCCGCAACAACCGGATCGAGGTGATCCTGCTTCGCCGCGACCGTTAGGCCAAAATTAAGCCAGCCCGCCGAATGTCGGGGCAAGCAGCAGAAAGGTGCGATTCCCATGACGATATCATCATCGATGAACGCAGGCGTGGCGGGGCTGAACGCCAACTCGGCGCGGCTGGCCAGCATTTCGGACAATATCGCGAACTCCGGCACCTATGGCTACAAACGGGCCGAGGCGGATTTCTTCCAGATGGTGAATGCGGGGAACAACTCGGGCAGCTATTCCGCCGGGGGGGTGCGCACCAGCACCATGCGCCTGATCGACGAACGCGGCGCGCTGATCGGCACGACGAACGCCACCGACATCGCGATCAACGGGCGCGGTTTCCTGCCCGTGCAGACGACGGGGGGAGAGACGCTGCTGACCACGACAGGATCCTTCCGCGCGGATGAAAATGGCATCCTGACCACGGATTCGGGCCTGACGCTGATGGGCTGGCCTGCGAATCCCGACGGGACGATCCCGGCGATGGCGCGCGATTCGCTGGCCGCGCTTCAGCCGGTGACGGTGAACGGCAACCAGTTCGTGTCGAACCCGACCACCGCGATGAAGATGGCGGTGAACCTGCCCGCGACGGGAACGGTCGCCGGGGCGGCGGGCGAGCCGATCAGCCAGACGATGGAATATTTCGACAACCTCGGCACGTCGCAGAAGCTGACGATGACCTTTACCCCGACGGTTCCCGCGGACGGATCGTCGAACGAATGGACGATGACGGTCACCGACGGTGCGACGGGGGCGTCGGTTGGCGAATACGTGCTGACATTCGATGAAAGCCAGATCGGCGGCGGCACGCTGGGCAGCGTTGCCACAGTGTCCGGTGGAGCTTACGACCCGGCCACGGGCAAGATGACGCTTGGCCTGTCCGACGGACCCGTGTCGTTCGAGATCGGCAAGCCCGGCGCGACCAACGGCATGACGCAGCTTTCCGACACCTATGCTCCGACCATCGTGACCAAGAACGGATCGGCGGTCGGCAGCCTCGTCTCGGTCGAAATCGACGAGAAGGGGATGGTCCACGCGCTTTACGATCAGGGCTTCAGCCGCGTGATCTATCAGGTGCCGGTGGTCGACGTGACCAACGCGAACGGGCTGCAATCCATGGAGGGGCAGACCTATCGCATCACACCCGATGCCGGAAACTTCTATCTGTGGACGGCGGGAGACGGGCCGACGGGCACGACCCAAGGATATATGCGCGAGGAATCGGCCACCGATGTCGCGCAGGAACTGACCCAACTGATCCAGACGCAGCACGCCTATTCGTCCAACGCCAAGATCATCCAGACGGTGGACCAGATGCTGCAGGAAACCACGAACCTCAAACGCTAGGGGCTGATCCATGTCGCTGACCGCTGCCCTTTCCATCGCCCGTTCGGGCTTGACCGTATCGTCCCGCGCGGCAGAGATGACGTCGCAGAACGTGGCCAACGCGCTGACCGAAGGTTACGGTCTGCGCGAGCTGGCGCTGTCGTCGCGGATGACGGGCGGGGTCGCGGTGACCGGCGTCACCCGCTTTGCCGACCGTGCGCTGATCGGGGACCGGCGGATTGCCGACGCCGGCGCGGCGGCGGATGGCAGCGTCGCGGCGTTTCTGTCGAAGATCGAAAAGTCGATCGGAACGACAGGGGCAGGCTCGCTCGGCGGGATGGTTTCCGGGCTGGAGACGGCGCTGATCGACGCGGCCTCGCAGCCGCAGTCGGATGCGCGGCTGGCGGCGGTGGTGTCGGCTGGCGGCGCGCTTGCCGGGCATGTCCGGGGGATCACGGACCAGACCCAGGGCGCGCGGCAGGATGCGGAAACCGGCATCGCTTCGGCGGTGGACGAGATCAATGCAGCCCTGAAGCAGCTGGAAGATCTGAACGCCCGCATCGCGGTGGATGGCAGCCAGGGCCGCGACGTCGGCGCGCTTCTGGACCAGCGTCAGCAGACGGTGGACCGCATCGCCCAGCATGTTCCGCTGCGCGAGATCGACCGGGGCAACGGTCAGATCGCGCTTATGACCAAGGACGGCGCGATGCTGCTGGACGGCAAGGCAGCGCAGCTCGGGTTCCAGAAGGCGGGTGTGATCGTTCCGGGGATGAGCGTCGAAAGCGGCGCCTTGTCCGGCCTGACGCTGAACGGCCAGCCGCTGCCGCTCTCGGGGGCCGGCGGGGCGGGCGGCGGAAATCTGGCCGCCCAATTCGCCATCCGCGACACCCTCGCGCCCGAGGCGCAGGCGGCGCTGGACACCTTTGATGCCGATCTGCGCGCGCGGTTCGCCGGAACCGGGCTTTTCACCGGCGAAGCTGCCGCCGAGCCGTGGCGCCTGCGCGACGGGCTGGATGCGGCCGCGCCGGGGGCGGGCGGTGATGCCTCGCGTCTGAACGGGATGCTTTCGGGAATGGCGGGCCTTTCAGCCGCCGCGACCGAAGTTCTGTCGGGCGTATCGACGAAGCGCGTTACCGCCGAAGCTGCCGCCGCCTTTTCCACCGCACGCGCCGATACGCTCCGCGTGGCCGAGCTTCAGGGCGGCGTCGACACGGATACCGAGATGCAGAAGCTGTTGATGATCGAACAGGCCTATGCCGCGAATGCCAAGGTCATCCAGACCGTGGACGCGATGATGCAGGCCTTGCTGGGGATCTGACGATGACGATTTCGCTTGGGGACATGGCGCAGAGCTTTGCGCTTCGCAGACAGGGCGGGGCGCTAAAGGCCGAACAGCAACGGCTTGGATCGGAGATGACGACGGGCCTCGTCGCCGATACCGGCAAGCATTTGCGCGGCGGGTTCAGCGGGATCGGGGCCATCGACGCCTCGCTGTCGCGGCTGGAGGCTTACAGGGGCGCGCTCGCCTCGGCCACCATGCTTGCCGAAGGGGCGCAGAGCGTGCTGTCCTCGCTGACCGAAATGTCGGACGATCTGGCGACGCTGTTCTCCGACCCCGCGATGTCGGGAACCGCGGCCGGACTGAACGGCGCCGCCGCCGATGCGGGGCAGCGCTTCCGGTCAGCCATCGGCCTTCTGAACACGAATGTCGGCGGGCAGCAGCTTTTCTCGGGCGCGGCCACGGGGCCGGCGCTTGTGGATGCGGAGACGATCCTTGTGGCGTTGGAAGGTGCGACGGCAGGTGCGGCGACCGCGGCGGAATTCGAGGCTGCGGTGGCAACATGGTTCGACGATCCTGCCGGCTATGCCACCGTCGCCTGGCAGGGCGAGGGGGCGCGCGCCCCTTCGGCCATCGGCGCACGGGAAAGCGTTGCGCTGGACATCACCGCGATGGACCCTGCGATCCGCGACACGCTGAAGGCGCTGTCGATGGGCGCGCTTCTGGACCGCGGCGCCTTGGACGGGGCCGCCCGCTCGGCCCTGGGCGAACGGGTGGGCGCTGCGCTGATCGCTGGAAAGGACGGGCGTATCGATCTTCAGACCCGCCTTGGCAGCGCAGAAGCGCGGATCGCGCAGGTGCAGACGCGGAGCGAGGCCGAACGCACGGCCCTGGGCATCGCCCGCAACGACATGGTTGCCGCCGACCCCTATGAAACGGCGGTCAGGTTCGAGGCGGTCAGCAGCCAGATCGAAACGTTGCATGCGGTCACGGCGCGGCTGTCGAAACTTTCGCTGGTGGATTTCCTGTGATGTTGCGCGCGTTCTTCGCCCTGCTGCTGATGACGCTTCCGCTGGCGGCGGAACCGATCCGCATCAAGGATCTGGTGGAATTCGACGGGGTGCGCGGCAACGATCTGGTCGGCTATGGCCTTGTCGTCGGTCTGAACGGCACCGGCGACGGATTGCGGAACGCGCCCTTCACCGAAGAAATCATGTCCAACCTGTTGGAACGGCTGGGCGTGAACGTCGCGGGCGAGGATTTTCGCCCCCGCAACGTCGCGGCGGTGTTCGTGACGGCCTCGCTTCCACCGTTCGCGCGGGCGGGCAGCCGGATCGACGTGACGATTTCTGCCATCGGCGATGCGAAAAGCCTACTGGGCGGGACACTGGTGATGACGCCGCTGAACGGAGCGGACGGCGCCATCTATGCCGTGGCGCAGGGCACGATCATTGCGGGCGGGATTTCGGCGGAAGGAGAAGCCGCGCGCGTGGTGCAGGGGGTGCCGACCTCCGGGACCATCCCGGCGGGGGCGAGGGTGGAGCGGGAGGTGGAGTTCGATTTCACCTCGCTCGAATCCCTGCGGCTGGCGCTGCGGAACCCGGATTTCACCACGGCGGCGCGGATCGAAACCGCCATCAACCGCGAGATGGGGCGTGGATCGGCGGCAATGTTGGATGCGGGAACGGTGCAGCTTCGGCTTTCGGGGTCGCCCGCGCATGTGCTGGCACAGGTCGAGAATCTGACGGTTGAGCCGGAAACGAAGGCGCGGGTCGTGGTCGATCAAAGATCCGGCACCATCGTCATGGGCGAGGATGTGCGGATCAGCCGGGTCGCCGTCTCGCAAGGAAACCTGACGCTGCGGATCGAGGAATCGCCGGTGGCGGTGCAGCCCAACCCGTTTTCGCCTGGAGAGACGATCGTGCTGCCGCGCACCAACGCGGCGATTGAACAGGAACAGGGGATCGGGTTGGCCGAGGTGGCGGGCGGCACCAACCTCAGCCAGGTCGTCGCAGGGCTGAACGCGCTTGGCGTCGCGCCCTATGACATGATTGATATCCTGAAAAGCATCAATGCGGCAGGCGCGCTGCATGCCGATTTCGTGGTGCGTTAGCAGCCGGTTCCGCGAAGCACGACGGCAACGGTGCGCCACAGGATGCGCAGGTCGTTCAGGAAGGACAGATCACGCGCGTATTGCGTGTCGAAATCGGCGCGGGCGGCAAAGGTGGTCTTGTGGCGCCCGGCGGTCTGCCACAGGCCCGTCACGCCCGGACGCATCAGGTAATAGGCCTTGCCCGGATACATGCCTTTTTGTGACACCATCATCGGGCGAGGGCCGACAAGGCTCATCTGTCCGATGAACACGTTCCAAAGCTGCGGCAGCTCGTCCAGCGAGGTTTTACGCAGCAGACGTCCCAGCGGCGTGATCCGGGGATCGTTGCGCAGCTTCTGGGTGGAGTTCCATTCCGCCCGCGCATCGGGGTTCGCGGCAAGGTGACGTTCCAGATGATCGTCCGCGTTCGGCACCATGCTGCGCAGTTTCCACATGCGGAAGATGCGGCCACCGCGGCCAATGCGTTCCTGCGTGTAGAACGCGCTACCCCCGTCGCGGCTGACGGCGAAGGCCAGAAGAAGCACAACGGGAAGCACGAAAGGCGTGGCAAGAAGGATCAGGGCGATGTCCAGCAGGCGCTTGGCGACCGTGCGATAGATCCCTTTGCGGGGGATCGGTGCAGTCGTGGTTTCATGGATCGCGCCGTCCGCTTCGAATTGCGGGTAGTTGAGGGTCATGAAATCATCTCCACAATACTGGATGAAGGGCCCGGTCTGCCGTTCCGGCCTGGGAAAATCGCCCCGGGGCCGCGTCATCAACTCTTAAAATTCGCAACATTTTGCACTCGCGAAGAGTGCCCCCAGCAACGGTTCTAGACCTCCGATCTGCGCTTGGCGACAAGGATCAGGGTTAAAATCGCCCGTTAACCCAATCTTAAGCGGAAATCCCCGGCACTGCATTATTCTGCGGCTGAGCATGTGCAGCATGACGCAATCTTAAGTTTATGGATGATTAGTTTTTAAGCATGACCGCTTGAACCGCCTCGCGATTCGGGTCGGCACGAATGTGAACGCCGGATTAAAGGATCAGCCCCTTTCGTCCGCCCGAAGATTTGATAGAATCGGATCGGGCAACAGGGGCGATCATGCTGACCTTCATCCATCTGCGAAGCGCGGGCGCGGCGTCGCGATTCTATCGGGTCGAGCTGGCCTACAACCTGTTCGGGGAATATTCGGTCCTGCGCGAATGGGGCGGGCGGCGCGGCAAGGGTCGCCGTCTCGTGTCCTGGTTCTCGAACCTGCGGGATGCCTGCGTGGCGGCAGAGCGCTGGAACCGCCGGGCGCTGCGGCGCGGATACCACGCCGCATGACGCATCTTTGGGTTCGCCACGAACAGCGCCCGCACGAGGAACGCGTCGGCCTGACACCCGAAGGCGCCGCTAGCCTGATCGCCAGGGGCTTCCGTCTGACGGTCGAGGACAGCCCGACCCGCTGCATCCCCACCGCCGCCTATGCCAAGGCGGGGGCCGAGATCGCGCCATCGGCAAGCTGGCCCGATGCACCGAAAGACGCCATTGTCTTCGGATTGAAGGAACTGCCCGAGGACGGCACGCCCCTGCGCCATCGCCACATCCTGTTCGGCCACGCCTACAAGGGCCAGCCGGCGGGGCAGGTGCTTTTGTCGCGGTTCCGCGCGGGGGGCGGGGTTCTTTACGATCTGGAATCGCTGGTGGACGAAACCGGACGGCGCGTGGCGGCCTTCGGCTACTGGGCCGGTTATGCCGGGGCGGCGGTCGCGCTGAAATGTTGGGCGGCGCAGGGACGCGGCACGATCTGCGGGCCGCTTGCGCCCTATCCGGGCCGCGATGCGCTGCTGGCCGATCTGCGGGCCGAGGTCACCGGCGATCCTCGCGCCCTTGTCATCGGCGCGAAGGGCCGCGTCGGCACCGGGGCGGCGGATCTGTGCGAGGCGATGGGCCTTGCCGTCACCCGCTGGGATATCGAGGAAACCGCATCCGGCGGTCCGTTCCCCGAGGTTCTGGCGCATGAGCTGTTCTTCAACTGCATCCTCGCCCGCCCCGGCGCGCCGGTC
Organism: Falsirhodobacter flavus; assembly: GCA_029846755.1. Lineage (GTDB taxonomy): Bacteria > Pseudomonadota > Alphaproteobacteria > Rhodobacterales > Rhodobacteraceae > Falsirhodobacter > Falsirhodobacter flavus. The sequence goes on along the minus strand of JARWBI010000002.1, from coordinate 335,754 downwards.
TTCGTGCCCGCGTCGGCGCTGGTGAAGACCCGCGCGCTGCGGGTGATCGGGGATATCGCCTGCGATCCGACCTCGGATTTCTCGCCCATCAAGGTCTATGACCGGGTGACCGACTGGACCGCGCCCGCGCTGCGCGTGGCGACGGACCCGGTGCTGGACGTGACCGCCATCGACAATCTGCCATCCCTGCTGCCGGTTGAAAGCTCGCAGGATTACGCGGCACAGCTTCTGCCGTCGCTGATGGCGCTGGATGCGTTGGATGCGGGCGTTTGGGGGCGGGCGAGGGCGGAGTTCGATCGGCACTAGCGCCGTCCGAACAGCCTTTCGATATCATGCAGCTTCAGCTCCACATAGGTGGGGCGGCCGTGGTTGCACTGGCCTGAAAGCGGCGTTGCCTCCATCTCGCGCAGCAGGGCATTCATCTCCTCGGCCCGCATGGCGCGGCCCGAGCGGACGGAGCCGTGGCAGGACATGCGCGACAGGATCGCATCCATCCGCGATTGAAGCGTGGTGCTGTCCCCCGTCGCCAATTCGTCGGCGATATCGCGCAGCAGCGCCGCCGCATCGACCTGCCCAAGGATCGCCGGTGTTTCCCGCACGGCGATGGTGCCGGGGCCGAAACCTTCGATGCTCAGGCCAAGGCGCGACAGATCCCCGGCAATCTCCAGCAGGGCTGCGGCCTCCGGCATCTCCACGATCTCGGGGATCAGAAGCGCCTGCGCCGCCACGCCCGCAGCATCGCGCTGCGCCTTCAGCTTTTCATAGACCAGACGTTCATGCGCAGCGTGCTGGTCCACGATGACCATGCCGCGATCCGTCTGCGCGATGATGTAATTGCCGTGAAGCTGCGCCCTCGCCGCGCCCAACGGGCCGTCGGCAGGCAGGTCCGGCTCCATCCGCGCGGACGGCGCTTCGGCAAAACCCAAGGGGGCCTGCCATGTCGTCGCGCGGGCCAGTGAAGGGCGGTCCATCTGATAGACGCGGGGCGCCTCGAACGCCTCCAGCGTTTCGGTGGCAACGGTGGTCGAGGCGCGGTGCCCCGATCCGGCCAGCGCATGGCGGATGCCGGTCACGATCAGCGCGCGTGCGGCGGCAGGATCGCGGAACCGGACCTCCGATTTCGCGGGATGCACGTTCACATCCACGAGCTGCGGATCGCAGGTCAGCATCAACACCGCCGCCGGATGACGGTCGCGGCTGAGCACATCCATATAGGCGGCCCGCAGCGCGCCGATCAGCATCCGGTCCAGCACGGGCCGGCCGTTTACGAACAGGTATTGCGCGACCGAAGACCCGCGCGAATAGGTCGGAAGCGCGGCATATCCGGTCAGCGACAAACCTTCGCGTTCGGTATCCAGCCGCAGCGCGTTGCCCGCGAAATCCGCCCCGAGGATCGAGGACAGCCGCCCGTGCAGTGCATCGAAGAAATCGCCCGGTTCGGGGTCGGCACGAAAGACGACACGGTCCGTTCCCGTATCCGTCAGCGTGAACCCGACCGAGGGTTCGGCCATCGCAAGGCGGCGGACCACCTCGGCGATGGCCTGCGCCTCGGCCCGGTCGGAGCGCATGAATTTCAGCCGCGCGGGGGTGGCGTGGAACAGATCGCGCAGTTCCACCACCGTCCCCGGACGTGCCGAGGCGGGGCGCACCCCGTCGATCCGCCCGCCATTCACGGTGATCGCATGGCCGCCACCGCCCGCATGGGAGGTGATGGTCAGCCGTCCGACCGCGCCCAACGAGGGCAGCGCCTCGCCCCGGAAGCCGAAGGATCGGATGTCCAGCAGATCGGTGCCGTCGATCTTGGATGTGGCATGGCGCGACAGGGCCAGCGGCAGATCGTCCGCAGTCATCCCGCAGCCGTCGTCGGTGACGCGGATCAGGGTCTTGCCGCCATCGGCGAAATCGACCGCGATCCGTTTGGCACCGGCATCCAGCGCGTTTTCGACCAGTTCCTTCACCGCCGAAGCGGGGCGTTCCACCACCTCGCCCGCGGCGATGCGGTTGATGGCCGCCTCGTCAAGCTGGCGGATGATCGGGCGCGAGGGTTTGTGGTGATCGAGCATGATGCCACCAACCCTAGCACCCGAGACGTTACTGCTCCAGCCCCTCCGGCTGACCGACGACGACGAAATGCAGATCGTCCGGGCGCAGGACGCGGGCGGCGACGCGGCGCACATCGTCCAGCGTCACGGCCTCGACCTTTTCATTCCGGGTCAGGGCATAGTCGATGGGCAGCCCCTCCATCTGCATGCCGACGAGGATGTTGGCGATGGCGGCGTTGCTGTCGAAGCGCAGCGGATAGGAGCCGGTCAGATAGGTCTTGGTCGCGTCCAATTCGGCCTGCGTCACACCCTCGGTCGCCAGCTTTGTCCATTGTTCCCGCACAACGCCGATGGCTTCGCCCACGGTGGCATTGGCAGTGGCGAATCGCCCGACCAGCAATTCGGCATGATCCATCGGCGCCAGATAGGCATAGGCGCCATAGGTCAGCCCGCGCTTGCCGCGCAATTCGTCCATCAGCCGTGCCGTGAACCGCCCGCCGCCAAGGATCTCGGACAGCACATAGGCGGGGAAGAAATCCGGATCGTCGCGCTTGATGCCCTGATGGCCGAAATACACGACCGATTGCGGGGTGGGAAAGTCATGCACCGTCACCCCCCCCGTGATGTTCCAAGGGGCAGGCTCCGGCAGGGCCGCGCCTTCCGCCGGCAGATCGCCCAGCAGATCGTCCAGCAGCTTGCCAAGCTCCGCCTCGGAAATGTCGCCCACGGCCGAGACGTAGATATGTTCGCGCGTGACCGCCGCCTTGTGCGCGGCCACCAGATCGTCGCGCGTCAGGGCGGCGACGCTGTCCGCCGTGCCGTTGCCTGAACTTGCATAGGGGTGATCGCCGAAGGTTTCCGTGTCGAAGATGCGGGCGGCAATGGCGTTCGGGTCCTGCGCGTCGGACTGGATGATGGACTGAACCTGACCCTTCACGCGGGCCACGGCTTCGGCGTCGAAGCTGGGCGCGGCCAGCGCCTGCCGCAGCAGATCCACCGCAGCATCGCGGTTTTCGGACAGGAAGCGGGCAGATACGGCGATGCTGTCCGTTCCCGCCTCGAACCGATAGCTGGCGGCAAGGCTGTCGCGGGCATTGGCGAAGCCCTGGGCATCCAGATCGCCCGTGCCTTCCTCCAGCGTGGCGGTCATCAGGTTCACCGCCCCGCGTTTTCCGGGCGCGTCCAGCGAGGTGCCGCCCTGAAAGCGGATCTCCAGCGCGGTGAAGGGGATCTCGTGTTCCTCGACCAGCCATGCGGTGATGCCGCCGGGCGAGGTGACCTGTTTGATGTCCACCGCCGCATGGGCGGGCAGGGCGAACAGGATCAGGGCGGCGACGTGGCGCAGCATCTTCATTCCGCGGCCTCCTCTTGCAGCAGATGGCCGGTGACGGCGCGGCGTTTGTCGAAGACCTGTTTCGCGGCGTCCATGACCTGTTCGGGTGTGACGGATTGCAGGACCTGCGGCCAGGCGCGTTCATCCTCGACCGTCAGGCCCACGGCCAGCGCAGCGCCATAGCGGCGGGCAAGGCCGTCGCTGTCGTCACGGGCATAGATCTCGCCCGCGCGGACCTGCGTCATGATGCGGGCGAAGGCCTCGGGGTCGATGCCGTCGGTCAGGAACTGGTCCAGTGCGGCGTCCATCGCGGCCTCGGCATCGTCCAAGGACACGCCCGGGCGCGGCACGACGGCCAGACCGAAGGTGGTCTGATCCACCGCCGTCCCATCATAAAAGGCGCTGGTATAGACGGCGGGCGCATCCGGCCCGAATTGCAACGCGCGGGCCAGAACCGAGGTCGTGCCGCTGCCGCCCAGATATTCGGCCAGCACCGTCAGCGCAGCGGCCTTCTGTTGATCGCCGGGGTTGCGCTCGGGGGCAAGATAGCTGCGCATGACGTAAGGCTGCGCCACGCGGGGGTCGGCATATTCCATCCGCCGTTCGGACAGTTGCGGCGGTTCCTGCGGGCGCAGGCGGACCGGCAGGTCCGAAGGCTGAAGCTTGCCGAAATGCTTCTTGGCCATCTCCAGCACCGCATCCGGCGTCACATCGCCCGCCACGACCAGCACCGCGTTGTTGGGCGCGTAATAGGTGCGATAGAAGCGCAGCGCATCGTCGCGGTCCATCTGCTCCATCTCGGCCCGCCAGCCGATGATCGGGATGCCGTAGGGGCTGTTCAAAAACTGCGCCGCCCGCTGCTGTTCGCTGAAGATCGAAGCGGGATCGCTGTCCACGCGCTGGCTGCGTTCCTCCAGCACGACATTGCGTTCGTTGGCGACGATGTCTTCGGACAGGGTCAGGTTCCGCATCCGGTCCGCCTCCATCGACAGCATCAGGTCCAGCCGGTCGGCGGCCACGCGCTGGAAATAGGCGGTGTAGTCGTAAGACGTGAAGGCGTTGTCGCTGCCGCCCTGCGCATCGACGGTCGAGGAAAACTCGCCCGGTTCCATCGTGTTCGTGCCCTGGAACATCAGGTGTTCAAGGAAATGCGCGATGCCGGATTCGCCGGGCGGCTCGTCCGCCGATCCGGTGCGATACCAGACCATGTTGGTCACGACGGGGGCGCGGTGATCCTCGATCACCACGACCTCCATCCCGTTTTCAAGGGTGAAGTCCGTCACGTCCTGCGCCAGCGCCGGGGCGGCGGTCAGGGACAGGGCCAGCAGGGCCGGCAGGCGGGTTGGCATGTGGATCTCCGCGTTTGCTTGGCCAGACCCTGACCCGATAGGCGGGGTGGGGGCAAGGGCCTGACGCGGAGTTGATTATTCCGCGGGCGGCGGTGCCGCAGGCGTGCGCCGACCCGAGGCGCGCCAGCGTTCCAATTCCTGCCGCTGATCCAGCGATTGCGGCTCGTAGGCCTGATAATAGGTGGTGTTGTTGAACAGCCGGTTCAGGAATCTGCCCGGATTGGCGCGGCGATATTCCAGATCCTCGGCCGCAAGTGCGGCGCGGGTATCCTCGCGGCCATAGCGCGAGGCAGCGGCGACGATGGCCCCGTCGGCAGCAGGCACGCTGCGGGCGGCGTTCGGATTGCCGCCCAGCGCCACGATGGCATCGGCCGACGGGTTCGGATCGGTCCGGTTCGCCCCACCCGGCGTGGGCGTGGGCAAGTCTGCCAGCGTCTGCGGCATTTCCAGCGGCTTGGACGGCACGACGGAAAAGGCATCCGGCCCGTTCCCGTCCGAGCGGACGCGCATCAGCTGGGGATCGCCCCCGCCACATGCCGCCAGCGTCAGGATCCCCGCCAGTGCGAGTGCGCCGCGCGCTGCCTGCATTTCCGCCTCCGTATCCTTCTTGGTTCCGTCTTTAGCTCAAAGCCTCGGGCAGGTCACGCGGTCTTTCGGCGGGACTTTTTCGGCGGCTTGGGGTCGCCCGTGAACAGCACGAGCCCGATCGCCCCGGCAAAGATCGCGATATCGGCCACGTTGAAGGCATAGGGGTTCTCGATCCCCGGAACGGACATGTTCAAAAAATCGGCGACCGCGCCATAGACGAAGCGGTCGATCACGTTGCCAAGCGCGCCGCCGACCAGCAGCCCCGCCGACACCTGCGCCAGTTTCGAATGCCCCGGCTTTCGCATCCAGTGCAGCACCCAGGCCGTGATCGCGATGGAGATCACGATCAGAACCCAGCGGGTGACATTGCTGTCCCCTGCGAACAGACCGAAGTTCATGCCTTGATTCCACGCCATGCGGAAGTTCAGGTAAGGCGGGAACACCTCGATCGAGCCGACGCGGATCAGGTCCAGCCCATGCACGACGGCCAGCTTGGTGATCTGGTCGAACGCGAAGACGATCAGCGAGACGAGCGCGACGAGCCGCATGTCAGTGCCGGAAGTGGCGCTGGCCGGTGAAGATCATCGCCAGCCCCAGACGGTCGGCGGCCTCGATCACCTCGGCATCGCGCATCGACCCGCCGGGCTGGATCACGCAGGTCGCGCCCACGGAGGCCAGCACCTCGACGCCGTCGGCGAAGGGGAAGAATGCGTCCGATGCGGCAGAACAGCCCTTGGTCAGCGGTTCCGCCAGACCCAGAACCTCGGCGGCATCCTCGGCTTTGCGGGCGGCGATGCGGGTGCTGTCGACGCGGCTCATCTGGCCCGCGCCGATGCCGACGGTGGCGGCGTCCTTGACATAGACGATAGCGTTGGACTTGACGTGTTTCGCCACCTTCCACGCGACCAGCGCGTCGGCCATCTCGGCCTCGGTCGGTTGGCGCTTGGTTACGACGGTCAGGTCGGGCACGCCTGCGGTGTCCTTGTCCTGCACCAGAAATCCGCCCGCGACCTGCTTGAACGACAGGATCGGCGCCTTGGGGTCGGGCAGGCGCAGCGTGGTCAGCAGACGCAGGTTCTTTTTCTTGGCGAAGACTGCTTTCGCCGCATCGTCGGCACCGGGGGCGATCACGACCTCGGTGAAGATTTCGCTGATCTTCTCGGCGGTCGGGCCGTCCAGCGGCTGGTTCACCGCGATGATCCCGCCGAAAGCCGAGGTGCGGTCGCAGTCGAAGGCACGCCCGTAGGCCTCGGCCAGCGTTGCACCCGTTGCGACGCCGCAGGGGTTGGCGTGCTTGATGATCGCGACGGCGGGCGTTTCGGTGCCGAACTCAGCCACCAGCTCGAACGCGGCGTCGGTGTCGTTGATGTTGTTGTAGGACAGCTCCTTGCCCTGCCACTGTTTCGCGGTGGCGACCCCCGGACGGCCCGAACCGTCGGTATAGAAGGCGGCGGACTGGTGCGGATTCTCGCCATAGCGCAGGGTCGAGGCGAGCGTGCCGGCAAAGGCGCGGCGGCGGGGCGTCTCACCCAGCGTCTCGGCCATCCATGCCGACACGGCGGCGTCATAGGCGGCGGTGCGGCTATAGGCGGTGAGCGCCAGTTTCTGGCGGAAGGCGAAGCTGGTCGCGCCGTCGTGCGCCTCAAGCTCGGCCAGCAGCGCGCCGTAATCCTGAACATCCGTCACCACGTTGACGAAACGGTGGTTCTTGGACGCGGCGCGGATCATCGCGGGGCCGCCGATGTCGATATTTTCGATGCAGTCGTCATAGGAGCCGCCGCGCGCGACCGTCGCCTCGAACGGGTAAAGGTTCACGACCAAGAGGTCGATCGGCTCGATCCCGTGGGCGGCCATGGCCAGCAGGTGTTCGTCATCGTCGCGCAGGGCCAGAAGGCCGCCATGCACGTTCGGGTGCAGCGTCTTGACGCGGCCGTCCATCATCTCGGGGAAGCCCGTCACTTCGGACACGTCGCGCACCGGAAGGCCTGCGCCGCGCAGGGCGGTCGCGGTGCCGCCGGTGGACAGCAGTTCGACCCCCCTTGCGTGAAGGGCGCGGGCAAGGTCCAGAAGACCCGTCTTGTCGGACACGGACAGGAGGGCCCGTCCAATATATACGAGATCGGTCATGTCGGCTCCAAATCGTCTGGGCTTGCGGGATCTTCGTCCCGCGCAAGGTCGCGGATCGCCAGCGGAGTATCTTGGGTTTTCGCCAAGGTCCAGCCGATCTGCGTCGATGTTTCCGCGGCGATGCCCGCAAGGATCACCTGATGCGAGGGGCGGGGCGCGGCCAGACCCCGTTCCAGATGGCTGGAGGGGCGCAGCTCCAGATGCGCCGGGCCTTCGAAGCTCAGCGTCCAGACCTCGCCGCTGCGCAGGTGGAGGGCGGCGGAATCAGCGCCAGGATGGTGGACCGCCTCGACATCGGGGTGCAGGTGGAAATGGATCTGGAATCGCGGCGCGTTCAGCCGGAAGAAGCGCCGCCGTTCGGCCATGGAATGCGCGGCCAGCATGTCCTGTCCGACCAGCCGCCGCCCGTCCGGCGACAGCAGCAGATCGCGCGTATGGGTCAGCCCGTGGCTCGCGCTCCATCCATCATGCGAGGCTTGCAGGTGCGTGCCTTCGGGAAGGGTCTGGCGGTGGACGCCGCGGACGTTCGCGATCTCGGTAAACATTTCGGCGGGGCCGAGGCGCGAGGAGGAGTGGCCCTCCAGCGACAGGGTTGAATGGGACGCGGTCGCGCGGCTGGCGCGCGCCCAGTCCGGCAGGTCCTGTCCCGGCCCGCAATTCACGACGATCGGCCTGCGTCCCGATGTCAGCTCGAACGCCAGCGAGGAAGCATGGGCAAGCGCGGTGGCGGGCGGCGGCGCGGTGTCCATGATGACGCTGCTGCGCCCGGCGTGAAGGCGGTGAAAGCCCAGCGCCTGATGCGGGGCGGGGTGGCGCGACCGCGCCTCGGCCAGTGCCGCGTCCAGACGGCCGGGGATGCCCGCACCGCCGCCATGGAAGCGCGCGAGCCGCCCGCCCTCGTGGCAAAGACAGCGCAATTCCGCCACGATCCGCCCGATGGCGGGGAAATGCGCGTCCTGCCCGGCGGTGCGCAGTGCGGCATCGGCAGTCAGCAGCAGCACCAGCAGGTCCAGCAATTCCTCGGGGTTGCGGGTGTCGAAGTCGGCCAGCGTGGCCAAGGCCTCCACCTCGATCCCGATGCGGTTCGGCAGGCCCTTCAGCGCCAGGGTTCCGGTGATCGACGCGGCCAGCGCGGCGATGCGGGGCATTCCTTCGGGTGCCGATTCCCAGCGGCGGTGCAGGAAGGCGACATGGCGTGACAGGATCGCCAGCGTATCGGGAACCGTCTGGCGCGGATCGGCGAATCCGGCATGATCCAGCCAGCGCAGCAGCCGCCACGCCGCCGCCTCAGCGGTCCAGCCGGGGCCGTCGCCGCGTCCGAATTGCGTGGCCCAATCGGTCAGGCGGCGATGCGCCAGCCGCCCCGCCGCCTCGTCGCCGATGGCGGCCAGATGGTCCAGCCATGCGAAATCGTGGCTTTCGGGCGCGTTGAGGCCCAGCGCCGGATCGCCGGTCCAGCGCCCCTGCGGCATCTGGCGCAGGCCCGTCGCGACCGGCGCTTCGCCCGCGCGCCGCGCCTCGACTCGGTCCTTGCGGCTGCCGAAATGCGCTGCGAGCCAGCCTGCCATCTATGCCTATCCCCCTGAAGCTGGCCGAGGTTAGCCCCCGCAGGTCACCGGGTAAAGCGGGCCATGAAGAACCCGTCCATCCCGCCGCGATCCGCCCAGAAATCGGGGCGCAGACGCAGCCCGCCGCCGGACAGCCAGCGCGGCTCCATCCCCGGGACGGCGGGAGTGTCGAGCCGCAGGTCCGGATGGCGCGCAAGCGCGGCGGCGATCTGCCCCTCGCCTTCCTCGGGCAAGAGCGAGCAGGTGCAGAAGACCAGCCGACCGCCGGGTTTGAGCAGCGACAGCGCGTGGTCGATCATCTGCGATTGCAGCTGCACCAGCGCCGCCACATCCTCGCCCGACTTGACGAAGGGCAGGTCGGGATGGCGGCGGATGGTGCCGGTGGCCGAACAGGGCGCATCCAGCAGGATCGCATCGAACGGCGCGTCCTGCCAGTTCAGCACGTCGGCGGCCACGATCCGGGCGGACAGCCCGGTGCGGGTCAGGTTTTCGTTCAGCCTTTCAAGGCGCGGGCCGGAGATGTCCACGGCGGTCACATCCGCCCCGGCTGCGGCCAGTTGCAGCGTCTTGCCGCCCGGTGCGGCGCAAAGGTCCGCGATGCGCTCGCCCGGCCTCGGGCCCAGCAAATGCACGGCCAGTGCGGCGGCGGCGTCCTGCACCCACCATTGCCCCGAAGCGAAGCCGGGAAGCGCGGAAACCTGCGTCGCCGTGACGCGGATGCTGCCGGTGGGCAGCAGGTCGCCCTCGGGCAGTTCGTTGGCATTCGGACGGGGGGTCAGGTCGATCGGCGGCGCCTCGGCCTGCACCGCTTCGATCGCCGAGACGATGTCGCGGCCATAGGTATGGACCAGCGGCTGGCGCAGCCATTTCGGGAGGCGCTGGGGCGGAAGGCCTGCAAAGGCATCCTCGGCGATCTTGCGCAGGACGGCATTGGCGAACCCCGCCTGATGCGCTGTGCGGCGGTTTGCGCGCAGCACGCCCACGACGGCATTGACGACGCCATGCGGCGCGGCGCCCAGCGCGATCTCGGTCACGGCAAGGCGCAGGGCGTCGCGCACGGCGGGCGGCGGCGCGCGGCGGACATGCGCGGCCAACACGCGGTCGGCCTGTTCGACATGGCGCAGCGCGGTGGCAGCCAGCCTTTGCGCCCGCGCGCGGTCGGGTGGCGCCAGATCGTCCAGCATCGGCAGCGCCTGCGCCAGCAGCGCCCCTTCGGACAGCACCGCGCCCAGAAGGTCGATGGCGGCGGCGCGCACCTCGTCTGTCATGGTCCCTCTCCTTGCGCGATGATCGGGCGGGCGTATATCAACGGAAGCGAAGTCTCAAGGAGAGCGCAATGGACAAGGACCTTCCCCCGGCAGCCCAGCGTGCCCTGGCCGAAGCCGAGGAACGCCGCCGGACCGCCAAGCCGCTGGACCTTCCGGCCGAACTGGGCGGGCGCGACGGACCCGAGCCGGTGCGCTTCGGCGATTACGAAAAGAAGGGCCTTGCGGTCGATTTCTAAAGACCCAACACGTCCAGCATATCGTATTCGCCCGGTTTCGCGGTCTGGCCCCAGATCGCGGCCTTCAGCGCGCCGAGCGCAAAGATGCTGCGGTCGGTCGCAAGGTGGCGGATGACGATGCGCTCACCCTCGGACGCGAAGATCACGTCATGCTCTCCCACCACGTCGCCGCCGCGAATGGCGGAAAAGCCGATATCGCCGCGTTTCCTTGCGCCGGTGATGCCGTCGCGGCCCGAATCCCGCACGTCGTTCAGTGAAACGCCGCGCCCCGCCGCCGCAGCCTCGCCCAGCATCAGCGCGGTGCCCGAGGGCGCGTCGACCTTGTGGCGGTGATGTGCCTCGACGATCTCGATGTCCCAATCGGCGTCCAGCGCCTCGGCCACGCGGCGGGTCAGGCCGAGCAGGAGGTTGACGCCCAGCGACATATTCCCCGCGCGCACGATCACGGCATGGCGGGCGGCAGCGGCGATCTTCGCCAGATGCGCCTCCTCCAGCCCCGTGGTGCCGATGACATGGGTGCAGCGGGCCTGCGCGGCCAGCGCGGCGAATTCGACGGTCGCATCCGGGGTGGTGAAGTCGATCACCGCCTGGGCATGCGCAAACGCCTCCAGCGGATCGTCCGTCACGGTCACGCCGCCGATCTCGCGCCCGATCCAATTGCTGCCGGGGCGGTCCACCGCGCCGACCAGACGCGCCTTGTCCGAATCCTGCACGGTCTTGATCAGCATCTGGCCCATCCGGCCCGAGGCCCCCGTGACGACGATACCCGGCAGTTCCGACATGACGCTCTCCTTCTTTCGTGTCCTGTTACGACATTGCGGAAAGGCGCGGAAAGCCTTATCTGCGCGGGAATGGCAAAGAACATCCACTCCTCCGGGCCCGGCCCGTCGCAACGTCAGCTTCGCGTGGGCGAACTGATCCGCCGCGTCCTGTCGGACGTGTTGAACCGGGCCGAGGTGCACGACCCGGAACTGAACCGCTTTTCGATCACCGTGGGCGAGGTGCGCGTGTCGCCGGACCTGAAGATCGCGACGGCGCATGTGATGCCCCTTGGCGGCGGCGACGTGAAGGCCGCGATCGAGGCGCTGGCCCGCAACAAGGGCGAGCTGCGCCACCGCATCGCCAAGGAACTGGCGCTGAAATACGCGCCCGACCTGCGCTTCCGCCCGGACGAGACATTTGATCGGCTGGACGAGACGCGGCGTTTGTTCTCGGACGAGACGGTGCAGCGCGATATCCGTGCGGGCGAGGATGATGAGGACTAGGCTGCTTGCCGCCCTGATGTTTCTTGTCGGCGCGCCTGCATGGGCCGGCTGCCGCGAGGTCACGTTCGAGGGGCAGGATTACACCGTCTGCGAGGTGCGGGCGGGCGAGGATCTGCGGATTTTCCAGAACGGGCCGGAAGGGAAGCCATACGGAGCCTTTTCCGCGATCAACCGCAATCTGGGCGACAAACGGCTGGGGTTTGCGATGAACGCCGGGATGTATCATCCCGACCGCCGCCCCGTGGGTCTTCTGATCGTCGATGGCGTCAAGGAAAAGGATCTGGTCGTCGGCGAAAGCTGGGGCAATTTCGGGATGGAGCCGAACGGCGTCTTCTGCATCGGCGACGGGTTCAGCGTGATCGAAACGCGCGCCTTTCAGGCCGATCCCCCCGAATGCCGCTATGCCACGCAATCGGGGCCGATGCTGGTCATCGACGGGGAATTGCATCCTCGCTTTTTGGCGGACAGCGATTCGCGGTATATCCGCAATGGCGTGGGGGTCAGTGCGGACGGGCAGACAGCCTATTTTGCGATCAGTTCGGACGATGTGACTTTCCACGAATTCGCGCGGCTGTTCCGGGATCGTCTTTCGACGCCCGATGCGCTTTACTTCGACGGCTCGATCTCTCGTCTGCATGCGCCGGAACTGGGGCGCGACGATATCGGCTTTCCGCTGGGGCCGATCGTCGGGACGGTAGTCGCCCCGGAGGGGCGCGACGATGGTTGACCGCGCCGCTGCGGGGCAGTAGCACGCGGCCTTTGATTTCTGGGGGCATCATGGGACGCAAGCGCAAGGGTCGGGTCGTATCGGGCTGGCTGGTGGTGGACAAGCCCGCCGGGATCACATCGACATCCGTGGTGAACAAGGTGCGCTGGGCTTTCGGTGCGCAGAAGGCCGGCCATGCCGGGACTTTGGACCCGGCAGCGACCGGCGTTCTGGCCGTGGCGCTGGGCGAGGCGACGAAGACCGTGCCCTACATCACCGACGCGCTGAAATGCTATCGCTTCATGGTGCGCTTGGGTCAGGCGACGAATACCGACGATGCCGAGGGGACCGTGATCGCATCATCCGATGCGCGGCCCGACGATGCCGCCATCGCCGCGGCGCTGGCTCCGTTCCGCGGAGACATCATGCAGGTGCCGCCGCAGTTTTCCGCCGTGAAGGTGGATGGCGAGCGTGCCTATGACATCGCGCGGGGCGGCGAGGAGATGGATCTGGCCGCGCGGCCTTTGTTCGTCGAAAGTCTGATCGTGCTGTCGCGCCCCGATGCCGACCATGTGGAGCTGGAGATGGTCTGCGGCAAAGGCGGCTATGTCCGGTCCATCGCGCGCGATCTGGGTGCGGCCTTGGGCTGTCACGGCCATGTGCTGTGGCTGCGCCGGACGTGGTCGGGCCCGTTCACCACCGAGCAGGGCATCTCGATCGAGGAGATCGACCGCATGGCCAAGACCGAGGAACTGGACGAGCATCTGAAGCCGCTGGAGATGGGCCTTGCCGATCTGCCCGAATTGCAGGCAACGCCCGAGGGGGCGGCGAAGCTGAAGAACGGCAATCCCGGCATGGTGCTGACCGGCGCGGATTACGGCGACGAGGCCTGGGCCTCCTATCAGGGGCGTGCGGTGGCGGTCGGTGTCTACAAGGGCGGCGAGTTGCATCCCAGCCGCGTCTTCGTCAGCGAATGATCGAACGCACGCATATCAAGGGCGACGCGCCTTCGACCGCCGTCTATTCGGACTGCGAGCGGTATCGCTATCTGCTGACCCGAACATGGGACGCGTCTGGGAAGAAGGCGCTGTTCGTTATGCTTAACCCGTCCACCGCGACGGAATACCAGAACGATCCGACGGTCGAACGCTGCGAGCGGCGAGCGCGGACCCTGGGCTTCGGCGCGTTCCGTGTGTGCAACATCTTTGCGTGGCGCGACACCGATCCCAAGAAGATGCGCGCCGCTGTCGAACCCGTCGGCGATTACAACGACACCGCCATCGTCGAAAGCGCGCCCTGGGCCGATACCATCGTCTGCGCATGGGGCACGCATGGCGCGTTCCTGAACCGGGGGGCGCAGGTGGAACGGCTGCTGCGCGAAACCGGCCTGCCGCTGCATCATCTGGGCCTGTCGGCGGGCGGGCATCCCAAGCACCCGCTCTACATCGGCTATGCGGTTCAGCCGGTGCTCTGGACCATCTGAACGGTGACGGCGGCATAGAAGGTGCCGCTGGCGACCAGCACGAAGACATGCCAGATCGTCCGGTGGAACGGCATCATGTGGCGCAGATAGAACAGCGTGCCGATCGTATAGGTCAGCCCGCCCATGCAGACCAGCGCCAGCACCGGCCCCGACATCTGCGCGAAGATCGGCCACCCCGCCGCGACGCCGGCCCACCCCATCGCGATATAAAGCCCGAAGCCCAGCCATTCGAAACGGTGCGGCACCGCGACCTTCAGCACCACCCCGGTCAGTGCCGCCGTCCAAAGCGCCGCCATCAGCCAGATCCCGGACCCCGCAAGCATGATGAAGGCGGTGAAGGTGCCCGCGATCTTGATATAGATCGCCGAATGGTCCAGCCGCCGCAGCACCCCGTTCCAGCCCGGCACCGACAGCATGTTATAGGCGGCCGAGCAGCCCATGCAGGCGATCAGCGCCGCACCATAGATCGCGATACCGGCAATCGCATGCGGCCCCGGCGCGCGCGTGGCGGTCAGGGTGATCAGCACCGGCACCGCCATCAGGGCCAGCGCGGTGCCGATCACATGGACGGCGGCATCACTGATCCGCTCGGGGCGGGTATAGAGGGTTCGCTTGCGTGTGGGTTCGTTCATGGGATCAAACTATGCGTCCGAATTGATTCCGTAAATTGACGATGTGGCGAGCAATAAAACTACGTCTTGCCCCTCCCGATCTTGCGGATTATGCCAAGCCCCAGCCAGAGAGCCGGAGGGATTCCCATGCAGAACTCGCGTTTCGACAAGTCGAAGCTGCCCAGCCGCCATGTGACCGAAGGGCCGCAGCGCGCCCCGCACCGCAGCTATTTCTATGCCATGGGGATTTCCGAGGAAGAGATTCACCAGCCTTGGGTCGGCGTCGCCACCTGCTGGAACGAGGCCGCGCCCTGCAACATCGCGCTGAACCGTCAGGCGCAGTCGGTGAAGATGGGCGTGAAGAAGGGTGGCGGCACGCCGCGCGAATTCACCACCATCACCGTGACCGACGGCATCGCCATGGGGCATGAGGGGATGCGGTCGTCCTTGGCGTCCCGTGATGCCATTGCCGATACGGTCGAACTGACGATGCGCGGGCATTGCTATGACGCGCTGGTGGGCCTTGCGGGCTGCGACAAGTCGCTGCCGGGGATGATGATGGCGATGGTGCGGCTGAACGTGCCGTCGGTCTTCGTCTATGGCGGGTCGATCCTGCCGGGCAAGCTGAACGGCAAGGATGTCGTGGTGCAGGACGTGTTCGAGGCCGTGGGCAAACACGCCGCCGGAACCATGTCGGATGCCGAGTTGCAGATTCTGGAGCGTGTGGCTTGTCCGTCCGCCGGTGCCTGTGGCGGCCAGTATACCGCGAACACCATGGCCTGCGTGTCCGAGGCGATCGGTCTGGCGCTGCTGAACTCGTCCGGCGCGCCCGCGCCCTACGAATCGCGCGACCAGTATGGCGATTTCTCGGGTCAGGCGGTGATGCACCTGATCGAGAAGAACATCCGCGCCCGTGACGTCGTGACCCGCAAGGCGCTGGAGAACGCGGCGCGCGTCGTCGCCTGCACTGGCGGTTCGACCAATGGCGGTCTGCACCTGCCCGCCATCGCGCACGAGGCGGGGATCGAGTTCGACCTGTTCGACGTCTGCGACATCTTCCGCGACACGCCCTATTTCGTGAACCTGCGTCCGGGCGGCGATTATGTCGCCAAGGACCTGTTCGAGGCGGGCGGCGTGCCGGTCGTCATGAAGGAACTGGCCCGCGCCGGTCTGCTGCATCTGGACTGCCTGACCGCCTCGGGCGAGGAACTGGGCGATGCGCTTGGCCGCATCACGCATGAGCCGGACGGCAAGGTCATCCATTTCATCGACAAGCCGATCACCAAGACCGGCGGCGTCGTCGGGCTGAAGGGCAACCTCGCCCCCGAAGGCGCGATCGTGAAGGTCGCCGGGATGTCCGAGGCCGAGCAGGTCTTCAAAGGCCCCGCTCGCGTGTTCGAATGCGAGGAGGAGGCGTTCGAGGCCGTCCAGCGCCGCGAGTATAAAGAAGGTGACGTGATCGTCATCCGCAACGAAGGCCCCGCAGGCGGGCCGGGGATGCGCGAGATGCTGTCCACCACCGCCGCGCTGTCGGGGCAGGGGATGGGCAAGAAGGTCGCGCTGATCACCGACGGGCGCTTCTCGGGCGCGACGCGCGGGTTCTGCGTCGGCCATGTCGGCCCGGAATCGGCGCATGGCGGGCCGATCGCGCTGCTGCAGGACGGCGATATGATCACGCTGAACGCGGTCACGGGGGAGTTGTCGGTCGATCTGACCGATGCGGAATTGGACGCCCGCCGTCAGGCGTGGAAAGGCCCGAAGCCGACCGAATACGAATCCGGCGCGCTTTGGAAATACGCGCGGCTGGTCGGCGGTGCGCGGTTCGGAGCGACCACCCATCCCGGCGCCAAGGCCGAGAAGCATGTTTATATGGACCAGTAAGGTCCTTGCGCTGGCCCTGCTGCTGCCTGTCCCGGCGGCGGCAGAGGCGCTGCGCATCGCGCCGCCCGCCGGATATTGCGCGGGTAACCCCGGCGCGATGACCGTGCTGCGCCCCTGCGAAGGAACCGGCGCGATGCTGACCGTGATGGCAGGGGCCGAGGGCAGCGCCTCGGCGCTGGCCGATCAGGGGGCGGTTGCCCGGTGGTTCCAGACCGATGCGGGCCGCGCCGCCCTGTCGCGCCGGGGCCGTGCGCGCGATGTGACGGTGCGCGAATTGCGGGGGCGGGGCGATGCGCTTCTGATCCGCATCGCCGATGCCGGAACGCGCGACGAAAGCTGGCGCGTGCTGGTGCCCTTGGCCGGGCGCATGGTCACGCTGACCGCCAGCGGCGGGCAATCCCGCGAATTGGCGGAAAAATTCTTGGACGGAATGCGCGCCGCCAATCGCCCTTGAACCCAGATCAACCGTTGCGCGAGTGTCGCGGAGGCGCGAAACTGCGAATCGCGTGGATCGGATAAGGGGTGTGCCTTGGCGGACAATCGTGGCGGAATGATCGATGGCTTGCTGCACCAGCGGATCATGAACCGCTGGACGCGCGACGCCGACCATGCCGATGCCATGGGGTTGCCGCGCCTGCGGCTTCTGCGCCGCCGCGCCCGCACGCTTCGGGCGCAGCTTGATCGCTTGCTGATGGCTGCCGAACCCCGGTTGCAGGAGGCGCCCGCGATCCGCCGCCCGCTTGGCACCGACTGGGCCTGGCGCCCGCCGCTGTGGACGGCGCCGGTGTCGCAGCCGGGGCTGGTCCGCTCCAGCCGGGCGCAGCTGGACGGCATGACGGCGGTGTTCCACGATTGCCGCCTGTGCGAAACGGGGGCGCGTCAGGTCCGCAACGGCCGCGCCGCCGACGCCGCGCCCTTTGGATTGCAGATGGACATCTTCGCGTTCGAGGGCAGCTTTCTGTCCGTCGCGCTGGATCTGCCGCCCGAATCCGTGCGTGGTTTGCGGCGCAAGCATCTGATCGTGCTGCGCGCCCGGTTGGAGGTGGAGCGTCCGCTGCGCGTCTTTGCCCGCTTGAACGTCCGCCACGGACCGAATACCGAACAGCTGACATGCGTCCTGCCGATGGGCGTCGATGAGGCGGTGGCGGAATTCGACCTCACCTCGACCAAGCTGAACGAGGCAAGGGCCGAAAAGATGTGGGTGGACCTGATATTCGAACAGCCGCAGATGAACCAGATCGTGCTGCGCGACCTGACCATGGTGCGCCGCCCGCGTGCGGAGTTCTGAGATGGCGACCCTGATCCGCGAAGGCATCCGCGCCGGCGTCTGGCAAGGCGTGCTGAAGGACAGCGACGTGGCCGAGGTGGAGGTGCTTCACCAGGGCGAGCCCTTGGCCGAGGTCGCGCTTACCCGCGGCGCTGCGGGCGAGCAGACCGTGCAGGTGCCGATCCCGCGCGAGCTGCTGGAGGACGGCATCCAGACCTTCGTGATCCGCGACGCCGCGCGCGGGACCACCTTGGGTCATTTCAGCATCGCGACGGGCGGGGCCAACGATGACGATCTGCGGGCCGAAGTGGATCTGCTGCGGGCAGAGCTGGACCTTTTGAAACGCGCCTTCCGCCGCCACTGCCTTGAAACCGGCGGTTGACGCTGGCCCGGGATCGCCCTTCGTGATACGGGCTGGACATGGAACAGCTCCCCTCGAAAGCGCAGGTCCTGCAATGGATCTCTGAAAACCCGACCCAGACCGCCAAGCGTGACATCGCCCGCGCCTTCGGCATCAAGGGGGGTGCGCTGCGTATCGAGTTGAAACGGCTGCTGAAAGAGCTGGAGGAGGACGGCGCGCTGGCCAAGAAGCGGCGCGTTTACCGCGATGCCGCAACGCTTGCGCCTGTGTCGGTGCTGGAGGTTCTGGCCCCCGACGACAATGGCGATCTGTTCGCCAAGCCCTTGGAGTGGACGGGCGAAGGTGCGGAGCCGCGCATCCATCTGATCCTCAAGAAATCCGATCCGGCGCTTGGCACGGGCGACCGTATCCTTGCGCGCATTGCCGAAGTCGTGGCGGAGGATCACAGCCACGAAGGCCGCCTGATCCGCCGCATCGGGGCCAACCCGCTGCGGGTTCTGGGCGTGTTCCGCGCCGGATCCGAAGGCGGGCGCATCGTGCCCATCGACAAGGGGTCGGACAAGGAATGGATCGTCATGTCCGACATGACGATGGGCGCCCGGGACGGCGAGTTGGTCGAGGCCGAGCAGGCCGGGCCGAAGCGCATGGGCCTGCCGCGCGCGCGCATCGTCTCGCGTCTGGGCGATCCGACCGCGCCGCGTGCAATCTCGCTGATCGCGATCCACCAGCACGGCATCCCCGACCATTTCCCCGATGCCGTGATCGCCGAGGCGGAGGCCGCGAAGCCCGCGCCGATGACGGGCCGCGATGATCTGCGCGATCTGGCGCTGGTCACGATCGACCCGCCCGATGCGCGTGACCATGACGACGCGGTTTACGCCGAAGCCGACGGTGACGGCCATGTCGTCTGGGTCGCCATCGCCGATGTCGCGCATTACGTCCGGCCCGGCAGCGGTCTGGACCGCGAGGCGCGGCGGCGTGGCAATTCCAGCTATTTCCCCGACCGCGTGGTGCCGATGCTGCCCGACGTTCTGTCGGGGGATCTGTGCTCCTTGCACGAGGGCGTCGACCGCCCCTGCATCGCGGTGCGGATGAAGCTGGATGCGGACGGCAACAAGGTCAGCCACCGTTTCGTGCGCGGCATGATGCGGTCCGCCGCCAGCCTGACCTATTCCGAGGTGCAGGACGCGCGCGACGGCAAGCCCAGCCGCGCCGACATGGCGATCGTAGGGCCGCTCTACGACGCCTACGAGGCTGCAAAACAGGCGCGCGAACGCCGTCAGCCGCTGGAACTGGACCTGCCTGAACGCAAGATCGAACTGTCGGACGAAGGCACCGTCACCTCGGTCGCCTTCCGCGAACGCTTCGACGCGCACAAGCTGATCGAGGAGTTCATGATCCTCGCCAACGTCGCCGCGGCCGAGGAACTGACCCACCTGAAACGCCCGCTGCTGTTCCGCGTCCACGAGGAACCCAGCCCGGAGAAGATGGACGCGCTGCGCGAGGTGGCCGAGGCATCGGGTTTCACGCTGGCCAAGGGGCAGGTGCTGAAGACGGCGCATCTAAACCGGCTGCTGAATCAGGCGCAGGACACCGACTTCGACGAGCTGATAAACATCCAGACGCTGCGGTCGATGACGCAGGCCTATTACCACCCCGAGAATTTCGGGCATTTCGGGCTTTCCCTTCGCAGCTATGCCCATTTCACCTCGCCCATCCGGCGGTATTCGGACCTGATCGTGCACCGGGCGCTGATCTCAGGGCATGGCTGGGGGGATGACGGGCTGTCGCCTTTCGATGTGGAACATCTGGGCGATACCGCGAAACAGATCTCTGACACCGAACGCCGGTCGATGCTGGCCGAACGCGACACCAACGACCGTTACCTCGCGGCGTGGCTGTCGGACCGGGTGGGGGCCGAATTCACGGGCCGCGTGTCGGGCGTGCAGCGGTTCGGCCTGTTCGTGAAGCTGGACGAGACGGGGGCCGACGGGCTGATCCCGATCCGCAGCGTCGGGCGCGAGTTCTTCCATTTCGACCCTGACACGCAGACGCTGATGGGGGCGGATACGGGCACCGTTATCGGCCCCGGCCAGCGCGTGCTGGTGCGGCTGACCGAGGCCGTTCCGGTCACCGGCGGATTGATGCTGGAGTTGCTGGAGATCGAGGGCGGAAAGATGCCACGCGGGCCGCAGAAGGGCCGCCGGGGCAAGCCGTTCAAGGCGGAACGCAAGAAACGGATCATCCGCCGCAGGCACTGACGCTTCACGCGCGGGACGCGAGCCGTTAAGCTGGCCGCAACGATAAAATCGAGCGGTGAGAGCAATGCGGACGACCATCCTTTCCATCAGCGTGCTGGCGCTGGCGGCCTGCGCCGGGCCGGGCGCGGGGAACATCACGACCTCGCTTCGCCCGCAGGCGGCGCCTTTCAACGAGCCGGGATCGCAGGCGGGTCTGGACCGCTGGCTGGTGGAATTCCGTCCACGCGCGATGGCGCAGGGCATCTCGCCCGCCGTGCTGGACCGTTCGCTGACCGGCCTTCGCTATGACACCGAGGTGATCCGGCTGGACGGCAATCAGGCCGAATTCACCAAGACCGTCTGGGATTATCTGGCCGGAGCCGTGTCGCAAAGCCGGATCGAGAATGGCCGCGCGGCGCTGGCCCGCCATGCCGGAACGCTGGACCGGATCGAGGCGCAATACGGCGTGGACAAGGAAGTCGTCGTCGCGATCTGGGGGATGGAGTCGAATTACGGCACCAACCGCGGCAGCATGCAGCTGATGAACAGCCTTGCGACGCTGGCCTATCACGGGCGGCGGGGCGAATTTTTCGAGGGCGAGTTGATCGCCGCGCTGAAGATCGTGCAGGCGGGCGACATCGCCCCTGCTGCGATGACCGGAAGCTGGGCGGGCGCGATGGGGCATACGCAGTTCATGCCCACCTCCTATCTGACGCATGCGGTGGATTTCACCGGCGACGGGCGGCGCGATATCTGGTCGGACGATCCGACCGATGCGCTTGCCTCGACCGCAGCCTATCTGGCGCGGTCGGGATGGCAGCGCGGCGGAATCTGGGGGATGGAAGTCTCGCTGCCGCAGGGGTTCGATTATACGCAGGTTGGTAAGACGAACCGGCTGCCCGCGTCGAACTGGTCCGCGCAGGGCGTCCGTTCGGTCGAGGGGCGCAGCCTTCCGGCGGGCGAGGCGTCGATCCTGCTGCCCGGCGGCGCGAATGGCGCGGCCTTCCTGATCTATCCCAACTTCCGCGCGATCGAGCGGTATAACGCTGCCGATAGCTATGTCATCGGCGTGGGCCATCTGGCCGATCGCCTGCGCGGGCTTGGCCCCATCCAGCGCATCCCCGCGGCGGGCGAGCGGGCGCTCAGCCGGGCCGAGCGGACGGAGCTTCAGGAACGTCTGACGCGCCGAGGCTTCGACACCCAGGGGACCGACGGGCGCATCGGGCCGAACACCATCGCCGCGATCACCGCGTTCCAGCGCAGCGCAGGGCTGATCCCCGACGGCTATGCCAGCACCTCGCTTCTGGCGGCGCTGCGCTGACAGATTCGTGATGGCGCGGGCAGGGCTGCCCGCGTTACGCTTCATCGTCCAGCATGGGAGCCAGACGATGAAACGCCTGACCGTTGCCGTTATCATGACATGCCTTGCAACAGGGGCCTTTGCCCAAGATGCCGTGAAGGACCGGCAGCAGGCGATGAAAGCCATCGCCACCAGCGCCAAGACGCTTGGCGACATGGCCTCGGACAAGGCGCCGTTCGACGCGGCGCAAGCGGAACAGGCGCGGGTGACGATGCAGCAGAATGCGGCGCAGTTCCCGGCTTTGTTCGAACCGAACGTGATCGAGGGCGAAACCGAGGCGCTGCCGGCCATCTGGGAAAACTGGGACGATTTCGTCGCCAAGGGCGCGGCGCTGGAAAAAGCGGCTGCCGATGCTACGACCGGCAGCCTCGGGGATGTGCAGACGGCGATGGCAGAGATCGGCCCGACCTGCCGCGCCTGCCACACGGATTACCGCGAATAGGTCAGCCGCAGCGCACGGCCGAGATGCGGTTGCGGGCGTCGATCTCGATATTCAGGCGCGACGGGTTCATATCCATCGTGACGGCGGTGTCCGGGGTGATGATCCGCGTGCCGGCGGGAACGGTGACGGCGGACAGCACGCTGCGCGGCTGGCCGATCAGGGTCGCGTATTGCGTGGTCTCGCAGGTCGGCGCTTCGATCACGGTGGTGGTGGTGCGGGTCGTCTCGCAGGCGGCAAGGCCCAGCGTGGCGGCGGTGATGAGTGCAATGGTTTTCATGAATGGTCCTCCTGTGGATCAACAGGTAGCAGGGTCTTGGCGCTCGGCAAGCATGACGATAAGGTCATGGGAAAAGGACATTCCATGCCCGAAACACGCGCCCCCCGCCTTTGCGTCTTGATCGACGCCGACAACGTTCCCGCCAGCTATGCCGAAGCCATCTTCGAGGAGATCGCATCCTTGGGCGAGGCATCGGTGCGCCGCATCTATGGCGACTGGTCGGCGCTGCGCCTGAAGAACTGGGCCGAGAAGGTCGCGGCGCTGGGCCTCGTGGCCGATCAGCAGTTCTCGAACACGCGGGGCAAGAACGCATCCGACATCGGCCTCGTGATCGCGGCGATGGACTTCCTGCATTCGGGGCTGTTCGACGGCTTCGTTCTGGTCAGCTCGGACAGCGACTTCACGCGGTTGGCGGCGCGGATCCGCGAGCAGGGGCTGGACGTCTATGGCATCGGCGAGAAGAAGACCCCCGAGGCGTTCCGCATGGCATGCAAACGCTTCATCTATGTGGAGAACCTCAACGGCAAGGCCGAGCCGGAACCGGAAGCCCCGACGCGCCCGGTCAAGGATGCGCCGGCCAACGCGATCCCGCTGATCGCTGCCGCCATGCGCGCCATCGACCCCGAGGGCGAGTGGTATTCGCTGGGCCAGATCGGGCAATACATCACGCAGGCCAACCCCGATTTCGACACCCGCACCTATGGCAGCGCGAAGCTCTCGGACCTGATCCGCAAGGTCAGCCGGTTCGAGGTGGTGCTGGGCGATGACGGGCAACTGCTTGCCCGCGATCGGGCTTAAGCGAAGTAGTCGGTCAGGATGCGGGTATAGATGCGTTTGAGCGTGTGGATGTCGTCCACGCGCACCCGCTCGTCCACGCCATGCATCCGGTGGCCGACAAGGCCGAATTCCACCACCGGGCAGTGATCCTTGACGAAGCGCGCATCCGACGTGCCGCCTGTGGTGGACAGTTCGGGCCGGCGGCCGGTTTCGGTCTGCACCGCGCCCGCGATCAGGTCCGATAGCGCGCCGGGCGGAGTCAGGAAACTTTCGCCGCTGATCCTGGTCGCAAGGTCGATCTCTACGCCGGTTTCCGCCGCGATGGCATCGGCCTCGGCCCGCAGTTTGGCGATCAGGCTTTCGCCCGTGTGGATGTCGTTGAAGCGGATGTTCACCGTCGCCCGCGCTTCGGCCGGGATGACGTTGGTGGCCGGATTGCCCACGTCGAAGGTAACGGTCGCAAGGGTCGAAGCGCCGAAATGGTCGTTCCCCTCGTCCAGCGGCGTCTCCTCCAGCCGGGCGATCAGGCGGGCCAGTGCAGCCACTGGATTCCTGGCCCGGTGCGGATAGGCGGCGTGACCCTGCACGCCCCGCGCGGTGAAACGGATGTTGACCGAGCCGCGACGGCCGATCTTCATCATGTCGCCCATCTGTTCGGGGCAGGTCGGCTCGCCCACGAGGCAGACGTCCATCTTTTCGCCCGTCTCCGCCATCCAGTCCAGCAGGGCGCGGGTGCCGTGGTCGGCGTCGGCTTCCTCGTCGCCGGTGATCGCCAGAAGGATCGCACCGCCGGGTTTGGTCGCCACGAAATCCACAGCAGCCGCGACAAAGGCCGCAACGCCTGATTTCATGTCGGTCGAACCACGACCGTAAAGCCAGCCATCTTCGATCACTGCGCCGAAGGGGTCATGCGTCCATGCCGCAAGATCGCCCACGGGAACGACATCGGTATGGCCGTTGAAGCCGAAGCTGCGGTTCGCGCCCTTGCGGCCCCAACGGGCAAAAAGGTTGGAGATCCCGCCACGATCGACGCGGGTGCAGTCGAAGCCAGCATCCGACAGAACGCGTTCCAGCAGCACAAGCGCGCCGCCTTCGTTCGGCGTGACCGAGGGACAGCGGACCAGATCGGCGGTAAGTTTGACGGGGTCAGTCATAGAAGGGCGTCATCTGTGCAACGACGACCGAGTTTTCGGCCAATGCGCGGTCCATCAGGGCGCGTTCCTCCTCGTCGATTTCCTCGCCATTCTTCAGGCGTTCGTCCAGCGTGCCATATCCGGACACGTCCAGCGGCGCGAGGTCGGCCTGTTTCAGGATCGCCACCGTCTCACGCACCGCTTCGGCCTCGTCCACGCCCGAGGCGTAGCAGATCAGCGCCGCACCCGTCGCCTTGGACGGCAGGCCGTCGTTTTCCTTGCGGCCCACCTCGATCACGAGGGTGAAGACCTGTTGCGGGCGTTTTTCGGTCATGGCGCGTCCCCTTTGCCCCCGTGATTGGCAGGTCGGCGCGGGCTTAGCAAGTCTTGGCGCCTGTCTGGCGGTCTTCGCCGCATTCGGGGCAGGGGGCTGGCGGGTCCAGCAGACCGCAGTTGATGCAGCAGGCTTGCTCGCCAGCGGCGGGGGGCGGCGGGCCAAGTTCGGGTGGCGGCACCAGCGGCAGGCCGATGCCGGGGCCGTCCCTGAACACCGAAAGCCCGCCCGTCGCCTCCAGATAGGCGTGGCTGACCTCTCCCAAGTTGCGCACACCTTGACGGCGCAGCATCTCCATCACCTCGTATGCGCCCATCCCGCGGGCGCTGAGGCCGTGCATCGACATCCGGCCGCCGCTGACCATCTCGGTCGGTTTGCCATCGACGAAATTCTTGACCGGACCCCAACGGCGGATCGCCATGTCGATGGCCTTGTCGATGAACACGACCAGCGTAATGACCAGCATCGCATGCAGCAGCGGCACGTCGGCATAGAACATCGCATCCCCGACCGCCGAGCCGAGCGCGATGACCAGCAGGAATTCCACGACCGAAAGCTGCGCGATGGACCGGCCCCCGATCCAGCGCAGCAGCACCAGCGTATAGATGTAGATGATCGCGGTGCGGAAAAGAATTTCGGCGAGGAACCACGGAGGCTCCTCGCCGAAGGCGATCCTTGCCCAGTCGAAGGGCTGAACGTCCATTTACCGGCGCAGGGCGCGGCCCAGCCCGATCAGGATGCAGGCACCCAGAACGCCGACCGCCAGCTGGCCCAGCCAGCCGCCCAGCGTCGCGCCCAGAAGCGTGACCAGCAGGAAGTTCATGATGACCGCGCCGAGGATGCCGAGGATGATGTTCATCAGCAGCCCGTGATCGGACTTCATCAGCTTTTCCGCGATCCAGCCCGCAAGCGCACCGACGATGATTGCGGCAATCCAGCCAAGACCTTGCATGTTCCGTTCCCCTTGATTTGGTTCTTGCCTGCCAACGCAAGGGGATACGGCGAGGTTCCGCCTAGTCGCGCAGAAGTTCGTTGATCGACGTCTTGGAGCGGGTCTTGGCATCGACCTTCTTGACGATGACCGCGCAGTAAAGATGCACGCCGTTCTTGGACGGCAGGCTGCCCGAAACGACGACCGATCCGGCCGGAACCTCGCCATAGGAAACCTCGCCCGTCTCGCGGTCGAAGATCTTGGTCGACTGGCCCAGATAAACGCCCATGCCCAGGACCGAACCTTCGCGGACGATCACGCCCTCGACCACCTCGGAGCGGGCGCCGATGAAGCAGTTGTCCTCGATGATGGTCGGGCCGGCCTGCATGGGTTCCAGGACGCCGCCGATGCCGACGCCGCCCGACAGGTGGACGTTCTTGCCGATCTGCGCACACGATCCGACGGTGGCCCAGGTGTCGACCATCGTGCCTTCATCGACGAAGGCGCCAAGGTTCACGAAGGAGGGCATCAGCACCACGCCCTTGGCGATGAAGGCCGACCGGCGCACGACGCAGTTCGGAACGGCGCGGAAGCCTGCGGTCTTCCATTCCGCCTCGCCCCAGTTCAGGAACTTGCTGTCCACCTTGTCCCACCAGGTGCCGCCCTGCGGGCCGCCGGTTTGGATTTCCATGTCCTTCAGGCGGAAGCCCAGCAGCACCGCCTTCTTCGCCCACTGGTTCACATGCCAGTCATTGCCGCGCTTTTCGGCGACGCGCAGGGTGCCGCCGTCCAATGCGTTCAGGGTGGCTTCGATAGCATCGCGCGCCTCGCCCTTGGTGGCGGGGGTGATGCTGTCGCGGGCGTCCCACGCGGCTTCGATGGCGGTTTCCAGAGCGGCGGTCATGGTGGCATCCCTTTCCTTGTGTTGCCAACGCCTATAAACCCTGCCCCAAGGCCCTGCAACGAGGACGAGATGACCGACGAAAGCCGGAACCAGCCCCTTCGCGATTCAACCGAGGATGTCCGCAGCGCCGAACGGGTGCCCGATACCCCGCAAAGCCGGTCCCCCGCCTATCGGCTGGCCTTCACCGACACCGATTTCCTGCAGCGCGAGGAACTTCGGCCCGTGCGGTTGCAGCTGGAATTGCTGAAACCGCAGCTGATCCTGGACGAGAAGGGCATCGACAGCACCATCGTGTTGTTCGGCGGCGCGCGCATTCCCGACCCGGAGCACAAGGCGCGGGCGCGGACACCGGCGCTGGCCGACCTGTCGCATTTTTATGAGGAAGCACGGCGCTTCGCCTACCTGATGACGCGGCGGTCTATCGACAGTTATGGCCGCGAGGATGTCATCTGCACCGGAGGCGGCCCCGGCGTGATGGAGGCGGGCAATCGCGGCGCGCATGATGCGGGCGGGCATTCGGTGGGGCTGAACATCGTGCTGCCGTTCGAACAGGCCCCGAATGCCTATGTGACGCCGGACTTGTCGTTCAACTTCCACTATTTCGCGATCCGCAAGATGCATTTCCTGATGCGGGCCAAGGCGGTCTGTGTCTTTCCCGGCGGCTTCGGCACGCTGGACGAGATGTTCGAGGCGCTGACCCTGATCCAGACCCGCCGCATGTCGCGCATTCCGTTCGTTCTGTTCGGGCGCGCCTTCTGGGAAAAGATCATCAACTGGGAGGCGCTGGAAGATTCGGGCACCATTTCCCCCGAGGATCTGGAGTTGTTCCAGTTCGTCGAAACCGCCGAGGAGGCGATCGCCGCCATCGACGCCTGGGTGAAGCCGCCGCTCGGGCCGCTGGTCCGCTAACGCAGCCAGTCGGGCGCGAAGGAAAGATCCGTCGCGCCGACCTTGCTGGCGGTGCGGGCCAGTTCCGCCTCCAGCCGCGCCAGACGCAGCTTGCCCATGCGGATGCCCGGCTCGGGCCAGAAGGCGCGGATGTTCAGGCTGCCCTGCCGCTTCATGTCGATGCGGCCGATGATGTTCGCGCCCTCCATCACCGGAAAGACGTAGTAGCCGTATTGGCGCTTCGCCTCGGGCACGAAGACCTCGATGCGATAGCGGAAACCGAACAGCCGCTCGGCCCGGCTGCGGTCGCGCAGGGCCGGATCGAAGGGCGACAGGATGCGGATGCGACCGGGCGGATCGGGCGCGTCCAGCGGGCCGCGCGTGTAGTGGCGGCGCAGGGTGCCATCGGCGGATTCGACGCGGGTTTCCGCGATCTCGCCCCGGTGAAGTGCGGCGCGGCACCAGTCGGCGGCCTCGGCGGGCGTGACGGCGCGCCAGAAGGCCGCGATCTCGCCGCTGGTGGCGAAGCCCAGCCGGTCCAGCGCGGAATTGCAGGCCCAGTCCAGCGTCTCCTGCGGCGTCGTGGTGGCGGATCGCCACGGCTTGGGGATCACGCGTTCGGTCAGGTCATAGATCTTCTGGAAACCCTGCCGCCCCTTGATCGACAGATGGCCCGTGCGCCACAGCCATTCCAGCGCGGTCTTGGACGGGTGCCAGTTCCACCAGCCGCCGGAATTCTTCGGCTCGTTGCCGCCCATATCGGCGGCCATGACCGGGCCGCATTCCGCGATATGGGCCAGCGTCTCGTCCAGCAGCGCCTGCGACAGGTTTGGCCATCTGTCGCGCTTTTGTTCGACCGCGGCGAAACGATGCTTCCAGTGCGGGAACAGGTGGATCGGCAGGACCGAGGCGTCATGCGTCCAATGCTCGAACAGCCCGCCCGAGGCATAGAGGCGCGAAAGGTGATCCGGCCTGTAACCCGGCAGACGGGCGGAGAGGATCATGTGATGGGCTCGTTCGACGGTGTTGATGCTGTCAAGCTGGACGAAGCCGATGCGGTCGATCAACCCGGCCAGCGGCCCCGGAGCGTTCCGGGTCAGCGCATGACGGTGCAGGAAGATGCGGCGGGCATCGGCGTTCGGGATCATGCCTTGGAGAGTTCGGATTCCAGCTTCAGCACCTTGCCGCCGTCTTCCTGTTTCAGCAAGTAGGCGGGTTTCGCCTTGGTGCCCTTGCGGGTGATCTTCTTGCCCTTGATCGTGCGGCTGACCTTGCGCGGGAAAACGCCCTCGACCTGCCCTTCGGCGGTCGAACTGCCCCAGTTCCAGTGAACGGTGTCGCCTTTGGAAAACTTGCCCATGCCGCGTGAACGGCGGCAGGAGCGTAAAGGTTCCCTTACGCGCCGGTTTCGGCTGCGATCTGGGCGCGAGACTTACGCTCCCGCTCGGTCGCGGATTTCAGCTGGCCGCAGGCGGCCATGATATCTTCGCCACGCGGTTTGCGGATCGGCGAGGCATAGCCTGCGTGATAGATGATGTCGGCGAATTTCTCGATCCGCTCCCAGTCCGAACGCTGATAGGCACTGCCGGGCCATTCGTTGAACGGGATCAGGTTGATCTTGGCGGGGATGCCCTGGATCAGCTTCACCAACCGTTTCGCATCAGCATCCGTGTCGTTCACATCCTTCAGCATCACGTATTCGAAGGTGATGCGTTCGGAATTCGACAGCTTGGGATAATCGCGCAGCGCGTCCAGCAGCGTCTTGATGTTCCAGCGCTTGTTGATCGGCACCAGCTTGTCGCGAACCTCGTCCGTGGTGGCGTGGAAGGACACGGCCAGAAGGCAGCCGATCTCCTCGGCGGTCTTGGCGATTTCCGGCACCACGCCGGAGGTGGACAGCGTGATGCGGCGGCGAGATAGCGAGAGGCCTTCGCCGTCCATCACCACCTTCATCGCGTCGCGCACATTGTCGAAGTTGTAGAGCGGCTCGCCCATGCCCATCAGCACGATGTTGGACACCAGACGCTGTTCGTCCTTGGGCGCGCCCATGACCGGCCATTCGCCCAAGTCGTCGCGGGCCAGCATCAACTGGCCGACGATTTCCCCGGCGGTCAGGTTGCGGACCAGCTTCTGCGTGCCGGTGTGGCAGAAGGAACAGGTCAGCGTGCAGCCGACCTGCGAGGACACGCACAAAGTGCCGCGCCCTTCTTCGGGGATGTAGACGGTTTCGACCTCATGGCCGCCGGCGATGCGGACAAGGTATTTGCGCGTGCCGTCCTCGGAGATCTGGCGGTTCACGACCTCGGGGATCGTCACCTCGAAATGTTCGGCCAGTTTCGCGCGGTAATCTTTCGCAAGGTTGGTCATCTGCGCGAAATCGCGCACGCCCCAGTGATAGATCCACTGCCAGACCTGCCCGACGCGCATCTTGGCCTGACGATCGGGCGTGCCGATGTCCACCAGCGCGGCGTGAAGCTGCGGGCGGGTCAGGCCGACGATGTTGCGCTTGGCCCCTTCCGGCAGCTTGCGCGGAATGGTCAGCACGTCTTGCGTGATGGGGGCTGTGGCGTTCATGGCGAATCCTTGGCTGAAGGCAGGCATATAAGCGATCCGGGCGGAAATTTAAATGCAAAAGCGCCCCGGACTGTGCCGGGGCGCCTTGCACATGCCGCATGGCTTACTTGCAGCGGTTCTCGGCCTCGGTCATGGCGGCAGTGAAGCCCATGAGCGAGAAAGTATCTACCGTCTGCGTGCCGCGTGCCGAGCGTGCGGTCAGGATGGCGCTGGACCCGCGACGCATCGAGGCGAGGATCGCCGCGTCGTCGCCCGAGCTTGCCGGCCAGGCCCATTCGCCGTCGGTCATCAGGTTGTAGCTGTTCGAATCGATCTTCATTTCGACGTTCGATCCCGGAGCGAAGGGGTAGCCGCCGGTGAACGAAATCTCGCCCGCGGCGCCGGCGCCCGGGCGGAAGGTGACAAACAGCAGGATGTCGGACCGCTGCACCTCGGCCGGTTGGCCATCACGGGTGTTCACGGTGTTCTTGGGGCTGGAAACGCCCCAGCATTCCTTGCTGGGCTGGTTTTCGGTGAAAACGCTCCAGTCGGTCTTGGTCGCCACGCGATTGGTCGATTCCTGCGCGAACGCGCCGGTCGCGGCAAGGGCAAGCATGGCGCCGCCGATCAGGGATTTCATGTCCAGCCTCCGGTTCGGGCCGCTTGTCGGGCCTGTTTGTCTGGAAGGTTCTTAACGTGAAAGATGCGGGGGTTCAAAGCCCTTCACACGAAAAATCGCGCATCTGTGACGGTGCATCCCCGCTTGATTTGACACGAAGCCGTCATAAACTTCCAAGGATGATCCAGCCGCCGATCCCCTTTGCCGCGCCCGAACAGATCAGCTTCGACCGGCGCGAGCTTGGCACGATCCTGTCGCTTTACGGCCGGATGGTCGCGATGGGCGAATGGCGCGACTATGGCATCTCGTCGCTGCGCGAATTCGCTGTGTTTTCCGTATTCCGGCGGACCGCGGAACATCCGCTGTATCGGATCGAGAAGCGGCCCAAGCTGCGTGCGCGGCAGGGGATGTATTCGGTCGTCGGCATGGATGGGCAGGTGCTGCGCCGGGGGCACGATCTGGCGCAGGTGCTGCGGGTGCTGGAGCGAAAGCTGATCCGGCCCGTCGACTAGGGTCGGCGGTGGGCGATGACCGGGCCGCCGCCCGCCGCCTCGATCCGGGCGATAGCGGCGTTGGTTTCCTCGACCACCACGGACATGAAGGCGGCGGTGGCATGGATGATCCGCCGCGCGTCCATCGCCAGCGCGACATGGCCCTTCCAGAACAGCAGATCGCCCCGCATCGGATCGCCCGCAACCGCCGTTCCGACCGTCTGTTGCAGATCGCTGTCGCCCGGACAGTCCCGCCCGCAGGCCAGTTGCGAAATCTGCGCCAGCCCGGAACAGTCGATCCCCGCGCGGCTGTTTCCGCCCCACAGATAGGGCGTGCCGAGGAACCGTTCCGCCACTGCCACGGGGTCCGCCATCCATTCCCCGACCGGACGCAGATGCGCCTTCCAGACGAATCCTTTGGTGGTTTCCGCCCAGTCGCCGAAATCCTCCAGCACCCGCAGCCGTGCGCCCATCGTCAGGCTTTCGATTTCGCGCGATTTCAGGCTCGGCTCGGGATAGAGATGCGTCGCGGGAAAGGCGAGCCAGTGCGACGGCGCGATGTCCGGCTCCAGATGGACCAGTTTGACATAGCCGCAGTAGCCGTCGCGAGTGGAAAAGCCGAAGGCGTGGGTGCCGTCCACCTCGATCACGGTGAATCCTTCGCCCATCGCAAGCTGGCGTTCCCGGTGCCCCGAGGGGCCGGACAGCAGATCGGTCAGCGCGACGGAGACCTGCATGCGCTCCCCTTCGGTCAGCGGCAGGTCGGTGCGCCCTTTCATCGAGGCATGGGCGATGCGGCTGGTGGCGGGGGTGGTGCGGCGGTCCATCTTCAGATCCCCAGCAGGTCCGGCAGGGCACGCAGGATCGCGCGCGCGCCCTGGCCCGCGCCGCCTTGCGGGCGCCCCGGCTGGGCGCTGGGCTGGTGGCCATAGATGTCGAAATGGACGTAACGCACATCGGTGAAGCGGCGCAGGAACAGCGCGGCCGTGATCGCCCCCGCGAATCCGCCAGAGGGCGCATTGTCCAGATCGGCGATCCCCGGCTCCAGCATCGGCTCGTAGGCGTCCCAGAAGGGCAGGCGCCAGACGGGATCGCGCACGGCGGCGGCGGCCCGTTCCAGCGCGGCGGCGACATCCGGGTCGTCGGTGAAATAGGGCGCAAGGTCCGGCCCCACCGCAACCCGCGCCGCCCCGGTCAGCGTCGCCATCGACACGAGCAGATCCGGCGCATCCTCGCAGGCATAGGCCAGCGCATCGGCCAGCACGAGCCGCCCTTCGGCGTCGGTGTTGTTCACCTCGACCGTCAGGCCCTTGCGCGAGGTCAGGATGTCCTTGGGCCGCATCGCATCGCCGGAGATCGCGTTTTCCACCGCCGGGATCAGCACGCGCAGCCGCAGCGGCAGGCGCAGTTCCATGATCGCCTGCGCAAGGCCCAGAACGGTCGCGGCGCCGCCCATGTCCTTCTTCATCAGCAGCATTCCAGCGGCGGGCTTGATGTCGAGGCCCCCGGTGTCGAAACAGACGCCCTTGCCGACCAGCGTCAGCTTCGGCCCCGCTTCGCCCCACCGCATGTCCAGAAGGCGCGGCGCGCGGGTGGACCCCTTGCCGACGGCATGGATCATGGGAAAGCCCTGCGTCAGCGCCGTGCCCTTCGTCACCTCCAGCGTCGCGCCATGCCATTCGGCCAGCGAGGCGACGGCGTGCCCAAGCTCCTTCGGGCCCATGTCGCTGGCGGGGGTGTTGATGAGATCCCGCGTCAGGTATTCGGCGCGTGCCATGGTCAGCACGGCGCTGCCCTGCGTATCGTCGGGCAGCTTGAGCCGTGCGCGGTCCCCCGCAGATTTGCGGTAGCGGTCGAAACGATACTGGCCCAGAAGCCATGCCAGCGCAGCCTCGTCGCGCTCCTCCTCGGGCAGATTCTCGAAGTGCCAGTCGCCGGGGGGGAGCTGTCCTGCCGGGGCAAGGCCGAAGCGGGTGCGGCGGCGGGCGGCGGCGGTGCCGCGCCCGATGACGGCTGCTGCGGGCGCACCGTCTGCGCCAGGGATCAGCCGAATTTCACCAAGCGCGGCGGAGAAACCGCTACCGCGCAGCCAGTTTGCCTCGGCCTCCGGCCGCGCGGCGAGCCAGCTTTCCAGATCGTCCGATGCCACGGCGTGAACGGGCCGGGATTCGGCGGAAGGGGCGGAAATGGCAAGGTCCATCGTCAGGCTCCGGCTGTCTGCGGGGCAGAGCCTAGCCCTTTGACCGGCGGCTGCAAGACCCTCAGACGCGGCGTCCACGCTGTGTCTCGCCCGCCGCGATCTGCGATCCGGCAATTCGCAGCATCCGCGCCCAGACCGCGCCGAACGCCGTCGCATCTGCGTGTTCGAGACAGTAATCGGCATCGCGCGCCGTATGGGCCAGCGTCGTCATGCCCAGATGATCGGCCATGCGGGCGACACGGCGCAACTGGCGCGGAACCTCGGACAGCTCGAACGCGACAACCTGTTTCGACAGAGCCGCAACCGACAGCGCAAGCTCGCCCAACGCGCGATTGACGACCTTTTCGGCGGAATCCGCGTCCATTTCGCGAAAGATCCGCGCGATAGGCGCGGGGTCATGGGCAACGTGATCCTGTGGCGTCAGCTTGAAGATGATGGCCGTCATGTCCGCTCCCTTCCCGTTTTCGATTCCGCAGCTTGCGCGCGAACCGCTGAAGGAAAGGTTCCATATCACGGATGGTTCCCGGAGATTTCACTCGAATTGACACGGATATGCGGCTATGCCGATGCTGCAACTGCGAAAAGGACCGAGCGATGGATAAAGCAACTCCACTCCCCTCTTACCTGGTGCAGCGTTTCCACGGATGGCGCGCGACAACCTATCAGGGCAATCGCGCATGGTTCCGCCGGTTGGCGCAGGAAGGTCAGCACCCCCGTGCCATGGTCATCGCCTGCTGCGACAGCCGCGTGGATGTGGCGTCGATCTTCGGCGCGGATTCGGGCGAATTGTTCATCCACCGCAACGTCGCGAACCTCGTGCCGCCCTATAACCCGGACGGCGATTATCACGGCACCTCGGCTGCGATCGAATATGCGGTGACGGCGCTGAAGGTCGCGCATGTGGTCGTGCTGGGCCATTCGAACTGCGGCGGCGTCAAGGGCTGCTGCGACATGTGCGAAGGCAACGCCCCCGCGCTGGAGGAGCAGACCAGCTTCGTCGGCCGCTGGATGGACCTGCTGAAGCCGGGATACGAGCGGGTGAAGGACATGCCCAAGGAAACCCGCCTGCGCGCGCTGGAGAACGAGGCGGTTCTGGTCAGCCTTGAAAACCTCATGACCTTCCCGTTCGTTGCCAAGGCGATCGAGGATGAGGTCCTGTCTCTGCACGGCGTCTGGAACGACATCGGCGAGGGAACCATCGAACAGTTCGACCCGGCAGCGCGGGCGTTCAAGCCGGTGTGACGCAGCCAGCGCCTACATTGGCACTGCAGGTCCTTGCCGCTCTCTTGCGGCGATCAGCAGTGCCGATGCAATCGCACCGACCAGCAGGCAGGCGAAAAATTCCGGCCAGCCCATCCTTCCGACACCTCCAAACAGGGCGATCGCGACAAAGCCGTAGATAGCGGCCATGAGCAGATGGCTCTTGTGACGAAGGGATGCGCCTTGCGGAATGAGCGCGGCACAGGCAATAAGCCCAACGGCCACGCTCGCCCTGTAGAACCATTCGAGCAGGTGGGAAGCGCGATGAAAACCTTCATCCATTGCGACGGGCGCATCCGTCGATGTCGGGTCGATAAATGCGGTTTGGTTCAGGTAGTCGCGCCCTTGGATGGTCAACTGTTCCTGCAAGGGCGATGCGACGAGGTTCACCGCAATCCCCAGGATTATCGGCCGCGCGAACAACAGGGCACATCTGGCGTAATGCAAAAGGTCGGGCCTTCCGGGTGACGAGTGCATTAATGGGCGCCCGGGGATGGAAAAAAGCGCCCCGAAGGGCGCTCTGCCGGTCAGCCCTTCTTCAGGCAGCGTTTGCCCAGAACTTCGGCGATCTGCACCGCGTTCAGGGCGGCGCCCTTGCGTAGGTTGTCGGACACGCACCACAGGTTCAGACCGTTGTCGATCGTGCTGTCCTGGCGGATGCGCGAGATGTAGGTCGCGTATTCGCCGACACATTCGATCGGGGTGATGTAGCCGCCGGGCTCGCGTTTATCGACGACCAGAATGCCGGGGGCTTCGCGCAGGATGTCGCGGGCCTCGGCCTCGTCGAGGAATTCTTCGGTTTCGATGTTGATCGATTCCGAATGGCCGACGAAGACGGGAACGCGCACGCAGGTCGCGGTCACCTTGATCGATTTGTCGAGGATCTTCTTCGTCTCGGCCACCATCTTCCATTCTTCCTTGGTCGAACCATCGTCGAGGAAGACGTCGATATGCGGGATCACGTTGAAGGCGATCTGCTTGGTGAACTTGGACGGCGCGACCTCTTGCCCCGGGACGTAAAGGCCCTTGGTCTGGTCCCAAAGCTCGTCGATCCCCTCTTTCCCCGCGCCGGAAACCGACTGATAGGTGGAGACGACGACGCGCTTGATCTTCGCGCGGTCATGGATCGGCTTCAGCGCGACGACCATTTGCGCGGTCGAGCAGTTGGGGTTCGCGATGATGTTCTTGGCGGTATAGCCGTCCACCGCCTCGGCGTTCACCTCCGGCACGACCAGCGGCACCGCCGGGTCGTAGCGATAGAGCGAGGAGTTGTCGATCACCACGCAGCCCGCCGCAGCGGCCTTGGGGGCATAGATCTTGGTCGCGTCCGAACCGACGGCGAACAGGGCGATGTCCCAGCCGGCGAAGTCGAACGTATCCAGATCCTTTGTCGTAATGGTCTTGTCGCCGAAGCTGACCTCGGTTCCGATCGAGCGGCGCGAGGCCAGTGCTGCGATCTCATCCACAGGAAACTCGCGCTCGGCGAGGATGTTCAGCATTTCGCGGCCCACGTTGCCCGTGGCACCCGCGACGACGACTTTATAGCCCATTCAGGGGTCCTCCATGTCAAAACGACCGGACCCCCTTAACGTAAGTGGCGCTTGGGGGGAAGGTTTATCCGTGGGAATGCAGGCGGAAACGCGGGTCTCGGGCGATCAGGGCATGGACCCAAGCCGCCTCGGCGTTGAAATCGTGGGGCACCTGTTCGGCGGTGCGGCTGCCGGTCAGCGACAGGGTGGCGAAGAAGTCGAAGCCGTAAAGGTCGATCCGCGCCGCCTTCGAACGGGCCAGAAGGTCGATCATCATCGCCCCCGTGGTAGGCTGCGATCCAAGCGCCGCCATCAGCCGTTCGTAGTCGGCCTGCGGGTGCAGATAGAAGCCGCGGCGGCTTGCGACATGCCAGGGCAGACGCTTGCGTTTATGCGACATCCACAGCACGCGCCCGGTCTTCAGCGCGTCCAGCTTCGCCGCGTCCAGCGCGACGGCCAAGGCCAGCTGATCGGTACGCGCGCCATGGGAATGGGCGAAGGGCTTCGGTGCGCGGTTGATGCGGACGACCAGATCGGCTGTCTCGATCATCTCGCCAAAGCGGGCGTCGGCAAGGCCGCGGGCATTGCCGATCAACGCGACGCGGCGGCCCGCATAGTCGGCCAGCAGTTCGGATTGCGGCACCGACAGGGCGGCCAGCCTGCCCTCGTCCCGGCGCAGGCGGGCCCATGTGAAGGACAGCCGGTTCATGCCAGCATCCGGCGATAGACGGCGATCAGCGCATCTGCCTCATCCTCGATGCGGAAGCCGTTTTCGACCCGCGTGCGGGCGGCACGGGCCATCCGTTCACGCATCGGCGCATCGTCGATCATCCGCGCCGCCGCCGCGGCCAGCGCGGGCACATCGTCCGGCGGAACCAGCAGGCCGGTATCGTCCAGCAGCTCCTGAAACGCGCCGACGTCGGTCGCCACGACCGGGACGCCGCAGGACATCGCCTCCAGCGGGGTCAGGCCGAAGCCTTCCCAGCGTTGGGGCGCGACATACAGGTCCAGCGCGGCATACCAGTCGGCCATGCGGTCCACGGAAACCTCGGGCTTGAACAGGATGCGCCCCTGAAGCCCGGCTTGGGCGACGCGGGCCATGATGTTTTCCATGAACTGCCGGTCCTTGTCCAAAGCGCGGCCCATCACGACTGCCGTCACGCCGGGGCGCGAGGGCAGCAGCTCGATCATCGCCTTGACGAAATTGTCGGTGCCCTTGGATTTGCGGATGCGCCCGTAACAGCCCACCAGCGTCACATGCGGCAGGCCCAGCTTTTCGCGCAGTGCGCGGCGGTCCTCGGCAGGGGTGAAGGTTTCTGTGTCGATCCCGTGCAGGATCACATCGGCCGGGCGGTCCAGATAAGCCGCCCCCTTGGCCGACGTCGCAACCACCGCGTCCATCTGGCCGATCA
Organism: Falsirhodobacter flavus; assembly: GCA_029846755.1. GTDB lineage: Bacteria > Pseudomonadota > Alphaproteobacteria > Rhodobacterales > Rhodobacteraceae > Falsirhodobacter > Falsirhodobacter flavus. Next base: position 298,319 of record JARWBI010000002.1, on the reverse strand, counting down.
ACCACTTGGTATAGCCCGAATGTCTGCGCTGCGAGGCCGAGGTGAACAGCAGCCGGAATTTGCGCCGCAGCACCTTTGTCAGCACCAGCCCCGCCAGCATTTCCGTGTTCCGCCGCGCGTGCCAGACCCGCCAGCGATCGCGCGGCATCATCGCGGCCTGCCATAGCGGCAGATGCGGCACCTCGGGCGGCAGGCCCGGGCCGGTGGCCCGGATGCCGATGCTGCGCGCCTGCACAGGCACCAGCCGCGCGATGGTTGCGGTGACGCCCGAAAGGCGGCGCTTCAGGTTCGGGGCGATGACGAGCAAGGGTTCCATGCTGCCCATGTAATGCCCCCGCCGCGCTTAGGCCAGCGCAGGGGCGCGATGCTCGCGGATCGGCAGATGGACGATGGCGGAAAAGGCACCGATCCCGACGCCGAACCACCAGACCAGCGTGTAGTTGCCATAGATGTCATAGAGCGCCCCGCCCAGCCAGACGCCAAGGAAGCTGCCGATCTGATGCGACAGGAACACCAGCCCATAGAGCGTGCCCATATACCGCAGCCCATAGATATGGGCGACGAGGCCGGAGGTCAGCGGCACCGTGGCCAACCACAGCGAGCCCATCACCGCCGAGAAGACCAGCACGGTCATTGGCGTCATCGGCGTCATGATGAACCACGCGGCGATGATCGTGCGCCCGACATAGATCGCGACCAGCAGGTATTTCTTGGTGTATCGCTTGCCCAGCCAGCCCGCCGTGATCGTGCCCGCGATATTGGCGATGCCGATCAGCGAAATCGACAACGCCCCAAGCGCCGATGTGGTCGTGATCCCGATGCCCGACAACATCCCCGACGGGTCGATCGGGCCGCAGAACTCGGTGATGAAGGCCGGGAAATGCGCGGTGATGAAGCCAAGCTGGTATCCGCATGAGAAGAACCCGAGGAAAATCATCGTGAAGCTTGGATCCCTCAGCGCCCGTATCAGCACGGTGCCGAGCGACTCCTCCAGCTCCGCCTTCGAGGCGAGCGCCGGGGCGCGCATGAAGGGCAGCGCCAGAAGCGCGGCAAGGATCACGCCGGCAAAGATCACGAAAACCGTCTGCCACGGGAAGAAGCTCAGCAGAAACTCGGCCATCGGCGCGCCGAAGACCTGTCCCGCCGATCCCGCCGCCGTTGCGATGCCAAGCGCAAGCGAGCGGTTCTCGGGCGAGGTCGCGCGGCCCACCACGGCCAGAATCACGCCAAAGCCCGTTCCCGCGATTCCGAAACCGACCAGCACCTCCAGCATCTGGTGCTGCGCCGGGGTCACGGCAAAGGAAGACAGGACCAGCCCCGCAGCGTAGAACAGCGCCCCGAGGATGATCGCCCGCCGGTCGCCGAACCGTTCCGCCACCGCCCCGAAGATCGGCTGGCCGAATCCCCATGCAAGGTTCTGGATCGCGATGGCCATCGAAAATTCCGCCCGTGCCCAGCCGAATTCGGTCGCGATGGGGATCTGGAACATCCCGAAGCTGGCGCGGACGGCGAAGGACAGCATCAGGATGACGCAGCCCGCGATCAGGACGGGGGTGAAAAGCGCTGGTTTCGCGGTCATCTCGGCCTCGGGATCAGGAATGCGTCAATCTGTCATACGCTATCGGTGCTTTCCATCCTATTGTCGCAACCGGACGCAAGGAGCATGACATGACGGATTGGTGGCGCGGATCGGTAACCTATCAGGTCTATCCGCGATCGTTTCAGGATTCAGGCGGCGACGGCATCGGCGATCTTCCGGGAATCACGCAAAGGCTTGGGCATATCGCGGCGCTTGGCGCGGATGCGGTATGGCTGTCGCCCATCTTCCCTTCGCCCATGGCGGACATGGGATACGACGTGTCCGATTACACGAATATCGAGCCGCTGTTCGGCAAGCTGGCCGATTTCGACGAATTGCTTACCGTGGCGCATGGGCTGGGGCTGAAGGTCATCATCGATCAGGTCATCAGCCATTGTTCCTCCGAACATCCGCTGTTCGCCGAAAGCCGCCGCGACCGCACGAACCCCAAAGCGGACTGGTTCGTCTGGGCCGACCCCCGCCCCGACGGATCGCCGCCGAACAACTGGCTGTCGGTCTTCGGCGGATCGGCGTGGGAATGGGACACGCGGCGGCGGCAGTATTACCTGCACAACTTCCTTGCCTCGCAGCCCGACTTCAACTTCCACAACCCGGAGGTGCAGGAGTATCTGCTGGGGACCATGCGCTTCTGGTTGGAACGGGGGGTGGACGGGTTCCGGCTGGACACGGTCAACTACTATTTCCACGACCATCACCTGCGGTCCAATCCCGCGTTGGCGCTGAACGCATTGCCGGTCAATCCCTATGACATGCAGGACCACCTGTATTCGAAAACCCAGCCCGAGAATCTTGCGTTCCTTGAACGGCTGCGCGCGCTGACCGACGAGTTTCCGAACCGGATGATGGTGGGCGAGGTGGGCGACGCCCAGCGCGCGGTCGAAGTGATGGGCGAATATACTTCCGGCCAGCACCGCCTGCACATGGCCTACAGTTTCGAGATGCTGGGCGATCATTACAGCGCCGCCTTCTTCCGCCGCGCGATCGAGGGGTTCTTCAAGGGCGCGCCGGATGGCTGGCCGTGCTGGGCGTTTTCCAACCACGACGTGACGCGCCATGCCTCGCGCTGGGCGGGCAAGGGGGCGATGGCCGATGTCGCACGGCAGGCGGCGGCGGTGCTTCTGTCGCTGGAGGGATCCGTCTGTCTGTATCAGGGCGAGGAACTGGGCCAGACGGATACCGAGCTGGAATATTCCGATCTGACCGATCCCAAGGGGCTGCGCTTCTGGCCCGAGGAGAAGGGCCGCGATGGCTGCCGCACGCCGATGGTCTGGGACGGCACTCCGCATGGCGGGTTCACGACCGGCACGCCCTGGCTGCCGGTGAAGCCGCCGCAGATCGGGCGCAACGTCGCCGCGCAGGAAGGCGTCGCGGGGTCGGTGCTGGAGACCTATCGCGCGGTGCTGGCGTTCCGGCGGGCCAATCCCGTGCTGCGGCTGGGTGCCAGCCGGTTCCACGACCTGCCGGAGCCGCTGCTCGCCTTCACCCGCCATCTGGGCGCCGAGGAGATGCTCTGCATCTTCAACCTCGGGACCGCGCCGGTGACGGTGGCGGTCGAGGGCCATGTGACCGCCCCATCCTTCCATGCGACGCAGGAAGGCGGGGCGCTGACCCTTGGCCCGAACGGATTCGCATGGCTTCCGGGCGGGGCGGTTCAGACCCGGTGATAGGGCGATCCGGCAAGGATGGAGGCCGCGCGGTAAAGCTGTTCGGCCAGCATCACGCGGACCAGCATATGCGGCCAGACCATGCGCCCGAAGGACAGGCTGAAATCGGCGCGGGCGCGAAGCGAGGGCGCGATCCCGTCCGCCCCGCCGATGACGAAGGCCACATCCTGCCGCCCTCCGTCGCGCCATGTGGCAAGCTGGGCTGCGAATTCCGGGCTGGACAGGACCTTGCCGCGTTCGTCCAGACAGGCGATCAGAGCGCCGTTCGGAATGGCGCGGGACAGAAGCTCGCCCTCGGCCTCCATGCCGAGGTTCTTCTTGTCCTCGACCTCATGAACGGCAAAAGGGCCGAGCGACAGCGCCCGGCCCGTGCGGTCGAACCGCTGGGTATAGTCATCCACCAGATCGCGCTCGGGGCCCTGCCGCAGTCGGCCCACCGCGCAAAGATGGACCCGCATCAGCGCTGCTGATCGGCGGGCAGCCACATCTTTTCAAGCTGGTAGAATTCGCGCACTTCGGGGCGGAAGACGTGGACGATGACATCGCCCGTGTCGATCAGCACCCAATCGCCGGTCTCCTTGCCCTCGACCTTGGAGATGCGGCCGAATTCCTGCTTCACGCGGTCCATCAGCTTTTCGGCGATGGACGCGACCTGCCGCGAGGACCGGCCCGAGCAGATGACCATGTAATCGGCCATGTCGGACCGTCCGCGCAGGTCGATCTGCACGATATCTTCGGCCTTGTCATCGTCAAGCGAGGCGAGGACGCGGTCGAGCATCCGCTCGGACACATCCACAAGAGGTTCCGCGGCACTCATGTCAGGGCGCGGCCCGACCGGAAGCCCGGTCGAAGGATCGGAATGAGACAGGACATCGTCCTCCTGGGTTGCGCGCCGCTGACCCGGGCGCGGGGGTATCGCGCCCACCTTAGCAGCAAGGGCGCCCAACCTCAATCCGCGCGTTCGCGGGTGGGGCAGGGGGCGATGCCGCGCAGGACGCGGGCCATCCCGGCCGCGCTGAGCTGCTTCGAGGGGGTGGAGCCGAAGCCGGGGCGGTAGAGGCTGTAGCGGATGGGCTGCTTTCGGTCATGGGGCCCGGTGCGGCAGAACGAAAAGCTGGGCGTGAAGTCCTTGATGCCGCCATGACGGTCCCAGACTGCCGTGGCGCGGGTGCGTTCCGCCTCGTCGATCTTGAAGCGATAGGTGATCCCGCCCGCGACCCGGCGCGCATCGACCTGCGACATGACGAAAGCCTCCGCCCCGCCCGCGCCGAGGCTGCCGCTTGGGCGGGAAAAGGCGATTCCATCGGGCAGCGTGATGTCGATCCCGAAATCGCCCGCCTGTGCGCCGATGTCGTGCCGCGTGCCTTGTGCGAACGCCATGCCAGGCAGCGCCGCCGCCAGAAAAAGCCACCTGAACAAATGCTTCCCCATCGAAAAGCCGGATATTGCCAGCGAAACGAAAGAGCGTTAAAAAATGACCCCATGCAAGGGTTCATTTATTTCAACATCACCGATCATGCGCGTCTTCCGGCGCGCTTCTTCGGTTCGACCCGCAACGTCCTATCGCGGCTTTGACGCGGCGGGGTGCCTTTCTGCGCCCCTGACGCCGCTTGCCGAACCCCCATCACAGCCATCCTGATTATCAAGGAAGAGCCATGACCGCTCAGGACAAAGCCCGCACTCTGTATGACAAGATCTGGGACGACCACGTCATCCGGCAGGACGAAGACGGCACCTGCCTTCTGTATATCGACCGCCATCTGGTCCATGAGGTTACCAGCCCGCAGGCCTTCGAAGGGCTGCGCATGACCGGTCGCAAGGTCCGCGCGCCGGAAAAGACCATCGCCGTGCCGGACCATAACGTGCCCACCACCGCCGGTCGCGAGACGCATATCGAGAATGAGGAAGGCCGCATCCAGGTCGCCGCGCTGGACTCCAACGCGCGGGCGGCGGGAGTGCATTACTATCCCATCGACGACATCCGTCAGGGCATCGTGCATATCGTCGGCCCCGAACAGGGCTGGACGCTGCCGGGCATGACGGTGGTCTGCGGCGACAGCCACACCGCGACGCATGGGGCCTTCGGTGCGCTGGCGCACGGCATCGGCACGTCCGAGGTCGAACACGTGCTGGCGACCCAGACGCTGATCCAGAAGAAATCCAAGAACATGAAGGTCGAGATCACCGGCAGCCTGCCGCCCGGTGTGACCGCCAAGGACATCACCCTGACTGTGATCGGCCTGACCGGGACCGCGGGCGGCACGGGCCATGTGATCGAATATTGCGGGCAGGCGATCCGCGAATTGTCGATGGAAGGCCGCATGACCGTCTGCAACATGGCGATCGAGGGCGGCGCGCGCGCAGGCCTGATCGCGCCGGACGATGTCACCTTCGACTATTGCAAGACCCGCCCCAACGCGCCCAAGGGCGAGCAGTGGGATGCCGCCGTCGCCTATTGGAAGACGCTGTTCACAGACGAAGGCGCGCATTTTGACAAGGTCGTCACCATCCGTGCCGAAGACATCGCGCCTGTCGTGACATGGGGGACATCTCCCGAGGACGTGCTGCCGATCACCGGCACCGTCCCGGCCCCCGAGGAGTTCAAAGGCGGCAAGATCGACGCTGCCCGCCGCTCGCTGGAGTATATGGGGCTGCAGCCGGGGCAAAAGCTGGACGAGATCGAGATCAACACGGTCTTCATCGGCTCCTGCACCAACGGCCGGATCGAGGATCTGCGCGCCGCCGCCGATATCCTGCGCGGCCGCAAGGTGAAGGACGGCATCCGCGCGATGGTCGTGCCCGGATCGGGTCTGGTACGCAAACAGGCCGAGGATGAGGGCATCGCGCAGGTCTTCATCGACGCAGGCTTCGAATGGCGTCTTGCGGGCTGTTCGATGTGCCTTGGCATGAACGACGACCAGCTCTCGCCCGGCGATCGCTGCGCCGCCACGTCCAACCGCAACTTCGAAGGGCGTCAGGGGCGCGGCGGCCGCACGCATCTGATGTCGCCCGCAATGGCGGCGGCGGCGGCGGTGACGGGGCGCCTGACCGACGTGCGCCTTCTGATGGCGGAGCCGGTCTGATGGAAAAGGCTGCCGGGATTTCCGGCAGCCCCCGTGGTTCAGCGGCGGCGCAGCAGGCCGAAGGTCCCGAGACCGGCCAGCAGCAGCGGCAGTGCGGCGGGCAGCGGCACCGGGGCGGGGCCCGGATCGACCGGCGGGATCACAACCTGTCCGGCCTGACCGAAGGCGACGTTGTCGATGTTGAAGCCTGCGGGTTCAGACCCGACCAGATCGAGGAAAACGCCCGCGATCTCGGCGATGCCGGTGGCCGAGGCGAGGCCGAGGAACTCGATCCCCGTGCCTTCGTTCTTGACGGTGCCCAGCAGGGTGCCATCACGGCCGAAGGCGGTGATCCCGGTCGATCCGACGCCGTCGAAGAAGCCGCCCTCGAAGCCGACGGCCAGTTGGTCCACGCTGAACAGCAGCGCGATCGGCCCGTTGAACCGCGGCGAGCCGCTGAGCGTGGGCGAGGTCGGGAAGGCACCGTCCGTGGTGATGAACGTGTCGGGCGAGGCCGCGTCCAGTGCCAGCGTTCCGGTGGACGAGCCCTTGATGCAGGCGGTCGGGGCCGAGCCGGGGCAATCCACGCCCGGCTGGGCGCTGAGCGACTGGCCGACGAAGTAGCCGCCGGTGGTGACCACGGGCGCGCCCGCGCCGCCGCCGTAATCGGACGGGTTGTAGGTCGGGTTCGTAGTGCCGACCGAGAATTCCGAGAAGGTGATAAGCCCGGCAGAGGGCAGGAACTGTTCGGCATTGACGCGCACGACGGCGGCAGAGGCCGACATGCCGAAGCCGGCGGCACCGGCAAATGCGAGCGCGCCGAGCGCACGGCTCAGATGACGTTTCATTTGGGTTGTTCCCTCGGTAAAGGTTGCAATCATTCCGAAAACATCCGCCTGGGATCGGGGCGGCGCGACAAAGCGTCGCGCTTGAAAGCTACCACCGGCTCACGAGTTGGTAAACATTTCGTTAACTCAACTGCGCGTGGTGCGCAGAACCGCTAGGACATCCGCGATGGACAAATTCACCAAGCTGACCGGAATTGCGGCCCCCATGCCGCTGGTCAATATCGACACCGACATGATCATCCCGAAGCAATTCCTGAAGACGATCCAGCGTTCGGGTCTGGGCAAGAACCTGTTCGACGAAATGCGCTATGACGCGGCGGGCAACGAGAACCCCGATTTCGTGCTGAACCAGCCCGCCTATCGCCAGTCCGAGATCATCGTGGCGGGCGATAATTTCGGCTGCGGATCGTCGCGCGAACATGCGCCCTGGGCGCTTCTTGATTTCGGCATCCGCTGCGTGATCTCGACCAGCTTTGCCGACATCTTCTACAACAACTGCTTCAAGAACGGCATCCTGCCCATCGTGATGCCGCAGGACGTGGTCGATGTGCTGATGGACGACGCCCGCCGCGGATCGAATGCCCGCATCACAGTGGATCTGGAGGCGCTGAAGGTCGTCACCTCGGACGGGCAGGAGTTCCCCTTCACGCTGGACCCGTTCCGCCGCCACTGCCTGCTGAACGGTCTGGACGATATCGGTCTGACGATGGAGAAATCCTCGGCCATCGATGGGTTCGAGGCGAAGATGGAAACCGCGCGTCCGTGGATCTGAACGGGGGATTTAACCTCGCGTTAACCGTGTTGCCCCATCCCCGTCGCATCTGCGGCGGGGATTTTTCATGCGGCTCTTCCTGATCCTTCTGATGCTGGCGCAGCCCGCCTTTGCCGAAATCCGGGTGGCGACATGGAATTCGGGCCTGTCGCGCAAGGGGCCGGGGCTTTTGCTGCGCGACATCCAGAAGGGCGAGGCCGAAGTGGAGGCCGCCCGCGCCACCATCGCTGCGCTGGATGCGGATGTGCTTTTGCTGACGAATGTGGACTACGATCTGGACCTCGTGGCGCTGCGGGCGCTCGACCTTGGTTATCCGCACCTGTTCGCGCGGCGGCCCAATACGGGGATGCAGACGGGGCGCGACATGGATGGCGACGGGCGCATCGGCGGGCCGCGCGATGCCCAAGGCTATGGTTGGTTCTCGGGGCAGGGCGGGATGGCGGTGCTGTCGCGCTTTCCCATCGGCGAGGGGCGGGATTTCTCGGCCTTTCTGTGGCGCGATCTGCCGGGGGCGCTTATGTCGGGCGACGACCTTCAGCGCCTGTCCACCACTGGCCATTGGGAAGTGCCGATCCACGCCCCCGGCGGCACCCTGACCCTGCTGGCCTTTCATGCGACCCCGCCGGTGTTTGAGCCGCGCAACGCCCCCCGCAACCATGACGAGACGGCGTTCTGGACCGCGCTGATCGACGGGCGGTTGCCCTTTGCGCCGCCCGAGGGCCCGTTCGTGATCCTTGGCGATGCCAATGCAGACCCGGACCGGGGCGATGGCATTCCGGATGCGATCCGTGCGCTGCTGGCGCATCCCAAGGTGCAGGATCTGCACTCCGAGCCGACGGCAAGGTTCGATGTGGGCACGCTGCGGGTCGATTACGTCCTGCCCTCCAGCGATCTGGACGTGGCAGCGGCGGGGATGGGCGAGGGGGGCGGCACGCACCGCCCCGTCTGGATCGACCTGCGCTAGTTATCCTCGACCCGGAAGCCGTCGGGGATCGCATCGCGCCCGTCCAGCACCAGATCGGCCATCACCTTCGCCACCATCGGTGCCATGCCGAAGCCGATCTTGAAGCCGCCATTGGCGACGAACCCGTCCTCCCACGGCCCGAGGACCGGGGCGCGGGATTTCGCGCGGGGACGCAGGCCCGCCCAGCGTTCGACCACCTCCGCGCGCGCCAGAACCGGCAGTGCCGCCACCGCGCGGGCATGGAGGGCATCGCATTGCGCGTCGGTGGCCAGATCGTCGGTGTCCCGTTCGGTCGTCGATCCGATGGCGACGATGCCGTTGGCATGAGGCACGACATGCAGCCCGTCCACGGAGATCTGCGGCAGATCGCGCGCGTCATGGCGCAGGCTGAGCGCCTGCCCCTTGATGCCCGTGCCGACGCCCATCTCGCGCAGGCCCGCGGCCCCGGTGGCATGGATGGTGGGGGCCACCGCATCCGTCTGCGCGACGATCTCGCCGCCCTTGGCGCGGATCGCCGCCGCCAGCGCGGCCAGCGCCATGCGCGGATGGATGCGTGCGGTCAGCGTATCCTCGACCAGCCAGCCTGTGGGCGAGGCGGGATACCAGCCGCGCCGCGCGGGGATCAGCCGCCATTCCGCCAGCCCTCGCCACAGATCGCGGGCCGAGGCTGCCCGCGCCCGTGCCAGATCCAGCGCCGCGTCATCCGCCACGGGTTGCAGCCGCCCCGTCCGGGCATAGCCGGGATCGGCCCCGCCCGCCGCCTGAACGCCTGCCCAGAACGCTTCGGCCATCAGCAGGCTTTCCAGCTGGAACGCCTTTTTCGGATTCCAGTTTTCCGGCACATGCGGGGCCATCGCGCCGACGATCCCGCCCGAGGCACCGGCACCGATTCCGTTCGGGTCCGCGACGAGCACCTTTGCGCCGCGCCGCGCGGCCTCCCACGCGATGGACAGGCCGAAGATGCCCGCGCCTCTGATGATGATGTCCGGTCCGCTCATCCCTTCGCCATATCGCGGCGCGGTTGCGCTTTCCAGCCTGCGGGCGCATGGAATGGGGGAACGGAGGTGCGGCATGGCGGAACTTGAATGGCGGGATGGGGGCATCCCGGTTTCCACCCGGTTCGACGATCCCTATTTCTCGCTGAACGGCGGGCTGGAGGAGACGCGACACGTCTTCCTGCGCGGCAACGGGCTGCCCGAACGGCTGCATCAAGGGTTCCACGTGGCGGAACTTGGCTTCGGCACGGGGCTGAACATGCTGGCGCTGCTGATCGCATCGGGCGGCGTGCCGGTCCGTTTCACCTCGTTCGAGGCATTTGCGATGGATGCCGCCCAGATCGCCCGCGCCCTTGCCGCCTTCCCCGAAGCGGAGGCCGTCGCCGCGCCCTTCCTCGCGGCATGGGCGGCGGGCCGGACTCGGTTCACCATCGGCGCGATGGAGGTCGAGGTGATCGCCGGCGACGCGCGCGAGACCCTGCCCGCATGGCAGGGCCGGGCGGATGCGTGGTTCCTCGACGGGTTCTCGCCCGCCAAGAACCCGGAGCTTTGGGGCGAGGAGATGATGGCCGCCGTGGCCTCCCATACCGTGCCGGGTGGCACATTCGCCACATATACCGCGGCGGGCCATGTTCGGCGGGCCTTGCAGTCGGCAGGTTTTGAGGTCACACGCTTGCCGGGATATGGGGGGAAACGTCACATGTCGGCCGGAAGGCTGACACCTTCCGGTGCAGCATGAGCAAGCAGAACACCCGCCTCGGCATCCTTTTCATGATCGCCGCCACCATCGTCTTCACAACGCAGGATGCGTTGTCGCGGATGCTGGGCGCGAACAACAATGTCTTCGTCGTGGTGATGATCCGCTACTGGTTCTTCGCAGCCTTCGTCATGGCGCTGGCGCTGCGATCCTCGGGCGGGCTGAAGGCGGTGCTGCGCAGCCGGTATCCGGTGCTGCAATCCCTGCGCGGGCTGCTGCTGGTGGCCGAGATTTGCGTGATGGTCGTCGCCTTCGTCAAGCTGGGGCTGATCGCGACCCATGCGGTCTTCGCCTGCTATCCGCTGCTGGTATCGGCCCTGTCGGGTCCGGTCCTGGGGGAAACGGTGGGCTGGCGGCGCTGGACGGCGGTGGCGATCGGATTCGTCGGGGTCATCATCATCCTGAACCCCGGTGCGGGGGTGCTGTCCTTCTGGTCGCTGGTGCCGATGGCGGCGGCGGCGATGTTCGCGGTCTATGGGCTGCTGACCCGCTATGTCGCGCAGCATGACGGGCCGGCGGTCAGCTTCTTCTGGGCGGGGACGGTCGGGGCCGTGGCGATCACCATCGTCGGGCTTATCTCGTGGCAGCCGCTGCGGCCCGAGGACTGGCCGTTGATGGCCATGCTGTGCTGCACGGGGGTTCTGGGCCACTGGTGCCTGATCCGGTCTTTCGACGCAGCAGAAGCAAGCGCGGTTCAGCCCTTCTCGTTCCTCCAGATCCTTTGGGCGACCGGGGTGGGTGTGTTCTTCTTCCACGAGGAGCTGCACCTGAACATTCTCGTCGGTGCGGCGGTGGTCATCGCGGCGGGGCTGTTCACGCTGTGGCGCGCGGGGGTCAAGGGCGAGGCTACCCCCGCAGCTCCGCGGTGACGCGGACGGGAATCGAAACCCCGGCCAGCTTGGCGCGATAGATCACCAGCGATTCGACGACCCGCATCACATATGTGCGGGTTTCGCCGAAGGGGATATCCTCGACCCAGTCCACCACGTCGACGCCGGGATCGCGCGGATCGCCGAATTCGGTCACCCAGTTGCGAGGACGCCCCGGCCCGGCATTGTAGCCCGAGGCGACGAGCGCGACCGAAGGCCCGAACTCCTCGATCAGCTGCGCAAGGTATGCCGTGCCCATGCGGACGTTATACGCCGGTTCGGACAGGCGCGCGGCGGCATAGCCCGTGCCCAGCTTCGTCGCCATCAGCTTGGCGGTGCCGGGCATCACCTGCATCAGCCCCCGCGCCCCGGCGGGGCTGACCACCACCGGATTGAATTCGGATTCGCGGCGGCTGATCGCCAACGCCAATGCGCGCGTGACCGGCAGATCGTCCGGCACCATCGCGGGCACGGGGTAATAGGCGCGCGGCAGGATGATTCCGCGCTCTGCCGCCTGCTTGCCGATCAGGACCGCGATGTTCGGCTCGTTCATCGCCAGCGCCATGTCCGAAAGCTGGTCCAGCCCGGTCGCGTCCTGCGATTCCGCCAGATGCAGGATGAATCGGCGGCCCTGATCGTAATCGCCCGCATCCAGCAGAAGCTGCGCCGCCTGAAACACGCTGGACTGCGCGAAGCCTGCCTGCCGCCAGTCGGCGGGGCGGGCGTCGGACAAAAGCGCCGGGTCGATGTTCTTCCCCAGCCGTTCCGCCGCCAGAAGCCCGTAATAGGCCGAGGAGTGCATCGACGCTTCCTCGAACGCGGCCATGGCTGCGTCGAGATTGCCCATCGCCTCCAGCGCGCGGCCTTCCCAGTAAAGCGCGCGGGACAGGCTGATCGGGGTCGACACGCCCTGTCCTAGACGGCGGAAATGATCCAGCGCCAGCGAGGGCTGGTTCAGCCGCCTGAGCGCGATATGCCCGGCAAGGAATTCCAGATCGGCAAAGCTGCCGCCCGAGGTCAGGTGATGGCTGGCGGCAAGGCTGTAGGCCAACGTCGGGTCGGCCGCCTCGAACTCGCGCGCCAGATAGGCACGGCGCGAGGCCCAGGCGGCGGGGCGGCCCAGCGATTCGGCGCTGCCGCTGCGTTCCAGCATCAGGGCGGCGGCATCGGCATCGCGGCCCTTGCGGATGCGCCACATGAACCGCTCGTATGCAAGGCCGGGGTCGTCCGACAGCCCCTCGGGGACCGCGGCGATCAGCGCGTCCACCCCATCGTCCCCTGACCGCAGCGCGATGCGGGCGCGTGCCAGCGCCTGCCACCCGGCCGAGAGGCGCGGCACCATGCGCAGAGCCTCGTTCATCTCGCCCTCCCAAAGCAGCCGGTCGGTCCGCGCGATGTCGGCCCCGGCCAGCGGCACGGGATACATCTGGTGCAGCGTCGCTTCTTCGGCTTCGGTCAGGGCCATGTCGCGCCAGGCGCGGACGGCCTCGGCCTCGGCCTCGGGCGCGCGGTTGGCGGCAAGAAAGGCGCGGGACAGGGCGATCGACCCTTCGGCGGTCAGGGGCGCTTGCTGCGCGAAATAGGCGATGATGCGCTGCGCGTCGCCCGATCGGGCGATGGCGCCTTCGCCCCGGCGGCGCAGAAGGGGGATGCCGGGCCAGTCGGGGTTGCGCGTCAGGAAGGCCTCGTATTCGCCTGCCGTGCCGTCCCCCGCCCGCAACCGCTGCCATTCGACGATATCGCGCGAGATGCCGCCCTCGGCCCGGCCCAGCGCGGCGGACCAGTCGCGCGCGGCGGCAAGGCGCAGCGCAGCCTTCAGCGCGGCACCGTCCTGCGCCATGGCGGGAAGGGGGATCATCAGGGAAAGGGCAAGGGCAAGGCGGATCATGGCGCGGACTGTGCCAAAGCCGCGCCCGCGCGGCAACACACAACGGCGACAGCTTGGCAAGCAGGGCGCACGCGGATAAGGAGAGCGGATTCGAAACCGGGCCAGCCCCGATCCACAGGAGAAGCGTGTCATGTTCAAAGGGTCCATTCCAGCCCTCGTGACGCCGTTCAAGAACGGCGCCGTGGATCTTGATACGCTGAAGAAGCTGGTCGACTGGCATGTGGCCGAAGGATCGTCCGGCATCGTTCCCGTCGGCACCACCGGCGAGACCCCGGTGCTGAGCCACGAGGAACACCAGCTGGTGGTGGCGAAAACCGTCGAATTCGCGGCGGGCCGCATCCCGGTCATCGCAGGCGCGGGGTCGAACAACACCGCCGAGGGGATCGAGCTGATCCAGCATGCCGAGGCCGTGGGCGCCGATGCCGCGCTGGTTGTGACCCCCTATTACAACAAGCCGACGCAGGCCGGGATGATCGCGCATTTCACCGCGATGCACGACGCCTGCAACCTGCCGATCATCATCTACAACATCCCCGGTCGTTCGGTCGTGGACATGACGCCGGAAACGATGGGTGCTTTGGCCAAGCTGCCGCGCATCGTCGGCGTCAAGGACGCAACCGGCAAGCTGGAGCGCGTGAGCCAGCAGCGCATCACCTGCGGCGCGGATTTCATCCAGCTTTCGGGCGAGGATGCGACGGCGCTGGGCTTCAACGCCCATGGCGGCATCGGCTGCATCTCGGTCACGGCCAACGTTGCCCCGCGCCTGTGCGCCGAATTCCAGGCGGCGACGCTGGCGGGCGATTATGCGAAGGCGCTTGAATATCAGGACCGCCTGATGCCGCTGCACGAGGCGATCTTCATCGAGCCGGGCCTGGTCAGTGCGAAATACGGCCTGTCGCGTCTGGGCCTTTGCAGCGAAGAGGTGCGCCTGCCGCTGGTCGGTCTGACCGACAATGCCAAGGCACGGATGGACGCGGCGATGCGCCATGCGGGCCTCATCAACTAGGCGCCTCTGGACTAAGGGCGCGGTGTCACCTATCTGGGCCAGATCATGGCCCAGAAATCCGACCCCAACAGCAAGCTCATCGCAGAAAACCGCCGCGCGCGGTTCGATTACGCCATCGAGGACGATATCGAGGCGGGGATCATCCTGCTCGGGTCCGAGGTGAAATCGCTGCGGCAGGGCGGATCGAATATCGGCGAAAGCTATGCCTCGGTCGAAAACGGCGAGCTGTGGCTCATCAACGGCTATATCGCGCCATATCTTCAGGCCAAGACCTGGGGGCACGAGGAACGCCGCCGCCGCAAGTTGCTGGTGTCGCGCAAGGAATTGTCGCGCCTGTGGTCCGCCACCGCACGCGAAGGCATGACGCTGGTGCCGCTGCGGATGTATTTCAACGACCGGGGCATGGTGAAGGTCGCCATCGGCATCGCCAAGGGCAAGAAGCTGGCAGACAAGCGCGAGACCTCGGCCAAGCGTGACTGGAACCGCCAGAAACAGCGGCTGCTGAAGCAGAACGCTTAATCGCTTTGTGATTTCACAATCGGGGCGCATGCTTACCACACGGCAGAACGCCGTATGAGGGAGTATGTGATGGAACTGTTGATCCAATTGATCGCAGGCGCGCTGGGCGGCACTGCTGCCGGGGGCGCTGCGAAGAACATAAGCCTCGGTCCTGTCCTGAATGCGGTCGTCGGTCTGATCGGCGGCGGCGTGGGCGGGCAAATCCTTGCGGCGCTGCTTGGGGGCGCGGCCGGGGTCGATCCGGCAGCGACGGGCGCAGCCACCGATGTGGTCGCGAATGGCGGCCTCGACGTCGGCAGCATCATCGCCTCGGTTCTGTCGGGCGGCGTCAGCGGCGGTGTGCTGACGGCGATCGTCGGGGCCATCCGCCAGTCGATGGCCAAGTGACAGACGCGCCGCAGCCTTGAACGCGGGGCTGCGGCGGGCTATCGAATTGCGGCGATCCTGCGCCGCATGTGGAATATCCTCTTCGCCGCGGCGTCATCGCATCGCCATGGCGGAGGGAGCCGAGATGCTGACCGAACTGAAACCGCAACCTGCGGACAAGATCCTGCAACTGATCCAGATGTATCGCGACGACCCGCGCGAGGTGAAGATCGACCTTGGCGTCGGCGTCTACAAGGATCCGACCGGCCTGACCCCGGTGATGCGCGCCGTGAAGGCCGCCGAGAAGAAGCTGTGGGAGGCCGAGACGACCAAGGCCTATACCGGGCTTGCGGGCGAGCCGGCCTATCTGGCGGCGATGACGAAGCTGATCCTTGGCGATTCGGTCCCGGCGGAGAAAGTCGCGGCGATTGCGACGCCCGGCGGCACGGGCGCGATCCGGCAGGCGCTGGAACTGGTGAAGATGGCCGCGCCGGGGGCCACCGTCTGGCTGTCGAACCCGACCTGGCCGAACCACCCGTCGATCATCAAGTTCCTTGGCATCCCCATGCAGGACTACCGCTACTTCGACGCCGAGTCCGGCTCGGTCGATTTCGCGGGGATGATGGCCGATCTGGACGGGGTGAAACAGGGCGACGTGGTGCTGCTGCATGGCTGCTGTCACAACCCGACCGGCGCGAACCTGAACATGGTGCAATGGCGCGAGGTCGTGACGCTTTTGAAGGCCAAGGGCGCGATCGCGTTCATCGACATCGCCTATCAGGGCTTCGGCGACGGTCTGGACGCGGATGCCGAGGCGACTCGGCTGGTGGCGTCCGAGCTGCCCGAGGTGCTGATCGCGGCCTCCTGCTCCAAGAACTTCGGCATCTATCGCGAACGCACGGGCATCCTGATCGCCATTGGTTCGGACGACCGGACGGTGACGCAGGGCAACCTCGCGTTCCTGAACCGCCAGAACTACAGCTTCCCGCCGGATCACGGCGCGCGGCTGGTCACGATGATCCTCGAAGACGACGCCCTGCGCGCCGACTGGAAGGCGGAACTGGAGGAGGTTCGGCTGAACATGCTGACCTTGCGGCAATCACTGGCCGATGCGCTGCGCGACGCGACCGGGTCCGACCGGTTTGGCTTCGTGGCGGAGCATCGGGGGATGTTCTCGCGCCTTGGCCTGACGCCGGAACAGGTGGAGAAGCTGCGGGCGGATCACGGGATCTATATGGTGGGGGACAGCCGCATCAACATCGCGGGGTTGAACGCGCAGACCGTGCCGGTTCTGGCAAAGGCCGTCGCGGCCGTTCTGTAAAAGCAAAGGGCGCCCCGCGGGGCGCCCTTTCGTTTTCAATAGTGGTAGGCGCTTTCGCCGTGGCTGGTGGTGTCCAGCCCCTCGCGTTCCTGATCGGTGGAGACGCGCAGGCCCACGATGGCATCAACCAGCTTGAACAGGATGAACGACACGACGCCGCACCAGACGATGGTGATCGCGACGGCGATGAACTGGGTCCACAGCTGGCCGCCCATCGTTACGCCCTCGGGGAAGCCCGCGCCGCCAAGGCCGGGGGCCGCGAAGATGCCGGTGCCGATCGCGCCGACGATGCCGCCCACGCCATGGATGCCGAACACGTCGAGGCTGTCGTCATAGCCCAGCTTCGGCTTCACCACGGCGACGAAATAGTAGCAGACGACCGAAGCCACCGCGCCCAGAACGATCGCGCCCAGCGGCCCGACCCAGCCCGCAGCCGGGGTGACGGCGACCAGACCGCAGATCATGCCCGAAACCGCGCCCAGCATGGATGCCTTGCCGCGTGCCGCGCCTTCGACCACGATCCAGGCCAGAACGCCCGCAGCGGTCGCGGTGAAGGTGTTGATCATCGCCAGACCCGCGCCTGCGCCCGCCGACAGAGCCGACCCTGCGTTGAACCCGAACCAGCCGACGAACAGCATCGACGCGCCGACCATGGTCAGGGTCATCGAATGCGGGGCCATGTTGTCCTTGCCGTAACCGACGCGCTTGCCGACGACGATGGAACCGACCAGCGCCGCGATGCCGGCGTTGATGTGAACCACGGTGCCGCCCGCGAAGTCATAGGCGTCCCAGCCGAAGAACAGCCCGTTCGCGTCCCAGGCCATGTGGGCGATGGGGAAATAGACGATCGAGACCCAGAGGAACACGAACAGCATCACCGCCGAGAACTTGATGCGTTCGGCAAAGCCGCCGACGATCAGCGCCGCCGTGATGCAGGCAAAGGTCATCTGGAACGACAGGAAGACATATTCCGGGATGGTGCCCGATTCCGATTCCGCCGTGACGCCCGACAGGAACAGCTTGGCGAACCCGCCGAAATAGGCGCTTTCCGAGCCGCCGAAAGCGAAGGAATAGCCATAGAGCACCCAGATGATGATGACCATCGAGGTGATGGCCGTGCACTGCATCAGGATCGATAGCATGTTCTTGGAGCGCACCAGTCCGCCATAGAACAGCGCGACGCCCGGCAGGATCATGAACAGCACCAGCACGGTGGACATCAGCATCCATGCCGTATCGCCGCTGTCGATGTTGGACACGACCTCGGCCTCTTGCGCCAGGGCGGGCAGGGCGGCCAGCGCCCCAAGCGCCGACAGGCCTGCGGTTTGAATAAATTTCTTCATTGTCCCAATTCCCCCTGCGCGGTCACAGCGCATCGTCGTTGATTTCGCCGGTGCGCACGCGGACCGCGTGTTCGACGTCCAGCACGAAGATCTTGCCGTCGCCGATCTTGTCGGTCTTGGCGGTCGAGCGGATGGTTTCCACCACCGTTTCGGCCAGCGCGTCGGCGACCACGATCTCCAGCCGGACCTTCGGCACGAAGTTCACGGCGTATTCCGCCCCGCGATAGATTTCCGTATGCCCCGACTGCGACCCGAAGCCCTTGATCTCCGTCACCATCATGCCGCGCACGCCGATGGTGGTCAGCGCCTCGCGGACCTCCTCCAGCTTGAACGGCTTGATCGCTGCAATGATGAGTTTCACCGTGCATCCCCTTGTTTGGCAGGCGGCCCCAGCCGGGTGCCTTGGCCCGACAAGGCGGGGATTCGCGGGCTTCGGCAACGTTTCGCCCATGTTTCAGGCAGGGTGTGGAATGGGTTCTGCACGAATTTTTGCACATTGCATGGGCATCGCCCAAAAAATGCGCGACTTGAAGATCAGGCTCACGCAGGGTTGTCCTCCACATCCGCGCGCGTTCCGGTTATGGTCGCCAAAACAAAACGGGCAGGCGGAATGAGCGGTTCGGGCAAGCGGACGCCACTGGTGGCGGATCGGCGTAATTTTTCCTCGCCCAAGACGGGCGGCAATGGGCGCGGCGGCGGTGGTGGTGGCAAGCAGCCCCCCCGGCGGCAACCCCCGCGCAAGCCGCAACGGCCGCGCAATCCGCTGGTTGCGCTGATCGTCGGCATCTTCACCCTGATCCGCCGGGTCATCTGGGGCGTCGCATGGCGCGGCGCGCTGGTGCTGGCGCTGATCGTCGGCGGATCGACCTTCTATTTCATGTCCCGTCTGCCCGAGGTGACCGAACTTCTGGATGGCCGCGCGCGCGGGTCCGTCACGCTTCTGGACCGCAACGGCGACGTGTTCGCCTGGCGGGGGGAAACCTTCGGTGGCAACATGACCTCGGACAAGGTTTCCGAGAACCTGCGCGATGCGGTGATCGCAACCGAGGATCGGCGTTTCTACAACCATGTCGGCGTCAGCCCGCGCGGCATCGCCTCGGCCATCAAGATCAACATGACCGAAGGGCGCGGTGCGCTTGAGGGCAACGGCGGGTCCACCATCACCCAGCAGGTGGCCAAGCTGCTGTGCCTTGGCGTGGAATACGACGCGTCGGCCTGGAAGAACGAGGCAGAATATGAGGCTGACTGCCGCAAGGGCGGCGTCTGGCGCAAGATCAAGGAAGTCCCCTTCGCGCTGGCGATGGAGATGAAGTATTCCAAGGCCGAGATACTGACGATCTATTTCAACCGCGCCTATCTGGGGGCGGGCGCGCGCGGCTTCGAGGCCGCGTCGCAGCGGTATTTCGGCAAATCGGCGGCCGAGGTGAACCCGGCGGAAGCCGCGATGCTGGCGGGGCTGCTGAAGGCGCCGTCCTATTACGCGCCGACGAATAACCTTGAACGCGCGACCAGCCGTGCGAACCTCATCATCGGATTGATGCACGATCAGGGATACCTGACCGATGCCGAGGCGCAGGATGCCGTTGCCAATCCCGCGCGGCTGTCGGAGGCGGCGCAAAGCCGTTCGGGCGGCTATTTCGCCGACTGGGTGATGGAGGCGGGGCCGTCCTTCCTGACCCGCGACACGACCGAGGATGTCATCATCCGCACCACGATGGACCAGCGCATTCAGCGCGCGGCGGAAGAAGCCGTGGACAAGGTCTTTTCCGAAAAGCTGCGCGAAGGGTCCAAGGCCCAGACGGCGGTGGTGGTGATGTCGGCGGATGGCGCGGTGCGCGGCATGGTCGGCGGGCGCGCCATCGCGGCGGCGGGATCGTTCAACCGCGCGACGCAGGCGCTGCGCCAGACGGGGTCGGCGTTCAAGCCCTTCGTCTATGCCGCCGCGATGAACAAGGGGTACAGCCCCGCCGACTTCGTCGAGGATGCGCCCTTCACGCTGAACATCCCCGGATCGGGACCGTGGTCGCCGTCGAACTATGACCGCCGGTTCCATGGCATCGTGACGCTGACGACGGCGCTGAAACAGTCGCTGAACATCCCCGCCGTGCGCGTGTCGGAAAACGTGGGCCGGGACGAGGTCATCCGCGTCGCCTCGGAATTCGGCATCCGCAACAACCTTGTGAACAGCCCCTCGCTGGCGCTGGGCGTATCGGAATCGACCCTGCTGGAGATGACGGGCGCCTATGCGGGCATCCTGAACGGCGGATCGGCCGTGCGGCCCTATGGCCTGACCGAGTTGCGCCTTCAGGGCGACGATCAGCCGCTGATGGGGCAGGAAGGCGGGATCGAGCAGCGCGTGATCTCGGAAGAGGCCGCGCAGCTTCTGACCTACATGATGACCGAGGTCATCAATTCGGGCACCGGGGGGCGCGCGCGTCTGCCTGACCGCGAGGCGGCTGGCAAGACCGGCACGACCCAGGCCGCCCGCGATGCGTGGTTCGTCGGCTTCACCGCCGATTACGTCACCGGCGTTTGGATGGGCTATGACGACAACACCCCGCTGACCGGGGTGACGGGCGGCGGCATTCCCGCCGACATCTGGCGCGAGGTGATGGTCCGGGTCGAGGAAGGCCTGCCTGCCACGCCGCTGCGCAAGATCGTTCCCGCGCCGCGCACCCCGCCGCAGGCCCCGACCAACGTGCCTGTGACGGACCTGAACGGCACGCCTTTGCCGGAATCGCAGGACCCGCAACTGGCGCAGCAGCCCCGCCGCGAACAGCCCGACATGGCCGAGCGTATCCTGCGCGATGTGCTGGGCGCCTTCGGAAACTGAAAAAGGCCCCGCGGTTGCGGGGCCTTTTCTTTTCGTGTCGTCGGGATCAGGCGCGCGACAGCGCCTGCGTCAGCGCGTCGATATTGCCCCGGTTTTGATCGAGGATCGCCTGAACCTCGGTCCGTTCCGAGGCGAGCATGTTCACACCCTCGATGATGATGTTGAAGAACTTCGGCTGACCGCCCTTCTGCGAGACGTGCCAGCGCACATCGGCCGGGTTCTTGTTGCGCAGATAGGCGGTCGAGACGACCTCGAAGTAGCTTTTCAGCGGTTGCACGCTAGTCACCTCGATCTGCCCGCCCGCGAATTCGCGGAAGCGGCGACCGTATTTGCGGCTGACATAGCCCTGATAGGCCTGCGTATAAGCTGCAAGCTGCGCCTGCGAGGCCTGACGCGCGGCGACGCCCAGGGTCGAACGCGCGATGGTCGGAACGTCGGCGTAATTGGCGAACACACGTTCGAACGCGCCCAGCATTGCCGATTCAGACTGGCCGGACGCGATGATGCGGTTCACCTCGCCCACGGCGCTGGTCACCAACTGGCGGGCCGCATCGGCGCTTTGGGCATGGGATGCGCGGGGCAGGGCCAGCGCCATGCCGCCCGCCAGAAGGATGCCGCCAAAGGCGCGGCGGTTCAGCGGTGCTGCGAAGGAAATGTCACTGGGCATTGCTATCCTCGTACGGGTCAATGAAATCGGCAGGCGCGGCATCCCCGGCATCGGCATAGGGGTCGATGAAATCGTCCCCCGAAGCCTCGCCGCCCCCGCCCAGCGCATGGCGCCGGTTCTGGAGGTAGAGCAGCCGCGTCTGCGCATAGCTGTCCGCGCTTTCATATAGGACGCTGTCGATGGTGTCGGAATAGTCGTAGCGATCACCAAGTTTTGAGCCGCCCTCGGCCACGGTGCCGATGCTTCGTTCCGGCGAGGGGATCAGAAGGCGGACCGGGTTCGTCGCGTAATCGACGATGGCGCCATAGGTATCGCGTTCCGTGGACGGGCCGAAGAACGGGTGTTCGACATATTGCCCCTCGCCCACGCCCCAGGTGTAAAGCGTCTCGCCGAAATCGGTCGGCTTGCCGCGCAGGCCCATGGAGCTGGCCGGATCGAAGATCCCCAGGATGCCGATGGTGGAGTTGACGACGAAGCGGGCCGTATTCTCCAGCGCGGCGACGGGGCGGCCCTGAAACACGCCGTTCAGCGCGTCGCCGGGCAGGTCGAGGTTGTCGGCGAAATTATTCACCCCCGTCCGCACCGGGCCGGGCACAACGCGGCCATAGCCCTGCGAGACGGGCTTCACCAGCGCCGTGTCGAAGCGCTTGTTGAACTCGTGCCGTTCGCGGTTCACCTGTTCCTGCGGATCGTTCGTGCCGGTCTGGACCGGGGCCGTGCCGCAGGCGGCAAGCGCCAGAAGGCTGGCCGCCGCGCCGATTTTCGATACCGCGCGAAGCGCCGCATGTCCTGATGCCATCATCGTCCCCGTCCTTACTGGCCCGAAAGGTCAACATAATGTTATCCAATTGAAGGCAAGCCTTAATGCCTTCGGGACGGGAATGACAACGGGGAAGGATGTCACGCCAGTGACATGATCCCTCGGATAGAAGCGGGCGCTATGGATCAAGAAGACCTCAGGGCCGGACGGCAGGAGTTGCAGAAGGCACGCAAAGTGTCGCGCGGATTGCTGTTATCCGTCCTGCTTTTCTCGGTTTTCACCAATCTGCTGATGCTGACCGGGCCGCTTTACATGTTGCAGGTCTATGACCGCGTGCTGGCCAGCCGGTCCGAAGAGACGCTGGTCGCGCTGTCGCTGATCGCGGCGGGAATGTTCATCGCGATGGGCATTCTGGATTACGCGCGCGGGCGGATCATGGCGCGAATCGGTGCCGGGTTTCAGGATCGGCTGGATCTGCGGGTGTTTCGCGCCGCCATGCGCAGGCTGTCGCTGGCACCGGGGGACGGCAGTGCCATCGCGGCGCAGCGCGATCTGGAATCGGTGCAGCGGCTTTGGGGTTCGCCCGTGCTGCTGGCGCTGTTCGATCTGCCATGGACGCCGATCTTTGCCGCCGCCGTGTTCCTGTTCCATCCGGCGCTGGGCTGGCTGGCAGTGGGGGGCGGCGCGGTTCTGGTCGTCGTGACGTTGCTGAACCAGCGCATGTCCGACGCGCCGATGCAGCGTGCATCCATGCTGGGCATTCAGGCTGAAAGGATAGCCGAGAACCTGAAGGCCGAATCCGAGGCGATTCAGGCGCTGGGCATGACATCTGCGGGCTTTCGCCGCTGGCAGGTCGCGCGGGCCGAGGCGCTGGCGCAGGGCGTGCGCGCGGCGGATGTGACGGGGGGCTTCAGCACCCTGACCAAGACGCTGCGGATGATCCTGCAATCGGCGATGCTGGGCCTTGGCGCCTATCTGGTGCTGACCGACGGGCTGAGCGCGGGGGTGATGATCGCGAGTTCCATCATGATGGGCCGCGCGCTGGCCCCCATCGAATCGGCCATCGGCCAATGGGCGACCGTCAGCCGCGGGCGCGAGGGGTGGAACCGTCTGACCCGCCTCTTGTCCCGCCAGCCGGCCGAGGTGCCGCGCACCGCCCTGCCGCGCCCAAAGGCCGTGCTGGACGTGCAAGGGCTGACCGTGGTGCCGCCCGGAAGCCAGACGCCGGTGCTGCGTTCCGTCAGCTTCGGGATGCAGCCGGGGCAGGCCTTGGGCGTGATCGGGCCGTCGGGGTCTGGGAAATCCTCGCTCGCACGCGCGCTGATCGGGGTGTGGAACCCGGCGGCGGGCAAGATCCGGCTGGATGGCGCGACGCTGGACCAATACGACCCGGACGTGCTGGGCAGCTATATCGGCTATCTTCCGCAGCGGGTGACGTTGTTCGAGGGAACGATCGCGGAAAACATTGCCCGCCTTCAGGACGGGGCGAACCCCGCCAAGGTGGTCGAGGCGGCGAAGAAGGCGGCGGCGCATGACATGATCCTGCGTCTGCCCGACGGCTACGATTCGCGCGTGTCCGCCTTGGGCGGGCGGCTTTCCGGCGGGCAGGTCCAGCGCATCGGGCTGGCGCGGGCGATGTATGGCGATCCGGTGTTTCTGGTGCTGGACGAGCCAAACTCGAATCTGGACAACGAAGGGTCGATGGCGCTGAACGCCGCGATCCGTTCCGTCAAGGACGCGGGGGGCGCGGTGCTTATCATGGCGCACCGCCCGGCGGCGATTCAGGAGTGCGATCTGCTTCTGGTGATGGAGGAAGGCACCCGCCGCGCCTTTGGCCTGCGCGATGCGGTCCTGCGCGAGGTGGTGAAGAACCACACCGATCTGGTGCGTCCGGGGGGTGCGGCATGAATTGGTCGGCAAAGGGTCCGCTGCTTCTGGGGGGTGTCACGTTGGCGCTGCTGCTGGGCGGCTTCGGGGTCTGGGCGTCGGTCTCGCATCTGGCGGGGGCCATCGTGGCGCCGGGGCAGATACAGGTGCAGCAGAACCGCCAGATCGTGCAGCATCCCGATGGCGGCGTGGTCGAACAGATCGCGGTGATCGAAGGGCAATCGGTCCAAGCGGGCGATCTTCTGGTCGCGCTGGACGGATCGGACCTTTCGTCGGAACTGGCCATCGTTGAGGGGCAGTTGTTCGAGTTGCAGGCCCGCCGCGGACGGCTGGAGGCCGAGCGGGACGAGGCCGAGGTCGCCTTCCTGCCCGATCTGGAACTGATTGCGGAAAACCGGCCCGAGGTGCGCGAGCTGATGGACGGGCAGGTGAAGCTGTTCGAGTCCCGCCGTGCCACGCTCGCGCAGCAGGTGGACCAGCTCGGCCGCCGCATCGACCAGACCCGCAGCCAGATCGACGGGATCGACGCACAGAAGGCGGCGCTTGCGATCCAGCTTACGCTCATCCAGCAGGAACTGTCGGCGCAGCAGGGGCTTTATGAACGCGGCCTTGCCGAAGTGTCGCGCGTGCTGGCGCTGCAACGCGAACAGGCGCGTCTTTCGGGCGAGGTCGGATCGCTGACCGCCAGCCGCGCCGAATCCGAAACCCGCATCACCGAAACCGAGATCGAGATCCTGCGCCTCGGTTCCGCCCGGCGAGAAGAGGCGATCACCCAGCTGCGCGACTTCGCCTATCAGGAGCTGGAACTGGTCGAACGCCGCCGCGCGTTGAAGCAGCGTCTGACCCGGCTGGAGATCCGCGCCCCCGTGTCGGGCATCGTGCTGAACCTTGCGGTCACGACGCCGCGCGCGGTGCTACGTGCCGCCGATCCGGTTCTGTATCTGATCCCGCAGGACCGCCCGCTGGTCATCACCTCGCAGATCCCGACGATCCATGTCGATGAAGTGCATCCAGGGCAGGCGGTGCGGCTGGTCTTTTCCGCCTTCCCCTCGCGCACCACGCCGGAACTGGATGGGCATGTGGTCTTCGTCTCGGCCGACGCGCTGACGGACGAGCAGACCGGCCAAAGCTATTACCGGGCCGAGATCGTGCCGAACGAGGGCGAGGTGGAGAAGCTGACCGATCTGGTCCTGATCCCCGGCATGCCGGTCGAAAGCTTCATCCAGACGGGACAGCGCACGCCGCTCGCCTATCTGGTCAAACCGCTGAGCGATTACTTCGCCCGCGCGATGCGCGAGAGTTGAAGCCGCGCGGGGGCCGCGCTAGCGTCGCCGCCGCAACAAGGAGATGACGATGACCATTGAAAGCCGCCTTGCCGAACTTGGCGTGACCCTGCCCGACGCGCCCGCACCTGCTGCAAACTATGTGCCCTTCGTCGTCACGGGGAACCTCGTGCATGTCTCGGGCCAGATTTCGCAGAACGAGAGCGGGCTTGTCACCGGCAAGCTGGGCGACACGCTGGACATCGATGCGGGTGCGGCTGCAGCAAAACGCTGCGCCATCAGCCTGCTGTCGCAGCTGAAACGCGCGACGGGCGGGGATCTGGAGCGGCTGGTGCGGGTGGTGAAGCTGGTGGGCTTCGTGAACTCCACCCCGGACTTCACCGACCAGCCCAAGGTCATCAACGGCGCGTCCGATTTCCTGGTCGAAGTGCTGGGTGACAAGGGCCGCCATGCGCGTTCGGCCGTTTCCGCGGCCAGCCTGCCCTTTGGCGTCGCGGTCGAAATCGAAGCCATCTTCGAGATTGCCTGAATGCGCATCCCGCTTCCCCCCGCCTTCCTGCGCTATCCCATTGCCCATCGTGCGCTGCACGGGCCGGGGGTGCCGGAGAACTCTCGTGCGGCGATCCTTGCGGCGGCAGAGGCGGGATACGGCATCGAGATCGACCTGCAACTGTCAGGGGACGGGCAGGCGATGGTCTTTCACGACGACCATCTGGACCGGCTGACGAATGGCAGCGGCCCTCTCCGCGGGGCCGACCTGTCCGATGTCCGGCTGGCGAATGGCGAGGCGATCCCGACCCTCCCCGAAGTGCTGGAAATCGTGGCGGGCCGCGTGCCGCTGCTGATCGAGATAAAGGACCAGACCCCGTTCGACGGGCGGCTGGAACAGGCGACGGCGGATGCGCTGGCGGGCTATGTCGGCCCGGTGGCGGTGATGGGGTTCAACCCGGAATCCGTGGCGATCATGGCCGGGTTGGCCCCGACCGTGCCGCGCGGGATCACCACCTCGGCCTATGATTACGACGACTGGGCGCCGCTGCCGCACGAGGTCTGCGATCTGCTGCGCGAGATACCCGATTACGACCGGGTGGAGGCCAGCTTCGTCTCGCACGAGGCGAAGGATCTGGCCCGCGCACGGGTGGCGGAGCTTCAGGCGCAGGGGGCGGCGATCCTGTGCTGGACCATCCGGTCCGAGGCCGCCGAGGATGAGGCGCGCCTGATTGCCGACAACGTGACCTTCGAAGGCTATGCGGCGGCGAAACCCGCTTGACCATCCCGGCCCATGCGCCAGTCTTGCCGCATGAGTGCCGAGATTGAAGTCACCGCCCATCCCTCCATCGCCGCGATCCCTGCAAGTGAGTGGGACGCGCTGGCCTGCCCCGAACCGGGGCGGCCCGTGGACCCGTTCACCACTCACCGTTTCCTGCTGGCGCTGGAGCAAAGCAGATCGACCGGGCGCGGCACCGGCTGGCAGCCCCGCCCCCTGATCGCGCGACTGGACGGAAGGCCCATCGCCGCCGCCCCGCTTTATGTCAAAAGCCACAGTCAGGGCGAATACATCTTCGATTTCAACTGGGCCGATGCCTATGAACGCGCCGGGGGGCAGTATTACCCCAAGCTGCAGATCGCCGTGCCCTTCACGCCCGCGACGGGGCGGCGATTCCTGACCCTGCCGGGGCTGGAGGAGCAGGGCCGCGCCGCGCTGATCCAAGGGGCGACGCAGCTGGCCCAGCAGAACGGGCTGTCATCCGTCCACGTCACCTTCTGCACCGAAGACGAGGCGGACGCGCCGCAGATGATGCACCGCATCACCCGCCAGTTCCACTGGGAGAACCGGGGCTACGCCGATTTCGACGCCTTCCTTGCCGACCTGTCCTCGCGCAAGCGCAAGATGATCCGCAAGGAGCGCGAGGCGGCGCTGGGCTTCGGCGGCAGCATCGTCGCGCTGACCGGGGACGCGCTGCGGCCCCATCATTGGGACGCGTTCTGGCGGTTCTATCAGGACACCGGTTCGCGCAAATGGGGTAGCCCCTATCTGACGCGGGACTTCTTCGACCGCATCCACGAGACGATGGCCGATGACATCCTGCTGGTTCTGGCCGAACGGGACGGCCAACCCATCGCCGGGGCGCTCAACTTCATCGGGCGCGACACGCTCTATGGCCGCTACTGGGGGGCCAGCGAGCATCATCCTTTTCTGCATTTCGAGCTGTGCTACTATCAGGCGATGGATTGGGCCATCGCGCAGGGGTTGCAGCGGGTCGAGGCGGGGGCGCAAGGCGAACACAAGCTGGCCCGCGGCTATCTTCCGACCGAGGTGCATTCGCTGCACTGGATCGCCGATCCGGGGTTCCGCGCGGCGGTCGCGCAATATCTTCAGGCCGAACGCCATGCGGTGGACGAGGAGATCGAGGTGCTGACCGCCTATGGTCCGTTCCGCAAGGCCAGCGAGGATACCGATGACCGCATTTGACAGATCGACCCTGCAACCGCTGATCGAAAATGGCTGGCTGGTCGAAGGGGACGCCATCGCCAAGAGCTTCAGCTTCGACGATTTCAACGAGGCCTTCGGCTTCATGGCCCGTGTCGCGCTTTGGGCGGAAAAGCTGGACCATCATCCGGACTGGTCGAACAGCTATCGCCGGGTGGATGTGCGGCTGACGACGCATTCGGCGGGCGGGCTGACCGCCAAGGATGTGAAACTGGCGGCGAGGATGGACGCCCTCGCCGCGCAATAGATCAGATGGCCAGAAGCAGCGCCTCGCCGCCCGAGGTCTCGCAGGTGCCGGGGGATTCCTCCAGATGCAGCACGCGCACCTCGCCATCGACGACATGCATCGCATAGCGGCGCGAGCGGCCCATCAGGCCCGCGGCGGGCGCATCGAACGCAAGGCCCAGTTCCTGCGTGAATTCGCCCGTGGGATCACCCAGCAGGGTCAGACCCGCCTCGGTCGCGCCGGTCGCCTCGCCCCATGCCTTCATCACGAAAGGATCGTTGACCGAGACGCAGATGATCTCGTCCACGCCCTTGGCATCGAAGCTGTCCTTGGTGCGGATGAAGCTGGGGATATGCGCGGTGTGGCAGGTGGGGGTGAAGGCGCCCGGCACGGCGAAGATCACGACGCTGCGGCCCTTGATGTGCTGGGCCAGATCGACCTTTTCGACCCCGGAATTGCCGAAGCGGACCAGGGTGGCGCCGGGCAGGCGGTCGCCTTTGGAAATCGTCATGGAAGTTCCTCGCGCGTTGCGTTTCCGTCGCCTGGGGTTATAGGCTCTATCCCGCACGCGAGAAAAGGAAAAATACGATGAACGTCGTGGTGGTAGGGGCCGGGCAGGCCGGGGTCGCGCTGGCGGCGAAGCTGCGCGCGCTGGGCCATGACGGCGCCATCACCCTGATCGGCGAGGAAGGGGTGCCGCCCTATCAACGCCCGCCCTTGTCCAAGGGATATCTGCTGGGCGAGATGGGGGTGGACCGGCTGACCCTGCGCAGCGACAGCTTCTTTTCCGGGAACGGGATTGACCTGCGTCTTGGCGCGCGGGTCGCGTCGCTGGATCCACGGGCACGGGTGGTGACGGTCGGCGACGACCCGATCCCCTATGACCATCTGGTGCTGACGACAGGCTCGGTCGCGCGCGTGCTGCCGGGGGCCTATCCTGTGCGGACACTGGCGGATGTGGACCGGATGCGCCACGAATTCGCGCCGGGGCGGCGGGTGCTGATCGTCGGCGGTGGCTATGTGGGGCTGGAGGCGGCGGCGGTGGCGGCCAAGCTGGGCCTGCGCGTCACGCTGGTCGAGGCCGCGCCGCGCATCCTGAACCGCGTCGCATCCGAACGGACGGCGGAGTTCTTCCGCGACCTGCACCGCAAACACGGGGTCGAGATCGTCGAGGGCGCGCCCGTGACCGAAATGCAGATGGCGGCGGCGGATTTCGTCATTGCCGGCATCGGCATCCAGCCCGCAACGGATCTGGCCGAGGCGGCTGGCCTGCCCATCGACAACGGCATCGCGGCG
The DNA here is from genome assembly GCA_029846755.1 of Falsirhodobacter flavus. Classification (GTDB taxonomy): domain Bacteria; phylum Pseudomonadota; class Alphaproteobacteria; order Rhodobacterales; family Rhodobacteraceae; genus Falsirhodobacter; species Falsirhodobacter flavus. The sequence goes on along the minus strand of JARWBI010000002.1, from coordinate 268,902 downwards.
GACGCGCAGGGTCGGGTGGCGGACGGCGTCTGGGCGGCGGGTGATTGCGCCTCCTTCCCTTGGCGCGGCGGGCGCATCCGGCTGGAATCTGTGCAGAACGCGATCGATCAGGCGGAACTGGTGGCGGCGAACATCATGGGCGCGGGCAAGGAATACTCCCCGGTGCCGTGGTTCTGGTCGGACCAGTATGACGTGAAACTCCAGATCGTGGGTCTTGGCATCGGTCGTGACCGCGTGGTCGAACGGCATTCGGGCACGGGCCTGTCGCTGTGGTATTATCGGGGGGCGGAGTTGCTGGCGGTGGATGCGATGAACGACCCGCGTGCCTTCATGGTGGCGAAACGGCTGCTGGAGGCGGGACGTTCGCCCGATCCGGGTGCAATCACGAACGCGGCGGACCTGAAGGTGCTGCTATGAGGATCGTCGGCGGCAAGTTTCGCGGCACGCATCTGGCCCCGGTGGGCGAGGGCGATGCGGCGGCGCATCTGCGCCCCACCTCCGACCGGGTGCGCGAGGCGATCTTCAACCTTCTGATTAACGGCGGTTACGGCGATCCGCTGCGCGACGCGCGGGTGCTGGACCTGTTTGCCGGGACCGGGGCGCTGGGGCTGGAGGCGATCTCTCGCGGGGCGGCGCGGGCGACCTTCGTGGATGATGGCGTCACCTCGCGCGGGCTGCTGCGCCGGAATGTGGAGATCACGCGGACGGGGGGTGTCACCGACATCTATCGGCGCGATGCGACGAAGATGGGGCCGAACCGGGGGGCGGGGTATGATGTGGTGTTCCTCGATCCGCCCTATGCCAAGGGTCTGGGGGAACGGGCGCTGGCCTCCTGCACCGAGGGTGGCTGGCTGGCCGAAGACGCGTTGATCGTCTGGGAGGAAGGCGCAGCCCCGGACGTCCCGCAAGGGTTGGACGTGCTGGATCAGCGCAGCTACGGTGAAACGGTGGTCACGATCTTGCGGAGGGCATGATGTTCAAGGCGGTCATCTTCGATTGCGACGGCGTTCTGGTGGACAGCGAGCCCGAAACTTTCCGCATGCTGGCCGAGGATCTGGCCGAGGCGGGACTGGACCTGACCCCGCAGGAGCTGGAGCCGCTGTTTCTTGGCGGCACCATCCCCGGTGTTTTCCGCGAGGCGCGGCAGCTTGGCGCGAACCTGCCGGAGAACTGGGTGAAGACCTTCTATGACCGGCTTTATGCGCGGCTGGCGCGTGGGGTGCCGCTGATCGAGGGCATCCCGCAGGTGCTGGATGCGCTGGATGCTGCGGGGGTGCCCTATGCGGTGGGGTCCAATGGGACTACGGAGAAGATGCTGACCACCCTGGGCCAGCATCCGGGTGTCATGCGGCGGCTGAAGGGGCGTCTGTTTTCGGGGCAGGAGTTGAACATGCCCAAGCCCGATCCGGGCCTTTATCGCCACGTCGCGCAGTTCCTTGGCGTCGATGCGGTGGATTGCGCCGTGATCGAGGACAGCCCGACCGGGGCGCGCGCCGCCCGTCTGGCCGGGATGCGCTGCTTCGCCTATGCCCCCGAGGGCGGCGCGAAGCTGGAGGCCGAGGGCGCACAGGTCTTCCGGCGGATGGAAGACCTGCCCGCCCTGCTGCTTCAATAGGTCGGGTGGAACTTTCCGGCGGGGGAGAGGGTGAATATCTCGCACCCGTTTGCCGTCACGCCGACCGAATGTTCGAATTGCGCCGACAGGGACTTGTCGCGGGTCACGGCGGTCCAGTCGTCGGCCAGCACCTTGGTTTCGGGACGGCCGAGGTTCACCATCGGCTCGATGGTGAAGAACATGCCTTCCTCCAGCACGGCGCCGGTGCCAGCGCGCCCGTAATGCAGCACGTTTGGCGGGGCGTGGAACACGCGGCCAAGGCCGTGACCGCAGAAATCGCGCACGACCGACATGCGATTCGCCTCGACATAGGTCTGGATGGCGTGGCCGATATCGCCGAAGGTCGCGCCGGGGCGGACCGCTTCGATCCCGACCATCAGCGCGTCATGGGTCACCTGGATCAGGCGTTCCGCCTTGCGGGGCAGCGCGCCTGCGACATACATCCGGCTGCTGTCGCCGAACCAGCCGTCCACGATCACCGTCACGTCGATGTTCAGAATGTCGCCGTCTGACAAAACCTTCGGACCCGGAATGCCGTGGCAGACCACATGGTTCACCGAAATGCAGGACGCGTGCTGGTATCCCTTGTAGCCGATGGTGGCCGAGGTGACGCCGTAGCGTTCGATCTCGGCCCGGATGAAATCGTCCAGCGCGGCGGTGGTCGCGCCGGGCACGACAAAAGCGGCCACGTCGTCCAGGATCCGGGCAGCGTATTCGCCGGCCTTGCGCATTCCGGCGAAGTCCGCGTCCTCGTAGATGCGGATGCCATTGCGGGTGATGCGGCCTCGGGTATCGTCCAACGGTCTTGTCCTTGTCAGTCCTGCCCGCAAAGATAGTCGCCGTCGCCCGGATTTGCCAGACCCCGCCCCTTGGAACCGGGAGGGGCGCGTCCTATACCCATGCAAGGACGCGAAAAGGATGCGACGCATGCCCAATCCCACCGCCGCAATGCTGGTCATCGGGGACGAGATCCTGTCGGGCCGGACCCGCGACAGCAACGCGCATCATCTGGCGAAGGAACTGGCCGCGCATGGGATCGACCTGCGCGAAGTCCGCTTCGTGGCTGACGAGGACGCCGCCATCGTGGGCGCGCTGGATGCGCTGCGGGCGGCGTTCGACCATCTCTTCACATCCGGCGGGATCGGGCCGACGCATGACGACATCACCGCCGATGCCGTGGCGCGGGCCTTTGGTGTGCATATCGGCGTGCGGGACGATGCCCGCGCGCTGATGGCCGATTTCTATGCCCGCACGGGGCGCGAATTCAACGAGGCGCGCCAGCGCATGGCCCGTATCCCCGATACCGCCACGCTGATCGACAATCCGGTTTCGGTCGCGCCGGGGTTCACCATCGGCAATGTGCATGTGATGGCGGGGGTGCCGGACGTGTTTCAGGCGATGCTGGCGGGGGTGCTGCCTTCGATCGTCGGGGGCAAACCGCTGCTGAGCCAGACGCTGCGGGTGGACCGGGGCGAGGGCGAGATTGCCGAGGGCTTCGCCGCGCTGGCCGCCGAATACCCGGACCTGTCGATGGGCAGCTATCCTTTCGTGCAGAACGGCGCGGTGGGCACGAACCTCGTGATCCGGGGGACCGAGCCGGGACGTATTTCCGAAGCGATGACGCGGCTGGCGGCGCTGTTCCCGGCATGAGGCTTTTGGCGGCGATGGAGGCAACCTGGCCCCCGGCCCGGCGCTGGCGCGAGGGGCCGTGGACGCTGCGCGATGGCGCGGGCGGGGGCAAGCGCGTGTCTGCGGCGACATTGGAAGGGGCGCCGGATGGCAGCTTTCCCCCGCTGGTGATGATCCGTCCGGGCGAGGAGGCGCTGGATGCGGCGCTTGCGCATTATGCCGCCGTCGATCCGACGTTGATTTACACCGCCCCGGTGGCTGCGCTGGCGGGCGCGGGGGTGGACGCCACATGGCCGCCACCCCCCGGGGCGCTGGCGATCTGGGCTGCGGGCGGGATCGGTCCGGCGCGGGTTGCGGTGATGGAGCGGGCAAGGGGCGCGGCGCTGATCGTGCCGGGGGGCGCTGCCTTCGTGGCGGTGGACGGCGATGTCGCGATGATCCATGCGGTCGAGGTGGCGCCGGAGTCGCGGCGGCGGGGGCTTGGTCTGGGTCTTTTGGCGGGCGCGGCGGAATGGGCGGGTCGTCAGGGCGCGCGCGATCTGGCGCTGGCGGTGACTCGCGCCAACCGGCCCGCCCGCGCCTTGTATGAACGGGCGGGGATGGTTCGGGCCGGCCACTATCACTATCGGGAGCGGAGATGAGGCTGCTGGCGCTTGCCCTTCTGGCCGCATCGCCCGCGCTGGCCTTCACGCCGGAATTCCCGGGGCCTTCCGCCGTCACCCTGTCGGTATCCGAGGATTTCGGGAGTTTCGCACAGCCCCTTGCGCCGTGGAGCGAGGCGGATTTCCCGCAGGACCGGGTCGAGGGCCGGATCACCCGCACCGCATGGCGGATCGAGCCGCCGGTGGGCTTCTCGACCCTGTCGATCCTTGCGCCGATGCGCGACGCCCTGCGCGCCGAAGGCTGGGACGTGCTGTTCGAATGTGAAACGGACACCTGCGGCGGATATGATTTCCGCTATCGGCTGGACCTGTTCCCCGAACCGGAGATGCATGTGGACCTTGGCGATTTCCGCTATGTTTCGGCCCGCAAGGGGCGGGAGCGGATAAGCCTGATGGTCAGCCGAACCGCGAGCCTCGGCTTCGTGCAGATGGTCGCGGCCACACCATCGGGCGCATCCGCGACGCAGCCTGCGGCACAGCCCGCTGCCCCGCCCGCGCAGGCCGGGGCCGAGGTGCTGGAGGGGCTGGCCTTCGACAGCGGTGCCGCGACGCTTTCGGGGGATCAGCCCGCATTGCGCGATCTGGCGGAATGGCTGCGCGCGAATCCGGCCCGCAGGATCACGCTGGTCGGCCATACCGATGCTTCGGGCGCGCTGGAGGCGAACATCGCCGTTTCCCGCCAGCGGGCCGAGGCGGTGCGCGGATGGCTCGTGGCGGATGGGATCGATGCGGCACGGATCGATGCGCAGGGGGTGGGCTATCTGGCGCCCCGCGACAGCAACGCGACCGAGGAGGGCCGCGCCCGCAACCGCCGGGTCGAGGTTATCCGCAACTAGGCCGCGAGCCTTTCGCCAAGGTAGTCGAGCAACGCTTCCAGTTTCGGCACGTTCGGGCGATGGATCGCGTTGATCGGCTCGGGCGCGGGGCGGTGGCAGGGGATCGCCTCCTCGACCAGCCCGGTTTCCAGCGCGGTGCGGCACAAGAAGTCCGGCAGCCACGCGATCCCCAGCCCGGCGATGGCGGCATCGAGGCACATGCGCCCATCCTCCAGCGCAAGCGGCGGCACGGCCCCGCCCGGCGGGCGTTGAAGCAGCCGATGCGCCGCCAGATCGTCCGGCGCCAGCGGGCGGCCGTGATGCTGGAAATACCCCGGCGAAGCGACCAGAAGCCGCGTCGTCTGCGCCAGCCTGCGTACCGCCAGCCCTTCTTGCGCGCCTCCGATGCGGATGCACAGATCGTGGCGTTCGGTCTGGCCGTCATCGGGTGCGATGGCGATGGTGATGCCGGGATGGGTGTCCATGAAATCGCCCAGCATCGGCACCAGAAGGCAGGATCCGATATCGCCGGATGTGCCGACGCGCAGATGCCCCGCGGGTGCGTCGCCCATCGCGGCGACCAGGGCATCCGCCTCCACCGCGTCGACCAGCAGGCGGCGGGCGCGGTCGTAATAGGCAAGGCCGATGGCCGTGGGTGCGACCTTGCGCGTCGTGCGGTCCAGCAGCCGCGCACCAAGGCGGGATTCCAGCGAGGACACATGCTTGGAAACCGCGGATTTAGAGATGCCCATCTTGCGCGCCGCATCCGTAAAGCCGCCCTGATCCACGACCATGGCAAAGGCTTCCATCTCGGTCAGTCGGTCCATGCTGAAAATCCAATTGCTTAAATAAGGCGGTTATCGTCCGCAAATGGGGCAGGAATGGGGAAGCCCGCGGTCTGAAATCGGCACGGGTTGCATCCGGGCCCCGCGCATGGAACAGGATCGCGCCATGATTGCCATTTTCCTCAAGACGCTGCCCTTCTTTGCCATCATCGCGCTTGGCTTCGCAGCGGGGCGTGCGCGGTTTCTGGGCGAGGGCGGCGGTGCGGTGCTGAACCGTTTCATCTTCTGGTTCGCCCTGCCGGCGCTGCTGTTCCGTTTCGCGGTGGATCTGCCGCTGGGACAGATCTTCTCGGGCCGGATGGTCGCGGCCTATGTCGTGGCGACGGGCGGGCTTTACGCGCTGGTCTTCGCGGTCTCGCGCCTGCGCGGGTGCCCCACCGACGAGGCGACGGTCGAGGCGCAATGCGCCACCATCGGCAATCTGGGGTTTCTGGGTATCCCGATGCTTGTCGCGCTGCTTGGCGCTGATGCGGCGGGGCCGGTGCTTCTGATCCTGACGGTGGATATCGTGCTGTTCGGATCGCTGTTCACGATCATCGTCGCCAGCCAGCGCGGTGGGCAGGGAACCGCGCGCACGTTGCTGCGGGGGCTGGCCGGCAACCCGATGGTCATGTCGATCCTTGCCGGGATGGTCTGGTCGGCGGGCGGGCTGCCGATGCCTGCACCGCTGCATGATCTGCTGTCGATCCTTGGTGCGGCGGCGACGCCGGGCGCGTTGTTCGCCATCGGCATCTCACTTGCCGCAGGAAGCGCGGTGCGCTGGCAGGTGGCGGGCTGGCTGTCCCTTTGCAAGCTGGTGCTGCACCCGGCTGCGGTGGCAGCGGCCTGCCTCATGCTTTCGGTGGACCCCTTTGCCGCCAGCGTCATGATTGCAGCGGCATCCTTGCCGGTGGCGGGCAACGTCTTCATGATGGCCGAGGCCTACGGGGTTGCGCCGCAGCGTGTCTCTGCGGCAATCCTTCTGTCGACGATGGCAAGCGTGGCGACCGTCACCGCCGTGATCGGGGCTGCGACGGGCTGAAAGAGGAGCGAGCGATGAAGACCATATCCGAGAACCGGGCCTTTGGCGGGGTGCAGGGCGTCTATAGCCACCCATCCGACGTGACGGGGGGCGAGATGACCTTCGGGCTGTTCCTGCCCGAAGAGGCCGAGCACGATCCCGTTCCGGTGCTGTGGTACCTGTCCGGCCTGACCTGCACGCATGAAAACGCGATGGTGAAGGCGGGCGCGCAGAAATGGGCGGCTGCCGAGGGGATCGCGCTGGTGTTCCCCGACACCTCGCCGCGCGGTGCGGATGTGCCGAACGATGACGCCTATGATCTGGGGCAGGGGGCGGGCTTCTATGTCAACGCGACCGAGGCGCCGTGGTCGAAGCATTTCCGCATGTGGGACTATGTCACGCAGGAGCTGCCCGAGCTGCTGTTCAAGACCTTTCCGCTGGACGAGGATCGTCAGGGCATCACCGGCCATTCGATGGGCGGTCACGGCGCGCTCACCATCGCGATGAGCTTTCCGGGGCGCTTCCGTTCGGTTTCCGCCTTCGCGCCGATCGCGAACCCGACGCGGTCCGACTGGGGCCGGAAGCAGTTCACCGCCTATCTGGGCGCGGACGAGGCGAAATGGGCCCCCCATGACGCGACGCTTCTGATGAAGAAACGCGGCTTCGACGGGCCGATCCTGATCGATCAGGGCGGATCGGACCAGTTCCTTGAAAACCTGCGCCCCGAGGCGCTGGCCGAGGCGATGATGGCCGCCCGTCAGAACGGCGCGTTCCGCATGCAGAAGGGCTACGATCACAGCTATTTCTTCGTGTCGACCTTCATGGAGGAGCATGTCGCCTTCCACGCAGCGGCGCTTTATGACTGACCTTTACATCGACGCCGACGCCTGCCCGGTAAAGGCCGAGGCAGAACGGGTCGCGACGCGGCATGGGGTGCGGATGTTCGTCGTGTCGAATGGCGGCATCCGGCCCTCGGCCAACCCGCTGGTCGAAAGCGTGTTCGTCGCGGATGGGCCGGACGTGGCCGACATGTGGATCGCCGAACGGGCAGGGCCGGGGGATGTCGTGGTGACGGGGGATATCCCGCTGGCCGCGAAATGCGTGGCGGCGGGCGCGCAGGTGCTGCGCCACAATGGCGAGCCTCTGACGGCCGCGAATATCGGCAACGTGCTGGCGACGCGCGATCTGATGGCCGACCTGCGTTCTGCCGACCCGTTCCGGCAGGGTGGCGGGAAGGCGTTTTCCAAAGCGGATCGTTCGCGCTTCCTTGATGCCCTGGACCTTGCGCTGCGCCGCGCCAAGGCCTTGCCGGGGGCGCGCGGCACCCCCACATGATGGGGATGTTCGCAAAAACCTTCCTTCTGGTGCTTCTGGCATTGCCCGCGCAGGCGCAAGACGCGTCCGGTCTTCTGACCACGCGCCCGCCCTCGCCTTTGCTGGAGGCGCGCCCCGGCGTTCAGGACCCGCTCGCGCAGCAGCGTTTCCGCCGCGCACAGCGCCAGTCCGAGGCGCGGCAGCGTGAATGGGCCGGCGCGGTGCGCCCCGAATATCGCCGCCGGCTGGAACGGAACGGCAGCGCCGCCGCCAACGCCTGGCTTCGCAACGAGGCGGAGCGATTCGACGCCCAGAACGACATCCGCCTGAAGGACACGCTCCGATAGGGGTGTAAGCGGCTGATCCGGCGACGGTTTCGCGGCAGGCCAGCACGGCCCCGCAGGTTGACATTCAGCCTGCCAGTTGCGATGAAAGCAGCCTGCGCCCACGTAATTCAACTGGATAGAATATCCGACTTCTAATCGGGCTGTTGGGGGTTCGAGTCCTCCCGTGGGCGCCAGATTTCCGGTCTCGGATGCGAGGCAAACCGACATCTGCATCGGCCCGCCCAGCATGCGGTTTGTGTCTGTGAAAAACGCTGAAAAGCAGGCGGCTGGCATGGTCCTCAGCACGCGGGATATCTTCGTGCGCCAACAGACCCAGACAATCAATGCGCTGCTTGGACATCTGGCGAAATATGGTCATTGCTCATGTTGGCACGGTCTATCTCTCCCGATCTCAGGCGGCGCTTGATGACCCCGATACGTTGTTGCCGGAGACCGGCGTTTATCATCCACGGCTCATGTTAAATCACATCGATATGCTGCGGACCGAGATCATCAGTCTCGAACACGTATGCACTGTGAGGTCGCAAGGCGGCTCATGACCATTCCAGGTGTCGGACCGATCACCGCCGTCGCGCTCGCAGCTCCGTCACCCGATCCGGTCAACTTTGACAAGGGGCGCGACTTTGCGGGAGGGAGCCGGCCCCGCGATGGCATTCGTCCGGAGGTAAAGGGCGGATAGGCCGAACATCAAGGATGGGGCGGGATTTGCGCCGCCTGCTCATCATAGGTGCGGCCTCAGTCGTTCGCTGGGCCATTCATCGAGGTGCTCGGCAGCGTGGATGGCGGCCGGATGCTGGCCCGCAAAGCTCGCATGCTTGTCACGGACGCGTTGGCCACCAAGATGGCGCGCATCGCTCGGGCCATTTTGGCGAAGGGTGAAAGCTGCAGGGATCCGGCTGCTGCATCGTACTTGTAACAATCGGCTATGTGAGAGGATCGAGAGTAACAAACGGTCATCAAGACAGGATCGGTAAAAACAGTTAAAGGCCGGGCGAAGCGCGGGTATTCGGACGGATCCGCCCATCTACATACGGGACCGTGGCGTGTCTGGGCCGCATTCAAAGGCCGGACACCATGACAGCGCCTTATCCACATGTGTGACGGAGTAAAAAATTCTTGCATTCACTGGGGCGCCCACACGGCCTGTTTCTCGGCTCGCGGGCCGTGGCCATGTTGGGATTATGCACGCGCCTTCATCTCATTTGCGGGTAGCTCGGCCATGACCTTTGACACCCTTGTTGCCCCAGCACGCGCGCCACCGCTGCGGCTAGCCGACTGCTGAAGCTGTAGTTCGGCCAGATGTGGGGATCCATCATGATGATGTAGGTCGCCTGAACGAGCAGCATCTGCAAATATCGGCTGCCTCGCCTCGTGATACTGCCGAGGATCGGCCGCCGGTGCTGAATTGTTGCGGGACCAGTCCGACCCATGCGGCGAAGCATTGGCCGTGGTCGAAGGCATCTCCTTTGCCGATGGCGGCGACCATCGCCGCCGAGATCATCGGTCCGATGCCGGGGATCCACATGATCCGGGCGCAGCGTTCCCCACTGCGCCGGGCATCCTTGATCTCTTCGAGGAGCGGGACGCTTGGTTGCTCGGAAAATGCTTGGCCTATGCCAAGACCCATCGTCATTCGGAGGTAAGCGAGACGGTCTGGTAGGCGTTCGAAGTGGAACGCCCGCATCTCGTGCTTTATGCCGGACCCTTCGACGGCTTCCAGAGTATGCCTTCATCGGTCGCGAAGACCTGCACGGTGCGGTTCGACAACAACAAAAACTCAGTGCTGGCCACTGCTGTCGGCCGTCCGGTCGAGGTGCATGCCTATGCCGATCGCATCGCCATCCGGTGAGACGGCGTGGTGGTCGGCCAGCATGTCCGCGTCTTCGGCGATCTGCTGCAGTCCGAGATCGCCGAGGCGTGCGCCGCCATGGCCCGAGGCCACGCTGAATGGCACGATCCATCCGTTATGACCGTCGCCAAACCGCCCTTGGCGAAGGACATTGAGGAGTTCGACTTCACCGGCAGGCCGATCGACGAGGGCGTGGTGCGCGGCCTCAGCACCGGCAGCTTCGTCGCCGACCAACGCAATGTCGTGCTGATCGGCGGCACCGGAACCGGCAAGACCCACCTCGCCCTTGCCATAGCACGCATCCTGATCCGGGGCGGCACCCGCGGACGCTTCTTCAACGTCGTTGACCTTGTAACCTGCATGGAGACCGAGACGCGCAGCGGCAAGCTGGGTCGCGCGCCGACTGCCTGACCCGCCTCGACTTCGTGATCCTGGACGAACTGGGCTATCTGCCCCCTGCCAGCCAGGCGGTGAGCTGGGTCGTCGGGAAAACAGTCCGCAAGACTGTTACCTATCCTCTTCCATTCACCTCTACGAGCGCACTTCGATCATCGTCACAACCAACCTCGCCTTCGGGCAGCGAATGTTTCCTGCAACGCGAAAGGCTTAATTCTTCGCCGCACAGAATGATCTGGCCCGATCGGTCGTGCCGATCAGGTGAAACACGCCAACCGTGTGCAAGGTGCGGGACGGCTGGAACCTTTCTCTTCGTATCCTGTTGCTTGGACCCCGAGCAGGAGAACCGAATGACCAGCATGCAGTCCGCCCGCGACGTTTTTGTTGATGGTTTGCGAAACGCCCACGCGATGGAGAAGCAGGCGCTTTCGATCATGGAGCCGCAAGTGAAGCGGCTGGAACACTACCCCGAGGTTTCGGCGATGTTGGAACGGCATATCCGCGAAACCGAAGGCCAGATTACGCGATTGGACGAAATCCTGTCAGGTCTGGCAGAGGAGGCATCGGCTTTGAAGGATCTGTCGTTGTCATTCACTGGCACGATGGCCGCCGTCACCCATTCGATGGCCAGTGACGAAATCCTCAAGAACTCGATGGCGAATTACGCGTTCGAGAATTTCGAGATCGCCGCTTATACCGCGCTGATCGCAGCGGCCGAGCAGGCAGGCGCAAGCTCTGCCATCCCGCTGCTGGAGCAGAACCTGCGCGAGGAACGCGCCATGGCGGCGCTGATCGAAGATGGTCTGCCTGAAACGGTGCGCCGGTATATTGCGTTGTCCGCAACGGAACAGCGCGCAGACATCTGACCTTCCCCCAAAAACTGGAGAGACAAATGGCCGACAAAACCCTCGAGACTCTTTTCCACGAAACGCTGAAAGACGTCTACTACGCTGAAAAGAAACTGACCACCAACCTGCGTAAAATGGCGCGTGCGGCCCAATCGCCGGATCTGAAGGCCGCGTTCGAGGCGCATGAGGAAGAAACCCAAGGTCAAGTCGAACGCCTGACGCAAGTTTTCGAACTGATCGGCAAGCGCCCGCGCGCAAAGACTTGCGATGCCATCGAAGGCATCATTTCCGAAGCGCAGGAAATCATGGAGGAATTCAAAGGCAGCCCCGCCCATGATGCCGGCCTTCTGGCCGCCGCGCAGGCGGTGGAGCATTACGAGATTTCGCGTTATGGCACGCTGAAGGCATGGGCAACGCAGCTTGGTCTGGACGAGGCCGTGACGCTGCTGGATGCAACGCTTCAGGAAGAAACCGCAACGGATGAAAAGCTGTCGGCGCTGGGTGAAAGCGTCATCAATTCCGCTGCCGAACAGGCGGCCTGACGCACCGAATCGCAGAAGAAAATCAAAGGCCCCCGGAACGCACCGGGGGCCTTATTTTTTCAGGCAGCGGCGCGTTTGCGGCGACGCAGCAGGGCCAATGCACCGACCCCCATCGGCAGAAGCAGACCCGCGGCAGGCAGCGGAACCGGAGCCGGGGGCGTTTCAGGGGCAAGAGCGTAGTCCTTCACCTCGACCTTGGTGTGGCCTTTGAAGCCTACGAAGGTCAGCCAGCCCTTGAAGGTCTGGTCGAAGGTGATCTTGATCTTGTCGGACTTGTCGAGGAACCAGACCGACCACGAACCTTCATAGCTTCCGAGGTTGAAGATGTTGGTCGGTTTGTTGTCGCTCAGGAAGACCGAACCCGCGCCATAGGACAAAAGCCCACCCTTGGTCGAGAATTTGAACGTCACCGATTCCACACCCTCGTAATAGGATTGGACGATATGGCCGGTGCTGATCTTGAAGTCTTCGAAAGCGTCGACATGCTTGACGGTCGTGGCATTGGCACCGGAAGCGATGGCGAAAAGAAGCGCGGCGGAAGCCGCAAATGCCTTCATCATGGAAATGACCTTACTCGTAAAAGCCCCGGGGTAATAACGGAGCGCAATGGGAAAATGCAGAACGTGTAATTCGGATCGGCGTTAATCACCGGTTAACTTCATCACCCATAGGGCGTTCACGTTTCTGCGTCTATACCTTTGATGGTAAACGGCAAAGATTCATCCTTGGGTTGCTTTACGCAATCATGGGATGCGCAACCCTTGGGCGCGGAACATTCGCAATTCCCGGCTGTTGGTCCCCGCCAATCGCAAGGAGATGAGAATGAAGATCGCGACCCCCGCCCTCTTGGCCCTGTCCGTGCTGGCGATGCCGGCCTTTGCGCAGGAGGCGAGCATCGATCTGTCCTCTGCCGCAAATCTGGTCCGCGCCGACGATCTGGAGGACGGAAACGTCTACAGCGTCGCGACCGGGATCGAGCAGGCGACCTTCGACGGTGCCACCTATACTGCGATCGACGCCGAATGGGACGACGTCGGCGATATCGAGGATCTGGTGCTGGACCGCTCCGGCCAACTCGTGGCCGTGGTGGCCGAGATCGGCGGCTTCCTTGGCCTTGGCGATCGCAACGTGCTGCTGCCCATCACCGACATTTCGCTCGTGCCGGGCGAAGGCGGCGACTTCGCCTATGTGACCCGCCTTTCGCAGGAGGAGCTGAGCCAGCTTCCCGAGGTCGAGGAAGGCTTCTGGGATTGATGAAAGGACAGGACATGGAACTGAACGGAAAAACCATCGCGCTTCTGATCTCGCCCAAGGGAACCGAAGAAGTGGAATTCACCAAACCGCGCGAGGCGCTGGAGGCGGCGGGTGCCAAGGTGACGGTCGTCAGCAGCAGCACCGACGACGCAAAGGCCGTCAATGGCGATCTGGAGCCCGGCGGCTCTTACGCCGTCGACATGACTTTCACCGAGGCGAATGCCGACGATTTCGATGGTGTGGTGATCCCCGGCGGCACGGTCGGCGCCGACACGCTGCGAGCCGAGAAAGAGGCCGTCGACTTCATCCGCCGCTTCATCGAACAGGGCAAGCCGGTCGGCGCGATCTGTCACGGGCCGTGGCTTCTGGTCGAGGCCGATGTGGTGCGCGGGCGGACGGTGACATCCTATCCCTCGCTTCAGACCGACATCCGCAATGCGGGCGGCACATGGGTCGATCAGGAGGTCGTCGTGGATCAAGGCCTGGTCACCAGCCGCAAGCCGGACGATCTGCCCGCCTTCTGCGCCAAGCTGGTCGAGGAATTCGCGGAAGGCCGCCACGAAGGCCAGACCCGCAGCGCCTGAGGCCCTCGGAACATCGGGTGGATGTCACGGTTCACCAGCCCCTGACCCTTGAACCCGGAGTGCCCGATGTTCCTTCGCGTCGACAAGTTGCAGATCGATATCCCGCCGCCGCGCCGGCAGGACCCCAACGCCGCCGCCGCCCTGCAAGAGTTGCTGGGCGGCAAATATGGCGAGATGTCCACCCTGGGCAATTACATGTTCCAGAGCTTCAACTTCCGCAGCAAAAACAAGCTGCGCCCCTTCTACAGCCTCGTCGCCGCCATTACTGCCGAAGAACTGGGCCATGTCGAACTGGTCAGCAACGGTGTTGCCATGCTGGCCAACGGTCCGGATGCGGACAAGGACGACACCGAAATGGGCGGCGACATCTCTGGCGCGCCGTATGAGGCGATGAAGGATACGCGGCTGGCCGGGGCGTTCTATTCCAACGGCGGCGGTGCGATGCCGATCAACAGCAACGCGCAGTCCTGGAACGCCGACATGGTCACGACCACCGGCAACCTGATCGTGGACCTGCTGCACAACTTCCATCTGGAATGCGGGGCACGTCTGCACAAGCTGCGCGTCTATGAAAGCCTGACCGACCCGACGGGGCGCGAGGTCTGCGGCTATCTTCTGGTGCGCGGGTCGGTTCACGCCCATGCCTATGCGCTGGCGCTGAAGAAGATCACCGGCGTCGATCTGGACAAGTTCCTGCCCACGCCGAACATTCCGCTGGGCAATATTCCCGAATGCCAGAAATACCTCGCCGAAGGGTCCCACCGCCGTCTCTATACCTTCAGCGGCGAGGATTACCGCGAGATGAAAGGCATCTGGGGCAACGGCGAGGTCGCGCTGCCCGACGACCCGCCCGGCGAGCTGGAGGTTGTGGAGGGTTTGCCCGACGGCGGCAAGATCCACGATCTGACCGGGGTGCCTTCCGCCTTCACGCCTGACTACGCCCCCGAAGAGATGTTCGAGATCGCTTCGAAACTCTATCAGGCGTCCCGTTAGGTCAGGGCCAGTGTCATGAAGGTGCTGTTCGGGTCGGGGCGATAGTTGCCGAACGGGCCGCATTCGACGAAACCGCGGCGGGCGTAAAGCGCACGTGCCGCGGCAAAACTGTCTTGCGATCCGGTCTCGAGGCTGAGGCGGCTGACGCCTGCATTCCGCGCTTCGGCGATCAGATGATCCAGCAGACGCGGCGCAAGCCCGGATCCGCGGTGTTCCGACAGCACGTGCATCGACTTGATCTCGGCATGTTCTCCCTCGACCTTGATCGCGCCCATCGCGACGGCTTCGGTCCCGTCGCGCATGACGAAGAACGAGATGCCTGGCGCAGCCAGCGCAGAGGCGTCCATCATGTGGATCGATTCGGGCGGGGTATCGGCATGCATCGCCTCGGTATGGCGCTGCATCAGCAGGGCGAGGTCGGGGCCGAGCGGGCTTTCGCGGGTGATGGGCAGGGTCGCGGTCATGGGCGGCATCCTTGCGTGAATGCCGCCCGCCCGCAAGTTCAGTAATTGCCCGGCGGATCGCTGGCGGGAAAACTTTCGTCGCTTTCCTCGTCGGTCTTGGTCCAGTCCTTTGGTGGGTTTTCCATCTCCTTCGGGCCCGCGGGACGGATGTCGCGCTCGGCTTCGGGCTTGGTCGTTTCTGGCTTGTCCGGTTTGGTCATCGCATGATCCTCCATCCCCTGTGAAACGATGCGGCGAAGGGCGCGGTTCCATCGCAGCCGCGCTTCTGACATAGGAGATGCGAAGAGCGGGCGAGGATGGCGATGAGGAAGATTTCGATACCCGAACGGGCCCATTGGCGCGAGACGGCGGCCGAGGCGGGGTTCACCTTCGCCGACATGCACGGCGAGCCGTATTGGGACGAAGCCAGCGTCTATGAGTTCACGCTCGCCGAAGTGGAGGAGGGCATCGAAGCCCCCGCGGCCGAGCTTCACGCGATGTGCCGCGAGGCCGTCTCGCGCATCACCGGGTCCGAGGAGCTGATGGGCCGCATGTCGATCCCGCGCGATCATTGGGATCTGGTCGCGAACAGCTGGAATGCGGGCGAGCCGGAGCTTTACGGGCGGTTCGATCTGGTTTTCGACGGCAATGGTCCCGCCAAGATGCTGGAATACAATGCCGACACGCCGACCTCGCTTTACGAGGCGGCGTCCTTCCAGTGGCAGTGGCTGGAGGATCAGATCGCTGCCGGCGCGCTGCGGGACGGGGATGACCAGTTCAACGGCATCCACGAGGCGCTGGTCGAACGATTCGGCCAGATATTCGCACCAAACACCGACGTCCATTTCGCCGCCGTCGAGGGCAACGCCGAGGATTACGCCACCGTCGAGGCGATGGCCTGGGCCGCGCGCGAGGCGGGGCTGGGTGCGCAATACACCGACCTTGGCCAGATCGCGCTGTCCACCGAAGGGCAGTTTCTGGACAACGAATCCCGCGTGATGGGCGCGCTGTTCAAACTCTATCCGTGGGAAGACCTGCTGCGCGACGATTTCGCCGCGCATGTGGCGGGGTCCAGCTGCCGCTTCATCGAACCGGCATGGAAGGCGCTGCTGTCGAACAAGGCGATCCTGCCGATGCTGTGGCAGATGTTCGAGGGGCACCCGAACCTGCTGCCCGCCTTCTTCGAGGCGGATGTCGCGGGCGCCCTGCGCGGCGACGGCGCATCCCCCGGCGATCTGTTCGACCGCAGCCGCGACGCGCTGGCGAAGGGGCATGTGTTGAAACCCGTGTTTTCCCGCGAAGGCGCGTCGATTTCGATCATCGAGGCGGGTCAAAAGCCCGAAACCTCGGGCGATCGCAGCTATGACGACCATGCCCGTATCGTGCAGGCCTATCACCCGCTGCCGGTCTTCGACGGCTTCCGTCCGATCATCGGCGCCTGGATCGTTGGAGAGGCTTGCGTCGGCATGGGTTTGCGCGAAGATCGGGCGCGGATCACGCAGGACCTGTCACGGTTCAAACCCCATTACATCCGCGATTGAGAGGGCCAAGATGCGCAAACGTTCCAGATCCGTGGCCTTGGCGCTTGTCGGCGCGGCGGCCTTCACCCTGTCCGCCTGCCGCGAGGAGGAATCGGACGTCACCTCCTTCCCCGACCTTGCCAGCTGCAAGGCGCAGGCCGATGCGGGCAGCCTTGCCTTCACCGCCGAAGACTGCGCCGAGGCTTTCGCACAGGCCGAAGCCGACCACCTTGCCACCGCCCCGCGCTATGACAGCCAGCAGGTCTGCGAGGAACAGCACGGCGTCGGCAATTGCGGCACCGATGCGGTCCAGCAGCCGGGCGGGGGCTTTTCCTTCCTGCCGCTGATCGCGGGTTACATGATCGGCTCGATGATGTCGGGCGGGCGCGGCTTTGCCAGTCAGCCGCTGGTCAACACGGCGAACGGGCGGTTCGCGACGCCCGGCGGCACCTCGATCACCACCAACAACGGGGCGGGCAAGCTGAACGCAGCGGCGTTCAACAAGGCGCCGACGACGGTGGGCAAGCCGCCGATGTCTCGGGCGGACGTCGCCTCGCGCGGCGGTTTCGGTGCAACCAGCGCGGCGCGGACGGGAACATCGGGCGGCTGAACGGAAACGGCCGACGCTTGCGCGCCGGCCGTCCCGTGGCGGATGTGACAAGGTCGGCAGCCCGAGCCTCTCCGCCAAATGCAGATTTGAATGGTGGGTGAAAAACCGTAGGCAACAGGACTTGGCCTTCAAAAGCCGCACGGTAAGAAACGCATGAGGTATGCTTTGAACCATGCGGAAACTTGCGCCGCCGTTCAAGTGAAACTTAAGCGACAATCCGCCTATTGTTCCCTGTCTGCAACAAACGCCCCGGTTTTGACCCGGGGCGCCTGAAAATCAGAAGCTCAGCGCACGGTCGCCCGCCGCATCCTTGATGCACGAGGGCAGGCCCATGCCGTTCAGCAGGCCAAGGAAGGGCCGCGGGTCAAGTTCCTCGACGTTGACCATGCGGGCCACGTCCCAGGTGCCGTCCGCGATCAGCATCGCCGCAGCCACCGGCGGAACCCCGGCGGTATAGCTGATGCCCTGCGATCCGGTTTCCTCGAACGCCTCCTTGTGGTCGGCGACGTTGTAGATGAAGACCTCCGCCTCGGCCCCGTCCTTGGTGCCTTTGACGAAATCGCCGATGCAGGTCTTGCCGACATAGTCGGGCGCCAGCGAGGCTGGGTCGGGCAGCACGGCCTTCACCACCTTCAGCGGAATCACCTCCAGCCCCTCGGCGGTGACCACCGGCTTTTCCGACAGCAGGCCAAGGTTGTTCAGCACGGTGAACACGTTGATGTAGTGATCGCCGAAGCCCATCCAGAACCGCACATCCGCATCGGGATAGTTGGCCGACAGCGAATGCACCTCGTCATGCCCGGTCAGATAGGCCTTCTGGGTGCCGACGACCGGCAGGTCCCATTCCTTGCCCACCTCGAACATCCGGTTTTCCTGCCACGCGCCCTGCTGCCAGCTATAGACGGTGCCAGTGAATTCGCGGAAGTTGATCTCGGGGTCGAAGTTGGTCGAGAACCAGCGCCCGTGGCTTCCGGCGTTGATATCCACGATGTCGATGGACGAAACGGTGTCGAGGTAATCCTCGGCCGCCAGCTTGGCGTAAGCGTTCACAACGCCCGGATCGAAGCCGACGCCAAGGATCGCGGTGACGCCCGCCGCCGCGCAACGCTCGCGCCGCCGCCATTCATAGTTGCCATACCACGGCGGCGTCTCGCAGATCTTGCCCGGATCCTCGTGGATCGCGGTGTCCAGATAAGCTGCGCCTGTCTCGATGCATGCCTCAAGCACGGTCATGTTCACGAAGGCAGAGCCCACGTTGATCACGATCTGTGCGCCGGTGTGCCGGATCAGGGTTGCGACCGCGCCGGGGTCCATTGCGTCGACGGCATGGGCGGTGAAACTGCCCGGAACCTTCATGGCCGACTTTTCATGGACCGACGCGATGATGGCCTCGCATTTGCCGACCGTGCGCGAGGCGATATGCAGATCGCCCAGCAGGTCGTTGTTTTGCGCCGCCTTGTGGGCCACGACTTGCGCGACGCCACCTGCACCGATGATCAACACGTTTCGTTTCACTTCGAACCGTCTCCTTTAAGGACAGAGGGAAGGGCCTTCAGCCGAGGCTGGAGGCATAGTCGGCAAAGCCGAACTCGCGCGCCGTGCGCAGAGTGCCGTCGAGTTCGCGGACAACGATGCTGGGCATCTTCACGCCGTTGAACCAATTCTTCTTGACCATCGTGTATCCCGCGGCATCCGCGATCGACAGACGATCCCCGACCTTCAACGGTTCGGGAAAATTGAAATCGCCGTAGATGTCACCGGCAAGGCAGGATTTGCCGCAGATCTGATACTCGTGCGGGCCGGTCGTGTTCATCTTGCCCGCGATGCGATAGATCAGCAGGTCCAGCATATGCGCCTCGACCGAAGAATCCACGATGGCCAGCTTCTTGCCGTTGTCGAGGATGTCGAGCACCGTCACCTCGAGGCTGGCGGTGTTGGTGATCGACGCCTCGCCCGGCTCCAGATAGACCTGAACGCCGAACTTGTCCGCAAAGGCGCGCAGCCGTTCGGCCAGCTTCTCGATCGGATACCCCTCGCCGGTGAAGTGGATGCCGCCGCCGAGCGAGACCCATTTCACGCCGCCCAGAAGGTTGCCGAAGCGGTTTTCGATGTCGGTCAGCTGGCGGTCGAACAGGTCGAAATCGCCATTCTCGCAATTGTAGTGGATCATGAAGCCGGAGATGCGGTCCAGCACTGCCGCGATCTTCTCGCTGTCCCATTCGCCCAGACGGGAAAACTTGCGCGCCGGGTCGGCCAGATCGAAACCGCTGGTCGAAATACCGGGGTTCAGCCGCAGCCCGCGTTCGATGCCCGAAGCGCGGTCCTCGAACCGTTCAAGCTGGCCGATGGAATTGAAGATGATCTTGTCGGCGTAGCCCACGGCCTCGTCGATCTCGTCCTCGCCCCATGCGACGGAATAGGCGTGGGTTTCCTTGCCGAACTTCTCGCGGCCCAAGCGAAGCTCATAAAGCGAGGAAGAGGTGGTCCCCGCCATGTACTTCGACATCAGCCCGAAGACCGGCCAGGTGGCAAAGCATTTCAGTGCCAGCAGCGCCTTCGCGCCCGAAAGCTCGCACAGCCGCTCGATCTTTTCCATGTTGGCCTGAAGCGCGCTTTCGTCGATCAGGTAATACGGTGTCTGGATCATCGCGAACCCCCGGCAGGAAAAAGGGAAAGATGGGCGCATATATGGCCCGCCCCCCCGTCATGCAAGCAGATCGTGACAATCAGACGACGCGGATCACGTCCTTGGCGACCGCCAGCATGTATCCGCGTCTTGCGACGGTCTTGACCAGCAATTCGCTCACCATCTGGTTGCCAAGCGCGTCGCGCAGCCGCTTGATGCGGACCGCGCCGGCGGCTTCCTCGGCATCCTCCTTGCCCGCGATCATCGATTCGATCTGCGCGCCGGTCAGCACCTCGTCATCCATCCGCGCCTCGGCCAGCACGCTCAGCGTCTCTATGGCGGATTCGGTCAGGGTGAATTCCATGTCGTTGATATAGACGGCCCGCGCCTCGCGGCTGATGCGCAGGGACGACACCTGTATCCCCGACCGCTGGATCGCCGCGATGCGCCGGTTCTGCGCGATGATCGTGACCAGGAACACCAGCGAGGCCAGCAGAAGCGCGCTGGAGAATACCAGCAGCACGAAGATCACCATGCGATAGGAGGCCAGAACCTCGGTAAAGGCGGTGCCGGACTGGGCAAGGATTTCCAGCAGGCGCAGCTCGTTCGACAGGCGCAGTTCCATGTTCTCGACGAACAGACGCTCGACCTTCGAATTGAAGACGTTGGCGTCGGGCAGGCTGATGAACAGCAGGACCCCGGCGACCAGCAGGATCGCGATCACGGCAACGATGCCCCAAGCGACGACGCGGCCGCCCCGGCTTTCAGAAGCGGAGAAAATAATCTCCTGCACTTGCTTTCCTTTCCTCCAGCCCCTCGGGGCCGAACACCGACAATATGTTCAGAAGCGTCCAACCCTCGCGGCCAAGACGCCCTTGCAATGCCTTACGCGCAATGTCCGGGTCGCATTCCGGAACTTCGGCAACCCCATAATGCAAACGAAGGGGATTGTCCCGCTTTGCCTTGTAATCGGCATAGCAGGCAGCATGCGCAGGCAGCGCGCAAAGGGTCAGAAGCAGGGCAAGACGGATCATCGGCGGCTCCTTGCTGATGGGGCGACCCTGCCCGGATGCGCGGGGTTATTCAATATCCGAAGGGGTTTGCACGCCTTGTTATGCCATAACAAGGGCGCGTTTGGGCATGTCAGGTCCGCGGAAATTGCCTGACCCGGCGGTCGGACCCAAGTTCGATCCACAAGCCGCAGCGACGATCGCCGCGGCGCCTCCGAAGAAGGACATCGCCTATGTTCGACGCATCGCTTCGCCGCCTGGCCTGCACCGTGACCGCAGCCGCCATCGCCCTTGGCGCCATGACCGCCAGTGCCGTTCCCGCCCGCGCGGACGAGGACACGGTCCGCACCCTTGGCGGGATCGCCGCCATCGCGTTGGGCGCCAAGATCATCCACGACAACCGCGAGAAGGAAAAAGAGCGCGACCGCTGGGAGGAACGCCGCGACTGGAACAACGGCCGCTGGCAGCATCGCGATCGCCATGACCGGGACCACGACCGTGGCCGCTGGGATCGCCGCGAAGCGCGCCTGCCTGAACGCTGCATTTCCGATTACGACCGCCGCCGGGGCGAGGTCGTCGCCATCTATAACGAGCGTTGCCTGCGCGAACACGCGCGCCGCTGACCGCATCCGGGCCCGCGCCGTCAACGTCCCCGGCGCAGGGTCCGGTCCGGGGGCGGGGTTCATGCCTCGCCTCCACCTCTTTCCGGGCGGCATCCCTTGTGCCCCCACAGCCCGCCCGGAGAAACGGAAGGCGGAGGGGTGAGCAGCCTCCGCCTTCCACTTTTCGTCCGGCAGGGTAAAAGAGGCCCATGCCCGATCTGTCATTCGAAACCACCGCCCGCCTTCAAGGCTTTCTCCGCATCGTCGGCGTGGACGAGGTCGGCCGCGGCCCGCTGGCCGGTCCCGTCACCGCCGCTGCCGTCTGGCTGGACGAGAATCGCATCCCCGAGGGGCTGAACGATTCCAAGAAGCTGACCGCCACGCGCCGAATGGACCTGTATCTGGAACTGCTGGAGGTGGCCGATGTCTCGGTCGCCCATGCCTCGGTTCAGGAGATCGACAGCATCAACATCCTGCGCGCCAGCCATCTTGCGATGGTCCGGGCGGTGCAGGGGCTGCGCGAATCCCCCGATCATGTGCTGATCGACGGGAACATGGTCTGCGCCGGGCTACATTGCGAAGCGGTGGCGATCATCGGCGGCGATGCGCGGTCGCTGTCGATCGCGGCGGCGTCGATCGTGGCCAAGGTCGTGCGCGACCGGCTGATGGTGGATTTGGCGCAACATCACCCCGGCTACGGCTGGGAAACGAATGCAGGCTATCCCACTGCGCAGCATCAGACTGCGCTCCTAGATTTGGGGGTTACGCCGCACCATAGGCGTTCGTTCAAACCTGTCCACAACATCTTGTATCAAGTGGTTTCAGCAAGTTCTTGATTCAATAAACAATTTGACGTCATCCCCAGAAATGCCCCATGAGTTATCCACAATACCACGGCGAAAAGCCGGGATAACCCGAGGCAGACGATGGCGAAGACAACAACAAGGGTGGCCCCGCTGCCCCTGGACGAAATACTTGCGGGCGACTGCATCGAACGGATGAACGCACTGCCCGAGGCAAGCGTGGATCTGATCTTTGCCGACCCTCCCTACAACCTTCAACTGAAGGGCGAGCTTCATCGCCCCGACAACAGCCGCGTCGATGCGGTGGACGATCATTGGGACCAGTTCGCCTCGTTTCAGGTCTATGACCGTTTCACCCATGCGTGGTTGGCAGCGGCGCGACGCATCCTGAAGCCGAACGGCGCGATCTGGGTCATCGGTAGCTATCACAACATCTTCCGACTGGGCGCGGCGCTTCAGGATCAGGGCTTCTGGCTGCTGAACGATGTGGTGTGGCGCAAGACGAACCCGATGCCGAACTTCCGCGGCAAGCGCCTGACCAACGCGCACGAAACGCTGATCTGGGCGTCGAAGTCGGAAAACAGCAAATACACCTTCAACTACGAAGCGATGAAGGCGCTGAACGAAGGCACGCAGATGCGGTCCGACTGGACGCTGCCGATCTGCACGGGCCACGAGCGGCTGAAGGATGCCAAAGGCGACAAGGCGCACCCGACCCAAAAGCCCGAATCGCTGCTGCATCGCGTGATCCTGTCGACGACCAATCCGGGCGATGTGGTTCTTGACCCGTTCTTCGGCACCGGCACCACCGGTGCCGTCGCCAAGATGCTGGGTCGCCACTTCATCGGGATCGAGCGCGAAGAGGAGTATCGCGAGATCGCCGCCCAGCGCATCGCCCGCGTCCGCCGAATCGAAGCCACCGCGCTGGAGGTCACCGGATCGAAACGGGCCGAGCCGCGCGTGCCCTTCGGAACGCTTGTCGAACGCGGAATGCTGCGCCCGGGCGAGAATCTTTATTCGGTCGGCAGCCGCCACACAGCCAAGATTCGCGCTGACGGCACGCTGGTCGATGCGCAGGATGCGGTGAAGGGCTCGATCCATCAGGTCGGGGCCAAGCTGGAAGGCGCGCCGTCCTGCAACGGCTGGACATATTGGCATTTTCAGCGCGAGGGGAAGCTGATCCCCATCGACATGCTGCGCCAGCAGATCCGCGACGAGATGAACTGACAGGTTTGCCCGCATCGCGGGAAGCTGCCTGTCCGCGGTGCCACCTAGCCCTGCCGCGCGCTGCGCGCGGCAGGGTCTTTAGTTTGTCTGGCCGCGCGCTGCGCGGGACAGGGTCTTTAACTTTCAAGCGGCGCCGTTCGCCACCTCGAACAGCCCCCAGAACGTGGCCGATGAAAGCACCGCCGCCACCAGCATCGCCAGCCCGTCCCGCGCCATCAGCCCAAGCCCGATCAGCGCAACGGCCCCCATCGGGATGCTGGAGGCAAAGGGGATCAGTTCCAGCGGCGGCACGGTGCAGCACAGAAGGATCACCAGCGCCGCGATCACACGCAGGGTCGGATCCTTCGTCACCCAACGCATCCGAGGCTCCAGCAGCGCGTCGATCCAGTTCGCGGGTTTGCGCAGCGCGCGCATGCCCTTGGCCAGCCGCGCCCCCTTCACCCGGCGATTTTCCAGAAAACCCGGCAGCCAGAGGTGGTCGCGGTCGAACAGGATCTGAGCCGCGATGATCGCGACCAGCAGTGCGATCAGCGTCGGCAGCCCCGGTATCCCCCCGATGGGCGAGATCTCGACGATGGCCGGGATCGCGAGGGCAGGGCCGAAGCTGCGCTCTCCGATCTCTTTCTTCACATCGGCGATGGAAACTTCGTCCGCATCGTCACCCAGCCGTGCGATCCGCTCCATCAGGTCGGCGAGATCGCCATTTTCCGCAACTGCATCCATGGCGCGATAACACCGATCCGTTCATCAGGTTCCGCGTGGAAGCGGGTTCTGCCCGCGGTTGTAAGGCTTCCAGTCGGCAATGTCAGGGTAGTGTTTTCGCCGCCATTCCCGCACCTTGGGGTTCATCACGCGCCGCCAGACGGGCGGGACCATCGCCACCGCCGCCATCAGCGGATAGCCGAAGGGAAGCTGCGGCGCGGCATCGCCTGCGTGATTCTGAAGCAGCGGGAATCGGCGGTCCGGTTTGTAGTGATGGTCCGAATGGCGCTGAAGGTTGATGAGCAGCCAGTTCGACGCTTTGTGTGCCGCGTTCCAGCTGTGGCGCGGGCCGACGGGTTCGTATCGCCCGTCGCCCAAATGGCGACGCGTCAGGCCGTAATGTTCGATGTAATTGGTCAACTCCAGCTGCCAGACGGCGACGAAGGCCTGCCAGAGGAACAGCAGCAGCCCCTGCCAGCCGCCGAGTGCCAGCGCCAGCGCCAGCATCGCCAGTTGCAGGGCGGCATATCGCCAGAACGGGTTGCGACGGCTGAACGCTCCATGCCCCCCGCGCGCCAGAAACGCGACCTCCGCCCGCCAAGCAGAACGCGGGCAATCGCGCAGCACGCGATAGAAGTAACGGTGGAATCCTTCGTTATACCGCGCCGAGACCGGATCGCGCGGGGTGCCGACCCACAGATGATGCACGCGCAGATGCTCGGACCGGAAATGGCTGTAAAGCACGTTCGCCAGCAGCAGATCGCCCAGCCACCGCTCGGCCCGGTTCTTCTGATGCAGCAGCTCGTGCGCATAGACGATCCCGATCGCGCCCGAGATGATGCCCATGCCGAAGAACAGCGTCAGCCGTTCCGCCGTTCCAAGGTCCGATCGCGTCACAAACCAGATCAGCCCAAAGGTCAGCGCGAACTGGATCGGAAACCAGACCAGCGTCACAAGCCGATACCAGAACAGATGCTCGTCGCTGGTTTCGGGATCGGCGTTCTCCGTCTCCAGCCCCAGAAGCAGGTCCAGCACGTCGAACAGCGCCCATGCGAAGATCGGCAGAGCAAGCGTCCACAGCCCGCCCCATGCCGCCCCGGCAATCGCCAGCGGCACGGTCAGGATCGAAAGCCAGAAGGGAAGCGCGTGGCGAAGGCGGGCGACTTCAGAGGCTGGTTTCATCGTCACCCCCAAGTTTCGCCTATCCTAGCGCAACCTTAGCGAGATCGAAAGCCTTGCGCATGACCGTAGGAAGATCGCCCGCTCTTACTTCCCTGAAATCGCCCCGGCGCGGGTTGCCGGTGGCTTCGGCGAACATCACGGTCAGGATCAGGTGGAAATGGGTGAAGGTGTGGCGCACCTCGCCGATGCTGCGCCAGTCGGCGTCCAGCGGAGCCTCGCCGCCCGCATTGTCCCAACCATCGCCCGGCCAGCCCGGCATACCGCCCAGAAGCCCCCGTTCGGGCCGCGTCTCCAGCAGCCATTGGTCACCGCGCCGTGCCAGCCATACCGTGCCTTCGCGCACGGGTTTGGCGGTCTTCGCCGCCTTCCGGGGCAGGGCGGCTTGCACGCCCTCCGCCCGCGCCTCGCACGGGTCCATCCACGGGCAGATGCCGCAGGCGGGGGAACGCGGGGTGCAGATCGTGGCGCCAAGGTCCATTACCGCCTGCGCGTAATCGCCCGAACGCAGCACCGGCGTCAGTTCCGCCGCCAGCCGCGTGATCTCGGGCTTGGCGACCGGCAGCGGGGTTTCCACCAGCCGTAGGCGCGAGATGACGCGCTCCACATTCCCGTCCACCACCGTCGCCGGTTCATCGAACGCGATCGAGGCGATGGCGGCTGCGGTATAGGGGCCGATTCCCGGCAGGGTCAGCAGCCCGTCGCGCGTGTTCGGAAACACGCCGCCATGATCCGACACCACCGCCCGCGCGCATTTCAAAAGGTTCCGGGCGCGGGCGTAGTATCCAAGCCCCGCCCATTCGGCCATCACATCGCCGTCCGCCGCCGCCGCCAGATCCTGCACTGTCGGCCAGCGAGCAGTGAACCGCGCGAAATAATCGCGCACTGCGGCCACGGTGGTCTGTTGCAGCATCACCTCGGACAGCCAGATGCGATAGGGATCGGGCCGCGCGGGATCGCCCGGCGGCACGCGCCACGGCAGGGCGCGGGCATGGCGGTCATACCAGTGCAGCAAGGTTTCGCTTAAGTCCGTGTCACGCAATGTTTATGCTTTCTGTCGCTGCATTGCGCTGGCAAGGGGCGCGGCTGCGCGGATAAGATAGGGGCGATTACCGGAAGGAACCAGATGGCCCTGCAGCCGCCCAGCCCCCAACGCCGCTTTCGCGGGTTCGAGCCTGCCTCGGGCCTTCTGCGCGAACGCATCCGCGCGGCGGGGGAAAAGCGGGGGTTCGCGGTCACACGGCTTCTGACCGGCTGGGCCGAGATCGTGGGCGAGGATCTGGCCCGCATGACCCGCCCCGTCAAGGTCGGCTATGCCAAGGAAGGGTTTGGCGCGACGCTGACGCTTTTGGTGATGCCCGCCCATGCGCCGATGATCCAGATGCAGCTTCCGCGCATCGTGGAACGGGTGAATGCCTGCTACGGCTATTCCGCCATTTCGCGCATTTCGCTGACCCAGACGGCGGCCAGCGGTTTCGCGGACGGGCAGGCGCAGTTCGACCAGACACCGAAACCCGCCCCCATGCCCGACCCGCAGATCCGCGCCGATGCCCAGCGTGTGGCGTCCGGCGTGCAGGATGACGGGCTGAAGGCGGCACTCGAAAATCTTGCGCAGAACTTCATGCTGCGCGCCAAATCCAAAGAAGGCAAACGCAGATGAAAAACCTTGCAATGCTGGCGCTGGTCGCCGCCCTCGGCTCGGTCAGTGTGGCCCATGCGCAGGACGCAGCAGCCCCCGCAGCGACGACCGAGGCGCCGCAGGCCCGCGACATGACGATGGGCCAGGCGGACGCCCCGATCGAACTGATCGAATACGCCTCCTATACCTGCCCGCATTGCGCGGATTTCCACAACAACGTGTTCGCCAAGCTGAAGACGGATTACATCGACACCGGCAAGGTCCGCTTCGTCATGCGCGAGGTGTATTTCGACCGTTACGGCTTGTGGGCCGCGATGATGGCCCGCTGCGGCGGCGACATGCGGTATTTTGGCATTTCCGACATCCTGTTCGAGACGCAGCGCGAATGGGCCGGATCGCAGGACCCGACCGTCGTGGTCGAGAACCTGAAGCGCATCGGCCGTCAGGCCGGGATGGACAACGCGACCATCGACGCCTGCATGGGCGATGCGGCGATGGCCCAGGCACTGGTGGACAGCTATCAGAAGAATGCCGAAGCAGATGCCATCACCGGCACGCCGACGATCATCATCAACGGCGAGAAACATTCGAACATGAGCTATGACGACCTGAAAGAGATCCTCGACGCCGAGCTATAAGCCGATCCGCGACAGGGCCGCATCCAGCGGCCCCCAGTCGTCGATCTCCAGCCGCACCGGAAGGGTCAGCACCTTGGCCCGGAAGGCGGGCGGCAGGCGAACCGCATCCTTTTCGGTGGTGACAAGCTGCGCGCCCAGCGCGGCCGCCTCGGCCTCCAACCGCCGCATCAGCGCATCGGTCAGCGGTTGGTGATCGTCCAGCGGCTCGGCCCGGACGATCTGGGCGCCTTCGGCCCGCAGGGTAGCGAAGAACTTCTCGGGGTGGCCGATTCCGGCGAAGGCAAGAACGCGCTCGCCCTCCCACCCCATGCCCATCTGCAAGGGGCGCAGATGCCCGGTCAGATGCGGGATGCCTTTCGGCGCGTCGAATCCATCCCCGATGGACAGCAGCATGTCGGCTCGCGCCAGCCCGACCGCGACCGGCTCGCGCAGCGGGCCAGCGGGGATGCAGCGGCCGTTGCCGAAGCCCTTGGCAGCATCCACCACCACGATCGACAGGTCCTTGACCACCGAAGGGTTCTGGAAGCCGTCATCCAGCAGCACCGCCTGCGCGCCTGCGGCTTCGGCGGCACGCACACCCGCCGCGCGGTCCTTCGCGATCCATGCCGGGGCGAAGGCAGACAGCAGCAGCGGCTCGTCCCCCACCTGATCGGCGGTCTGGCCCGCGACCTGCACCGGGCCTTCCAAAGATCCGCCATGCCCGCGCGAGACGACATGCGCCGCGACCCCCCGCCCCGCCAGCCGCTGGAGAAGCGCGATGGCCGTTGGCGTCTTGCCCGTGCCGCCCGCGTTGATATTGCCGATGCAGATGACCGGAACCCCGGCGCGGTATCCCGGCTGGCGCAGCCGCCGCGCCGTCCCCGCCGCATAGATCGCGCCCAGCGGCGACAGAAGCCGCCCTTGCCAGCCGTTCGTGAACCAGAAGCCCGGCGTTCTCATTCGTCCAATATCCGTTCCACCAGTGCCAGCACCCTGTCTGTCACCTCGGTCCCGTCCGAGGCGACGCCCCATGCCGCCTGTGCCAGCCACGCCACACGGTCGGGCGACATCAGATCGCCCACGGCATCGCCCAGCACGCGGGCCTGCGCCACGGGCAGCGTCGCCTTGGCGGCAGCCAGGCGTGAAAGCGCCCCGCCATAGGGACCGGGCTTTGGCCCGTGCAGGATGGCCGACCCGAGCGACGCCGCCTCCATCGGATCGCGCACCGCGCCGCTGGAAAACGTCCCGCCCAGAAAGCAGATCGGGGCCAGCCGATACCAGAGCCCGTATTCGGCGGGGTTGTCGGCGACATAGACTTCCGCCTCGGCATCCGGCTCCTCCTCCAGCGCGCGGCGGGCGACGGTGAAGCCTTCTGCCTCCAGGTGTTCGGCAAGGCCGGTGGCGCGTTCAGGATCCTCGGGCACGACGATCAGCAGCAGCCGGTGCGACAGCCGTAGGGCGGATCGGTGCGCGGCGATCACGATTTCTTCTTCGGCGGCGGTCAGGCCCGCAGCCAGCCAGACGGGGCGCGTGGCGATCAGACGGGCAAGCTCGGCCCGTTCCGCTTCGGTGCAGGGCAGGGGGCGGGTGCCTTCCTCCATCCGCCCGGCGATCTTGACGGTATCGGGAGGCGCCCCCCACCGCCGGAACGCGCGGGCGGATGCTTCGTCCAGCGTGAGGATATGCGCAAAGCGCGACAGCAGCGCGCGGGTCAGCCCCGGCCACCAGGCATCGCGGCTGTGCGGCAGGACCGGGGCGCGGGCATCGACCAGCATCATCGGAATATTGCGGGCCGAAGCCTCGCCCAGCAGCGCGGGGCGCAGTTCGCCATCAGAAAAGACGGCTAGGGCGGGTTTCCAATGGTCGAGGAAAGGTTTCACCGACCCCTCCGCCGGGGGCGGCGCAAGGATCGCGCCGTCGGGAAGCGCAATCCCGGCGGGTCCGGTGACCAGAACGGGATGCCCCGCCTCGTCCATGATCCGCCGGGCCAGCTCGGCCAGCGGCCGTGCCGCATCGGCATCCGGGGCGTGCAGCCAGACCAGACGCCCCTCGGGCCGATGGGGTGGAGCGTCAGGCGCAGCTTCGCCGCGATGGGCAAGCAGGTAAAGCTTTAGGCCAAGCGGATACGCCATTCACTTCCGACGGGTCAGGCCCCCAGTTCCTCGGTGGGCGAAGCCGGCTGCGCCTCATCGCGCAGGCGGTGGATATGGGCGATATAATAGCGCATGTGGGCATCGTCCACCGTGCGTTGCGCCGCACCCTTCCACGCCTTGAAGGCCGAATCGTAGTCGGGGAACATGCCGATGATGTCGATGTTCGCCACGTCCTTGAAGACGTTCTTGGACGGGCTGACCAGCTCGCCTCCGAAGACGAGGTGCAGTCGCTGGGCCATTGGGAAGCTCCTTGGCTTTGGATTCGCGCGAAAGCTACTCGATTGGGGCGGGCGGTCAAGCGGGGCTATACATCCCCTCGGCTTGCGTGTAGAAGCCCCCCTTCGGCTTCGGCAGTGTCCGGAAAGGTGGGGCGAGGAGGCCCGACCGCAAAGGGGGACAGGCGGTGCCGTTCATCGGGTGGCAATATGCACACCCCCTTTGGGAAAAGAAAATGACGGAAATGACGCAGATCGCCGCGCCGCTGGCCGCGGCGCTGGCAGCCAAGGGCTATGAATCGCTCACCCAGGTGCAGCAGGCCGTTCTGGCCGAGGAAGCGCAGGGGCGCGACGTGCTGGTGTCGGCACAGACGGGTTCGGGCAAGACGGTCGCCTTCGGCATCGCCATGGCACCGGAACTGCTGAACGGGGCCGACCGGCTGCTGTTCGCGGATGTGCCGCTGGCGCTGGCTATCGCGCCGACGCGCGAACTGGCACTTCAGGTCGCGCGCGAGCTTGAATGGCTTTACGGCGAGGCCGGGGCGATCATCGCCACCTGCGTCGGCGGTATGGATTACCGCACCGAGAAACGCGCGCTGGATCGCGGCGCGCATATCGTCGTCGGCACTCCGGGCCGTCTGCGCGACCATATCGAACGCGGCAGCCTCGACCTGTCGGGCCTGCGCGTCGCCGTGCTGGACGAAGCGGACGAGATGCTGGATCTGGGCTTCCGCGACGATCTGGAATTCATCCTCGAAGCCGCGCCGGAAGACCGCCGCACGCTGATGTTCTCGGCCACCGTGCCGAAAGAGATCGCGGCGCTGGCCAAGGACTTTCAGAACGATGCCCTGCGCATCCAGACGGCGGGCGAAAAGAAGCAGCATTCCGACATCGAATACCGCGCGCTGAACGTCACCTCGCGCGACAAGGAAAACGCGATCTTCAACCTTCTGCGCTTCTACGAGGCGAAGACGGCGATCGTGTTCTGCAAGACGCGTGCCAACGTGAACAACCTGCTGGCCCGCATGGGCAATCGCGGCTTCCAGGTCGTGGCGCTGTCGGGCGAGCTTTCGCAGCAGGAACGCACCCATGCACTGCAGGCGCTGCGCGACGGGCGTGCGCGGGTCTGCATCGCGACCGATGTCGCTGCACGCGGCATCGACCTTCCGGGGCTGGAACTGGTGATCCATGCGGATCTTCCGTCCAACTCGGAAACGCTGCTGCACCGTTCGGGCCGGACGGGCCGCGCGGGTGCCAAGGGCGTGTCCGCGCTGATCGTGCCGCAGGCCGAATTCCGCAAGGCTCAGCGCCTGTTGCAAGGCGCGAAGCTGGTGGCCGAATGGGGCAAGGCCCCGTCCGCCGACGAAGTGCAGGAACGTGACGACGTGCGCATCCTGGAACATTCCGCGCTGCAATCCGCGCCGGGTGACGAAGGTGCGATGGCCGAAACGCTGCTGGAGAAGTTCGGCGCGGAAACAGTTGCCGCCGCCTTCGTCCGCCTGTGGCGCGAAGGCCGTTCGGCCCCCGAAGTTTTGTCGGATGCGATCCAACCCTCGGCCCCGCGCGAGCGTGGCGAGTTCGGCGAATCGGTCTGGTTCACCCTGTCGGTCGGCCATACGGGCCGCGCCGAAGCGCGCTGGCTGCTGCCCAAGATCTGCGATGCGGGCGGGATTACCAAGAACGACATCGGCGCGATCCGCGTGCAGCAGGACCGCACCTTCGTGCAGATCGCGAAAGCGGTCGCGGGCAAGTTCGGTGCCTCGCAGCAGATCGAGGCCGATCTGGAAATGACCCGCATGGATGGCGAGCCCACGCTGGACCGCCCTGAACGCGCGCCGCGCAAGCCTTACGAGAAGCGCGAAAAGCCGGCCTATACGCCGAAACCCTCGCGCTTCGTCGAGGCTGAGGATGCACCCCGCGCCCCGCGTCCGCGCGCGGAAGACCGCAAGCCTTACGAAAAGCGCGACGAAAAGCCCCGCGCCCCGCGTGAAGACCGCAAACCCTATGCCCCACGCGAGGAGCGCAAGCCCTACGCCCCCCGCGAAGGCGCCGAGCGCAAGTGGAGCCCCGAGGACCGCAAGCCCTATGCCCCCCGCGGCGAGGATGCGCGTCCCTATGCCCGCAAGGACGAAGGCGACGACCGCAAACCGCGCTGGAAGGCGGGCGACAAGCCCGAAGGCAAGTTCAAGCCGAAATCGGCCGGGTTCAAATCCCATGGCGGCAGCGCCGACAAGCCCGCGCGGGCGGCCGGGTTCAAATCGCATGGCGACAAGCCGAAGGCGCCGCCGCGCGATGCGCGCGACACCTCCAAGCGGTTCGTTCCGCCGAAGAAGAAATGAGATCAGGGGCCTTCGGGCCCCTTTTTCATATCCCGATGCGGGCGCGGATCGCCGGATCGCGCAGCGAGATCTCGGTCCCGTTCAGGTCCGCCGCATCGCCGCCGCACATCCAGACCAGCGCACGGGCGGGCCATTCGGGCGGGATGTGGTCGGAAAACTCCAGACGGCTGACGCGGTTGTCGATGCCGCCCGCCTTGATCGCGCGCTGCATGTCGGTGGCGACGGTGCCGGGCGACAGGCCCATGATCCGCAGGTCCGGGTTTTCCAGATGCGCGGCGCGGGTCAGCATCGCCGCGCCCGCCTTTCCGGCACAATAGGCGCTCCACCCCTCCAGAGGCGCATGCGCGGCGCCGGAGCTGACGGTCAGGATCGCACCTTGCCGCGAGATCACCGGAAGCGCCGCCCGCATCCCATGGAACACGCCGGTCAGGTTCACGTCGATGGCGCGGCGCCAAGCGTCGGGGTCCGCATCCTCCAGTCGCGCCATCGGGTCGATCACGCCCGCATTGTTGATCCAGACATCCAGCCGCCCGTGATCGCGCAGAATGCGGTCCACCGCCCCGCGCACCGAATCCCAGTCCGCCACGTCGCAATCCTTGCGCGACAGCGCCACAACCGTCGCACCGGCCGCGCGGAACGCCTCTGCCGCCGCCAGCCCGATGCCCTTCGCCGCGCCTGTGATGGCGACGATCCTGCCTTGCATGGAAACCTCCTTGACCCTTGCCGGGGGTCGGGGGATGCTATCGCCAAGCATTTCAATCGGAAAGACCAGTGCATGAAGTTTAGGCAACTTGCAGGCGGGACCGCCTTTATCACGATCGCATTTTCCGGCGCAGCGATGGCGGATCTGACCCCGGAACAGGTCTGGGCCGATTGGCAGGCGATGAGCGAAAGCTGGGGCCAGACGATGACGGCCGATTCCACCGCACGCGAGGGCGACGCGCTGATCGTCAGCGGCGTGAAGCTGGTCAGCGACCAGCCCGGCACGCGGGTCGAGGGCAGCATCGAACGTTTCACCTTCACGGGCAAGGGCGACGGCACGGTCGAGATCACCTCGTCCGAAACCTATCCCATGACCATCGTCACCGACGTGCCCCCGACCGAGGAAGACCCGGCGCCGGGTCCGGTCACGGTGAAGCTGAACCTCGTGCAGAGCGGCATGGTCATGACCGCTTCGGGCGAGCCGGGGAACACGCGCTACGACTACACCATTCCGATGCTGGGCGTGACGCTGGACGATATCGAGACCGACCAGGGCGGGGACGAGACGGTGGACCTGCGCGTGACCGCGAACAACGTGTCGGGCCATTACGACCTGACCGGCGAGGCGCGCGACATGGCCTCAACCCTCGCGGCGGACAACCTCGTGATGCTGCTGAACGCGTCGAACCCGACCACGGGCGGCACCTTTGCGATGAATGCCGAACTGGCCGGGATCACCTCGAACTCCACCGCGACGGCGATGGGGACGATGGTGTCGGGCAACATGGCGCAGGCGTTGCGCGACGGGTTCGCCTCGCTGGCAGAACTGCAATACGAAAGCTCGACCCTTGGCTTCGATCTGGCGGAAAGCGGCAACACGACCAAGGGCAGCGGAACGGGCGGCGCGGGCACGCTGAACGTCGCGATGGGCGAGGCTGGCCTGAGCTATGGCGGCAGCGCGAACGATGTGCAGATGGAGGTCGAATCCTCGCAGATGCCCTTCCCGCTGTCGCTGGCCTATGACGCCTCCAGCTTCGACATGCTGATGCCGATCGTGGCCGGGCCGGATGAACAGGACTGGCGTCTGGCCAGCCGTCTGGAAGGCTTCACCCTGTCCGACAACGTCTGGAGCCTGTTCGATCCGGGCGCGGTCCTGCCGCGCGATCCGGCGACGCTGGTGCTGGACCTGTCCGGCAAGGCGACGGTCGATGTCGATTTCATGGACCCGGCGCAGACCGAAACGATGACCGAAGCACCGGGCGAGTTCAATTCGGTGGACGTGAACGAATTGCACCTGAACATCGCCGGGGCGGACCTGACCGGGCAGGGGGGCGTCACGCTGGACAATACCGATCTGGAAACCTTCCCCGGCTTCCCGGCGCCGACGGGCAAGTTCGACCTGCGTCTGGTCGGCGGCAACGGGCTGATCGACAAGGCGGTGGAAATGGGCCTCGTGCCGCAGGATCAGGCGATGGGCGCACGGATGATGCTGGGCATGTTCGCCCGCATGGTCGAGGGCGAGACCGACACCATGACCTCGACCGTGGAGTTCAAGGACAAGCAGCTGATCGTCAACGGTCAGCGGCTTCAGTAACCTTGCCGCGCCCCTCGCGGCGTATTACGTCGCGAGGCAAAGATAGGGGGCGGAATGACGCTTGAAGATCTGGGCCAGCGGCTGCTGGATGCGGCGAAACGTGCCGGGGCCGAATCCGCCGATGCCATCGCGATCCGCGGGGCCTCGGTGTCGCTGGACCTGCGCGCCGGCGCGCTGGAGCAGGCGGAACGGTCCGAGGGGACCGAGCTTGGCCTGCGCGTGCTGATCGGCGGGCGTCAGGCCTGCGTTTCAGTTTCCGACATTTCCGACCGCAGCCTCGAGGCGGTGGCCGAACGCGCCGTCGCCATGGCGCGCGAGGCGCCTGCCGATCCCCATGCCGGGCTGGCGGACCCGTCGCAGCTTGCCGCTGCGTGGGACGTCGCGGCGCTGCAAATCGCGGACGACACGGCGGAACCTTCGCCCGCAGCGCTGGAACAGGATGCGCGGCTGGCCGAATCCGGTGCGATGGTCCTGCACGGCATCACGCAGGTCGAGGCCAGCGCCAGCTATTCCCGCCGTTCGGTGCATCTGGTCGCCTCCAATGGCTTTTCCGGCGGTTATGCCCGCACCTCGCGATTCGTGTCGGCCGTCGCCTTCACCGGAACGGGCATGGGGATGGAGCGGGACTGGGCCGCCGAATCCCGCATCTTCCAGTCGGACCTGCCCGAAGCCGTGGGGGTGGGCGGGCTGGCCGCCGAACGCGCGCTGGCGCGGGCGGGTGCGCGCAAGCCCAGGACCGGCAGCTTTCCGGTGCTGTTCGATGAACGCATCGCCTCGACCCTGATCGGGCACTTGCTTTCGGCGGTCAACGGCAGCAGCGTCGCGCGCGGATCAAGCTGGCTGCGCGATGCGCTTGGTCAGCCGGTGCTGCCCGCAGGCCTGTCGCTGGTCGAGGATCCGCTGCGGGTGCGCGCTGCCGCCAGCCGTCCCTTCGATGCCGAAGGTCTGGCCGCCAAGCCCCGCACCATCGTCGATTGCGGGGTGCTGACCGGCTGGACGCTGGACCTTGCCAATGCGCGCAAGCTGGGAATGGAAAGCACCGCCTCGGCATCGCGCGGGACGATGGGGCCGCCGTCGCCGGGGGTGTCGAACATCGACCTGCTGGGCGGGACGGCAACGAAGGCGGACCTGATCGCGCAGATGGGGACGGGGCTGGTCGTCACATCGCTGATCGGATCGACGATCAACCCGACCACGGGCGATTATTCGCGCGGCGCCTCGGGCTATTGGGTGCAGAACGGAGAGGTGCAATACGCCGTCAACGAATGCACCATCGCGGGCAACTTGCGCGACATGCTGCTGCGGATCGTTGCGGCGAATGACGCGCGGGCGCATCTGTCGACCCGCATCCCCAGCCTTCTGGTCGAGGGCATGACCCTTGCAGGGGAGTGACCTCGCCCTTCTGATCGAGGCCGCGCAACTCGCGGGCGCTATCGCCATGCGCTTCTGGCGGCGCGAGGCGAAGGCGTGGGAAAAGCCCGGCCTCGGCCCCGTGACCGAGGCCGACATCGCCGTGAACGAGGCGCTGGAGGCGATGCTGCGCGGCGCGCGTCCCGATTACGGCTGGCTGTCCGAGGAAAGCGCCGACGATGCGGACCGCCTTGGGCGGGAATGCGTCTTCGTGCTGGACCCGATCG
This sequence comes from Falsirhodobacter flavus, assembly GCA_029846755.1. Taxonomy (GTDB): domain Bacteria; phylum Pseudomonadota; class Alphaproteobacteria; order Rhodobacterales; family Rhodobacteraceae; genus Falsirhodobacter; species Falsirhodobacter flavus. Next base: position 232,591 of record JARWBI010000002.1, on the reverse strand, counting down.
ACGGCACCCGCGCCTTCATGGCGGGCGAGGATACGTTTTCCCATTCGCTGGCGGTGGTGCGGGGCGGGGTTCCGGTGGCGGCGGTGGTCTATCTGCCCGCGCTGGACCGGCTCTATACCGCCGAGGAGGGTGGCACGCCCCTGCGCAACGGGCTGCCGATCCGCGCCTCGCAGCGCGCGGGGATCGAGGGGGCGACGCTTCTGACCACGCGCCCGAACCTTTTGCCCGAACATTGGCCGGGGGGCGTGCCGGATTTGCAGCGCAGCTTCCGGTCCTCGATCGCGTATCGGCTGTGCCTTGTGGCAGAAGGGCGGCATGATGGGATGCTTGCCCTGCGAGACAGCTGGGAATGGGACGTCGCGGCGGGCGATCTGATCGCGCGGGCGGCGGGGGCGGTGGTGACGGACCGCCATGGCGGGCGCATCGCGTATAACCTGCCGCGTCCGCAGGCGGCGGGGGTCTTGGCGGCGGCTCCGGGGCTGCACGAGGCGCTTCTGGCCCGGCTGCGCGCATGATCGGGCTGGTGATCGGCGCGGGACCGGCCGGCCTCATGGCCGCCGAGGAGATGGCGCGCGGCGGGATGCGCGTGATCGTGTGCGAACAGAAACCCTCGGTCGCGCGGAAATTCCTGATGGCGGGGAAGTCGGGGCTGAATCTGACCAAGGACGATCCGGCCTTGTTGGCGCAGTTTCCCGAATGGATGCATCCGATGCTGCGCGATTTCGGGGCGGACGAAGTGCAGGCCTGGGCGCGCGGGCTGGGGCAGGAGGTGTTCACTGGATCGTCAGGGCGCGTGTTTCCGGTCGCAATGAAGGGCTCGCCCTTGCTGCGGGCGTGGCTGGCGCGGCTGGCGGCGATGGGGGTGGAGATCCGCACCCGCTGGCGCTGGACCGGAGACGGGTTCGACACGCCCCACGGGCCGATGCAGGTGGCGGCAGACCGGACGGTGCTGGCGCTGGGCGGGGCAAGCTGGCCGCGGCTGGGATCGGACGGGGCTTGGGCGGAATGGCTGCCTGCCGCGCCGTTCAAACCCGCGAATATGGGCTTTTTCGTCGATTGGTCGCCGCATATGGCCAAGCATTTCGGCCAGCCGATCAAGGGCGCTTTGCTGATGGCGGGCGATCATCGCGAACGCGGCGAGTTCGTGATTTCCGAACGTGGGGTCGAAGGGGGCGGCATCTATGCCGTCTCGCGTGATCTGCGCGAGGGGGCGCGGCTGGTGCTGGACCTGCTGCCGGGTATGGACGAAGCGGTTGTCGAAGCGCGGCTGGCGGGCAAGGACAGCATCGGCAGCCGTCTGCGCAAGCTCGGGCTTTCGCCAGCGGCGGCGGCTTTGGTGCAGGAATTCGGGCGGCCCGTGACGGCGGCCAGCATCAAGCGCCTGCATGTCCCGCTGCAAGGGCCGAGGCCGCTGGAGGAGGCGATTTCCTCGGCTGGAGGGATCAGGGCCGGGGATTTGACCCCGGATCTGGAGCTTTGCGCCCGGCCCGGCACCTTCGCCTGCGGCGAGATGCTGGACTGGGAGGCCCCGACGGGCGGCTACCTTCTGACGGGCTGCCTCGCGACGGGGCGCTGGGCCGGGATCAAAGCCCGGGGATGACGTTCAGGATGCCGCGACGGCCAAAGGTCGCGCCGTCCTGCGGGCCGAAGCTCTTGGTCGCGGACAGGCCGATATAGGTCTCGCGCCCATGAACGCTGTCCAGATCGGCGCGGAACGATCCGATCTCGGCACCGACGGTGAAGGTCGGGGCAATCTCGTAATCCGCGCGGATCGCGGTGGTCGAGATGTCCAGCCCGTCGATATTCGCGCGTTGATAGCTGGCGCCGAGGCCGAACACCGGGGTCACATTGTATGTGCCCGACAGGCCGCCGACCATGCCGTCCAGATCGAAGTTCTCGCCATTGCCGATATGGGCTTCGACTTCGAACATGCTGGATTTCTGGCCGACTTCGAAGCCGTAGAAGTCCTTGTTGTCGCCGTCCAGTTTCTCGGTGCCATAGAACACGCCAAGCGAGGTGCCGGGACCGGTGTGCAGGATGCCGTGCAGGGCGATCATGCTGCTCGACTCGCCGGCCTCAAGAAAGCGCGCGGTGCCGATGTCGCCTTGGACGCTGAAGTCGGGGGAGAAGCCGATTTCGGCCGAACCTGCGACGCCCAGCTTGGCAAAGCTGGTATCGTCGGTCCAGGTGGAATAGCCGAGGGTCAGGTCGCCCCCGGTCAGCTCGACCGCCAGCGCGGGGCCAGCGCAAAGCGCCGCGAGCGCGGCGACGGGTGCGAATTTCATCATTTCACTGCTCCGGTTTCTTGTTATTTTCGAACATTAACGCATCCGCGCGAAGGGCGCTAGCGGCGCATCATCGCCAGACGGATCAGCGCCCGTTCCATCACCGCCATCGTCGGCGCACGGGTCGAGGATCGCAGTGTCAGATCGGTTTCCACCAGCAATGCCAGCGCCGATTCCAGCCGGTGCATCCCCCAGGCCGAGGCTTGCTTCTGCATCCGGTCGCGGCGCGGGCCGAAGATCGGCGGGCGCATCCGGGCGATCCCCGCCGAAGCCCCGCCGGGGTCCGATGCCGCCAGATGCAGCGCCCGGAAATGCCGCAGCGCCCCGATACAAAGCGTGACCGGGTTCACGCCCTGACCTTCCAGGCGCCGCAGCAGGGGCGCGATGTCGTTTGCGCGATGTTCGGCGGCGGCGTGCAGGATGTCGTCCACCTCGGCCTCGATGCTGGCGGGGGCGAGGGCGGCGATCTCGTCCACGGACAGGGGCGTGGGGTCGCGGAATTTATACAGCGCGATCTTTTCCACCGTCTGGCGGAAATCGCCGGGATCGAGGCTGCGCGCCAGCGCCGTCAGGTCGGTCATCGCGGCGGCATCGGCATTCAGGCCCGCGCGGCGCAGGGTGTCCTCGATCTCCTCGCGGCTGGGCGGGTCGTCGTAAAGGCCGACGGCGAAGGCGGCGGGGTGGGCCTCGAATATCTTTCGCAGTGCGGATTTCGCGGTCAGGCTGCCCGCCGTCACGACGACCTGAGCATCGCCGGGGCGCCAGTCCTTCATCGCCGCCGTCACCGCCGGGGCATGGGCGTCCGTCGCGTCTTCAAGAAAGACCACGCGCGGGCCGGGGAAGAAGCCCTGCGCCCGCATCCCGTCGATCAGCGCGGCAGGATCGCGGCGCAGGTCGGCGGCAGGCAGACGGGTCAGGCGCATCTCGGCCTCGCCCTCGGGGCCGACCAGCGCGGCGATGACCTCTTGCCGGCGCAGGGCGACCCGCATCGTGTCGGCGCCAAAGATCAGCAGCCCGGCCTTGGTCGGGTCGGGTTTCGCAAAATAGCGCGTGGCCTCGATCCCTTTCAGGATCACTTGTCCCAGTTCCCCGATGTGGCGACCAGCTGGGTGACGATCTGGTCGGCCAGAATGCGCATCAGGCGGTAAGCGGCGTCTTCCTCCGCCGCCAGCCCGGCCACGGTGGACCCGGTTGCGGAATAGGAGGTGAAATTCCGCGCGATCCCGCCCGTGACCCGCTGGCCCGTTGCGACATCGTTCACGCCCCAGTCGATCCGCCCCAGCAGGTTATAGCGGGTGATCGAACTTTCGCGCGTGATCCCGACGCCCTGCACATCGGTCTGGATAGCATAGGTCAGCTCGTATCGCGGGGTGCGGCCCCGGCCCAGCCGTTCCTCCATCCGTTCGACGAAGTCGAAGCCGTTCTTGTCGTTCGGATCGCCCAGTTTGATCGAATCCTGCAAGGCCGACGCCGGACCGTCCGGCCCATAGGCCGGGGTGAACCCGCAGGCCCCAAGGCCAAGCAGCAAAAGGAAGGTGCGGCGATCAGGCGACGACATTGACGATACGTCCCGGCACGACGATCAGCTTCTTGATGGGCTGACCGGCAAGGAATTTGACCACATCATCATGGGCCAGCACCAGCTTTTCAACCTCGGATGCGGGCATTTCGGCAGGCACGCTGATTTCCGCGCGGCGCTTGCCGTTGATCTGGATCGGCAGCGTAACGGTATCGGCCACCAGCAGCGCCTCGTCCGCCTTGGGCCATGCCGCCTGCGCGACCAGACCGTGACCGCCCAGCATGTGCCAGACCTCCTCGGCCAGATGCGGGACCAGCGGCGACAAAAGCTGCGCCATGACCTTCATCGCGTCGCGTTTGGCATCCGCACCCGCCTTCGATTTCGACAGGGTGTTGGCGTATTCATAGAGCTTCGCCACGGCCTTGTTGAAGGCGAAGCCCTCGATTCCCTGCGTCACATCGGCGATGGCGCGGGCGCTTGCGCGGGCCAGTGCCTTGTCCTCGTCATTGGCCGGGGTGCCGTCGCGGGTGATCTCGTCGGCGATGCGCCAGACGCGGGCAAGGAATTTCGACGCGGCCTCGGCCCCCGATGCGGTCCATTCCACGTCGCGTTCCGGGGGCGAATCCGACATCACGAACCACCGCGCCGTATCCGCGCCAAAGGACGCGATGATATTCATCGGATCAACGACGTTCTTCTTCGACTTCGACATCTTGGCCGAGGGGATCACCTCAACCGGGGTGCCGTCCAGCGTGCGGCCGTCTACTACGTCTTCGGGCAGGTGATAGACCGGGCGGCCCTGGGCGTCGCGGGTCTGGTAGATTTCGTGCGTGACCATGCCTTGGGTGAACAGGGCGTTGAACGGCTCCTGCGCGGTAGAGGGCAGATGACCCGTCTTGTGCATCGCCCGGCAGAAGAAGCGCGAATACAGAAGGTGCAGGATCGCGTGTTCGATGCCGCCGATGTATTGGTCGACGTTCATCCAGTAATCGGTCTCGTCCCCCGTCGGCGTGTTCGCACGCGGGGCGGTGAAGCGGGCGAAATACCACGACGAGTCCACAAAGGTGTCCATCGTGTCCGTCTCGCGCTTGGCCGCTGCGCCGCATTTCGGGCAGGGGGTGTCGCGCCATGTCGGGTGACGGTCCAGCGGGTTGCCGGGTTGATCGAAGGTCACGTCGTCGGGAAGGCGGACCGGCAGGTTTTCTTTTGACTCGGGCACCACACCGCAGGACGGGCAGTGGACGACCGGGATAGGACAACCCCAATAGCGTTGGCGTGACAGGCCCCAATCGCGCAGACGATAATTGGTGACGCCGCGCCCCACGCCTTGGCTCTCGCAGAAGGCGATGGCGGCAGCGACGGCCTCTTCGCCGGTCTGCTCGGGCTCGCCCGCGAAACCGCGGATATAGCGGACGCGCTCGGATTTCAGCGGGGTATAGGCGCCGGGCGGAATACCCTCGTCCAGTGGCTGGAACACGGGGTCGATGGGCAGTTCGTATTTCTGCGCGAATTCGAAATCACGGGCGTCATGCGCGGGGCAGCCGAAGATCGCGCCGGTGCCGTAATCCATCAGGATGAAGTTGGCGATATAGACCGGCAGTTCCCACGAGGTGTCGAACGGGTGCCGCACGCGGATCCCGGTGTCCATGCCCAGCTTCTCCGCCGTTTCCAGCGCCTCGGCGGTGGTGCCCAGCTTGCGGCATTCGGCGACGAATTCGGCCACCTTCGGATCGTGACGCTCCAGATGCTTGGCCAGCGGGTGATCGGCGCTGATCGCGGCAAAGCTGGCACCCATCAGCGTGTCGGGGCGCGTGGTATAGACCTCCAGCCGGTCGAAGCCTTCCGGCGCATCGACGGTGGAGAAGGCGAATTGCAGGCCGCGCGACTGGCCGATCCAATTGGCCTGCATCAGGCGAACCTTTTCCGGCCAGTTGTCCAGGCCGTCCAGGGCTTGCAGCAGATCCTCGGCAAAGTCGCTGATGCGGAAGAACCACTGCGTCAGTTCCTTGCGTTCCACCGCCGCGCCGGACCGCCAGCCCTTGCCGTCGATCACTTGCTCGTTCGCCAGAACGGTCATGTCGACCGGGTCCCAGTTCACCTGCGCCGATTTGCGATAGACCAACCCCTCGTCCAGCATGTCGAGGAACATCGCCTGCTGCTGGCCGTAATATTCCGGATCGCAGGTGGCGAATTCGCGGGTCCAGTCGATGCTCAGCCCCAAGGGCCGCATCTGGTCCTTCATCACCGCGATGTTGCCGTAGGTCCAGTCCTTGGGATGGCCGCCCTTCTCCATCGCCGCGTTTTCCGCCGGCATCCCGAAGGCATCCCAGCCCATCGGATGCAGCACCGAAAACCCGCAGGAGGACTTATACCGCGCCACCACGTCGCCCATGGTGTAGTTGCGGACGTGGCCCATATGGATGCGGCCCGACGGGTAGGGGAACATCTCCAAAACGTAGTATTTCGGCTTCGTCTCGTCGCGCTTTGCAAGGAAGACCTCGGCCTCGTCCCAGGCTTTCTGCCATTTCGGTTCTGATTGGGCGGGGGCGTAGGTCATGCGGGCCTCATAGCGGTTTGCGCTTGGATACACCGCCGCGCCGCAGGGGTCCAGCGCGGCGCAGATGCACAGATGACCCTTCGCTGGCGCAGATTGTGCGCTGCGGCAATGGTCCATACCTTCCCGGCAACAGGAAAGGACTTTCCCATGATTGAACTGGGTCTCGATACCTTCGGCGACATGACGGACGGCGCGACCCATGCGCAGGTCGTCCGCAACGTCGTGGAACAGGGCGTGCTGGCCGATCAGGTCGGCGTCGATTTCATCGGCATAGGCGAGCATCACCGCGAGGATTTCGCGATCTCCTCTCCCGAGGTCGTGCTGGCGGCGATCGCGGCGCGGACCAGCCGGATCAAGCTGGGATCGGCGGTGACGGTGCTGTCTTCAGACGATCCGATCCGGGTGTTCCAGCGGTTTTCGACCGTCGATGCCATCTCGGCCGGGCGGGCCGAGGTCATCCTCGGGCGCGGCTCGTTCACCGAAAGCTTCCCTCTGTTCGGGTTCGACCTCAAGGATTACGAGCGGCTGTTCGAGGAGAAGCTGGACCTGTTCTCACTTCTGGCGCGCGAGAAGAAGGTGACGTGGAAAGGCACGATCCATCCCGGCCTGAAGCAGCAGCAGGTCTTCCCGCCCATCGAGAGCGGTCGGCTGAAAACGTGGATCGGTGTGGGCGGCAGCCCGGAATCGGTGATCCGCGCGGCCAGCTACGATCTGCCGCTGATGCTGGCGATCATCGGCGGTGCGCCCGCGCGGTTCCGGCCTTTCGTGGACCTGTACAAGCAGGCCTATGAGCAGATCGGGAAACCCACGCCCGGCATCGGCGTCCATTCCCCCGGCCATGTGGCGGCGACGGACGAGCTGGCGCGGGACCAGTATTTCGCGGGCTACCGGATCATGCACGGGCTCGTCGGGAAAAGCCGGGGCTGGCCGCCGCTTCAGCGGGCGGATTTCGACCGCGAGTGTGCGCACGGGTCGATGTATGTGGGCAGCCCCGAGACGGTCGCGAAGAAGATCGCCGCCACCGCGCGCGCGCTGGACCTGACGCGGTTCGATCTCAAATACTCGGGCGGTCCGGTCCCGCACGATGTGTCGATGGAGGGCATCCGCCTCTATGGCGAGCAGGTCATCCCGATGGTGCGCGAGATCCTAGAAGGGCGCGGGAACTGAAAACGTCTGCGTCACCCCAGTTTCGGGGTGGCGTATCCGCAGCGATTCCGCATGCAGCATCAGGCGCGGGTGGTCCAGCGCCTCGCCGGTGGCATAAAGCGGATCGCCAAGGATCGGGTGCCCCATTTCGGCCATATGCACACGAAGCTGGTGGCTGCGGCCGGTGATCGGCATCAGGCGCACGCGGGTCTCGTTTGCTCCGCGCTTGGTCACGCGCCAGTCGGTCTGGGCGGGCTTGCCGGTCTCATGGTTCACATGCTGGCGCGGGCGGTTCGGCCAGTCCACGATCAGCGGAAGATCGACGCGGCCTTCCTTTTCCGCGATGACGCCGTGGACGCGGGCGGCGTAGACCTTCTTGGTCGTCCGCTTTTCGAATTGCTGGCCAAGGTTCGCCTGCGCCGATTTCGTCAGCGCAAAGACCATCACGCCCGAGGTGTCCAGATCCAGCCTATGCACCAGCAGCACCTCGGGGAAGATGCCGCGGATGCGCTCGATCAGGCAGTCAATGCGGTCGTCGCCGCGACCGGGGACCGAGAGCAGACCGGCGGGCTTGTCCGCGATGACGATGGTGCTGTCATGGTGGACGATGCGCAGCGGCTCGTCCGGCGGGGTATAGACGAAGCTCAAGTCGCGTCCTTGAAAAGACGGGCCATGATCGCAGCCAGCGCATCCGCGTCGGCCTCGGTGAAGGCGGCCTCGGTGTTGCTGTCCAGATCCAGAACGCCCAAAAGCTTGCCCGCACCGTTCCAGACCGGCAGCACCAGTTCCGACCGGGTGGAAGACGCGCAGGCGATATGGCCGGGGAACAGGTCCACGTCCGGCACGACCTGCGCTTGCCCCGTGCGCGCCGCCGCCCCGCAGACCCCGCGCGCGAAGGGGATCACCAGACAGCCGTGACCGCCCTGATAGGGGCCGATCTTCAGCACCTCGGGTTCGGTCACGCGATAGAAGCCGGTCCAGTCCGACAGCGGATGGGCGTGGTGCAATTCGCAGGCGATGGTCGCCATCAGGGCGACGGTGTCGGTTTCGCCATGGCACAGCGAATCGAGCGTGGCGGAAAGGGTATCGTAATCCATGGGCCGAAGATAATCGCGACCGCGCCCAAGGTGAAGGCGGTTACCAATCGTCAACTCCCCCGCGCTAGGGTCGGGATCGAAGCAGGGGAGTTTGCCATGGACCTTTCCGCCGAAGTCAGGGATGGCGCGCTTGTCATCCGCGTGCATGAGGATCGGATCGACGCCGCCAGCGCGATCGATTTCAAAGACCGCATGCGCGAGGCGATACGGGATCCCGCCCCGGTCGTCGTGCTGGATCTGTCGCGGGTCGCCTTTCTGGACAGCAGCGGGCTGGGTGCGGTGGTGGCGGTGATGAAGCTGCTGGCGCCCCGGAAGCTGGAACTGGCCGCGCTGTCGCCCACCGTGGCCAAGGTGTTCCGCCTGACCCGCATGGACAGCGTCTTCACCATCCACCCGGAAGCGCCGCGATGACGACCGAAACGCGCCTGACCATCCCGGGGAACCCCCATGCAGTCCATGAGGCGCTGCGCGGGCTGGCCGAAGGGGCGCTGTCCGGGCTGGCAGAGGCAGAGCGGAACACCGCGCAGATCGTTCTGGCCGAAGTGCTGAACAACATCGTCGAACATGCCTATGCCGAACAGGGCGGCGGGATCGACCTGCTGCTGTGGGTCGAGGCGGGGGGGCTGCGCTGCGTCGTCACGGATCGCGGTGCGCCGATGCCCTCGGGCCGATTGCCCAAGGGGCGCAGCCCGCACCCCGGCGATCTGCCGCAGGGGGGCTTCGGCTGGTTCCTGATCCGCAGCCTTGCGCGCGATCTGCGTTATCGCCGGGCCGAAGGGCGCAACGAGCTGAGCTTCTGCCTGCCTAGTTGAGCTGGAACTGGACGGGGTAACGCCCGTCCTCGAAATCGCCGAAGATGTCGCTCAGGTCCGGGTGATCCACCGGCTCGCCCGTGTCGTCGGGAACGAGGTTCCCTTCCGAGACATAGGCGACGTAATAGCTCTGATCGTTTTCGGCCAGCAGGTGATAGAAGGGCTGGTCGCGGTCGGGGCGCACATCCTCGGGGATGGAATCATACCATTCCTCGGTATTGGCAAAGATCGCATCCACGTCGAAGACCACGCCGCGGAACGGATGCTTGCGATGACGCAGCACCTGTCCCAGATGATATTTGGCTTCCGACTTGACGATCATCACATTCCCTCGCGGGCGCCTCCATACAGACAGCCGGGGGGCGAGTCCACGATTCCCCCCTTGCGTCATCGCGGATTTCTGATCGCGAATACGTTCCCCCGCCGGTTTTTTTCCGTTAAGGTTCAAAAAAAATACGTGCGAGGGGCAAATGAGCAGGTTTCTCCGTGCGTCGATTCTTCTGCTGGTGCTGGCATCCTGCGGCGGCGGCAATTTCTCGGCGCCCCGCGATCTGGAGAATGCGTGCAGCATCGTCGCTGAGCGCCCGAAATACTTCCGCGCAATGAAGGCGACGGAGCGCAAATGGGGCGTTCCCGTCCACGTCCAGATGGCGACGATCCATCAGGAATCGAAATTCGTCGGCAATGCCCGCACCCCGCACCAGTTCGTGCTGGGCGTGATCCCGATGGGGCGGCAGTCCACGGCCTATGGCTACAGTCAGGCGCTGGACGGCACTTGGGAAGAATACAAGGAAAAGGAAGGCCGGGGCCGCGCGCAGCGGGACCGGATACAGGACGCGACCGATTTCATGGGCTGGTACATGAACGAGACGTCTCAGCGGCTGGGCGTGTCCAAGGCCGACGCACGGAACCAGTATCTTGCCTATCACGAGGGGCGCGCCGGGTTCGCGCGAGCCAGCTATACCGCCAAGCCCTGGCTCGTGGCGGTGGCCAGCCGCGTGGGCGATCGCGCGGAACGCTACCGCGTGCAGCTGGCCTCCTGCCGGCGTTAACGGCGGCGGTTCATTTCCTGCGTGATCGAGAAGAGGGAGGGGCGGAAGCTGCCTCCCTTCTGCATCTCGCCCAGGATCACCGTGGTCTGCGCGCCGGTATCGTCGGTAATGATCCACTGCCGCAGCTCGGTCGGGGCGGCGGTGAAGACCATCTCGATCGTGCCGTATTCGGGATGTTCGGGGTCCTGCGCCGTCACGCGGGTGGAGTTTTCCACCTCGGAATGCCCGGTCACCATGCGCGCACGCGACAGGTCCACATTCTGCGCAAGGATCAGGTTCAGAGGCGTGCGCGACAGCGGATACTGTTCCGGCGGCTGGTTCGATTTCGCATCGAAGATCGCAACCTGACCACCGCCCGCCATGACCACCGTGCGGTCGGGCTGGGCATATTCGAACCGCACGCGGCCCGGACGCTGGATCATCACCGTCCCGGTGGAGATCGAGCCATCGGGGTTCACCTGCGTGAAATCCGACTGCGCCGTGGTCAGCGAGTTCAGATAGCGCGAGATTTCGGAAAGGGGGAGCCTCTCGGCCGCTGCGGGCAGGACCGAGAGAGCGAGGGCGACCGGCGCCAGAAGGATGCGAAGCGTTTTCATGCTGCCCAATCTAGGGTGCGCCTCGCCTCCGTTCCAGTCACTGTTCCGGCAGAAGTATTTCGCGTTTGCCGACATGGTTCGCCGCCGTGACGACGCCCTGTTCCTCCATCTGCTCGACCAGCTTGGCGGCCTTGTTATAGCCGATGCCAAGCTTGCGCTGGATGTAGGAGGTGGAGCATTTGCGATCCTTGGCGACGACCGCCACGGCCTGATCGTAAAGCGAATCCTCGCCGTCGGTATTGCCGCCAAGTCCAAGCACGGCGTCGATATCGCCCGCGACCTCGTCCTCCGGGCCTTCGACCACGCCGGACATATAGGCGGGCGGGCCGAAGCTCTTGAGGTGGTTGACGATCTCCTCGACCTCCTCGTCCGAGACGAACGGGCCGTGGATCCGGGTGATCTTCGCGCCGCCCGCCATGTAGAGCATGTCGCCCATGCCCAGAAGCTGCTCGGCCCCCTGTTCGCCAAGGATCGTGCGGCTGTCGATCTTGGACGTGACCTGGAAGCTGATCCGGGTGGGGAAGTTCGCCTTGATCGTGCCGGTGATGACATCGACCGAAGGACGCTGCGTCGCCATGATGAGGTGGATTCCGCTCGCCCGCGCCATCTGCGCCAGACGCTGGATGCAGGCCTCGATTTCCTTGCCCGCGACCATCATCAGGTCGGCCATCTCGTCCACGATCACCACGATGAAGGGGATCGCGACGGGCTGGAACTCTTCGGTTTCGAACACCGGTTCGCCCGTATCCTCGTCGAAGCCGGTCTGGAAGGTGCGCTTGAACATCTCGCCCTTGGCCAGCGCCTCACGGACGCGGCCGTTATAGCCTTCGATGTTCCGCACGCCCATCTTGGACATCTTGCGATACCGTTCCTCCATCTCGGCCACGACCCATTTCAGGGCGACGACGGCTTTCTTGGGGTCGGTCACGACGGGGGACAAAAGGTGCGGGATGCCGTCATAGACGCTGAGTTCCAGCATTTTCGGGTCGATCATGATGAGGCGGCATTCCTCGGGCGTCAGCTTATAGAGCAGCGACAGGATCATCGTGTTGATCGCCACCGATTTTCCCGAACCCGTGGTCCCTGCGATCAGCAGGTGGGGCATCTTGGCAAGGTTCGCGACGATCGGATCGCCGCCGATATCCTTGCCCAGCGCCAGCGGCAGGCGCATCGCCTCGGCCCCGAAATCGGCAGCGTCGAGGATCTCTCGCAGCACCACCTTTTCGCGGTTCGCGTTCGGCAGTTCGATGCCGATGACCGTGCGGCCCGGAACGGTGGACACGCGCGCCGACAGCGCCGACATCGACCGGGCGATGTCGTCCGCCAGACCGATCACACGGCTGGCCTTCAGGCCCGGCGCGGGTTCCAGTTCATACATGGTCACGACCGGGCCGGGGCGGACCGAGACGATCTCGCCCTTGACGCCGTAGTCGTCCAGCACCGATTCCAGCAGCCGCGCGTTCTCCTCCAGCGTTTCGACAGACAGGGGATTGCGCTTGATGCCGTCGGGGTTCTGCAGCAGCGACAGCGGCGGCAGTTCGTATTCGACCTGGATTTCCTCGAACCGGCGGCGGACCGGGGCGGCTTTCGGCGGGGCAGGGGGGGCGATGGGGGCAGCGTCAAGCTGCTCGTCCGGCCAGTCCTCCTCGGCTTCGGCGATCTGATCGGCCCAATAGGCATCGTCGTCGATCTCGACCTCGGGTTCCTCGATCATCAGGCGCTGCGTCGCGGTCGTCTCCGGCTCCAGCGCAGGAGGCAGGCGCGGAATGTTGCCGGAACGGACCGGGGCGGCACCGGCGATCATCGGCGGTTCGGGAGGAAGCTCGACCGGGGCGCGGCGGGTGTCGGCCACCAGCGGGGGGGCCTTGCCCTTGCGCGCGACCAGCGACGGCTCGCGCCGCTGCACCGCCGCCGTGACCGGGCTGACGGGCTGATGCGCACGCGTGCGGATGACCTCGCCGATGCGGGCGCGGATGCGGTCCTCGGAGGGGTTGTCGGCATCGCGCGGTTCGGGTTCGACCAGTTCGGGATCGACGACGCGGCGGACCATCTGCGCACCTCGGGCCAGCAGCGACCTCGGCGCTTCCTCGCGCCGCACTTCGGCCCGCAGGTTTGCGGCGCCCAGCGCGTCGGGGCGGCCCCAGTCGGCGCGTTGCTCGGCATGGCGGGCCTGCGCCGCGCGGGCGGCCTGCACGACGCGCGATACCGGCTCCTCGGGTTCGGGCTTGGCCGTGAACCGCTCCATCATCCCGCGTGCGGCGGCCCCCAGCGAGGGCAGGCGGGGGCTTTCGATCACCTCGTCGTCCCAATCGGCGGATTCGGCGCGGGCGCGGGTCTTTTCGGCCCGCTTCTGCTGCATCTGGACGGCCATCTGCGCGGCCCCCGTGGCCGAACGCCCGGCCAGCGACAGCAGCGTGGTATAGGTCATGATGAGGCCGACCAGCAGGAAATGCGCGATGGCGCGGATCTCCCACAGATCGAAGCCCGTCACGAACAGCATCATCGCCAGCATCAGCGCGCCCGTCACCAACGACAGAAGCTTCAGCCCCGCCGCTGCGCCGAAGGGTGTCGCGCCCAGAAGCGCTCCAAGGACGGTATCGCCGAACAGCCCGCCAAGGCCGAAGGCATGGCCCCAATCGGCATCCGGCGCATGGGTCGCGGCAAAGACCGACGCGACCGCCACCGCGATCACGGCAAAGACGACGCGGCCCGGTGCACGATCCTCGCCCCGGTGCAGAACGAAGCGCACGCCCCATCCCAGCAGCACCAGCGGGATCGCCCATGCGCCCTTGCCCACGATCACGATCAGGGTCGATGCGACCGCAGCGCCGAACCGGCCCAGCGTGTTTTGCGCGGGTTCATCCGTAGACACCATCCAGCCCGGATCGGTCGGGCTGTAGGAGGCCAGCATCAGAAAGAACAGGAAGGCCAGCAGCAGCAGGCCTACGCCCAGAAGCTCTCGCCCCCGACGCTGAAGCATTTCCTGCACGTTCTGGTCCAGAAGCGGATCGCGCTGCCTTGCGTTATAGGACGCCATCTGACCTCACCCGTATAGGCAGTCGCGGAGCGTGACGAGCCCCGGCTGCAAGTCTTCGATCGGGGCGACCAGGGCCACCCGAATGTAATTCGCGCCGGGGTTCATGCCCCCCACGTCGCGGCTCAGATAAGCGCCGGGCAGCACGCGGATGCCGGTTTCGGTCCACAGTTTGACTGCGGCCTTCTCGCCATCCTCGACCGGGAGCCAGAGGAAGAATCCCCCCTCCGGCGTCTTGTAACCCTGCATGCTTGCGAAAACCTTGTCCGCCATCGCAAATTTCGCCTGATACATCGCGCGCGAGACGTCCACATGCTCCTCGTCCCGCCACGCGCGTTCGGAGACGGCCTGAATCGGCTGCGGCAAAGGCGCACCGGCAAAGGCGCGCAGCTTGCGGATGCGGGCCATGCCCTCGGGACCGCCCGCGACGAAGCCGGACCGCAGCCCCGGCAGGTTGGACCGTTTGGACAGCGAGTGGAACACGAAGACCCGCTCGGGATCGGCGTCGATCTCCAGCGCGCCGGTGGGCGCGCGGGTCTGCCAGATCTCGGAATAGCATTCGTCGGCAAAGACGCGGAAATCGTGCTTCTCCGCCAGTGCCAGCAGCGACGTGAGGTATTCGCGCGAGGCGACCGCCCCCTGCGGGTTCGCGGGCGAGCAGACATAGGCGATGGTCACGCGGTCCAGCAGATCGGCGGGCAAAGCTGCGTAATCTGGCAGGAAGCCGGTTTCCGCCGTGGCGGGGACATAGATCGGCTCCGCCCCCGTCGCGAGCGCGGCCAGCGCATAGACCTGATAGAAGGGGTTCGGCATCAGGATCGCCGGGCGCTTGCCGTTCTTCTGTTCCGGCGACAAGGCAAGCGCGGCGTTGAACAGCCCCTCGCGCGTGCCGTTCAGCGCCATGATCCGGTTCGTGCCCACATCCGCGCCGTAACGCCGTCCAAGCCAGCCAGAGATCGCGTCGAGCAGCCCCGGCGTTCCGTCATTGGCCGGATAGATTCCAAACCCGCCGATATTCTCCGCCAGCACCTCGGCCACGAAGGGGGGCATGGGGTGTTTCGGCTCCCCGATCGTCATGTGAACAGGGGTGCCGCCCGCCGGGAGCGGATCGAGCAAAGCCCGCAGACGCGGGAATGCGTAATCGGGAAGGTTCGAAAACCTGTCTGGAAACTGCATCGACTGCCTCTTGCCGGGGTCGTATCGCCCCGTTTTTCGGCAATGTAGCCGCAACTTGGCGCGCGGTCCAGAATAACCCCGCCCCGCTCGCGCCTTTGGGATGGGGTGTGGCCCTACAGCGCCCGTTCGGCGGCGTGGCCAAGGCGCAGCAGCCGTTCCTCGGCCATGCGGGGGGCCAAGAACATGATCCCGCAGGAGGGATGTCCCGTCGGCAGCGTCAGCGAACAGCCGTCCATCAGGTTGCCGATCCGGGTGTTGCGCAGCGCCAGCAGGTTTTCGGACACATAATAATCGCCGTCCCGCAGCAGTCGTTCGGCATCGGGCGGCAGGATGGCCGAGGTCGGCAGGATCACCGCGTCGAAGGCGGCGGTCAGCGCGGCCCATTCGGCGCGGATCTCGCGCAGCCGCCGCCAATGCGCGATATAGTCATAGGCCAGCACATTCGCGCCCGCCTCGAACCGTTCGCGGATGGGGGCGAACATCGCGCGCGGGTTTTCGCGGATATGGCCGCCCCAGATGGCATAGGCCTCGGCAGTATAAAGCGCGGCGGAGAGGATCGTCGCCTCGCGCACCGGCTCGAAGCGGATGGTCTCGATCCGCGCGCCGGCGGTTTCCAGCTTCGTGATCGTTTCGGCAAAGGCGCGGGCGGGGGCGTCGCGCAGATCCTCCATCGCCAGCGTGTCCAGCACCGCCAGCCGCACGCCGTCCAGCGATGCGCCGATCAGGTCGGGCGGGGTGCCGCCTTCCAGCGCGGCCAGCATCAGGGCGGCATCCACGACGTTGCGGGTCAGGGGGCCGACGCTGTCCAGCGTCTCGCACAAAGGCACGACCCCGCGCAGCGATAGCCGCCCCCAAGTGGTCTTCAGCCCCACCAGATCGTTCCACGCCGCCGGAAGCCGGACCGAGCCGCCCGTGTCCGAGCCGACCGCCGCCGGGGCCAGCCCGAAGGCCACCGACGCCGCCGCCCCCGAGGAGGAGCCGCCCGCCACGGCAGCGGGATCGTTCACGTTCGGCGGCGTGGCCGTCACGGGGTTCAGCCCAAGGCCGGAAAAGGCCAGCTCGCTCATATGCGTCTTTCCAAGGCAGACGAGGCCGCCCGCCGTCGCTACCTCCAGCACCTCGGCATCGGCGGTGGGGATACGGCCCGACAGCAAGGCGGACCCGGCCTCGGTCGCGATGCCCGCTGTGTCGAACAGGTCCTTCCAGCTGATCGGCACGCCGTCGAGCGGACCAAGGCGGCGGTCGGCCTTGGCGCGGCTGGCGGCGGCCATCGCCTCGTCCCGCGCGCGTTCATGGGTCAGGCGGGCATAGATGCGGTCCTGTCCCGCCGCCGCCTCCAGAAAGGCTTCGGTCAACTCGACCGGATGCACCTTGCCGCGCGCGATGGCCCGACCCAGATCGCCTGCCGTTTGTTTGAACCAGTCCATCCGCGCCTCCGTTTCGCGAAAGGCTAGGTGCATGGACAATCCTGCGCAAGCGGGCATAACTGGCGGCATGACGCAGGATATCATCATCGTGGGCGGCGGGCTGAACGGTCCCGCCTTGGCGCTGGCACTGGCGAAATCGGGGTTCCGCGTCACGGTGGTCGATCCGCGCCCCGCGCCGGATCGTGCCGGGGTCGGCTTCGACGGTCGCGCCTATTCGCTGGCCATCGCCTCGCGCCGATTGCTGTCGGCCATCGGGGTGTGGGACGGGCTGGAGGCGCAGCCGATCCTGAAGATCAAGGCCAGCGACGGGCGGGCGGGGCAGGGTGCCGCGCCGTTCTTCCTGACCTTCGATCATGCCGAGATCGAGGAAGGCCCGATGGGCTTCATGGTCGAGGATCGCCACCTTTACGCAGGCTTCGTCGCGCAGATGGCGGGGATCGAACGGGTGCGCGATACGGTCGTGGCGCAGGGCGGAGGCGAGGTCACGCTGGCCTCGGGTCGCGTGCTGCATGCGGCGCTGGTCGTTGGCTGCGATGGGCGGGCCAGCGGCACCGCCGAACGGGCGGGCATCCGGCGCATCGGCTGGGGATATGGCCAGACGGCGCTGGTGACGGCCGTTTCGCACGAGCGCCCGCATGACGGTGTCGCCCACCAGCTGTTCCTGCCTTCCGGCCCTCTGGCGATCCTGCCGCTGCTGGGCAACCGCAGTTCCATCGTCTGGAGCGAGAGGGAGGCCAATGCCCGCGCCATCGCCGCGCTGCCGGACGACGAATTCCTTGCCGCGCTGCATCCACGTTTCGGCGACTTCCTTGGCCGGATCGAACTGGCGGGAGAACGCTTCACCTATCCGCTGTCGCTGTCGCTGGCGGATCGGTTCGTCGCCCCGCGCGTCGCGCTGGTGGGGGATGCGGCGCATGGGGTGCATCCGCTGGCGGGGCAGGGGTTGAACCTTGGGCTGCGCGACGTGGCCGCGTTGGCCGAGGTGCTGGTGGATGCCCATCGGCGCGGCGAGGATATCGGCGCGCTGTCGGTGCTGGAACGGTATCAGCAATGGCGCCGGTTCGATTCCACCGCGATGGCGCTGGGCATGGACGGGATGAACCGTCTGTTTTCCAACGACAACCCTATACTGCGGCTTGGGCGCGATCTGGGCCTTGGCGCGGTGAATGCGCTGCCGGGGCTGCGGCGCGGGTTCATCCGGCAGGCGGCGGGGCTTTCGGGAGAACTTCCGGCCCTGCTGCGCGGGCGGCTGCCTTAAATCTCGCGCGCTTCGGAGACCAGCATGACCGGAATGCCGTCGCGGATCGGGAAGGCCAGCCCGCCGGCTTTCGACACCAGTTCCTGCGCGTCCGCGTCATAGGACAGCGGGCCCTGCGTGACGGGGCAGACCAAGGCCTCCAGCATCCGGCGGTCGAAGCGGGTCTCGCTCATTGCATCAATTCTCCATCCGTGCCGCCGCGCAGGGCGAATTCGATCAGCGTGACCAAGGTTTCGCGCCGGGTCTCAAGCGAGGGTGCCTCCAGCAGCGCCTGCTTGTCCTCGGGGGCGAAGGGGCACAGCATCGACAGCGAGTTGATGAGCAGTTCCTCATCCGCCTCGCTCAGACTTCCCCAGTCGGTCGAAAGTCCCATCGCCTGAAAATAGCGCTGAAGCAAGGCCATGAACGCCTCGCGGTCGAAATGGCTGTCGCCCTCGGCGCTGCCCAGATCGCGCGAGAATGCCTGCCAGTCCACCACGCCGCGCAGATAGGGGCTGAAGCCCGACGCCTCTCCCACCAGCCGGAACCGCGAGATGCCCGACAGCGTTATCATGTAGCGCCCGTCCTCGGTTTCCGAAAACCCGGTCAGACGGCCGGCGCAACCGATCGAATGCAGCTTCTTGTCTCCGCCGCCCGGAACCTCGCGCGGCTGCACCATGCCGACCAGACGGTGCGGCGTCTTCATCATATCCTCCAGCATCTGGAGGTATCGCGGCTCGAATATATGCAGCGGCAGGCGGGCGCGCGGCAGAAGCAGCGCCCCCGGAAGCGGGAACAGCGGGATCGTATCCGGCAGGTCGGCGGCGTTCATCATGCCGAGGGAACTAGGCCGACCTGCCAAGGGGGAAACCCTTTATGCGAAGATCATCGACGACAGGCGGCGGCGACCTTTAAGCACCACCGGATCCTGCGGTTTGAGCGCGTCGAAAATGGTCAGCAGCTGGGTGCGGGCGGCCCCGTCATTCCACTCGCGGTCGCGGCGGAACAGTTCCAGAAGTTCGTCCACGGCCTCATCCACCTTTCCAGACGCGTGCAGCGCCTGCGCCAGATCGAAACGGGCCTGATGGTCGGCGGGGTTCGCATTCACCGCGGCGCGCAGTTCGGTTTCCGGCCCGGCATTCGCGGCCTGGCGGGCAAGGGCGATCTGAGCCTTCGCACCCTCGATCTCTTTGGCGGATGCGATCTTGGCGGGGGCATTGTCGGCCAGCACCTGCGCCTGATCCAGATCGCCGACCGCGATCTGGCAGCGGATCAGCCCGGCATAGGCGGCGGCGTTCTCCGGCTCCTCGCCCAGAATGGCGGCGAAGGTTTCGGCGGCGTCGGTCACCGCGCCTTCGGCCAGCATCGCCTCGGCAGCCTCCAGCGCCTCGCCCAGACCGCCATCCCCGGCGACGGCGGCGACGCGGTCCACGAATTCCTTGATCTCGGACGGGGGCAGCGCGCCCTGGAAGGCATCGACGGGTTGACCCTGCCAGAAGGCATAGACGGTCGGGATCGACTGCACCCGAAGCTGCGCCGCGATGCGCTGGTTCTGGTCCACATCGACCTTCACCATCTTGACCCGGCCCTTGGCGGCGGTCACCGCAGCCTCCAGCGCAGGGCCGAGCGTCTTGCACGGGCCGCACCAGGGTGCCCAGAAATCGACGATGACCGGAACCTCGCGGCTCGCCTCGACGACGTCGGCCATGAAGCTCGCCTCGGTCGTGTCCTTGATCAGGTCGGTGGGTGCCGTGGGGGTTTCGCCAAGACCGAACATTCATGCCTCCGTGATGCGTCGCCGCCTATATGGGATCAAAGGTCGAAGGTTGCAAATACCGGAACGTGGTCGGACGGCTGCTCCCACCCGCGCGCAACCCGCAGGATGCGGCTGGAATGGCCCGCATTGGCGATGTCGCGCGTGGCCCAGATATGATCCAGACGGCGGCCCTTGTCGGCAGCGTTCCAATCGGCGGCGCGATAGGACCACCAGCTGTAAAGCTGCCCCGTGGGGATGTCCTGCCGCGTGATGTCCACCCAAGCGCCCGCGTCCTGCGCGGCGGCCAGATGTTCGACCTCGATCGGCGTATGGCTGACGATCTTCAGAAGCTGCTTGTGGCTCCAGACGTCATCCTCGCGCGGGGCGATGTTCAGATCGCCCACGAGGATGGATTTCGTGGGCGACAGCTCATGCGCCCAGTCCCGCATCTCGGTCAGGTAGTCGAGCTTCTGGCCGAATTTGACGTTCTGTTCGCGGTCCGGGATGTCGCCGCCCGCAGGGACATAGAAGTTGTGGATCGTCACGCCGTTCTCCAGCGTGGCCGCAACGTGGCGGGCATGGCCCAGCGTGGCGAAATCGCGGTCCCCGGCATCCACCAGCGGCAAGCGCGACAGGATCGCAACGCCGTTATAGCCCTTTTGCCCCCGCGCCACGATCCAGTTATAGCCGAGCGCCTGAAACTGGGTCAGCGGGATCTTGTCCACCGGGCTTTTGCATTCCTGCAGGCACAGCACGTCCGGCAGTTCCTCGGCCAGCAGGCGCAGGACCAGCGGCTCGCGCAGGCGGACCGAGTTGATGTTCCATGTGGCAAGGGTGAAGGGCATGCGTCTCTCCTGCTTTGGGGGACGTCATGGCACAAAAAAAAGCCGGGCACGAGGCCCGGCCAAGTCCAACAGGGAGTGCCGCGCCATGACCCCGACGCGACAAGGGGAACCTTCAAGGGGCAGCTATGCCCTGCGATTGTGTAGGTATGATGAAAGTTTTGTGCGACAAGGGGGGCGCGTCACGCAACAAGCCGATAACCGCCGCTTTCTGTCACCAATAGCCGCGCGTTCGAGGGGTCCGGCTCGATCTTCTGGCGAAGGCGGTAGATATGCGTCTCCAGCGTGTGGGTCGTGACGCCCGCGTTATAGCCCCAGACCTCGTGGAGCAACACGTCGCGCGGCACGACGCCAGTGGTTGCGCGATAGAGGAACTTGAGGATGTTGGTTTCCTTTTCCGTCAGGCGGATCTTCTTGTCCTTGTCGTCCACCAGCACCTTCTGGGCAGGGCGGAACGAATACGGCCCGAGCTGGAAGATCGCATCCTCGGATTGTTCATGCGTGCGAAGCTGGGCGCGAATGCGGGCCAGCAGCACCGGGAACTTGAACGGCTTCGTCACATAGTCGTTCGCGCCGCTGTCGAGGCCGAGGATCGTGTCGGCGTCGCTGTCATGCCCGGTCAGCATCAGGATCGGGGATTTCACGCCCGCCTTGCGCATCCGGCGGCACAGCTCGCGCCCGTCGGTGTCGGGCAGGCCGACATCCAGGATCACCAGATCGTAATGGCCCGCCTTTGCCTTCTCCATCCCGTCGGCGCCGGTGCCGGATTCGAACACGTCGAAATCCTCGGTCATCACCAGTTGCTCGCTCAGCGCCTCGCGCAGGTCGTCGTCGTCATCGACAAGAAGGATCTTCTTCAAAGCCGCCATCGGGAAATCTCCTTGAAACTTGAGGGCAGATGCGGACGGATCGCGGCGGCGGCAAGGAATGCGACAGGAACCTCACGCGGACGTGTCGCGCAGAAGTGATATGTTTCAATTTCCTGCATCGCGCCCTACATCTTGCACGGATGGAAGGAGACGCCATGCCGCTTGCCCTGACCCTTGTGGAACGCCTGTCCCGCGCCCGAAGCGATCTGCGGATGGGGGTGCCGGTGGTGCTGATCGACGGCTTTTCGGCGCTGGTCGTCGCGGTGGAGGCGCTGACCCCGCAGCGGCTGGCCGAACTGCGTGCGCTGGGCCAGCCGGAGCTGGTGCTGACGGCGCGGCGGGCGGCAACGCTGAAGGCCCGCGTCTATGACGGCGACATCGCCCGGATCGCGGTGCCCGAGGATGTGGGCCTGCCGTGGCTGAACGCGATGGCCGATCCCGCCGACGATCTGGCGATGCCGCTCAAGGGGCCGTTCACCAGCCTGCGCGGCGGGGCGGTCGATCTGCACCGTGCGGCGGTGGCGCTGGCGAAATCGGCGCAGCTTCTGCCGGCGGCGGTGGTGGTTCCCATCGCCGGGGGGGCGGTGGCGGACCTGACCGCGATCCCGGTGGCCGAGGCGGCGGCGGAACTTCGGGCCGAAACGCAGTTGCATCCGGTCGTGTCGGCGCGTCTGCCGATGGTCGCCTCCGATGCCGGGCGCGTCCATGTCTTCCGCCCTGACGATGGCGGGGTCGAACATTACGCCATCGAGATCGGCCGCCCCGACCGTTCGCAGCCCGTGCTGGCGCGGCTGCATTCGGCCTGTTTCACCGGCGACGTGCTGGGCAGCCTGAAATGCGACTGCGGCCCACAGCTTCGCGCCGCACTGGCGCAGATGGGGGCCGATGGCGCGGGCGTGCTGCTGTATCTGAACCAGGAGGGGCGGGGCATCGGGCTTGCCAACAAGATGCGCGCCTATTCGCTTCAGGATCAGGGGTTCGACACGGTCGAGGCGAACCATCGCCTCGGATTCGAGGATGACGAGCGCGATTTCCGCATCGGTGCGGGGCTGCTGCGCCAGATGGGCTTTTCCGCCGTTCGGCTGCTGACAAACAACCCAAACAAGCTGCGGATGATGGAGGCGCATGGCGTCGCCGTGGCCGAACGTGTGCCGCTGAAGGTCGGCCTGACCCCGCAGAACGCGGGCTATCTGGCGACCAAGGCTGCGAAGTCGGGCCATCTGCTGTGATCTGGGTCGCGCCTGCGGCGACGCGGTGGGGCGCAGCTTTGTTCCGGTCGCGCAGTTGATCCGCATCACGCCCATGGGGGCGCTGTTCAAGGGCCGCCGCTTCCCCTGCACCATCGGACGCGGAGGCGTCACGGATGACAAGCGCGAGGGCGACATGGCCTCGCCGCGCGGGGTGCACCGGATCGTCGGGATGCTGTATCGGCCCGACCGCGTCACGGGTCTGCCGGATTGGGCGCAGCCGATCGGGCCGCGCGATCTTTGGTCGGACGACCCCGGCGATGCCGCCTACAACCTGCCTGTCCGTGCGCCGCATACGTTCTCGCACGAGGCGCTGCGGCGGGCCGATCCGCTTTACGATCTGGTGCTGGTGGTGGATTGGAATCTGCCTGCGGTGCCGGGGCGAGGGTCGGCCATCTTCGTGCATTCATGGCGGCGGCGGGGGTATCCGACGGCGGGATGCGTGGCCTTTGCGCCGCGGGATCTGTTCTGGATCGCCTCGCGCATTCGCAGGGGCGAGCGGTTGCTGATTCAGTAGACCCTTGCGCCGAACAGGGCGCTGCCGACGCGGATATGGGTCGCGCCATGGGTGATGGCGGTCTCGAAATCGCTGCTCATCCCCATCGACAGGTTGGCCAGCCCGTTGCGTTTCGCGATCCGCGCCAGCATTTCGAAATGCGGGGCAGGATCTTCGGCGTCGGGCGGGATGCACATCAGACCGATGACGGGCAGGTCCAGCGCGCGCGCATCGGCGATGAAAGCATCGGCATCGGGCGGCAGTATGCCGGCCTTCTGCGGCTCGCTTCCGGTGTTCACCTGCACGAACAGGTCGGGGCAGCGGCCTTCCTCCTGCGCCAGACGGGCGAGGCGGTTTGCAAGGCTGGGGCGGTCCAGCGTGTGGATCGCGTCGAAAAGCTGCATCGCGGGCTTGGCCTTGTTGGTCTGCAGCGGGCCGATCATGTGGACCTTCGCGCCTGGAAAGTCTCCGCGGAAGGCGGGCCATTTGCCCTGCGCCTCTTGCACATAGTTTTCGCCGAAGATGCGGTGGCCCTGTTCCAGTACCTCGCGCACACGGTCGTCGGGCTGGACCTTGGACACGGCGATGAGCCTGACCGACCCCTCGGCCCGGTTTGCGGCGCGTTCGGCATCGTGGATGCGGCGGGTGATGTCGTCCAGCATGTCAGCCTCCGTTTTCCGGGTAGATGGCATGAAGGCGGCACAAAAGAAAAGAGCGGGCGATTGCCCGCTCTTTCCCCGAAACGTTTCTGAAAGGATCAGAACGACAGTTTCACGCCGACGTCTGCGATGGTTTCGCCGTCGCCGATGTGGTCGGTGTTGACCAGGCCAGCGTTGAACGAAGCGCCGCCGCCGAGGTCGTATTTCGCGCCGATACCGAAGCTGTCGTAGTCGGTTGCCAGAACCGAAGCTGCCGGACGGGTGACTTCGTCACGACGAGCGAAGCCCGTGACGGTGGTCGCACCAAAATCGTAGTCGACGGACAGACCATAGGATTTGTCCAGTTCGGCACCAGCGAGCAGAGCGCTTTCGGTGTCGTTGATGTCGCCGAACCAGTTGTCAGCAGCGTAGTCGTCGTAGTCCGAGTAGAACGCTTTCAGGCCGAAACCGGAAACGTCCGTCGAACCGTAGACGGTCAGCTGGCTGCCGCCGTATGCGTTGACGTCGTTGTCGCCAGCGTCGATGTAGCCGATGCCGACTTTGAAGGTGTCAGCGTTGTAGGCAGCAGCGACCGAGTACACGACGTCACGGTCTGCACCGTCTTCGACGCCGACGTTACCCGTGTATTCCGACGGCAGGTTGCCGTCCGACAGGCCGAGGTGGAATTCAAACGCGCCGGTCGAGTACGAGTACAGGGCGCCCGGGCCTTGCTCACGCTCCGGACCTTCGTCGCCGACGATGTAGGTGATGTCGGTGAAGTCTGCGAGGCCGGTGTAGCCGACAGCCGACAGGTCGCCGAAGGCTTCTTCAGCAGCCGAGTTCACGTCGCCCATCGCCAGCTTGCCGAACGCGCCCGAGATCCAGACGTTGCCCAGCTTGTCCGACGAACGGCCGTTCCACGAACCACCAGCCGAACCGCCAGCGTGGTCAGCGCGGAAGGTTGCGCCGAATTCCAGACCCGTGTCGGTTTGGCCCGACAGGTTGAAACGGACGCGAGCGCGGCTGGAGAACTGAACGTCGTTGCCATCATAGACGACACCCATACGGGCGTCACCGGTCAGAGCAACTTCTGCAGCGGCGTAGCCGGTGGTTGCTGCGAGGATCGACGTCGCAAGAAGAATCTTTTTCATTGTTTCCCTCGTTGTACCTAAAAAGGTCGGCCCATCTCGGACAAGCGCCCGAATTGAGACTGATGTTTTTTTCCACCCGCCCGCCTCATAAAGCAATCCGAACGAGCGCGCGGAAATCAGAGTCATTCGCATTGGTGCAATGATGCCACAGTCATGCGCGGCGCGCAGGGCGGGAATGCATGGGTGAAAGCCCTTGTTTGGCCCACCCCGGCGCGATAGACAGCCAAGGAACAGAAGGAGTGGGGAACGCATGACCTTTCAACGCCTCGTGCGCGCTGGTTTTACTGGCGGGATCGTCATTCTTCTGGCCGCCTGCGGTGGCCGCGAAGCCGCCGACCAGCAGCGCGCCAATCAAGAGGCTGCGCGGCCCTATAGCAGCGATACCGAAGATCTGCCCAGCGCGAACCGCGAGGCGATCTGGTCCCTGTTCCGCGAAAGCGACGATCCGAACACGCGGATCGCGGTGAACAAGTATATCTGGAACGCCTCGCTGGACGTGCTGGACTTCCTGCCGGTGGAATCGGTCGATCCGTTCTCGGGCGTGATCGTGACGGGATATGGCACCCCGCCCGGCGGCGGTCGCGCATATCGCGCCACGGTCTATGTGCAGGATCCGGCGCTGGATGCACGCTCGCTGCGCGTGGCGCTGCAGACCAGCGGCGGCAGCCCGGCCTCGGCGGAAACCACGCGCGCGATCGAGGATGCGATCCTGACCCGCGCGCGCCAGCTTCGCATCGCCGACAGCAAACTCTAACCGTTTTCGCGCAGGATCGCCCCGGCAAGGTAGAGCGAGCCGCAGATCAGCACCCGCGCCTGCGGTTCCTGCGCGACGATCGCCGCCAGCGCATCGGCCACGGTCGGCGCGGTGGTCGCGGCGATTCTTACGGCAAGCGCGGCGTCGCGGGTATCCTCGGCCGGAAGGGTCGCGGATTCGCCGGGGATCGACACGGCGGTCAGGCCGGTCGCGATTCCGGCGAGCGGGCGGAGATAGCCGCCGATATCCTTGGTGTTCAGCATGCCGCAGATCAGATGCGTCGGGCGCTGCGGCATCCGTGCCAGCGTGGCGGCGATCGCCTCGCCCCCTGCCGGGTTGTGACCTCCGTCCAGCCAAAGTTCCGATTGCGGTGCGGCATCAACGAGCGGGCCACGGCGCAGACGCTGCATCCGGGCGGGCCATTCCGCGCGCGTGATCGCAGATTCGGGATCGCCCGTGCCGAGGTGGCGCAGGGCCGCGATCGCCGCGCCCGCGTTCTGGATCTGGTGCGGGCCGGGCAGATTCGGAAGCGGCAGATCCAGCAGGCCGGTTTCGTCCTGAAACACCATCCGCCCGCGTTCCTCCCATGCGTGCCAGTGCTGGCCGTGGGCGATGACGGGGGCGCCGAGGCGGGCGGCGGCGGCCTCGATCACGTCAAGTGCGTCGGGTTGCTGCGGGCCGATGACGACGGGGACGCGGCGCTTGACGATCCCAGCCTTTTCGCCCGCGATTTCGGCCAGCGTCTCGCCCAGGTATTGCTGATGGTCGATGGAAACCGGGGTGATGATCGACAGGATCGGGTCCACCACGTTCGTCGCGTCCAGTCTGCCGCCAAGGCCGACCTCCAGCAGGACGTAGTCTGCAGGCGTGCGGGAAAAGGCGAGCAGGGCGGCGGCGGTCGTGATCTCGAAGAAGGTGATCGCGTCCGGCCCGTTCGCCGTCACGCATTCGTCCAGAAGCGCGGTCAGGGCGGGTTCCGAGATCAACTCCCCCGCCAGCCGGATGCGTTCGTGGAACCGTGCCAGATGCGGCGAGGTATAGGCGTGCACGCTTTTGCCCGACGCCTCCAGCCCCGCGCGGATCATGGCCTGGGTCGATCCCTTGCCATTGGTCCCGGCGATGTGGATCACCGGGGGCAGGTTGCGTTCGGGATGGCCGAGCGCGGCCAGAAGACGGTGCATCCGGTCCAGGGTCAGGTCGATGACCTTGGGATGCAGCGTCATCATCCTTTGCAGGATGAGGTCGGAGCCGCTCACGATGCGGGCGCCTCCTCGACCGGGGCGGGCAGGTCGCCCTTCACGGCAGGGGGCTGATTGGTCAGCATGCGCAGGATCGTGACCAGTTCGTCCTTCATCTCCTTGCGGTGGGTGACGCGGTCCAGCATCCCGTGATCCAGCAGGTATTCGGCGCGCTGGAACCCCTCGGGCAGCTTTTCGCGAATCGTCTGCTCGATCACGCGCGGACCGGCAAAGCAGATCAGAGCGTTCGGCTCCGCAATATGCACATCGCCCAGCATTGCATAGGATGCCGTGACGCCGCCTGTGGTCGGGTGGGTCAGCACGACGATATAAGGCAGATTAGCCTCTTTCAGCATCTGCACGGCGACCGTGGTGCGCGGCATCTGCATCAGCGACAGGATGCCTTCCTGCATCCGGGCGCCACCGGCGGCCGAGAACAGGATCAGCGGGCGCTTCAACTCCACCGCGCGCTGGGCGGCGGCGACGATGGCATTGCCGACATACATGCCCATCGATCCGGCCATGAAGGCGAAGTCCTGACCAGCGCAGACGACGGGGGTGCGGGCGATCTCGCCCTCGGCCACCAGCATCGCTTCCTTTTCGCCGGTCGCCTTCTGGGCGCCCTTCAGACGGTCGGGATACTTCTTCTGGTCACGGAATTGCAGCGGATCGACGACCGGCTCGGGGACCTTCACCTCGGTGAAGATGCCGCCGTCGAACAGGGCGGTGAACCGGTCGCGCGGGCTGATCGCCATGTGGTGATCGCAGTTCGAACAGACGTTCAGATTGTCCGAAAGCTCGCGGTGGAACAGCATGGTGCCGCATTCGGGGCACTTGGTCCAAAGGTTCTCCGGCACCTCGCGGCGCGAAAAGAGCGAATTGATCTTGGGGCGAACGTAGTTCGAGATCCAGTTCATGTGGCCGGGCCTTTGGGTCGCGTCTGGTTGCCCCCGAGATAAGCCGCAGGGCCGGGAAATGCAATTCTTACGCTGCCGCCTGCGGAACAAGGCGGATCGCATCCGGCGAAAGCCCGGTCACGCCGCGCAGAAGCGCCAGTTCCACGCCGTCCACCAGAATGCGCGTCCCTTCCGCCACGTCGACCAGCGACATCTGCGGATCGGGCGTCGTTTCGGGGTCGTAGCTGATCTCCAGCCGGTCGTGTTCGCTGTCGTAATCGGCGATGTCCGCCGGGGCGCCGGGCCTGCCTTCGCCCAGAACGAATGTGTCGCTGCCTTCGCCGCCATGGGCGAAGTCGCCCGCACCGACATGCAGCGTATCGTCGCCCTCCTGCCCGTTCAGGAAGTCCGGGTCTTCGTCATCGCCGCCGTAGAGCACGTCCTTGCCATGACCGCCATCGACGGTATCGCTGCCCGCGCCGCCGTGAAGCGTATCGTCGCCATAGCCGCCCGCAAGCCAGTCGTCGCCCGCATCGCCATGCAGC
The DNA here is from genome assembly GCA_029846755.1 of Falsirhodobacter flavus. Classification (GTDB taxonomy): domain Bacteria; phylum Pseudomonadota; class Alphaproteobacteria; order Rhodobacterales; family Rhodobacteraceae; genus Falsirhodobacter; species Falsirhodobacter flavus. Next base: position 204,221 of record JARWBI010000002.1, on the reverse strand, counting down.
TCGTCCGCACCTTCGCCGCCATTCAGGCTGTCGTCGCCGTCCCCGCCATACAGCGTGTCGTCGCCCATCTGTCCGGCAAGGCTGTCATCGCCGTCGCCGCCGTAAAGCAGGTCCTGATCGTCGCCGCCGCGCAGGACATCGTCATCGGCGCCCCCCTCCAGCGTGTCGTCGCCCGCGCCCGCGTCCAGCACGTCTTCGCCTTCGCCGCCGATCAACAGGTCGTCGCCGCCGCGGCCCGTCAGCAGGTCGTTCCCGTCATTGCCCGCGATCGTGTCGTCGCCCGCTCCGCCCGACAGGATATCGTCGCCGTCGCCCCCATCCTGCGCGAAGTCGAGCATGTCGCCGCCCTTTTCCTCGGGCGGGGGAGGGGGCGCGTCGTCGGCCCCGGGCTCTGCCGCGGCGGGTTTCGCCGCCGTCACGGCATCTGCGGCCATGCCGGCCATCACCGCACCCACAAGTCCCAAGATTCCGATCATGACACGCCCCGTTGACGAATTCGCCCCTGCAGCCATATCACGAACCAAGGGGTGTTCACGCGCCGTTCTGCATGGAAGGTTAACGCGAAAACGCTTCCCCTTTCGGCCGATTTCCCCTATACGCGCGCATCCGCCCTGCTTGGGGCGGTGCCAAGGGCCTTGCTGGACGACATCCTGGCTCGTGCCGTCACACTCATATCAGGAGACATCCGATGTCGATCACCGTCGAAGAAAAGAACCGCCTCATCAAGGAATACGCGACCAAGGAAGGCGACACCGGTTCGCCCGAAGTTCAGGTCGCCGTCCTGTCGTCGCGGATCGCAACGCTGACCGAGCACTTCAAGTCGCACAAGAAGGACAACCACTCCCGTCGTGGCCTTCTGATGATGGTGGCCCAGCGCCGCAAGCTGCTAGACTACCTCAAAGCCAAGGACGAAGCCCGTTACACGACCCTGATCGGTCGTCTGGGCCTGCGCCGCTGACGCTTTCCGACGCGCCCTCCGGGGCGCGTCGCCGTTTTCGCATCGCGGGGCACAGGTCCGGCCCGGCGGCAGAATGACAAGGACCCCGGACGAGTGCCGTCCGGACGCCACACCGGGGGAGGGTCCCCCGGCCAGAACAGGATGAAACATGTTCAACGTTACGAAAAAGTCGATCGAGTGGGGCGGCGAGACGCTGACGCTCGAAACCGGCAAGGTCGCACGGCAAGCCGACGGCACCGTGATCGCCACGCTGGGCGAAACCTCGGTCATGGCAAACGTGACCTTCGCCAAGACGCAAAAGCCGGGGCAGGATTTCTTCCCGCTGACCGTGCATTACCAGGAAAAATACTATGCTGCCGGCAAGATCCCCGGCGGCTTCTTCAAGCGTGAAGCCCGCCCGTCCGAAAAAGAGACGCTGGTTTCGCGCCTGATCGACCGTCCGTGCCGCCCGCTGTTCGTCGACGGCTTCAAGAACGAAGTCCTCGTGATGTGCACCGTGCTGAGCCACGATCTGCACAACGAACCGGACATTCTGGCGATGATCGCGGCCTCGGCTGCGCTGACGATCTCTGGCGTGCCGTTCATGGGCCCGATCGGGGCTGCGCGCGTCGGTTTCGTCAATGGCGAATACACGCTGAACCCGTCCGTCGATGACATGCAGAAGCTGCGGGACAACCCCGAACAGCGTCTGGATCTGGTCGTCGCCGGCACGCAGGACGCCGTGATGATGGTCGAATCGGAAGCCTACGAGCTGACCGAGGCCGAGATGCTGGGCGCCGTGAAGTTCGGCCACGAGGCGATGCAGCCGGTGATCGACCTCATCATCGACCTGGCCGAGGAAGCCGCGAAGGAACCCTTCGACTTCCAGCCTGCCGACTATTCCAAGCTCTATGCCAAGGTGAAGAAGTCGGGCGAGAAGCAGATGCGCGCCGCCTTCGCCATCAAGGACAAGGGCGAGCGCGTCGATGCGATCGCTGCGGCCCGCGATGCCGTCAAGGCGACCCTGACCGAAGAGGAACTGGCCGACATCAACCTCGGCTCGGCCTTCAAGAAGCTGGAATCGGCGATCCTGCGCGGCGACGTGGTCAAGAACGGCACCCGTATCGACGGGCGCAACACGACCACCGTGCGTCAGATCACCTCGGAAACCGGCATCCTGCCGCGCACCCACGGCTCGGCCCTGTTCACCCGCGGCGAGACGCAGGCGCTGGTCGTGACCACGCTGGGCACGGGCGAGGATGAGCAGATCATCGACGCGCTGCACGGCAATTCGCGGTCCAACTTCCTGCTGCACTACAACTTCCCGCCCTATTCGGTCGGTGAAGTGGGCCGTGTCGGATCGCCCGGTCGCCGCGAGATCGGCCACGGCAAGCTGGCATGGCGCGCGCTTCAGGCGGTTCTGCCTGCTGCGACCGACTTCCCCTATACCGTCCGCGTCGTGTCCGAGATCACGGAGTCCAACGGTTCGTCCTCGATGGCTTCGGTCTGCGGCGGCTCGCTGGCGATGATGGATGCGGGCGTTCCGCTGAAGGCTCCGGTCGCGGGCGTCGCGATGGGTCTGATCCTTGAGGAAGACGGCAAGTTCGCCGTTCTGACCGACATCCTTGGCGACGAGGATCACCTCGGCGACATGGACTTCAAGGTTGCTGGCACCGAGAACGGCATCACCACGATGCAGATGGACATCAAGGTTGCCGGCATCACGCCCGCGATCATGGAACAGGCGCTGGCACAGGCCAAGGATGGCCGTCTGCACATCCTGGGCGAGATGTCGAAGGCGCTGACCTCGGCCAACGCCTTCTCGGCCTATGCGCCGAAGATCGAGACGCTGACCATCCCGACCGACAAGATCCGCGAAGTGATCGGCTCGGGCGGCAAGGTCATCCGCGAGATCGTGGAAACCTCGGGTGCCAAGGTCGACATCAACGACGACGGCGTCATCAAGATCGCATCGTCCGATGCGGACGCCATCAAGCGCGCCTATGACATGATCTGGTCGATCGTGGCCGAACCCGAAGAAGGCCAGATCTACACCGGCCGCGTCGTGAAACTGGTCGATTTCGGCGCCTTCGTGAACTTCTTCGGCAAGCGCGACGGTCTGGTGCACGTGTCCCAGATCGCCAACAAGCGCCTGCAGCACCCGAACGAGGTGCTGAAGGAAGGTCAGGAAGTTAAGGTCAAATTGCTGGGCTTCGACGACCGTGGCAAGGTCCGCCTTGGCATGAAGATGGTCGATCAGGAAACTGGCGCGGAAATCGCACCGGAAGCTAAGACCGACGGCGAGGCCTGACAAAAACTGCATGATGCCCCGCCGGGGCATCATGCAACGATACGGAGTTTGCATGAACGCTTTTTATATGATCGTCGATGAGGCTTTCATCGATATTGCAAGCGCGCAATCCCTCAATCTAGTCGAAAAATGGGACTGCGACGTCCACATCTTTATCGAGCGTCGCGATGGTGCCTTCTTAGTCAGAGAAGTGAAGCATCCCAAGATCATCTATCATTACGAAGAACTGACTCCGCTGCTCCCTAAGGGGCTCCCCGGAACGAAAAGCTGGCCCAATATCGTCTATCTTCGGCTGTTGGCACCGTCGGTCTTGACGCAATATTCCCGCATCATTCACCTGGACGCTGATATCCATTGTATGAAAGCAGATCAGGCGGTCTGGGACATTCCATTGCCGCACGGAATCGGTGCGGTGAGCGATTATGCAACGCTGGACGGCGCACCCTTGGTCCTGAAGGGTATGACAAGAGCTAGCTGGCTTGAAAGCATCGGCGTCGACTCCGACCGTTATGCAAATGCCGGCTTTCTGCTTATCGACCCTAAAATGTTCTCTCGGCACGATTACATCGACCTCCTCCCGCAACATTTCACTAAATTTCCACATGCCCGTCATTTCGATCAGGATTTCCTGAATGCGTTCTATGCGGGCAAGTGGGTCGAGTTGGGGCCGCGTTTCAACTATCAAGCCAAGATACTCGAACTGGGATACACCGACATCGTCGATCCCGTCTTCATTCACTTTTCTCGGCGTCAGAAACCCTGGTGGGGGCAAAATGACGACTTCTACTTCCCCACCGACCCAAAGTTTACTCGTATTTACGATGATCTGCTCTGTAGGGCCGGTTTCGATCCGGAGGATTATCGTCAGCCTGCTTCGGTCAGCATCGGGCGCAGGATAAAGTACAGGGTCTATCGTTGGATGGGACGTCTCGGGATACCTTCGCTGCGGGAACGAAGCGAGATTGCCTTATGGAAGTCCCGGGCAGACCGGTTTCACGACTTCTTGTGCATCAGTTTGCATGAGGGCCGATTTGCTGACGAGGATCGCAAGAGCCTGCCGTTATCTGCCGAAGTTCCACATTTCGACGGTCGCTTTGTAAAGACGTGGAGAAGTCTTTAATACAGGCGCAAGACAGATCAGGAATATTGCCGTGCCGGAAGACCGCGTTTCCATCCTCTGCATGAAATGGGGCTCCCTTTACGGCCCCGAATACGTCAACAACCTTGCCGCCGGGGTGCGCAGGCATCTGGCGCGTCCGCATCGGTTCATCTGCTTCACCGATGACGGCGCCGGGCTGGACGACGGGATCGAGGTGCGGCCCATTCCGGAGCTGGGCCTGCCTGCCGGCCACAACGACCGCCGTTGGCGCAAGTTGTCGGTGTTCCGCGACGATCTGGGGATCGAAGGAACGGCCCTGTTCCTCGACCTCGATTTGGTGATCGTGGACGATCTGGAGCCGTTCTTCGCCCATCGCGGCACGTTCCTGATCCTGCGTGACGACGATCTGTTCCGCAAAAAGCCACTGCGCAGGCTGAACCCTGCACGCGACCGTTTCCTGCATTCGGTGGGCAACAGTTCGGTCTTCCGGTTCGAGCTGGGGGCGCACCGCTACATCCTCGACGCCTTCGTTGCCGACCCAGCAGCGGCGACGCGCGAGTTCGAGATCAGCCAGCAGTTCCAGAGCGCACAGCTGGCGAAACACGGGCATCTGGACTATTGGCCCAAGGGCTGGTGCGTCAGTTTCAAGAACGATTGCGTGCCGCGCGGCTTTGTCAGCTATTTCCGCGATCCGGCCTGTCCTGCGGGCGCGAAGATCGTCGTCTTTGCCGGGAACCCCAAGATGACCGAGGTTCTGGAGGGCGGGGGGCACAAATGGTATCGGCGCATCGGCGATACCGGCTGGCTGCGCCGCGCGTGGAACGCATAGGATGCTGCGCAAGCTGAAAGCACGCTGGCGCAGCACCCGTGCGCGGTCCGAGATCGCCGCGCGGGCGTTCATGCCCCGCCCGCACGGCCTGTCCGAACCGCTGACCGTGACGCTGACCAGCTATCCCGCGCGGTTCGGAACGCTGGGGTGGACCCTGCGGTCGATCCTGACGCAGACGGTGGCGGCGGACCGGGTCGTCCTGTGGCTTGCCGATGGCGACGAGGCCCGGCTGCCCGAGGATATCCGCGCGATACCAGGGTTGGAGGTCCGGCGGGCCGAGAACATGCGATCGTTCACCAAGATCGTTCCGGCGCTGGAAGCTTTTCCCGCCGATGTGCTGGTGACGGCGGATGACGACGTCTATTACCCCGCCGACTGGCTGGAACGTCTGGTGGAGGCGCGTCTGGCAGGGGCGACGGTGGCCGCGCACCGGGCGCATCGGGTCACGCTTTCGGACGGTGCGCCGCGCCCCTATCGCGAATGGGACTGGAGCATCCGTGCGCCGGATCGCTCGGGCCTGATCTTTCCGACCGGGGTGATGGGGGTGCTTTATGCGCCGGGCGTGTTCCATGCGGATGCGGCCGATGCTGCGAAGTTCCGCCGCCTGTGCCCCAGTTCCGATGACATCTGGCTTTACTGGATGCACCGGCTGAACGGCCACCGTGCGGCCAAGATCGGCGGCAAGATGCGCGTGCTGGAATGGCCGGAATCGCAGGAGACGAACCTGCGGAGCGGGAACCTTGCCGGGCAGGGCAACGATGCCGCCATCCGCGCGATGATCTCGGAATACGGCTTTCCGTCAGTTGAGTAGGATCAGCGCCCCGTTCAGCGCCATGGCCACGGTGACCCAAAGCGCATAGGGCACGAACAGCAGCGATGCGATCTTGTCGGTTCGCCATGCCCGGATGATGAAGGCGATGACCGTGATCCACAGCAGCGCGATGATGCCGAGCCCCGCCGTCATCCGGTGCGCGCCGAAGAAAACCGGCGTCCATGCAAAGTTCAGCGCCAGTTGCAGCACCCACAGAAGGATCGGCCCGCGCAGCCGCCAGACCCGCGCCCCGGCGATGCCGATCAGCACGTAAAGCGTGGTCCAGACGATGGGGAACCATGCGTTCGGCGGCGTGAACACGGGCTTGCGCAGCGCGGCATACCATTCGCCCGGCGCATAGGCCGTGCCGATGTAAAGACCGCCCGCAAGCACGATCGCGATGAAGATCAGATAGGTCATCAGGGTCTTCATTCGGCTCTCCCGGGTCTGGCCTTGCGCCGCGAACGTTTCGCGCCTTGGCGGGGTTCCGTCAACCGGATGGGCGGCCCGTGGGCGGCGGGCCGCTTGCCTCGGCGGCGCAAGGGTGAGACGATCCGGAGCGAAAAGGCGGGGGGATCATCATGCGCGGAATTCTGGCGGCGGCAGCTTTGGCGCTGATGGCGGGCGCGGGGGTGGCGCAGGAACTGGTCCCCGGCGCACGGGTCGTGATCCGAACCGATACCGACCTGCCGGGGCGCGATATCGGGACCGTCTTCGACACGACGCAGCAAGGGTGCCAGCTTGCCTGCACCACCAATTCCGAATGCCGCGCCTTCACGTTCAACAGCCTGAACAACCGCTGTTTCATCAAATCCGAGGCGGGGCGCCCTTCGGGGTTCGGGGGTGCGATCTCGGGCGTGGTGTTGTCGGGGGCGGATGGGGCGCTGGCTGCGGCGCGGCGGGCGGAGGCCACGTTCCTGACCGATGCCGACATGGCGGCGGCGCGGGCGCAGGTGGAGGGGCTGGCCGGGGATGACACCGCCGGGGCGGTGCTTGTCTCCGACAGCCCCGAGGATTGGGCCGCGTGGTCCGCGAGCCTTCTTGCGCGGGCCGAGCCGCAGGCGGATGCCGCGCTGTCGGCTGCTGTGAACGCATGGCTTCGTGCGGCTGGCCCGCAGCAGCAGCGGGCCGCGCTGACCGCCATCGCCACCGCAGCCGAGGCGGCAGGGCGCGGCGACGACACCGTGCGCGCGCTGCGTCTGGCGCAGGCGGTTGCGCCGAACGATGCCACTGCCGCGCTTCTGGCCGATGCGGCGGGCAAGTTCGGCTTCCGCATCACCGGCACCGATGTGCAATCGGACAGCGCACGCCCCCGCATCTGCGCCACCTTTTCGGGCGATCTGGCGACCGGGACCGACCTTGCGCCATTTGTGCAGGTGCCGGATGGCCTGATGGTCGATCGGGACGGCCCGCGCCAGATTTGCGTTGAGGGCGTCTCGCACGGGCAGCGCTATGCCCTGACCTTTCGCAGCGGGCTTCCGGCGGCGGATGGGCAAGTTCTGGCGGCCGAGGTGCGGCAGGAGCATTACGTCCGCGACCGCGCGCCCGCGGCGCGGTTCGCGGGCCGCGGTTACGTCCTGCCCAGGACCGGCAGCGCGACGGTTCCTGTCCAGACGGTGAACACGGACCGGTTGGAGCTGTCGCTGTATCACGTCGCCGACCGCAACCTTCTGCGTGCGATGCAGGACAGCTTCTTCGCCGCCCCCGTCGATGCCTGGCGCGAGGCCGAGATGGACGGCACGATCGGCAACCGCGTCTGGCAGGGCGAGGGAGCAGTCGCGATGGAGGCCAACCGGGACATGACCACCCGCCTGCCGCTGGATCAGGCGATCTGGGGTCTGCCTGCTGGGATCTATGCGCTGAAGGCGGCCGTTCCCGGGGCGGATCCATATGAGATGCCCGCCGCGTGGCAGTGGTTCGTGATCTCGGACCTTGGCATTTCCACCTTCCTTGGAACGGACGGGCTGGACGTGATCGTCCGCAGCCTGAACACGACCGACGCGAAGGCGGGGGTGGAGGTCTCGCTCATCTCGGCCGCGAACGAGGTGCTGGCGGTGGCGGTGACGGATGAAGGCGGGCGCGCCAGCTTCTCGCCCGGTCTGGTGCGCGGGACGGGTGGTTCGACCCCCGCGCTGGTTACGGTCCGCGAGGGGGATGCCGATCTGGCCTTCCTCTCCCTGACGGATGCCGAGTTCGACCTGTCCGATCGCGGGGTCGCGGGGCGCGAGGCGGCCGGGCCGGTTGACATGTTCCTGACGACCGATCGCGGCGCCTATCGCGCGGGCGAGGTGGTGCATGTGACCGCACTGGCGCGCGACGATTCCGGCGCGGTCGAGGGGCTGCCCCTGACCGCGATTCTGCTGCGTCCCGATGGGGTCGAGCAGTCGCGCCAACTGGTGCCGGATGCGGGCGCGGGCGGGCATGTGTTCGACCTGCCGGTCGCCGCGAATGCCCAGCGCGGCACATGGCGGCTGGAGATGCGCGCCGATCCCGAAGCGCCCCCGCTGGTCGCCACAAGCTTTCTGGTCGAGGATTTCCTGCCCGAACGGATCGACTTCGACATGACCCTGCCGGATCTGCGGCTGAACGGATCGTCGGATCTTGGCATCGACGCCCGCTGGCTGTTCGGTGCGCCGGGGGCCGATCTGGCGGTCGAAGGCGAGGTGCTGCTGCGCGCCGCCGAAGGGTTGGCGGGGTATGAAGGCTACAGCTTCGGGCTGCATGACGATCCGTTCAACGGAGCGATGGAGAGCCTTGCGCCCGTCCGCACCGACGCATCGGGCCGTGCGACCGTTGCGCTGAACCTGCCCTTCGTCGAGGCGGCGACCCGCCCGCTGGAAGCGCGGATCACCGCGCGGCTGTCGGAAGGGTCGGGCCGCCCGGTCGAACGCGAATTGACCCGCCCCGTCGCGCCGGACGCGCCCCTTATCGGCCTGCGCCCGATGTTCGAGGGTGTGTTGCCCGAGGGCGGCGAGGCGCGATTCTCGGTCCTGTCGCTGGATGCTGGCGGCGATCCCACCCCCGCCGAGGCGCGGTGGGAGTTGACGCGGATCGAGACGGAATACCAGTGGTATCAGCAATACGGCAACTGGAACTGGGAACCCTTCACCACCCGCACCCGCGTGGACGGGGGCGAGATCGCCATCGACGGCACCGCCCAGATCGCGGCCCCCGTCCGGTGGGGCGAATATGAACTGCACGTGGGGACGTCGGAGGCCGCAAGTTCGGTCACCTTCAGCGCGGGCTGGTATGCGGCAGGCGACGCTTCGACCACGCCCGACCGGCTGGAGATGTCGCTGGATAAAGCCAGCTATGCGCCGGGGGATGAGGCGGTTCTGCGCATCGCCTCGCGCAGCGAAGGGACGGCGCTGGTGTCGGTGCTGACGAACCGCGTCCTCTCCACTCAAGCGGTGAAGGTGGCCGAGGGCGAGACGCGGGTGCCGCTGGAGGTGACGGCGGAATGGGGCGCAGGGGCCTATGTCACCGCCTCGGTCCTGCGGCCGATGGATGCGGCGGCGGGGCGGGGTCCCACCCGCGCCCTGGGCATCGCCCATGCCGCCATCGACCCCGGCCCGCGCCATCTGGACGTCGCCATCGACACTGCGCCCGAGGCCGATCCGCGCGGCAAGATGGACATCGCGGTGAGGGTCGCCGCGCCCGAGGGCGAGTTGGTGCATGTGACCATCGCCGCCGTCGATCAGGGCATCCTGAACCTGACCCGTTTCGCCGCGCCCGATCCGGCGGGGCATTTCTTCGGCCAGCGCAAGCTGGGCGTCGGCATCCGCGACATGTATGGCCGTCTGATCGACGGGCTGAACGGGGCCGAGGGGCAGGTCCGCTCGGGCGGCGATGCCAGCGCCGAGATGGGGCTGCAAGCGCCGCCCCCGACGGAAGCGCCGGTGACGCTGTTCTCGGGCCCGCTGGTGGTCGGAACCGACGGCACTGCCCGTGCCAGCTTCGATCTGCCCGCCTTCAACGGCAGCGTGAAGGTCATGGCCGTCGCGTGGAGTCAAAGCGGCGTCGGGCAGGCGCAGGCGGATGTGCTGGTGCGCGATCCGGTGGTGGTGACGGCCAGCCTGCCGCGCTTCCTTGCACCGGGGGATGAAAGCCGCCTGCTGCTGGACGTGACCCATGCCTCCGGCCCCGCAGGACGGATGGAGATGGAGGTGGACGGCGCCGCGCTGGCCCCCTTCGATCTGGCCGAGGGGGGCACGCAGCGGATCGAGGTTCCGGTGACGGCGGGCGCTGAGCGCATCGAGGTCGCGTTGACCACCCCGGACGGCAAGCGCGTGACGAAAACGCTGGCGCTTCCGGTGATGGCGAACGATCCGCAAGTCTCGCGCACGACGCGGCTGGAACTGGCGCCGGGCGAGGTGTTTACCTTCGACGACAACGCCTATTCCGGGTTGACCGATGCCAGCGCGACACTGGCCATCGGCCCCATCGCGCGGCTGAACGCGCCGGGGCTGCTGGCGGCGCTGCACCGCTATCCTTACGGCTGCACCGAGCAGGTGACCTCACGGGCGCTGCCGCTGATCTATTACGATCAGGTGGCGCAGGCGATGCGGCTGGAGGGAGCGGACGACATCCGTGCCCGTATCGAACAGGCCGTGACGGAGGTTCTGGGCAATCAGGGCGGCGAGGGCGGTTTCGGGTTGTGGTCGGCGGGGTCGGGCGATCTGTGGCTGGATGCCTATGTCACCGATTTCCTGTCGCGAGCGAAGGCGCAGGGCATCGCAGTGCCGGACCCGGCCTTCCGCCGCGCGCTGGACAATCTGCGCAACCAGGTCAACTACGCCGCCGATTTCGACGAACGCACCAATGGCGGCGGCACAGGGCTGGCCTATGCGCTGATGGTGCTGGCGCGTGAAGGCGCGGCTGCGGTGGGCGATCTGCGTTATTACGCCGATGTGAAGGGCGCGGATTTCGCAACGCCGCTGGCGCAGGCGCAGCTTGGCGCGGCGCTGGCCAGCTATGGCGACAAGGCGCGGTCGGATGCGATGTTCGCGCTGGCCTCGGATCGCTTGGCGCGGGCGGATGACGAAGGGCAGGTCTGGCGCGCCGATTACGGCACGCAGCGCCGTGATGCCGCCGCCGTCCTGACGCTGGCGGTCGAAGCGGGGGCCGAGATCGACCGCGAGCCGCTTTTGGCCCGCACCGCGCAGCCGGGGCAGCTTTCGACGCAGGAGGCAGCATGGACGCTTCTGGCCTCGCATGCGCTGGTGGATGCGGCACCGTCGGGCGTGACCATCGACGGGGCGGCAGTGGACGGCCCGCTGGTGCGGATGCGCGCGCCGGGCGATGCGCCGAGCCAGATCCGCAACGATGGGGATGCGCCCGTCGCGCTGACCTTGACCGCCTATGGTGCGGATCGAACGGCCCCGGCAGGCGGCAACGGCTATGCCATCGCGCGGTCCTATTTCACCCTGGACGGATCGCCGGTGGACCCGTCCTCGGTCGCGGCGGGAACGCGGCTGGTGACGGTGCTGGATGTGACCCCCTTCGGCCCCGGAGAGGCGCGGCTGATGGTCACCGACCCGCTGCCCGCAGGGTTCGAGATCGACAACCCGAACCTGATCACAGCCGGAGATACGGGCGCGCTGGACTGGCTTCGGGCGGAAACATCAGTCACGCATTCGGAATTCCGGCAGGACCGTTTCCTGACGGCGATCGACCGGCAAGACGCCTCGCCCTTCCGGCTGGCCTATATCGTGCGGGCGATCTCGCCGGGCAGCTTCCATCATCCGGCAGCCTCGGTCGAGGATATGTATCGCCCCGATTACCGCGCGCAGACGGGGTCCGGCCGCGTGACCGTGACGCCGTGAGGCGGCTTCTGGCGCTGGCTGCGGCCCTGTGGCTGGCGGCGCTGGGCAGCGACTGGGTCGACCGGACCGCCCTGCCGCCGATGCCCGCCCTGTCGCGCGAGGTGACGGCGCGGGATGGCAGCCTGCTGCGCGCATTCACCGTGGCGGATGGGCGCTGGCGGCTGGCGGCGGGCGAGGTCGATCCCGGTTTCATCGCGATGCTGCTGCGCTATGAGGATCGGCGGTTCCATGACCACGGTGGCGTCGATGCGCTGGCCCTGCTGCGGGCGGCGGGGCAGGCGGCGTGGCACGGGCGGGTGGTGTCGGGTGGATCGACGCTGACCATGCAGGTCGCGCGGCTGCTTGAGGAAAGCGGGACAGGGCGCGTTGCGGGCAAGCTGCGGCAGATGCGGGTGGCCTGGGCGCTGGAGCGGCGGCTGACGAAGGACCAGATCCTGCGGCTTTACCTGCATCTGGCGCCCTATGGCGGCAATGTCGAAGGGGTGCGGGCGGCGGCGCTGACATGGTTCGGCAAGGAACCGCGCCGCCTGACCCCGGCGCAATCGGCGTTACTGGTAGCGTTGCCGCAATCGCCAGAAACCCGCCGCCCTGACCGTCACCCCGAGGCGGCGCTGGCCGCGCGCGACCGGGTGCTGGCCCGCATGGGGCTGGACGGGGCCGAGCCGATCCCGACCGCGCGCCGCCCCTTTCCGGCGTTGGCGGCGCATCTGGCCGACCGGGTGCAGGGGCGAACGACGCTGGATGCGGGGCTTCAGGCGCGGCTGGAGGCCCTGGCCGCCGATGCCGTTCGCGCGCGGGGCCGTTTGCAGGTCGCGATGCTGGTCGCCGATCACCGGACGGGCGAGGTTCTGGCCTCGGTCGGATCGTCTGGCTATCGCGGCGATGCGCGTCAGGGGTTCGTCGATATGACGCGCGCGCTGCGCAGTCCGGGATCGACGCTGAAGCCGCTGGTCTATGCGCTGGCCTTCGATCAGGGGCTGGTGCTGCCCGACACGTTGATCGAGGATCGGCCTGCCAGTTTCGGCGGCTATGCCCCGCAGAATTTCGACCGGATGTTCCGGGGCGAGGTCCGGGTGCGCGAGGCGTTGCTGCTGTCGCTGAACCTGCCGGTGGTGGCGCTGACGGAAACCCTGGGTCCGGCGCGGCTGATGGGCGCGATGCGCCGCGCGGGGATGGAGGCGCGGGTGCAGGGAAAACCGGGGCTGGCGGTCAGCCTTGGCGGCGTGGGCGTCACGCTGGAGGGGATGGTGCAGCTTTACGCCGCCATCGCGAGAGGAGGGGTGGTGATGCCGCTTCATGTGCAGGGCGATGCCGCGGAGGGCGCGCGCGTGGTGTCCGAGGTTGCCGCGCGGCAGGTGGCCGAGATCCTTGCGGGCCTCGCGCCGCCGCCGGGCGCACCGGCCAACCGGCTCGCCTACAAGACCGGCACCAGCTATGGCAACCGCGACGCCTGGGCGATCGGTTTCGACGGGCGGCATGTGATCGGGGTCTGGATGGGGCGGGCGGATGGAACGCCGGTGCCGGGGGCGTTTGGCGGCGATCTGGCCGCGCCGGTCCTGTTTCAGGCGTTCCAGCGGCTGAAGCCCCGGCTTGACCCTTTGCCCCCCGCAGAAGGGCGGGCCGGACCGCTGCCGGGGCCGCTTCAGCGGTTCCGTCCCCGCGATGCCGCCTTCCGCCCCGGCGGGCCGGAAGTGGTGTTCCCCCCCGACGGGGCCGAGGTGGAACGCAATGGCGGCGCGCTTCTGGTGCGGGCGCAGGGCGGGCGGGGGCCTTACGTCTGGCTGGCCGACGGGCTTCCGGTGGCCGAGGGGCGCGAGGCGATGCTGCCGCTGGATGCAGGGTTCGTCACGCTTTCGGTGGTCGACGCAGAAGGGCGGTCTGACCGGGCTCTCGTGCGGTTACGGTAAGGGGTTTGCGTCCCTCGGGGGTCAGCAGCCAGACATCCCGCCCCTCGATCACCACTGCCGACAGGGGGCCGCCATAGGCCGCGCTGCTGTCGAGGTTCAGCCGGTTGTTATACAGCGTCGCCGCGTCGATGGCGGTGTGGCCATGCACGATCAGCGCGCCGTGGTCGGTCTGGTCCGACAGGAACGGCTCGCGAATCCAGCACAGGTCATCCTCGATCTGATACTCCATCTTCACGCCGGGGCGGATGCCGGCATGGACGAAGATCGCGTCGCCCCGCTTGTGGCTATAGGGCAGGCCGCGGATGAAGTCGCGATGGCTTTGCGGCACGACGGCCAGCGCCTCCTCGTGCACGGCGGCGACGGGGCGGTCGGACGCATTCGCAACGCCATAGGAGACAAGCGTGCCGCCACCGCCCAGACGCGGATGCAGCCAGGAAAGGTCGGGGCGCAGGCCGGGATCGTGGCTTTTGGGATCGCGCAGGAACGCCTCGAACATGCGGTCATGATTGCCCTTCAGCACGATCCAGTCGCGCCCCGAGGCGATGCCGGACCGCAGATGTTCCACCACGCCCTTCGAATCCGGCCCGCGATCCACAAGATCGCCGATATGGACGACCGGGGCATCGCCGCCATCGGCCTCGATCAGCCGGTGCGCGGCTTGCAGCAGGTCCAGATGGCCGTGAATGTCGCCGATGGCATAGGTTTTCATGGGGAACCCCGAAACGAAAAGGACCGGAGGCAGCGCCCCCGGTCCCGAACTTGGTCATATGCGCGGCGGCGTCAAGCCACGTCGAAGGCCAGCGGGCGGACCTGCTGGAATTTGCCCGTCGCTTCCAGTTCGGCGATCACGGCGGCGTCCAGTGCCTCGTCAACATAGATGATCGCGATGGCCTCGCCGCCCGCATCGGCGCGGCCAAGGGTGAAGTTCGCGATGTTCACGCCATGCTTGCCCAGCGTGCCGCCCAGAACCCCGACGACGCCCGGCACGTCTTCGTTGGTGGTATAGAGCATGTGCGGACCGACCTCTGCATCGACGTTGATGCCCTTGATCTGGATGAAGCGCGGTTTGCCATCCGAGAAGACGGTGCCCGCGATCGAACGCTCGCGCGATTCAGTCACGACGGTCAGCTTGATATAGGCGTCGAACACGCCCGATTTGTCCTGACGGGTGGTCGAGATCTGGGTGCCGCGTTCCTTGGCGACGACCGGGGCCGAGACCATGTTCACGTCGGGATTGGTCGCTTTCATGATGCCCGCGATGGCGGCGGCGTTCAGCGCCTCCAGCTTCATGTTCGCGACGGCGCCGTCATAGAGGATGTTGATCGCCTTGATCGGCTCGTCTTCCATCTGGCCGACGAAGGTGCCCAGATGATTGGCCAGCTTCACCCACGGACCCATGACGGCGGCTTCCTCGGCGGTGACCGAAGGCATGTTCAGCGCGTTCTGCACCGCGCCGGTCAGCAGATAGTCCGACATCTGCTCGGCCACCTGCAGGGCGACGTTTTCCTGCGCCTCGGTGGTCGATGCGCCAAGGTGGGGGGTGACGACGACGTTGGGCAGGTTGAACAGCGGCGATTCCGTCGCCGGTTCCACCGCAAACACGTCGAAGGCGGCGCCTGCGACATGGCCGGACTTCAGCGCCTCGGCCAAGGCCGCTTCGTCCACGAGACCGCCGCGGGCGCAGTTGATGATCCGCACGCCCGGTTTCGTCTTTGCCAGGTTTTCGGCCGACAGGATGTTCTTGGTCTTTTCCGTCAGCGGAACGTGCATGGTGATGAAATCGGCGCGGGCCAGAAGCTCGTCCAGTTCGACCTTCTGCACGCCCATCTGGGTCGCGCGCTCTTCGGACAGGAAGGGATCGAAGGCGACGACCTTCATGTGCAGGCCAAGCGCGCGGTCGCAGACGATGCCGCCGATGTTCCCCGCACCGATCACGCCGAGCGTCTTGTTGAACAGCTCGACCCCCATGAAGCGGGACTTCTCCCACTTGCCGGCATGGGTCGATGCCGAAGCCTCGGGCAGCTGGCGCGCGACGGCGAACATCATCGCAACGGCATGTTCGGCCGTGGTGATGGAGTTGCCGAAGGGCGTGTTCATCACGATCACGCCCTTTTTCGACGCGGCGGGAATGTCGACGTTGTCGACGCCGATCCCGGCGCGGCCCACGACCTTCAGATTGGTCGCCAGCGCCAGCAGTTTGTCGGTCACCTTGGTGGCCGAGCGGATGGCAAGGCCGTCATACTGACCGATGATCTCGGCCAGCTTTTCCTTGTCCTTGCCGAGCTTGGGCATGTAGTCGACTTCGACGCCGCGGTCGCGGAAGATCTGGACGGCGGTTTCGGACAGCTCGTCCGATACGAGAACGCGAGGTGCCATGATGGGCTCCTATGTAAAATGAGGTGTGGGGAAGGACGCGCTTAAAGCGCGTCGATCTCGGCGTTGAACGCGTATTCGATCCACGGCATCAGCGCCGCGACGTCCGACGTTTCCACGGTCGCACCGCACCAGATGCGAAGGCCGGGAGGGGCATCGCGATAGGCGCCCGCATCGAGGGCGACGCCCTCCTTCTCCAGCCGTTTCGCGACGGCCTTGGCAAAGGCCGCGCCGTCGGTGATCCGATCATCGGTGAACTTCAGGCAGACCGAGGTGCAGGAGGCGTTTGCCGCATCGACGGCAAGGTTCGCGATCCACGGCTTGTCCGCGATGAAATCCGTGATGGCTTTCGCATTGCCTTCCGACCGCGCGATCAGCGCGTTCAGGCCGCCCAGACCCTTGGCCCATTTCAGCGACACGAGGTAGTCTTCGACACACAGCATCGAGGGCGTATTGATCGTCTCGCCCACGAAGATGCCTTCGATGATCTTGCCGCCTTTGGTCATGCGGAAGATCTTCGGCAGCGGCCAAGCGGGGGTGTAGGATTCCAGCCGTTCCACGGCACGTGGCGACAGGATCAGAACGCCGTGGCCGCCTTCCCCGCCCAGCACCTTCTGCCAGCTGAAGGTCGTAACATCCAGCTTGTCCCAGGGCAGGTCCATCGCGAAGGCTGCCGAGGTCGCGTCGCAGATCGTCAGGCCCGCGCGGCCCGCCGGGATCGCGTCGCCATTCGCAACCCGCACGCCCGAGGTGGTGCCGTTCCAGGTGAAGACGACGTCCTTGTCGAAATCGACTTCGGCGAAGTCCACGATCTCGCCATAGGGGGCCTTGCGGACGGTCGCGTCCAGTTTCAGCTGTTTCACCACATCGGTGACCCAGCCTTCGCCGAAGGATTCCCATGCCAGCATTTCGACGGGGCGGGCGCCCAGCAGCGACCAGAGCGCCATCTCGACGGCGCCGGTATCCGAGGCGGGGACGATGCCGATGCGGTAATCCGCAGGCACGTTCAGAATTTCACGGGTGAGGTCGATCGCCTCTTTCAGCTTCGCCTTGCCGACGGCGGCGCGGTGCGAACGGCCCAGCGGCGCGTCCGAAAGCATGGAGAGATCGAAACCGGGAATTTTGGCGCAGGGGCCGGACGAAAAACGCGGATTCGCCGGGCGGGTCGCCGGGGCAGTCGTAGCCATTGCTGGTATCCTTACAGATAATCGCCCTTCGTTGGGGAAGGGTGTCCCGCCGCCGTGGATAGGGGAGCCTGAAAAATAAGGCAAGGATAAAAGGGCGGGGCCGCGCGAGATCCGCGTCGGTGTCAGCGTCCCCAGAATTCGGGGCTTTGCGTCAGATGGTCGGCCATCATCTGGGTCAGGACGCGGATTTTCCGCGACGGGTGGCGGCCCGGCGGGCGGACGACGTGGATCGCCGCCTCGGGTGGTGGGTGGGCGGTCATGATGGGGACCAGCCGCCCGTCCGCAATAAAGTCATGCGTGATGCAATCGGGCAGCCAGCCGATTCCCAGACCTGCCGCCGCCGCGGTGGCGAGGGCTGCCGCATTGTCCGCCTTGAAGCTGCCCTGGGGCTGGACCGAGACGATTCGGTCGCCGTCCACGAACTGCCATGCCTCGGTCCCTTGCATGACGGCCTGATGGCGGGGCACTTCCTCGGGCCTTTGGGGGGTGCCGTGCGCCTCGATATAGGACGGGCTGGCCAGCAGCTTGCCAGACAGCGGCCCCACGCGCTTTGCGATCAGGTTGGAATCGGGCAGATAGCCGACGCGGATGGCGCAATCGAAGCCTTCGCCGATCAGGTCCACGAAACGATCGCTGAAAGATGTATGGATGTGCAGGCGCGGGTGACGCCTGGCCATCTGGGCCAGCACGGACGCGAAATGGGTCGGCCCGAAGGTCAGCGGCATGGCGATCCGAAGGCGGCCGCGCAGGTCGCCATCGGGCAGGATCGCCTCCCTTGCGCTGTCCAGTTCGGCCACGGCGCGCGCGGCGTGATCGCGAAAGGTCTCTCCCGCTTCGGTCAGGGCGGCGCCGCGCGTCGTGCGCACAAGAAGCTGCGTGCCAAGCTCCGCCTCGATCCGGAACAGGCGGCGGCTGACGATGGATTTCGACAGCCCAAGCCTTCGCGCGGCAGCCGAGACGCCCCCCGCATCGGCAACGACCACGAAAGTCTGCAGGTCTTCGATCTCCATCCCGCGTTCCCCGTTCGGCGACACAGCTGGTTGAACTGGGGCGCTATCGCCGGATGTAAAGGAACGGCCTACTGCGCCCGGGGTCGGCTTCCGGAACCCCGAAACAGAAAGGACCACCGATGAAACCCCGCAACGGCCTCGATTCGCTTCTTCGTCCCGAAGATTCCGTGCTGGTTCTGATCGATCACCAGCCCTATCAGCTCGCCAACCTGAACAGCCACGAGCCGCAGATGGTCGTCAACAACACCGTCGGGTTGGCCAAGGCGGCCAAGGCCTTCGGCGTGCCGACCATCCTGACAAGCGTGATCGCCGAGCGGGGCGGGCTGCTTTTCCCGCAGCTGACCGCGGTGTTCCCCGATCAGCAGGTGATTGACCGCACCTTCATCAACACATGGGAGGACAGCGTCGTCGTCGATGCGGTCAGGGCAACGGGCCGCAAGCAGCTCATCATCGCCGGGCTTTGGACCGAGGTCTGCGTCGCCATGCCGACCATCCATGCGCTTGGCGAGGGATGGGACGTGACGGTCGTTCCGGATGCTTCCGGCGGCGTCTCGGTCGAGGCGCATGAGCTGGCGGTGCAGCGCATGATCGCGGCAGGAGCGAACGTGCTGAGCTGGCTGGCCGTCGCCTCGGAATGGCAGCGCGACTGGGCGCGGACCGAACATGCGGCCGCATTGACGGAGGTCATCCTGCAACATGCGGGCGGCAGCGGCATCGCCTATTTCTGGGAACAGCAGCTGCTCAATACCCCGGTCCCGTAGGCCGGTCGATGGCCGCGCCCCGACCAAAAGGGCCAGAAGCGCGGCCATCTTGGCGAAAGTCATCGGATTGTTGCAATGGGGCGGCAAGAAAACGGTGGTTAACAATGTATTAGGGGATCCCCATGGCCATCTCGACCGGCGGCGTAACTGCGTCCTTTCAAAACAACCCGAACACGTCTTTCGATTCCAACCTGAACATCGCGAAATCCAGCCGGCTGATCGCCGACTACATAGCGGCCAGCGGCAAAGGCGCGATCTCGAAGCAGGATCTGGAGCAGATGGCGCAGAACGCCCCGGCCGATGTCGCCGCCGCCGCGTCCTACATGCTGAAGCATGAGGATGTGTTCACGGCCATCGAAACGCATGACGTGGCGACGAAGGACGACTTCTCGGGCGTGTGGAACTTCGAATGGGCGGCCAAGGGCGGGCTGGACGGCACCGCCATCGACGCCATCGCCAAGATGGAAGACGCCTTCGACCGCGCCATCGCGAAATCGTCCGAGATCACCGAGAAGACCACGGTCGCCAAGACCGAACTGGACGCAACCAAGCAGCGCCCGCAGAACTGATCTCTAGGGCAAGGCGAGCTGGCGCAGCGCCTCCAGCCCGCCTTGCAGCCCCGCGATCTGGTCGAACATCAGCGGGGTCAGAAAGGTCAGATACAGCACGATCAGCAACGAATAGAGCAGGTTCTTGACCGCCATCGACAGGTCGAACACATGCAGTTGCGGCGCCATGCGCGACAGGAACGCCATCATCACATCCGCAATCAGGATCGCGATCACGATCGGGCCGGTCAGCACCAGCGCGACCTGCAATATGCGGTCCAGAACCGACAGGATCGCGGCAGGCGCGGCTGCGGTTATCACCGGGGTGAAGCTGGTCGCGGGCCACAGCTCATAGCTGCCATAGAACGCGCCCAGCAGGAACAGAAAGCCGCCGGACATGAAGAACAGCGCCACGATGGTGACGCTCAGCAACGTCGCCGTGACCGAGGTTTCACCCGAGGACAGCGGATCGACAAGCTGCGACATCGTCGATCCGCGCTGAAGGTCGATCAACTCTCCTGCCGCTTCGGCGGCCCAGAAGGGAATGCCGAAGGCGATGCCGATCACCGCGCCGATGGCGGTTTCCTTGGCGACAAGCCCCGCAAGTTCGACCGCGGTGGGGGGCACGTCCGGCATCGCGAAGACGGCGGGGACCACCGGCAGCGCGATGGCGAAGGCGACGGCGGACCGGATCATTCCCGTCAGGCCCAGCCGCATGAAGGCGGGCGTCAGCATGATCATTCCCATCGCCCGCGCCATCCCGACCGATATGGCGACCAGCAGCGGATAGGCCACCTCGGTCAGGATCGCGGTGATCGCGCCGAAGTCCATTCAGCGTGTGATCTGCGGAAAGATGTCCAGCATCCGGCTGGCCAGCGCGCCGACCTGCACCGCCATCAGACTGCCCGCGAAGATCACGACCAGCATCACCGCGATCAGCTTCACCGCCTGCGGCAGCGTCTGGTCCTGGATCTGCGTCAGCGCCTGGAACAGACCGACCGCGACGCCGATCACGATGGCGACCAGCAGCGCCGGCGCCGACACCATCAGCACGGTCATCAGCGCGCGGTTCATCTCGGCAAGGAAGATCTCCTGTCCCATCCTCAGCCCCCGTAGCTGAGGATGAGGCCGTGCATCAGGCGCGACCACCCCTCGACCGCGACGAACAGGAAGATCTTCAGCGGGATCGAGATCAGCGTGGGCGAGACCATCATCATCCCCATCGCCATCAGCACGTTCGCCACGATCAGATCGGCGACAAGGAAGGGGATATACAGAAGGAACCCGATCTCGAACGCGCGGGTCAGCTCGGACGCGACGAAGGCCGGGATCAGCACGATCAGGTCGTTGTCGTTCAGGGCAGCGCGCGCCTCGGGGGACCAGACGCTGGACGATGCCTCCATGAAGAAGGCACGCTCGCGTTCATCCGCGAAGCGTTCCAGATAATCGCGCAAGGGGGCGGCCAGCGCCTCGGCCGCGCTGCGGATGCCGTCCAGGGTGTCGATCCGGATCGGGTTCGCCTCCATCGCCAGATACATGTTCCCGACCAGCGGCGTCGTGACATAGACGGTCAGGATCAGCGCGATGCCATAGAGCACGAGGTTGGGCGGCGATTGCTGCACGCCCAGCGCGTTGCGGATCAGGAACAGCACGACCGAGATTTTCAGGAACCCCGTCATCGTGACGATGGCCAGCGGCAGAAGCCCGATGGTCGAGATGACGATGATGATGGCAAGCAGGTTCGGCTGGAATTCGGTCATCTGTCGGTCGCGTTGAAAAGATGCAGGATGCGGATGCCGTCGGCCGCGCCGATGGTCACGGGAACGCCGCGCCCCGCGATGCGCCCGTCGATCACCATGTCGCAGGCCGCCGCCGCGAAATGTGCAAGCGGCATGAGGTCATCCGGGCCAAGCGCGTTCAGCGCCTCCAGCGTCATCTCGGTCCGGGCGGCGTCGAAGGTGACAAGTGGGCCTGGCTGCGAGGGGACGGGAAGGGGCAGCAGGTCCGACCGGATGCGCGGGCCGTCGGCCCCAAGATCCACCGCCGCGCCAAGCCCTCCGGCCAGAAGCATCGCGGGGCCGGGTTCAAGCATGATGACATCGCCGGGGGCCAGATCGGCAACCTCACCGGGCGCGAGATATTGCTGGCCCAGCCGCAGTGTCACCGGCAATGACAGCGCCCCGAGGTCGGGAGGATCGGGGGCCACGGCATGACGGTCAAGAACATCGCCCAATGCCTGCGCCAGGGGCGGCGACAGGTGCAGTGAAAGGCGGTGCGGGCCGATTGCCACATCGAACGCGGTCGCGGGAACTTCTGCGGCATCCGGCTCTGCCGATGCGCCCAGCGCCGCCTCGATGGCGGTCAGCAGATCGAGGCAGGCCAGTTCCAGCAGCATCCCCCGCTGCATGGGATCGTCGGGGCAGGAAACCCCCAGCGGGCCGAGGATCCAGTCCAGCGTCGCGCGGGGGATGTCCAGCACCGCACTCTGCCCGCCGATGCTGAAGCCATGCCGGACCGTATCGGGCAGCGCGCGCCATTCGCCGAAGATCAGGACCGCGTCGCGTTCTGGCAGCGGCAGGCTGCGCAGCGTTTCCACGGGTGCGGAAGCCGCCAGCGCCTGCGCCAGCTGCGCGATGCCGGGTTTCAGGTCAGTCATCGGCATCCTCGTCCTTGGTGCGCGGCATGGCGAGGCGCAGCTTTTCATGCGCGCGCACGGCGCGGTGCAGGGTCTGCCGGTGCAGTTCTGCCTCGGCCTGCGCATCCTCGGCGGTGCGGAGGGCGGCAAGCCGGGCCGCGTCGAGCCCCTCGCGGCGGTGCGAGGCGTGGCGGGCGCGGATGTCGGCATCGGTCAGATCGGCCATGGTGAAGCCGCGCGCGATCATCGCATCGTGCAGGGCCGCATCGCGTGCAGCGGCGCGCCGATCGTGGCGCGCGACGGCCTCCGCAGCCTCGACCCCGGCCGCACGGGCGGCTTCCGACCGTGCATCGGCAAGGGTGGCGGCAAGGGCGGCGCGGGTCTCGCGCAGGGCGCGCAGGCGCAGAAGGGGGCGCAGGTCCGTCATGCGAAGATCGCCTCCATCTGCGCCAGCGTGTCGCCCGCCGCGCCGGATTGGCGCAGGAAGCCGTCGATGGCGGGTGCGAGCGCGATGGCGCGGTCCACCTTGGCATCGCTGCCCGCCGTGTATTCGCCGATCCGCAGCAGAAGCTTCATCTCCTCATGCGTGGCCATGGCGTCGCGGATATCGCCTGCCAGCGCCTGCTGACGATCCGGGGCCACGGCGTTCATCAGGCGCGAACGGCTTTGCAGGATGTCGATGGCCGGGAAATGCCCGCGCTGCGCCAGATCGGGCGAAAGGACGATATGCCCGTCGAGGATGGATTTCGTTTCCTCGGCCACGGGGTCCGAGGCGGCGTCGCCTTCGGTCAGGACGGTATAGAGCCCGGTGATCGAACCGCGCTCGCCCGGTCCGGCCCGTTCCAGAAGACGGGGCAGGGCCGAGAAGAAGGACGGCGGAAAGCCGCGCCGCGTCGGCGGCTCGCCCGCCGCGAGCCCGATCTCGCGCTGGGCGCGGGCGAAACGGGTGATGGAATCCATCAGCAGCAGCACGTCCCGGCCCTGATCGCGGAAATGTTCGGCAATCGTCGTCGCGGTATAGGCGGCCTTCACCCGCTCGATCGCCGGACGGTCCGAGGTGGCGACGACGGTGACGGTGCGGGTCCGCGTCTCGGGGGGCAGGTGGCGTTCCACCAGCTCGCGCACCTCGCGCCCGCGTTCGCCGATCAGGCCGATGACGACGACATCCGCCGCCGTGCCCCGGACAATGGCCGAAAGAAGCGAGGATTTGCCCGTACCGGGCGCGCCGAAGATGCCGATGCGCTGTCCGCGTGCGACCGTCATCAGCCCGTCTATGGCGCGGATGCCAAGGGGCAGGGGGTGATGGATGATCTGCCGCGCCAGCGCGGCGGGGGGATCGCGGTGGACGGGGCGCGGCGCGCCGTCCACTGGGGCGCCGTCCAGAGGGTGGCCCATCGGATCGACGATACGGCCAAGAAGCCCGTCCCCGACCGGCACCTCAAGCGGGCGGCCTGTCGGGATCACCTCGCATCGGGTCGAAAGCCCCTCCAGATCGCCGATCGCGCCAAGGATGGCGCGTTCATCCTCGAAGCCGATGACCTCGGCGGGGATGACGCGCCCGCCGACCGGATCGCGCAGATGGCACAGCTCTCCGATGCGGGCGGTGGGCAGGCTGGCATGGATGAGGATGCCGCGGATTTCGCGCACCCGCCCCCGCATCGGGCGCGGGTCGGTGGCAAGGGCCGCGCGGGACAGGCGCGGCAGGATCGTGTCCAGACGGCTCATGCCGCGTCCATCGCCGCCCGCACCGCCTGAAGCTGCGCGTCGATGCTGATGTCGATGCTGCTGGCGGGGCTGGACAGGATGCATTGGCGGCCCGTCAGGTGGCGATCCGGGGCGATCCGCAGGCCAAGCCCCGAAAGCCGGGCTTCGACATCGGCCAGTTGCGCGGCGGGGACGGACAGGGTGACGGCTTCGGTCCCGCGAAAGGTGTCCAGCGCACGGCGGGCGGCGCGGGCGATGAGTTCACCGTCGCTTGGACCGTCCAGGATTTCGGCGATGATGCGGAACGTCAGGTCGATCAGATGCGGCTCGATCCCCGCCAGATACCCGTCCACTTCCCGTTGCGTGGCGATCAGCAGGTCGGCGGCCTCGGCTTCGCCCTGAAGGCGGCCTTCGGCGCGTCCCTGTTCGCGGGCGGTCGCGATCTCGGCATCCACGGTCGCACGCAGGGCCTCGGCCTCGGCATGGGCGCGCGCAAGAAAGGTGAAACCGTCCTGCCATGCCTCTGCCTCGGCGGCGCGGATGACGCGGGCGGTCGGGCGGTCGGGGAGGGTCATTCCGACTCCATCAGGCGGCGAAGGATGCGGGGGCCGAGCGTGCGGATCTCGGGATCCGCGGTCTGCGGAAGGGCGGCATCGTCCGGCCATTGCAGGGCGACGCGGCGGCGCTCATCCTCGGGCAGGTCCGCGATCCATGCGGCAAGGCAGGCCAGGCCCGCCCCGTCGACGGCCTGCGCCAGCGCGTCCGGGTCCGTCGGCGCGATCCGGTCCCAGCCGAGGTCCACATGCGCGCGCGCATCGTCCAGCGCGGGACCAAGCCGCGCGGCCAGATCCGCGATCACCGGGCCGCGTATCTCGCGCACGAAGCTGCGGGCGTAAAGCACGGCGCCCGCGCGTTGGGCCAGAGCCTCAAGCGTGGTGCGGTCCGGGACGTCGCCGCCGTCCAGCAGCGCATCGATCCGGGATTGGAAACGCGCATCGGCCAACAGCCGTTCGGCCACTGAAAGGGGGATGGGCGGATCGAAGGCGGCTGCAAGCCGGGCGGGATGCGGGGTCATTTGCGCATCTCCAGCAGATAGGTGTCGGGCTGCCCGCGCCTGCGCCAGAGCAACCAGCCCAGACCGGCCCCCAGACAGGCCGACAGCGCGACCAGTGCCGTCAGAAGCGCGACGATGCGTGCGCGGCTCGTCTCCAGCACCCAGATGCCCAGCACGTTGCTGAGGGGCTGCACCGACGGGTCGAGCGGCGCCGCCGCGACAACCGGCACGACCGAGACGTTGTCATAGGTCAGCCCCGCGATCCCGTTCGCGATCAGCGTCTTGATCTGCGGGATCAGCGCGGCCACTTCCAGCCCCGCATCGTGCCGCACGAAGACCGAGGCCGACGAAGGCTGCGCATCGCGCCGCAGCGGGTCGTTTTCCGGCAGCACGATATGAACCCGCGCGGCCTGTATGCCGTCGATCTCGGACACGGTGCGCGACAGTTCTTCGGACAGCGCGAACAGCATCCGCGCGCGTTCCTGCGTGGGCGAGGCGACAAGGCCGTCCTGCTGGAAGACATCGCCCATCGACGCGAATTTCTGCTGTGGAAGGCCCGCCTGTTCCAGAAGCGCGACGGCCTGGGCAAATCGGGCATCGTCCACGCGGACGGTCATCGCGCCATCGTCCTGCACCGCGCGGCTGGCCGGGATGCCGCTGCGTTCCAGAACGGCGACGATCCGGTTCGCCTCCCGCTCGTCAAGGTTGGTGTAGAGGTCTTCGCGGCAGGCGGCCAGCGTCAGAAGCGCTGTCGCAGCAAGGGCAAGTCCGGCGCGCATCACTGGCCGCGAAGCAGCGTGTTGGCCGCGCCGGAAACCTGCGTCGCGCCGCGCACGACAAGCTGGGTTTCGATGGCGTGGTCGAACATCAGACCAAGCGACTGGATCGCGCGGTCCATCTGGCTTTCATTCACGGGCGGGGCGTCGGGCTGCGCCGGAAGGGCCGGTGCCGGGCCCGAAGGCAGGCTGACCAGCGCGTTGCCCATCGGCTGTTCCGACAGTGCGCGGGTGCGTTCGGCAAGGCTTCCGCTGCGTTCGATATAGCCTTGCAGGTTCTGCATCACCTCGCCGCCAAGCTGCTGCGGTCCCGCGCCCTGCGACAATCCCTGGGCATGCGCGGCGGCATGTTCGAACAGGTTCTGCGTCTGAACGGCGTCCGTCGGGGCGGCGATGGCTTCGATGGTCATGTCTGTCTCCTGCGCGGTGGATGGGGGCGTGGCCCCCGATCCGGAATCATTCGTCCGACATCGCCTCGTTCAGGATGTCGTTGGCACGCGGCATGATGATCATCTGCCCGCCGATGGTGACGGCGCCTTCGACCATCATCTGTTCCAGTTCGGGCGTCATCTCGCCGCCCTGGGCGTTTTCGACGGCCTTGTTGAAGTCGGCCTCGCCCGAGGAAGTGGCGGTGATGCCTTCGGTGCCGGAGATCGGGGTCGTCGCCATATCTTGTCCTTTCAAGGTTGGGGTGTGGCGGTGGCGATGCTTTCGCCGCCGATACGGCCGCGAAAGACGCGGACGTGGGGGTGGTCCTGATCGGGCGCGGCGACTGCGGGCTGCATGTTCTGCACCACATCGCGCACCGCCGCGACATAGGCGGGCGGGCCGGAGACCGAGATCACGTCACCGCCGCCGCGGATCGCGAAACGGTCGTCGGCGCTGTCCAGCCTCTGCATCTCGGCCAGCACGTCTTCGCTGCGCATCCCGCCTGCCGGCACGGTGCGCGTTGCATATTCGGATGCCGCGCTGACATGCAGCACCGCGCCGTCGAAATACCAGTTCAGCCCGTTCGATTCGGTCAGACGGTCAAGGAATGCGCCCGCCGTTTCGGCATCCACGCGCCCGCGCACCCGGCCTTTCACCGCGTCCGAAAGCGAAACGGCGATGCCCAGATTGCGGCCGAAATCGGTGAACGTGGCGCGGATATCCTGATCCAGCACGACATAGCCATAGGCCGTATCCGACCATACGGGCGCCGCCAGCGCCGGGCCGGGCGCGCACAGGGGAAGCACCGCGCATGCGGCCTTCATGGATCGGAGAACCAAGCTCATGTCCCGGTTGGGACCATAAATTTTATGCAGTTTTATGACAAAGGCCGCATCGGCGAATTATCGCTAACTTGTCGGAACTCTACGCAAAACTTTCACACAAATCCGATTTTTTGCCCACGACGGCCCGAAAAGCTCGGGGCCCGTGCAGAATGTGCGGGCAGCCCGTCGAATGAAAACCTGAATGGAGTGACACCAATGGCAACCCCTCCCGTTTCGTCCGGCGGCGCCGACGCAGCAATCGCCAAGATGGAAGCTGCTTTCGACGCTGCCATCGAGAAATCGGCCAAGATCACCGAGATCACGACCGAGAAGAAGACCGAGCTGGACGCAACCAAACAGCGCCCGCAGAACTGATTTACCAAAATGCAGGCGGCGCTGCTCCGCCTGCATTTATTTTTTTGGATTGTTTTGACCATGACCGCCATGACGCCCGCGCCGACCGGCCTTGGACCTGCCCATCGGGGTGGATTGATGCTGAACGTGCTCGACGGGCTTCACCGCGGCGTCGTAACGCCGATTTCCGGCGAGATTTGCACCATCGGCTCGGGTCCGGGCTGCGACGTGGTGCTGGCAGACAGGCAGATCGCGCCGGATCATCTGCGCGTGCGGTTCTATGGCCGGCAGGTCGCCGTGGACGCGCTTGGCGGCGATGTGATGATAGAAGGACGCCAGCCGGTGCAGCGCGGCCACGGGTGCCGCACGACACTTCCCGTGACGCTTGCCCTTGGCGGCGCGCGGTTCGAAATCAGGCGCAATGCCGTGCCCGACGGGCGGCGAATGATCGTCGGGCTCGCCTCGGCCCTGCTGGCCGTTCTGGCGGTGCTGATCGCCACGCAGTCCAGCGGCTTCGGCGTCGCCGATGCCCCGCGCAACCTTCCGCCGACCGAACCGGCGGCGGCCGCGGCCGACAGCGGCGCGGAGGAGCACCTGCGCGAGCGGATCGCGCAGGCGGGGCTCGATCTTTCGGTGCTTGGCGATGGGCGCCACCTTGCCGTTTCCGGCAGCGTGACCGAGGCGCAGGCCGAACGGTGGACCGATGTTCAACGCTGGTTCGACGGCACCTTTGGCGGGCGCAACGTGCTGTCCAGCAGCGTGACCGTGGCCGCGCCCGCAACGCCGCCGAAATTCGCGTTCCAGGCCGTCTGGTTCGGCGCGAACCCCTATGTCGTCGATGCGCGGGGCGAACGCAGATACCCCGGCGCGGCGCTTCAGGGCGGCTGGATGCTGAAATCCATCGACGAGGGCGCGATCACCGTGTCGCGCGACGGCAGGGACTTTCAGCTGACCCTATGACCTTCTGCGAATGAGCCGAATTTCCCGCCACATGTCCGGGCCGGACCGCCAGCGTCTTGACAGCGCGCTGGTCACGGCGGGGCAAAGCGCCGATGCCGCCACCCGCGCCCAGATCGCGGCGTTCGAATCCATCCTGCGCCAAAGCCGCCGCGGCAAGGCTGCGGGCCGCAATTCGCTGCGGGACGAAATCGAACGTCTGACCATGCCCGAGATCGCCGATCCCGGCATCTTCGCCGCCGGACGGATGAGCGATCTTCTGTCCCATGTGATCGAACAGATCCTGCCGCATCTGGACATGCCGCAGGACGTTCTGGACATCACCGAGGCGATGCTGCGCGAGGAGGTCGAAAGCCAGCGCGAGATTCAGGACCGCATCGGGGAAGGGTCGCCCGCATGACCCGCACCCCCCTGTCCCGAGATCGCGGCGACAGTGCCGATCTGCTGCATTCGTTGGGGTATCTCTATCTCAAGGGCGGGCGGGCGCGTCGGGCACTGGTCATGCTGCTGCTGGCCAATCAGGTGGAGCCGGAGAATGCCGGCATCCTGCGCACCCTGACGGCGGCGCTGATCGAGAACGGATCTTCCCAGCGGGCGCTTGCGGCGCTGAACCGGCTGGCGGAACTGGAACCCGACCGGGGCGAGGCGGCGACCCTGCTGCGCGCCCGCGCCCTATGGATGATGGGTGACGAGGCCGAGGCGAAACGCTGCTTTGCCGCCTATGTTGCGCAAAGGAACGCGGCATGAACCGGGCGATCGGCGGGCTGAACCGGCTGGCGGGCATGGCCTCGCAGCGATCGGACATCATCGTGATGACCTTCATGATCCTTGCGGTCGTGATGATGGTCATTCCGCTGCCGACGATGCTGGTCGATACGCTGATCGCGGTGAACATCTCGCTTTCGCTTCTGGTTCTGGTGGTGGCGTTCTATATCGGGCGGCCGTCGGATTTTTCCGCGCTGCCGTCGATCATCCTGCTGGCGACGCTGTTCCGGCTGGCACTTTCGATCACCACGACACGGCTGATCCTTCTGCAGGCCGATGCGGGCCACATCGTCGAAACTTTCGGCAATTTCGTGATCGGCGGCGAGGTGATCGTCGGTCTGATCGTGTTCCTCATCATCACCGCCGCACAGTTCATCGTCATTACCAAAGGGGCCGAGCGCGTGGCCGAGGTCGCCGCCCGCTTCACCCTTGACGCGATGCCGGGCAAGCAGATGTCCATCGACGCCGACATGCGCAACGGCGACATCGACGCGGTGGAGGCGCGTTCGCGCCGATCCAGCCTTGAACGCGAAAGCCAGCTTTACGGCGCGATGGACGGCGCGATGAAGTTCGTGAAGGGCGATGCGATCACGGGGCTCATCATCGTCTTCGTGAACCTGATCGGCGGGCTGGTCGTCGGCATGCTGAATCACGGCATGAGCTTTGCCGAGGCCGGACACACCTATTCGCTCCTGACCGTGGGGGACGGGCTGATCGCGCAGATCCCGGCGCTGCTGATCTCGCTTGCGGCGGGGACGGTCGTGACGCGGGTTGCCAGCGATGCGAATCGCGATCTGGGCACCGAGATATTCCGCCAGCTCGGATCTTCGGACCGGCCGCTTTTCCTTGCCGCTGCCGTGCTGCTGGGCGGGGCGCTGGTGCCGGGGTTTCCGACGCTGATCTTTCTTGCGCTGGCGGCGTTGTTCGGGGGCATGGGTCTTGCCATCCGCCGCCGCAATGCCGAGCCAGAGCCGCAAGCGGAAATAGAGCCGGAACCCGTGGACCTGCCCGCCGAGGTGGAGACGGAAGGCACGATCCTGTCCGACGGATCGGCCCGGCACAAGGTCGTGGTCAATGTCGGCCCTGCGCTGGGGCAGGCGGTCTGGTCCGACCGATTCCGCCGCGACACCAACGGGCTTCGCGCCCAGCTTCAGGCCGATCTGGGGCTCGACTTTCCAGCCGTCGAATTGCGCATGAAGCCCGAGATGGCCGCCGACCGTTTCCAGATAGATCTTGACGACGTGCCGATCGGCGAGGGTGAGATCCCGCCCGCCATGCTGATGCTGAACGACGATGCAATGCATCTGGACCTGATGGAAATCTCCTATCGCCACGGCCCCGCGATGATCGGCGATGCGCGCAGCACATGGATCGAGGACCGCCATCAGGACGCTCTGGATGAAGCCGGGGTCGGCACCTATGACGCGGCGACGGTGCTGAACCTCAGCCTCGGTCAGTCGCTTCGGCGCTATGCCGCACATTTCATCGGCATCCAGGAAACGCGCGAAATGCTGACCCGGATGGAGGGCGAATATGGCGAGCTGGTCCGCGAGGTGGGCCGTGTCGTGCCGCTGAACCGGCTGTCCGACATCCTGCGACGTCTGGTCGAGGAGGACGTGCCGATTTCCAATATGCGAGCGATTCTGGAAGCGTTGGTGGAATGGGCGCCGCGCGATGCCGACACGGCCTCGTTAACCGAACGGGTGCGGGCGGCGCTGGCGCGGCAGATCTGCCACCGCCACGCGCAGATGAACCGCGTGATCGCCGCCCATGTCACCACCCGCGTGACCGAGGAAGGGCTGCGCAGCGCCGTCAAGCAGACGGGCATCGGCCCCAGTCTGCAACTGGCCGAAGCGCCGGGCCGCGCGCTTCTGGAACAGGTCCGGCGCGAGGAGGGGACGATGCCGTCCGTGCTGTTGACCGCGATGGACCTGCGCCTGCCGCTGCGCCAGTTCCTGCTGCGTCACGGGATCGACATGGCCGTGCTGTCCTATCAGGAAATCGCGCCGGACTACTCGGTGCAGTCGCTGTCGCCGATCAACCTTGCCGCGCGCAGGGCCCCCGCGCGGCTGGATACGGCATGAAGGAATGACGACGGAATGAGAAGAATGATAGGCATGGCCGTGGCCCTGCTGTTGCTTACGGGCCTTGCAGCCGCGGCGCAGACCGTGGACGCCCGCTATGGCGAGACGTTGCGGATGCATCAGGGCGAGGGGCGGATCATCCGCTTCGACCAGCCCGTGTCGGACGTGTTCCTTGCCGATGCCACCATCGCCGACGTGCGGGTGATCTCGCCGCAGGTGGTCTATGCCCATGCGCTGGAGGTCGGGATCACCGACATGATGGCGCTGAACGCCGATGGCGTGACGGTCGGCAGCGTGGAGATGAGCGTGACCGAAGATGCGCGCCCCCTTGCCGAACGCCAGCGGGCGGTGCAGCCGGGCAGCACGATCAGCCTGCGCATGTTCGGCGATGCCCCGTCGGCCAGCGGCAATGCGGCATCCTTGTCGGAGGCGATCGACACGGCCGATACGCTGGAAAGCTATGCCGCGCCGGATGGGCCGGTCTTCAACAATTCCACCATGTCCGGCCCCAATCAGGTGAACATCCGCGTCCGCTTCGCCGAGGTGTCGCGCAGCCAGCTGCTGCAATACGGCATCAGCTGGGGCGTGTTCGACGGGGGCGGGTCGTTCAACTTCGGACTGGTGACGGGTCTTGGGAACGCGCGGGCGGGGAACCTTGGCTATGCGGGGCATTCGTGGGACGGGGGGCGCGTCGATGTGCTGCTGGACGCACTGCAACAGAACGGCGTGCTGACCATTCTGGCCGAGCCGAACATCACCGCCGTCACGGGCGAGACCGCGAGCTTTCTTGCAGGCGGCGAGGTTCCGGTGCCGGTGCCGGTCGGGGGCGATCAGGTCGGCATCGAATACAAGCAGTTCGGCGTATCGCTTCTGTTCACGCCGACGCTTCTGCCCAATGGCCGCGTGTCGATGCGCGTGCGCCCCGAGGTCAGCAGCCTTGCCGGATCGGGGGTGGTGGAAATCGCGGGCCTGACGGTGCCCTCGCTTCAGGTGCGCCGCGCCGATACCACGGTCGAGGTCGGAAGCGGCCAGACCTTCGCCATTGCGGGCCTGTTCCAGCGCGACGCGGCGCAGCAGGTGAACAAGGTCCCGCTTCTGGGCGACGTGCCGATCCTTGGGCAGTTGTTCCGGTCCAGCCGCTTCCAGCGCAGCGAGACGGAGCTTGTGATCCTCATCACCCCCTATCTGGTGGAGCCGGTGTCGGAGCGCACGCTCAAGACGCCGCTGGACAGCCCGCGCGGGGCGCTCTCCTCTCCGGTCGCGTCGCGGCCCAAGGTCAATGCGGGGTATGGGTTCTATGTTCAGTAAGCGCGCTTTCCTGGCGGTGATCGTTCTCGCGGGGTGCAACCCGCCGCAGGACCCGCTGCCCTATTCGCCGAACTATCACTACACCGGCGGGCAGGCGGGGCTGGTCCACAAGGGTTATGCGAGCCGCAGGGCGATGCTGCCCGATGCCTGCGTCACGCCCGATGTGCAGGCGGATGCGATGTATCTTCCGTCGGGCTGCGCGAACAACCTGAACTTGCAGCAGATGGTGGCGAATCAGGGCGATCTGATGCGCGGGCGCATGACGGGTCCTGCAATGGGTGCGCCTGCCGCCCGCGCCGCGCGGCGCGTGATCGACGGAACGCAGCCCGACCCCGAACCCCTGTCCGGCGAGACGCTGACCACGACCCGCCAGCCGATAGAGTGATGTCAGCCCAGAAGCCCGATGGCCCGCGCCTTGCCTGCGGGCGAGGCGATGGCGCGGATCTTGCGCGCCTCGGCCAGAAACGCGCGCTTGTCGGCTTCGGGGTAATCGGGGATGGCCACGGCGGCGGCCTGCGCATCCTGTCCGGCCAGCACCATGACCAGCATCAGGTTGCGGAAATGGCGCTGTTCGGCCCGGACGGAAACGGTGTTGGCGCGGGCGGTCTCGATCGAGGCGGCGCCCTTGCCGCCGATCGCCTCGGCCAGTGCGATGTTCGACTGGGTGTCGAGGTTCATCGGCTCGATCTCGGCGGCGTTGCGGAAGGCGTCTTCGGCCCCGGCGGCATTTCCGGTCAGGATCAGCGCGGTCCCAAGGCGGTTGTAGGCCGCGCTGGTCTGGGCCTTGGGCGCAGCGGCGGCCAGCGTGCGCGCGGCGCTTTCGACCTGATCGGCACGAAGCTGCGCCGTGCCGAGGCCAAGCAGCGCCTCGCCGTCGTTCGGATCGGCATTCAGCGCGGTGCGGAAGGCGGCGGCGGCGCGTTCGGGCTGTCCCGCGCCCATCAGCGAATTGCCAAGCCGGGTATAGGCGCCGACCGTGTCCTTGGACGTGGCCGCTGCGCGTTCATACAAGGTGGCCGCGCTTTCGCTGTCGCCCCGCGCGTTCAGATCGTCGGCCAGCTTGACCATCCGCGTCTCGTCGCTGACTGCACCTGCGCAAGCCGTCAACGTCAGGCTCGCCAGCAGCGCCAGAACTTTACCTTGCATCGTTCTACCCTCGAATTCCGGGGCCATGTATGAGCGGCGCGACCGAGGAACGCAACCTTCCCGCATCCGACAAGAAGCTGCGCGATGCGCGGGAAAAGGGCCAGATCGCCAAAAGCCCGGACCTGACCACGGGGATGGTGCTTCTGGTCGCGGTTGTCTGGCTGGTGTTTTCGCTGGACGCACAGGTGGTCCGGGCCGAGGCGCTGTTCCACCTTGTCGCGCGCCGCGTGCATGTCGAGCCGCTGGCGACGCTCTGGCCCGAGTTGCGGGGCCATGCGACGGCGATCCTGATGGGGCTGGCTGTGCCGCTGTTCCTGACGACGCTGGCGGCGGTGGTGGCGACGAACCTCGTCGTCATGGGCGGGTTCATCTTTTCGACCGAGCCGCTGGCGCCGAAATTCGAGAAGATCAACCCGGTCAGCGGCGCGAAACGCATCTTTTCGATGCGCAGCGTGGTGGAGTTCCTGAAGGCGCTGTTCAAGATCGCCGTGCTGGGCGCGGCCTTCGTGATCGTGTTCCGCGCCGGGATCCAGCCGCTTCTGCAATCGTCCTCCTGCGGGGCAAGCTGCATCCGCGCCAGTTTCGAGGGGATGCTGCACCCGCTTGTCGTGACGGCCATCGTCATTTTCCTGGCGGTGGGCAGCGTCGACGTGCTGGTCCAGCAATGGCTGTTCCGGCGCGATATGAAGATGAGCCGCAGTGAGCTGAAACGCGAGCGCAAGGATGCCGAGGGCGACCCCGCCATTCAGCAGCAGCGCCGTCAGCAGCGGCGCGAACTGCAGGCGCATGGCACGAAGACCGGGATCGACCGCGCCTCGATGCTGGTCGGGGTTCCGGATGGCTGGACCATCGGCATCCGCTATGTCCGGGGGGAAACGTCGGTCCCTGTGATCGTCTGCCGCGCGGGGCCGGAAACCTCGGCGGGACTGATCGCGCAGGGGCGGGGGATGCGCATTCCCGTCATCGGCGACGGTGCTCTGGCTGCCGCCATCGCCCGCGCCGCGCGCAATGGCGAGCCGGTGCCCGCCAGCCAATTCCAGCCGGTGGCCGACATCCTCGTCGCCGCCAGATTGATCTGAGGGAGGCGTCATGCTGCGTCGCGGTTTTCTTGCCGGTCTGGTCCTTGCACCCCTGCCGCTGCGGGCCGACGAATATGTGGATTTCCTGCTGGGGCCGATGGGGCGGGGGCGCGGGCAGGGCGAGCGCGGCACGCGCGAACGCATCGCCCTGCGCACGGGAGAACCCGTCGGGACCATCCTGATCGATACCGCCGCCCGCCGTCTTTATCTGGTGGAGCCCGAGGGCGCCGCGCAAAGCTATCACGTCGGCGTGGGGGCCGAGGGTTTCGGCTGGCTGGGCACCGAGACGATCAGCGCGAAACGCGAATGGCCCGACTGGCGCCCGCCCGCCGAGATGCGCGCCCGCCGCCCCGACCTGCCGGCCTTCGTGCCCGGCGGGCCGGACAATCCGATGGGCGCACGGGCGCTTTATCTGGGGCGGACGCTTTACCGCATCCACGGATCCAACGAGCCGGAAACAGTCGGCGATGCGGCATCCTCGGGCTGTTTCCGCATGACCAACACCGACGTGATCGACCTTTACCCGCGGGTTCGGATCGGCGCGCGCGTGCGGGTCTTCTGACCCCGGCATCGGCGGAAATCCCCGCCTTATCAATCGCAAGGCGTCATACGCAGGTTACACTGACCCCGTTAACCCTTCTGCAACGCTTCGACCCGAAATCGCGAAAGGTAGCTTCATGTCCAACGTCACGCCCTCGTCGCCCGTCGATCCCAAATCCGTCGAACTGGACAATACCGCCGCATGGGAACAGGCCAAGGCGGATGCGAAAGAGGCGGGGATCCTGTGGGAACGCCCGGCGGGCGACACGCGCGACGCCAAGACGATCCTGGAGGAAAGCGATCTTCTGAAGAATCTTGGCAACCAGTCCGGGGTGAAGGAATCGCTGGAAAAGCGGGTTGGCGGCAAGATCGGCGAGGATGCGGACGCCACCTTCCGCGCGGTGCAGGTGCTGGAACATATCGAACGCTTCGACGGCGAGGGAAAGCACATCCTGAACGGGGATGAGGGCAACGGCCAGGTGAACGGCTTCACCAAGGGCGGCGATGCCAAGAACGGCACCGAAGCAGGGCGGTTGCAGGATTTCGGCAAATACGGCTTCGGCCACCTGAACGGCGAATTGCAGCACATCAGCACCGCCGCCGAAGATCCCGAGGCCCGCAAGCAGGCCGAGGCGCTGGGCATCGAATGGGAATTGCCGCCGGGCGACGAGTCCACCGCGCAGGAGATCATCGACAAGAACCCGCTGCTGAAGAACCTTGGCGATCAGTCGGACGTCAAGAAGATGCTGAAGGAACGGGTCGGCGATTTCGAGACCGATGCAGACGCCGCCCACCGCGCGGTTCAGGTGCTGGAGCATATCGAGAACTACGACAGCGAGGGCAACCGCATCGGCGGCAACGATGTCGGCAACGGCGAGATCAACGGCTTCCGCAAGAGCGGCGAGGCCGATAACGGCACCGAGGCCGGTCGTCTGCAGGATTTCGGAAAATACGGCTTCGAGCACCTGAAGGGCGAGCTGCGCACGTCCGAAGGCGCGGGCGACGATCCGGATGCCAAGGCCAAGGCCGAAGCGCTGGGCATCCACTGGGTCCGCCCCGAAGGCGATACCCGTAGCGCCGAGGAGATCATCAACTCCGACCCGCTGCTCAAGAACCTTGGCAACCAGTCGGACGTGAAGGAGATGTTGAAGGAGCAGGTCGGCGATTTCGAGACCGACGCCGATGCCGCCTTCCGCGCCTCGCAGGTCCTCAAGCATATCGAGACCTATGACGCGACCGGCAACTCCACCGGCGGCACCAGCGATGGTAAGATCAACGGATTCACCAAAAGCGGCGAGGCCGAGCACGGGACCGAGGCAGGGCGCCTTCAGGACTTCGGCAAATTCGGCTTCGAGGCACTGAAGGGCGAACTGGACGACACCATCACCCCCGAGATGGACGCCAAGGCGGAACAGGCCCGCATCGATGCGGTGAACGCCGCGCGCGAGGAGGCGGGGCTGCCGCCGGTCGACAAGCTGGACATTACCGCGCTTGTCACGACCGACAAGGGCACGGATGGCAAGAACCTGACCGTCACGGAATCGGCCTGGCAGCAGGTCATGACCGAATGGAAGACAGGGATCGACAACGGCTCGATCAAGGCTGACGACGACCGCGCCAAACTCTACAACGCGATGAAGGCGGGGGCTTTCCTCGACAACGGCGCGCAGATGTACACGCTGAACATCAGCGAAGGCGTCACCACGCGGGCCGTCACCGGGCGCGACATGGAAGGCGTCATCGACGGCGCCAAGGTCGACGAGCAGATCACCGCGCTGATGGGGTCCGAGGCCGTCGGCAAGGATCTGGCGGCCGCGCGGAAGACCGCGCTGGGCAAGGTCGAGGGCGGCGACAAGATCGTGCAAGAGCTGAAGGACATGGCGAACAGCCCTGAATACGCCAAGTACATTCAGGAACTGTCTAAGAACCCCGACATGAAGCAGGTGGCCGAAGACGACATCGCCTCGACTTATACCTCGCTGCTGGCTGCCGATCCCGAGGCTGCTGCCAAATTCGCCCAGAACATGCAGCTCGATACCATGACGATGGAGCTGAACGATCTGATGGCCGACCCCGGCAAGATCAGCGAGGAGAACCTGACGCTTGCCGGCAGCGATGCGGGCAAGATCCTTCTGACGCTGATAAAGAAGGGCGGGCTGGACCTTGGCCGCCGCGCCGCCGAGATGCAGAAGGTTCTGGAAGGCATCCTTGGCGACAAGAAGACCAGCGCCGAATTCAGCAAGGCGCTGCAGGAGATCGGCGCGAAATATTCGCATTCCGGCACCGTATCGACCGCCGATGTCGAAAAGATCATCGGCAGCGGCAAGTACAAGGGTCTGGAAAGCGGGACGATCCGCGGCTTCTTCGAGGAGATGACGAAGGCCGGGGTGGTCGGCTCGCTTGGCGGCGTGGTCTCGCTTGCTTCGGGCATCTATCAGCTTGCGGGCAAGGGCGGCACGCTGGCCGACACGACCGAGGAACGGCTGGCCATCGCCAAGGACTTCGTCAGCTTCATCGGCGCGGGCAAGCATTTCGCCGATCTGGGCAATTACATCATCGGCCAGAACAATGCCGACGTGAAAGCGCATAACGAGAAGATCGACAAGGAATACGTCGCGGACACCGCCCCCGCGAGCGAGCTGGAAGACGAGACGCGCCAGGTCCGCACGCAGGCCGAGATCGACGCGATGAAGAAACAGCCGAGCAAGTCCCTGCTGGGCCTGGACAAGACGTTGAACGACCTTCTGGGCAGCCCCAAGGCGCCGACGCCCGCAGGGCCCAACAACAGCTATGAGGGCTTCTACAACGCCTTCAGCGAGGCGCTTGAGGGGTCGACGAACAGCGACAGCTACAAGGAGAAGCTGGGCGAGTTCAAGGTCGAGGGCAAGGATGCCGACAAGCTGATAAAATCGGTCGAGGAAGGGTATAACACCCGGCCCGGCGTTCTGGATGCCGATGGCAACCAGGCCAGCAAACTGCACAAGGGCGCGTCCGCCGCGCTTCTGGTCATGAGCGCGGGGGCCGACACTTTCGCGGGGGCTGCCGACATCGCCATCGGGGCGCTGACCATCAAGAAGGGTCTTGCCGCTGGCGACGACACGACCACCGCCAAGGGCGCGTTGCAGGTTGCAGCGGGTGGCTTCGGCGTCGTGGGCGGCGCCGCTTCGGGCCTCGGGCTACTGAAAGGGCTGCAATTCGTGAAGGCCGCGGCGGCGCCGTCCTTCCTCGTTTCGGCCGTGCTGTCGATCGCGACGCTGATCCCCGACATCATCAACGATGTGAAGAAGACCAACCAGATCAATACCTATCGCGACGACATGCAGGAGTTCTTCAAGCAGCTCGATACGCAGGGTCTGCTGACCGAGAACGGGCTCGACAACTTCCGCTTCCTCGACGCCTATATGGAAAGCTATGGTCAGCGCGATGCGCCGGACGGGATCAGCGTGTTCGATTACCGCGCCGACGAGGTGGACCATTTCCGCCAATACTGGAACGGCGAGCAGGGCCAGAAGGCGGAGGAACGCGGCCAGTTCTCGTCCGGCCTCGGGCTCGACGAGGAAGGGCACGAGGATTACGCAGGCGACGGCGACAACCTGAGCACCGACATGGAGGGGCAGGGCGGTCTGTCCTGAGGCGGCCGCGCGCTGCCGCCGTCAGGCAGGGTCAGGCCGGAACGGCCACGGGGGTGCCGTCCGGGCGCGTCATCACCTGCATGGGCAGGCCATAGATCCTTTGCAACATGTCCGGCCGCATCAGTTCGGCCGGATCGCCTTGCATCACGATCCGGCCGCGGCGCAGGGCGATGACGTGGTCGCAATATCGCGCCGCCATGTTCACGTCATGCAGCACGATCACGGCGCTGCGGTCCTGACGGTGGCACATCTTGCGCACCAGCGACATGACCTCGACCGCGTGGCTGATGTCGAGCGCGGAGATCGGCTCGTCCAGCAGAAGCGTTTCGGCCCCCTGCGCCACCATCATCGCAAGCCATGCCCGCTGCCGCTCTCCTCCCGACAGGGTATCGACGAGCCGGTCCGCCAGCGCGGCGACGCCGCATTCGGCAAGGGCGCGGTCAACCGCCTGCCCGTCCTGCGCACCGAAACGGCCCAGCGCCCCGTGCCAGGGGTAGCGGCCCAGCGCGACCAGTTCCCGGACGGTCATCCCATCCGCAGGCGGCGTCGTTTGCGGCATGAAGGCCAGCCTGCGGGCGTAGTCGCGCGCGCTCCAGGCCCCCAGCTCCTGCCCGTCGAGCTGGACATGGCCGCCCGATGGCGCGATCTGCCGGGCGAGCGTCCGCAGCAAGGTCGACTTGCCAGACCCGTTATGACCGATCAGCGCGACCAGCCGCCCCTTGGGCACATCCAGCGTCAGCCCGTCCAGAAGGCGGCGACCGGGAACGTCCACCGTCAGGCGGTCAAGGGAAAACAGGCTCATCGCGCACGCCTCATCATCAGGCCGATCAGCCATGGCGCGCCGATCAGCGACGCGAACAGCCCGAGCGGAAGTTCATAGGGAAATCCGGCCATCCGGGCGCCGAAATCGGCGGCCAGCATCAGCCCCCCGCCGATCAGCGCCGCCCCCGCAAGATGCCCAAGCGGCGAGACGAGGCCCATCCGGCGCGACATGTGCGGTGCCATCAGCCCGACGAAGCTGAGCGGCCCGACAAGGATCGTTGCGCCGCCCACCGCGATGCCGGACACCGCGACCAGCGCAAGCCGCGCCTGTCCGGTCGGGATGCCGAGGCCCGCCGCGACCCCGTCGCCCAGCGGCAGGATCCCGAGCCAGCGCCGGGTGGAGAAGGCCATCGCCAGAACGAGCGCCACGACGGCGCAAAGCCCCGCAGCCCCCGCGGGGGTCACCGCCGCCGCCGATCCCGACAGCCAGGCCAGCACGAGAAACGAGCGCGCGTCCCCCACGGCCATGATCGCAGCCAGGACGGCCGAGGCCAGCGCCGACACGGCGATCCCGGCCAGAAGGATACGCTCGGGCGGCATGCGGCGGCGGCGGGCGAAGCTCGCAACCACCGTCAGCGCGACCATCCCGCCCGTCATCGTGCCGCCCGCCAGCGTTCCCATCCCCGGTGCCGCCACAAGAAAGACCGCAAGCGCATAGCCCAGCGCCGCGCCGCCGGAAACGCCCAGAACCTCGGGCGAGGCGAGGGGGTTCGCCGTCAGCCGTTGCAGGATCGCCCCCGCCATGCCCAGCGCCGCGCCTGCCGCCGTCGCCCCGATCAGCCGGGGCAGGCGCATCGGCAGGAAGGTCGCGAAACTCTCGCGGTCCAGCAGCGCCCAGCCCCCCGGCACGCGGCCCACCACCAGCAGCACCGCGCCCGCCAGCAGGATCGCAAACGCAAGGCCGGCAAGCAGTGCGGTCGGGCGGCGGGCGCGGCGATATCCGGACTCGGCCCGCTCCTCTCCGGGGGGTGTCGCCCCGCGCAGCCGGGGCAGAAGCGCGATCAGCAGCGGCCCGCCGATCAGTCCCGTCAGCGCGCCGGTCGGAAAACTCTCGGCCCCGAGGCCTGCCATCGCCAGCACCAGCCCATCGCTGAGCGACAGCAGCAGCGCCCCCGCCACCGCCGACAGCACCATCAGCCGCCCGGAGCCGGTCGCCCCCAGGACCCGCGCCACGGCAGGTCCGGCAAGCCCGACGAAGGCGATGAGCCCCACTTCCGCTGAGACGGCGGCAGCAAGGACGAGCGCCACCGTCACCGCCAGCAGCCGGATCGCCGCGACGTTCAGCCCAAGCCCGCGCGCCCCTTCGACACCAAGCGAAAGCACACGCAGCGGCCGCACCAGCAGGCCCGCCGCCAGCGCGCCCCCGGCAAGCACCGCCGTCAGCGCCCGCACCCCGGACCAATCCTGCTGCACGAGCGATCCGCCGTTCCAGATCACCAGTGACAACAGGTATTCGCCCTGCGACAGCGTGATCGCCGTGGCGATCGCGCTTGCGGTCATGCCCACCAGCATCCCGGCGATTACCATCGTGACCGGGGCGAAAGCGCGCCTTGCGCCGATGGCCATTACCAGCAGCGCCGCAGCCGCCGCGCCTGAAACCGCCACCGGCCAGCGCCCATGTTCCATGATGC
Organism: Falsirhodobacter flavus; assembly: GCA_029846755.1. Lineage (GTDB taxonomy): Bacteria > Pseudomonadota > Alphaproteobacteria > Rhodobacterales > Rhodobacteraceae > Falsirhodobacter > Falsirhodobacter flavus. The sequence goes on along the minus strand of JARWBI010000002.1, from coordinate 162,883 downwards.
CGGGCGCGACGACGGTGCCCAGCACCAGCGCAAGCTGCGCCCCCGACTGGATGCCAAGCGTGGTCGGATCGGCCACCGGATTGCGCAGCACGACCTGAAGGATCGCCCCCGACAGGCCGAGCATCGCCCCGGCCACCAAGGCGATCGCCCCGCGCGGCATCAGACCGAAGGCCAGCCTGATCTGGTCCAGCGTCATCGCCTCGGCCTTGAAGGGCAAGGTCGGCCAGTTCCACCCCGCCAGCGCATGGGCGGCCAGAAGCCACAAAAGACCCGCAGCGAACAGCGCGGGAAGAAGCGTCAGGATGCGGGTCATGCGATCGTCGTCGGCCCCGAGGTCAGCGCGTGTTCCAGTTCGGCGGCAAAGCGCAGCGCTGTCGGAACCGCCCCGAAAGGATTGAGCCCGGGCAGGGCATGGACGCGGTTTTGCGCAACCGGCGGCAGGGCGTGCCACAGGACGGATCGCGCCAGCGCCCGGCGCGCGGCCAGCGGCGGCGGGCCGATCACGACAAGCCGGGCCTCGGGCATGTCGGCCAGCACTTCCATCGGGACGGGGGCCATGAAGCCGAAGGCGGTGGGCTGGCTGCGCGCGTTCGTCAGGCCCAGCCGCGCCAATGTGCTGCCGAACAGGCTATCGAAGCCAAACATCCGCATGTGCCGCGCATCGCCGATATCGACAAGCGCAATGGGCCGGTCGCGAAAGGGCGCAAGCCGCGCGGCGGCCGCGTCCAGCGCTGCCTCGGCCGCTTCGCCGACGCGGGCGGCCGCGGGGGCATCGTCGATCGCATTCGCCAGATCGCCCAGCGCCACGAAAGCCCGCGGAAGCGGCGCTTCGCCCCGAACGAAAAAGGTCAAGGACAGAACGGGAGCGATCGTTTCCAGCCTGCTGCGATACTGAGTGTAATAGGGCGAGGAGAGGATCAGGTCCGGCCTTACCAGTTGCAGCAGCTCGTAATTGGGGGATCCGCGCAGGCCAAGATCGACCACCTCGTCGGGGATCTTCGGCTCCTTGACATCGGCGCGATAGCGGATCAGCTCCGCCCCTGCGACGGGCACGTGGCCCAGCGCGATGGCGGTTTCCATCATCGCCCAGTCGATGGCCGCAAGGCGCGGTGCGGATCCGGCCCTAAGCTGCAAAGGCGCCGCCAGCAGGATGCCGGCGGCGGTCAGAAAGGTGCGGCGCCGGATCACCAGGTATAGGCAACCTTGGCCGAAACCACGCGCCCCTCGCCATAGGAGCAGTAGGAGAACCCGCAGGCCCCCAGATAGACCTCGTCCGTCAGGTTCGACACGTTGACCGAGGTGCGGATGTTCTCCCAGTCGTAGCGCAGGGCCAGATCGACCAGCGTGGCGCTGTCCAGCTTGCCCGAGTTTGCCGCATCGCGATACCGCTCGCCGATGTAACGCAGGCCCGCACCGGCGGTGAAGCCGTTGCCGAAGTCGCGATCCACCCAGAGGCTGGCAAGATGGTTCGGCGCGTCAGCCAGTTCGTTGCCGTCCAGCGGATCGGCGCTGAACGAGACCTGTTCGGTCTTGTTGTAGGCATAGGCGCCGCGGACCGACCAGCCTTCATCAAGCTGCGCGGTCGCTTCGAGTTCCAGCCCGCGCGATTTCACTTCGCCGATCTGGAACGGGTCGGAGCCAGGTTCGCCGACACGCGGAACGAATCGGGTCACGTTTTCCTGCTTCAGATCATAGAGGGCGGCGGTGAACAGGGCGTCGAATCCTGCCGGGCGGTATTTCACACCGACTTCAAGCTGCTTGCCCTCGGTCGGTTTCAGCACGTCGCCGTTGCCGTCCTGCCCCGCCTGCGGGTCGAACGAGGTCGAATAGGTCGCATAAGGCGTGAACCCATTCGGCATGACATAGGACAGACCGACGCGCCCCGTCAGTTCCGTGTCCTTGAACTCGGACGGCGAGCCGTAACGGTTGCCCTCCTGTTCGACCCAGTCATAGCGCAGGCCTGCGACACCGCGCCAGTTGCCGAAGCTCAGCTCGTCCTGCGCATAGACGCCTGCTTGCCGCAGGACCACGTCGCCCGCATTGGCCGGGCTGGCGAAGACAGGCGCGGCGCCGTTGTAATCCGGGTCGCGCCAGTTGAGGTTCGACGCGGTGCCGAACTGGCTGCTTTCGAACGCGTCGTATTTGCGGATGTCGGCACCGAACAGAAGCTGGTGATCGATCTGGCCGGTCGTGACGGTCCCCGAAAGCCGGGTGTCGAGGCTGATCGTGTCGCTGTTCTCGTTCTGGCGGGAGGACCCGCGCGAGAAGGTGTCGGCATCGAGGACCGCGCTGGCATAGGTGCCTTGGTAGTCCCAGTTGAACTTCTCGTAGCGCAGGCCTTGGCCCAGGGTCCAGCCGTTACCGAGGTCGTGGCTGATCTCGACGCCAAGGCTCAGCATCTCGCGGTCGCTGTCGTCGAAGTTCTTTTGCCCGGTATAGAGGTCGCGAAGGGTTTTGCCTTCTGCGGATTCGGTCAGCGCGAAGGGAACGCCCGTGGGCGAGATCGGCGCGTCCTTGGTGTAGTTCAGCAGCACGTCGACGGTCGTGCGGTCATCGGGGGTGTAGCGCAGTGCGCCGGCAAGATAGCCGCCCTCGTTGTCCAGATCCTCGATCTGGGTGGTGTCGTTGCGGCCGATCCCGGTCAGGCGGAAGGACAGGGTGTCGGTCAGAACGCGGTTCGCGTCGAAGAACAGGCGGGCGCCGTCATTGCTGTCAGCGCCCACGCCGACCTCGCCGAAGTCGAAGGAGCGGGCGCGCTTCTGCACCATGTTCACGACGCCCAGCGGCGATCCTGCGCCATATACGGTCGAGGAGGGGCCGCGCAGCACTTCGATCTGTTGCAGGCCATAAAGCTCCTGTGCCGCCGCGCCGAAATAGCGGCCCTGACGCAGCCCGTTCACGTATTGGGCCGAATTCGCATCGAAGCCGCGGATGCGGGGCGAATCGAAGCGCGGGTCGCGTCCGAAAGGTTCGGCAAGGATACCCGCAGTATAGCCGAGCGCGGATCCCACGCGGGTCGCGCCCTGGTCTTCGATCTGGTCGTTCGTCACGACCGACATCGATTGCGGCATCTCGTTCACGGGCAGGGTGGACTTTGCGACCTGCGCCCCTTCGGCGACATATCCGGCGACGTCATCGGCCTGCACGACGATCGGGCTGAGGACGATGATGCGGTCGCTCTCCTGCGCATGGGCCGCGCCGACGGCGAGAAGGCTGGCACCTGCCAGCAAGGAGAGACGAATGGAAGATGGCATGATAGGAACCCGGAACCTGAGATATGGAGCCTTGATGGAGGGCTGTCAGAACCCTGTCAATGTGGCCGATTGTTTTTGTCGGAATTTATTGCGCGGCGTGGCGGAAACGCACGCCCGCCTGCATCGGCCCCGGCCGAGGGTCAGGGACGGGGGCGGCGAAGACTGCCGGGCGATGTGCCGAACGCGTTGCGGAAGGCCCGGCTCAGCGTGGCGGGGCCGGTGAACCCGGTGCGCAGCGCGACCTCGACCAGCGGATGGCGCGTGTCGGTCAGCAGCCGCCGCGCCGCTTGCAGCCGCAGGTCCAGCGCATAGGCCCCGGGCGTCGTTCCGAAGGCGGCACGAAACAGCTTCTCCAGCCGCCGGGGCGAAAGGCCGACGGCGCGGGCGGTGGCGGCAGCGGTTTCGGGAGTGTCGATCCGCGCCTCCATCCGGGCTGCGGCGGCGGCGACGCGCGGATCCAGCCCCGGCTCGCTGCGCGGCGAGGCGACCTGCGGCACCGATCCCGGCGTCTGGATGGTCTGGAAGCTCATCGCGACCTGCCGGGCCAGCGGAGCGCCATGGCGGCAGCGGATCAGGTGCAGCATGAAATCGGCGGCCGGACCGGCCCCGCCGATCGTGACGCGGCCCCCGTCGATGACATAGCGGTCCGGCAACACCTCGATGGCCGGGTGGCGCGCGGCCAGATCCTCCAGATCCTCCCAATGGACGGTGGCGCGATGGCCGTCCAGCAGGCCCGCACGCGCCATGATCCACGGGCCTGCGTCCACACCGCCGATCAGGGCAAAGCCGCTTGCCATGCGCGACAGATCGCGGATGAGAGCGGGGGGCGCGACCTCGTCCTGATGGAAGCCCGCGACGATGAACAGGGCATCCGCCCCGGCTGCCGCCCGCAGCGGTCCCGAAGACGGCAGCGACAGCCCGCAGGTCAGCGGCACCGGCCCGCCGTCGCGCGACACGACGCGCCAGCGGAACGCCTCGTAACCCAGCTGCCTGTTCGCATTCCGCAGCGGATCGAGCGTCGAGGCGACCTGAAGGATCGACGCTTCGGCCAGCACCAAAAGGGCGATGGTCAGCGGGGCTGCGGCGGGGCGAAGGGTTGCGTTTTCCGTCATCCCGGATTCGTAGAACGCAAATCACCATCCGCCAAGAGGCGTAGGCTGGCGGCAAAGGAGAACCGAATGCCGCTGACCATGAACCGCGAAGTCTTCATCACCTGTGCCGTCACCGGATCGGGCGGCACGCAGGACCGATCCCCCCATGTCCCGAGGTCCCCGGAGCAGATCGCGACAAGCGCCATCGCGGCGGCCAAGGCGGGGGCGGCCATCGTGCATTGCCACGTCCGCGATCCCGAAACCGGCGCGCCCGCCCGCGATCCCGCGCTCTATCGCGAGGTGACCGAACGCATCCGTGACAGCGACACCGACGTGGTGCTGAACCTGACCGCCGGGATGGGGGGCGATCTGCTGTTCGACGGGACCGAGAATATGGCCATGTCGCCCCGGTCCGACATGGCGGGCGCGGCGGAACGGGTGGCCCATGTGGTCGATTGCCGCCCCGAGATCTGCACGCTGGATTGCGGCACGATGAACTTCAACGAGGCCGATTATGTCATGGTCAACACGCCCGGCATGCTGCGCGACATGGCTGCGCGGATGACGGCGTCGGGCGTGCGGATCGAGATCGAGGCCTTCGACACCGGCCATCTGTGGTTCGCGCGGCAACTCGCCGAAGAAGGCATCGTGCCGGACCCGGTGCTGGTGCAGCTTTGCATGGGGGTGCCGTGGGGGGCGCCGGACGATCTGAACACCTTCATGGCGATGGTGAACAACGTGCCGCAGGGCTGGACATGGTCGGCATTCGCGCTTGGGCGGCACCAGATGCCTTACGTTGCGGCCTCGGTTCTGGCGGGCGGCAACGTGCGGGTCGGGCTGGAGGACAACCTCTGGCTGGGCAAGGGGCAGCTTGCCACCAACGCGCAGCTTGTCGAACGCGCAGTCACCATCATTGAAAACCTCGGCGCGCGAGTCATTACGCCTGCCGAAGTGCGCACGAAGCTGAAGCTGGAGAAACGGGCATGAGAGCGGCGATCATCGGCGGCGGGGTCATCGGCGGCGGCTGGGCGGCGCGGTTCCTTCTGAACGGCTGGGATGTGGCGGTGTTCGACCCCGATCCGCAGGCCGCACGCAAGATAGAGGAGGTGCTGACCAATGCCCGCCTGTCGCTTCCCGCGCTGTCGGATGTGCCGATGCCGCCCGAAGGCCGCCTGACCTTTGCCGCCTCGATGGCCGAGGCGGCGGCGGGGGCGGATTACATCCAGGAATCGGTCAGCGAACGGCTGGAGTTGAAGCATCGCGTCTATGCCGAATTGCAAGCGGCGAACGGGTCGGCGATCATCGGGTCGTCCACATCGGGGTTCATGGCATCGGATCTGCAGAAGGGCAGCGCCAATCCCGGCCAGATCATCGTCGCGCATCCGTTCAACCCGGTCTATCTGCTGCCGCTGTCCGAAGTCTCGCCTTCCCCCGCCAATCCGCCCGAGGTGGTGGAGCGCACGATGGAGGTGATGCGCCGGATAGGGATGTTCCCGCTGCATCTGAAGAAGGAGATCGACGCCTTCCTCGGCAACCGATTCCTTGAAGCCGTCTGGCGCGAGGCGCTTTGGATGCTGAAGGACGGCGTCGCCACGACCGAGGAGATCGACGAATCCATCCGCATGGGATTCGGTCTTCGCTGGGGGCAGATGGGGTTGTTCGAGACCTATCGCATCGCCGGGGGCGAGGCGGGGATGAAGCATTTCATGGCCCAGTTCGGCCCCGCGCTTCAATGGCCATGGACCAAGCTGACCGATGTGCCGGAGTTCAACGACGAGTTGGTCGATCTGGTCGCCAGCCAGTCGGACGCGCAATCCGGCGCCTATGACTTCCGCGAATTGGAGCGGATCAGGGACGCGAACCTCGTCGGGTTCCTGCGCGTGCTGAAGGACCGGGATTGGGGTGCGGGCAAGGTGCTGCGCGAGCATGATGCGATGCGATCCGCCGCGCCCGAAGCGGGGTTGGAACTGCACCGCCAGGTTCTTCCGGCATGGATCGATTACAACGGCCATATGACCGAAAGCCGGTATTACGAGTTGAATTCGCACGCCATCGACGCATTTCTTGCCCTGATCGGCGCGGGGCCGGACTATGTCGCCACTGGCCGCAGCTTCTATTCGGTGGAAACCCATATCCGCCATCTGGGCGAGGCGAAGCTGGGCGATCGGCTGACGGTGCGGCTTCAGGTCATATCGGCGGACGAAAAACGGTTCCGGTCTTTCGTGCGCATCGAACGGGACGGAATGCTGCTGGCGACCATCGAGCAGCTTTGCCTGCATGTGGCTGCCGGGAAATCCGGCCCCGCCGCGCCCGAGGTCTGGGAGAAGCTGAAGGCGGTGGCCGATGCACATGCCAGCCAGCCGATGCCCGAAGGGGCGGGCCGTTCGGTCGGACAAAGACGGTAACAACAGGAGGTAAGAATGAAGAAACTGATCGCCATACTGCTTTGCACGGCGCTGCCCGCTGCCGCGCAGGAACCGGAAAGCTGCCTTTCGCCTAAATTCTCGGATGTGGGCTGGACCGACATCACCGCCACGACCGCCATCGCCGCCCGTGTGCTGGAAGAGCTGGGATACACGCCCGAAATCCAGATCCTGTCCGTGGCCGTCACCTTCGAATCGCTGAAACAGGGTGATACCGACATCTTCCTTGGCAACTGGATGCCGCTTCAGGAACCTATACAGACGCCGCTGGTCGAGGCGGGGCAGATCGACGTGATCCGCCCGGTGCTGGAGGGTGCGCGGATCGGTCTGGCCGTGCCGAAGGCCACCTATGATGCCGGGCTGAAGACCTATGCCGACATTGCTTCGTTCCGCGACCAGCTTGGCGGGCAGATCTATGGCATCGAGGCGGGCAGCAGTGCGAACGCCACGATCATGGGCATGATCGAGCAGGACAAGTTCGGCTTGTCCGGTTTCAGCCTGATCGAATCGAGCGAGCAGGGGATGCTGGCGCAGGTCCAGCGGGCGGTCGGAAGCGAGCAGCCCATCGTCTTTTTCGGCTGGCAGCCGCATCCGATGAACGTGCGGATGGAGATGGAATACCTGACGAACGGCGACGACGTCTTTGGCCCGCAGGACGGCGCGGCGACGGTGCTCACCAATACCCGCGCAGGCTATGCCGCCGAATGCCCGAATGTCGGCAAATTCCTGTCCAACCTGTCATTCACGGTCGCGCAGGAAGACGTGCTGATGACCTATATCCTTGACGAAGGGTTGGAGGCCGGGGCGGCGGCCGAGCGCTGGTTGGGCGAGAACCCGGACGTGCTGGACGGCTGGATGGACGGCGTGACGACGGCCACGGGCGAGCCGGGGCTGGACGCGGTGAAGGCGGCGCTGGAATAGGTCAGCGCGGGCGGCGCAGGTGCCCCGCAAGGGCCAACGCCGCCCCCAGCAAGGACAAAAGCGCGAACAGTCGGAAGATGGTGACATAGTCGCCCGTCAGCCCGTAAAGCGCGGCAAACCCCGCCGGGCCTGCCACCACGCCAAGAAAGGTCCATGCCAGAACCTCGCCCGTAAGGGTGCCGCCCTTGGGGCTGGCATGGGCGGTTTCCGCCATCGCGACGCCGTTCCAGCCAAGGGCCGTCAGCCCTGCCAGCAGGATCATCGCAAAGCCCACGGCCGGGAAACTCTCCAGCAGCGTGAAGCCGAAGCCCGCCACGCATTGCAGCGCGCCGACCAGCGCCAGCACCAGAAAGCCCGAGCCCAGCCGGTCGGCGACGAAGCCCCAAAACACCCGCCCGAACGCGCCGCTGGCCTGCATCGCGGCGGCGCAGCTTGCAGCGGCCAGGGCGGACCAGCTGAAATCCTCGATCAGCATGGCGACCATGAAGGATGACAGCGACAGCTGCATCGCGGAGTAGAGGAACCCCATGATCGCGAGCTTGCTGAGCGAGGGGTCCCGCCACACCAGCGCTTGCCGCGCGCGAATGCCGCGCAGGATCGGGACGGACGGGTCGCGATCGCCGTCCCATTGCGGGATGTAGCGGATGTAGATCGCGGCGATGGCCATCGTCGCCGCCGCCAGCACCACCATCGCCCATTGCCAGCCGATCCAATGCGCCAGCGGCGGCACGGCAAGCGCGGCAGTGACCCCGCCCAGCGGAACCCCGGCCTGCTTGATCGAAAACACCAGATTGCGCTTCGCCGCCGGGGCCAGCCGCGACAGGATATGCGACGAGGACGGGTTCACCAGCCCATACCCCACCCCGATCAGCGCGGACCCCGCCGCCACCCCCGCGATTTGCCCCGAGGCCAGCCCGCAGAACCCGATCCCCGCTGCCAGCAGCGCGAACTGTCCCACCCGACCCGCGCCGAGCCGCTTCACGAGGCCGCCCGCCATGATCGAGAACAGGATGCCCACGGCATAGATCAGGCTGACCTGATACCCGATCAGGTGCGGCGAGACGCCCATCCCCGCCGCAACCAGCGTTGGTATGGCGGTGAAGGCCAGAACCGAGGTCGTGGCCGCGATCTGCGATACGGTGGTCAGCGCCAGCGCTTGCGGCAGGGAGGGAGCGGTCATCGGCGGGCCTTTCTTTGCCGCTTCATGCCGCATCGGGCGGGGAATGTCAGCGGGGCCGCTGGCACCAGCGCGGCTTTTGTGCCAAGGCGGGCGCAGACAGCAACGGAAAGATGCCCATGTTCATCGCAACGCTTTTGACCGATCCGTCCAACCCCGCGCTGGACCGCGCGACCGTCGAAAGCGTGCGCAACGCATGGGGCGGGGGCGATGCGCGCTGGCTGAACCCGGGCATCGCCGCCGAATTCCCGCTGGAGGGCAAGCCCGAGAATCTGTGGGATGTCTGGGATGGGCTTCAGGCACTGGGCGTTGATCTTGCGGTGCTGCCCGAGGCGAACCGGCGCAAGAAGCTGCTGCTGGCGGATATGGATTCGACCATGATCCAGCAGGAATGCATCGACGAGTTGGCCGCCGAAGCGGGCGTGGGCGAATACGTCGCTGCCATCACCGCCCGCGCGATGAATGGCGAGCTGGATTTCGATTCCGCCCTGCGCGAACGTGTCGGGCTGCTGAAGGACCTGCCCGAGAGTGTGATCGGCAAGGTGCTGGACAGCCGCATCACCTTCATGCCGGGCGGTGCGACCTTGATCGCGACGATGAAGGCGAACGGGGCGCGGGCGGCGCTGGTGTCTGGCGGGTTCACCGCCTTCACCGCCCGCGTGGCCGAAGCGCTGGGCTTCGACGAGAACCGCGCCAACGTGCTTCATGCGGCGGATGGCAAGCTGCTGGGCACCGTGGCCGAGCCGATCCTGGGCCGCGAGGCGAAGGTCGCCGCGCTGGAGGAGATCACGGCAGCGATGGGCTGGACCGAGGCCGATGCCATCGCCGTGGGCGACGGCGCGAATGATCTGGGGATGCTGTGGCGCGCGGGGATGGGCGTTGCGCTTCACGCCAAACCCGCGGTTGCCGCGCAATGCGATCTGCGCATCAACCATGGCGATCTGACGGCACTTCTTTACCTGCAAGGCTATTCGGCGAGCGAATTCGTATCTTCGCGCTAAGCCGAAGGCTGTTTTCGCAGACGCAGCATAATCGAACTGTCACTTTTCCGTTAGGATTCGCGTGACGCCGCAAAGCGGCGCACCAGCGGCAACGTCCGCAAAGTCCAACGGGAAAGGATCATCCAATGGCACTGCCGGGCAGCGGACGGGACAGTTCGCTTTACAACGAAGACCTCGCCCCCCTTGCGCCCGAACAGCGCAGATGGGGCTGGTTCGAGATTTTCAACGTCTGGAACAATGATATCCAGTCGCTTTTTGGCTATTCGCTGGCGGCGTCGCTGTTCCTGACCTATGGGCTGAACGGTTGGGCGGTCTTTGCCGCCATCGTGCTGGCGGGCGCCTTCGTCATGGTTCTGGTGAACCTGACGGGCAAGCCTTCGGTGAAATACGGCATCCCCTATCCGGTGATGGCCCGCGCCTCGATGGGGGTGCGGGGGGCGCGGTTTCCGGCGCTGATCCGGGGGATCGTCGCGATCTTCTGGTATGGGGTGCAGACCTATTTCGCATCGACCGCCGTCGCACTTTTGCTGAACACGCTGCTTGGGGTCGAAGGGGGCGCGACCTTCCTTGGGATGACGGGGATCGGGTGGCTTTCCTATATCCTCGTCTGCCTGTTCCAGATCGGGCTGTTCATGATGGGGATCGACTGGATCGCCAAATTCCTGAACTGGGCGGGGCCGTTCGTCTATGTCGTCATGTTCGCGCTGATGCTGGTGATCTGGTATCAGGCGGGGAACGGCATCTTCGGTGCGCTCGGCTCCATCTTTGAAGGGGAGACGGCAACGGATGCGCGCGGGCCGATTGCGGCCTTCATCGCAGTGATGGGCACGATGATCGCCTATTTCGCCGCCGTGGTCATCAATTTCGGCGACTTCTCCCGGTTCGTCACGACCGAGGGCGAGATGCGGAAGGGCAATTTCTGGGGTCTGCCGGTATCCATCGCGGTGTTCTCTTTCATCGCGCTGTTCGTGACCGCAGGCACCGTGGTCCTGTTCGGAGAGCATCTAGTGAACCCCGCCGACATCGTCGAACGGGTGGACAACTTCTGGCTGACGCTGATCGCGGCCTTCACCTTCTTTGCCGCGACGGTGGGGATCAATCTGGTCGCGAACTTCATCCCGCCTGCCTATGACATCGCGAACCTTGCCCCCCAACATATCAGCGCCAAGATGGGCGGGATCGTCACCGCCGTCATCGCCTTCTTCATCGGGGCCTTGTGGGTGCCGCTGATCTCGACCATCGGGATCGCGGCCTTCGTCGATACGCTGGGGGCGGTGCTCGCGCCGCTCTATGGCATCCTGGTGGCGGATTACTATCTGGTGCGCAAACAGCAGGTGTCGCTGGACGATCTTTACGTCGCAGGGCCGGAGGGAGCCTATCACTACACCGACGGATGGAACATGAAGGCGATCACGGCCTTTGCTGTCGCGGCGGTGTTTTCGGTGCTGACGGTCTGGGTGCCGTCGCTGGCGGCGCTGTCGGGCTTCGGCTGGGTGATCGGTGCTGTGCTGGGGGGTGTGATCCATGTGGCACTGATGCGCGGGCAAAGCCCGGTCGCGCGCAGCGCCTGACTTTACACCGCGCTTCCGCCGCGCCAAGGATGCGGCGGAAGCGCGCAGGAGCCAGCATGACCCGATCCGACCGGCATCTTGAGATGACCGAACTGATGACCCCCGACATGGCCAATTTCAGCGGCAAGGTTCATGGGGGCGAATTGCTGAAGCTGCTGGACCGCGTCGCGTTTTCCTTGGCCTCGCGCTATTCCAAGCATTACGCGGTGACGCTGTCGGTCGATCAGGTGCTGTTCAAGGAACCGATCAACGTGGGCGAATTGGTGACCTTCCGCGCAGCGATCAACTATGCCGGCCGCACCTCGATGGAGGTTGGTATTAGGGTCGAGGCGGAGAACATCCGCACCGGCGCCGTTCGCCATACCAATTCATGCTATTTCACCATGGTCGCGGTGGATGACGACGGCAAACCCGCCGCCGTCCCGATGTTCGAGCCGGAAGGCGAGGCCGACCGCCAGCGCCACCGCGCGGCAGAGTTGCGCCGTGCACTGCGCCGCGAACATGCCGCGCGGATGGCAGAAACGACGAAAGCCTGATGGACTACGAGATCATCGCGTTCCTGGTCGCCGCGGCCTTCGTCGGCGGTTTCATCGATTCCATCGCCGGGGGCGGGGGGCTGATTACGCTGCCCGCGCTGCTGATGACGGGGATGGACCCGTTCACCGCACTGGCGACGAACAAGGCCCAAGGGGTGTTCGGCGCAGGGACGGCGGCGGTCAGCTATGCCCGTGCGGGGCATGTGAACCTGCGGACGCAGGGGCGGGCGGCGCTGGTGGCGCTGGTCTTCGGCGGTTGTGGGGCGGCGCTTGCGGGTCTGATCCCGACGGAGGCGCTGCGGCTGATCCTGCCGGTCGTGCTGATCGGCATCGCGCTGTTCTTTGCGCTGAAGCCGGGATTGTCGGATACCGACCGCGTGCAGCGCGTAACGCCCGCCGCCTTTGCCGCTTTCGTCGTGCCGGTGATCGCGGGCTATGACGGGCTGATCGGGCCGGGGACGGGGTCGTTCTTCATGATCGGTTTCGTGTTGCTGGCGGGCTATGGCGTGCTGAAGGCAACGGCGCATACGAAGCTGCTGAACTTCGCGTCCAACCTTGGCGGGCTGGCGGTGTTCTCGCTGGCCGGGGGGCCGGTCTGGGCGGCGGGACTGCCGATGGCGGCGGCGGCAATCCTTGGCGCGAGGCTCGGCTCGGCCATGGCGATGCGGATCGGGGCGCGCGTCATCAAGCCGCTGCTGGTCGTGACATCGACCGCGATGGCCGCGCGGCTGATCTGGCAGATGATCTAGCGACCCCAGTCCTTGTCCTGCATCTCGCGCAGGCGGGACGCGGTGCGCTCGAACTCGAAGGCGCCTTCGCCTTCGGCGTAAAGCCGTTCGGGCACGTCATGGGCGCTGGCGATGACCCGGACCTTCGCCTCATACAGCGCATCGATCAGCGTGACGAAGCGCTTCGCCTCGTTGTAGTTGCTGGCCGAAAGCTGCGGGATGTCTTCCAGGATCAGCACCCGGACGGCTTCGGCCACGGCAAGGAAATCGGCGGGGCCAAGCGGTTTGGCGCAAAGGTCCCAGAAGGTCGCGCGGGCGACACCGTTGGCGAATTGCGGCACCTCGACCTTGCGGCCGTTTACGGTCAGGACCAGCGGCTGCGCCGGCTGCCCGCCGGTCAGATCGGACCAGATCGCGTCGATCTTTGCCTTGGACGGGCCGGTGAAATAGACCTGTTCGCCCGCCAGACGGTGCTGGCGATAATCGTTCGGCGATTCCAGCGCGTGAACGACCAGACGCTCCTTCAGAAGCTCGATGAAGGGCACGAAAAGCTGGCGGTTGAGGCCGTTCTTGTAAAGATCTTCGGGGGGGCGGTTCGATGTGGTGACGATGACCACCCCCGCCTCGAACAGCTTTTGGAACAGGCGGCCCACGATCATCGCATCGGTGATGTCGGTGATCTGCATCTCGTCGAAGGCCAGAAGGCGCAGTTTCGCGGTGATCGCTTCGGCCACCGGGGCCAGCGCGTCGTCGACGCCCTGTTTGCGCGCCTCGTGCATGCCGTGGTGGATTTCCTGCATGAAGGCATGGAAATGGACGCGCCGCTTTTCGGGAATGTCCACCGCATCGACGAAGAGGTCCATGACCATCGACTTGCCGCGCCCGACGCCGCCCCAAAGATAGAGGCCGCGGATATGTTCCGGCTTTTGGAACCGCGCAAAGAAGCCGCGTTTCGGCGGCTCGTTCAGCGCGGTGCGGATGCGTTCCAGTTCGGGCAGGACGGCACGCTGGGCCAGGTCGGGGCGCAGCGTGCCGGCGGCGACGCGCGCCTCGTAGATCTCGGCAAGGGTCACGGCTTAGAAGTCCAGATTCTCGACGCTCAGCGCATTCTGCTGGATGAACTCGCGGCGGGGTTCAACCACGTCGCCCATCAGCTTGGTGAAGATATCGTCCGCCTCGGTCACGTCGTCGATCTTGACCTGCAACAGGGTGCGCGCATCGGGGTCCAGCGTGGTTTCCCACAGCTGTTCGGGGTTCATCTCGCCCAGACCCTTGTAGCGTTGCAGGCTCAGGCCCTTCTCGCCCTCGGCCAGAATGGATTTCAAAAGGTCGATCGGCCCGTGGATCAACTGCTCGCGGTCCTTGCGGATCAGGCGCGAGGTGCCCTCGTAGACGTGCCGTGTGGGCTGCGACAGGGAGGAGATGCGCCGCGCCTCGCCCGAACGCAGGACCGCGCCGTCCAGCGTCCGCAGCTCCTCGACCCCGCGCAGGATGCGGGACAGGCGGATGCCGTGATCCTGCGTGATCCGGCCTGACCAGCCGCGTTCGTATTCCACCGCAACCTCGTCCAGACGGCGGGCGACGGTATCGGCCACGGCCTGAAGATCGCCATCCGCGCGGCCCGGATCGAAGGCGCCCGACAGGGCCGCCTGTTCGATGATGTGGCGCGGGTAATGGGTCGGGAACGCCTCCAGCACGCGGCGGAACTGGCGCGCGCCTTCGATCACGCGGTCCAGATCGCGGCCCGCCAGCGTCTCGCCATTGGCCAGACGCAGGGTCGCGCCTTCGGTGCCTTGCTGGATCAGGTAATCGTCCAGCGCGGATTGGTCTTTCAGATAGACCTCGGACTTGCCGCGCGCGACTTTGTAAAGCGGCGGCTGCGCGATGTAGAGGTAGCCGCCTTCGATGATTTCCGGCATCTGGCGGAAGAAGAAGGTCAGCAGAAGGGTGCGGATATGCGCGCCGTCCACGTCGGCATCGGTCATGATGACGATCTTGTGGTAGCGCAACTTGCCGATGTTGAACTCGTCGCGTCCTATCCCTGTGCCAAGCGCTGTGACCAGCGTTCCGATCTCGGCGCTGCCCAGCATCCGGTCGAAGCGGGCACGTTCCACGTTCAGGATCTTGCCGCGCAGGGGCAGGACGGCCTGGTTCGACCGCGAGCGGCCCTGTTTGGCCGAACCACCGGCCGAGTCACCCTCGACGAGGAACAGTTCCGATTTCGCCGGATCGCGTTCCTGGCAATCGGCCAGCTTGCCGGGCAGGGAGGCCACGTCCAGCGCGGTCTTGCGGCGGGTCAACTCGCGCGCCTTCCGCGCTGCCTCACGGGCCAGAGCGGCCTCGATGATCTTGCCGACGATGATCTTGGCCTGCGCCGGGTTCTCCTCGAACCACTCGGCCAGTTTCTCGTTCACGAGGTTCTCGACCGCGGGCCGCACCTCGGAGGAAACCAGCTTGTCCTTGGTCTGGCTGGAGAATTTCGGGTCCGGCACCTTGACCGACAGCACGCAGGTCAGACCCTCGCGCGCATCGTCGCCGGTGAAATCCACCTTCTCGCGCTTCGCGATGCCCGAGGTCTGGGCATAGCTGTTGATCGTTCGCGTCAGCGCGCCACGGAAGCCCGCAAGGTGCGTGCCGCCGTCGCGTTGCGGGATGTTGTTGGTAAAGGGCAGGACGTGTTCGTGATAGGTGTCGTTCCACCACATCGCGACCTCGACCCCGATGCCGTTCTTCTCGCCCACCATGAAGATCGGCTCGGCCATGTGAGACGACTTGGAACGGTCCAGATAGCGCACGAACTCCTTGACGCCGCCCTCATAGAACAGCTCGGAATGCAGCGGCTCGGCGGGGCGTTCATCCTCGATGATGATGCGCACGCCGGAGTTCAGGAAGGCCAGTTCCCGCAGCCGGTTCTCCAGCGTCTTGAAGCTGTAATCGAGGTTCGAGAACGTGCCTTCGGGGTCGTTTTCCTTGCTGGATGCAAAGAAGCGCACCTCGGTCCCACGTTCGCCCGGCGCATCGCCGACGACGCGGACATGCTCCACGCATTCGCCCTTTTCGAACCGGGCGTAATATTCCTTGCCATCACGCCAGACGCGCAGTTCCAGCCAGTCCGACAGCGCGTTCACGACCGAAACGCCGACGCCGTGCAGACCGCCCGACACCTTGTAGGCGTTTCCGGAATCGTCGGTGTTGTTGAATTTCCCGCCCGCGTGCAGCTGGGTCATGATGACCTCGGCCGCCGAGACGCCTTCTTCGGGGTGGATGTCGACCGGAATCCCGCGCCCGTTGTCACGCACGGACACGCTGCTGTCGGCGTGGATTTTCACGGTGACGGCGGTCGCATGGCCCGCCAGCGCCTCGTCGATGCCGTTATCCACGACCTCGTAAACCATGTGGTGCAGGCCCGACCCGTCGTCGGTATCGCCGATATACATGCCGGGGCGCTTGCGCACCGCTTCCAAGCCCTTGAGAACCTTGATGGAACTGGCGCCGTAATCGTTCGGCTGCCGTGCTGCTTCGGTCATGCGGACCTACCCCTTTTCTTGTGCGTGACTTATAGCCGCCGGGGCGGGGAATGTCACGCGATGGGGGCCTCTTTTCAGCCGATTGCGATGATGATCGCCACCACGATCAGCAAGGACCCCGCGATGCGGTTCAGGCGGCGCAGCGCCCCTTCGGTCGAAAGCAGCGCGCGCACCCGATCCACCATCAGCGCGAAGACCAGATTGCCGGTCATGGGTACGATCATCGACACGCCAAGGATCGCCGCGATGTCCCAGCCCGTCACGCGGCTCAGATCGAAGAAGCCGGGCAGCACACCCATATAGAAAAGGATGGCCTTGGGGTTGGCCAGCACTGCCGCCATGCCCGCCGAAAACCCGGCAAGGCGTCCGGGCCGCGTCAGGCGACTGTCGGCGCCGATCGGCTTTGCGGCATTGCGGATCAACCCATAACCCATCAGCACGAAGATCCCGACCGCCACCCATCGCAGCACGTCCATGAAGCCTGCGTAATGAGAGGTCATCCAGGACAGCCCGAAGATCGCCGCCAGCGGCCAGCCCAGATCGCCCAGCGCCACGCCGACCGCCAGCGGCCATGCCGCCGCGAACCCGCCCGACAGCCCGCGCGCGATCAGCGCCACCCAGACCGGGCCGGGGGTCAGGAACAGGATGACCAGCGCACCTGCATAAAGCAGCAGCCCTTCGGGCGTGATCGTCATGGCAGGGTCAGGCTGCCATCGTCGTTCAGCGGCCAGAACGGGTTCATCGCCACCTCCCACACATGGCCGTCGGGATCGGACCAATAGCCGGAATAGCCGCCCCAGAAGACCTTTTCGGGACGTTTCAGCGCCGCGGCCCCGGCGGCCAGCGCGGCGTCGAATGCGGCATCCACCTCTGCCTCGGTCGCGAAGTTCTGGGCCAGCGTGACGGCCCCGGTGCCAAGCGCTGCACCTTCGCGCCCCTGATCCTTGGCCAGATCGCCCAGCCCGAACAGCGCCAACCCCATGCCGTGCAGCTGATAGAAGGCGACGCCTTCGTTTTCCTCGCGCGGGGTCCAGCCCATCGCGGCATAGAAGGCCTTGGCGCGGTCCAGATCGGCGACGCCAAGGGTCACCAGCGTGATGCGTTGCGGGGTCATCCTTCCTCCACCACCGTCGGGCCAACGCGGAACCGCTGGGCGGCATCGCCCAGATCTTCGAACAGTTCGGGGCCCGTTCCAGTCATGATGGTATGGGCGCGCAGTTCTATCAACTGCCGATACAGAAGCGCGCGGCGGTCCGCGTCCAGATGGGCGGCCACCTCGTCCAGCAGGATCACGGGGGGCTGGGGCAGGGCGCGGGCATTGGCAAGGATCAGGCTGACCAGCAACGCCTTCTGCTCTCCGGTCGAACATTGCGCGGCGGGCATGGATTTGGCGGCGTAGGTGGCTTCAAGATCGGCGCGGTGGGGGCCGTGCAGGGTGCGGCCCGCCGCCATGTCGCGGCGGCGACTGCCATGCCAGATCGCGGCAAGATCCTCGTCATGCCCGGTGATCGAAAGGTCGGCATGGGGAAAGGCGTCGTCCTGCGCAGCAACCAACAGGGCCAGCGCGGATTCGCGGTTGGCTTGGATGGTCGTCGCCGCCTCTGCCATCTGCTGCTCGAGCGCATTGAACCAGGCGGGATCGTTCACCTCGTCCCGCAGCAGGCGGTTGCGGTCGCGCATCGCCTTTTCATAGGCCAGCACCGCCTCGGCATGGTCGGGGGTGAAGCTCATCGTCATGCGGTCGAGGAAACGGCGGCGACCCTCGGCAGCTTCGATCCACAGCCGGTCCATCGAGGGGACCAGCCAGACCTGCCTCAGGATGCGCGACAGGGCGGTCTGCGGCGCGGATTTGCCGTCGATGCGGGTCTGGCGCGGGGCGTCGCCCTCGGCGCTGGTCTCAACCTCGTGTCCGGTGGTTTCGGCGGCGATCTTCCAGCCGATGGATTCGGGATGGCGGGCGAAATCGGCTGGGGCCGCGCGGCGCAACCCCCGCCCCGGCGACAGAAGCGAGATGGCTTCGAGGATGTTGGTCTTGCCCGCCCCGTTCGGCCCGTGGATCGCCACCGGCCGGCCGTCAAAGCGCAATCCGGCCGCAAGATGCGACCGGAAATGCGACAGGGTCAGCGATTGCAGGACGGTGTCAGACACGCATCGGCATGACGACATAGACGGCAGAGGTATCGCCACCCTCGCGCATCAGCGTCGGATCGCCCGAGGAGTTGAACAGGAACACGGCATTCTCGCGGTCCACCTGCGACGCGATCTCCAGCAGGTATTTGGCGTTGAAGCCGATCTCCAGCTTCTCGTCGGCATAGGCGACAGCCAGTTCTTCCTCTGCCGCGCCGCTGTCGGGGGCGTTGACCGACAGGATCAGCCGGTCTTCGTCCAAGGACAGTTTCACCGCGCGCGAGCGTTCCGAGGAGACGGTCGCCACCCGGTCCACCGCCTTGGCGAATTCGGTCGCGTCCACTTCCAGACGGCGGGTGTTTCCGGTCGGGATGACGCGGCTGTAATCGGGGAAAGTGCCGTCGATGACCTTCGACGTCATGGTGATCTGCGTCGTCGCGAAGCGGACCTTGGTTTCCGACACGGAAACGGCGATGTCGGCGTCGTCATCGTCCAGCAGCTTGCGAAGCTCGCCCACCGTCTTGCGGGGCACGATCACGCCGGGCATCCCCTGGGCGCCGTCGGGCAGGGGGGCGTCGATGCGGGCAAGGCGGTGGCCATCGGTCGCCACGCAGCGCAGGGCCGGACCCTCCTCGCCCGTCGCGACGTGCATATAGACGCCGTTCAGATAGTAGCGGGTTTCCTCGGTCGAGATGGCGAACTTCGCCTTGTCGAACAGACGGCGCAGGATGGCGGCCTTGGCGGTGAACGTCGTCGTATATTCCGACGAAGCCATGACCGGGAAATCTTCCTTCGGCAGCGTGGCCAGGTTGAAATTGGACCGCCCTGCCGCAACCGTCAGCCGCCCCGAAGCCGCATCGCCTTCCAGAGCGACCAGCGCGCCATCGGGCAGCTTGCGGACGATCTCGTGCAGCATGACCGCGGACACGGTCACGGCACCGGCGCGTTCGACCATGGCGGGGGCGCGGTCCACCACCTCGATGTCCAGATCGGTCGCGCGGAAGGAAACGGTGTTGCCTTCGGCCTCGATCAGCACGTTGGCAAGGATCGGGATCGTGTTGCGGCGTTCCACGACCGACTGGGCCTGACCGACCGCCTTCAGAAGGGTGCCACGCTCGATGCTGATCTTCATTGCCAATCTTCCCAATGGTGCGGCAGCCGCCGCCCGGCAATCGCCGGTTATTTTCGTGTCGAGCGACTTTCGGCTAGTCTGGTCGGGCCGTCAAGTCAGCCCTGCAACAGACGGCGAAGCATCTGAAGATCGTCGGCCAATTGCGAGTCGGTGGACATCAGTTCCTCGATCTTGCGAACGCCATGCATGATCGTGGTGTGGTCGCGCCCGCCGAAGCGGCGACCGATTTCGGGCAGGCTGCGCGGGGTCAGTTGTTTCGCCAGATACATCGCGATCTGGCGCGGGCGGGCGATGGTGCGCACGCGTTTCGGGCCGATCATGTCGGACAGGCGGACGTTGTAATGTTCTGCCACCTTGCGCTGGATCTCCTCGATCGTGACCTTGCGGTCCGAGGCGCGCAAGATGTCGGCCAGACAGTCCTGTGTCAGTTCCAGCGTGATCTCGCGGTGCACGAGGCTCGCGAAGGCGAACAGGCGGGTCAGTGCCCCTTCCAGCACGCGCACGTTGGTCGTGATGCGGTGGGCGAGGAATTCCAGCACCCCGTCCGCGATCTTCAGGCCCTTGTATTGGCCGCGATAGACCTCGACCTTCTGTTGCAGCACGCCAAGGCGCAGTTCGTAATCGGTCGGGTGCAGGTCCACCACCAGCCCGCATTGCAGGCGGGACTTGATGCGGTCCTCAAGGTCCTTGATCTCGCCCGGGGCACGGTCGGCCGAGATGACGATCTGCTTGTTCTGATCGACCAGCGCGTTGAACGTGTGGAAGAATTCCTCCTGCGTCGAATCCTTGCCGGCGATGAACTGGACGTCATCGACCATCAGCACGTCAACGCTGCGGAACAGCTCCTTGAAATCCATGATCTGCCGTTCGCGCAGGGCCTGCACGAAGCGATACATGAACTGTTCGGCCGACAGATACAGCACGCGCAGATGCGGCTGGCGCACCGAAAGCTCGTGCGCGATGGCGTGCATGAGGTGCGTCTTACCGAGGCCGACGCCGCCGTAAAGGAACAGCGGGTTGAACGTCACGGGACCGCCCTCGGCCACGCGGCGGGCGGCGGCATGGGCAAGCTCGTTCGGCTTGCCGACCACGAAACTGTCGAAGGTGAAGCGCTGGTCCAGCGGCGCGCCGTTCAGCTCGTCCTCGGTCTTGGCGCGCGGCCGGATCACCTGCGCCGGTGCGGGGGCAGGAGCGGCGGCCACGACGGGCTGCGGCGCGGGCACCGGCTGGCCGGCACGCGCAACGCAGAAGGACACGCGCGAGACATCGGCGCCCGCTTCGTTCAGCCGGTGGCGGATATGGTCCGAGAAGTTGCGCTGCACCCAGTTGCCGAAGAACGAGGTCGGAACCTCGAATTCTGCGGTTCCGTCCGACAGGCTGGTCAGTTTCAGAGGTTCGATCCAGGTGACGTAGTTGTTCTTGCCGACATGCAGCAGAAGGTCCTCACGCAACTTCGACCAATTCTCGTTCGTCATCTTCTTCCTGACCGCTCCATCGCCGCGCGAGGCTCGGAGCCTCTTGTTTTTCTGGCTATCAACGGTCCGCTTGCCGCAAGGCAAGCCGAAGGGGACGACCATCCGTTGCCGGTGGCCTTGAAAACAGGTCACGTATCGCGGTCGGCCAAGGCCGTCCCCGATACGGGATAAAGGTGCCTAGACGCGGCACAGACATCATAACCAGTCGATCGCATCCCTCATCCTCGGTCCATGTCGCAAATGCGACGCAGGGCAGCCGGACCGAAACCGGGACGCGATCACGTCATGTCCCCCAGGACAGGTGAATCGCCCTCAGACGCTAGCCCGCGCGCAGAGGGGACCGCAACCGAACTTCGCTGTTGACAGATAAATGGTCGCAGCGAATCCCGAAGGCCTGTGCAAATGGGCAACGGGTGGTTGCAGATACAAAAAAAGCGCGCCCTAAGGCGCGCTTTTTAAACGATAATCCTGAAAAGATCAGGCTGCGGCTGCGGTGCCCAGAGCCTTCACGCGCGACGACAGGCGCGACAGTTTGCGCGACACGGTGTTCTTGTGCAGAACGCCTTTGGTCACGCCGCGAGCCAGCTCGGGCTGGGCTTCGCGCAGTGCGGCGGTTGCCACGGTCTGATCGCCGGAAGCGATGGCTTCTTCGACCTTACGCAGGAAAGTGCGGATGCGCGAGCGGCGCGCTTTGTTGACGGCGTAGCGGGCCTCGGACTGCCGGGCGCGCTTCTTGGACTGGGGCGTATTTGCCATTAATCGGGTTCCGGTTCGTTCGGGGTTCTATTCTTGAAGCCGGGTCTTTACGGACGAGTCGGCGCGAAGTCAACCCTATCTGTCACGGAACTGCGGGCTGCGTTTTTCCAAAAAGGCGGCCATGCCCTCCTTCTGGTCCTCCAGTGCGAACATGGAATGGAACAGGCGGCGTTCATAGCGCAGCCCTTCGGCAAGGGTCGTCTCGTAGCTGCGGTTGACGGCTTCCTTGACCGCCATCACGGTCATCGCGGATTTCTCGGCGATCTTGCCGGCGGCCTTCCGTGCCTCCTCCAGAAGGCTGTTCAGCGGCACGACGCGGCTGACGAGGCCCGAACGCTCGGCCTCGGCGGCATCCATGAAGCGGCCCGTCAGGTGCATCTCCATGCTTTTGGACTTGCCGACGAATCGCGTCAGGCGCTGGCTGCCGCCAAGCCCCGCAACGATGCCCATGTTGATCTCGGGCTGGCCGAATTTCGCATTGTCGGCGCAGATGATGAAATCGCACATCATCGCCAACTCGCACCCGCCACCCAGCGCATAGCCCGCGACGGCGGCGATGATCGGCTTGCGGATGCGCCCGATCGCCTCCGATTCGGCGGCGAACAGATCGTCTCCGAACGTGTCGGTGAATGTCTTGCCGGCCATCTCGGCCACATCCGCCCCGGCGGCGAAGGCCTTGTCGGACCCGGTGATGACGATGCAGCGCACCTTCTCGTTGCGATCCGCCGCCGCCAGCGCCGCGGCCAGTTCCCCCATCATGCGGGTGTTCAGCGCGTTCAGCGCCTCGGGCCGGTTCAGGCGGATCAGGGCGATGTAATCCTCGATCTCGACGATCAGCGTGTCGTAGGCCATGGCTTTCTCCGGCTGTGCGCCCCCGTGACTTATCAGGCGCGCGGCACGGATCAAGTCTGGCAGACGGGGCAGAAGAAGGTCGAACGGCCCGCCTGCACGATCCGCGCGATGGGCGTGGCGCAGGTGGGGCAGGGCTGTCCCTCGCGGCCATAGACGCGGAAACTGTGCTGGAAATAGCCCAGCTCGCCCCCCGTCTGGCGATAGTCCTTCAGGGAAGACCCGCCTGCCGCGATGGCCTCGGACAAAACGTCGCGGATGATCGGGACCAGCGGCGCGGCCTCGACCTCACCTGCCGGATGGCGCGGATCGATTCCCGCACGGAACAGCGCCTCGCAGACATAGATGTTGCCAAGGCCCGCCACGATGCGTTGGTCCAGCAGCGCGGTCTTGATCGGGCTGCGGCCCCGCAGCCGCCCCGCCAGATAGGTTGCGTCGAACGCATTGCCCAAAGGTTCTGGCCCCAGACCCGCCAGCAGCGGATGTTCCGCATCGCTTGCCAGCAGGTCCATGCCCCCGAACCGTCGCGCGTCGTTGAAGGTTATGCGGGTGCCCGTTTCCATTTCCAGCACGACATGATCGTGTTTCAGCGGGGCGGGGTGGTGGAATTCGCCCACCAGCTCGCCCGAGATCAGCATCCGCCCCGACATGCCCAGATGGATCAGCAGGCTTTCCCCCGAGCCAAGGTCGGCAAGGATGTATTTCGACCGCCGCCGCAGCCCCAGCACCCGCTGCCCCGTCAGCCGCGCGGCCATGTCCGGCGGGAAGGGCCAGCGCAGCCCGTCGCGATTGACCTCGGCGCGGGCGATCACATGCCCGACCATCGCAGGCTCCAGCCCGCGGCGGACGGTTTCGACTTCGGGCAGTTCGGGCATGGGGTCTCCTCGACAAAGCGGTTTTCCTTGGGCCACGCAACGTATAACCCTGCACCCGAACTATGGAGACGTCAGATGAGCGACAAGACCACGCATTTCGGCTTCCGCACCGTGGACGAGGGCGAAAAGGCCGGGATGGTCCATGGCGTCTTCACATCCGTCGCGTCGCGCTATGATATCATGAACGATCTGATGTCGGCGGGCATCCATCGGTTGTGGAAGGACGGGATGATGGACTGGCTGGCCCCGCGCCCCGGACAGCGTCTGCTGGACGTGGCGGGCGGCACGGGCGACATTGCCTTCCGGTTCCTGAAACGGGCGGCAGGGTCCAAGGCGGTCGTGCTGGACATGACGGAATCGATGCTGATCTCGGGGCGGCAGCGGGCCGACGCGGGCAACATGGCGGACCGGCTCGACTGGGTCGTGGGCGATGCGATGGCGCTGCCGCTGCCTGATAACAGCTTCGACGTCTATACGATCAGCTTCGGCATCCGGAACGTGACCCGCGTGCAGGACGCGCTGAACGAGGCGTATCGCGTGCTGCGCCCCGGCGGTCGGCTGATGGTGCTGGAATTCAGCCATCTGCCCAACGCGGCGATGCAGAAGGCCTATGACGCCTACAGCTTCAACGTCATCCCCGCGATGGGGCAGGTGGTGACGGGTGACCGCGACAGCTATCAATACCTTGTCGAATCGATCCGCAAATTCCCCGATCAGGAGACGTTCGCGGGCATGATCCGCACGGCGGGATTCGATCTGGTGAAATACCGCAACCTGTCCATGGGCATCGCGGCGCTGCATTCGGGCTGGAAGATTTGAGGGGGCCGCACAACATCCTGCGGCTGATCCGCACGCTGGCGACGTTCGAGCGGACGGGCGCGCTGCCGATCATGCTGGAACAGGCCGAGGCTCCGGCCCGGCTGCGGATGGCGGCCCATGCGCTGGCCTGGCCGTTCAAGTGGATGGGGCTGAAGGGCGATCCCGCGCTGCCGCCGGTGACGCGGGCGATCACGGCGCTTGGACCCGCCTATATCAAGTTCGGGCAGATCCTTTCGACCCGCCCGGACATCGTCGGCACGGAACTGGCGATGCAGCTGCGTTTCCTTCAGGACCAGCTGCCGCCCTTTGCGACCGATCTGGCGCGACAGGCAATCACTGCCGAACTTGGCACCGACGCCTTCACCGAGTTTTCCGAACCTGTCGCCGCCGCCTCCATCGCGCAGGTGCACCGCGCGCGTCTGGCGGATGGGCAGGACGTGGCGGTGAAGATCCTGCGCCCCGGCATCGAACGCGCCTTCCGGGTGGACCTTGACGCCTTCTGGCTTGGCGCCAAGCTGGTCGAGATGTTCCTGCCCTTCTCGCGCCGCCTGCGCCCTCTGGACGTGGTCGCGCATTTCGAAGGCGTGGTGCTGGGCGAGCTGGACCTGCGGCTGGAATCGGCGGCGGCGGCGGAATTCGCGGCCAACACAAAGGAGGACGAAGGCTTCCGCGTGCCGACCCCGGTCTGGAACTTCTCGGGCCGCACGGTGATGACGATGGACTGGGCCGACGGCATCGCCCTGTCGGACGTGGCGGCGCTGGACGCGGCGGGACATGACCGTCCCGCACTGGCCGCCCGCGTGCTGCAACTGTTCCTGAACCACGCGCTGCGCGACGGTTTCTTCCACGCCGACATGCATCACGGCAACCTGAAGGTCGGGCCGGACGGGGCGATCGTCGCCTATGACTTCGGGATCATGGGGCGGCTGGACGACTATACCCGCCGCGTCTATGCCGAAATCCTCTATGGCTTCATCCGCCGCGATTACCGCCGCGTGGCCGAGGTTCATTTCGAGGCCGGATACGTCCCGCGCGACCGCGATATCGATGAATTCGCCCGCGCCCTGCGCGTGGTGGGCGAGCCGATCTTCGGCATGGACGCGACCCACATCTCGATGGCGCGGCTCTTGTCCTATCTGTTCGAGGTGACGGAACGCTTCGGGATGCAGACGCGGACCGAACTGATCCTGCTGCAACGCACGATGGTGGTGGTCGAAGGCGTCGCCCGTTCGCTGGACCCGCATATCAACATCTGGCAGGTCGCGCGCCCGGTGGTCGAAGCCTATATCCGCGAGAATATCGGGCCGAAGGCGCTGATGCGGGATCTGGTCCGCACGGGCCGTGTGCTAGCGCGCTTCGGTCCCCGCCTGCCCGAAATGGTCGAGGCACGGCTGATCCGCGACGATGCGAAGACGGTGGTGATCCAGCGCCCGGGCAAACTGCGCTGGATGGCGACGGGCGCGGCGCTGGCGCTGATCGGCGTGGCGGTCGGGGCGCTGATCTAGTCGCGCAGGGCGGTCACTGCCGAGGAGGCAACCTCCACCCCGCCGGGCAGGACCAGCTTCGGGCCGGTGGCGCTGCCCCGCGCCTCGACGATGCGGGCATAGATCTCCACCGGCTGCGTGCCCAGCGGTTTGTCGCCCGCGTGGCTTTCCAACTCGAACGTATAAAGCCCCGTGGGCAGGCTGCGCCCCTCGATATCCTTCGGGGTCCAATCCATCGGCTCGGCGGTCAGGGGGATGTCTTCGCGCGTGACGACCTTGCCGTCCGCATCCTTCACCACCAGCACCGCGCGATCCGCCGCAGCCGGCGGATTGGGCGAGATCGTCACCGGATCGCCATCGATCAGCGCGGGAGCGGCGACCCGCGCCTCGCGCCCCAGCCATCCCGCCAGATCGGACATGGCCATCCCGTCGATCCGTGCGCCCAGACCCTCCAGCAGCTGGTTCGTGACCGTTTGCTGTTCGACCCCTGAAAACGTCGCAAGCTGCACCGCGAAGTCGGACGATTCCATCGGGCTGAGCGGGTCCTGATGCTGAAGCTGCGTCGTCAGCATCCGCAGGAAGGTCTGGTAGTCGGAATTCGTCGCCGTCTGCGCCGTGGTCGCGGCAGAGGTCTTCGTCGTCACCGAGGTGGTGGCCGTCACGTCCATGATATGTCCTTACAGGCGAAGATCGAGGCCCGATGCGGGCACGGAAGGGGGAAGGGCGATGGCGAGGGGCGCCTCGCCCGATGTTTCCTCGGAGGTGGTCTGGCGGTTCTGCTGGCGTTCGGCGAAGCTCAGGTCCGCATCCGCAAGCCCTTCGCGGGCCAGTTCGTTCTGAAGCTGGTCGGCATGGCGGCGCATCAGGTCCACCGTTTCGGCCCGTTCCGCCACAAGGGTGATCCGCGTGGCGTCCCCCTCGCGCTCGAACATCACCTGAATGTCGCCGAGCCCGTCGGCCTGGGGCGCGGGTTCGAGCGCTGCGGGCGCCTCGGCGGGGGCGGCTCGGCGTGCCGCCTCCTCCACCGCGGGCGGACGCTCGGGGCCGCGTTGCTGCTCGGCGCGCGCGGTTTCGGGCGGGGGGCGGTCATGCTGGGCCGGTTCGGCTGCTGCGGGATCGGGGCGGTCCGGCAGGATTGGCGGATCGGCACGCTCGGGCGCCTCGCGCCGCGCGTCGGGATGCTGTTCGCCCTGCGATTCGGACGGCGCATCGGGAAGCGGTTCCGTCTGTGCGCGGGTTTGCGGATCGGTCGCCTGATTGTCGGGCTGCGGTGCATCCGCCGGCCCCCCGTCGGCCTCGGGCGGGGCGATTTCGGTGCGAGACGGCCCGACGCTTTCGGTCAGCGCGGAGGTTTCCAGATCGCGTTCGGTCGGCGGACTTGTCTCATCCGCCACCCCGATCTGCTCCGGCCCGGTCTGGCATGGCGCGATCGCGGGCGGTTCGGGAACGGGATCCGCAGGCCACCAGCAGGGCGGCGCGGCGGCGGGATCGACGGCGTCGTCATCGCCCGCTTCCTCCGGCTCCGTCGGCTCGTCCGGCGCAAAGAGTTCCGGGGGCGGGGCCGTCCCGTCGCCCCCTTCGCCAAGGCCAATGTCGAATGCGATGATCTCCCCACCCTCGGCCGAGGGGGAGAGCATGGGGAACAGGAGGGGGATCAACCTTGCGCCGATCAGCATGCCGAATTCTTCCGCTTTCTTGCCGCGATGATCGCCGGGAACCCTTACCGAATCTTTACCCCGGCAGGGCGACAGTCGCGGCGCAATGCAGAACGCAAAGGAAACGCCATGATCCCGCCTGTCACGACGCCCACCCCGCAGATGCCGCTGCGCGAAAAGGCCGCGCAGCTCGAAACCGCCTTTCTGTCCGAAATGCTGTCCCATGCCGGGCTTGGCGCGATGGAGGGCAGCTTCGGCGGCGGCATCGGAGAGGAGCAGTTCTCGTCCTTCCTGCGTCAGGAACAGGCGGGCGCGATGGTGGCGAGGGGCGGGATCGGCCTGACCGAAGCCCTGTTCCGCGCAATGGGGGGCAAGGAATGACGCTGGAGCAGACGCTGGACGGTCTGATCGAACAGCTGCGCGCGGGCGAGATCGAGGCGCTGGACGGCATCGCGCAGGATCTGGAGACGGCTCTTGCTACCCTGGGCCGCAACGACGCGGCAGCGTTGGCCAAGGTCCGCGCGCGTGCTGCCGAAGCCGCGTCGCTGCTGGACGCGGCGGGCAAGGGCGTGCGCGCCGCGCGCTGGCGGCTGGCCGAGATTCGCGCGATGGGCGCCGATGGCGGGCGGCTCGTGACCTATGACGGCAAGGGTCGCCGGGCCGAGGAAGGCGCGGCATTGGCGATGATGCAACGGCTTTAGCTCAAATGCGCCGGATCGGAGAGGTGCGGATTAGGATTCCCTTAGAGATTCGCCCCCAGAACAGGCCTTGCATCCAAGACGGGTGGCACGGCGGATCCAGGGGATCGCGACCGTCAGGCGCGAAGCGTCACGACACATCTTCATGACAAACCGGCCCCGCAAAAGCGGTCGGCCCAGAGGAAAATGACATGTCTTCGATCCTGACCAACTCCAGCGCGATGGTTGCCCTCCAGACGATGAAGGGCATCAACAGCAACCTGACGCAGGTCCAGTCCGAGATTTCGACCGGCAAGGCCATCGGCTCGTCGAAGGACAACGCAGCCGTCTGGGCCATCTCCAAGACCATGGAATCGGACGTCAGCAGCTTCAAGGGCGTGACCGATGCGCTTTCGGTCGGTTCTTCGACCGTGGCCGTGGCACGGACCGCCGCCGAAACCGTCACCAACCTGCTGACGGAAATGAAGACCAAGATCGTGGCGGCGCAAGGCGGCAGCGATGCCGACCGCACCAAGATCCAGACCGATGTGGTCGCCCTGCGCGAACAGATCGGCGCGGTGGTGGGCGCGGCGCAGCTGAACGGCGTCAACCTCGTGAACGGCGGCGCAGGGATGGACGTTCTGTCCTCGCTGAACCGGAGCGGCGCGACGGTGGAAACCGACACGATCAGCGTCGCGGCACAGAACCTGTCGGTGGGCGGCTACACGGCCAAGGCTGCCTTCACCGGCACGACCGGCGCATCGGCCGGCGCCGACACGTTCGGGGCGACGATGGATGCGACCACCGGCACGACCGATATCGTCTTCGACGATGCGGCAGCCTTCGCCGCGGGCGACTCGATCTCGCTGACGATCGGCGGGAAATCCGCGACCTACACCTTCAGCGCCTCCGACGTAGCATCTGCCACCCCGGCCGATCTTGCCGCCGTGGGCATGAAGAACGCGATCGAGAAGCTGGGGATCGAGGGGCTGGAAGTCAGCTATGACAGCGGCACCGCCGGCACGCTGACGCTGACCAACACCTCGGGCAACGACATGGTGGTGTCGGGCCAGTTCTCGAACGCCAATGCGGGCGGTCTGGGCGGTCTGGCCACCATCGACGTGTCCACCGCAGCGGGTGCGACCGCCGCGCTTGGCAACATCGACGATCTGCTGTCCACGGCGACCGATGCCGCCGCGGCCTTCGGCTCGTCCGAGCGTCGCCTTTCGATGCAGTCGGACTTCGTGTCGAAACTGTCCGACACGCTGAAGAACGGCATCGGCGCGATGGTCGATGCCAACATGGAGGAAGCCTCGGCGCGCCTCCAAGCGCTTCAGGTGCAGCAGCAGCTTGGCATCCAGGCGCTGTCGATCGCCAACCAGGCACCGCAGAGCATCATGTCGCTGTTCCGCTGATGACTTTTCGGGGCCGGGCTTGACCCGGCCCCGTTTCGCTTTCAAAGCCCATCGGAGAATCCGAATTGACCGCACTTCATCCGCATCGCAGCGCCTATGCGCAAAGCGATGCCCCTTCGCGCACCCCGCGCGGCATCGAATACGACGTCTTCGCGCAGGTGACCAAGCGCCTCGCGCAGGCCGGGCAGGACTTTCCCGCCCTTGCGGCGGCGGTGAACGACAACCTGCGCCTTTGGTCCACGCTGGCCGCCGATGTGGCAGGCCCGGGCAATGGCCTTCCCGCACCGCTTCGCGCCCAGCTTTTCTATCTTTACCAATTCACCGAACAGCACAGCCGCAAGCTGTTGCAGGGCGAAGCCGAAGCCTCGGTGCTGATCGAAATCAACACCTCGGTCATGCGCGGTCTGCGCGGCGAGGTCGGCGCATGAGCGGCCTCGTCCTGAAACTCGGCCCGCATGAACGCGTGCTGATAAACGGCGCTGTCGTGGAAAACGGCGACCGGCGCACGAAACTGTCCATCGTCACGCCCAATGCCCATATCCTGCGGCTGCGCGATGCGATCCACCCCGATCAGGTGGATACGCCCGTCCGCCGCGTCTGCTATGTCGCACAGCTTGTCCTGTCGGGCGATGCCGACCCGGCAGAGGCGCGCGGACAGCTTCTGCGCGGCATCGAACAACTCAGCCAGGTGCTGACCGACTACGACAGCCGCGAGCTTCTGACGCAGGCGACGACCGCCGTGCTGGCGGGCGAGAATTACGTCGCGCTCAAGGCCCTGCGCAGCCTTCTGCCGCGTGAGGAACGGCTGATGTCGGTAAGCGCATGAGCTTCACGCCCATCATTCCGATGGGGGGCTATGGCGGCTGGGCCTTTCTTCAGCGGACCATGGAAAACCAGCAGGCGGCGTTTGAAAAGGCGCCCGCCAACCAGCGGGACGAGGAGTATTTCCGCGCCAAGATCGGCAAGATCTCCTCGGCCGAGGAACTGGTGTCGGACCGCCGCCTTTTGAAGGTCGCCCTTGGGGCCTTCGGGCTGGATGGCGATATCGACAACAAATATTTCGTCCGCAAGGTGCTGGAGGATGGGACGCTGGATACCGCCGCCCTGTCGAACCGGCTGGCGGACAAGCAGTATCTGGCGCTGT
This sequence comes from Falsirhodobacter flavus, assembly GCA_029846755.1. Classification (GTDB taxonomy): domain Bacteria; phylum Pseudomonadota; class Alphaproteobacteria; order Rhodobacterales; family Rhodobacteraceae; genus Falsirhodobacter; species Falsirhodobacter flavus. The sequence continues at coordinate 132,246 of JARWBI010000002.1, read as the reverse complement.
CCAAGGCGTTCGGCTTCGGCGATTATCCGACCCCGAACACGAAGATGTCGGATTTCGCGGACAAGATCCTGACCCAGTATCGCGACCGCCAGTTCGAGATCGCGGTGGGCGAGCAGAACAACGACATGCGCATCGCCATGAACGCCCAGCGTGAATTGCCGCTGCTGGCGGCCAAGACCACCAGCGAGGATACGAAATGGTTCACGATCCTGGGGTCCGAGCCGCTGCGGAACCTGTTCCAGACGGCCTTCGGGCTGCCCGCTTCCTTCGGGTCCATCGACATCGACCAGCAGCTTTCGGTGCTGAAGGACAAGGCCGGCGCGCTGTTCGGCGACAGTTCGGCCAGCCAGTTCGCGGAACCCGGGAAGGTGGACGAATTGATCCGCCGCTTCATGGCGCTGTCTCAGGCGGCAGGCGGCATCTCCTCCTCAACGCAGGGTGCATCGGCGCTGCAACTGCTGCAAGGCGGGCAGGGGACGACCGCCTCGATCCTGAGCATCATCGCAGGCTAGCGGCAAGGCGGTGGAAGCTGTCTTCGATGCCGTCCGAATCCTCGGCCATGAAGGCGTCCAGCGCGGGCCAGACCTTGATCGCGGCATCCACCAGCGGATCGGAGCCTTTGGCGTAGAGCCCGGCCTGCACCATCATCTCGGCCCGGTCCCAGGCGCCCAGAAGGCGGCGCGCATCGGCGATGATCGCGTTTTCATCCGCCGTGGCCGCGGCAGGCAGGCTGCGCGACACGGACCGCAGCAGATCGATCGCCGGAAACCGTCCGCGTTCGGCAATCTTGCGGTCCATCACCACATGCCCGTCGATCGTGCCCCGCAGGATGTCGGCCACCGGCTCCTCCATGTCCGAACCGGCAACCAGCACCGAAAACACTGCCGTGATGTCGCCCTGATCGCCCGCGCCGGGGCCAGCGCGTTCCGCCAGCGACATGATGGTGTGCGAGGTGGACGGGGGAAAGCCGCGCAGGTTGCCTTCTTCGCCGCCCGCGATGGCAACCTCGCGATGCGCCTCGGCAAAGCGGGTGATCGAATCGGCCAGCAGCAGCACATGCAGCCCTTGGTCGCGGAAATGCTCGGCCACCGCCATGGCCGACCACGCGCAGCGGCGGCGTACCAGCGGCGACTGGTCCGACGTGGCGGTGACGACGACCGACCGCGCCATCCCCTCCGGCCCCAGCACCTTGTCGGTGAATTCGCGCACCTCGCGCCCCCGCTCGCCAATCAGCGCGATGACGACGACATCCGCCGCCACGCCGCGCGCGAACTTCGCCAGAAGCGAGGATTTCCCGACGCCCGAGCCTGCGAACAGACCGATCCGCTGCCCGCGCACCAGCGGCAGCATCGTGTCGAAGATCGCGGTCCCGGTGGGCAGGCGTTCCCCCATGGCGCGGCGCTGCGCCGGGGGCGGGGGCGGTGCGCGCAGCGGGCGCTGCACCGGGCCGCGAAACAGCGCGCGCCCATCCAGCGGATTACCGAACGGATCGACCACCCGCCCGATCCAGCCATCATGCGGCGCGATGGTGGCAGGCCCGATCAGCTCCACGGCATCGCCGATGGACAGCCCCTCGGCCGCTTCGTCCGGCAGCACGGTCAGCCCGTCCGGCGCGATTCGCAGAACCTCGCCCCCGCGCCCGCGCAGGGTCACCCGGTCGCCCAAAGCTGCCACGTCGGACAGTCCGCCGACGCGCAGCGTGCCGCGACCCAGCTCGATCACGCGCCCCACGCGGAACGCACCGCGCACCGCGCCCAATTCGGCTTTCAGCTCATCGAAGACGTCCACGGGTTTCTCCCTTTGTTCGATGCTTACGGTTTCTAAAGGAATCACTCTTAAGCCTTGGTGAAGTGGATCGAGGGAGAAGCCCCGATGTTTGAAAAACTGGAACTCACCCGGATGGCGCAGGCCATGGCGTCCCATGCCGGGGCGCGGATGGGGGTGGTGTCGCAGAACATCGCAAATGCCGACACGCCCGGATACAAGGCGCGCGACCTGCCCGATTTCGCGCAGGCCTATCAGGCGCAGGGCGCGATGAAGACGACCCGCGCCGGGCATCTTGGTGCGGCTGATGTGCCCGTGCCGCAGCCGCGCAGCCAGACCGCGATGGCGGATCCGAACGGCAATACGGTTTCGCTGGAGACGGAGATGGTCAAAGCGGTCGAGATTCGGCAGCAGCACGACATGGCGTTGTCGATCTATCGCGCGACCTCGGACATGCTCCGCACCAGTCTGGGGCGGCGCTGATGTCCGACCTTCTGAAAAGCCTTGCCGCCTCGGCCACGGGGATGCAGTCGCAGGCCCAACGTCTGCGGCATGTGTCGGAAAACATCGCCAATGCCGATACGCCCGGATACCACCGCAAGCTGGTCAGCTTTGCCGAAACGGTCGATGGCGGCGTCGCGCCCCAGCCCGTCCGGCTGGACCGATCCGAGCTTCAAAGCATCTATTCCCCCTCGCATCCGCTGGCGGACGCGACCGGCCATTACGACGGCTCGAACGTCGATCTGGTGATCGAGGTCGCCGACGCGCGCGAGGCCCAGCGCAGCTATGACGCCAACCTTCGCATGTTCGATCAGGCCCGCCAGATGACGCAGAGCCTGTTCGAGCTTCTGCGCCGATAAAGGAGTTCCAGAATGGAAGTCACCGCCTCTCTCGTTGCCAAGAACTATGCCCAGGCCAAGCAGGTGGCCGAGGCGGAGCCGGGTTCCGGCAATGCCTTCACCCGCATCGCCAGCGATTTCGCGCAGACCGTGGCGCGGGCCGAGCAGACGGCGGCCGCCGCGATGACCGGCGGGGCCGATCCGCATGCGCTGGTGCAGGCGCTGGCCGCGTCGGAAACCGCGATCGAAACCGCGGTGACGATCCGCGACAAGGTGGTCGAGGCCTATCAGGAAATCCTGAGGATGCCGGTATGACCGACAGCCAGATCTATGACACGCTGCGGCAGGCGCTCTGGATCTCGGTCCAGATCTCGGCCCCGCTGCTGGCGGTCGCGCTGATCGCGGGCGTGGTGATCGGCCTGTTTCAGGCGCTGACCTCGGTGCAGGAAATGACGTTGACCTTCGTGCCCAAGGTCGGCGCGATGCTGGTCGTGTTCTGGGTGTCCATGAGCTTTATGACCACCACGCTGGTCGCGTTCTTCACGGACGCGATCATCCCGCAGATCGCGGGGCGCTGATGGATTACGTCGCGCTGACGCGCCAATCCGGCCTGATGAAGGAAATGCAGGTCACGGCGCATAACATCGCCAACATCTCGACCACCGGCTTCCGTCGTGAAGGCGTGATCTTCGCCGAACATGTCAAGCGGACCGAGGGGGGCGAATCGTTGTCGATGGCCCATGCCTCGGCGCGGCACGTCGATCTGTCGCAGGCGGGCATCACGACGACCGGCGCGGCCTTCGATTTCGCCATTCAGGGTGATGGGTTCTTTGCCGTCCAGACGCCCGAGGGCGAGCGGCTGACGCGGGCGGGCAGCTTCACGCCTTCCGATGCCGGGGAGTTGGTGAATGCCGACGGCCACCTGCTGCTGGACATCGGCGGCGCGCCGATCTTCGTGCCGCCGGATGCCGGGCAGGTGGCGGTGGCGCAGGACGGAACCGTGTCTGCGAACGGCCAGCCCATCGGGCAGATCGGCCTGTTCCAGCCCGTCGATCCCCTCGACCTGCGCCATCAGGGCGGCACCCTTTTCGCAACCGAGGCGACAGAGCCCGTCGAGGGCGCGGTGATCCTTCAGGGCAGCCTCGAAGATTCGAACGTCCAGCCCGTCGCGGAAATCGCCCGCATGATCGAAGTCCAGCGCGCCTACGAGCTGGGCCAGAGCTTCCTTGACCGCGAAGATGAACGGCTTCGCGGCGTCATCCAGACCCTTGGCCGATAGGAGAATCCGATGAAGGCCCTGCAAATCGCCGCCTCGGGAATGAGCGCGCAGCAGATGCGCGTGGACGTGGTGTCCAACAACCTCGCGAACATGTCCACGACCGGCTACAACGCCCGCCGCGCCGACTTTGCCGACCTGCATTACCAGCAGCTTGCGCGCCCCGGCACGGTGAACGCCACCGACGGGACGATGTTGCCCACGGGCGTGCAGATGGGGATGGGCGTGCGCGCCGCCTCGGTCTCGACCGTGCTGGCGCAAGGCTCGCTGGCTGCGACCGGGGGCGATCTGGACGTCGCCGTCGAAGGCGCGGGCTATCTGGAGGTGACGCTTCCCAATGGCGGCGTCGGCTATACCCGCGACGGGGCGCTGAAACGGTCCGGCGACGGGCTGATCGTGACCGCCGACGGGCACGAGGTCGCGCCCGGCATCACAATCCCGAACGACGCCCGCAGCCTGTCGATCAATGCCGAGGGCGAGGTCTATGTCTATTTCGCCGATCAGGTGCAGCCGCAGCTTCTGGGGCAGTTGTCGCTGGTGAACTTCACCAACGCCAAGGGGCTGGAGGCGATCGGATCGAACCTGTTTCTTGAAACCGCAGCCTCGGGCGCGCCGCTGCAAGGCGTTCCGGGCGAAGATGGCTTGGGAACGCTGCGTCAGGGATACCTTGAGGAAAGCACCGTCGATGCGGTGCGCGAGGTGACGGAGCTCATCAAGGCCCAGCGCGGATACGAGCTGAACTCCAAGGTCATCACCGCCGCCGACCAGATGCTGGCCGCCACCGCGCAGGTGAAATGATGCGCTGGATCCTGCTGCTTCTGATCCCCGGCATGGCCAATGCCGAGGCGGTCCTTGCCACCCGCACCATCCGCGCGAACACGATCCTGATGCCCTCCGACGTCGCGCTCGCCCCCGCCGCCATTCCTGGCGCGCTGGAGGAGGTGGAGACGGCCATCGGAATGGAGACGCGGGTGACGCTTTACGCGGGCCGCCCGGTCCGCCCCGGCGATCTTGGCCCCCCTGCCATCGTCGATCGCAACCAGCTTGTCCCGCTCGCCTATCAATCCGGCGGGCTGTCGATCCTGACCGAAGGCCGCGCGCTTGGGCGTGGCGGGGTCGGCGACATGATCCGCGTGATGAACCTCGCCTCCCGCACCACCGTAACCGGCCGTATCGGCGCGGACGGGCAGGTGCAGGTCGGCCCCACATTCTGAAGGAGCCGCCGATGCGCGCCGCTTTGATCTGCCTTATTGCCGTCGCCGGTTGCGCCCGACTGGGCGAGGTCGGCAAGGCCCCGTCCTTTTCGCCGCTGGAAGGGAGCTACCAGCACCACGCGATGTATTCGACGCCGCTGCCGATGGATGCGGATGGCAGCACCCCGTCGCAGGCCTCGTCGCTCTGGACTGCGGAACGGTCCTCGCTTCTGGGCGACCGGCGCGCGGAACGGCGCGGCGACATCCTGACCGTGGTGATCGAGATCGACGACGAGGCCGAGATTTCCAACACCACGGGCCGGTCCCGCACGGGCAGCGACACGATGAAGCTGCCCTCGCTTCTGGGCATTCCGCAGCGGCTGGATGACAAGCTGCTGAAGGACGGCGCGACGATGGCCGATGCGGTGAACACCTCCTCGGCGTCGAACTACCAGGGCAATGGCTCGGTGAAACGGAACGAGAAACTAATGCTGCGCGTCGCCGCCACGGTGGTCGAGGAACTGCCGAACGGCGTGCTGCGAATCGAGGGCCAGCAGGAGGTCCGCGTGAACTTCGAGCTGCGGGAGCTGATCGTGACCGGCTATGTTCGTCCCGCCGACATCTCGCGCCAGAACGAGATCACCTATGACAAGATCGCGGGCGCACGGATCGCCTATGGCGGGCGCGGGCAAATTTCTGACGTGCAGCAGCCGCGGTACGGCCAGCAGATCACCGACATCGTGTTGCCGTTCTGATGCTGGGCAAGCTCATCCCCCTTCTGCTGATTCTGATCGGCGCGGGCGGCGGCGTCGGCGCGGGCATCGCCCTGCGGCCCGCGCCGGAAGAGCCTGAGGAGCATGTCGAGCCGGCGGTCGAACCCGATTACGTCAAGCTGTCGAACCAGTTCGTCGTGCCGGTGGTGGAACATGGCAAGGTCGCCTCCCTGGTCATCATGTCGCTCAGCCTCGCCACGACGGGCGGGTCCGAGCCGATATTCGCGCGCGAGCCGCGTTTCCGCGACGCCTTTCTTCAGGTGTTGTTCGCCCATGCCAATACCGGCGGGTTCCGGGGCAGCTTCACCGATGCCGACAACCTTGTCGTGCTGCGCACCGCGCTGCTGGAAGCGGCGAAAAAGATCCTGCCCGCCGTGTCGGACGTTCTGATCGTCGACATCATGCGTCAGGACAACTAGCGCAGTTTGCGCAGCACCTCGGCCTTGCCGAAGGCGGCGCGGGCATCGTCCTGCGCCTCCATCCATTTTGCGGTCTGGCGAGCGAGGGTCATGTTGATCTCGGCCCGCCGCGCATCGGCCCAAAGCTGATAGCGCACATCGACCTGCGCCGCCGCGATCGGGTCGGGATCATCCGACGGTGCGACTTTCAGATCCGCCAGCCGCGCGAGGCTTTCTTCCCGCGCCCAGCTGGCCTTCTGCAATTCAGCCAGCTTCACGTCCAAAAGCAGGTTCGCGATCTTCGCCAGCCGGTCGATCTGTTTCATCCCCGCTCCTTCGCTTTCTTGCGCATCGTTTCGGCGAACCGGATCGCGGCAGCGACGGCGCGGTAATGGTCGGGATGGATCGTGTCGCCAATCTCCAGCGTGGCATGCAGCGCGCGGGCGGTGGGCGGATCGCGGTGGATCGGAACCCCGGCCTCCGCCGCCTTTTCGCGGATGCGGGCGGCGATCTCGTCCACCCCCTTCGCCACGCAGACCGGCGCTCGCCCGCCCGCCCTGTCCCATTTCAGCGCCACCGCGTAATGAGTCGGATTGACGACCACCACATCGGCTTTCGGCACATCGGCCAGCATCCGGTTCGTCGCGATCTCCATTCCGCGCTGGCGGCGCTGCGCCTTGGTATGCGGATCGCCTTCCGAGCTTTTGTGCTCGTCCAGCATCTCCTGTCGGCTCATGCGGTTGCGTCGCATATGCTCGAAGCGTTGCCACAGGTAATCCAAGCCCCCCAGCACCGACAGGATCAGCAGCACGATCATCAGGAACCGCAGCAGCATTCGCAGCGCCAGCGCGAAGGCAAGCGCGGGATCCAGATAAAGGGTCGCAACTATCTCCTGCGCACGGCCCGTCAGGAACCAGCCCAGGATGACTGAGATCAGCAGCAGCTTGGCAAAACTTTTCCCGAACTCGAACAGCCCGCTGCGCCCGAACTTGTTCTTCGCCCCCGAGATGGGAGAGATCCGCGACAGTTGCGGCATCAGCTTGGACGGTGTGATCAGGAACCCGCGCTGCACGATCAGCGCAATCAGCGCAGCGGCGGCGGGGAAAGCGAAAAAGGGCAGCAGCGCCCCTCCGAAACGCAGCAGCACGCCCCCCAAGGGGGCCGCGCCGCCATTCGCCATCATCGGGGCCAGCCGGTCGGCCTGATCCAGCAGCACCTGCGCCGCCTCTCCGGCGCCGCGCAGCGAGCGCTCGCCCATGACGGCAGCGGCCAGAACCAGCCCGCCCCAGGCGGCAGCGGCGGTCAGGTCGGGGGATCGCGCGATCTCGCCCTTTTCGCGCGCGTCGTCCAGCTTCTTCTGGGACGCCTCGTGTTCCTTTTCGGCGTCCTCGCTCATATCGGGTTCGCCATCCAGCCGTTGAAGGCCGCGATCCAGACCGCCAGCGCCAGCGGCACCGACACGGCAATCAGCACCAGCCCGCCGAAGGTCAGCGCGGGCGCGCCGATGAACGACACCATCAGCTGCGGCATCGCCCGGTTGATGACCCCAAGCGCGACGTTATAGATCAGCGAGGCGAGAACAAAGGGCGCGGCCAGCGAGAACCCCAGCGAGAAGGCCCGCCGCACCTGCGCCAGCCCCCAATCGGCCATATCCGCCGCATCGGGCAGGCGCCCCGCTGGCAGCACGTCATAGGACAGGATCAGCATTTCCGCCGCGCGCAGGTGCAGATCGTTCGCCATGGCCAGTGCAAGGCCCGACACGGTCAGCAGATGGCCCAGCGCGGGCTGCGGCTCTCCTGCGCCGCCGACAAGCTGCGACAGCGAGGCCGCCTGCGCCGCGATCGCGCCCGCCATCTGAAGCGCCATCACGAACAGCCGCAGCCCCATGCCCAGCGCCAGCCCCGACATCACCTCGGCCCCATAGCCCATCAGGTCCAGCGCAGGCACCGATACCGCCGGGGCGACAATGGCGGTGAAGGCCAGCGCCAGCGCCAGCCGCACCTTTTGCGGCACCGACTGCTCGCCAAAGCCCGGCAGCAGCGCCATGACCGCGCCGACGCGCAGGAAAACGGCAAACCCCCATTGCGCCCAGTCCGCGCCCCAGCCGGTCAGCGCCTCGATCATGCCGGGACCACACCCACCATCGACGGCCGCGCCTCTATCCCGATCTCGTCATAGGACAGCACCGGGGCACCCAGACCCTTGGCAGCCACCACCGTCCGCAGGAACCGCCGCCGCAGGGACGATGTAACGATGGCCGGATAGATGCCGTTTTCGGCGGCCTTGTTCAAACGGTCGGCAAGCCCGGTCGCCAGACGGCTGAACGCCTCGGGCGGCAGGGCGACATCGCGCGCACCGTCCATCTGATGCGCGGCGAAGGCGCGTTCCCATTCCGGTGCAAGCTGGATCAGCGGGATCGTCCCGTCGGAGCGTTTCAACTCCGCCACCATCTGGAAGCCGAGCCGCTGTCGCACATGCTCGCAGACCGCCTCCGGCGTGCCCAGACCGCGCCCCTCGGACGCCGCCTCCAGGATCAGCGGCAGGTTGCGGATCGACACACGTTCGTCCAGCAGCAGGCGCAGAACGCCCAGAAGCAGTTCCACCGGCAGCTTGTCCGGCACCAGCTCGTCCAGCAGTCGGCGATTGGCAGCGGCGCGGGCAGGGTCGGACAGGTTGGTGAATTCGTCCAGCAGCCGCCGCAGCCCCTTCAGCGTCAGAAGGCGCGAAAGGTTGCCCTTCAACACCTCCAGCAGATGGGTCGCCAGAACCTCGGCGGGGGACACGACGGTCAGGCCAGCGATGGCGGCCATCTCCTGATCGTCCTGCGCGATCCAGCGTGCGGGCGCGCCATAGACAGGCTCGCGCACATCCGCACCGGGGGGCGCGTCGATCCCCTCCTGCATCAGTGCCAATGCGCGGTCGGGCAGCAGCCGGTCGCGGACCTTCTCCACCCCCTGAAGCCGGATGCGATATGTGCCGGGGGGCAAGGCGGCCTCGTCCGTCAGGCGGATCTCGGGCAGGATCAGGCCGAAGGCGGTGGCGATATGGGTGCGCATGTTGGTGATGCGCGCGTCCAGCCCCGTGGCTGGGTCCAGCACCATCTGCACGAGGTCGGGGGCGAATTCGATGTGGATGTCGTCGAAATCCAGCACGTCGCCCAGCGGACGGTTCTTTGGCGCGGGGGCGGCAGCCACGGGCGGCGGCACCTTGGCGCGGCGATAGCCATACCACGACGCCGCCGCCAAGGCGCCCGCGCCGATCATGAACGGAACGAACGGCAGCCCCGGAACCAGCGCGAACAGCGCCATCAGCGCCGCCACCGTGCCCAGCGCCGCCGGGTATCGGCCAAGCTGTTCCACGAAGGCGACATCCGCCGTGCCGCTGGTCCCGCCCCGCGTCAGCAGCAGCGCCGAGGCGATGGAGATGATGACCGCCGGGATCTGCCCCACCAGACCGTCGCCGACGGTCAGGATGGTATAGGTCTCGAACGCCTCGCCCGCCGGCATTCCGTGGATCAGGATACCCGCCATCAGCCCCACGACGATGTTAAGCCCGGTGATGAGCAGGCCCGCCACCGCATCGCCCTTCACGAATTTCGACACCCCGTCCAGCGAGCCGAAGAAGTTCGTCTCGGCCAGTTCCGTCTCGCGCCGGCGTTTCGCTTCGGCATGGTCGATGGCGCCTGCGGACATGTCGGCGTCGATGGCAAGCTGTTTGCCGGGCATCCCGTCCAGCGCGAAGCGCGCGCCGACCTCGGCCATCCGGCCCGCGCCCTTTGTGATGACCATGAAGTTCACGATCAGCAGCACGAGGAAGATCACGATCCCCAGCAGCAGGTTGCCGCCCATGATGAAATTGGCGAATCCCTCGATCACATGGCCCGCCGCGTCGGTGCCGGTATGCCCCTCGCCGATGATGAGTTTGGTGGACGACACGTTCAGCGCCAGTCGCAGCATCAGCGAGGCCAGAAGGATCGTCGGGAAGGCCGAGAAATCCAGCGGTCGTTCGATGAACAGTGTCACCGTCAGCATCAGGATCGCCAGCGCGAAGGACAGCGCGAGGCCAAGGTCCAGCATCCATGCGGGCACGGGCAGGATCATCATGACGACCACGGCGGTCAGCGCCAGCGCCATCAGCACGGTCGGGTGGTAGAGGTTCGCGATCTTCATCTTCAGTTCCCGATCAGCCGTTGCGATGCGCTGCCCAAGGGCACCAGCGATCCGCGCATTCCCGCGCCGCCGCGCAGCAGGGGGAAGTGGTTCACCCGTGGCTCGGCTGCGGCCAGCAGCGTGGGCTCGGGCAGGTTCCCGGCATAAAGCGCCTCGAACCGCTGGCGATAGCGGTTGGCGAATTCGGGCGTGTTCGAATGGTAGGCCCCGGCGGCCAGCGCCCAGTCGCCATGGCGGTTATACTGTTCGCGCAGAAAACGCGCGGCATAGAGCGCGTTGGTCAGCGGATCGAACATCGCGGTCAGATCGCTGAAATGCTGCCCATGCCAGCGGTGATTCAACTGGAAACAGCCGACGTCGAAATTCCGCATCCCTTGCGCCAGCGCGGTCTGGGCATATTGCATCGCCTCGGGCTGGGTGGCGAACCAGTGGCCTTCGCCTGCATGGTTGATCGCCCACGGCCAGGGACGCAATTCGCCCCCTTGCCGTCGTCCGGTTTCGGTCAGCGTCAGCGCTTGCATCACGTCGCCCGGAACCCCGCTGCGCCGCGCTGCCTCGGCCGCCGCCTGTTCGCAAAGCCGCGCATCCGCCCGGGCGGCGACCGGCAGCATCAGGGCCAGCGCGCAGATCATCCATCGGATCATGGGTTTCACCCTGCTTCTTCGCGGATTCTCCGCCTCGGGTCCGAGGTTAGCTGCCGTTCCTTGCCAACAGGTTACCGCGCGGAAAGCTCGGTCCCCTGAAGCAGCGCCTCGATCCGCGCGCGGGCATCGGCGGCATCGCTGACCATCGCGCGGCCACGGGCCAGCACGCCACCCTCGGCCGGCGGGGGCGCGGCGATCGCGGTCGTTTCGGCGGGCGGGGCCGTCCCAAGCTGTTCCAGCGCCGCGATCCGCAAGGCATCCGCGGCCTCGCCCTCCATCCCGGCGATCAGCGGCAGCACGGCGCGTGCATCGCGCTGCTGTATCCGCGCGCGGGCGGCGGCAAGCTTTTCTTCGGGCGCGGCGGCGGCCAGACGTTCCCCGCGTTCCAGCCAGAGAAGCGCGGGCGCGGCAAGGCCAAGCCCGGTCAGCCGGTCCGCCAGCATCAGCCGGGTCGCCGCCGGGGCATCGGGCAGCGCGGACCCTTCAGGCAGCACGGCATGGGTCAGCAGTGCCCCGTCGCCCCCCGTCCGCGCCAGCCAGTCCCATAGCGCGGGTGCGGCGTCCGGCGCATTGCGCAGCCCCGAAAACGCCGCTGCGAAATCGCCGGTCGAGGCGAGCCCCAGCACATGCAGCCGCGCCACGGCTGCCTCGCCCTCGCCGCCGCGCCGTTCATGCCGCAGGGCGGCCAGCGCCGTCACGGTGCCGGGGTCAAGCGGTTCGCGCGCCTCGAGCCTGCGGGCGGAGAGCGCAATCAGCGCCTCGCCCGACCGGGTGCCGCCTTTGGCCACCAGCGCCTTCAGATGGGCATCGTCCTGCTGCGCCAACGCGGTCATCATGCGCGTGTCGTCCGTGGGCACGGTCGCGCCACGCTCCACCGCCTCGCGCACCATCAGCGCGGCATTGGCGTCCTTTCGCGCGGCGAAGCGTTCGGCAAGCTGCGGGCCGAGGTGCTGGCGCATATGCACCGGCAGGGCGGAAAAGCTGCGCAACGCCGCCTCGGTCTGCTCGACCTCTCCGGGCGTCGGGGCAGGGGCGGCGAGAATTGCCCACATCGCCACATCGGCATCGCAGCTTGCCATCGTGGCAAGGATGTCGCTGGTCTGGGGGCGGGCGTCGAGGATATTCGCCATCGCCTCCCACAATGCGCGGTCATGCGGGTTGATAGGGAAACTTTCGGCAAGCTGCCGCGCCTCGGCCCCGAAGCCGAGGTGGAGGTAATAGCGGACCGCGCGGGCGACAGCCTCCGGGTCGGGCTGGTCGAACTCGGTCACGAAGGCGGCGCGGGCGCGGGCGATCTCCTCGGCAGCGGGAAGATCCGAGCCCCATGCGCCGATGGCGACGCGGTCGTTGGCGATGCAGGCGCGGCCCTCGGGGGTGATGGGCTGGGCGGGATCGGGCAGGAAGCCGGGCGCTTCGCCGATGCGGACCTGCTCCGGCATGGGCGCGGGTTCGGGGCGTGGGGGGATGCGGTCCACGATGTCGACGACGCCCCGCGCCGCCCCGTCGGCCAGCTTGCGCAGCAGCGCCTCGCGCAGCGGGTCCAGCGTGGTTTCTGCCAGCGATGCAGCGGGCGGCGGAAGGGCCTGCCAGTCATAGCCGGGCGCAGCGGGAGGCGGGGCTGGCGCCGCAACGGGCGCAGGGGCGGGGGCAGGGGGCACGAGCGGCGCCTCGAACTGCGATCCGGCGGGTGCGGCACCTCCGCGGATGTCCAGCACCACCGTCCCGCGCTTCGTTTCGAAAGCCGTGACATGGCAGGCGCAGTCGATGCCGAGGTTCAGCCGCCCAGGCACCGCGCCCAGCCGCGCCAGACGCTGCCGCCCGATCAGGCGATAGACGCGAGAGATGTCCAGCGTCGCATCGACCGCCAGCCCATAGCCGCCCTCGATCCGGCCAAGCCGCCATTCCGTCCCCGCAGGCAGGTCCATCGCCAGCCGCGTGAATCCGGGATGTTCGCCCGACCGCACCTGCACCGTCTGTCCCCATGCGGCAGAGGTGGACAGCAGGAAGGCAAGGCAGATGCCCCTCATGCCGCTTCCTTCAGCGCGCGCAGGGCCTGTTCCAGATCGTTGAAGGTCGGGCGGATGTGGTGGGGCGTGTTCTGGCGCCCGACCTCGATGCAGATGTTGGCGGGATGGGCGTGAAGGTTCGCGATCAGCACCTCGCGGATGAGGGCATAGAAATGCGCGTCCTCCTCGATCACCGCCTTCACCCGTGCGGCGAAAGGGCCGACGATGCCATAGGCGAGGAAGACGCCGAGGAAGGTGCCGACCAGCGCGCCGCCGATCATCTTGCCGAGGATTTCGGGCGGCTGGTCGATCGATCCCATCGTCTTGATGACGCCCAGAACGGCGGCGACGATGCCAAGCGCGGGCAGGGCGTCGGCCACGTTCTGAAGCGCATGGCTTGGGACCAGCGCGTGGTGGTGCGAGGCGTCCATGCGTTTGCCCAGCACCTCTTCGACCTGATGCGGGTCGTCATAGTTCATCGAGGCCGCGCGCAGCGTGTCGCAGATCAGGTCCGCCGCCTCGTGGTCGTCGCGGATCTTGGGGTATTTGCCGAAGATCGCGGAATCGTGGGGGTTCTCGATATGCTCCTCCAGCGCGATGGGGCTGGAGCGGGCGACGCGGACAAGCTCGAACAGAAGGCAGAGCAGGTCCTGATAGTCCTGCCCTTTCCATTTCGGCCCCTTGAAGACCTTGGCGATGTCCTTGCCGGTCGCCTTCACCGTGGCCAGATCGTTCGACAGCAGAAACGCGCCCAGAGCCGCGCCGCCGATCATGATCATCTCGAACGGGAGGGCCTTCATGATGATGCCCATCTTGCCCCCGGCCAGCATGTAGCCGCCAAAGACCATGATGAAGATCACCGCGATACCGATCATGCCGAACATGTCTGTCTCCTGTTCCTTGCCGGGACCATTGTGGCGAATGGTTAAGGAATCACTCCGTCGGGACGGAACTGTTGCGCCCGGCCAGCAGAACGCTGACGGCATAGGCGGTTTCCGCAGGCATCCCGGACAGGATCGCACCCGCAGCTTCGGGGCGCATCCGGCCAAGGAAGCCGGCGGCGAAATCGGGGTCCATCGTCTGGAACAGGGTGGCGGCGTCCTTGGGCTTCATCGCCTCATATACCGCCGTCAGGCGCGACAGGTCGGCTTCCGCCGCGCCATCGGCAAGGGCGAGCGTTTCGGACAGCTCCGCCTCGGCCACCCGCAATTCGGCAAGACGCTGGTCGATGGCGGCGTTGGCAAGGTCCATCGCAGCCAGCCGTTCGGCCAGCGCCTTTTCCCGCAGGGCCACGTCCGCTTCGCGAAGGCGCAGGGCTTCGGCCAGGGCGGCGGGCGGCTCGGGGCAGACCAGCGGGGCGGAAGGGGCGGACGGCTCCGGCACGCGGGCCAGTGCCGCGCCCACGCCCGATCCCAGACGCAGCGCGCCCGCCGAGGCCATCAGGATCGCGAGGATCGCGAGGGTTCCGCGGCGTCTCATGCGTCTTCCTCCTCAACCATGCGGCGGCGGCGCGAGACGCGGCGGCCCGGCAGGTCGTGCATCGACGCCATCATCAGCTCCAGCTTCATGGCGGCGGCTTCGGCGCGGACGGTCAGCGCATCGAGCTTGGCGGCCGAATCGGTCGCCGCACCGCGCGCACCCTCCAACGCCTTCGTCATCTCGTCCACCTGGGCCGACAGCACGGCGATGGCGCTGCCCATCCCGCCTTCCAGCGCCGTGAAGCGTTTCAGGCGCGAGGCGAGCACATAGCAGTAGACCGCCGCGCCGAGCGCGCCCGCCCCAAGAAGCATGTCCGCGATCATGTCCATCGCATGGCCCCGTCAGTTGAGCACGAATTCCGTGACCAGCAGGTCGCGCACGCGCCCCTCGCCGGTCACGATCTGGATGCGGCGCAACATCTGCGCGCGCAGCGGCACCAGCGCCGACGAATCCTCAAGCTGCGCGATATCCACCGCGCGCAGGTATCCGTTCAGCACGTCGAGGATGCGCGGCGTCAGAAGCTGCACCTCGGCCTGATGGGCGGGATCGACCTCCAGCTGCGCCTGGAATCGCAGGTGCTGGCGCGTGCCGCCCTGACCCAAGGAGATGATGAGCGGATCGAGTGGGACGAAGGCGATGGCGGGCAGCGCCGCGACATCATCCTTGTGGCCCGGCTTCAGGATCATCCCGCTGTATGTTGCAAAGAACCCGCCCCCGCCCAGCAACAGGGCAAGGACAAGGCCGATCAGCAGCGGCAGGCGCGATTTCTTCGCTGGCGTTTCCGGCGCGGCGGTGGCGTCCGTCATCTTCGTCTCCGGCATTCTGCGTTGCCGCCAGCTATAGCCCCGAGTCCACTAACCGATTGTTAAGGCAGTTCGGGGAATGTTCACCGTGACGGGGCAGAACGCCCCCGGGATCGGAGCCGCGCGTGCAAAACCTCATATCCTTGTGGAAATCGCTGTCGATGATGCGCCGGATGGCGGTCGTGGGGGCTACTGTGGCCATGTTCGCGGCGGTTCTGGCGCTTTCGCGCATCGCCTCGGCCCCCAACATGGCACTGCTGTATTCGGGCCTCGATTCGCGTGCGGCGGGGGAGGTCGTAGCGGCGCTGGAACAGAGCGGCGCGGCTTACGAGGTGCAGGGCGATTCGATCCGTGTCGATGCCGCAATGCGCGACCAGCTTCGCATGATGCTGGCAACCGAAGGGCTGCCAGCCAGCAGCGGGACGGGGTATGAATTGCTCGACGGGCTTTCGGGCTTCGGCACCACCTCGCAGATGTTCGACGCCGCTTACCTGCGCGCCAAAGAGGGGGAGCTGGCCCGCACGATCCTTGCCAATCCCGGCATCCGGTCGGCCCGCGTGCATATCGCGCAGGACGGCACCCAACCTTTCCGGCGCGATTCCCGCCCGACCGCCAGCGTGACGGTGGGAACCGCCGACGGAACGCTGCCCCCGGCGCAGGCCAAGGCGCTGAAGCATCTGGTCGCGGCGGCGGTGTCCGGCATGAAAGCCGAGGATGTTTCGGTAATCGACAGCGTCGGCGGTCTGATCGACGCGGCCGAAGCGCCGGTCGCGACCGACCGCGCGGATCACCTGCGCGCCAATGTCGAACGCCTGCTGGCCGCTCGCGTCGGGCCGGGGCGCGCGGTGGTCGAGGTATCGGTCGATGTCGAAACCGCGTCCGAACAGATTTCCGAGCGGCGATTCGATCCGCAGGGGCGGGTCGCGATCTCGTCCGAGGCGACGACCAAGACCAGCAACGACACGCGGCCTGCGGGGGATGTGACGGTCGCCTCGAACCTGCCCGAGGGCGACGCGGCGGCAGGACCGTCGGGGCAGAGCCAAGCCTCCGAATCGCGCGAGATGGTGAATTACGAAGTCTCCGAGACGCAGCGCGAGGTTCTGCGCGCGCCGGGCGACATCCGCAAGATCAGCGTCGCCGTGCTGGTCGATGGCGTGCAAGGGCCGGATGGCTGGGCTGAACGCACGCCCGAGGAGCTGGCAGTGTTGCATGATCTGGTCGCCTCGGCCGTGGGGTTGGACACGGCGCGGGGGGATGTGCTGACGCTGCGGTCGCTGCAATTCCAGACCCCGGCGGAACTCGGCACGCTGGCCGAGGGGGGGCTGCTGGCCAGCCTTGGCGGGTTCGATCTGATGACGGCGATTCAGCTTGCCGTGCTGGCTTTTGTCGTGCTGGTGCTGGGTCTGTTCGTGCTGCGTCCGATCCTGACCACGAAGCGCGAGCCGGTGCCGATCCCGATGGAGCCGCCCTTGGCGCTGCCCGGCGCCACACGTGTGCTGGACGGAGAGATCGCGGATGACGACCACGAACCCGAGCCGGAAAATCCGGTGGACCGGCTGCGCCGCCTGATCGACGCAAGGCAGGTCGAATCGGTCGAGATCCTGCGCGACTGGATGAACAGGGGGCGCGCATGATCGCGCTGAGGCTGGAGGTCTTCGAGACCGAGGACGACACCGTTGTCACCGACCGCGCCGCGATGGAGGAAGTCCGCCGCGCCGCCTATGCCGAGGGTCTTGCCGCGGGCCGCGCCGAGGCGGCATCCGAGGCGGAAGCCGCGCGACACAGGCACGAGGCGGAGGCGAAGCGCAACCTTGCCGACCTTGCCTTCACCTTCCACGAGGCGCGGGCGCATGTGCTGTCTGCCCTGCGCCCCGTGTTCGAACAGATCGCCGCACCCCTGCTGCCCGAGATCGCCCGCGAGGCGCTGGCCCCCGTCGTGGCGGAGGCGCTGATGCCGATGGCCGAAGGGCTGGCCGAGACGCCGATCCGGGTCGCCCATCACCCGGACGCGGCGGATGCCATTGCCCGCGTGCTGGCCGAATGCCCCTTTCCATTGGAGGCGGTGCAGGACGCTGCACTGCCCCAAGGCGCGGTTCAGCTTCGGCTGGGCCAGACCGAGACGCGCGTCGATCTGACCCGCGCGACCCACACGATCACCGCCGCCCTGCGCGGCTTCTTCGCGCCGAACGAACAGGAGCGCATGTATGGATGAGATGACCGAAAGCCCATTCTCGCAGGTGCCGATCGAAATCACGATCTCGGTCGGGCGCGCGCGGCTGCCGGTGCGCGACCTCTTGCGGCTTGGGCGCGAGGCGGTGCTGACGCTGGACCGCAAGGTGGACGACCCGGTGGAGCTTTACGTCGGCGACCGCCTGATCGCGCGCGGAGAGTTGGAGGAGAAGGAGGGGCAGCTTTCCGTCCGCCTGACCGAAGTCGCCTCGCTGCGGGGCGGGCTGTGAGGCTACTGGCGCTGCTGCTGGTCTTCGCCGCTTCGCCCGCGCTGGCGCAGGAGGTGACGCTGAACCTTGGCGACGGGACATCGCTGGCGGGGCGGTCGGTGCAGTTGATCGCGCTGATCACGCTGCTCAGCCTCGTGCCGGGGATCGCGGTGATGGTGACGTGCTTTCCGTTCATTGTGACAGTGCTGTCGATCCTGCGCCAAGCCATCGGGCTGCAACAGGCGCCGCCCAACATGCTGATCGTGTCGCTGGCGCTGTTCCTGACATGGTATGTCATGGACCCGGTGCTGATGCGGTCATGGGCCGAAGGGGTGCAGCCTTTGTCCGACGGCCGCATGACGCTGGAGGCCGCATGGCCCGCCATCGTGCAGCCGTTCCGCGAGTTCATGGCGGCAAGGCTGGACCCCGACGCATTCCAGACGCTGCAATCGCTGCGCCCGGTGGCCGAAACCGCCCCGGTGGATGCGCCGCTGTCGCTGCTGGTGCCGTCCTTCCTTTTGTCGGAGATCCAGCGCGCGTTCGAGATCGGGTTTCTGGTCTTCCTGCCGTTCCTCATCATAGATCTGGTGGTTTCGGCGGTCCTGATGTCGATGGGGATGATGATGGTGCCGCCCGCCATCGTGTCGCTGCCGTTCAAGCTGGCCTTCTTCGTGGTGGCAGATGGATGGGCGCTGATCTCGGGGGCGCTGGTGCGCAGCTATGGGTAGTTTCGGCACCACTTGGCGGGAAAGGCGGCGTGCGGGGTTGACCTCGGGCGGCGCGCGCCACTTCCTGTGGGCATATCAGCAGAAGTCGGATACCCCTTTGAACATTCCATTCCGCCCCTTGGCCGCCGCCCTCTCGCTTGTCCTTCTTGGCGCCTGCGCCAGCGCGCCGATCCCGATGATGCCGCCGCAGCACCCGGAATACGCCGCCGTGCAGGATGGCGACATCCTGATCCCCGCCGTGCATCCGCGTTTCCTGAACGAGCATTCGGTGCGGCAAGAGGTGGATTACGAGGGCGGCGAGGCGCCGGGGACCCTCGTGGTCGATACACATGCGCGCAAGCTCTATCACGTGCATGAGGGCGGTCGGGCGACGCGCTATGCCATCGGCACCGGGCCGGAGGGGCGGGCGCTGCGCGGGCAGACGACCGTCGGCGCGAAACGCGAATGGCCGGGATGGACGCCGACGCAGAACATGATCCGCCAGATGCCGGAGCTTTACGCCGAATTCGCGGGCGGGCTGGAAGGCGGGCTCGAAAACCCGCTGGGCGCGCGGGCGCTGTATCTTTACCGCAACGGCAAGGACACGATGTATCGCATCCACGGCACGATCGACAACGCATCGGTCGGTCGGGCAACCTCGGCAGGCTGCATCCGGCTGTTCAACCAGGACATCATCCACCTTTACAACAATGTTGATCGCGGCGCACGGGTGAAGGTCCGCTCGCTGGAGGAAAGCCGCCGCCTGGAAGGCGAATGGTTCGACGACGAGGATGGCGACATCCAGCCGCCGCTCCTCGTTTCCGAAGTCACCGGATGACGTAATCCTTCAGGGTGGCTTCCACCACTTCCCACGTGCCTTCGAAACCGGGCCGGATGACATAGCTGTCTCCGGCCCGAAGCGTGACCGGGATGCCGTCCGCGCCGGTCAGCACCGAGATGCCCTCGCGGATATGCACATACTCCCACTCGGAGTAGCTGATGCGCCACTTGCCGGGGGTCGAATGCCACATGCCGCAGAACAGACCGTCGATCTCGTCCATGTTCCATGTGGTGTGGACCGGGTCGCCTGCCAGCACCTTTTCGGGGGCGGGGCGGTTTACTTCCGGTGTGATGCCGTCGCGGCTGACGGGGGCAAGCAGGGTCATGTCATTCTCCGGGGTTTTGGCCGATCATGGCAGAGGGCAAGTTTCGCTGGAACCCCGCAAACCCCGCCGATATAACCCGCGCCAAACGACCGGAGGCAAAGACATGAGCGCAAGCACCGCCAAACGCGGGATTCTTCCGCCGGATATCGAGGCCCGCAAGGGCGGCACGCCGCTGGTCGTCCTGACCGCCTATACCACCCCCGTCGCGAAACTGGTCGATGCGCATTGCGACATCGCGCTGGTGGGCGACAGCCTTGGGATGGTCGTCTACGGCCTGCCGTCCACGCTGGCTGTCACGATGGAGATGATGATCGCCCACGGTCAGGCGGTGATGCGCGGGCTGACGGCTGCGATGTGCGTGATCGACCTTCCCTTCGGCAGCTTCGAGGAAAGCCCGGCGCAAGCCTTCCGCAACGCCTCGCGCCTTCTGGCCGAAACCGGGGCTGCGGCGGTCAAGCTGGAGGGCGGCGTCCATATGGCCGAGACGATCGCCTTTCTGACCGCGCGGGGGGTCCCGGTCATGGCGCATATCGGGCTGACGCCGCAGGCGGTGAACGCGCTTGGCGGCTACAAGGTGCAGGGGCGCGGCGAGGATGCCGCACGCGTGCTGGCCGATGCGAAGGCCGTGGCGGATGCGGGCGCTTTTGCCGTGGTGTTGGAAAAGGTGCCGCAGGGTCTGGCGCGCGAGATCACCGAGGCGGTGGCGATCCCCACCATCGGCATCGGCGCGGGCAAGGATTGCGACGGGCAGGTGCTGGTGGTGGATGACATGCTTGGCATGTTCACCGACTTCCGCCCGAAATTCGTCAAACGCTTCGGCAATCTGGCCGAGGCCGCCGACCGCGCCATCGAAGGTTATGCCGCCGAGGTGCGTGCGCGGACGTTCCCCGCGCCCGAACACAGTTTCGATACATGATCCTGCGCCGCGGTTCCGACCTGCGCGAAACCGTCGCGGGCTGGCGTCCTGCCACGGTCGGTGTCGTGCCGACCATGGGTGCGCTGCATGACGGGCATCTGAGCCTCGTGCGGGCCGCCAAGGCCGAATGCGACCGGGTGATCGTCACGATCTTCGTGAACCCGACCCAGTTCAACAACCCCGACGATCTGGCGAAATACCCCCGGACCGAGGAAAGCGACGCCGCGTTGCTGGCGGCCGAAGGGGTGGATGCGATCTTCGCCCCGCTGCCCGAAGAAGTCTATCCGGATGGGTTCGCGACCACGGTCTCGGTTTCCGGCGTCAGCGAGCCGTTGGAGGGCGCGCACCGTCCCGGCCATTTCGACGGCGTTGCGACGGTGGTGACCAAGCTGTTCGGGATGACCCGCGCCGACCGCGCATACTTCGGCGAAAAGGACTGGCAGCAGCTTCAGGTCGTGCGGCGTCTGGTGGCGGATCTGAACCTGCCCGTCATCATCGTCGGCTGCCCCACGCTGCGCGAGGCGGACGGGCTGGCGATGTCGTCCCGCAACGCCCGCCTGTCGCCCGACGCGCGGGCGAAGGCTCCGGCGCTGTATCGCGCGATGCAGGTGGCGCGGACCGGCGATCTGGACCGCGCGCGGGCGGAAATCCTTGCGGCGGGGTTTGAAAGCATCGACTATCTGGAGATTGCCGATCTGGGCGGTGTGCGGCGCGTTCTGGTCGCGGCAACGCTGGACGGGGTCAGGCTGATCGACAACATGGCGGTGTGACGGATGGTCTTCCTGCGGTTCCTGATCCTCGGGTTCTTCGGGTTGACGATCCTTTATCTGACGCTGACGATCATCCTGCGCTCGCGTCATCGGCGCTGGCTGGAACGGCGCCATGACGATCATGTTTCTGTCGAAGAAGGCATGGCAGAATACCAGCGTGGCCTGCGCCGCTGGCTGCCCGTGATGGTCTATGCGATCCCGAGCGCAGTGTTCGGGGTGGCCGTATGGTGGATGAACAATGAATAGGGGATGTCGATGCGATATGTGAAATGGGGCATCCTGACGGTGCTGGGGCTGCTGGTTGCGGGGTTCCTGAACTATACCCTGCCGCAGCGGGACGTTGTGCGGATCACCAACACCTACAACCGGCTGACGACCATCGGATCGAACTGGATGTTCTATGCTTCGTCCGACAGCGGCACGAACGCGCAGGGCGGGCAGAACCGCGACATCTTTTTCATCGAGGCGGTGCGCCCGAACGGCAAGCCCATCGTCTATCGCAACGAGGATACGGGCTGGGTCTGGCCGCCCTACTTCAAGTATGACAGCTCCAACCTGCAGGCGCAGGCGGCGGATCGCAAATCGACCCAAGGCCAGCCGGAATGGGTGGCGATCACCCATTACGGCTGGCGGATGGCGTGGCTGTCCGTCTATCCCAACGCGCTGTCTGTCCGCACCGTCGAGGGGCCGGACGTGAAGCTGTTCCCCTGGCCCGCGATCATCACCGTCGGGGCGCTTCTGGCGCTGATCCTGACCGTCTGGCGGCTGGTCGTGATGGCCGGGCGGCGGTTTGCCGACGATGTGGGGGACCGCACCGACGGCATCCGCTCGCGCTTCTGGCGCTGGTTCCGCAACTAGGACCGCAGGGCAGCCCCGGTCGCTTTCGCCACCTTCTCCACGATCTTCGCGCTGACCGCCTCGATATCCTTGTCGGTCAGCGTCTTGCCTTCGGGTTGCAGGCGCACGGTGATCGCCAGCGACTTCTTGCCTTCGGCCTTCTGCGCTTCGGACGCGAACTGATCGAACACGCGCACGCTTTCGATCAGCGCCTTGTCCGCTCCCGCCGCCGCATTCACCAGCGCCAGAGCCTCGGTTCCGGCATCGACGACGAAGGCGAAGTCCCGCTCCACCGCCTGCAGGTCCGAGATTTTCAGCGCGGGGCGCGTCGGCGTCTTGACCTTGGGCAGCGGGATATTGGCGATCTGGATCGTGAAGGCGACCGCGGGGCCCTTCACGTCCAGCGCGTTCAGGATGCGCGGATGCACCTCGCCAAAGGTCGCCATCGCGTTCGGGCCAAGGCCGATCACGCCCGACCGCCCCGGATGCCACCAGCCTGCGACCTTGCGGCTGACCTGAACCTTGGCGGGCGCACCGATGGCGGCCAGAACCGCCTCGGCATCGGCCTTGGCGTCGAACACGTCCAGCGCGCGGCGCGAGCCATAGGTGTCGCGCTGGGCACTGGCACCGACCAGAAGTCCGGTCGCCAGCAGCACCTGCTCGCCCGGTTCGCCGCCCGCAAAGGCGGGGCCGACCTCGAAAAGCGCCATGTCGGCAAAGCCGCGCGCCTGATTGCGGGCAGCGGCCCGCAGCAGGCCGGGCAGCAGGTCGGGCCGCAGATGCGTCATTTCACTGCTGATGGGGTTTTCCACCCGCACCGCATCCGTGCCGCCGCCGAACAGCGCGGCGTCACCGGCGTTGATGAAGCTGTAGGTGACGCATTCGTTGTAACCCAAAGCCGCCAGCGTTCGCCGCGCCGCCTTTTCGCGCTGTTGCAGCGGGGTCAGGATCGGCAGCGGCACGCCCGCAACTGCGCGGGGCAGGGGCTTGCCCTGAAGCTTGGTCAGCGAGGCGACGCGGGCGATCTCCTCGATCAAGTCGGCCTCTCCCAGAACGTCGGGGCGCCAGGACGGCACATGGGCCATGTCGCCCTCCAGCCGGAAGCCGAGCGCTTCCAGCGTCGCGCGCTGTTCCTGCGCCGCGATCTCCATCCCGACCAGCGAAACCACGCGGTCGGTGTCCAGACGATAGGCGCGGGCGGTGTCCGGCACCGCGCCCGCGACCTGCACCTCGGACGGGGTGCCGCCGCACAGATCGAGGATCATGCGCGTCGCAAGTTCGATCCCGCCCACGGTGAAGGCCGGATCGATGCCACGCTCGAAGCGATACCGCGCGTCGGAGTTGATCTTCAGCGCGCGGCCCGTGGTTGCCGTGGTGATCGGGTCGAAATAGGCGGCCTCCAGATAGACATCCGTGGTCGTCTCGTCGCAGCCCGAAGCCTCGCCGCCCATGATCCCGCCAAGGGATTCGACGCCGCTATCGTCCGCAATCACGACCATCCCGGCGCGCAGGGCATAGTTCTTGCCGTCCAGCGCCAGCAGGGTTTCCCCCTCCTGCGCGCCTCGCACGACCAGATCGCCCGCCACCTTGGCCGCGTCGAAGACATGCAGGGGGCGGTTCAGATCGAAGGTGAAGAAGTTGGTGATGTCCACCAATGCCGAGATCGGACGCAGCCCGATCGCCTTCAGCCGCGCTTGCAGCCATGCAGGCGAGGGACCGTTCGTCACGCCCCGGATCACTCGGCCCGCGAACAGGGGGCAAGCCTCGGTCTCCAGCCGCACCGTGATCGGGTTCGGGAACTGTCCCGCGACGGGTTCGACCGCCAAAGGCTTCAAGGTGCCGAGACCCCGCGCCGCCAGATCGCGCGCGATGCCGCGCACGCCCAGCGCATCGGGGCGGTTCGGCGTGATCTTGATATGGATCATCGGGTCGATCTTTTCGGGCGCGTTCGCGGCCAGCCAGTCGGTGAACTTCTGCCCGACCTCGCCCGAGGAAAGCTCGATGATGCCGTCATGTTCTTCCGACAGCTCCAGCTCACGCTCGGACGCCATCATGCCGTGGGATTCGACGCCGCGAATCTTGCCGACACCCAGCGTGGTGTCGATGCCCGGCACATAGTCGCCCGGTTTGCACAAAACGACCGTGATCCCCTCGCGCGCGTTGGGCGCACCGCAGACGATCTGCTTCTCGCCCTCGTCGGTCATCACGCGGCAGACGCGCAGACGGTCGGCATCGGGATGCTGCTCTGCCTGCAGAACCTTGGCCAGCGTAAAGCTTTTCAGCTTCGAGGCGGGGTCGTGGATGCCCTCCACCTCCAGCCCCAGATCGGTCAGGGCATAGGCGATGTCATCGAGGCTGGCTTGGGTGTCGAGATGGGTTTTGAGCCAGGAGAGGGTGAATTTCATTCTACTGTTCTTCCCGAAAAGCGAAACTTTGGTTTCTCATTTCCATCACTACCTTGTCGCGCGCATCTATCAGCGCATCTTGATGGTCGATAAAGGCGTTCAACAGGATACTTTGCGCGTCCTGCTTTGTTAATGAAGTGCCTTTATCAAGATATTGATCTTTGACTTCGGCGATCATTGCGTGAAACGAGTTCATAAAATTGGCCGCTCACTCAACACCTCTGGCTCACCAAGCAAGGTTAAAGCCTGAGTTTCCAACCTGATCTTTGCGTGCGCTCCCAGAACGCGTGCGACTAGATCTGAGGTATCATTAGGGGTCGCATCGACTTCCGATACCAATAGAACAGCTTCGTCTGTCGCTTTGACGTAGTTTCTGTAGCTCTCCCGGACTTCTCGCTGAACCTCATTTTCGCGATCATATTCCTTTTGGTTGGGATAGGCATATATCGCTACATAC
Organism: Falsirhodobacter flavus; assembly: GCA_029846755.1. Taxonomy (GTDB): domain Bacteria; phylum Pseudomonadota; class Alphaproteobacteria; order Rhodobacterales; family Rhodobacteraceae; genus Falsirhodobacter; species Falsirhodobacter flavus. The sequence continues at coordinate 107,206 of JARWBI010000002.1, read as the reverse complement.
AGTGCGATTGCACTGGGAAGGATAAGTCCCGACCACTCGAACCATTTCACCGACTAAGCCCACCCGCCAAATCCGGCATGTCCAGCGCGGCGAAGCCGTAGTGGCGCAGCCAGCGCAGGTCGCTTTCGAAGAAGGCGCGGAGGTCGGGGATGCCGTATTTCAGCATGGCGATGCGGTCGATGCCCATGCCGAAAGCGAAGCCCTGCCATTTCGAGGGATCGACGCCTGCGGCTTGCAGCACCTTGGGATGGACCATGCCGGAGCCGAGGATTTCCATCCAAGAGTCGCCCTCGCCGATCTTCAGCTGACCGTTCACCCACGAGCAGCGGATATCGACCTCGGCCGAGGGCTCGGTGAAGGGGAAATGCGAGGCGCGGAAGCGAAGCTCGACCGAGGGGACCTCGAAGAAGGCGCGGCAGAATTCCTCCAGCACCCATTTCAGGTTTGCCATCGAAATCCCCTTGTCGATGGCAAGACCCTCGACCTGATGGAACATCGGCGTGTGGGTCTGGTCCATGTCCATGCGATAGACGCGGCCCGGCGCGATGACGCGGATCGGGGCGCCATTCGCCTCCAGCGCGCGGATCTGCACGGGGGAGGTGTGGGTGCGCAGGACGTGAGGCGGGCGGTTGTCGCCCTCCGCGCGGTGCATGAAGAAGGTGTCGTGCTCCTGCCGCGCGGGGTGTTCCGGCGGGATGTTCAGGGCGTCGAAGTTGTACCAGTCGCTTTCGACCTGCGGGCCTTCCGCCACGGAAAAACCCATATCGGCGAAGATGGCGGTCAGTTCCTCCATCACCTGCGAGACGGGATGGATCGTGCCGAAGCGGCGCGGGCGCGAGGGCAGGGTCACGTCCAGCCATTCCGAGCGGAGACGTTCATCCAGCGCGGCATCGGCAAGGCTGGTCTTGCGCGCGCGCAGGGCGGCGTCCAGCTCGTCCTTCAGGCGGTTCAGCGCAGCGCCGGTGGTCTGGCGCTCCTCGGGCGTCATCTTGCCCAGCTCGCGCATCTTCAGGCTGATCTCGCCCTTCTTGCCCAGCGCCGCGAGGCGGATCTCCTCCAGCGCGGATTCATCGCCCGCGCCCGTGATGCTTTCGAGGTATTTGCCCCGAAGCGTGTCGATCCCGTCCATTGCGGCCCCCTTCGTCTTTGCCTTGGGACTAGCCGCGCGGGGCCTTTTTTGCAAGGCGTCAGAAGATCGACTTGCGGCCCCGGACCTGAAGCATCTTGCGCGAACAGCGGACCTGCCCATCCAGCGCGGCGATAGAGATGGGGGCCTCTTTCACATGCTTTTCGATCACCACCATGGAATCGTAGAAGCGGACGGAGCCGATTTCGGCGGCCAGCGGATGCAGCGGGAATGCGTCGTCCTGATCGGTGTACCAGCTGTGCATCCGGTCGATCAGGTCCTTGGCGAATTCCATGAAGCTGGCCGGCTCGCGGAAGCCTCCGCCGAAGCCGGGCCAGTAGGAGGTATGCGTATCCTCGACGATATACAGCCCGCCATCGCTCAGCCGCGGCCACAGCGCGTTGAAGCTGGTGATCTGCTGGTCCATGTGGTGGCCGCCATCGTCGACGATCAGATCGAACGGACCACGGCGGTCGGCCATGCGCGACAGGAAATCCGGGTCGGACTGGTCGCCGATCTCGACTGTGGTGCCCGGGAGAGCCAGCTTCATGCAGGCCGGGTCGATGTCGAGAAAGGTCAGCTTCGCGCCGCCGCCGAAATAGCCCTTCCACATCGGGATCGAGCCGCCCTTGTAGATGCCGATTTCAAGGAAGGAGATGTCCTTGCCGCGAAGATGGCCGACGATGCGGGGATAGATGTCGAGGTAATGCTCCATCTTCAGCATCATGCGATCGCCCGTCCGCATCGTGTAATCGCGGAAGTAATTGCTGCTGCCACCGAATCTGGGCATCCGTCCTCCAATGCAAAAAGCCGCGGGATGTCCCGCGGCTTTCTACTTTAACGTGACTTCCGGCTCAGGCCAGCGCGGTTTTCGCTTGTGCGGCGATCGCGTTGAAGGCTTCGGGCTCGTGCACGGCCAGATCGGCCAGAACCTTGCGGTCCACTTCGATCCCGGCTTTCGCCAGACCGTTGATGAAGCGCGAATAGGTCATTTCGGCGTCGAACAGACGGACGGCCGCGTTGATCCGCTGGATCCACAGGGCGCGGAACTGGCGCTTGCGGGTCTTGCGGTCGCGGGTCGCGTACTGGTTCGCCTTGTCGACGGCCTGGGTCGCGGTGCGGAAGTTGGTCGAGCGGGCGGCGTAGTAGCCTTTCGCTGCCTTGATGACCTTGCGGTGGCGGGCGTGCGTGACGACGCCGGATTTGACGCGGGACATTCTACGCTCTCCTTACCGGTTGTAGGGCATGTATTTCTTGACGATCTTCTCGTCCGAATCGCACAGGATCATGGTCCCGGTGACGTCGCGGATGAATTTCGTCGAGCGTTTGATCATGCCGTGGCGTTTGCCGGCAGGACCGGCCTTGACGCGGCCGGAGGCCGTGAAGCTGAAACGCTTCTTCGCGGCCGATTTGGTCTTCATCTTGGGCATTTTCATCTCCTGTTCAGAGTGTGAACACGCGCCACGGCAATGCCACATCGGCCGGGCGCGCGGGTATCAGGGGGCGGCGTATAGAGGCGCCGCGCCCTGATGGCAAGACCTATTCGGTTTCCGCCTTGTAGATCAGCTTTTCGTCGCAGGGGGCGACACGCAGGATGTTGGTCGTGCCCGATTTGTTGAACGGAACGCCGGCGGTGACGACGATCTGTTCCTTTTCGGTCGCGAAGTCGTATTTGCGCGCGGCACGGGCGGCGGCGATGACCGCGCCCTTGAAGCGGTCCTGTTCTTCGGTGATGACGCAATGGGTGCCCCAGGTCAGGCACAGGCGGCGCGCCGTGTCCATCAGCGGGGTCAGCGCCAGAATCGGCACGCGGGGGCGCTCGCGTGCCACCAGCGACACGGTCGTTCCGGTCTGCGAGAAGCAGCAGATCGCGCGGACGGGGGTCGTCTCCGCAATCTCGCGCGCAGCCGCCACGATGGCGTCGGCGACGGTCTGGCGTTTCGCGGTCCGGCTCGCCTCGATCACGTCGCGATAGGTGCGGTCGCTTTCGACCGAGATGGCGACGTTGTTCATCGTCGTCACCGCCTCGATCGGATACTGGCCCGCCGCCGATTCCGCCGAAAGCATCACGGCATCGGCCCCTTCATAGATGGCGGTCGCGACGTCGGACACTTCGGCGCGGGTGGGGACGGGCGATTCGATCATCGATTCCAGCATCTGCGTCGCCACGATCACCGGCTTGGCAGCCGCGCGCGCGCCGCGGATCAGGCGCTTCTGGATCGGAGGGACGGCGTGGACCGGCAATTCGACCCCAAGATCGCCGCGCGCGACCATGATCCCGTCCGACACGTCAAGAATGGCGTCATAGGCGTGGACGGCAGCGGGTTTCTCGATCTTGGACAGGATCGCGGCGCGGCCCTTGGCAAGCTCCCGCGCCTCGATCACGTCTTCGGGGCGTTGGACGAAGGACAGGGCCAGCCAGTCGCAGCCCAGATCGCAGATGAATTCCAGATCCTTGCGGTCCTTGGCCGACAGCGCGGCCAGCGGCAGGACCACGTCCGGCACGTTCACGCCCTTGCGGTTGGAGATCGTCCCGCCCACCGTCACGGTGCAGTTGGCGAAATCCGGGCCGCAATCGTCGACCAGCAGGCGGATCTTGCCGTCATTGACCAGCAGCGTCGATCCGGGCTGGAGGGCGGCGAAAATCTCGGGGTGGGGCAGGTTGACGCGGGTGGCATCGCCCGGCGCGTCGGACAGGTCCATGCGGAATTTCGCGCCGATGTCCAGATCCTCGGACCCGTTCGCGAAGGTGCCGACACGCAGTTTCGGCCCCTGAAGGTCGGCAAGGATGCCGGCGGGGCGGCCCGTATCGGCTTCGATCTTGCGGATGATCTCGTGCCGCGCACGGATGTCGTCATGGCTGCCATGGCTCATGTTCAGCCGGAACACATCGGCGCCAGCCTCGAACAGGGCGCGGATGGTTTCATAGCTGCTGGAAGCCGGGCCGAGCGTGGCCACGATCTTGACGTTGCGAAGGCGTCTCATCTGCTTCTCCGTATGCTTCGGCTGGGGTTATCGCCGATCGGATGATGCCCGGCAACCGTGATGTTAGCGTAAACATCCCCCGGTCCCGCGCAACTGGCGCTTCCCTTCCCGGCGGCATATACCCCCAATGGCACCGTAATGCGACAGGAGAGGACGTGGACGCCTATCGGATCATCGGAGAGGAAAGATCGTCGCGGTTCCTGATAACCTGCGATCACGCCACCAATCGCGTCCCGGCCGAGATCGGAAGCCTTGGGATCGCCGCAGCGGACATGGAGCGTCACATCGCCTATGACGTGGGCGCGGCGGGGCTGGCGGGTGCGCTGGCGGATGTTTTGGGGGCGACGGCGGTGCTGTCGGATTTCACGCGTCTCGTCATCGACCCGAACCGGGGCGAGGACGATCCGACGCTGGTGATGCGCCTTTATGACGGCACGATCATCCCCGCCAACCGCCATGTCGATGCGACCGAGGTCGAGCGGCGGCTGGCGACCCTCTACCGCCCCTATCATGACGCGCTGGAGCGGCTGGCGGCGCGGCGTGGCGATACGGTGATCGTGTCGATCCACAGCTTCACGCCGCGTCTCGTGAACCGCCCGCCGCGCCCGTGGCATGTCGGGGTTCTGCATTCGCATCCGGATTCGCGCTTTTCCGCAGCGCTGATCCGGCGGCTGGAGGCGGAGCCGGACCTGTGCATCGGCGACAACGAGCCCTATGACGGCCATCTGCCGGGCGATGCCATCGACCGGCACGCCTTGCAAAAAGGGCGGCACAACACGCTGATCGAACTACGTAACGATCTGATCGGAACGCCGCAGGAGCAGGCCCACTGGGCGGCCCGCCTCGCGCCTATCCTGACTGCCACGCTGGAGGACATATGAACGAGACCGAACTGGAAGCCGCCGCCTTCCGCCGTTTGCGCGACCATCTGCGCGCGCGGACCGATGTGCAGAACATCGACCTGATGGAGCTTGCGGGCTTCTGCCGCAACTGCCTGTCGAAATGGTATCAGGAAGCCGCGACCGAGCGCGGCATCCCGATGGAGAAGGAAGAAGCGCGAACCATCGTCTATGGGATGCCCTATGACGAATGGAAGGCGCTGTATCAGCGTTAGATCGCGGCCTTGCGCGATTCCTCGATGTAAAGCTCGCGCAGGCGGGTGGCCACCGGGCCGCCCGGCAGCGCAACGCCGTCGATTTCCGCAACCGGGGTCACGAAGGTCGATGCGCCGGTGATGAAGGCCTCGTCCGCCTTCTGCGCTTCCTCGATCGTGAAGGCGCGTTCCTCGATCACCATCTGCGCCTCGGCTGCGTATTTGAACAGCGTGGCGCGGGTGATGCCGTGCAGGATCTCGTTCGACAGGGGGCGGGTGATGATCTTGCCGTCCTTGACGATATAGGCGTTGTTCGCGGTGCCTTCGGTCACGAGCCCGTGCTGTACGAACCACGCATCGTCCACGCCCGCTTTCTTCGCCGCCATCTTGGCCATCGACGGATAGAGAAGCTGCACCGTCTTGATGTCGCGGCGACCCCAGCGGATATCGTCGATCGACATCACGCGGATCGGCGCTTTCGGTCCGGCAAGATCCGGCACCGATTGCGTGAACAGCACGATGGTCGACGGCACGGTCGCGGCATCGGGGAAAAAGAAGCTGCGATCCCCGGCGCTGCCACGGGTGATCTGAAGATAGACCATGCCCGTGGTCAGCCCGTTGGCGCGAACCAGTTCGCGGTGAACCTCCAGCAGGTTCTCTTTCGTCAGCGGGTTCGCCATGTCCAGTTCCGCCAGCGAGCGTTCCAGACGCGCCTCATGGCCCGCATAGTCTAGCAGCTTACCATCCAGCACAGACGTGACTTCGTAGACGCCATCGGCCATCAGAAAGCCCCGGTCGAAGATCGAGACTTTGGCTTCGGTTTCCGGCAGGTAGTCGCCGTTCACATAGACGGTGCGCGTCATGGTCATCCCCAGAGGTTGGCTGTTGGCGGGTGGACGCCAGCCTCGTCGAAGACCAGCGGATCATCGCGGTCTTCGGCCAGAAGCAGCGGCCCGTCAAGGTCGGTGTATCCCGCGCCCTGGGCGACCAGCACGGCAGGGGCCATCGCCAGAGACGATCCGACCATGCAGCCGACCATCAGCCCATAGCCCCCGGCCAGCGCCGCGTCCTTCAGGCGCAGCGCCTCGGTCAGCCCGCCCGTCTTGTCCAGCTTGATGTTCACAAAGTCGTATTTGCCGCGCAGTCCCGGCAGGGAATGCGTGTCATGGCAGGATTCGTCGGCGCAGACGGGCAGGGGGCGCGCGATTTCCGCCAGCATATCGTCGCTGCCTGCGGGAAGCGGCTGTTCCACCAGCGCGACGCCCAGACGGATCAGGTGCGGCGCAAGGTCGGTATACACCTCTGCAGTCCACCCCTCGTTCGCATCGACGATGATCCTGGTGGACGGAGCGCCCGTGCGGACTGCCTCCAGCCGCGCCATGTCGTCGGGCGTTCCCAGCTTGATCTTCAAAAGCGGGCGATGCGCGTTCTTTGCCGCCGCCGCGCGCATGTTGTCGGGCGTATCCAGCGACAGGGTATAGGCGGTGATCTCGGGGCGCGGGCTGGGCAAGCCCAGCAGGTCCCAGACCCGCTTGCCCGCCGCCTTCGCCTCCAAATCCCACAGCGCGCAATCGACGGCGTTGCGCGCAGCCCCGGCGGGCAACAGCGATTGGAGATCGGCGCGCGTCACGTTGTCCGGCAGCGTCGCGATCTGCGCCGCCACGCTGTCCAGCGTTTCATCATAGCGGGCATAGGGGACGCATTCGCCGCGCCCCACCAGCCCGCCGCGTTCGACCCGAACGGTCAGCACCTTCGCCTCGGTCCGAGATCCTCGGCTGATGGTGAAGACCTGTGCCAGACGGAACGTGTCGGGGGTGACGGTGATCATATCTTCTCCAGCGCATCGACCAGCTTGCCCGCGCCGAAGCGGAAGGGGTCGGTCGCAGGCAGGCCAAGTTTCGTTTCCACGTCGGCAAGATAGGCCTTCGCCTCATCCTCGGCCATGTGCTGGGTGTTGATGGCATAGCCGACGGCGACGCAGGCAGGGTTCGCCACCCGCGCCAGCAGCAGCGCCGTGTCGCGCACCTGTTCCAGCGAGGGCGGGGTATAGTCCGGCAGCCCGCGCATATGGGGGCGGGTCGGCTCGTGGCAGATGACCAGCGCATCAGGCTGCCCGCCATGCACCAGCGCCAGCGTCACCCCGGAATAGGAGACGTGGAACAGGCTGCCCTGACCCTCGATCAGATCCCAGTGATCGGCGTCGTTGTCGGGGGTCAGATATTCGATCGACCCGGCCATGAAGTCCGCGATCACCGCATCCAGCGGGACACCATCCCCGGTGATGAGGATTCCGGTCTGCCCCGTCGCGCGGAAGCTGGCCTTCAGCCCACGCGCCCGCATCTCCTTTTCCACGCAAAGCGCGGTATACATCTTGCCGACCGAACAATCCGTGCCGACCGCCAGCATCCGCTTGCCCGTCCGCTTCTTGCCATTCGCGATGGGATAGTCGACCGAGGGCACGCGCACGTCATGCAGGGCGCGACCGTTGGCTTCGGCCGCGGCGACCAGTTCCGGCTCGTCCCGCAGCAGGTTGTGCAGGCCGGAAGCAAGGTCCAGACCCTGCTCCAGCGCCTCGATCAGCACCTTTTTCCATGCGGGGCTGATGACGCCCCCGCGGTTCGCAACGCCGATCACCAGCGTCTTGACGCCGGCGGCCTTTGCCTCGGCGATGGTCAGGTCCGGCAGGCCCATATCGGCGCGGCAACCCTCCATGCGGAACTGGCCGACCGCGAATTCCGGGCGCCAGTCCTTGATTCCCTGTGCAACCTTGGCGGCAAGCGCGTCGGGCGCATCGCCCAGAAAGAGCAGGTATGGTGTCTGGATCATGGGGGAGGTCCTTTATGCGGCTTTCTTCAACCCTACCCATGACGCAACGGAATTCCTGCGCGAATGCAGTCTTCCAGAACGGTTTTTCTGCAAGCAACTGGACAATTCGCCCCAAGCGAAAGAAGAATCTTCGAAGATATCGTATCCATCCGGTTTCTTTGTGCGTGGTGTCGCTCCCGTGTCGAAGATTCGACCGTGCGAAAGGACCATGACAGAACTGTGAAGACTCGTTGACAAACCGCTGTCAAAACAGGCAACGTCTGAGTCGCGACGGCATCGGCACCCGTCGAACCCTTTACCCGGTCGCGATAGGCGGGGAGGCCATCGTGGCAAAGGGGAGGACGCGCGCCCCGGGGGAAGCTCCGGGGCGTTGCTGTTGAAGGGGGTCGGTTTCCACGATGAAGGCGGCGCGGTTGCAATGACGGCTCCGGGAAGGCATATAGCCGGAACATTCCATCAGGGACGCGCGCCATGAATTACCTTGAATTCGAAAAGCCCCTCGCCGAAATCGAAGGCAAGGCAGAGGAGCTTCGCGCGCTGGCCCGCGCCAATTCCGAGATGGACGTCGAAAAGGAAGCCGCCGCGCTGGACCGCAAGGCCGAGACGATGCTGCGCGACCTTTACAAGGATCTGTCGGCCTGGCGGAAGACGCAGGTGGCCCGCCACCCCGAACGCCCGCATTGCAAAGACTATATCGAGCAGCTGTTCACCGAGTTCACGCCGCTGGCGGGAGACCGGAACTTCGCCGACGATCATGCGGTCATGGGCGGTCTTGCGCGGTTCGACGGTCGGCCCGTGGTCGTGATCGGCCATGAAAAAGGCCATGACACCAAAAGCCGGATCGACCGGAACTTCGGCATGGCCCGCCCTGAAGGCTATCGCAAGGCGATCCGCCTGATGGACATGGCCGACCGTTTCGGCCTGCCGGTCATCACGCTGATCGACACGCCCGGCGCCTATCCGGGCAAGGGGGCCGAGGAACGCGGCCAGTCCGAGGCCATCGCCCGGTCCACCCAGAAATGCCTGGAAATCGGCGTGCCGGTCATCGCCACCGTCATCGGTGAAGGTGGCTCGGGCGGGGCGGTCGCCTTCGCTGCCGCCAACCGAGTCGCGATGCTGGAACATTCGGTCTATTCCGTGATCTCGCCCGAAGGCTGCGCGTCGATCCTGTGGAAAGATGCCGAGAAGATGCGCGAGGCGGCCGAGGCGCTGCGTCTGACCGCGCAGGACCTGCAAAAGCTGGGCGTGATCGACCGCATCATCAAGGAACCCATGGGCGGTGCCCAGCGTGCGCCGTCCGAAGCCATCGACGCGGTCGGCAAGGCGATCGAGACGATGCTGAAGGAGCTGTCGGGCAAGAAGCCCGAGGCGCTGATCAAGGACCGCCGTCAGAAGTTCCTCGACATGGGCACCAAGGGTCTGGCTGCGTAATCACCACATGGTCCGGGCGGCACGCGCCGCCCATTCCGCGTCATAGGTGGCCCCGTCGAAGCTGCCCCCTGTCGCATCCTTCATCATGTCGCCGACACTGGGCAGACCGGCCGAGCGATCCTCGCCCGACCAGAGCCGTGACCGCATCATCGCCCGCGCGCATTGGGAATAGACCTCGCGGATGCGGAAGACGATCACCGTGCGGGGCAGCAGCCCGCCATGCGCGAAACTTTCCCGTAGGGCATCGTCCGCCGTCACCACGGCATCGGCATTCACCCGCATCGCGTTGTTCGACCCCGGCACCATGAACATCAGACTGCACCGCCCGTCGCGCACGATGTTGCGCAGGCTGTCGATGCGGTCGTTGCCCTTCCAGTCGGGCATGGCCAGCGTTTCGGGATCCAGAACCCTCACCACCGGGCCGTCGTCGCCGCGGGGCGATCCGTCGGTCCCCTCCGGCCCCACGGTGGTCAGAATGCAGAACTGGCTGCGCTCGATCCACGCGGCATAGGCGGGGGTCAGGCGCGCCGTGACCTTCTCGGTTGCCGCGCGTCCGGGGGTGCCATAGGCGGCGTGAAGCTCGTCCAGCGTGTCGATCTTCTTCATCTTGCCTCTGCCATCAGCCGGTCGGATGCGGTTTCGATGCTGCGCTCCAGCCGCTCCATGAAGATGCCCTGCGGCAGCCCCGGCTCGATGGGGGCCAGAAACTCCACCACCGCCGTCCCGGGTTTGCGATAGATGCCGTGGCGCGGCCAGAACAATCCGACATTGGCGGCAACCGGGACGCAGGCCCCGCCCATCTGCGCATAAAGCAGCGCCGCGCCGACCTTGTAGGGCAGCTTGGCCCCCGGCGCGACCCGCGTGCCTTGGGGATAGATCACAAGCTGCCCCGGGCGTTCCGCCCCTTCGCGCACGCGGTCCATCATGCGCTTGATCGCCTCGCCCCGCTTGCCGCGCGAGACGGGGACGCAGCCGACCCGCAGCGCATACCAGCCAAGGATCGGGGCATAGACCAGCTCCCGCTTCATGATGAAACGCGGCTGCTCCATCGCGCCGAAGATGAGCAGGATGTCGAGGAAGCTCTGATGTTTGGCCGGAACCAGTGCCGCGCCGGTGGGGGGCGTGCCCCGCACCTCGGTCCGCAGCCCGCAGATCACCCGCAGGGAAAAGCGCACCCAGCGGCAGAAGTTCTGGCAGGCGGCCATCGCCGCCTCGCGCCGGAAGATCGCAATGGGGGTGAAGACCAGCGCCAGCACGGCCATCGCCAGATACATCTGGACGATGAAGACCAGCGAGAGCAGCCATTGCAGCAGGTAAATCCGGCGGATCATCGCATCGTCCCCAATTTCGCAAAGGCGGTGGCGCGCGTGGCGGCGAAGGCGATGGCGGCGGACAGGATCGGCAGCGTCCATGCCCAAAGCCAGCCGAAGCCCTCGAAGCCGAGGCCGGTCAGGAACCCCGCCGCATCCCCGCCCGAGGGCATCAGCCACAGCACCACCAGCCCCGCGAGCGTGCCCGCCGCCGCGCCCGACAGCGCACGCAGGGTGAACCGCCGCACGAAGGCTCGCGCGATATAGGTGTCGCGCGCCCCGATCTGGCGCAGCACGCGGATCACCTGATCGTTGGATGCCAGCGACGCTTTCGCCGCCAGCGAGATCACCGCCCCCGTCGCGGCCAGGATCAGCACCACCGCGCCAAAGCCCAGCGCCTGAAGCCGCCCCGCCGCAATGGCCAGCGGGCGGCGCCAGCGGTCGTGATCGTCAAGGATCGCGCCCGGAGCCTCGGCGGCCAGCCTTTGCCGCAGCCCTTCGCTGTCATATCCCTCGCCGTCCTCGGTCAGTTCGATCAGGCGGGGTATCGGCAATTCGTCCAGCGGCAGGTCCGGGCCGAACCACGGGGCGAGCAGGGCGCGCTGTTCGTCGTCGCTCAGCGCCCGTGCTTCGGCAATGCCGGGCGTCGTTGACAGCAGGGCCAGCACTGCTTCGGTCTGGACCTGCATCTGATCCTCGGGGGCCGAAATGCGGATGGTTGCCGTGCGGGCCAGCGCATCCTCCCACCGATCGGCAAGCCGCCCCGCCGCCATCGACAGCGCCAGCGCAAAGACGGCCAGAAACGCCATGACCCCGGCGGTGAACTGCGTCAGCCATGCCGTATGCCCGGTGGGCGGCACCACGCGGTCGGCGGCGGGGTCGGGCGTCATGTCTGCAAGGATCGACCGGATCACAGGTCGGCCCCCGCAAGCTGCACACGCCGATCCTTGATCCGCAGCACGCGCGTTGCGACCTGCGACTTGGCCATGCGGATCAGGTTCATGTCATGCGTGGCGATGACGATGGTCTTGCCCATCCGGTTCAACTCCACCAGCAATGTCAGCAGCCGCACCGACATCTCCCAGTCGAGGTTCCCCGTCGGCTCGTCCGCCAGCAGAACGTCCGGCGACATGATGACCGCGCGGGCGACGGCGGCGCGCTGACGCTCGCCCCCCGACAATTCCGGCGGCATGGCGCCTGCCAGATGCGACAGCCCGACCCATGCCAGCAAATCCTCCAGATCCTGCGCGGACGTCTCGCGCCGTGTCACGGCCAGCGGCAGCGTCACGTTTGTGGCGACTGGCAGGTGATCCAGAAACTGGCAGTCCTGATGCACGACCCCGATCCGTCGCCGCACCCGCGCCACATCGTCGCGCGAAAGCCCCCGCGCGTCGCGGTCGAAGATGGTGATCTGCCCCGCCGTCGGCAAAAGCTCGGCATAGCACAGTTTCAGCAGCGTCGATTTTCCCGACCCGGACGGCCCCGTCAGGAAGTGGAACGAGCCCGGTGCCAGCGACAGGCTGACTTCGGACAGAAGCTCCCCCCCGCCATAGCTGTAGGCCACGTTGTCAAAGGCAATCACCGGGCTCTCCCGCACGCGTTTCGGTTGCACTCTTGCCGCAGGGACGTCGTGCTTGCAACGGCTTGGATAGCATGGTCTTCGTTGCTAAGAACATCGCAAACCACGAGGGACGGGAACGATGCGGCTGAATTGCCCGGGGTGCGGCGCGCAATACGAGGTCGATGAAAGCGCCGTCCCCGAAGAAGGGCGCGATGTCCAGTGTTCCGCCTGCGGCCATGGCTGGTTCCAGTATCCGCCGATCACCGCACGCCCCTTCGGCGCGCCCGAGCCGTTCGTGGAACGCCGCGCACCCGAGCCCGAGCCGAAGCGCGACCCAATGCCGGAGCCGAAGCTGGAACCGGCCCGCCCGCCCGCGCTGAACGACATCCGCGCCTTCCTGCGGCAAGAGGCGGAACGCGAGACGGCCGAACGGCGCAAGGAGGGCATCGCCGCGCCGAAGCCTCTGCCAGCCCCCGCGCCCGAGGCGCGATCTGCGGAGCCGCCCCCCCCTCCGCCCCGCAATCCGGTCCCGCAGGGCGATGCGCGCCAGGCCGCCAGACCGCACCAATCGCAGCGGGCCGAACCTGACGTCGCGGCCTCGCTGCGCCCGGCCCCACGCGCGAAGGGCGGTTTTGGGTTGGGGTTCTTTGCCACGATCACCATCTTCCTGCTGGTCGCCGGCATCTACGTCTCCGCCCCGCGTCTGGCCGATGCGCTGCCGGAACTGCGCGATCCGCTGTCGCACTACGTGTCCTTCGTGGATGCCGGGCGGCAGAGGCTGGCGGATTTCGCCAGACAGGTCGGCGCCGCCCTCCGCTCCTGACCCGCGGCAGCCGCCGCGAGCGGGGGCTCGATGCCCCCCGAGGGGCGCTCCCTCAGAACAGGTCCAACAGTCGGCGCAGGTAGTCCAACTCTCCCGTCGGGCGCTGTTGTTCGCCCGACCGGCGGCGGATCTCGTCCAGAAGTTCCTCGGCGCGGCGATAGACATCCTCCCCTTGCAGCATGTTGCGGTCCGAGCCGATGCGGCCCGACTCTCCCGGCTCGCGGCCCAGCGGATCGCGCTGGCCCTCGGGGTTTGCCTGTCCGAACTGTTCGCCATTCGGCTGGCCGCCGGGGCCTTGCTGGCCCTGTTCCTCGGCCATGGCCTCGCCGAAGTTGCGCATTCCCTCGCGCATCGCGTCCATCGCCTCGGCCTGCTTGTCCAGCGCGCCGGACAGATCGCCGTCACGCAGCGCGCGTTCGGCGTCTTCCATAGCGCGCCCGGCCCGGTCAAGCTGACGCTGCCCCTCGGCGCCCTTTTCCGATCCTTGGCCCGGCAGCCCGTCCAGCCCGTCCAGCTTGTCGCGCAATTCCTGCTGGCGCTGCGCCAGACCCTCGCCGCCCTGACCGTCGCCACGCTGCAGGTTGTCGAAGCTTTCGTCCGACAGCCCCTGCTGGCCGCGCAGCGTGTCCTGCAGATCCTTCATCGCCTGCTGGCCCGGACCGCCCGACCCGCCGGGACCTTGGGTGACCTGAAGGTTCTCCATCAGCTGACGCATCATCTCCATCAGCTCGGCGGCCTCGGCCATCTTGCCTTCTTCCATCAGCTTCTGAAGCTGATCCATCATGTCCTGAAGCTGCTGGCCGGACAGCTGCATCGTCTGACCTTCCTGCGTCTGCTGCTGTTCAGGATTGCGCTCGGCCTGTTCGGCAAGCTCGCGGATGTAGTTGTCCGTGGCCTCGCGCAGTTCCTTCATCAGCTCCTCGATCTCGGACGGATCGGCCCCGTTCTTGATCGCCTCGTCCAGCCGGTCCTGCGCGCGGCGCATCTGCTCCATCGCGGATGCGAGATCGCCTTCCTCGACCAGCAGGGCGATGTCCCAAAGCTGGGCGGCAATCTCGTCGCGCTTTTCTCCCGCCAGTGTGTCGCGGTTCGCCGCCAGATCGCGCATCAGCACCCGCAACCGCAGGAAGGCGCGCTCGTTGCGGAACAGCCCCTCGGGGCGGTGGGTCAGCGCCTTCAGCATCTGATCCGTTCGCGCGGCATTCCCGGCGGTCCACAGAAGGTCGCGCCGCATCTCGATCAGCGCCGCCGCCAGCGGGTCGAAGAACCGCCGACCGGGCAGGGTGACGTGCATCGGCTCGGACGCGCCTGTCTGGCCCGCGCCGTCGGTCGCGCTCAGGCGGATGGTGACTGGCAGGTTGGCGAAGGGGTGCTGCGACAGATCCTCGACCAGCAGTTCGGAAAACTCGGTCCGGCTGCCGGTGATCGGCAGCGGCAGGTCCAGCACCACCGGCTCGCGCGGCTCGGGATCGGCGGCAAGGCCGAAGCGGCGGTCCACCGCAGGGAGGTCCAGCGCGATCTCGGCGCGCGCGGCGGTGACGCCGTAATCGTCGCCCGCCTCGAAAGGCAGGCGCATTTCGCCGTTCGGCTCGCGCTGCAGCGCGGCGGTCGATCCGATGGTGGGCGGGGCATCGGGTGTGGCGATGATCCTCCATTCCTGCCCGCCCGCGCCATTGATCGATAGGGTGCCGGAGCGGTTGATCTGAAATTCCTGCTGCGGATCCGAAGCCGTCGCCGCCTCGGTCCGTTCCGACACGGTTTCTGCCACCGTCAGATCGCCCACCTCGCCATACAGCCGGATCTGGACACGGCTGCCCACGGGGGCGGGGAATTCGGCGGCAGTGATGTCGTTCAGATAAAGCGAGGGCTTGCCGGTATGGGCGGGGGGCTGGACCCACGCCTCCCATGTCGGGCCGGTCGCGACTTGTCCGCCGCCGACGGGCGTTCCCGTGATCGACGTGACGCGCCAGAGCGAGCCGAAGATCAGCGCCACCACCAGCGCCGTCAGCGCCAGATAGCGCAGCGCGAAAGGATCGCGCGAGGCGAGTTGCAGATCGGGCCGCACCGCCTTTGCCGCCGCCGCGCGTTCGGCCATGCGCTGGCGATGTGCAGCCCAGACGGCTTGCGATGCCGGATCGGTCGCGCCTATGGCTTGAGTATCGTTCAGCGCGGAAATCGGGCGTCCGGGCAGGGCGGCATCCAGCCGCGCCAGCGCATCCGTCCGGCGCGGCCTGCGGAACTGCCGTAGCCCCCAGACCAGCGCGATGCCGCCGCCCAGCGCGGTCAGCACCAGCCATGCCCAAAGCGCCTCCAGCGGCATCCGGTCCTGAAGCCCGAAGGCCAGCACGGCCAAGGTCGCCATCGCCAGCGTGATCAGCGGCCAGAAAGCGCGCAGGAGCCGTTCGGCCCACAGGCCGGCCAGCGTGAGCCGGATCGGCCAAGCCAGTCGACGCAGCGTCTGATCGCTTTCGGTCATTCCACCTGCGGGGTTAGAGCCACTCCGGTATCGTATCGCGTGCGAGGATTTCGTCAAATGTCGGTCGCGCCCGAATGACGGCATAGTGATCGCCGTTCACCAGCACCTCGGGCACCAGCGGGCGGGTGTTGTATTCCGACGCCATCACTGCGCCGTAGGCCCCGGCAGAGCGGAAGGCGACAAGGTCCCCTTCGGCCAGTTTCGGCAGCGGACGGGCTTTGGCGAAGGTGTCGCCCGTCTCGCAGACCGGGCCGACGACATCGTATTCCTGCTTTTCGGCGGCGGGGGCGGGTTCCTCGACCGGCACGATGTCATGCCACGCGCCATACATCGACGGGCGGACCAAATCGTTCATCGCGGCATCCAGGATCAGGAAATCCCGCCCCTCGCCGTTTTTCACATAGATCACGCCCGACACCAGCACGCCCGAATTGCCAGAAATCAGGCGGCCCGGCTCGATCTCGATCTCGCAGCCCAGATCGCCGACCGTGCGCTTGATGAGAGCGCCGTATTCGACCGGCAACGGCGGGGCTTCGTTGGATCGCTGATAGGGGATGCCAAGACCGCCGCCAAGATCCAGACGGCGGATGTCGTGGCCCTCGGACCGCAGGCGGCGGGTCAGGTCGGCGACCTTCAGATAGGCCTGCTCGAACGGCTCCAACTCGGTCAGCTGGCTGCCGATATGCACGTCGATGCCAACCACCTCGATGCCGGGTAGGCGGGCGGCTTCGGCATAGACCTCGGACGCGCGGGCGATCGGGATGCCGAATTTGTTTTCTTTCTTGCCCGTTGCGATCTTCTCATGCGTGCGGGCATCCACGTCGGGGTTCACGCGGATGGTGATCGGAGCCACTACGCCCATCGCCGAGGCCACTTCGGAAATCGCGCGCATCTCTGGCTCGGATTCCACGTTGAACTGGCGGATGCCGCCTTCCAGCACCAGACGCATTTCGTCCCGCGTCTTGCCGACGCCGGAAAACACGATCCGCTCCCCCGGAACGCCCGCGGCCTTCGCGCGCAGGTATTCCCCGCCCGAGACCACATCCATCCCCGCGCCAAGATTGCCCAGCGTCTTCAGCACAGCCACGTTCGACAGCGACTTGATCGCGAAACAGACCAGATGCGGCATCGGCGACAACGCTTCGGTGAACAGCTGGTAATGGCGGGTCAGCGTGGCGGTGGAATAGCAGTAGAACGGCGTGCCGACGGTGCGGGCGATGTCGGCCAGCGCCACGTCCTCGGCATGCAGCGTGCCCGAGCGGTAGAGGAAATGGTCCATGGATCGGCCCTAGCGGTTGATGTCCAGCTGTTCGCTGGTGGGGAAATTCGGCTTCGTGCCATTCGGCGCGGTGGGCGTGCCATCGACGCCGCAGGCGGACAGGGCGAAGGCAAGGCACAGAAGGCAGGCAAGGATCAGGGAATGCTTCATGATGGTCCTCAGGGGCCGACCGCGACGCCGACACCGCCGACGCGGCCGCTGACGGAAGGATAGACGCCGACGCCGCCGGGCCCGATGCTGATCCCGGTATTCAGATACGGGCCGGACTGGCACCCGGCCAGAATGGCGACGAGGATCAGGATTCGCATCCCAGCTTCTCCTTCCAGCGGGCGATCTGCGCACGGACCTGATCCGGCGCGGTGCCCCCATAGGACATGCGGCTGCGGACCGAGTTTTCCACGCCCAGCACTTCGAACACATCGGCGCGGATACCTGCATGGACGGCCTGCATATCCTCCAGCGTCAGGTCGGGCAGGTCGCAGCGCTTGGATTCGGCCAGTGCGACCAGCGTTCCGGTCACGTGATGCGCGTCGCGGAAGGGCAGGCCAAGCTCGCGCACCAGCCAGTCGGCAAGGTCGGTTGCGGTCGAAAAGCCCGAGGCGGCGGCCTTCCGCAGTTCTTCGGTATTGGCCTGCATGTCGCCAACCATTCCGGTCATCGCGGCAAGGCACAGCATCAGCGTATCGGCAGCGTCGAAGACCTGCTCCTTGTCCTCCTGCATGTCTTTGGAATAGGTCAGCGGCAGGCCCTTCATGACCGTGAACAGGGCGACCGCCGCGCCAAGGATGCGGCCGATCTTGGCACGCAGCAATTCGGCCGCGTCGGGGTTCTTCTTCTGCGGCATGATCGACGATCCGGTCGTCCAGCGGTCCGACAGGCGCACGAAGCGGAACTGGGCCGAAGACCAGATCACCAGTTCTTCGGCAAACCGGCTCAGGTGCATCGCGCAGATGGCCGAGGCCGACAGGAATTCGAGCGCGAAATCGCGGTCGGCGGTGGAATCGAGGCTGTTTGCGGTGGGGCGGTCGAAGCCCAGCGCGGATGCGGTCATGTGCCGGTCGATGGGAAAACTGGTCCCGGCCAGCGCCGCAGCGCCCAGCGGGCATTCGTTCATCCGCGCACGGGCATCGCGGAAGCGGGACTGGTCGCGGCCCAGCATCTCGACATAGGCCATCATGTGATGGCCCCATGTCACCGGCTGCGCGGTTTGCAGATGGGTGAAGCCCGGCATGACCCAATCGGCCCCGGCCTCGGCCTGCGACAGGAACGCAGCGATGAGCGCGTCGATCCCGGCGATGGCCGCATCGCATTGGTCGCGCACCCAAAGGCGGAAATCGACCGCGACCTGATCGTTGCGGCTCCGCGCGGTGTGCAGACGGCCAGCGGGTTCGCCGATGATCTCCTTCAGGCGGGCCTCCACGTTCATGTGGATGTCTTCCAGATCCTCGCGGAAGGGGAAGGCGCCTGTTTCAATCTCTGACAACACCGTGAGGAGGCCTTCCCCGATGGCGGTGGCATCGTTATCCGTGATGATACCCTGCGCGGCAAGCATCGCCGCATGGGCCCGCGATCCGGCGATGTCCTGTGCATAAAGCCGCTTGTCGAACCCGATCGAGGCGTTGATCGCCACCATGATCGCGTCCGGTCCGGCGGCGAAACGTCCGCCCCACATGGCGTTGGCAGAGGTCTTGTCGGATGCGGTCATGCTGGTTGCCTTCGGAGGGTGGAAATGCTGCGTATCGTCTGTGCTGTCGTCTATACCGCCTTGGCCTTCGGTGCAAATCCGGCGATGGCCGATATCGTCGCCGCCGAGGCTGCGAAGGCGGGCGACATGCGCAAGCTGGCGCTGCACGATCCCGAACCTTTGCCGGATGTGGGGCTGGTGGGACTGGACGATGCCGAACGGTCGCTGGCCGAGTTTCAGGGCAAGTGGACGGTGGTGAACTTCTGGGCAACGTGGTGCCCGCCCTGCCGCCACGAGATGCCCTCGCTGGACCGTCTGCAGGTCGCGATGCCGGGGATCGAGGTGGTGACCGTCGCGACGGGCCGCAACGCCGTGCCCAAGATCGAGGAGTTCTTCGATGAGGCGGGTGTCGAGAATGTCGAGGCGCTGCGCGATCCGGGAATGACGCTGGCGCGGCAGGTGGGAGTGATGGGCCTGCCGGTGACGCTGATCGTGAACCCCGAGGGGCAGATCGTGGGCCGCCTGACCGGGGATGCCGAATGGGACAGCCCCGACGCGCTGGCGGTTCTGGGCGCCCTAGGCGGCTGAGGCGCAGACCGCGCGGGCGAAGCAGTCGGGGTGGTGGTCGTTCACCATCCCCGTCGCCTGCATGAAAGCATAGGTGATCGTCGGCCCGCAGAACTTGAACCCGCGCTTCTTCAGATCCTTGGAGATCCGACGCGACAGGTCCGTCTCGGCCATGTTGTAGGTTTCGGACTGGATCGGCTTGCCGTCCAGATAGCCCCAGAGGTAATCCGCGAAATCCTCCATCTCCAGATAGGCGCGGGCATTCAGGATCGTGGCTTCGATCTTGCCGCGATGGCGCACGATGCCCGGATCGGCCAGCAGCCGCTGCACATCCGATTCGCCCCATGACGCGATGACCTGCGGATCGAAGCCCTGAAACGCCGCGCGAAAGCCGTCGCGTTTGCGCAGAATGGTGATCCAGGCCAGCCCAGCCTGAAACCCGTCAAGGATGAGCTTTTCCCACAAGGCGCGCGAATCCCGTTCGGGCATGCCCCATTCGGTGTCGTGATAGGCGACATAAAGCGGGTCGGTCCCGCACCAGTGACAGCGTGTTTGCATGGCGAGATTTGCGTAAAATTGGAACGAAACCGGAATCTATACGATTTGTTTACGGCCCGCACGCCAGTCTGTCCACCGTCAGCGCAAGGGGTAGGGCATGTCAAAGCCAGTGGTCGAGGGGACGCCGATCGGCTTCGCCATTTCGGAAAACGACAAGCGGACCATGGCCATGGTCTCGGCCGCGCTGGACGAAAGGCGTGTGGCGCTGGCCTATCAGCCGGTGGTGCTGGGGTCGGACCCCGAACAGATCGCTTTCTATGAGGGGCTGATCCGGGTGATGGAGCCGTCCGGCCGCATCATCCCCGCCCGCGATTTCATGGATGCGGTCGAAGAACAGGAAACCGGACGC
This sequence comes from Falsirhodobacter flavus, assembly GCA_029846755.1. GTDB lineage: Bacteria > Pseudomonadota > Alphaproteobacteria > Rhodobacterales > Rhodobacteraceae > Falsirhodobacter > Falsirhodobacter flavus. The sequence continues at coordinate 87,138 of JARWBI010000002.1, read as the reverse complement.
CGCATCGACTGCGCCGCGCTGGAGCTTGGCCTTGCCGCGCTGCGCCGGACGCCGACGCTGCGGCTGGCGATCAACATGTCGGCGCGATCCATAGGCTATGCTCCGTGGATGCGCGTTCTGATGGCCGGGCTGAAACAGGATGCGACGGTGGGCGAGCGGCTGATTCTGGAAATCACCGAAAGCTCGGCGATGCTGGTGCCGGAACTGGTCACCGCATTCATGGACGATCTGCAGAAATACGGCATCGCCTTCGCGCTGGACGATTTCGGCGCAGGCTTCACCGCCTTCCGCTACTTCAAGGATTTCTTCTTCGACATGGTCAAGATCGACGGGCAGTTCATCCGCTCGATCCAGGCCGATCCCGACAATCAGGTTCTGACCAAGGCGCTCCTGTCCATCGGCCGTCATTTCGAGATGGTGACGGTGGCGGAGTCGGTCGAAACGGTCGAAGAAGCGGAATTCCTTCGCGCTTTGGGTGTCGATTGCCTCCAGGGCTATCTGTTCGGCGCCCCCTCCACCCGCCCGGCATGGGCGGAGGACGCGCGAAAAAGGGCCTGAAACGCTGTCTTGCCCTTGTCATTTTCGATCCTTACCCAATTCTAGGGAGAGTTCGGTGGACCTGGGAGAAGTCGCATGACCAATGTCGTTATCGTATCGGCTGCACGCACCGCTGTGGGCAGCTTTGGCGGAGCTTTTGCGGGGGTGCCCGCGCATGAGCTGGGTGCCGCCGTGATCGAGGAAGTGGTCCGCCGCGCCGGGGTCGAAAAGGCCGAGGTCGAGGAGACGATCCTTGGCCAGGTGCTGACGGCGGGGCAGGGCCAGAACCCGGCCCGTCAGGCGCATATCCTTGCCGGTCTGCCGCAGGAAAGCTCGGCCTGGGGAATCAACCAGGTTTGCGGATCGGGGCTGCGGGCGGTCGCGCTGGGCGCGCAGCACATCCAGCTGGGCGATGCGTCGGTCGTCATCGCCGGCGGGCAGGAGAACATGAGCCTGTCGCCCCATGTCGCCAACCTGCGCAACGGTCAGAAGATGGGCGACCTGAGCTTCATCGATTCGATGATCAAGGACGGGCTGTGGGACGCTTTCAACGGCTATCACATGGGTCAGACAGCCGAGAACGTCGCGAACCAGTATCAGATCAACCGCCAGCAGCAGGATGAATTCGCGCTGGCCAGCCAGAACAAGGCCGAAGCCGCGCAGAAGGCCGGGCGCTTCAAGGACGAGATTGTCCCCTTCACCGTCAAGACCCGCAAGGGCGAGACGGTGGTGGAGGCCGACGAATATATCCGTCACGGCGCGACCATCGACGCGATGACCAAGCTGCGTCCGGCCTTTGCCAAGGACGGCTCGGTCACGGCGGGCAACGCTTCGGGGCTGAACGACGGGGCGGCGGCGGTGCTGCTGATGGCCGAGGAGGAAGCCGCGCGCCGGGGCCTCACGCCGCTGGCCCGCATCGCCTCCTATGCCACCGCAGGTCTTGACCCGAAGATCATGGGCGTCGGCCCGATCTATGCCAGCCGTAAGGCGCTGAAGAAGGCGGGCTGGAACGCTGCCGATCTGGACCTTGTCGAAGCGAACGAGGCCTTCGCGGCCCAAGCCTGTGCCGTGAATCAGGAAATGGGCTGGAACACCGACATCGTGAACGTGAATGGCGGCGCCATCGCCATCGGCCACCCCATCGGCGCATCCGGCGCGCGCATCCTCAACACCCTCATCTTCGAGATGAAGCGGCGCGATGCGTCGAAAGGTCTCGCGACGCTGTGCATCGGCGGCGGAATGGGCGTTGCCATGTGCATCGAAAAAGTCTGAGACTGAACCGGCGCGGCGAAACAGCCGCGCCGCAACGATCCAGAGGGGGAGCGAATGTCGCGAGTTGCATTGGTCACGGGGGGCACCCGTGGCATCGGGGCTGCCATTTCCATCGCTTTGAAGGCCGCCGGCTATCGCGTGGCCGCGAACTATGCCGGCAATGACGACGCGGCAGCGGCGTTTACTGCCGATACCGGCATTCCCGCCTTCAAATGGTCGGTCGCCGATTACGACGCCTGCGCAGCCGGGATTGCTCGGGTCGAGGCGGAGATCGGCCCGGTCGAGGTCCTGGTCAACAACGCCGGTATCACGCGCGATGCCATGTTCCACAAGATGACCCCGCAGCAATGGCGCGAGGTGATCGACACCAACCTGAACGGCGTCTTCAACATGACGCATCCGGTCTGGTCGGGGATGCGCGACCGCAAATTCGGGCGGGTCGTGAACATCTCGTCGATCAACGGCCAGAAGGGGCAGGCGGGGCAGGCGAACTATTCCGCTGCCAAAGCTGGCGATCTGGGCGTGACCAAGGCGCTGGCTCAGGAAGGCGCGCGGGCGGGGATCACCGTCAACGCCATCTGCCCCGGCTATATCGGGACCGAGATGGTGCGTGCCATCGACGAAAAGGTGCTGAAAGAACGCATCCTGCCGCAGATCCCGGTGGGTCGGCTGGGCGAGCCGGAGGAGATCGCCCGTGCCGTGGTCTTTCTTGCCTCGGACGAGGCGGGCTTCATCACCGGTTCGACCCTGACCGCCAATGGCGGCCAGTATTTTGCGTGATGCAACCTTAGGTTGATCGCAGGGCGCCGGCGGGGAACGCCGACGCCCGTTCCTTCAGGCCTGCGACAGGCGGGTGATTTCTTCCTTCAGACGAAGCTTCTGTTTCTTCATCTCTGCAATCGTCAGCGGGTCTGTGGAGGGCTGCCGCTGGGCGGTGACCACGTTGTCCGAGAGGGATTCGTGCTTGCGGCGCAGTTCCTGCAGGTGCGAAGCGATCGTCATTCCATTCTCCTTCTGATTGCGTGTAAAAGAATTACGACACAGCTTTCGAGTCGTGTCACCTGTCTCTTTGACCACTTGGCGGCGAGATGCCGGCGCAGCGCCCCAAAGGCTGCGGAAACCCGCAGCCCTGCCGTAGAATTGAGCGGGCGGGGTCTGTGAAATCGTCGCCGTCCCCATTATGTGCCGCGCCCGAATGCAGCACGAAAGGCGCCGCCAGCGTAAAGGCAGCGCGCCCGCCCTTTCGCGCCTGGACGATGATCCGCTTTGCCGCTCGCCCTTCGCGCGGCGCCAATGGCAGGACCGTGACAGACCCCATCGTCCCCGGCATCCCGCGCATCGCATCCGGCAGCCGGTCCGCCCCGAGGATCAGCGTCGCCCAGCCGCCGGGCCGCAGCCTGCGCGCCATCGCCCCAAGCCATTCGGCCAGCGGCAGCCCTTCGCGCAGCGCCATGTCGCGCCCGGCATCCGCCGAAGCGGTCCCGCCTGCGTAATAGGGCGGGTTGGCCATGACGTGATCGAAGGCATCCTTGATCGGCATCGCGGTGACGTCGCCTTCGATCACCTGCATGTCGATCCCATTCCGTGCCGCATTCTCGCGCGCCAGCGCGGCATAGGGGGCCTGAATCTCCAGCCCCGTCAGGCGCACCGGAACCCGCCAGCCAAGGCACAGGCTCGCCACCCCCGCGCCGCAGCCAAGTTCCAGCACCGCCTGCCCCGGCAGCGCGGGCACGGCTGCGGCCATCAGCACCGGATCGGTCGCCGCGCGATACCCCTCGCGCGGTTGCAGCACCCGCAGCCGCCCGCCAAGGAACCCGTCCTCGGTCAGATCGTCGGCGGCGAACATGGGATATCGTTGTCTTCCATGACCTTGCGGGCGATGAAATGGTCGCCATCCGCCACCATCAGGCGGCGCGGAAAGATACCGATGCCGCCTTCGAGGATGCTCATGTGGACGTCCATCGGAAAGCTGTTTATACCCTCGCCCTGAAGCAGCGCCTGGGCGAAAGCGATCACGGTGGGGTCGGTGGTGCGCAGAAGCTCCTTCATCCAGATTTGATAGGCGGCAGGCCACGGCTTGTCGAGAGATGGGGTTCACGTGGACGAGCTTTCCCACAAACCGCACGACCGGCTGGCGAGCTGGCTGGCAGACGACATGGGCGCCGTCAACGCGCTGATCCGCGATCGCATGGCCTCGCGCCACGCGCCGCGCATTCCCGAGGTGACGGCCCATCTGGTCGAGGCGGGCGGCAAGCGCCTGCGCCCGATGCTGACCTTGGCGGCGGCGCGGATGTGCGGCTATGACGGCCCGTTCCACGTCCATCTGGCGGCGACGGTCGAATTCATCCACACCGCGACGTTGCTGCATGACGACGTGGTGGATGAAAGCCAGCGGCGGCGGGGGCGGCCCACGGCGAACCTGCTTTGGGACAACAAATCCTCGGTTCTGGTGGGCGACTACCTGTTCGCGCGGTCCTTCCAGCTGATGGTGGAGCCGGGGCGATTGGACGTGCTGAACGTGCTGTGCAACGCGGCGGCGACCATCGCCGAGGGCGAGGTGCTGCAACTGACCGCCGCGCAGGATCTTGCGACGACCGAGGAAATCTACCTTCAGGTCGTGCGCGGCAAGACGGCGGCCCTGTTCGCCGCCGCGACCGAGGTGGGCGGGATGATCGCGAACGCCTCGGACGCGCAGGTGCGGGGGCTGCACGATTACGGTGACGCCTTGGGCATCGCGTTCCAGATCGTGGACGATCTGCTGGATTACGGCGGATCGGCGGATGCGATCGGCAAGAACACAGGCGACGATTTCCGCGAACGCAAGCTGACGCTGCCCGTCATCAAGGCGGTGGCGAAGGCAGACGCGGACGAGCGCGCGTTCTGGACCCGCACGATCGCCAAGGGCGACCAGCAGGACGGCGATCTGGCACGGGCGCAGGCGATCATGGCCCGTCATGGCGCGATGGATGCAGCGCGGGCCGACGCGCTGGCATGGGCCGCGCGGGCCAAGGAGGCGCTGTCGCCGCTGCCAGATCATGCGCTGCGCAACCTGCTGGGCGATCTGGCCGATTACGTCGTGGCGCGGATCCGCTAACCTTCCATCGGCGCGGCGGCGGTCCACCATTCGGCGGGAAGGGCCGCCGCCCCGGCGCGGGCCTCGGCCTCGGCCCTGAACAGGCCGAAGCAGGTCGCGCCCGATCCCGACATGCGCGCGAACAGACAGCCGGGCAGGGTGGCCAGCGCCGCCTTCACTTCTGCGATGACGGGGGCGATGCGGATGGCCGCAGGTTCCATGTCGTTGCGGGTGGCGTGCAGCCAATGCGCCAAAGCTGCCGCGTCCGCAAAGGCCGGGACCTCCGGCATCGGCGGGCCGAACCCGTCCAGACCGCGAAACACCTGCGGGGTCGAGACGGCGACGCGCGGGTTGGCCAGCACCAGCCATGCGGGCGGCACCGCCACCGGCTCCAAACCCTCGCCCACGCCGGTCATGCGCACGGCGCGGCCGAAAAGGCAGACCGGCACATCCGCGCCCAGACCCAGCACGTTCCTCGGATCGGGCAGGGGCCGCCCCATCCGTTCCAGCGCGCGAAGCGTCGCCGCCGCGTCCGCCGAACCGCCGCCGATTCCCGAAGCCACCGGCAGCCGCTTTTCCAGATGCAGCCGCGCGCCGCCCATCAGCGCGGCAGCGCGCGTCACCAGATTTTCGCCCACCAGCGCCTGCGCCTCCGGCCCGTCCACCGTCAGCGACATCGGGCCGTCCGACGCGGTCACGGTATCGCCCACCCCGGCAAACACGACCAGACTGTCCAGCAGATGATACCCGTCGGCCCGCCGCCCGGTGACGTGCAGCGTCAGGTTCACCTTCGCCCGCGCGAAGGCGTCAGTTGCCATGGGCGTTCTGCGCCAGCTTGGTCGCGAAGGCGCCTTGGCCTTCTTCGGACAGCACGCCGTCCAGCCCGATCTCCAGCTTGCGCTTGATACGTGTCTCCAGCGCCTCCTCCGGCTCGAACGACAAAGCGCGGCGCCACTGGAACCGGGCCTCGGTCTTGCGGCCCACGGCCCAATAGACGTCGCCCAGATGGTCCGTCAGGATCGCATCCTCCGGCTCCAGCTGCGCGGCCTTTTCCATCGGAGCCACGGCCTCGTCGAACCGCCCCAGCTTGAAGAAGGCCCATGCGAGGCTGTCCTGGATCGCGCCGCTGTCCGGGCGGGCGGCGACGGCGCGTTCGATCATGTCCAGCGCCTCGGGCAGCTCGCGCCCCTGTTCGACCAGCGAATAGCCCAGATAGTTCAGCACATGCGGCTGTTCCGGGTCCAGCGCCAGCGCCTGGCGCAGATCGGCCTCGGCCTCGTCCCACTGGTCCAGCTGCTCATGCGACATGCCGCGGCTGAAGAAGATCGGCCAATGGCGCCGCTCGGGCGTGCCAAGAAGCGTTTCGACCTTGTCATAGGCGGCAATGGCCTCGGGGTATCGTTCCTCGCGCCGCAGCGCATCGCCAAGCGCAAGCTGCACCGTCAGCGCATCCTGATGATCCGAAGCCAGAAGCTTCAGCACCTCGATCGCATCGCCGCCACGATCCTCGGCGAACATCGCCTCGGACCGACCGATCACGGCGGCGACATGAAGCGGATCGCTTTCGGGCACGGCGGCATAGGTCTCGATCGCCAGCGCCGTCTGGCCCTGCGCGGCCAGCAGGTCCGCGCTCATCACGATGGCCTCGGTATGGTCGGGACGCAGGGCGGCTGCGGCGCGGGTATAGACGAGGGTGTAGCCGTCCTCAGCCTCTCCGCTCAGTGCGGCGGCAAGGGTATAGAACACCTCGGCGATGCCCTCGCGCGGGTTGCGGGCGATGTCGTAGTCCAGCGCCTCGCCCGCCGCCAGCTTGGCACGCAGCGGCGCGACGGTGGGATCGTCGGTGGTGAAGGCACCGTCCAGCACGGCCAGCGCATCCTCGGGGCGTTCAAGCTGGCTCAGGATTTCCGCATGGGCGATGACGCCCCGGCGCAAAAGCGCGATGCCGCGACCGTCTTCGCCCGCAAGGATCGCATCCGCGCCCTCCATGTCGCCTGCCGAAGCCAGCGCCAGTGCCTTGTGATACAGGCCGAACGCCTCCAGCCCTTCGGTCCCTGCAATCGCGTCGAACGAGGCCAGCGCCTCGGTCACGCGCCCGTCGCCAAGCTGCGCCCAGGCGGTCACCAGCCGTTCCAGCAGCGCACCGACCGCGTGCAATTCCTTCTGCGCGCCAAGGGCGGCGGCGTAGTCGCCCGCCTTCAGCGAATCCACCAGCAGCGCCAGCGTCATCGACTGGCTTTTCAGCCCCGTCGCCTGAAGCGCGCGGGCAGCGTGGGCGGCCTTTTCGAAATCGCCCAGCGCGATGTTGGCGATGATGACACCTTCCATCAAGGCGGGGTTCTGCCGGTCAGCGATCAGCGCCTTTGAAAACCACGCGGCGGCAGCGCGGTGGTCGCGGTCGCTGCCCGCCACCCGCGCGGCAAGATAGGCGCCCGAATCCTGCGCGACGGCACCCTGCGCCATCATGGCAAGGATCAGGGCAAATGCGGGGCGGGCGAGGTTCGGTCTGCGCATGACTACTCCGGCGGCGTTCCGGCGAGGATAGGGTCGGGCAGGGGCAGAGGCAAACGCTTCACGCCACGGTTGCCCGGAATCGCGGAAAAATGCCGCGGAAGTGATCTACATATTCGGATAATTGGGCCCATCGCCGCCTTGGGGCGTCGTCCACGTGATGTTCTGCGGCGGGTCCTTGATGTCGCAGGTCTTGCAGTGGACGCAGTTCTGGAAGTTGATGACGAAGCGGTTTTCGACGACCTCATACACTCCGGCGGGGCAATAACGCTGGGCGGGTTCGGCGAAGGTCGGCAGCGTATAGGTGATCGGGATGGACGGGTCGGTCAGCTTCAGGTGGGCGGGCTGGCTTTCCTCGTGGTTGGTGAAGCTGAACGCGACGTTGGTCAGCCGGTCGAAGGACAGCTTTCCATCAGGTTTGGGATAGTCGATGGGCGTGAAATCGGCGGCTTTGCCGGTCGCCTGCGCGTCGGTCTTGCCGTGTTTGACGGTGCCGAAGATGGACACACCGAACAAGCTGTTCGTCCACATGTCGAAGCCCCCCGCCGCCAGCGAGGCCATCAGGCCATAGCGCGACCAGATCGGTTTGACGTTCCGCACCGGCTTCAGGTCGGCGGCGATCGGCCCCGTCCGCACGGCGGTCTCGTAGGCGGTCAGCTCCTCGCCCTCGCGCCCTTCGGCCAGCGCGGCGACCACGGCCTCCGCCGCCGCCTTGCCCGACAGCATCGCGTTGTGGTTGCCCTTGATGCGCGGCAGGTTGACCATCCCGGCGCTGCATCCCAGCAGCGCCACCCCCGGTGCGACCAGCTTCGGCAGCGACTGCCAGCCGCCCTCGGTGATCGCCCGCGCCCCATAGGCCACACGCTTGCCGCCCGCCAGCAGATCGGCCACCATCGGGTGATGCTTGAACCGCTGGAACTCGGCATAGGGGTAAAGATACGGGTTCTCATACCCCAAATGCACGACGAAGCCGATCAGGACCTGATTGTTCTCGGCATGATAGATGAACGACCCGCCGCCCGCATTCTTGCCCAGCGGCCACCCCATCGTATGCGTGACCGTGCCGAGGCGATGCTTTGACGGGTCGATCTCCCAGATCTCCTTCATCCCGAGGCCGAACTTCTGCGGCTCGTGCCCCGCGCCCAGATCGTATTTCTGGAACACCTGCTTCGACAGCGACCCGCGCACGCCTTCGCCCAGAAGCACGTATTTGCCGTGCAGCTCCATCCCCGGCTCGTAGTTCGGGCCCGGTGTGCCATCCGCCTCCAGCCCGAATTCGCCCGCGACGACGCCTTTCACGCGGTCCCCGTCCATCACCAGCGCCGAGGCTGCCATGCCCGGAAAGATTTCCACGCCCAAGGCCTCGGCCTGTTCCGCCAGCCAGCGGCAGACATTGCCCATCGACACGATATAGTTGCCGTGATTCCCCATCAGCCCCGGCATCGGCCAGTTCGGCACGCGGATCTTCCCCGCCTCGCCCAGAAGGTAGAAGTTGTCCTCCTTCACCTCCACCGTCACCGGCGCGCCGCGCTCGCGCCAATCGGGCAGCAGCGCATCCAGCCCGACCGGGTCCAGAACCGCCCCAGACAGGATATGCGCCCCGATCTCGGACCCTTTCTCCAGCACCACCACCGACAGGTCCGCGTCCAGCTGCTTCAGCCGGATCGCCGCCGACAGACCCGCAGGACCGCCGCCCACGATGACGACGTCGTAGTCCATGGATTCGCGTGTCGTCATGATGTCGCTCCCGGCTTGGGCGGTGGCCCCTGGCTGATCTTGAAACAAGGTTTTGTGACGCAAGGCCCTGCCAAGGTCAATCTTGACCCGACAGCACTTTCCCGCCGTCCTCGCGCCACGTTGCGACACGCTTCCGCCTGCTTCCGGCATTGTGCTTGCATTCCCCGCGCCCATCGGTTCAGGTGATGGGGAAGACAGACCCGAGTCACGTGCGCCCATTCCGGGCCCGTGGCTTTGCTTTTACTGGTAAGGGCCGATGGAAAAGATCCCGATGACGCGCGCGGGTTTCGCCGCGCTGGACGAAGAACTCAAGACCTTGAAATCGGTCGAACGCCCCGCCGTGATCCGCGCGATCTCCGAGGCGCGTGAACATGGCGATCTGTCTGAAAACGCCGAATACCATGCCGCACGCGAAAAGCAGAGCTTCATCGAGGGCCGCATCAAGGAGCTTGAGGCGATGCTGGGCATGGCCGACGTGATCGACCCGACGAAACTGTCCGGCGCGATCAAGTTCGGCGCCACCGTCACCCTCGTGGACGAGGATACCGAAGAGGAGCGCACCTATCAAATCGTGGGCGAGCCCGAGGCGGATCTGGAAAAGGGCCTTCTGAACATGCGCTCGCCGCTCGCACGCGCGCTGATCGGCAAGGACGAAGGCGACACGGTCGAGGTCAAGACCCCCGGAGGGGACCGCAGCTACGAGGTGCTGACGGTCCGTTACGTCTGATGAGCGGTCCGGTCAAAACCCATCCCGACGAGCCGCTGGGCCAGATCGAGGTGGCGGGCGCGCTTGCGGGCGCGGCCTGGTTCGGCACGCTTCTGTTCTGGTGGCTGTCGCAACCCGAGGGGCAGGGGCCTGGGCTTCTGATGACGGCATTCCTGATGGTGCTGCCGCTGGCGATGATCGTGGGGCTGGTTTCTACCCTGCGGTCGGTCCGGCTTCTGCGGGCCGAGGCGGAACGGCTGCGCATGGCGCTGGACGTGCAGCGCCAGAACGCGCCGCCGCGCCCCGCCGCCGTGCGCGCCCCGCCGCAACGCCCCGCCCCGGCAGAGGAACAGGCCGCACTGGCGCTGGACGTGCCGGAGCCGTCGCAGCTGACCATCGCCGATTACATCGTCGCGATGAACTTCCCCGATTCCGAGGATGACGAGGAGGGGATCAACGCCCTGAACCTCGCGCTGGCCGATCACGACACGGCCAAGGTCATCCGTGCCGCGCAGGACGTCCTGACGCTCATGTCGCAGGATGGGGTGTTCATGGACGATCTGCCGCTCGATCCCGCCCCGGCAGAGGCATGGCGGCGTTTCGGCGCGGGCGAGCGTGGGCCGTCTGTCGCCCAGCTTGGCGGCATCCCGGACCGCAACGTGCTGAACGTCGTCGGCCAGCGGATGCGCGAGGATCAGATCTTTCGCGACGCCGCCCACCACTTCCTGCGCGCCTTCGACCGCAGCGTGTCGGGCTTCATCCGCGCGGCCACTGATACCGAACTGGAATGGTTCGGCCAGACCCGCACGGCCCGCGCCTTCATGCTGCTGGGCCGCGCGACGGGCACCTTCGACTAAAGCCCGCGCACCATCGTGACCGTCGCGCCGAAGCCGAACAAGGGCGCGGCGGCACCCAGCCGGTCACTTCCGACCGCGACGAATCCCAACCGCTCGTACAGCGCCCGCGCGCGCAGGTTGGTGTCCACCACGTCCAGCCGCACCGCATCGTATCCGCGCCGCGCGCCTTCGTGGCAGATCGCGGCGATCAGCGCCGTCCCGATCCCTTGCCCGCGCCACCTGGCGTCCACGCAAAGCCCGTCGATCAGGAACCGTTCGTTGTCCACATCCGTGTGCAGCATCGACAGCGCGACGCCCCGCCATGTCGCGCCGAAGATCCCATAGGCGCGGCGCATCTCGCGCGCCGAACCGCCGACGAACGCGCCTTGCGATGTCTTGAAGCCGGCAAGGCCCAGAAGCTGCGCGCCTTCGGTTGCGGCGATCACGTGATCGGCCCGGATCGCGCGGGCGATGAAAGCGCGGGCGCGCGGCGACGGCCCCATCACGCGGTTCAGCTTCGGGCCGAACGCCTCCCAATAGAGTTCGGCTGCCTGATCGCGCAGGGCGTCCGGCAGGCCGCGTTCGATCCTCACAGCAGCGCCTGCGCGGCGGCCAGATCCTCGGGGGTGTTCAGGTTCAGAAACTCGCGCGGATCGGGGAAATCGACTGGCGTCGCCCCGATGCTGGCGGCGAAATCCCCGACGCGGCGCTGGCCCGATGCCAGCCATGCCTCCAGCGAAGGGGCCGCCGTCACCGGCCAAAGCGCACAGGCGGGGTGCAGCCGCCCGCCCGCCCGCGCCAGCGCCGCACCCGGCCAGCGCAGGCACAGCATCGGCACCAGATCGCCGGGCAGGAACGGCACATCCACGGGCGCAGTCACGACGGCATCCGCACCCAGCCCCGCCGCCCAGCGCAGACCCGCAAGCACGCCTGAAAGGGGCCCCTGCGGATCGTCATCGGGCAGGACGGTCCCGCGGAACCGGGCCGGATCGCCATTGGCCGAAATCGCCAGCGCCTCCACCTGCGGCTCCAGCCGGGCGCGGACGCGTGCGATCATCGAAACGCCCCCAAGCGGCAGCAGCGCCTTGTCCGCGCCGCCCATCCGCCGCCCTTCGCCCCCCGCAAGGATCACGCCGAAGATCCGCATTCGCCCCGCCGCCGTTGCATCCGCCCCATGATCCGCCTATGCCCGTCACAAGGCAATTCGTAAACCCCCGAGGTATCGTCATGTCGCCCTTCCGCGATGGTCTCCGCGGCTCCATCCCGTTCGTGTTCGTCGTCTCTCCCTTCGGTCTTCTGTTCGGCGTGGTCGGGACCGAGGCCGGGCTGAACCTGCTGGAGGTGATGGGCTTTTCCGTGCTCGTCATCGCGGGCGCCTCGCAGTTCGCGGCACTTCAGCTTTATGCCGACAATGCGCCGACGCTCATCATCCTTGCGACCGCGCTGGCGGTGAACCTTCGGCTGGCGATGTATTCCGCCGCGCTGACCCCGCATTTCGGCGCGGCGCCGATGTGGCAGCGGGCGCTGATCGCCTATGCGCTGGTCGACCAGAACTTTGCCGGCAGCATGGCCGAATTCGAACGGCGCGAGATGACGACCGCACAGAAGGTCGCCTATTTTGCCGGGGCCTCGGCCACGATCATGCCGGCATGGTATCTGGCAAGCCTGATCGGCGCGGTCGCGGGCAGCTCGATCCCGCCATGGATGGCGCTTGATTTCGCGCTGCCCATCACCTTCCTTGCGATGATCGGGCCGATGCTGCGGACGCTGCCGCAGGTGGCGGCCTGCATCGTGTCGGTGGCGGCATCGCTGTTCTTCGCCTTCCTGCCCTATGGCACGGGGGTTCTGGTGGCGGCGGCACTGGCGATGGTCGTTGGCGCGCAGGTCGAGCTTTGGCAGAAGGGGTGCGCGGCATGAAGCTCTGGATCATCATCCTTGGCCTCGGGGTCGGGACATACCTGCTGCGGCTGTCCTTTCTGGCGTTTGCGGGCGGGCGGCAGTTTCCCGAATGGGCGCTGCGGCACCTGCGCTATACCGCGGTGGCGGTGCTGCCCGCGCTGATCGCGCCGGGGGTGCTCTGGCCCGCCGCCACGGGCGGTCAGCCTGACCCCGCAAGGCTGGCCGCTGCGGCGGCGACGATCGCGGTGGCGGTCTGGACCAGAAATACGCTTTGGGCGATCGGGGCGGGGGCGGCGGTGCTTTACACCACGCTCGCCCTGATCGGTTAGTTGGTCAGGCGCGGATCGCCCGCCTGCACCAACAGCACGCCGTGGTTCTTGTCGGCGCTGTCATCGGTGATGGTGCGTTTGACGACGCCAGGCAGCCGGTCGAACCGCTGCATCAGCTTCGTCGGATACCAGGTGCGGCCCACATCCTCGAACCCCGGCACCCCGTCCAGAACCCCGGTGATCGCGCGGGCACAATGCGCCTTGGGAACCGCGCCATAGGATTGCATCCGCTGCGCGACCATCGCCGCGACCTGCGGCGTGACGGGCACGGTCTGTTCGACCACGTCATACGTCTCGCGCGCGTGATAGTCGATGTAGAAGGCGACCATCTGGTCCGTCATGCCATACAGAACGTCGTTGCGTTCCGGCACGTTGGGGTGGTTCCAGCTTCCGGCGGGATCGAAGATGATCCGCTGCGCCCCGTTCACCATCAGCCCCGAATGCCCGCTGGACCCGTCGCGCTTGCGCACCACGGTGAACAGTGTGACCGAGGTAGGCGCCTGCGAGGTGTAGACCGCGCGGGTCACGGCCGCATCGTCTGCCCATTTCGGCTCGGCACAGGCGGCGAGGGTCAGCAGGCCCAGCAGGCACAGGATCAGGCGCATCAGATATTGACGAGCGCGAGGAAGATCAGGATCGCCGCGATCAGGATGCAGCCCCATTTCACGAACCACAGGAAGCCCGCAAAGGTCTTTTCCTGGGTGGTGATGTCCATGCTGCCGACTTTGTGTTCCGCCACGGGTCCGTTCCTTCCCTTGTCCTCTGATTGCCGCATAGCCGATTCCGCCTGTCCTGTCACGCGCTTGGCACATCCTCCAGCGCCTCGGACGCGAGGGCGGCGTGCTCGGGCAACACATTGCGCTGCATGAAGCGGGCGAGCGGGGCGCGGGCGGGGTCGGATTCGGCGGCGCGCAGGTGCCAATGGGTGCCAAGCACCAGCGCAAAGGCACGAAGATAGGGCGTGGCCCCGGCCAGACGGTCCTGCACGGGGCGGGCCAGAAGCACCTGCGTGACCGCTCGCAGGGTCTGCGCGGCATCTGCCAGATCCGGGTGCAGATCGTCCAGAAGCGCAAAGGCGGCGGCGCCGTCATCCGACAGCTTGCGTCCGATCAGGTCGATGGCCTGAATGCCGTTGGTGCCTTCATAGATCGCGGTGACGCGCACGTCGCGCCAAAGCTGCGCCGCGCCGGTTTCTTCGATATAGCCCATGCCGCCATGAACCTGAATCCCAAGGTCGGCCACCCGCATCCCGGTTTCGGTCCCGAAGGATTTGGCGATGGGCGTCAGGAAGGCCGCGCGGGCAGTGTCCCCGGCGTCGCTGGCAGCGGCGCAGGACAGGGCGATGGCTCGGGCGGCGAATGTCTCCGCCCGCATCCGGGCCAGCATCCGCCGCACGTCGGGATGGTTCGCGATGGGGCCGTTCTGCTGGCGCTGGGCGGCATGGGCCTCGGCCAGTTGGCAGGCGGCTTCGGCCACGCCGATGCCTTGGGTTGCAACCCCGAGGCGGGCGTTGTTCATCATCGTGAACATTGCCGCCATCCCCTTGTGCGGCGCGCCGACGATCCAGCCCGTCGCGCCGTCATACTCCATCACGGCGGTCGGCGATCCATGCAGTCCCAGCTTGTGTTCAAGGCTGAGGACGCGCAGCGCGTTACGGCTGCCATCGGGCAGGGTCTTCGGCACCATGAACAGGCTGATCCCCTTGGTTCCCGCCGGGGCATCGGGCAGACGCGCCAAGACCAGATGGCAGACGTTGTCGGTGAAGTCGTTGTCGGCCCATGTGATGTAGATCTTCTGCCCGGTGATGCGGAACGTCTCTCCTTCCGGCACCGCGCGGGTGGTCAGCGCGCCGACGTCCGATCCGGCTTGCGGCTCGGTCAGGTTCATCGTGCCCGACCATTCGCCCGAGATGAGCTTGGGCAGATACAGCGCCTGCATCTCGGGGCTGGCGTGATGCTCCAAAGCCTCGATCTGGCCTTGGGTCATCAGCGGGTTCAGTTGCAGCGCAAGGCAGGCCGAAGCCATCATCTCGTTCACCGCCGTCGCAACCGACAGCGGGAGGCCGAGGCCCCCGTGATCCGGGGATGCGCAGATGCCGATCCAGCCCCCGTCCGCGATGGCGCGATAGCCTTCGGCGAAACCGGGCGGGGTGCGGGTGACGCCATTCTCCAGCCGCGCGGGGTGGGTATCGCCGACGCGTTGCAGCGGGGCAAGGGTCGTCTCGCACAGCCGCGCGGCCCCGGTCAGGATGTCATGGGCATCGTCGCTGCCTTGCAGGCCGCTCAGGAGGCGGAAGTCGTCCAGCGGGGCGGTATAGGGCATCGTCTCCTCCTTGCATGCGGCAGGGGGGGAGGATAGCCAAGGGTTTTCCGCCAGCAATACGGGACGCTGCGTCATGAAGACCCGCCTTCTGACAGATACCGCCGAAGCCGCGCAAATCCTGCGCGGCGGCGGGCTGGTCGCCTTCCCGTCCGAGACGGTCTATGGCCTTGGCGGCGATGCGCGCTCGGATACGGCGGTGGCACGGATATACGAGGCGAAGGGGCGGCCGCAGTTCAACCCGCTGATCGTGCATCTGCCCGATGCCGAGGCGGTCGCGCGATATGCCGTATTGCCGGAGGGATTCGAACGAGTGGCGGCGTTCTGGCCGGGGCCGCTGACGCTGGTGCTGCCGCTGCGCGAGGATGCAGGGCTGTCGCCGCTGGTGACGGCGGGGCTGGACAGCGTGGCGGTGCGCGTGCCGGCGCATCCGGTGACGCGGGCCTTGCTGCGCGATTTCGGCGGGCCGCTGGCCGGGCCGTCCGCAAATCCGTCCGGGCGGATCAGCCCGACGCGGGCTGAGCATGTGCTGGACGGGCTTTCGGGGCGGATCGAGGCGGTGCTGGAAGGCGGAGCCTCGGCCGTTGGGGTGGAATCGACGATCCTTGGGCTGGTGGGCGCGCCGGTGCTGCTGCGCCCCGGCGGCGTTCCGCGCGAGGCGCTGGAGGCGGTGCTGGGGCCGCTGGCAGTGGGCGGGGACGCGGCGAAACCATCGGCGCCGGGGCAACTGCTGTCGCATTACGCGCCGCGCGGGCGGGTGCGGCTGAACGCGGTGCCGGGACCGGGAGAGGTCGCGATCGGCTTCGGGACGGGGGGCTTGGATCTGTCGCCCTCGGGCGATCTGGTGGAGGCGGCGGCGAACCTGTTCCACATGCTGCGCGAGGCGGACCGGCTGGCAGGCGAGGATGGCGTGATCGCCGTGGCTCCGGTGCCGGAACATGGGCTGGGGCTGGCGATCAACGACCGTTTGCGCCGGGCGGCGGCCCCGAGGTAACCGGGGGGGGACCGCCCGGCTCAGGCCTCCCTTGCGGGAAGCCATCGCCGGGCGGTGCTGCCGCGCGCCTTACTCTTCGGGGAAGGCCGCCTCGCAGCGGGCGACGGCGGGGCCGGCCTGCGCGGCAAGCTGCGTGCGTTTCTCGCGCAGGCCGTCCAGCAGGCGGCGTTCCTGATTCAAGTCCACCGCCTTGGCCCGTGTTCGGGTTTCCGTCACGTCATCCCAGCACATGCGCGGCGCGCCGGCGACGATGCGCCCGTCGCTCAGCACGCGAGGATACCAGCCGCATTGGCGATAGATGGGGCGCGAGGTCTCATATTCTTCCAGCGCGTAGCCGCGGCGAAGAGTGGCGTCGGATTTCGCGATCAGGCTGTCCACCGTGCGCAGGTCGCGCGTCACGGTGCTGATACAGCGTTCCTGCTGCGTGGCGCAGGCCGAGAGGACCAGAAGCAGGGGAAGAATGGAAAGGCGTTTCATCGCATGTCTCCTCTGCGGCAATATTTAGCGCGGGGGCGTGCCCATTCCAATGGTCCGCATCGGCGCCGGGTGATAGACCTTGGTGCATAGGAGAAGACCCATGGACCAGCAGAAAACCCGCGCCTCGGAATGGTTTCGCAACCTGCGCGACACGATCGTCGCCGCGTTCGAAGCGGCGGAGGATACGACCCGGTCGGACCTGCCGCCGGGCCGGTTCGAGGTGACGCCGACGACCCGCCCCGATGGGGGCGGCGGCCTGATGAGCGTGATGCGCGGCGGGCGGCTGTTCGAGAAGGTGGGCGTGAACGTGTCCACCGTGCATGGGGTGCTGTCGGGCCCGGCGCAGAAGGCGATGGCGGCGCGGGGCGTTCCGGGAATGGATGCGGACCCGCGGTTCTGGGCGTCGGGGATCAGCCTTGTCGCGCATATGCGGAACCCCCATTGTCCGGCGGTGCATATGAACACGCGGATGTTCTGGACCCCCGGCGCATGGTGGTTCGGCGGCGGCGCGGACCTGAACCCCTGCATCGAATATCACGAGGATACCGCGCATTTCCACGACACCCTGCGCGGGGCCTGCGACGATAGCGGGCACGACTATTACGCGCGGTTCAAGGCATGGGCGGACGAGTATTTCTTCATCCCCCACCGGGGAAGGGCACGGGGCGTCGGCGGTATTTTCTACGACGATCTGAACACGGGCGACTGGGAGGCAGACTTCGCCTTCACCCAAGCCGTGGGGCGCGCGTTCCTGCCCGCCTTCCTGCCGCTGGCCGATCTGCGCCGCGATATCGAATGGTCGGAGGCGGACCGCGACGCGCAGCTCGTGCATCGCGGGCTCTATGCCGAATACAACCTCGTCTATGACCGCGGCACCAAGTTCGGGCTGGAATCGGGGCATGACGCCAATGCCGTCCTGATGTCCCTGCCGCCGCTGGCCAAGTGGGTCTAGCGGCAGCACCGCCCGGCGATGGCTCCAAAGGGGCCTGAGCCGGGCGGTCCCCCCGTCACCCGCGGGGATAGACGCCCAGCACGTTCACATGGGTCGTGAAATACGCCAATTCCTCCAGCGCCAGTTTCACGTTCGGATCTTCCGGGTGGCCTTCGATATCGGCATAGAACTCGGTCGCGACGAACGATCCGCCGACCATGTAGCTTTCCAGCTTGGTCATGTTGATCCCGTTGGTCGCGAACCCGCCCAGCGCCTTGTAAAGCGCCGCCGGGATGTTGCGCACCCGGAACGTGAAGGTGGTGACCATTTTCGCCGCCCGCCGCGACGGGTCCGCCACGCGCGACATCACCAGAAACCGCGTCGTGTTGTTCGACTGATCCTCGATCCCCCGCGCCAGCACGTCGAGGCCATAGATTTCGCCCGCAAGGTCCGATGCCAGCGCCGCCAGTTCCCGCTCGCCCTTTTCGGCCACAATCTTCGCCGATCCGGCAGTGTCCGCGCCCGTGACCGCCGCGATGCCGTGATCCTTCAGGAACCCGCGCACCTGACCCAGCAGGACGGTATGGCTCATCGCCCGCTTCACCTCGGGCAGCGTCACGCCCGGCAGGCCCAGCAGGCTGATCTGCACCCGCACGAAGGCCTCGTCCACGATATGCAGACCGGAATTGGGCAGCAGCGAATGGATGTCGGCCACGCGGCCATAGGTGGAATTCTCGACCGGCAGCATGGCAAGGTCTGCCTCGCCCGAACGGCAGGCCTCGATCGCATCCTCGAAGGTGCGGCAGGGGATCACGTCCATCCCGGGCCGCGACTGGCGGCAGGCGGCATGGGAATAGGCCCCGAGTTCCCCCTGAAAGGCGATGCGTCCGGTCATGTCTGTCTCCCCAAAGGCTGGTCCCGGAACGACTATCGCTTGAAACGAAAGGAGGGAAGCGGATAGATGGGTGCCGAGGAGACATGAGGCCAGGGAACCAAGCGACATGTTCGATACGATGACGATGACGAAAGTGGTGGGCGCCGGGTGCGGCTCGCTGCTCGTCCTTCTTCTGGGGTCGTGGGCGGCGGAGGCGCTCTATACCACCAGCACGCCAAGCCATGGCGACGAGGAACATGCGCAGGCCTATACCATCGACACCGGGGTCGAGGAAGCTGCGGCCGAGGATGCCGTGCCCTTCGCAGACCTGCTGGCCGCTGCCGACGCGTCGAAGGGCGAGGCCGTGTTCAACAAGTGCAAGGCCTGCCACAAACTGGACGGCACAGACGCCACCGGCCCGCATCTGAACGGCATCGTCGACAAGGCCAAGGCCGCGTCCGAAGGCTTCGCCTATTCCCCGGCACTGGCCGGCATGGCGGGCGATACATGGACGGCGGAAAACCTGAGCCACTTCCTCGAAAATCCGCGCGGATATGCGCCGGGCACCAAGATGACCTTCGCAGGTCTGCCCAACCCCGAGGAACGCGCGAACCTGATCGCCTGGCTGCAAACGCAATAAAACCGTAGTGGTGACACGATGATCGGCGGGTTATTCCCGCCGATTGCCGAGTGTATGATTCTGCCTTTTGCGACCGAATTTCCGATCAGATCCAGTCCGAACCGTGCCGCATTGCTGGCCGCCGTGGCGGCATGGCTGAAGGGGACGAACTACAGCACCATCCTTTCGGGCGATGCCGCTGTCGATGACGACGGCGAACAGTTGCATCTGCGTGCCGAAAGTGGCGAGGGTCTGCGGTTCCGCGTGTTCCCAAAGCCGACGACTCCTGGGTCGCGCTTGGCTTCCGGCACGAGTTCCCCGACGAGGCCGGGCGGACGTGGCGCACCGAAGGTGTGATCCGGCGCGACATGGGAATGGCTGGGCAGGACCTGTTGCGAATGCGGACCCAGTGCGTCGCGCGGATGCCGGGTGCCCAGTTGGACAATGCCAAGAAACCACATCTGGTAAAGGCGATCATCGAAGACGGTTGGGGCGGTGAAGACGGCCTGCTGATGGTCGGCACTGCTCCGCATTGGCTTACCGATGATGACGACGGCATCGAACTGGCCAAATCCACGACGATGGGCGATGCGGCGGGTTTCCTGCCGATCGTCTATGTGTCGGTCGGTGCAGACGGCCTGCCACTGGACCGCAAGCAGATCGTCGCCCTCGCACGAGATCTCAGCGGGGTCGCCCATGTGGTCGTGGAGCCGTCGCGCAAATTCTCGTTCCGTCTGCGGGATGCGATGGCGGGCGGAAACGTCTATGGCGGTATGATCGGTCTGGCGCTTCCGAAACGCGGCATAGTGCGGAAATTCCGCATCGGCGGGCGCTTTTCTTCGGCGCAGGAACTGCAATCGGCGGTCAAAGGTGCGGCGCTTTGGCTGCGCGGTCAGATGCCATCCGGCGGATGGGACTGGTCCGACCTTCAGGAAAATGCGCTTCGTTCAGGGCGCGAGGATGCGCGCGACGCACAAGAGTGGCGCGAACTTTACGAAAGCGAGAATCGCGAACTGAAAGCGCAAATCCGCGATTTGCAGATGCGTGTCGCCGAACATGAAGGCAGCCGCGAATTGGCGCGCGACGCGGCGGATATCGGACTTGGGCAGCTTGCGGAACGGATCGGTCCAGAGCTTTACGAGGGCGAGCTTGCCGACCGTCTGCGGCTGGCCGTGCGGGAGGTGCTGGAACGATCCGAGCAGATCGGCCTCGACAATCGCTCCTGCGTGATCTTTGAACGGTTCCTCCACACCGTGACCCGTTCGCCCGGGCTGGAGGAATTCCGCGAGGATCTGCGCCGTGCGACGGGGGACAGGAAGCGCTTCGCCGCCGATGTCGAAGCGCTTTTGATACGGCACGGGTATCAGTTCAAATCCGACAACGGGCATCCGAAGCTGGAGCCACGAGAGAGCTATGGCGGTCTGGCTTCGATCACCCTGTCGAAGACGCCAAGCGACGCGAACGGCCTGAAGAACGCCCGTTCGCAGATCGAGCGCGCGATGGGCATCCCGCTGCTCAAATCCTAGGATCCCGCCGTTTCACGCAATCGCAACTTGAGGCCGCCGTCGATTGCGGCCACGATGGCGCGATTGCAAGGCAAGGAGAGCGGCATGGTGGAACGGACCTGGGGACTGGCGGCATCTGTGGCCCTTGCGTTGATCGCACCGGGCGCCGTCGCACAGGACGTTCCCGAACCGCCCGTAGCCGCCTTCGTGCCTGCTCCGGATGCCGAAGGTGTCATCCACGCCCATGGCATATCCACCTTCGGCGAGTTGAAATATCCCGAAGGTTTCGCCCATTTCGACTTTGTGAACCCCGACGCGCCCAAGGGCGGCACCATGAGCTTTCGCGGCACCGGGGCCAGTCAGACCTTCGACAGCCTGAACCAGTTCATCCTGCGGGGCGAACCGGCGCAGGGGCTGGGACTGCTTTACGACGCTTTGCTGTCGGGATCGCCGGACGAGCCGGACAGCGCCTATGGCCTGATTGCCGAAAGCCTCGAATATCCCGAGGATCGCGCTTGGGTCACCTTCCACATGCGCCCTGAGGCGAAGTTTTCGGATGGGCAGCCGATCACGGCGCAGGATGTGGTGTTCACCTTTGACGTGCTGATGGAAAAGGGCTCGCCTGTCTACAAGATCATCCTGAAGGATATCGAAAGCGTGGAGGCGCTGGATGATCACACGGTCAAATTCACCTTCCGCGAAGGCGCCGCCACCCGCGATCTGCCGATGCTGGCGGGCGGGCTTTCGATCCTGCCCGAACATTATTACGAGAACGTGGATTTCGAACAGTCCACCATGACGCCCCCGGTCGGGTCGGGGCAATATGTGGTCCAGAACGCTCAGCCGGGGCGGTCCATCACCTATTGCCGCAATCCCGACTACTGGGGCAAGGATCTGCCGGTAAATATCGGCAGCGCGAATTTCGACTGCTTCCGCTATGAATACTATTTCGACAACACGGCGGCGTTCGAGGCGTTCAAGTCCGGCAATTACCTGTTCCAACAGGAATTCTCGTCGCTGATCTGGGCGACGGGCTACAACTTTCCGGCGGTGAACGAGGGGCGGATCGTCAAGGCGGAGCTGCCCGACAATTCGCCCTCTGGCACGCAGGGCTTCTGGTTCAACCTGCGGCGCGAGAAGTTTCAGGATCCCCGCGTGCGCGAGGCCATCGCGGCGGTGTTCAACTTCGAATGGACCAACCAGACGCTGTTCTATGGCCTGTATAAACGCACCGACAGCTTCTTCGAAAACTCGCCACTTCAGGCCGAGGGGCTGCCCCAAGGCGACGAGCTTGCGCTGCTGGAGGAGTTCAGGGACGAGCTTCCGCCCGAAGTGTTCGACCAGCCCGCCTTCACCCCGCCCGTCAGCGGCGAGCAGCAGCTTGACCGGCGCGAGTTGCGCCGCGCGTCGAAGCTTCTGGACGATGCCGGCTGGCCGGTGGGCGAAGACGGCATCCGCCGCAATTCCAACAACGAAACGCTGAGCATCGAATTCATCGACGACAACCCGACGATGGACCGCGTGGTGAACCCTTATGTCGCCAACCTGCGCCGTCTGGGCGTGGATGCCCGCTTCACGCGGATCGACAGCGCGCAGATGCAGCAGCGGCAGAAGGACTTCAACTACGACATCATGCCGGGGCGGTTCGTGATGTCCACCAGCCCGTCGCTGGAACTGCGCCAGCTTTTCGGCTCGGACGCGGCGAATTCCGAAGGGTCGGCGAATATCTCGGGCATTGCCGATCCGGTGGTGGACGCGCTGGTCGAACGGGTCATCCAGTCGAAAACGCGCGAGGAACTGGACACCCGCGCCCGTGCGCTGGACCGCGTGCTGCGTGCGAAACAGCTTTGGGTGCCGAACTGGTATAGCGGGCAGTATCTGATCGCCTATTGGGACGTGTTCGGCCAGCCGGGGCAGCAGCCTCCCTATTCGCGCGGCGATGGGCTTTGGTGGTTCGACCAGTCCAAGTTCGACGCGCTTCGGGCGCAGGGCACGCTGCGCTAGATGCTCGCCTATATCCTTCGCAGGCTGGCGCTGATCGTTCCGACGCTGATCGGGATCATGCTCATCAACTTCGTGCTGACCCAGTTCGTGCCGGGCGGGCCGATCGAACAGGTTCTGGCGCGGCTGGAAGGGTCGGGCGACGCCTTTTCGCAGATTTCCGGCGCGCAGCAGCAGGGGGCAGGGGACGACCGCTATCTTGGCGCGCGGGGTCTTCCGCCCGAATTCATCGACGAGCTGGAAAAGCAGTTCGGCTTCGACAAGCCGCCGCTGGAACGGTTCCTGACGATGATGGGCAACTACCTGCGCTTCGATTTCGGCGAAAGCTACTTCCGGTCGATCTCGGTCGTCGATCTGGTGCTGGAGAAGATGCCGGTGTCGATCTCGCTGGGGCTTTGGTCGACGCTGATTGCCTATGCCATCTCGATCCCGCTGGGCATCCGCAAGGCGACGCGGGACGGCACGCGCTTCGACACATGGACCTCTGCGGTGATCGTGGTCGCCTATGCGATACCCGGTTTTCTGTTCGCGATCATGCTGCTGGTGCTGTTCGCGGGCGGGTCCTATTGGCAATGGTTCCCGACGCGGGGGTTGGTGTCGGACAACTGGGCCGAACTGGGGCTGTTTGCAAAAGTGGTCGATTATTTCTGGCACATCGCGCTGCCGGTGATCGCCTCGACCATCGCCAGCTTCGCCACGCTGACGCTGCTGACCAAGAACAGCTTTCTGGACGAGATTAAGAAGCAATACGTGATGACCGCCCGCGCCAAGGGCCTGACCGAAAGCCGGGTGCTGTATGGCCATGTCTTCCGCAACGCGATGCTGATCGTGGTCGCGGGCTTTCCGGCGGTGTTCGTGGGCGTCTTCTTCGGCGGCAGCCTCATCATCGAGACGATCTTCTCGCTTGATGGTCTGGGCCGGCTTGGGCTTCAGGCGGCGATCGACCGGGATTATCCGGTGATCTTCGGCACGCTTTACGTCTTCGGGCTGATCGGGCTTCTGGTCGGGCTGCTGTCCGACCTGATGTATGTCTGGATCGACCCGCGCATCGACTTCGGGAGCCGTGGATGAGCCCGCTTTACGCCCGCCGCTGGCGCAATTTCAAAGCCAACCGCCGCGCGCTATGGTCGCTGTGGATCTTTGCCGTGCTGTTCGGCCTGTCGCTGTTCGCCGAGCTGATCGCCAACGACAAGCCGCTGCTGGTCAGCCATAACGGCGAATGGTTCGTCCCCGTCGCCAAGTTCTATCCCGAAACCGCCTTCGGCGGCGATTTCCAGACCGAGGCCGATTACCGGGCCCCCGAGGTGCAGTGCCTGATCGTCTCGGGCGGGTCGGTGGATTGCTTCGACGATCCGGTTGCGGCGGCGAAAGGCGACGGCTGGATGCTCTGGCCGCCGATCCCCTACAGCTATGACACGATCAACAACCTTGGCCGCGCGGCGCCGTCGCCCCCCGATGCGCAGCACTGGCTTGGCACGGACGACACCGCGCGGGACGTGCTGGCGCGAGTGATCTACGGCTTCCGGCTGTCGGTCGGCTTTGCGCTGATCGTGACGTTTCTGACCTCGGTGATGGGGGTCGCGGCGGGGGCGGTGCAGGGGTATTTCGGCGGGCTGACCGACCTGATCTTCCAGCGCATCATCGAGCTTTGGGGATCGACCCCCACGCTTTACATCATCATCATCGTGGCGGCGATCTGGCAGATGAACTTCTGGTTGCTGGTGGGCCTGACCGTGCTGTTCGGCTGGACGGCGCTGGTAGGGGTGGTGCGGGCGGAATTCCTGCGGGCGCGGAACTTCGAATATGTCCGCGCGGCGCGGGCGCTGGGCGTGTCGGATGGCAAGATCATGTGGCGGCACGTTCTGCCCAACGCAATGGTCGCAACGCTGACCATGCTGCCCTTCATCATCACCGGGGCCATCGCCAGCCTTGCGACGCTGGACTTCCTCGGCTTCGGGCTGCCGTCATCCGCGCCGTCCCTGGGCGAGTTGACGCTTCAGGCGAAACAGAACCTGCAGGCACCCTGGCTGGCCTTCACCGCCTTCTTCGCTTTCGCCATCATGCTGTCGCTGCTGGTGTTCATCTTCGAGGGCGTGCGCGATGCCTTCGATCCGCGAAAGACTTTCAAATGAGCGTGCTGGAGGTCAAGGACCTGAACATCCGCTTCCGTCAGGACGGGGCCACCCACCATGCGGTGCGGGGCGTGTCCTTCACCGTCGGCAAGGGCGAAACCGTCGCGCTTGTGGGCGAAAGCGGTTCGGGCAAGTCGGTCACGGCGCTGTCCACCGTGTCGCTTCTGCCCGACAGTGCCGAGGTGACGGGGTCGATCCGCTATGACGGGGCCGAGATGGTGGGCG
Source organism: Falsirhodobacter flavus (assembly GCA_029846755.1). Classification (GTDB taxonomy): domain Bacteria; phylum Pseudomonadota; class Alphaproteobacteria; order Rhodobacterales; family Rhodobacteraceae; genus Falsirhodobacter; species Falsirhodobacter flavus. The sequence goes on along the minus strand of JARWBI010000002.1, from coordinate 62,161 downwards.
CGTCCGAAGCGGCGCTGCGAAAGGTGCGCGGCAACGACATCAGCTTCATCTTTCAAGAGCCGATGACTTCGCTGAACCCGCTGCACACGATCGAGCGCCAGCTTGCGGAAAGCATCACCCTGCATCAGGGGCTGAAGGGAGCAGCTGCGCGGGCGCGGGTGCTGGACCTTCTGAACAAGGTCGGCATCCGCGATGCGGAAAGCCGTCTGGGCGCTTATCCGCACCAGCTTTCGGGCGGGCAGCGGCAGCGGGTGATGATCGCCATGGCACTGGCCAATGGGCCGGAGCTGCTGATCGCGGACGAGCCGACGACCGCCTTGGACGTGACCATTCAGGCGCAGATCTTGGACCTGCTCGCGGACCTGAAGGCGCGCGAGGGGCTGAGCATGCTGTTCATCACCCACGATCTGAACGTGGTGCGCCGCATCGCGGATCGGGTCTGTGTGATGCAGAACGGCGTGATCGTCGAACAGGGACCGGCGGCGCAGGTCTTTGCAAACCCGCAGCACCCTTATACGCAGAAACTGCTGGCGGCGGAGCCTTCGGGTGGGCCGGAGCCGCTGGGCGATGCGCCGGAAATCCTGCGCACCGAAAAGCTGCGCGTCTGGTTCCCGGTGCATGGCGGGCTTCTGCGCCGTGTGACAGGCCATGTGAAGGCGGTGAACGAGGCCAGCATTTCCATCCGCGCGGGCGAGACGCTGGGCGTGGTGGGGGAATCGGGGTCGGGCAAGACGACGCTGGCGCTGGCGGTGCTTCGGCTGATTGCGTCCGAGGGGCCGGTTGTGTTCATGGGCCGCGACGTGCAAGGGCTGCGGGTGCGGGCGACGCGCGGGATGCGCGCCGACATGCAGGTGGTGTTCCAAGACCCCTATGGCAGCCTGTCGCCGCGCATGACGGTCGAACAGATCATCGCCGAGGGGCTTGGCGTCCATTCGATCGATCCGGGCCGCAACCGGCGCGAGATGGTCGCCGAGATCATGACCGAAGTGGGGCTGGACCCCGCGGCGATGGGGCGATATCCGCATGAATTTTCCGGCGGGCAGCGGCAGCGGATCGCCATCGCCCGCGCGATGATCCTGCGCCCGAAGCTGGTGGTGCTGGACGAGCCGACATCGGCGCTGGACATGACGGTGCAGGTGCAGATCGTGGAACTGCTGCGCGGGCTCCAGCGCAAACACGGCCTGGCCTATCTGTTCATCAGCCACGACCTGCGTGTCGTCCGGGCGCTGTCGCACCGCATCATGGTCATGCGCAACGGCGATGTGATCGAGGCTGGGGGTGCCGCCGAGGTCTTTGCGAACCCGCAGTCGTACTACACGCGCGCGCTGCTGGCTGCCGCGTTCGAGGGGAGGCCCGCGTGAAGATCCTGTTCGTGCATCAGAACTTTCCGGGCCAGTTTCTTTATCTTGCGCCCGAGCTTCAGGCGCGCGGGCACGAGGTCCGCGCACTGACGGATGCCGAGAACAAGCGCGGGTCGAACATTCCGACGACACGCTATACCTTCAAGCCGGAGCCGGTGATTCCGGCGCAGACCCGACTGGGACGCAACTTCACCACCCATTCCGACCGGGGCGTCCATGCCGCCCGCGCCGCGCAGCGCATGAAGGCCGAAGGATACACGCCCGACGTGATCTTCGGCCATTCCGGCTGGGGCGAGACGCTGTTCCTGAAGGAAGTCTGGCCCGAGGCGCGGCTGATCGTCTATGCAGAATTCTACTATTCCGGGGTCGGGCAGGATGTCGGGTTCGACGCGGAATTCGGCGAGGCGGGATTCGATCAGGTGATGATCGCGCAGTCCCGCGCTGCGCATCTCGCGCAGTCGCTGCTGCACGCGGATGAGGGCGTTTCGCCGACGAAATGGCAGGCGGGAACCTATCCTCCGGCGCTGCGGCGCATGATTTCGGTCATCCATGACGGGGTGGATACGGCGGTGATGGCCCCGGATGCGGATGCGTCGGTGACGCTTCCCGGCGGGCAGGTGCTGCGCGCGGGGGAGGAGGTGCTGACCTTCGTGAACCGCAATCTGGAGCCGTATCGCGGGTATCACACCTTCATCCGCGCGCTGCCCGAGGTGCTGGAGGCGCGGCCCGAAGCGCAGGTGGTGATCGTCGGCGGCGACGAGGTCAGCTATGGCAGCGCGCCGGAGGAAGGGACCTGGAAAGGCAAGTTCCTGTCGGAAGTGGAGGGGCGGCTGGACATGACGCGCGTCCATTTCATCGGCAAGGTGCCGTATCAGACCTTCCGGTCGCTGATGCAGGTCAGCCGGGCGCATGCCTACCTGACCTATCCGTTCGTGCTGAGCTGGTCGATGCTGGAGGCGATGTCTGCCGGGGCGCTGGTGATCGGGTCGGACACCCCGCCGGTGCGCGAGGTGATCCGGGATGGCAAGAACGGGCTGCTGGTCGATTTCTTCGACGTGCCCGGCTGGTCGCGCGTGATGACCGAGGCGCTGGCCGATCCCGAGAAGTTCCGACCCCTGCGCGAAGCGGCGCGGCGGCGGGTCATCAATGCCTATGATCTGCGGACGGTGTGCCTTCCGCGCATGGTGGCTCTGGTCGAAGGGTGACGCGTCCGCCTCAAGCCCCCGTCCGGGGGCCATCGGCGAACGCGGCTGCCGCGCGCGTCAATGCGCCATCAGCACGGGGAACGCGGCCTGTTCCAACATCGAGCGCGTTGCCCCGCCAAGGATGGCCTGACGGAAACGCGAATGGCCATAGGCACCCATCACCAGAAGATCGGCCCCGGTTTCGGTGACATGGCGCGACAGGACCTCGGACACTTTGGGCATCGTCTTGGCCAGAACCGACACCTCGACCCTGACACCGTGGCGCGCCAGCATCTGGCTGAGCATCCCGCCCGGATCGGTCTTTTCCGGGCCATGGGTTGGCGGGTCCACGATGACGATATCCACCTTGGCCGCCGCGATCAGCAGGGGCAGGGCGCGGCGGATGGCGACCAGCGCCTCACGGCTCTGGTTCCACGCGACGGCGACGCGGCGACCGATATTTGCGCCGTCGATGGGGGTGTCGGGCAGGACGAGGATGGGAGCCTGGCCCTCGAACATCGCAGCCTCGACGGCTGCTTCGTCAACGGGGCCGAGGGTTTCGCCGTAAGGGCGCGGCATGATGACGAGGTCGGCGAAACGGGCGCGGGAGGCAACCAGCGTCGGCAGGCTGCCCATCTGCGCAACGCCGCCTTCAACGGTCCAGCGCAGGGCGGGGTCCTCGGCCTCCAGCGCGGCACGGGCGGCGGCACTTATGCGGCGGGCGTCCTCCTCGGCCTCGTCCTGCGAAATGTGGATCATCGCGTCCGAGCCGCTGAGCGCGTAGTAGCCGAGTTGCGAGCGGTCGAGGCCAAGCGCCAGCACTTCAAGATGGGCGTCTTCGCGTTGGGCGAAGGCCGAAGCGGTGGCGATGACGGGGGCCACGCTGTCTGCGCGCGTGGCCACGGTGAGAATGGAACGGTAGCCCAATCGATCCTCCATCACGGCGGGAGCCGTATGGAGGATATAGCTTTTATGGGCCGATCGGGAAGCATTCCATGGAGCGGGCGCGCAACCTGCGGCATGCAAGGTCGGCCTGATCCTCCGATAGCCCCATGAAGTTGGCGTCATAGGCGCCGCCGCGTTCCACGATCTTGCGCAACCCGTCTTCCAGCGAGGCGCTTTCCGACAGGGCGATCTGCATCAGCGCCCGGTCGGCGGCACCGCGAGAGTTGTAGCGGCCGACGTTGACGCCCCAATGCCGACCGCCGGATGTTGACATGCGGGTGACGACCTCGGGCGCTTCAGGTTCGGCGACGCGTTCCTGGATGACCTCGAACGGGATCGGGGCTGCGGCGGCTGCGGCGACGGCGACCTGGATCGCACCGGGCGAGACCGGAGGCGGCGCGGGCGGCGCTGCGGCGGCCACGGCGACGGCGCTTTCGATCTGCGCGACGGCGACGGGGGCCGGGCTGCCGGGCCGCAGACGCGGGCGGAGCGAGCTGGCGACGGCCATCGCGCTTCCGCCGCCCGTGTCGGCCGGGGCGCTGGCCATGGGGATCGAGGCGACGGCGGCGGGGGCGTCGGGCCGGACGATGGGCGCGTTGCGCGGTGCCTCGTTGAAGCCGATGTCCAGCAGTTCCTTCATCTTGGCATTGCGCTGCGCGGTCGAGGTGCCGCCGAAGACGGTGGCGATGATGCGCTTGTTGCCCCGCACCGCCGAGGCCGTCAGGTTGAAGCCGGCGGCGTTGGTATAGCCGGTCTTGATCCCGTCAGCGCCCTCATAGGCGTCGAGGAAACGGCGGTTGGTGTTCGCCACCTCGGCCATGCCCGCATCGGTCGAACGGCGCGAGAAGATATTGTAATATTGCGGGAAATCGAAGAACAGGCGGCGGCCCAGCGTGGACATGTCGCGCGCGGTGGACAGGTGGCCCGAAGCCGTCAGACCGTTCGCGTTGCGGAAGCTGGAATTGGACATTCCCAGCGATTTCGCGGTGCGGTTCATCATCTGGGCGAAGGATTCCTCGTCGCCGCCCAGTGCATCGCCGATGGCGCTGGCTGCATCATTGGCCGATTTCACCGCCGCCGCGCGGATCAGATACCGCAGCGCGATCTTCTGCCCGGCGCGCAGGCCCAACCGCGACGGCGGCTTGGATGCGGCGTTGCGCGACACGGTGACCATCGTATCCAGCGTGATCTCGCCCCGCTGGATGGCCGAGAAGGCGATATACAGCGTCAGCATCTTGGTCAGCGAGGCCGGATGCAGCCGCGTATCGGCATTGCTTGCATAAAGCGTCTCGCCCGTGCGTGCGTCCATCACATGGGCGGCATAGGGCGCGGCCTGCGCACCAGTAGCCACCGTGAGAAACATCACGGCGATCAGCAGTGAATTGCGGACGAACTGCCCCACGAGCGATTTCACGTCGCCTGTTCCTTGTTCCTGCCTCGACCGCCCCCTTCATTATCCGAGAGGGCTTTATGTCAGGTAAACAGGCTAGCACAGGCGAAACCATGCGAAAACCCCCATGATTCAGGGGTTTCTGCGCCTTGCTTGACTTTGCGTCTCAGGTTTTACCAGATGATGTGGTCCGGCTTGTGACGTGATCCACAAGTTGCGCCAGGCCGCCCAGATCGGCCAGTTCGTGAAACCGCTCATGCCCGACCGGAGCGTCGGCCTGCTCCAGCGCCCAGCCAAGGCCATGAGGGATGTGAACGCCCCATCCGCCCGCGTCGATCACCGGCAGAACATCCGATTTCATGGAGTTTCCGACCATCATCGCCCGTTCTGCCCCGTCGCCGTGGCGATCGAAGATGCGCTGATAGACGGGGGCGGTCTTGTCCGACACGATCTCGACCCCGTGGAACAGATCGCCAAGGCCGGACTGCGCCAGTTTGCGCTCCTGATCCAGCAGATCGCCCTTGGTGATGAGAATCACCTTGTAGTTGTCCGCCAGCGTCTCGATCGCGTCGCGCGCATGGGGGAGCAGTTCGACCGGATGCTCCAGCATCTCGCGCCCCGCAGCCATGATCTCGGCGATGACGGATGCGGGAACGCGCCCGTCCGTCACGTCAATCGCGGTTTCGATCATAGACAGGACGAACCCCTTGATCCCGAATCCATAGCGCCCGACATTCGCGCGTTCCGCCGCCAGAAGCCGTTCGGACAGATGATCGCTGGCGGCGTAATCCGCCAGAAGCGCGGCGAATCTATCCTGCGTAAGCCGAAAGAACGTCTCGTTCTGCCAAAGCGTGTCGTCGGCATCGAAGCCTATGGTCGTCAGCATGGGATCACCTCTTGGCGGCGAAGGTGGCGTGGAGGGGGCGGCTTGGCAAGGGTGCCCCTTTTCGCGGGCGCGTTTTGCGTTATATTGCAGGCCTTGCCCCTGATACCCCGACGAAGGCCTCCCCCTATGGTGACGCACATCCATACCATGACCGGATCGCCCGAGGGACCGGGCAACGATTCCTCGATCATGACCAAGACCAAGGCGAAGACGCAGCGCCCCCCGCTCTACAAGGTGCTGCTCCTGAACGACGACTATACCCCGATGGAATTCGTGGTCCATGTGCTGGAGCGGTTCTTCGGCCTGTCCCACGCGCAGTCGTTCGAGATCATGCTGACGGTCCACAAGAAGGGGCTGGCCGTCGTCGGCGTCTTCAGTCACGAGGTGGCGGAGACGAAGGTGGCGCAGGTGATGGATTTCGCCCGCCGCCATCAGCATCCGCTTCAATGCACCATGGAAAAAGAAGAGTAAGACATGCGTTCCGCCCGTCTGGAGGCCGCGCTGGACAGCGGCGCATTGGTGCTGCCCGAAAGCGGCACGATCGCGGTCCTGCGCCCGCGCGCCGGCGATGACCTTTCGGCGCTGCCCAAGGACCGGCTGCTGGTGGTCCAGGGGTTCAAACCTGACCACGACCATTTCGCCGCCCGTGGCTATCGCGTCGCGACCGAGGCGGGCGAGGGTCACGCCGCCGTGCTGGTCTGCCTGCCGCGGTCCAAGGCCGAAGCTCGCGCGCTGCTGGCCGATGCGGCGAAGGCTCCGCTGGCCATCGTGGATGGACAGAAGACCGACGGCGTCGATTCGATCCTGAAGGAACTGCGCGGGCGGGGCGAGGTGTCCGAACCGGTCATCAAGGCGCATGGCAAGCTGTTCACCTTCGCTGCCGACGTTTCGGATTGGGCAGCCCGGCCGACCGAGGTGGAGGGCTTCCGCACCATGCCGGGCGTGTTTTCCGCCGATGGGCCGGATCGCGGATCGGTGCTGCTGGCGGGTGCCTTACCGACGCTGAAGGGCCGCGTGATCGATCTGGGCGCGGGCTGGGGCTATCTGTCCCGCGCCGCATTGGAGCGCGGGGCGAAATCGGTGGACGTGGTCGAGGCCGAGGCCGCCGCGCTGGACTGCGCCCGCGTCAACCTGCCAGCAGACACCTGCACCTTCCACTGGGCCGATGCGCTGTCGTGGAAGCCGCTGGGCCTTGCCGCCCATGTCGTCTGCAACCCGCCCTTCCATAAGGCACGAGAGGCCGACCCCGCGCTGGGCATGGCATTCGTCAAGGCCGCTGCCCGGATGCTGGCGCCCGACGGCACGCTCTGGCTGGTCGCCAACCGCCATCTGCCCTATCGCGACACGCTTGCCGCCACCTTCCGGGAACACGAGGAGATCGCCGGAGACAGCGCCTTCCGCGTGATCCGTGCCACAAGCCCGATCAAGGAGCGCCGCATATGAGCTTCTCCGTCGAAGGCAAGACCGCCATCGTCACCGGCGCCGCCTGCGGCATCGGCCTCGCCATCGCCCAGCATCTGGTCGGCAAGGGCGCGAACGTCATGTTCGTCGATATGGACGAAGCCAAGCTGGAGGCCGAGATCGGCGACGCCGCCCGCGCCGAAGGCCAGATACGCATGTTCACCGGCGATCTGCGCGAGAAGCTGACAGTCACGAACCTGCTTTCGGCCACCGTGGATGCCTTCGACCGGATCGACATCCTCGTGAATGCCAGCCGCCAGATCGCCCTGTCCGATCCGCTGAACCCCGACGAGGATCAGGTGGAGGCGATGCTGCACCAGAACCTGCTCGCCTCGCTTCGGGTCAGCCAGTTGACGGCGAAACGGATGATCGCGATGGCCGCCAAGGCGGGGCGCGAGGGGGCGATCGGGTCGATCGTCAACATCTCCTCCATTGCTGCGCATCGGGCGCAGCCGGAGCTTCTGGGCTATTCCGTCGCCTGTGCCGCGCAGGACCAGATGACCCGGTCGCTGGCGGTCGCGCTTGCGCCGAAAGGCATCCGGGTGAATTCGGTCGCGATGGGGTCGGTGCTGAGCGCGAGCCTGCGTTCCGTCCTGCGCGAACATCCCGACTTCCGTGATCGCATCACAGCCGCTACCCCCCTTGGCCGCGTGGCCGACGCGTCGGAGCTGGTGGAAACGGTGCAATATCTTGCTTCGGCTGCGTCGGGCTTCATGACCGGGCAGGTCATCGCGCTGGACGGCGGCAGGGGCCTGATGGACCCGGTGCAGATACCCGCACACTGAGCCGCAGCGACAGCGGAGGCGAGGCGAAAGGCTTGGCGCGTCAGCGCCTCCGCCGGATCACCTCGATCATCCGCGCTACGTTGTCCGGGTCCGCATCGGGCGTGATCCCGTGACCAAGGTTGAAGATGTGCGGCCCGCCCCGGAACGCTTCCACAACGCGCGCCGCCTCTTCTTCCAGCCGCTCCGGGTTCACCAGATGATGCGGCGCAAGGTTCCCCTGCACGCAGCCATCCGCCTGCAACCGCGCCGCCCATTCTGGCGAAACGGAGTTATCCACCGCAAGGCAATCCGCGCCGACCGCCTTGGCGAAACCGACATAGCGCTCCCCCGCCTCGCGCGGGAAGGCAATGACCGGAAGGCCCGGATGGCGGCGTTTCAACTCCGCGATGATCGTCCGCGCCGGGGCCCGCGCGAAATCGTCGAAATCCGCGCCTTTCAGCGATCCGGCCCAGCTGTCGAACAGCTTGATGACCTCGGCCCCCGCATCGACCTGCGCCGACAGGTATTCCACCGTCGCTTCGGTCACGCGGTCGATCAGGCCCGAGAACGCTGCCCGGTCGGTATCCTTCAGCAGATGCGCCGGCCCCTGATCCGGCGTGCCGCGCCCTGCGATCATATAGGTCGCGACCGTCCAGGGCGCCCCCGCGAACCCGATCAGCGTCGTTTGGGACGGCAACTCGCGCCGCAGGATGCGGATCGTCTTATAGACCGGGGCCAGCGTGTCATGGACCGCATCCGCCGACCGCAGGCCTTCTGCACCCGCAACCGGGGTCAGGCGCGGACCCTCGCCGGTGGCGAACCACAACTCCTGCCCAAGCGCCTGCGGGATCAGCAGGATGTCGGCGAACAGGATCGCCGCATCGAAGCCGTAACGGCGGATCGGTTGCAGCGTCACCTCGGCGGCAAGTTCGGGGTTATAGCACAGCGACAGGAAATCCCCCGCCTTCGCTCGCGTTGCGCGGTATTCGGGCAGATACCGCCCCGCCTGCCGCATCATCCATACCGGGGGCGTGGGAAGCACCTCGCCCCGCAGGGCGCGCAGGATGGTCTTGTCGCTCATGTGGTTCTCCTTTCGCCCCGTGTGGCCAGCCCGTCCCTTGCTGTCAAGGCGCGTTCCGGGCTAGGTGGGGCGCATGGAACAGATGCCCACCCCTGATCGCCCCCTCAAGATCGGCACACGCGGATCGCCCCTTGCGCTGGCCCAGGCGCATGAGACGCGGCGCCGCCTTGCCGCCGCGCATGGCCTGCCGGATGCGGCGTTCGAGATCGTCGCGATCAAAACCTCGGGCGACCGCATCCAGGACCGCGCCCTGCGCGAGGCGGGCGGCAAGGGCCTGTTCACCAAGGAGATCGAGGAGGCGCTGCTGGAAGGCGGCATCGACATCGCCGTCCATTCCATGAAGGACATGCCCGTGGCCCAGCCGGACGGGCTGCTGCTGGACACCTATCTACCGCGCGAGGATGTGCGCGACGCCTTCGTCGCACTGACCCATGGCGGGATCGCGGATCTGCCGCAGGGTGCGGTGGTCGGCACGTCCAGCTTGCGCCGCCGCGCACAGCTGTTGCACCGCCGCCCCGACCTGTCGGTGGTCGAATTCCGGGGCAACCTGCAGACCCGGATGAAGAAGCTGGAAGACGGCGTCGCGCAGGCGACCTTTCTTGCGATGGCGGGTCTGAATCGGCTGTCGATGCAGGTCGGCCAAAGCGCCATACCCGCCGAGGACATGATGCCCGCCGTCGCCCAGGGCGCCATCGGCATCGAGCGGCGCAGCGGTGACGATCATGCAGCGGCGTTGCTGGCCGCGATCCATGACGTTCCCACCGGCCATCGTCTGGTCGCAGAGCGGGCTTTCCTTGCCGCCTTGGACGGCTCCTGTCAGACCCCCATCGCTGGGCTGGCGCTGCTGGAGGACGGCCTGTGGTTGCGCGGGGAAATCCTGCGCCCAGACGGGACCGAGGTGATCGCCGCAGAACGGCGCGGCCCCGTGGCCGATGGCGCCGCGATGGGCACGGACCTTGCCGCCGAGCTTCGTGCCCGCGCGCCTGCGGATTTCTTCGACTGGCACTAGGACAAATTGTCGCTGGCAATGCCCGTTCGGATGGTGGATGCGTTCCCCCACGAAGCGCGGGGAATGTCGCAATGAAACATGTCGTTGTCGTTGGTGGTGGATTTGGCGGATATCAGGCCGTTTCCGACCTGAAGGGCGCGGGGGTGCGGATCACCCTGATCGACCAGCGCAACCACCACCTGTTCCAGCCGCTGCTGTATCAGGTCGCCTCCACCATCCTGTCCAGCGCCGAGGTGGCCTGGCCTCTGCGCCTGATGCTGCGCGGGCGCGAGGATGTGACGGTGATGATGGCCAAGGTCGAGGGCGTCGATACGGCGGCGCGCGAGGTCCTTGTCGAAGACGGTCAGCGGATCGGCTACGATTACCTGATCCTCGCGACGGGGGCGCAGCATTCCTATTTCGGCAATGACCAATGGGCGGGTTTCGCGCCGGGGCTGAAGACGGTGGACGATGCCATCGCGCTGCGCCGCAAGATCCTGACCTCGCTGGAACTGGCCGAGAAGGAGACCGACGAGGCCAGGCGCGCGCAGCTTCTGACCTTTGCCGTGATCGGCGGCGGCCCGACGGGGGTGGAGCTTTCGGGCATCATCGCCGATCTGACCAAACGCACGATCTGGCGCGACTTTCGCAACATCGACACGCGCAAGGCCCGCGTCCTGCTGATCGAGGGGGCGAAGCGCGTTCTTGGTGCCTTCCCCGAGGATCTGTCGGAATACACGCGCGGCGCGCTGGAACGGCGCGGGGTCGAGGTGATGCTGGGCCGGAACGTGTCGGACATCGGCGCGGGCTTCGTGAAGGTCGGGGACGAGGAAATCCCCTGTGGCACCGTGGTCTGGGCGGCGGGCGTCGCGGCATCCCCGGCGGCGAAATGGCTGGGGGTCGAGGCCGACCGCGCGGGCCGCATCAAGCTGGGGCGCGATCTGCTGGTGCCGGGGTATGACGACATCTTTGCTGTGGGCGATACGGTGGCGGTGGAATGGACGGACGGCAAGACCGTGCCCGGCATCGCCCCCGCCGCCAAGCAGATGGGCAGCCATGTGGCGAAGACCATCTATGCCCGCGTGGTGGGCAAGCCAGATCCCGCGCCCTTCACCTATCGCCATCAGGGCGATCTGGCGACCATCGGGCGTTTTGCCGCCGTGGTGAAGATGGGCCGGGTGAAGATGAAGGGCTGGCTCGCATGGTGGGTTTGGGGCATCGCGCACATCTTCTTCCTGATCGACACGCAAAGCCGGATCGTGGTCGCCTGGAACTGGCTTTGGACGCTGATGTCGGGCCGGCACGCCGCGCGGATCATCACCAGAACCGGGGGTGACCCGCGCGCTTGAAAGCCTTGCCATGGAAGCTAGCTGCCTGTCGCGAAGCTGCAAACGGAGGCATCCATGGCAATCACGCGCAAGGGCTCGGCCAAATGGTCGGGCGGGCTGAAAGACGGCAAGGGTCAGATCTTCACCGAAAGCGGTGCGATCGACGGCCACCCCTATGGCTTTGCCATGCGGTTCGAGGGCGTCAAGGGCACCAACCCCGAGGAGCTGATCGGCGCGGCCCATGCCGGGTGCTTCAGCATGGCGCTGTCGAACATCCTCGGTCAGGCGGGCTATACCGCCGACAGCCTTGAAGCGACCTCGGCGGTGGATCTGGAACAGGCGGATGGCGGCTTCGTCATCCCGCGTGTGAAGCTGACGCTCAAGGCCAGCATCCCCGGCATCGACGACGCCGAATTCCAGAAGCTGGCGGCAGATGCGAAGGCCGGCTGCCCGGTGTCCAAGCTGCTGAACGCGGACATCACGCTGGACGCCACGCTGGCCTGAGGCGCCGGCACCACGGGAAACGCCGTCCGGGTCGGGCCGGGCGGCGTTTTTATTGGCGGCGGGTTTACAGCGCGGTAAGAGATGGGCTGCACCATGATGCAGCCCAGGAAGAATCCGCCCGATGCCGAACGCTTTGCCCATGCGCCCCTTCAGCCCGGCTGTCATCGCCCGACAGGTCGCGGGCGGCGAAGGTCGGCTGCGCGTCAGCCTCGGCTGCGAGGCTTCGCGGATCGGCGACGCGCAGGCCTTCGCGCGGCTGCTGACGCTTCTGCTGGCGGCGGGCCCGGTCAAGCTGACCGCGCGGACGGGCCAACCGCTGGTGGCCGAGGTGCAGACCGATATCGACGCCCCGCCCGAGATCGCTGCGCTTGGCGGCACGGCAGAGCGGAAGGGGACAGTGCTGCGTCTGATCCTGCCCTTTGCCGAACCGATGGCGGACGAGGTCCCGCACGAGGCGCTGCCGCCCGACCTGCGGCTTCGGGGACGCCGCTTTCTCGTGGCGGATGACAGTGCCACGAATCGGCTCATCCTGACCGAGATGCTGACAGGCGCAGGCGCGCAGGTGGACGCGGCCGACAGCGGCCGTTCCGCCGTCACGATGGCGTTGGAGCGGGAATATGATCTGCTGCTTCTGGATATCGCCATGCCCGGGATGGAGGGCGGCGAGGCGCTGGAGGCGATCCGCGCCTCGGGGTGCCGGACGCCGGCGCTGGCTGTCACCGCCAACGCGATGGCGCATCAGATCGAGGAATATCTGGCGGGCGGCTTCGACGGGCATCTTGCCAAGCCCCTGCGTCACGAGGATCTGATCCTGCGCGTGCGCGGTCTTCTGGGATGATGGCCTGCCTGACGCTTTCGCCCCCCGATGCGCCGGTGGTGCTGACGCTGGCGATCATGATGGGGCAGCTTGCGCTGGTCCGCGTGGTCCGCAGCCAGCCCTATTTCTTCGGCAAGGAATACTTCGTCATCGGGATGGTCACCTCCATCTTCTGGCTGGGCACATCGGCGATGGAGCTGATGTCGGTCATGCTCGATTGCAAGATGTTCTGGGCCAAGGCTTCGTGGCCCGCGATCCAGCTGGTTCCGATGACATGGGCGATGTTTCTGGCCGATTACGCCTTCGGCGAGCCGGCGCGCAAGCCGGGATGGCGCCGCGCGGTGCTGATCGGCGCGCCGCTTCTGGTCGCCGTGGCGGTGTCGACGAATGGTTGGCATCAGGCCTTCTATACCGCCGACACGCGGCTTGGGCTGGCGAACGGGCGCATCTCGGCGATCTATTCCTATGGGGTGCTGTTCTATATCGCCTGCGCCTCCAGCTATGCCTTCCTCGGGGCGGGGGTGCTGGTCGCGGTCGCCGGGGCCATGCGCGCGCATCGGCGGTATCGGGCCTTCTTTCTGGCGATGCTGTCGATCACGGCGCTGCCGGTGGCGGGAAACGTCGCCTATCTGGCGGGGGGCTTCACCATCTATGGCGTGGACCCGACGCCGTTCCTGTTCGCCACCAGCCTGATGATCATCGCGTGGATGGTCCTGAACAACCAGATGATGGACATAAACGCCATCGCCAAGGATCTTCTGTTCTACAACACCTCGGATCCGATCGTGGTGATCGACGTGCATGGCTGCCTTGCCGGGGCCAACCCCGAGGCGCAGCGCATGTTCGCCGACCTGCCCCCGGTGGGCGGCGACGTGACCGCCGTGCGCGTCCTTGGCCCCTGCGTCGCAGATGTGATGCAGCGCAAGGGGGCGATCAACGGGCGGGCGATGCAGGTCGACATGCGCCATTTCGACCTGCGCATCACGCCCATCGAAAAGCCGCTGGATCATTCGCGCGCCCGCATGGGCTGGGTCCTGTCGATGATCGACGTGACCGAGCGGCGATATCTGACCGCCGCACTTCTGGCCGAACGGGACTATCTTTCGACACTGATGGAAACCTCCATGTCGGGAATCGTCGCGATGGATGCAGGCGGGCGCGTCGTCTTTGCCAACCGCGAGGCGGAACGCATCATGCAGGCGACCCTGCCGGAGCTTCGCGCGCTCAGCTACAGCGATCCGATCCTGGAGGTGGTGCATATCGACGATGGCAGGGATTTCATCACCATCGACCAGTTGAACAAGGCCCTGGCCGAAGGGCGCAAGATCCGCGCGCATCGTTCGTCCTTCGTGCGGCCGGACGGCGCGCGGCGTGTCATCTCCTGCAACGTGGCGCCGCTGAACAATCCGGGGATGGAAGCAAAGATCGTGGTGTCGCTGGACGACATCACCGAAACCTATGCCGCCGAGGAAGACCTGCGCGCCGCCGTCGAAAGGGCCGAAGCGGCCAGCCGCGCCAAGTCGCGGTTCCTTGCCAACATGAGCCATGAGATCCGCACCCCCCTGAACGGCGTGCTGGGCATGGCCGATCTTCTGGATCGCAGCGTCTCCGACCCCGACCACCGCCGCAAGCTGGACACGATCCGCCGTTCGGGCGAAATGCTGCTGAACATCCTGAACGATCTTCTGGACATGTCCAAGATAGAGGCGGGCAAGCTGCCCTTGAACATTGAACCCTTCCGCCCCGACGCCCTTGCCGCCCGGGTCGAAGAACTGCACATCCACCGGGCCGAAGCGAAGGGGCTGGGCTTCGACGTCTTCACTTCGGGCGCGGCGGACCGTCCCCGGCTGGGCGATGCGCAGCGCGTGATGCAGATCATGCAGAACCTCGTGTCGAACGCCGTGAAATTCACCGAGGAGGGGGAAGTTTCCGTCACCTTCGCCTGCCCGCCGGGCGGCCCGCTGGTGATCGAGGTGGCCGATACCGGCATCGGCATGACAGGCGAACAGGCGGCCCGCATATTCGAAGAGTTCGAGCAGGCGGACGGATCGACCACAAGGCGGTTCGGGGGCACCGGGCTTGGCATGTCCATTGTGCGCGGATTGGTCGAGATGATGGATGGAAGCATCGCGCTGGACACCGTGCCGGAGCGGGGAACCACCGTCCGCGTGGTTCTTCCGCTGGCCGAAGCTGCCTGAACCTTGGGCAGATGCCCGCAAAGGATGCGGGGCCTTCGCGAAAGATGTTGTTGCCCCGCGCCGATCTGTGAAAGCCTGACCGGGAATTGCAGCGGGGCGACGATGTCGATCAAGGCCAGTATCCACCACCTGACCCATTACCGATACGACCGCCCGGTGATGCTTGGCCCGCAGGTGATCCGCCTGCGCCCTGCGCCCCATTCGCGCACCAAAGTTCTGGCCCATTCGCTGAAGGTCAGCCCGGCGGGGCATTTCGTGAACCACCAGCAGGACCCCTATGGCAACTGGCTGGCCCGCTTCGTCTTCCCCGAGCCGGTGACGGAGTTGAAGATCGAGGTCGATCTGATCGCGGACATGGCTGTCTACAACCCGTTCGACTTCTTCGTCGAGGAAAGCGCCGAGGTCTGGCCCTTCGCCTATCCCGCCGATATCGCGGCGGATCTGTCCATCTACAGCAAGCCGGAACCTGCCGGACCGCTGCTCCGGGCGTTTCTGGACAGCATCCCGCGTGATGCTGTCCGGACGGTGGATTTCGTCGTGAACCTGAATGCGCGGATCGCGTCCGGGGTCGGCTATGTCATCCGTATGGAGCCGGGCGTGCAGGACCCCGAGCAGACGCTGGCCTCGGGGCAGGGATCGTGCCGCGATTCGGCGTGGCTGCTGGTTCAGGTGCTGCGGCATCTGGGATTGGCCGCGCGTTTCGTGTCGGGATACCTGATCCAGTTGAAACCCGACCTTGCGGCGCTGGACGGCCCATCGGGGACCGAGGTGGATTTCACCGACCTTCACGCCTGGGCCGAGGTTTATCTGCCCGGCGCGGGCTGGATCGGGCTGGACGCGACATCGGGGCTGCTGGCGGGGGAAAGCCACATCCCGTTGGCCGCGACGCCGCATTACCGCAACGCGGCCCCGATCTCGGGCGGGTTTTCGGCGGCGGGCACGCCCGAGGTCAGCTTCGATTTCGACATGCGCGTGGACCGTGTGGCCGAACATCCGCGCATCACCAAGCCCTTCAGCGACGAGGCATGGGCGGAACTGGACGCGCTGGGCCGTAAGGTGGACGCATCCCTTCGGGCGGGCGATGTGCGGCTGACGATGGGGGGCGAGCCGACCTTCGTGTCGATCGACGATTTCGAGGCGGCGGAGTGGAATACCGGCGCGACCGGCCCGACGAAGCGCGGCTTTGCTGACACGTTGATCCGCCGCCTGCGAGACCGTTTCGCCCCCGGCGGCTTTCTGCATTACGGGCAGGGCAAATGGTATCCGGGCGAGACGTTGCCGCGCTGGAGCTTCTCGCTTTACTGGCGCAAGGACGGGCATCCGGTCTGGCACGACCCGGCGCTGATCGCGTCCGAAGGCGCGTCCACCGCCGGCCCGCTGGAGGCGCAGGAACTGCTGCGCGAGATCGCCGCAGAACTGGAGCTGCCCGAGGAAAACGTGATCCCGGCCTTCGAGGACCCCGCCGAATGGCTGCTGCGCGAACAGCGTCTGCCCGGCAACGTCACCCCCGAGGACAGCAGGCTGGACGACCCCGAGGCGCGGCACCGCATCGCCACCGTTTTCAACCGCGGCCTGACCGTTCCGGCGGGCTTCGTGCTGCCGGTGCAGGCGTGGCAGGCAAAGGCGAAGCGGGCTTGGCGGTCGGAACGCTGGGCGCTGCGGCGGGGGCATATGTTCCTTGTGCCGGGGGATTCGGCGGTGGGGTATCGCCTGCCGCTGGATGCGCTGCCGCATGTGCCGCCGTCGGAATATCCATACATCAATCCGGTCGATACCTCGGTGACGCAGCCGCCGCTGCCGACCGCCCCGCCGCCCTCGGGCGGTCGGCGCACGCAGGCGCTGGCCAGTTTCGTGTCCACCCCATCGCAGCCGCAGGTCGCGCAGGTCGAGGTTCAGGGCGCTGTCCGCACCGCCCTGTCGGTCGAGGCGCGGAACGGGCGGCTTTGCGTGTTCATGCCGCCGACGACGATGCTGGAAGATTACCTCGACCTGCTGCGCGCGGCCGAGGCTGCGGCAAAGCGCATCGGTCTGCCCATCCACGTCGAAGGCTATGCCCCGCCGCAGGACGCGCGGTTGAACGTGATCCGCGTCGCCCCCGATCCCGGCGTGATCGAGGTGAACATCCACCCCGCGCACGGCTGGGACGATTGCGTGGCGATCACCAACGGCGTCTATGAGGATGCCCGCCAGTGCCGTCTGGGGGCCGAGAAGTTCATGCTGGACGGCAGGCATACCGGCACGGGCGGCGGCAACCATGTCGTCGTGGGCGGCGAGACTGTGGCTGACAGCCCCTTCCTACGCCGCCCGGACCTGCTGAAAAGCCTGATCCTTTACTGGAACCGGCATCCGAGCCTGTCCTATCTGTTTTCCGGGCTGTTCATCGGCCCGACCAGCCAGGCCCCCCGCATCGACGAGGCGCGGCATGACAGCCTTTACGAGCTGGAGATCGCGCTGGACCAGATCACGCGCGAACGGCCCGTCTTTCCATGGCTGACCGACCGGCTGCTGCGGAACCTGCTGACGGACGTGACCGGGAACACCCACCGGGCCGAGATCTGCATCGACAAGCTCTATTCCCCCGACGGGCCCACCGGGCGGCTTGGTCTGGTCGAGTTCCGGGGCTTCGAGATGCCGCCCGATCCGCGCATGTCCTTGGCGCAGCAGCTTCTGATCCGCGCCATCATCGCGCGGTGCTGGCACGACCCGTTGCAGGGCGATCTGACCCGCTGGGGCACCACGCTGCACGACCGCTTCATGCTGCCGCACTACGTCTGGACTGATTTCCGCGATGTGCTGACCGATCTGGCGCAGGCGGGCTTTCCCCTGCGCGCCGACTGGTTCGAGGCGCAGGCCGAGTTCCGCTTCCCCTTCTGCGGCGAGGTGGAGACGCAGGGCGTGCATCTGGAAATCCGGCAAGCGTTGGAGCCGTGGCATGTGCTGGGCGAAACCGGGGCGATCGGCGGCACGGTGCGCTATACCGACAGCTCGACCGAGCGGTTGCAGGTCAAGCTGACGACGCTGGACCCTTCGCGCCACGCGGTGACCTGCAACGGGCGGCTGGTCCCGCTTGCGCCATCGGGCGTGGCGGGCGTGTCGGTCGCGGGGGTGCGGTTCAAGGCGTGGCAGCCCGCCTCGGCGCTGCATCCGGTGCTGGGCGTGGATGCGCCGCTGACGTTCGACATCCATGACCGCTGGTCGGGGCGCAGCCTTGGCGGCTGCACCTATCACGTCGCGCATCCGGGCGGGCGCAACTACGACACCTTCCCCGTGAATGGGAACGAGGCCGAGGCCCGCCGCCTTGCCCGCTTCGCCCCGCATGGCCATACACCTGGGCGGTTCAGCCCGCCGCCCGAACGCGCCCATCCCGAATTTCCGCTGACGCTGGACCTGCGGCGCAGGGGCGGGCTTTGAGCGATCTGCTTGCCGGGTATCGCCCGTTTCCCGGCGTGCGGGACGAGATGATGGAAGGGGGCAAGGTCCGCCCCCTGTGGCGCGGTTTCGCCCGGCATCTGGCCGCGCTTTCGCCCGACGAACGGGCGCAGCGTTTCGCGCGGGGCGATCAGTATCTGCGCGATGCGGGCGTGTTCTTTCGGCAATATGACGGCGCCGGATCGGACGAGCGGGACTGGCCGCTGAGCCATGTGCCCGTTCTAGTCGACGAAAGCGACTGGGACGCGCTGGCGGCGGGTCTGGCGCAGCGGGCCGACCTGCTCGAATCGGTGATGGCCGACCTTTACGGCCCCGCGCGTCTGGTGGCGGATGGGCATATCCCCGCTGGTCTGATTGCGCAAAGCCCCGAATGGCTGCGCCCGATGGTGGGCGTCGCGCCGCGCGGCGGGCATCACCTGCATCTGCTGGCCTTCGAGGTGGGGCGAGCGGCGGATGGCGGCTGGTGGGTGCTGGGCGACCGGACGCAGGCCCCGTCCGGCGCGGGGTTCGCGCTGGAAAACCGCGTCGCAACCGCACGGACCTTCTCGGAATTCTATGCCGAGGCGCATGTCCACCGCCTTGCCGGGTTCTTCCGCAGCTTTCGGGACGCGATGGAGGGGAATGCTGCGATCCTGACGCCCGGACCGCTGACCGATACCTATTACGAACATGCCTATATCGCGCGATATCTGGGGTTGATGCTGCTTCAGGGCGAGGATCTGACGGTCAGCGGCGGGCGGCTGATGGTGCGCACCGTGTCCGGGTTGAAGCCGATCACGACGCTGTGGCGGCGGATGGACGGCGCCTGGGCCGACCCGCTGGAACTGGAGGCCGGATCGCGCCTTGGCACGCCGGGGATGGTCGAGGCGCTGCGCCAGGGCTCGTTCACGATGGTCAACGCGCTTGGATCGGGCGTGCTGGAGACGCGGGCGCTGATGGCGTTCCTGCCGCGCATCGCCAAGGCCTTGGGACAGGACCTGATCCTGCCGAACGTCAGGACATGGTGGTTCGGCGAAGGGCGACCTGCGGAGCCTCTGGTCATCTCGCCCGCGCTGTCCACGCGCCAGCCCTTCGACGATCCGTCGGTGCAGGGCGGCGATCCCATGATGCTGGCCGGGCAGGAGCCGGTGCGGTTTTCGACGACCCCCGCCTTTATCGACGGTGCGCTGGTGCCGCGCCCGATGAGCCTGCGGGTCTTTCTGGTCCGCACGCCGGACGGCTGGCGCGCGATGCCGGGCGGGTTCGCGCGGATCGGGCGGACAGCCGACACCGCCGCCATTGCCATGCAGAAGGGCGGGGCGGCGGCGGATGTCTGGGTGATGTCGGCGGGGCGGGTGCCGGCGGATACGATGATGCCGCTGGGCGCGCCCTATGTCCGGTCGGTCCCGCCGGTGCTGCCGACGCGCGCCGCCGACAACCTTTTCTGGCTTGGCCGCTATGTCGAGCGGGCCGAGGGGACGATGCGCCTGCTGCGCGCATGGAACGTCCGCCTGGCCGAGATGGGGGACCGTCGCGCGCCGCTTCTGGCCGCGATGGACCCGCTTCTGGCGGGGCTAGCGCCCGAACGTGGCATTCCGGGCGGGCTGATCGCGCCGTCGCTGCGCGCGGCGGGACAGTTGCGCGACAGGCTTTCCCCGGATGGCTGGTCGGCGCTCACCGATCTGGACCGGACCATGCGCAGCCTGTCGCAGAAGGTGGCCCCCGGCGACGATGCGGCGCGGGCGCTGTCCACGCTGCTGCGCAAGCTGACGGGGTTTTCCGGGCTGGTTCAGGAGAACATGTATCGCTTCACCGGCTGGCGGTTTCTGGAACTGGGGCGGTTTCACGAACGGGCGGCGGGGATGGCGTCGGTGCTGGCCGTGCTGGCGGACCCTGCGGCCCCCGAGGGCGCGCTGGACCTTGCGATCGAGGTGGGCGACAGCGTCATGGCGCACCGCGCCCGGACGCCCGCCACGCGGCGCGAAAGCGTGATCGACCTTCTTGCGCTGGACGGGGCGAACCCCCGCGCGGTGATGTTCCAGCTGGACGGCATCCGCGAACAGGTCGCGCTTCTGCCCGAAGCCGAACGCATCGACCCGCTGCGCCGGGCCGTTCTGCGCGCCCATACCCGCCTTGCGACAGAGGTGCCGGAGGCGCTGGACAGTGCCGCGCTCTGGGATCTGCGCGACCGCATCTGGTCGCTGTCCGATCTTCTGACGGAGGCTTATCTGCGCTGATGCTGTATCAGGTCCGGCTTTCGATCACCTATGACTATGACAGCCCGGCAATGGGCGGGCGGCACCTGCTGCGGTTGCTTCCGGCGCAGATACCGGGCGTGCAGACCGTGCGGCAAAGCTCGCTCGCGATCAGCCCCCGCCCGTCGGAACGGGCCGAGTTCCGGGATTTCTTCGGCAATGCCGCCACCACCATCGCGCTTGCGGCGGACCATTCGCGCATCGTCTTCACCGGCGCGGCGCTGGTCGAACGCCTAGCAATGGGGCCGGGGATCGACACCTCACCGCCGCTGGAGGCGCTGGCGGCGGAGCTG
This sequence comes from Falsirhodobacter flavus, assembly GCA_029846755.1. GTDB lineage: Bacteria > Pseudomonadota > Alphaproteobacteria > Rhodobacterales > Rhodobacteraceae > Falsirhodobacter > Falsirhodobacter flavus. The sequence continues at coordinate 41,298 of JARWBI010000002.1, read as the reverse complement.
GCGGGCTGGCGGGATCTGGGGCCGGACTCGCCCTTGCATTTCATCGCGGACTCGCCCCGGATCGCGGCGGTTAATGCGATCACCGCCTATGCCGCGCAGCAGGGAGGATCGGTCCGCGCGGTGGTCGAGGGCTTAGGCCATGCGCTTTACCGCGATATGCAGTTCGACCCGCGGGCGACGACGGTGGACACTTCGCCCGCCGTGTCCTTTGAGGCGCGGCGGGGGGTCTGTCAGGATTTCGCCCAGATCATGATCGCAGGGCTGCGGGGGCTGGGAATTCCGGCGGGCTATGTCTCGGGGTTCCTGCGCACGCTGCCCCCACCGGGACAGGCGCGGCTGGAGGGGGCGGACGCGATGCACGCCTGGGTGCGCGCATGGTGCGGCGCGGCGGAAGGCTGGGTGGAGTTCGACCCGACCAACGACTGCTTTGCCGCGCAGGATCACATCGCCGTCGCCTATGGCCGCGATTATGGCGATGTGGCCCCGGTGGCCGGGGTGCTGCGCATTTCGGGCAGCCAAAGGACGCGGCAGGCGGTGGATGTCATTCCGGTGGGGGGAATCGCGCCGGCGTGATAGCCTGAACGGGGTTCGAGGTTCTGGAAACGCGTTGCCTGCCGCACTCTGCCCGGATGGTGGTGGAATCGCCGCCGAACAGAGGGCCGCATACCTGTTCGGACAGGATCGCAGCGGGCCGAAGTGCCCCATCCATCACCGGGAGGAAGTGCCATGATCGCCAAGAACACCGTCTGCCTCTGGTTCGACAAGGAAGCCGAGGAGGCCGCCAACTTCTATGTCTCGGTCTTTCCGGACAGCCGGATGGACTCGCTGCACCGCGCGCCTTCGGACTATCCATCGGGCAGGAGGGGAGACGTGCTGACCGTTCATTTCACCGTTGCCGGCGTGCCCTGCATGGGGCTGAACGGCGGGCCGGATTTCACCCATAACGAGGCATTCTCGTTCCAGATCGCGACCGAGGATCAGCAGGAAACCGACCGATACTGGAATGCCATCGTCGGAAATCACGGCCGGGAAAGCGAGTGCGGCTGGTGCAAGGACCGCTGGGGGATTTCCTGGCAGATCACGCCGAGGACGCTGACCGAGGCGCTGGCGGCCGGCGGGGACGAAGCCCGCCGCGCCTTTGCGGCCATGATGACCATGAAAAAGATCGACGTGGCGGCGATCGACGCCGCCCGCCGGGGGTGATCAGACCACCCGTTCGACCATCATCTTCTTGATCTCGGCGATGGCTTTCGCCGGGTTCAGACCCTTGGGGCAGGTCTTGGCGCAGTTCATGATCGTGTGGCAGCGATAGAGTTTGAACGGATCTTCCAGATCGTCCAGACGCTCGCCCGTCGCCTCGTCGCGCGAATCGATGATCCAGCGATAGGCGTGCAGAAGCGCCGCCGGTCCCAGATAGCGATCCTGGTTCCACCAGTAGCTGGGGCAGGAGGTCGAGCAGGACGCGCACATCACACATTCATAAAGACCGTCGAGCTTCTTGCGATCCTCGATCGACTGGCGCCATTCTTTCGCGGGGCGGTTGGTCTTCGTCTCCAGCCACGGCATGATGGACGCGTGCTGGGCATAGAAATGGGTCAGGTCCGGAATCAGGTCCTTGATGACTTCCATATGCGGCAGCGGATAGATTTTCACGTCGCCCTTGATTTCGTCCAGGCCATAGATGCAGGCCAGCGTGTTGATCCCGTCGATGTTCATCGCGCAGGAGCCGCAGATCCCCTCGCGGCAGGAGCGGCGGAAGGTCAGGGTCGGATCGACCTCGTTCTTGATCTTGATGAGCGCGTCCAGAACCATCGGGCCGCACTTGTCCATGTCGAGGAAATAGGTGTCGACGCGCGGGTTCTGCCCGTCATCGGGGCTCCAGCGATAGATCTGGAACTTGCGGATGTTCTTGCCCTCGGGCTTCGGCCAGGTCTTCCCGGTGCGGATCTTCGAGTTCTTTGGCAGAGTAAGCTGAACCATGATTATCCCCTCCAGTCAGGGCGATCGTAAAGCGGGCGGGATGGCATCTCGCCGCCGGATTTCTGGTAGACGCAGGCGTTGTAGACAGCCGCCGGGTCGCGTCCCATGAAGTAGTCGGACGAGGCCGAAACCTCGAGATCGGTATAGGTGCCGAGGCTGCCCGTGCCGATTGCGATATGCCCGCGCGGGCGTTCGGCAAGCTCGGCCCGGCGCAGGCAGGCGCGCTCCGCATCCTCCAGCGGGATCGGCCCGCAGGCCACCAGCAGCAGAAGAGGAGCGAGCCAGCGCATCAGTAGGTGACCCCGCCAAGCATCGGCAGCCCCTGCGAGGACAGGCACTGCATCGTGCCGGGCCGCAGGGCGATGGTCGCCACGGTCTGAACGGTGGTCGTTCCGGCCCGCGTGCCGATGTCGCGCGCCAGCGTCGAGATTTCCCCGGCATTTGCGTTGTTCAGCACGCAATCGGTGGCCAGCTGCGCCGGACCCGAAGGCATGTATTGCGACACCACCGGCAGCACGACCGACCGCGCCGAACGCCGCGCGACATTGTCGGCGACCTGTGCGCAACCGGCCAGCAGCAGAAGGGGAAGCACCCAACGCATCAGTAGACCCGCGCTTTGGGTGCGATTTTCTTCAGGTCGATCCCACCGTCTTCGTATTTGGTCAGCGGGTCCAGATGCACCGGACGCGTGGTCAGCGTGACATCGGCCCCATCGACCAGCGCAAGGCTGTGGACGCGCCAGTTTTCGTCGTCGCGGTTCGGATAATCCTCGTGTGCGTGGGCACCGCGGGATTCCTTGCGCGCCTCGGCCGCCACGACGGTCGCCAGCGCGTTGGGCATCAGGTTGCCAAGCTCCAGCGTTTCCATCAGGTCCGAGTTCCAGGTCAGGCTGCGGTCCGAAACCTTCAGATCGCCCATCTTGCCCGCGATGACCTTCATCTTCTCGACGCCTTCGGCCAGCGTCTTGTCGGTGCGGAACACGGCGGCGTCGGCCTGCATGGTGCGCTGCATTTCCAGCCGCAGCTCGGCGGTCGGGATGCGGCCGTCGGCATAGCGCACGGCGTCAAACCGCGCGAAGATCGCATCGACGGCGGGCTTGTTGACCGGATCGTTGCGCAGCTTGGGATCGACGACTTCGGCAGCCTTGATCGCCGCAGCGCGCCCGAACACCACAAGGTCGATCAACGAGTTCGAGCCCAGGCGGTTCGCACCATGGACCGAAGCGCAACCCGCCTCGCCCACGGCCATCAGGCCGGGGAAGATCGCATCCGGATTGCCCGGCGTCGGGTTCAGAACCTCGCCCCAGTAGTTCGTCGGGATGCCGCCCATGTTGTAATGGACGGTCGGCAAAACCGGGATCGGCTCCTTCGTCAGATCGACACCTGCGAAGATGCGTGCCGATTCGGAGATGCCCGGCAGACGTTCATGCAGCGTTTCCGGCGGCAGGTGGTTCAGGTGCAGGTGGATGTGGTCCTTGTGCTCGCCCACGCCGCGGCCTTCGCGGATCTCCATCGTCATGCAGCGCGAAACCACGTCGCGCGACGCCAGATCCTTGTAGGTCGGGGCATAGCGTTCCATGAACCGCTCGCCTTCCGAGTTGGTCAGGTAGCCGCCTTCGCCGCGCGCGCCCTCGGTGATGAGGCAGCCCGAGCCGTAGATGCCGGTCGGGTGGAACTGCACGAATTCCATGTCCTGAAGCGGCAGGCCCGCGCGTGCGACCATCCCGCCACCGTCGCCGGTGCAGGTATGGGCCGAGGTCGCGCTGAAATAGGCGCGGCCATAGCCGCCCGTCGCCAGCACCACCATCTTGGCGTTGAAGACATGCATCGTGCCGTCATCGAGCTTCCACGCGACGACGCCGGTGCAGCGACCGTCGGTGATGATGAGGTCCAGCGCGAAATATTCGATGTAGAACTCGGCCTTGTTCTTCAGGCTTTGTCCATAGAGCGTGTGCAGGATCGCGTGGCCGGTTCGGTCGGCGGCGGCGCAGGTGCGCTGCACCGGGGGGCCTTCGCCGTATTCGGTGGTGTGACCGCCGAAGGGACGCTGGTAGATCTTGCCTTCCTCGGTGCGCGAGAAGGGAACGCCGTAATGCTCCAGCTCGTAGACCGCCTTGGGGGCCTCGCGCGCAAGGTATTCCATCGCGTCGGTGTCGCCCAGCCAGTCCGACCCCTTGACGGTGTCGTACATGTGCCACTGCCAGCTGTCCGGGCCCATGTTGGAAAGCGAGGCCGCGATGCCGCCCTGTGCCGCGACGGTGTGCGACCGGGTCGGGAAGACCTTGGTCACGCAGGCCGTGCGCAGGCCCTGTTCTGCCATGCCCAGCGTCGCGCGCAGACCGGCACCGCCGGCCCCAACCACCACGACGTCATAGTCATGCGTCTCGTAATCGTAAGCTGCCATCGTCTTATCCTTGAAGCGCCAGTTTCACGAGGGCGAACAGCCCGAGCGCGATGCTGGTATAGCTGAAGATCGCCGCGACCAGGATTAGCACCCGGCGGGTCAGACCCTTGGAGTAATCCTCGATCAGGATCTGCGCACCGCTGTAGAAGTGGAGCAGTCCGACCACCAGCGTCAGCCCGGCGATGACCGCCGGAATCGGGCGGGAGTAGTAGTCCAGCACATCCTCGTGGCTGGACCCGAGGATGCTGCCGAAGGTGAAGATGAACAGCGGGACCAGAATGACCAGCGCCGCCGAGGACAGCTGCATGTGCCACAGGTGATGCGTGCCGCCATGGGCCGAACCGAGGCCGGCCGCGCGTTTGTAATCGGTCAGATAGCGCATCGCTCGCTCCTCAGATCAGCAGAAGGGTCAGCAGGGTCAGCACCGGCGCGCCGATCAGGCAGGCCATGCCCAGACGTTCGGCGGTCTCGATCTCGAGGCAGCGGCCCGAAAGCCAGATAAGGTGCCGGATCCCGCCAAGGAAGTGATACCAGATGCCCAGAAGCGACAGCGTCAGCACCAGATTGCCGAACCACGAGGTCACGAAACCATCCGCCGTTTCGAACGCATCTTCGCCCACCGCTGCGGCGACCAGCCACCACACGATCATCATCACGGCGACAGCCATCGCATTGCCGGTGATCCGCATCAGGATCGAGGTGATGGAAGTCAGTTGCGGGCGATAGATCTGCAGGTGGGGGGAAAGGGGCCGCTGAACCCGTTTCGCTTCAGCCATGATCTTGTCCTTCATCTCGCTTGCGCACCCGCATGGGGTGGCGGGCTGGCCGGTTTTGCTGCCCTTTCATAGACGATCCTGCGGCGGAGTCACGCATTGCCGCACGTCATTTCAACGTCACATGCACGAAAAACGACATTCGTGATCACATTTTTCGGACGTGTGATCACGAAATCCGTCAGTGTTCGCTCAGCTTTGTCTCGGGGGTATAGATGCCGGGGACCTCTTTGGTCACGGCCTGTCCGCAGCGCATGATGCCCTTGGCTGCGTCGAAGGAATAGGTCGGGCTGCCGTAAAGCTCCCACCCCTTGTTCAGTGCGGCGGTGACCTTGTGGCAGAAGGCGGCGGTGTCGTCCTCGGTCAGCAGTCGGTAGAGTTTCATCCGTAGGTTCCCAGAAATGGATTGTGGCCCAGCAAGATGTGGACCCCGGCGATGACCGCGTAAAGGGCCAGCGTGCCGACAAGGTTCATCGCATCACCCCTCGCGCCGCGTCCGGCGGTCGGACGGTCCCATGGCGTGCGGTTGATGACCGCCATTTCCACCAGCGCCCAGAACCCGATGCCGCCGAACAGCACCAGCGAGGCGAGATCGCCATTCACCAGCAAATGCGCGACCGACCAGATCACCGTGCCCCACAGCATCGGGTGCCGCATCCGGGTATAGAGTGCGCCCTTGGTGCCGCCGACCCCGAACAGGAACACCGCGACCAGCATCGCGAGGTTGTTCAGATGGCCGATTCCCGGCAACGGCGCATAGACATGGGTGAAATCCGCACCGCGATAGCCCAGCACCATCAGCAGCACCGACAGCGCAAGCAGGCCCGCAACCGCCCCGCGCGACAGCTTCGCCCTGATCCCCGGTGCCAGACGTTTCGCAAGATGCGCGCCCCACCACAGGAACACGCCGAGGATCAGAAGGAACATGGCTTGCCTTTCAGCTTGCTAGATCGCGGCGATCGCCTCTGCCAAAGCAAGGGTGCGCCTTGCGGTGATGATATGCAGGTTTTCGACGATCCGGCCATCCACAACCGCAACCGCCTGCCCAAGGCGCAGGGCGGCCTCGTGCGCGTCGATCTGGCGGCGGGCAAGGTCCACATCCTCGGGGCGGGGGGCGAAGACCTCGTTCGCGATGTCGATCTGGGCGGGGTGGATCAGGCTTTTGCCGTCGAAGCCCATGTCGCGCCCCTGCTTGCATTCGGCCTTCAACGCATCCAGATCGCGAAAGGCGATGTGGACGCCGTCGATGATCGTCAGACCGTTCGCCCGCGCCGCCAGAAGGCACTGCCCGAGGCTCGCCAGCAGCGGCTCGCGCCCCGGCACGTCGTGGGCGTGAAGCTCTCGGATCAGATCGTTCGACCCGATCACCATTCCGGTCAGGCGCGGATGGGCCGCAATCTGGGGCGCATTCAACACGCCCCGCGCCGTCTCCATCATGGCCCAAAGCGGATGGCGGGTCTGCACGTCCAGATGCTGCAGGGCGTCCACCTTCGGAACCAGAATCGCATCCACGTCCACCGAGTCGAAATGCGGCGCATCCTCGGGGGCAGAGATGCGGACGATCCTTGCGCGGTGGCCGTGATCGCCTTCCAGCGCCTTGAGCAGCATCCCGCGCGCTTCGGCCTTGCGGTCCGGGGCGACGGCATCCTCCAGATCAAAGATGATCGCATCGCAGGGCAGGGTGGCCGCCTTATCCAGCGCCCGCACGTTCGATGCGGGGATATAGAGAACCGAGCGCAGGGGTCGTTCCATCGTCTTCTCCTATGCCAGCGCCTGCCAGATCAGGCGGAGGGAAATCAGCAGCAGCCCCCACGTCACCAGCAGGAAGAACAGCCGTTCGGGGATCACCTTCACCAGCCAGACGCCAATGAACACCGCCGCGATCGCAGGAAGCGCCAGCCATGCGCTGACGGCAAGGTTTTCCATCGAAAGCTGGCCGAGGAACCAGTAGGGAATCAGTTTGATCGCGTTCACATAGGCAAAGATGATCGTGGACGTGCCCGCGAACACCGCCTTGGGCATCCGCAGCGGCATTGCATAGACCTGATAGGGCGGTGCGCCCGCATGGCTGATGAAGCTGGTGAATCCGGTCAGCGTGCCCCAGAACAGGCCGGGCGCCGTCCTTGCATGCCGCGCCTCGCCCAGCACGGGCCGCATCAGGCGGTTCAGTGCGAAGACCGCACCGATCAGGCCGATCAGCAGCGTCACCAGCCATTCCGGCACGACATGCGCGGTCAGCCCGCCGATGGCGACCCCTGCCGTTGCGCCGATGCAGATCAGCAGGATCACGCGGCGGTCGTAATGTTTGCGATAGGCATAAAGGCCGAACACGTCCGACACGCAGAAGATGGGCAGCAGAAGCCCCGCCGCCGTCACCGGAGAGATGGCAAGCGACAGGATCGGCACGCCCAGCACGCCCATCGCCGGCAGCCCGCCCTTCGACAGACCGACGCAAAGCGAGGCGATTACCGCGAGTATCCAGAAAGCCGTGCCGTCCATCATGCCCTCGTTATGTGCAGCAAGCCGATCGGGATACAACCGTATACCGATGTGAGCGCGAACATCGCAGCTTGATGCTTGCGCCCTCCGGATCAAGGGGCTAGCCCTACCTGCGTCAATTGCCAAACGGATTTGGGAGATACTCCATGGCCAGACCCAAGATTGCACTGATCGGCGCCGGTCAGATCGGCGGCACGCTCGCCCATCTTGCCGCGATCAAGGAACTCGGCGACGTGATCCTGTTCGATATTGCCGAGGGCACCCCGCAGGGCAAGGCGCTGGATATCGCCCAGTCCGGCCCGTCCGAAGGCTTCGACGCCGTGATGAAGGGCGCCAACAGCTATGAAGACATCGCGGGCGCAGACGTCTGCATCGTGACCGCCGGCGTTCCGCGTAAGCCGGGCATGTCGCGCGACGACCTGCTGGGCATCAACCTCAAGGTCATGAAATCGGTGGGCGAAGGCATCAAGGCCCATGCGCCCAACGCTTTCGTCATCTGCATCACCAACCCGCTGGACGCGATGGTCTGGGCGCTGCGCGAGTTTTCGGGTCTGCCGCACAACAAGGTCGTCGGCATGGCCGGTGTTCTGGATTCGGCGCGTTTCCGTCACTTCCTGTCGCTGGAGTTCAACGTGTCCATGCGCGACGTCACCGCCTTCGTTCTGGGCGGCCATGGCGACACGATGGTTCCGCTGACCCGCTATTCCACCGTCGGCGGCGTGCCGCTGCCGGATCTGGTGCAGATGGGCTGGACCACGCAGGAGAAGCTGGACGCCATCGTGCAGCGCACCCGTGACGGCGGGGCAGAGATCGTCGGCCTTCTGAAGACCGGCTCGGCCTTCTATGCGCCCGCGACCTCGGCGATCGAGATGGCGGAAGCCTACCTCAAGGACCAGAAGCGTCTGCTGCCCTGCGCCGCCTATGTGGACGGCAAGTTCGGTCTGGACGGGATGTATGTCGGCGTTCCGACCATCATCGGCAAGGACGGGATCGAGCGTATCGTCGACATCAAGCTGAACGCGGATGAGCAGGCGATGTTCGACAAGTCGGTCGATGCCGTGAAGGGCCTGGTCGCCGCCTGCAAGGGGATCGACCCTACGCTGGCCTGATGTCACGGCCATGAGATTCGGAACGGGCGCGGCGCAAGCTGCGCCTGTTTCGTTTGCAGGTGCAGCATCCCATGCTGCGGTGCAAAGCATTGTGATCACAGTTTTCAAGCGTGTGATCACAAACCCGGCTTTTCTGCGGGATGCCGCGCATTTCACTCAGATTTCGTTTCACCGTGCCTGTTTTCCGTGTCATCCACGGCCCAAATCACCAGCATGGGACATATGCCATGAACATCCACGAATATCAGGCCAAGGCGCTTCTGCGCAGCTATGGCGCGCCGGTTTCGGACGGCCGCGTCGTGCTGAAGGCCGATGAGGCCAAGACCGCTGCAGGCGAACTGGACGGCCCGCTCTGGGTCGTGAAGTCGCAGATCCACGCAGGTGGCCGCGGCAAGGGCAAGTTCAAAGAGCCCGAAGCTGGTGAGAAGGGCGGCGTTCGCCTTGCGAAATCGGTCGAGGAAGCAGAGACGCTGGCCAAGCAGATGCTGGGCCGCACGCTGGTCACGCACCAGACCGGCCCTGCCGGGAAACAGGTGAACCGCATCTATATCGAAGCGGGTTCGGACATCGAGCGCGAGCTGTATCTGGCGCTGCTGGTGGACCGTCAGACGTCGCGCGTGTCCTTCGTCGCATCGACCGAAGGCGGCATGGACATCGAGGAAGTCGCAGCCCATACCCCGGAAAAGATCGTCAGCTTCTCGGTCGATCCGGCTTCGGGACTGTCGGACTTCCACGGCCGCAAGGTCGCCTTCGCGCTGGGCCTGAAAGGCGCGCAGCAGAAGCAATGCGTGGCGCTGGTCAAGCTGCTCTATAAAGCCTTCATCGAGAAGGACATGGAGATGCTGGAGATCAACCCGCTGATCGTGACGCCGGAAGGCCAGATCAAGGTTCTGGACGCGAAAGTGTCCTTCGACGGCAACGCCATCTATCGTCACCCCGACGTCGCCGCCCTGCGCGACGAGACCGAGGAAGACCCCAAAGAGCTGGCCGCGTCGAAGTTCGACCTGAACTACATCGCGCTGGACGGCGAGATCGGCTGCATGGTCAACGGCGCCGGCCTCGCGATGGCCACGATGGACATCATCAAGCTGTATGGCGCTGAACCCGCGAACTTCCTTGACGTCGGCGGCGGTGCCACGAAAGAGAAAGTGACCGAAGCGTTCAAGATCATCACCTCGGATCCGAACGTCAAAGGCATCCTCGTGAACATCTTCGGCGGCATCATGCGCTGCGACGTCATCGCCGAGGGCGTTCTGGCAGCCGTGCGCGAAGTGGGCCTTCAGGTTCCGCTGGTCGTCCGTCTGGAAGGCACGAACGTCGAACTGGGCAAGGAGATCATCCAGAACTCCGGCCTGAACGTCATCGCTGGCGACAACCTGTCGGATGCTGCCCAGAAAATCGTCAAAGCGGTGAAGGGGTAATCCAATGGCCGTTCTCGTCAACGAAAACACCAAAGTCATCTGCCAGGGCATCACCGGCTCGCAGGGGACGTTCCACACCGAACAGGCGATCGCTTACGGCACGCAGATGGTCGGCGGGGTCACCCCCGGCAAGGGCGGGCAGGAGCATCTGGGCCTGCCGGTCTTCGACAGCGTCCATGACGCTGTCGCCAAGACGGGCGCGAATGCTTCGGTCATCTATGTGCCGCCGCCCTTCGCAGCGGACTCGATCCTGGAAGCCATCGACGCGGATATCGAGCTGATCATCTGCATCACCGAAGGCATCCCGGTGCTGGACATGATGAAGGTCAAGCGCGCGCTGCTTAATTCGAACTCGCGTCTGATCGGGCCGAACTGCCCCGGCGTCATCACGCCGGACGCGTGCAAGATCGGCATCATGCCGGGCCATATCCACAAACGTGGCTCCATCGGTGTTGTCTCGCGCTCGGGCACGCTTACGTATGAGGCCGTGAAACAGACGTCCGACCTCGGCCTCGGCCAATCCTCGGCGGTTGGTATCGGCGGCGACCCGATCAAGGGGACCGAGCACCTCGAAGTGCTCGACATGTTCCTGTCGGACCCGGAAACCGAAGCGATGATCATGATCGGCGAAATCGGTGGTTCGGCCGAAGAAGAAGCCGCGCAGTTCCTGGCAGACCAGCGCCAGAAGGGCCGCTGGAAACCGACGGCGGGCTTCATCGCCGGCCGCACGGCCCCTCCGGGCCGCCGCATGGGCCATGCCGGTGCCATCGTGGCAGGCGGCAAGGGCGATGCGGAATCCAAGATCAACGCGATGAAGGAGGCCGGCATCGTCGTCGCCGACAGCCCCGCCCATCTGGGTGAGGCGGTGATGAAAGCCCTCGGTCGCGCGTAAACCCATAAGCGCCGCCCCGTTTTGGGGCGGCGCATCCACATGTCAGGTGCAGCCATGACGGAACAAAGCCCCAACAAGCAATTTCACGCCTCGGCCTTCATGGACGGGGCCAACGCCGATTACATCGACCAGCTTCAGGCGCGCCATGCCGCCGATCCCAGCAGCGTCGATGCCCAGTGGGCCGAGTTCTTCGCCGCCCTTGGCGAATCCGATCAGGACGCGAAACGCGCCGCCGAGGGGCCCAGCTGGGCCCGCGCCGACTGGCCGCCGATGCCTGTCGACGACCTGACCGCCGCGCTGACGGGCGAATGGCCGGTCGCAGCGCCCGCCAAGGACGCGAAAGCCGCGGGAAACAAGATCGCCGCCAAGGCCGCCGAGGCCGGGATCTCCATCTCTGACGCGCAGGTTCAGCGCGCGGTGTTGGATTCGATCCGCGCGATCATGCTGATCCGCGCCTACCGTATCCGTGGGCATCTGGCCGCCGATCTCGACCCGCTCGGGATGCGCGACAACGCGAACCATCCGGAGCTCGACCCGAAATCCTATGGCTTCACCGAGGCCGATTTCGACCGCCCGATCTTCATCGACAACGTGCTGGGGCTGCAGGTCGCGTCGATCCGCCAGATCCTCGATCTGGTGAAGCGCACCTATTGCGGCACCTTCGCGCTGCAATACATGCACATTTCCGATCCCGAACAGTCGGCATGGCTGAAAGAGCGGATCGAGGGTTACGGCAAGGAGATCGCCTTCACCCGCGAAGGCCGCCGCGCCATCCTGAACAAGCTGGTCGAGGCCGAGGGCTTCGAGAAGTTTCTGCATGTGAAATACATGGGGACCAAGCGTTTCGGGCTGGACGGGGGCGAAAGCCTGATCCCGGCGATGGAGCAGATCATCAAGCGCGGCGGTCAGCTGGGCGTGAAGGATGTGGTCGTCGGCATGCCGCACCGGGGCCGCCTGTCGGTGCTGGCCAACGTGATGCAGAAGCCGTATCGCGCGATCTTCAACGAATTCCAGGGCGGCAGCTTCAAACCCGATGACGTCGATGGTTCGGGCGATGTGAAGTATCACCTGGGCGCCTCGTCGGACCGTTCCTTCGACGGCAACACCGTCCACCTTTCGCTGACGGCGAACCCCTCGCACCTTGAAGCCGTGAACCCGGTGGTGCTGGGCAAGGTCCGCGCCAAACAGGACCAGCTTCACGACCAGGAAACCCGCGGCGCGGTCCTGCCGATCCTGCTGCATGGCGATGCCGCATTCGCCGGGCAGGGCGTCGTGGCGGAATGCTTCCAGCTTTCGGGCATCCGTGGCCATCGCACGGGCGGCACGATCCATATCGTCGTGAACAACCAGATCGGCTTCACGACCGCGCCGTCCTTCAGCCGCACCTCGCCCTATTGCACCGACATCGCGCTGATGGTCGAAGCGCCGATCTTCCACGTCAACGGCGACGACCCCGAGGCCGTGGTCCATGCCGCGCGCGTTGCGACCGAATTCCGCCAGAAGTTCCACAAGGACGTTGTTCTGGACATCTTCTGCTATCGCCGCTTCGGTCACAACGAAGGCGACGAGCCGATGTTCACCAATCCGGCGATGTATCAGAAGATCCGCAAGCAGAAGACCACGCTTCAGCTTTACACGGAACGTCTGGTCAAGGACGGCCTGATCCCCGAGGGCGAGATCGAGGACATGAAGGCCGCCTTCCAGTCCCGCCTGAACGAGGAGTTCGAGGCCGGGAAGGACTTCAAGCCGAACAAGGCCGACTGGCTGGACGGGCGCTGGAAGCACCTGAACCGCGAGGGCGAGGAATACCAGTCGGGCGCGACCGCCATCTCGACCGAGACGCTGGCCGATGTCGGCGCGGCGCTGACCCGCGCGCCCGAAGGGTTCGAACTGCACAAGACCGTTTCGCGTCTTCTTGAAGGCAAGAAGAAGATGTTCGAAACCGGGACGGGCTTCGACTGGGCCACGGCCGAGGCACTGGCCTTCGGTTCGTTGGCAGTCGAAGGGTTCCCGGTCCGCCTGTCGGGTCAGGACTGCACGCGCGGCACGTTCAGCCAGCGCCATTCGGGGCTGGTCGATCAGAACACCGAGGAGCGGTATTACCCGCTGAACCACATCCGCGAAGGACAGGCGCGGTATGAGGTGATCGATTCGATGCTGTCGGAATATGCGGTTCTGGGCTTCGAATACGGCTATTCGCTGGCGGAACCCAATGCGCTGGTGATGTGGGAAGCCCAGTTCGGCGATTTCGCCAACGGTGCGCAGATCATGTTCGACCAGTTCATCAACTCGGGCGAATCGAAATGGCTGCGGATGTCGGGCCTGACGATGCTTCTGCCGCATGGCTATGAAGGGCAGGGGCCGGAGCATTCGTCGGCGCGTCTGGAACGGTTCCTGCAGATGTCGGCCAACGACAACTGGATCGTCGCCAACGTCTCGACCCCGGCGAACTACTTCCACATCCTGCGCCGCCAGATGCACCGGACCTTCCGCAAGCCGCTGGTGCTGATGACGCCGAAATCGCTGCTGCGCCATCCGATGTGCATCTCGGACACGGCGGACTTCACCGACGGGTCCACTTTCCACCGCGTTCTTTGGGACGATGCGGAAAAGGGCCATTCGGACCTGACCCTGCGCCCGGATGCCGATATCAAGCGCGTCGTCATCTGTTCGGGCAAGGTCTATTACGACCTGCTGGCGGAACGCGACAAGCGCGGCCTGGACGACGTCTATCTGCTGCGGCTGGAGCAGTTCTATCCCTTCCCGGCGCTGACGCTGGTGCGCGAACTTGGCCGTTTCAAGGACGCGGAGATCGTCTGGTGCCAGGAAGAGCCGAAGAACCAGGGCGGCTGGACCTTTGTCGAGCCGAACATCGAATGGGTGTTGACCCGCATCGGCGCGAAGCATTCGCGCGCCGTCTATGCGGGCCGTGCGGCTTCGGCCTCGCCTGCGACGGGTCTGGCCTCGCGCCACAAGGCCGAGCAGGAAGCGCTCATCAACGACGCATTGACGGTAGGAAGCTGAGATGGCGACTGAAGTTAGAGTTCCGACACTGGGCGAAAGCGTATCCGAGGCGACCGTCGCCACCTGGTTCAAGAAGGTGGGCGATCACGTCGAAGTCGACGAGATGCTGTGCGAGCTGGAGACCGACAAGGTGACGGTCGAGGTTCCCAGCCCTGCCGCCGGCACGCTGACCGAGATCGTCGCCGCCGAAGGCGAAACCGTCGGCGCGAACGCGCTGCTGGCCCAGATCGGCGAGGGGGCTGGCAAGCCCTCCGCACCCGCCCCGAAAAAGGAAGAGCCGGCCAGGACCGGCGCAGGAGAGAGCAAGATGGTCGATGTGATGGTCCCCGCCCTGGGCGAGAGCGTCTCGGAGGCGACGGTCGCCACCTGGTTCAAGAAGCCCGGCGACGCCGTGGCGCAGGACGAGATGCTGTGCGAGTTGGAAACCGACAAGGTTTCTGTCGAAGTCCCGTCCCCCGCCGCAGGCGTTCTGGGCGAGATCATCGCCAAGGAAGGCGACACGGTCCCGGCAGGCGCGAAACTGGCCGTGATCTCGACCGACGGATCGGTCGTGGCCGCCGCGCCGAAGGCCGAAGCGACGAAAGAGGCCGCTCCGGCTCCGGCGGGCAAGGACGTGGAAGACGCGCCCTCTGCCAAGAAGGCACTGGCCGAGGCCGGCCTGTCGCGCGATGCCGTCCAAGGATCGGGCCGCGATGGCCGCATCATGAAGGAAGATGTGCTGGCCGCGATGAACGCGCCGAAGGCTGCTCCGACCGCTGCTGCCGCGCCGCGTGCGCCGGTTGCGGCTGACGACGCCTCGCGCGAGGAGCGGGTCAAGATGACCCGTCTGCGCCAGACCATCGCCCGCCGCCTGAAGGAGGCGCAGAACACCGCCGCCATGCTGACCACCTATAACGAGGTGGACATGTCGGGCATCATGGCGCTGCGCAACGAATACAAGGATGTGTTCGAGAAGAAGCACAAGGTGAAGCTGGGCTTCATGTCCTTCTTCGTCAAAGCCTGCTGCCACGCGCTGAAGGAGGTCCCGGACGTCAATGCCGAGATCGACGGCACGGACGTTATCTACAAGAACTACGTCCACATGGGCGTGGCCGTCGGCACGCCGTCGGGTCTGGTGGTTCCGGTCGTGCGCGATGCCGACCAGATGGGCTTTGCAGCGATCGAGAAGAAGATCGCGGAACTGGGCGCCCGCGGCCGCGACGGCAAGCTGTCGATGGCTGAAATGCAGGGCGGCTCGTTCACCATCTCGAACGGTGGCGTCTATGGCTCGCTGATGTCCTCGCCGATCCTGAACCCGCCGCAATCGGGTATCCTCGGGATGCACAAGATCCAGGAGCGGCCCGTTGTCGTGAACGGTCAGATCGTTATCCGTCCGATGATGTATCTGGCGCTGTCCTACGACCACCGGATCGTGGACGGCAAGGGCGCCGTGACCTTCCTCGTTCGCGTGAAAGAGGCGCTGGAAGATCCCCGCCGCCTGCTGATGGACCTGTAAGGGCCGGGTTCACGTTGATCCCGCGGGGTGCGGGTGGTCCGCGCCCTGCAAGGAGGATACGATGCAGCTTCTGATCCAGATCGACACCCCCGACTATGGCGCGTGGAAATCGGCATGGGATGCCGATGCCGAGGATCGCGCCGATTCCGGCCTGACCCAGATGCAGATATGGAAGGGCGAGGGCGGCAAGGCCTTCGTGCTTCTGGATGTGCATAACGTAAAGGGCGCGAAGGACTGGCTGGCGAAGGAACAGGCCTTCGGCGGCGTCATGACCCCGCATTTCCTGGAAACGGCATGACCGAGATCACCGTCCTGTGCCTTTCGGCGCTGCTGAACGTCGCGGCCATCGGGCTGGCGGGGGCTTCGGCCAACAAGGACACGGGGGTGGATTACAACCTGTCCCCCCGCGACCGCGAGCCGGGCTATTCGGTGATGACGGGACGGCTGCGCCGCGCGCAGGCCAACCATGCCGAAAACCTGTTCTTCTTTGCCGTCGCCGTTCTGGCCGTCTGGGCCAGCGGATCGCAGGGGGTCATCACGGCCACTGCCGCATGGGTCTATCTGGCGGCAAGGGTGCTTTACATCCCCGCCTATGCTTACGGTTGGACGCCCTGGCGTTCGATCATCTTCATGTTCGGGTTCGTCGCAACCATCGTCATGGTGCTGACGGCCCTTTTCTGACCAAGGAGTCTGACGAATGGCAAGCTTTGATGTGATCGTGATCGGCGGCGGGCCGGGGGGCTATGTCTGCGCCATCCATTGCGCGCAGCTTGGCCTGAAGGTCGCATGCGTCGAAGGTCGCGAGACGCTGGGCGGCACCTGCCTGAACGTCGGCTGCATCCCGTCGAAGGCGCTGCTGAACTCGACCCACCACCTGCACGAGGTTCACGAGAACTTCGAGAAGATGGGCCTGATGGGCGCGAACCCGACAGTCGACTGGTCGAAGATGAAGGCCTACAAGCAGGACGTCGTGGACGGTAACACCAAGGGCATCGAGTTCCTGTTCAAGAAGAACAAGGTGACCTGGCTGAAAGGCTGGGGCTCGATCCCCGAGGCGGGCAAGGTCAAGGTCGGCGACGAGGTTCACGAGGCGAAGAACATCGTCATCGCGTCCGGCTCGGTCCCCGCATCGCTGCCGGGCGTCGAAGTGGACGAGAAGACCGTCGTCACCTCGACCGGGGCGCTGTCGCTGGACAAGATTCCGGAAAGCCTCGTCGTGATCGGCGCGGGGGTGATCGGGCTCGAGATGGGCTCGGTCTATAGCCGTCTGGGCGCGAAGGTCACGGTCGTCGAATATCTGGACGCGATCACCCCCGGCATGGATGCCGAGGTTGCCAAGAGCTTCCAGAAGATCCTGGCGAAACAGGGCTTCGATTTCATCCTCGGCGCTGCCGTCTCGGGCGTGAAGGTCGATGGCGGCAAGGCCACCGTCACCTACAAGCTGAAGAAAGGCGACAAGGAAGAAACGATCACGGCGGATACGGTTCTGGTCTCCACCGGACGCAAGCCCTTCGTCGACGGTCTGGGACTGGCCGAGCTGGGCGTCGAGATGGAACAGCGCGGCCAAATCAAGACCGACGCGCATTTCCAGACCAGCGTGAAGGGCGTCTACGCCATCGGTGACGCGATCGTCGGCCCGATGCTGGCCCACAAGGCCGAGGATGAGGGCATGGCCGTGGCCGAGATCCTTGCCGGGAAACATGGCCATGTGAACTATGACGTCATCCCGGGCGTCATCTACACCGCCCCCGAGGTCGCATCGGTCGGCAAGACCGAAGAGCAGCTGAAGGCCGAGGGTCGCGCCTACAAGGTCGGCAAGTTCCCCTTCATGGGGAATGCGCGCGCCAAGGCGATCTTCCAGGCCGAGGGCTTCGTGAAGCTGATCGCGGACAAGGCGACGGACCGCATCCTTGGCTGCCACATCATCGGGCCGGGCGCGGGCGATCTGATCCACGAGGTTTGCGTTGCGATGGAATTCGGCGCATCCGCGCAGGATCTGGCGCTGACCTGCCACGCGCACCCGACCTATAGCGAGGCCGTGCGCGAGGCTGCGCTGGCCTGTGGCACCGGCGCCATCCACGCGTGATTGCCGAAACTTGCGGGCGCCCCTAAGGTGCCCGCATGACCTCGACCGTCGAACTCCCTGTCTGGCTGCTGGTGCTCGTGCTGGCTTTTGCCGCGATCGCGGCGCTGGACCGGGTGCTCGTTCCTTCGGCCCGCTGGTATCTGCGGCGGCGGATGGAACGGGTGGTGGCGAAGCTGAACACACGGCTTGAACGGCCGATCCAACCCTTCAAGCTGATGCGGCGGCAGGACATGATCCTGCGGCTGGTCCACGACCCCGCCGTGTCCGCCGCCATCGCCGATCACGCGCATGAGGAGGGCGGGCGGGAGGATGTCGCCTTCGAGCGTGCGCGGTCCTATGCGCGCGAGATCGTTCCAAGTTTCTCCGCCACCGTCTATTTCGGGTTCGCCATCCGCTTTGCGCGGCGGCTGACGCAGTCTTTCTACAAGGTGCGCATCGCCCCCCATGCGCCGGGGCGCGAGGTGGTGGACAGGAATGCCACCGTCATCTTCATCATGAACCACCGCAGCAACATGGATTATGTGTTGGTGACCTGGCTGGTCGCGGATCGCTCGGCCTTGTCCTATGCGGTGGGGGAATGGGCGCGGGTCTGGCCCCTGAGCCGCCTGATCCGGGCGATGGGGGCGTATTTCATCCGGCGCGGATCGCGCAACCAGCTGTATCGCCGGGTGCTGGCGCGGTATGTGCAGATGTCGGCGCAGGCGGGGGTGACGCAGGCGTTCTTTCCCGAAGGCGGGCTGTCATTGGATGGCCGCGTGCAGGTGCCGAAGGTGGGCTTGCTCAGCTATATCGTGCAGGATTTCGACGCCATCGGGCGGGACGTGGTCTTCGTTCCCGTCGGCATCGCCTATGACCGCGTGCTGGAGGACCGGGTGCTGGTCGAGGCGGCGGCGAAGGGCGAGCGGAAGTTTCGCGCCGGGGTGCTGTCGATCTGCGGCTTCGTCTTGCGGATGTTCTGGCGGCTTTTGCGGGGACGCTTTCCGGGCTTTGGTTCGGCAGCAGTGGCGTTCGGCGCGCCGATATCGCTGCGCGCATGGATTGCGGGCAATGGCGCACGGCCCGAGGCGCTGGCAGGGCATTTGATGGAGCATGTGGGCGCTGCGGTGCCGATCCTGCCTGTGCCGCTGGTGGCCGCTGCCGCACCGGGCGTGGCACGCGCCGATGTGCCGGCGGCGGTGGCGGCGATGACCGCCCGGCTGGAGGCAGCCGGCGCAGTCCTGATGCTGGAGGGCGATCCGGTGACCGAGGGCCTGCGCGCGCTGGAAAAACGCGGGATACTGGAGGAGCGCGGCGGCATCATGCAACCCGTCCCCGGCAAGGAGGCCCTGCTGGCCTTTTACGCAAGCGGTGTGTTGCAGCGCCTTGGATAGCGCCCCCGCTGCGTCTATGGTCGCGGCATGAACCTTCCTGCCCTTACATTCTCCGACGATCAGGCCGAGGCTTGGGATCGCCTGTCCCAGCAACTGTCCGGCATGGGCGTCGATATGGAGGATGGCAACCACACCCCCGCGGTCGAAGGCAAATCGGCGGTGCTGGCGGTGATCGGCAAAGCGGGGTCAGGCAAGACGATGCTGTTGGCCAGCCTGACGAAATCGCTGCGCGATGCGGGGGTCGAGATCGTCTCGGGCGATTACGAAAGCAAGAAGAAGAAAGAGCGGCGGACGCTGGCAATCCTTGCGCCGACGAACAAGGCGGCGTCGGTCCTGCGGCTGCGCGGGGTTCCGGCGACGACGATCCACCGCATCCTTTATACCCCCGTCTATGATCCGCAATACGAGGTGCTGGCCGAATGGCTGGCGGGCACGGGCAAGCGGCCCGTGGACGTCGAAGGGATGACCGACGCCGCGCTGGACCGGGCGAAGGCGTTCTACGATTCCGTGCCGTCGATCCCCGGTGCCTTGGCGGCGGCGGGGCTGCGCGGGTCCGATTTCATCCGCGGCTGGAAACGGCGCGAGGAGCCGCTGGACGTGGGCTTCGTGGACGAATCCTCGATGCTGGACGAACGGCAGTTCGACGATCTGCGCGAGATTTTCCCGACGCTGGTATTGTTCGGCGATCCGGCGCAGCTTGCCCCGGTGGGTCAGTCCGGCCAGATGGTCTTCGACCGGCTGGGAGAGCCGAGGAAGCTGATCCTGAACCGCATCCACCGCCAGACCGAGGACAACCCGATCCTGGACCTCGCCCATGCGCTGGCGGACCCGGACCTGAGCTTTCACGATTTCGAGCGGATGGTGGAAAAGGCGGCCGAACAGGACGACCGCGTGGTGATGGCGCAGCGGGTGGATTGCGATCTGATGGCGCGATCCCCCGTGCTGGTCTGGCGCAACGCGACGCGCATCCGGCTGATCCAGGCGTTCCGCGCGGCGAATGGCGCCCCCGAGGATGCGCTCGTGCCGGGCGAGCCGCTGATCTGCGACGGGATCGAGCTGCCGCTGAAGCATCGCAAGAAACGCATCGACCTTGAGGCGCGGGGGCTGATAAAAGGCGCGCAGGTGATTTATCTGGGGCCGGGGACGCGCGACGGTTTTGCGCGCCTGCATGTGGTCGGGGCGGAAGACCCGCAAATCTCGGCGGCATCGATCATCAAGATCGAGAAGCCGGACGAGGAGGAGCCGTTCATCCCGGCGGCGGCCCGGATGGGGGCTGCGTTCCTGCACGGGGCAGCGGTCACGATCCACAAGGCTCAAGGCAGCCAATGGGAACGGGTGCAGGTCTTTGCGCCCGACATGTATGCGGCGGCGCAGGCCGGGCGGATGGAGGCGGGCGTGCCCTTGTGGAAGCGCCTCGCCTATGTTGCGATCACGCGGGCGGAGCGCCAGCTTCTCTGGGTCGTCCGCAACCGGCTTGGCCGTCCGCAGGTGCCGCTGGGCGTGGACGATTTGCCGAAAGCCGCGCCGCGCCTGACCCTGAAACAAGAGGAACCCCAATGATCTGCGTCTTCGTCCAGTTCCGCTGCACCCCCGGCAAGACCTATGAGGTGGCCGACGCCATCTATGATCGCGAGATCGTGTCGGAGCTGTTCTCGACCTCCGGCGAATGGGACCTGATCGCCAAGGTCTATATCCCCGATGGCGAGGATGTGGGCCATTACCTTGCCGCGCGGCTGTTCGACATCGAAGGCATCAGCCGCACGCTGACGACCATGACCTTCAAGGCGTTCTAGAGCCAGGCGTCGCGGTTGGTGCCGACCGCCGCCGCCACGTTGTCGAACCCGTCGCGGGCCAGCGCCACGTCCAGCCCCTGCGCGATATCCGCCGCCAGCGACAGCCCGCCATAGACCAGCGCGGAATAGATCTGCACCGCGCTCGCCCCCGCCCGGATCTTGGCATAGGCATCGTCGGCGCTGGAGATGCCGCCGACGCCGACCAGCGGGATGCGCCCATCGGTCAGCTGCGACAGCCGTGCCAGCACGCGGGTGGATTTTTCGAACAGCGGCTTGCCCGACAGCCCACCCGCCTGATCCTTTTGCGGATCGGACAGCCCTTCGCGCGACAGCGTCGTGTTAGTGGCGATGATGGCGTCCACGCCCGAAATCAGCGCGACCTCGGCCACCTCGGCCAGTTCGTCATCGGACAGGTCCGGCGCGATCTTCAGAAAAACCGGGATCGGACGTTCCAGCCCGCCGCGCACCTCCATCACCCCGGCCAGAAGCGCGGTCAGCGCGGCGCGGCCTTGCAGATCGCGCAGGCGTTCGGTGTTGGGGGACGAGACGTTGACGGTCGCGAAATCCACATGCGGGCCGCAGCAGGCCAGCACGGCGGCGAAATCGGCGGCGCGGTCGGCACTGTCCTTGTTCGCGCCAAGGTTCAGGCCCACCGGCACATCGCCGCGCGGGCGCATCGCAAGGCGGGCGCAGATGGCGCTGGCGCCTTCGTTGTTGAAGCCGAAGCGGTTGATGACCGCGCGGTCCTGTTTCAGGCGGAACAGGCGCGGCTTGGGGTTGCCGGGCTGCGGGCGCGGTGTCGCGGCCCCCACCTCCAGAAAGCCGAAGCCGGATTGCATCAGCGCGGGCAGGGCGGTCGCGTTCTTGTCATATCCCGCCGCCAGCCCGACCGGATTGGTCAGCGCCAGCCCCGCCAGCGAGGTTGCCAGCCGCGTGCCGGTCATCGGCCCACCATGCAGCGGTGCGAAGCCGCCGTTCAGCGCCATCAGCGACAGGTGATGCGCCCGCTCCGGGTCGATCCGGTGCAGAAGGCCGAGGCCGATACGTTCGGAAAGTTTCAAATCACGCCCTCGGGGAAAATATGTCCGGCGGCGCCAAGGGGCAGCGACTTGTCCCAGACGACATCGCCGATGCGCAGCGGACGGTAAAGATGCGGGAACAGCGCGCCCCCGCGCGACGGCTCCCACCGTAGATCGGGGCCGAGCGCGGCATCGTCCAGCGCGACAAGCACCAGATCGCTTTCATCGGCGAAATGCTTGGCGGCGGTTTCGGCGACCTGCGCGGCGGTGGAGATGTGGATGTATCCGTCGGCAAGATCGACGGGCGCGCCGGCGGTTTCGCCGGCAT
Organism: Falsirhodobacter flavus; assembly: GCA_029846755.1. Lineage (GTDB taxonomy): Bacteria > Pseudomonadota > Alphaproteobacteria > Rhodobacterales > Rhodobacteraceae > Falsirhodobacter > Falsirhodobacter flavus. Next base: position 19,106 of record JARWBI010000002.1, on the reverse strand, counting down.
CGCGGAGGGCTTCCCATTCGGGGCGACGGAAGATCTTGTAGATCAGCATGGTATCTCATGCACCCTGCACGGGTTCCGGTCAATGGGGGCTTTGACATGGCTGATGCGGGACCGCAAAGTCACGGATGTGACATGAAAGGATATCCCGATGCGTTTCGCTCCCCTTGTCCCGGTGATGATTGCCCTTGGTGCGGGAGCGGCGCAGGCCGACTTCACGCTGACGATCCTGCATACCAACGACGTCCATGACAGGTTCGAGCCGATCACCGCATCGGATTCCACCTGTGCGCCCGAGGATAACGCGGCGGGCGAATGTTTCGGCGGCGTTGCGCGGCTGGTGACGGCGGTGGCCGAAGCGCGGGAGCGGGGCGGCGCGAATACGATCCTGCTGGATGCGGGCGACTGGTTTCAGGGCACGCTGTTCTACACCCATTACAAAAGCGCGCTGGCGGCGGAATTCGTCGGCAAGCTCGGTTATGACGCAATGGCGGTCGGCAACCACGAATTCGACGACGGCCCGGCAGAGCTGGCGAAGTTCGAGGAGGCGGTGGACATGCCGCTGCTGATGGCGAATGCCGATGTAAGCCGGGAGCCGCTTCTGGCCGGGAAGTTCGCCAAAAGCACCGTGCTGGAACGGGGCGGGCAGAAGATCGGCGTGATCGGCCTGACGCCGCAGGACAACCCGGAACTTGCCAGTCCCGGCCCGAATGTAAACTTCGTCGATCCCGTCCCGGCGGTGCAGCAGGAGGTGGACGATCTGACGGGGCAAGGGATCGACAAGATCATCCTGCTGTCCCATTCGGGTTACGCTGTCGATCAGCGCATCGCGGCGGAAACCACCGGGATCGACGTGATCGTGGGCGGGCACAGCCACACGCTGCTGTCATCCACCGAAGAAGGCGCGGCGGGGCCCTATCCGACAATGGTGGGCGATGTGCCGATCGTGCAGGCCTATGCCTACAGCAAATATCTGGGCGAGTTGACCGTGACCTTCGATGACGAGGGCAAGGTCACGGGAACGGCGGGGGCGCCGGTGCTGTTGGATGCTTCGGTGGCCGAGGACGAGGCGACGCTGGCCCGCGTGGCGGAACTTGCGAAGCCGCTGGAGGAAATCCGCGCCGAGGTCGTGGCAGAGACGGCCGAGCCCATCGACGGCAGCCGCGAGGTGTGCCGCCAGCAGGAATGCACGATGGGGAACCTTGTCGCCGAGGCGCAGCTGGCGCGGGTGAAGGATCAGGGCGTGCAGGTGTCGCTGGTCAACGCTGGGGGCTTGCGGGCGTCCATCGACGCGGGCGAGGTCACGATGGGCGAGGTGCTGACCGTGCTGCCGTTCCAGAACACGCTGTCCACCTTCCGTATCGACGGCGCGTCCCTGCTTGCGGCGCTTGAGAACGGCGTCAGCCAGCTTGAGGAAGGGGCGGGGCGCTTTGTGCAGGTGGCGGGGATGAGCTATGCCTTCGATCCCGCCGCGCCTGCGGGCAGCCGGGTGTCGGATGTGATGGTGGGGGGCGTCCCGCTCGATCCGGCGGCAAGCTATCTGGCGGTGGCGAACAACTATATCCGCAATGGCGGCGACGGGTTCGCGATGTTCACCACGGCGGCCGAGGCCTATGACTTCGGCCCCGATCTGGCGCAGGTGGTGGCGGAATATCTGGCGGCGAACGGGCCGTATCATCCGGCGACCGACGGGCGCATCACTCGCCGCTAGTGGTCGTGCAGCCCTTTGCCTTGCAGGATGCGCGGCGCGGCCCTGTTCAGCCGCGCCAGCCGGGTCGCGGGCTGTTTCGCGCCGGTGATGTGGACGATCCAGCCGCGCTGGCGTCCCGGTGTCAGTGTATCGAAGGCGGCGCGAAGGGCGGGGTCCATCTGTGACGCGATCTCGGCCGGCAGGACGGGCGGGTCTGACAGGTCCACCTTTTCAGCCGATTTCGCGATGGCCTCGGCGACATAGGCCGTCAGCACGTCCGCGTCGATCTGATCCAGCCGCGTGAAACGGGCGGTGCGGGCGGATCGTGTATTGGGGCCGGGCGGCTCCAGTATGCCTGCCGGATCGTCCAGAAGCGCGCCCTTGAAGAAGGACAGCACCGCCGCATCCTTCAGCCCCCAGACGGTCGCGATGTTCACGCCCTGATGGGTATAGCAGGGGGCGCGCCACTTGTATTCCTCGACCAGCGGGGTCGCGCGCAGGATGCGGCGCAGCGCGGCCAGATGGTCGCGCCACGGGTTTTCGGCGGCAAAGATCGCTTCGATCCGGTCGTCCATTGGTCTTGCACCCCCGGTTTTCAGCGGCTATATGAGGCGTCAGCGCGGGCGTTGTGTAATGGTAAGACCTTAGCCTTAATGCGCCCTTCCCGAAAACGTTCATTTAACGCGTGACGCTCGAGTGGGTCGTCCGAGAGCGAGCCAGCTTATAGCTGGCTGGGCGAGCGGAGGACGGCTTCGCATTTGCATGGATTTTCTCTTAACCGAGGCGAAGCCTCGGCCTTACCCCCAACATGATGGAGATACGCGAAGCGTGTCGACGAATGGCGGGAGAGCCTAGTTCGATGAGCGCGCCGCTGCCGCAAACTGAATACCTTTCGCTCAAAAAAAGCAGACTTGGATAGATTGTTTTTAGTGGGGTCGCGACCTGGTCAGGCGACGCGACGATGTGATCGTCCGGTCCCGTCACCCGCCGTCGTTCTCAGGTCAAATCAGTTTAAGATGCCCAAGGGAGAAAGACGCGTGTAGGCGTCTCAGCGAAAGGTCTGGTCCGGTGGTGTGCTCCCATCAACAACGGCAATGAGGCTTTCCGGATCTACGCTCAGCGCTCGTGCAAGAACGACAACTTCCACCGAGTCAACCCCGCGGATCCCTTTCTCGATTTTCGCAATTGTGGCTTGAACGGTCTCTACGAGCTCGGCGAGCTGTGTTTGTGTGAGATTCTTTGCAGTCCGTAGCCGAAGGATTTCGTTGCCTAACGCTACAGATCCAGGGCTTCTCGCGGTCTTTGGCATCGGCACCCTTCAATCAGCTTGACGGGCGGTAGCGCATGCATTATGAAATTCGAAATTCGAATAATCAACTTGCAGTGGCGACGTGTTCGGATCGCTTCGGCGCAGACGTCGCGCTCTCACAGGCAATACAACGAACTGAATGACGGCTTTTTTTACGACACCACATCCTCCAAGCCGCACCTTCGTGAATGAAATCTAAGGTGAGGGAACTTTTTCGCAAATCTAGCTCACTGCGTTTTGGATCCAAATCATTTGCACTCCGGCACCAGACGTGTCGTTTACCCCATTGAAAACCCGAAGAAATGCCTCCCGATACGACCACGTCGCCCATAATTTCGCACAGCGTGTCTTCGGAACGCCTCACAAAGCTTATCGCGGATGCGAGTGCGGCTAGCCTGAGGGCATTTTTTTCGCATCTTCGTGGTTCAGCGACGAGCGCAGAAGACGTGTCCCCTAAGGCGGCGCCTGAAGACCTGGCTTTGATGCTCCCCGCCCTCGAACTCTACTTCAACGGTTGCGCCTCTCTTCCGGAAGCGGATGCACTTCTCGCATATGGCTTGGCGGTCACCGCGCGTTCCGAGCTAAGTAACGGATTCTGCGCTTTTGCCGTCGTGACGCTGGAACCGACCGACAGTCTTCAGGTCTTCGTGTCCGATATCATCGACCGTTATCACGATGACGCTTCCTTCATCGAACTGCTGCGGGGCGTCTTGTCTTATGTTGCTCGTGATGGGGGACAGGGGGTGTGCTCGACGCGTCGCCTCGCCGAATTCGCCATGAGACAGCAGGATGCCGAACTGCTTGAAGTTCTCGTCGACTTCCAGACGCGAGCACCATTTTTTCGCATGGGGCCGCGCCGATCTCAGTCGAGCTATGAGCGGACGCGGCTCGAGGCCACCAAGGCATCCTTGGATACTGCAAACAACGCGGTTCATCTCAACTGGAGCGGTTTGAGTCAGCGTGCCAGCGCTGCTGTCGTAGCCATCGAACGGCCCGACCACGAAAACTCGTTGATCGAGCAGGCCCACAAGAAGGTTGCGGCTCTGGATAACAAGTTTTCACTGCCGCAACCACGGCGCTTACCCGCAATTCAGGTCAATTTTCTCTACGAGATACTTGATCTTGACCACCGGGAAACTGTCGTCTCAGGTGGGTTGGGAGAACCTTTGATCCCGATCACGCCTTCCTATTCGCAAGCTGGGCCGCCGGAACGTTCTCGCACGCGCCGCCGCCGTTGAATTCGGCAACGGTGGAATGTTGCGGCACCCTTCGTCACCGATGGTGCCGGGGCGCTGTTCATTTGATCAACTCAAGGAAATCAAAAATGCCGCGTGACAACGTCGCAAGCTCCGATGGCGCATATCCTGGGCCTCATTGGACCCATATGGCGACACGTGGGCTTCTGACCGCTGGTCTGCAGGAAGTGTTGCTTGAAGAGGGGGCCTCGACGACTTCTATCAATTCCATCTTCGAGATCGCGGAGGCCCCAGATCTTCAGGCGCCATTGCCCAACGCTCGGATTTCCAAGATAATGGACGAGGCGCAGGCCAAGTATGGAAACCGCCCGTTCTGGCCTATGGTCGCGGATCTGGAAGATGTCGTGGTTCCGACGAGCGACCGCTTGCTCGTCCTGGCGCAACTTTCTCGCATCCTTCAATCCGAAGAGGGACTCGAGGCAATGCTGCGTCCTCGCGCTCTGATGGCGATCGACGGAGCATTGGATGGCGTCGCATTCAAGTGGACGTTCGAAAAGGCACTGGTGCCGGGCCTCAAGGTTGTCGACATGACCTCCAAGAACTATGGCCCCCGCACGCTGATGGCCGCCGATCTAGCGAACTGTAACGCCGAAGGCAAAAGCCGCGGTTCGCGCTCTGAGTGGAACGACGTGCTCGCTACGCGCAACCCAGTCGTGCTCCGTGTGCTGCCCGGAGAACGGGTGCCGCAATCGCTGAAATTGTGCGGCGCCAAGCGTGTGCAATTGCCTTCTCCGGATCAGGCGACGGCGATCTGGATGATGTGCGTGATTTTCGCAGACGCGGATCCGCAGGAACTTGCCCGCGCGGTGCAGCAGCTTCCGGGTGATCAGGCGCTTGCCTCTGTCACGACGGAAGATTTGTTGGCAGCATTCCGATCCGCGACGCCAGAGGATGTCGTCGCGGCGTTGAACATGGCCTGCATGCCTCGATCTTCATCCAAAGGCCTTAAGCTCAATGAGCTGGTTGGGTATGGCCAAGCAAAAGGAGCAGCCCTAGAGATTGTCGATGATCTGGCCGCTTGGGGGCGCGGCGAACTCAGCTGGGAAGATGTGTGCCGCGGTGTGATTTTTCACGGTCCGCCCGGGGTCGGAAAGACCACGCTGGCGAGAGCCATGGCGTCGCAGCACGATCTGAATTTCGTTTCGACCAGCTATGCAGACATGCAGAAGAACGGGCATCTCGGCGACATGCTGAAGGCGATGGACCTCGCTTTTCGCGATGCTGTCGCAAACCGGCCGTCGATCCTGTTCATCGATGAAATCAGCGCGTTCAGCAGTCGTTCGGGTGGCGGTGGCTCTCTGGCTTCTTATGATCAGAAGGTCATAGCGGGCCTGCTGGAGAAGCTGGACGGAATTGAGGACCGCGAAGGCGTCGTTGTAATCGGCGCCTGCAACGATCTGGAAGCGCTTGATCCGGCCGTCCGGCGTGCTGGCCGATTTGATCGTGAAATTCACATCGGACTGCCGCAGATTGAGGAAATTCCCCAGATCTTTCGACAGCATCTGAGGGGAGATCTTGCGACTTCAGATCTGCACGAGATAGCGGTGCATGCGCTTGGCAAGTCAGGGGCGGAGTGCGCGGGGGCCGTGCGAAACGCACGCCGTGCTGCCCGCCACAAAAAGCGCCCCCTTCTCGAAGAAGATTTGGCGCGAGAACTCGGCGCTTACGGCGGAGCGTGGCCGAAAGATTTTCTCACATCAACAGCATGTCACGAGGCAGGCCATGCGATCGTCGCTGTCGCACTCGACATCGGCACGCCTTTGTCGATCCGCATCACGCAGAACGGTGGCGTCTGCACAACAGATCGCAAGGTGCGGCTCGAAACAAAGAAATATCTACATCAGCAGAGGACGCTAGATCTCGCCGGCAGAGCTGCAGAGCGGCTGATGCTTGGCAGCATTAGCACCGGATCGGGAGGTAGTTCCGCCAGCGACATTGCTCTCGCGACGAGACGGATCATCGACGAGGAGCTTTCGTCCGGGCTCGGTAGCAGCGGCCCCCTCTACTACGGACCTGCGCCCAACATTTCGGTGGCGGGACTGTCATCGGAACTGCAAGCAATGCTTCGGCAGCGTTTGCTGGATGCTGAAGAGGATGCCTTTTCCATCCTGCGGGTAAACCGCCGGTTGCTTGGTGACATGACGCGCGATCTTGTATCCGACAAGATCCTTATTGGCGGTAAGCTTGACGCCTTTCTTTCGCAGGTAGTGAAAGAGTGAGCATCGCAGGAAGCAAAGATAGCGGCTTGCCGACATCGCCTGTCGCGCTTGCACAAACGGGTGTTGCCATAGGGCTAGAAGCTTGTCTTTTCCGGTCGCCTTCGGCAGCTCATTTGAATAAGCGGCGAAGCGCTTCCGCGGATGACGCGCATTTTTCATGGCACGTTACTCTCTACCTTGCGGCAGGGGGGCTAGGAGGAAGATTTGGCGAAAACGCCAAAATTAGCTCTTATTGGCCTGCAATTTCACCAAATTTGGCGAGAAGGCCAAAAATTATCTCCGTTGAGCGTTGCGATCCGAAAAGGTCTGCTGAAGTGCCGAATGCGGTGCTGCCATGATCCTGACTTCTGCTTCAGAACTGGGCGCGACGATCCGGGCTCGCCGCAAGTCCGTCGAAGTCAGTCAGGGCGACCTTGCGTCAGCCGCCTACATTGATCAGGCGAACCTTTCTCGCATCGAGCGAGGGACTACATCCGCGACCCTCGAGACGTATTTGCGTCTTTGCAAGGTGTTGGGCCTGCAGATCTCGGTGGGACCGCGAGGATGAGGCTCGACGTCTGTATTGACTGGGATCACCTTCGGGGAGACATTTGTCGCGTTCTTGTTCCGTCCGCCGAAAGGTCAGGCAAAGCGGGAACACAGCCATGAACGCTATACCGTTTATGATCGCTTTCCTAGCCGGTAGCGCCTTCTCCAGCTGGCTGGATGGAGGAGGAGCCGCCGCTCCGCGACAGGGCGGGTTCACAGGGATTGACTGGATGTTCGCGATCTCGATCAGCGCGATCGTGGGGCCGGCACTTGCCGTCGTGATGGTGCGGTTGATCTACTGGCATCAGCGGCGCTCGGACGCTGTCCGCAAGGCCAATGCGGCGCGGTTGATGGACGAAGCGCTTCGCGACTTCAGCGTATCCCGGGGGATTGAACCGGTGGCTGCCGATCACCCGGCGACGATTGTGGTAATATCGACGTCGGGAGAATGGACGTCAGGCATGCCTAAGACGGTCTATCTTGCCGCGGTCGGGAACGAGGACGCGCCCGTGCCATTTGTGCGGAAGGGAATTGAATAGCTTCGCAACTGCATTGGCAGGATGTGTCTGCGGGCGCATACTGTTCATGTGATACGCATTTGATGCCGGAACGCGAAGGCAGCTGCCCGTTCCGTCGTGACCACCAGTTAGGAAGGGCTTTGCAGCATGCCTCAGTGACGCGAAAGCCCCATAGCCGCCATTCACGGTGAAGGTGCCGACCAAACTATGAGATTTCGCGTTTATGCCTAAACGAACGGTCGTATACTCGTAATCTTGCGGGATGTCCTCCCCAGACCGGACATTCGCACTTACTGCGGCGACATCGCGTAGCCAAGGCCCGCCTTGTGGTCCCTGCCGCCGATCGCTACGTCTGCGCTTTGAACCTTCGCGGATGCGGCCGACCAATGTAGAGGGCGGGAATCAGACTTCGGACATCGCTAACCTGCCGACACAGCATGTCACCGAAGTAGCTGTCCAGTCGGAGAACGTGGGATGTCCCTCCGAGGGGCAGTGAGGCGCGAAGCAAACTTTGCAACAGTTTGGCAGACTGGTAAAGGATAGCCGATAGTTATTACCTCGACATACGACGAATCGAGCAGCTACGAGGCCAAATCTGGATGAGCGCGACTGAACACCTTGAGAAACTCAGAACTACTCTTAATAGAGTATTCGACCAGACAATTTCGCAAGGGGAAATCTCTGGTCAATCGCACTATTTCTCCACTTGCCTGTTCGAGGTGGCGCAGCAATTATCGGACAGCGACGTCAGTAGAATACTAGAAACAGTTGCCTCACAGCTCGAGAGCGCAAATCTTTTCTCTGCCTTTGGTTTGTATCGCCAAGCGTTCGCCGCTTTAAGGCTGGCATTGGAAATGGGCTTGGGGTCGATATATTTCTCCGTTAATCGACTATATTTGAATGAGTGGCTAGACGGCCGGCAGGATATAGTTTGGAGTAAATTGATAAATGATGATGACGGAGTTTTGTCTGTCAGATACGCAAAAGCTTTTTTCCCTGAATTGACCCTAGAGATCGCGTCAGTGAATAAAAGCGCGAAGCGCCTATATCGGGAACTTTCAGAATTTGTTCACGGAAACTACGAAACATGGGAGGCTAGTGGCCTTTCTATCAAATACGAGCCGGCACTCCGCAAGCAGTATCAAGATAAATGTAAGGAAACGTTTGACGTGATATTATTCGCGCTAAGCTGCAGGCACCTAAAAGGTTTAAGTGAATCCTCCCTAGATAAATTGGATTTTATCAGGGAGGAGTTTAATCATATTGGACCTATAAGAGAAGTTTTCGGGGGCCCTGGGGACATATAGTATGGCATTTTACCTTAGAACAGAGAGCATTAAATCCGAAGAGTTAATGGATTTGTCCGTATTAAGCTCCTCAGACCAAGCAATCATTTCTGCACTGAAATCTGCGGAGCCTTGCTTGGTCGAAGGGTCGCGTGGAACAGGCAAGTCCTTTCTAATGCGGGTGGCTGAAAGCCAAATTGAAACCGATAAATCCGGTTCCCTGCCCGTGTTTGTCTCTTTTAACATAAGCTCATTGGTAACAACAGAAGATCCACTTCAGTTCTACCATTGGATGCTTGCCAAATCATTGAAGGCCCTTATCAACAAATTGAGAAAGAAAGGGCTTTCTGTCTCGCCGTTTGCTGCCGGCCTTTTAAGCAAAGATGAGTTTGACACTCAGGAAGATGTCGAAAGAGACTTGCGAGAGATTGTTAAGCGATTTGAAGAGTCATATCGGGGAAACAAAAGTGTAGACGTTTCGAGTCTTCCGGATATCGAAGATGTCAAGGAAGCAATTGAGGAAGTCTGTTCGGAGAATGGCCTTGATCGTATATACTTTTTCTTTGATGAGGCGGCTCACGTCTTTCGGCCCGACCAGCAACGGCAATTTTTCAGCCTCTACAAAGATTTGCGTTCACCATATATCACTTGCAATGCAGCAATCTATCCCGGAGTAACCTACTTCGGAGATTCATTCGAACCCAATCACGACTGCATTTACAGGCGGATCGACCGAAATATAACTGACTCCGACTACCTTCAATACTTTCGGGATATTGTAGACAAGCAAGCCGATGAAAATCTCAAGGGCACCTTGATCGCTCAAGCTAGTGTTTTTAATACACTCGCTCTCGCAAGTGGCGGCAATCCCAGAATTCTGCTGAAGACAATACAAGACCTTGAAAAGGTTAACTTAACCTTTGCCAACAGTGTGTTGAAGACTTTTTACCGCGGGCAGATTTGGGCTGAGCATACTGAGCTGGGGGAAAAGTATGCGGGCCACAAGAAAATAGTTGACTGGGGGCGGGACTTTCTGGAGCAACATGTTATACCCGCCATCGAAAATTATAACAATCTCAGAAAAGAGCGGAATATAAGTGAAAGGACGATCTACTTTTGGGTGCATAAGGATTGTCCTGCCTCGGTTAAAGAGGCCCTTCGCTTGCTCTCCTATACCGGTATTATTCGGAAGGTAGATGCTTCAATTAGGGCTACGCGATCTGAGCTTGGTTCGCGCTATGAGGTGAAATATGGCTGCGTCATTGCAAGTGAAAGCAGCCCAGTAAGTCAATCTAGGGAATTCTTTGAGAAAATTTCCGTGAAGAAGTTTCCGGAGTTTGGGAAGAACCATCCTTCCTATCTCGACATAAAAGATATTGAGGCTAGCCAGTTAACTGACGTGCAGTATATAGGCGCGTTAGAGAAAATGCTGTCCAAGCCTGTTGATGTTCTCCCTCTCCTTACGGAATGGCAAAAAAGGAAGCTGAAAGAGGCAAATATTAGGACAATTGAGCAGCTTCACTTGAATACCGAAGAAGATTTGATTGAACAAATCTATCGAGTGGGACCCGTGCGTGCTCGGATTATGAAAAACGCTGCAACTGCAGAACTGTTAGAGTATCTTTCTGGGTGAATTGGCGCTTTTCTCGGATGTTTCAAGGCCGCAGGGAATAATGCGACAGCGCATCGGTAAGATGAATGTTTCTGATCGGCCAACTGCACTTGCTGCATCGGCATTCTTTGCACAAGGAGCGAATGCCGGAGGAGGGCTCCGCTAGACCGATCGGACCAGCCCGCCCTGCCGTGTTCTAGTTGGTCATGAATGGCAGCTTTTTGCAGGATGTGCTGAGGACCATTCCGCACCGCCAATAGGCTGCTCTCCGACTCGAGCAGCCTTCATCACGTGATGTCGCTATGTGGACGCGAATGGCAGGAATGTCCCACGAGCAGGTCCCGCACCCGTCACGGGCCTATGACCCGCATGAAGGGCATAAGGTGGCGCAAGCCTGCCTTTCAGGCCGCAAGCCGGTGCATTTCGCGCACCATTTCCAATTCGTCATAGGGTTTGTCGAAAAATACTGCCTGATCTGGCAACAAATCTGCCGTAATGTGGCGGTGGCCAGAAACGACTATGATGCTGATCGGTGGCCAGCGATCGCGAACCATTGCCGCCAGTTGCACGCCATCCACCCCTCCGGGCATGTCTACATCCGTCAACACGATCCGGATATCCTGTCTTTCTTCCAGGATCAGCAAAGCTTCCGTCGCGTTGGCGGCACTGAGGGCCGAGAACCCAGCCTCATCAACCATATCTATCGCGGCAAGCCGCAACAACGGCTCATCTTCAACGATGAGGACTACATGGGTCAACTGCTCTACCTCAGATTGGGAGTGCCCATGGTTTGCGTCGGGCATCTTATGTCCAACTGGAAAAACAAGCCATCGCGGCATTCGTTCCATGGGACAGAAAAAACTCACGGGGCCTGACGAAGCAGGCGCCTGTAGCGCAGTGCCTGCCTTCCTATCCAGAGGAAGATATGGAAAATGTTATTGTTGGACAGGAGGCTGTGGCGTGACGGGATCGGAGAACTTCGAAGAGGATGTTCAGCTTGTTCAGTCCATTGGTCAGGTTCCGCGCATCCTTGAGGTTTGCCAGAACCTGACCGGGATGCGTTTTGTCACTGTGGCAAAGGTGACAGATCGAAGCTGGGTAGCCTGCGCAACGCTCGACGGAATGGGCTTCGATCTTAGGCCGGGGGGCGAGCTGCCTCTCAATTCGACGATCTGCGACGAGATCCGCGACAGCCGAAAGCTTGTTGTCTTTGACGATGCGGATCGAGACGCGACGTTCAGCGGGCATCACACGCCCAGGATCTATGGGTTGAAAAGCTATATTTCCGTGCCCATCGTTCTGAAAGACGGGTCATTTTTTGGCACCTTGTGCGGCATCGACAGCGTTCCTCGTATTGTGAACACGCCGCAGGTGATCGACACGTTCCAGCTGTTTGCCGATCTGATCGCTTCGCTGATCAGTGACCGTCAGGACCTTCTGAGTTCGGAAAATGCCCTCCACTCCGAGCGGAAGGTGGCGAGGCTACGGGAAGAGTTCATCGCGGTCCTTGGGCACGATCTCCGCAACCCTCTGACGTCGCTCAAATCAGGTCTGCGGTTGCTGCATAAGCCAGGCGCCGACGTTGAAATGCTCGCTTCCGAGATGTCGAAGACGACGAACCGGATGAGTGCGATCGTGGAGAACCTCCTTGATCTCGCCAGAGCGCGCTTCGGCGCGGGAATGGTGTTAGAAACGCGTGAAGAAACGCATGTGAACAACCTCGCCGCCGAAATCGCCCAAGAGATATTCTCGGCGACGGGGAAGACGATTGACGTGGACGCGGTCGCCCCGGTGCGCATCCTGTGTGATCCGTCGCAAATCGGGCGGATGATTTCCAACCTTGCAAACAACGCGGTCATTCATGGAGCGCGTGACCGTCCCGTTCAGATATCGATTTCTTCGGACGGACGCGCGGCTGTCATTGCTGTCCGCAATCATGGCGAACCAATCCCGGCTGACAAGATGGCAAGTCTGTTTGAACCTTTCGTCCGCGGTGCGTCCCCAAGCGCCAACGGTCTGGGACTGGGCCTGTTCATAAGTTCTGAAATCGCGCGGGCGCATGGTGGGTCGCTTACCGTCTCATCCGATGCCGACCAAACCGAATTCAGGTTCTGCATTCCCTTGTGACAATTTCGGCCGGGGTCATCGGTAGGGCGTCGTTGCGGGCATCGCGGTGCCGATGTCATCACACCTGAAGGACACCACACCGCAACTCGGCCGACACGGGTTCATCGATCGGGAACCGATTGAACGGATTTCGCCAGCAACAATCATCACCTTCTTTCGACAGACGGCTGTAACCAACGATATTGCAAAGGACCGCCTGGAGTCGGTTCTGGAACCGTGGCCGCTACCGTTTACCGGCTACCACCTATACTATCCCCACCGCCGACAAACCTCGTCTGCGTTCTCGGTCATTTTGGATGCGCTGAGACATCGGTGATTTTGCCGCCGTGCAGCGAATGTCGGAAATGTCCCATCACGCGACTTACTGTGACAGCGAGGACTCGTGCAGTCTGACCTTCGCTCCTTGCCAGCGATCACAGAATGCGCGGACCCGGCTTTCGATCTCTTTATCTGCGTTTAAAATGAAGAATGTGCGAGCGCTGTGTGCTGTGGCGCGAACGGCAAGGCCGGAGGTTCCAAGCTCAGAGAACAGGTAGTCGACTTCGGCGTTATGCCCGCCTGAGCGTCGAGTGTTATGGTGATAGATCACGGCGCAGCGGTTCTCGGCCAATGCTCGCACCTCTGCCAGCGGAATTTGCTTGCCGAATTTGGCACTCCCCTTCCTGCTCTCTGTGTCGTCGACGATGCCATTATCCGGGTCAGCGAAGACAAGATCACATCCTTCTAGGTCTCTCATCACCCTTGAGAACCATTCACGCCTCCACAGTCGCCGAAGCTGATTTGGCACTGAAGCGACATCAAGTGCTTCATCAGAGAATGCGGCATGCTCTAGCATAGGCATCAGTGAAGAGATTGACCGAACGTCCCTCACAACGTTCCGGAGATGTTCAAAAAGGACTGGATCGAGAGCAGCGAAGCGGTCCGGATGATCAAGATAGGAGATATGCCTACCATCGCCATTATGAGATTCGTCTGGAAAGCGATACCACGCGATGCCCGTTCTGCGTCCGGGGGACAGGGCGCGGAGCAAACCCAGTTTAACGAAATCTCCTACGTCTCCGGCGTATCGATCTTGCATCTAATATTCTCGTCAAAGTCATTTTCACTCATACATTGCCTGTCGAGATACTTGATGCCAAGCCACTCGCTGAATCAATGAGTGGCAGCTTCGTCCCACGGGATGCCTAGGATGGCGGCCCTCCTAAAATGTTGTTCGTTGGCAGGCCGCCTACCGCACTTCACAAATCGATGGCCTCTGAGATGGCGAGCGCGTCATCAACCTCGATCCCAAGGTATCGAACGGTGCTGTCCATTTTCGTATGACCAAGGAGCAGTTGCACGGCCCGCAGGTTGCCGGTCTTCTTGTAGATCTGCGCGACCTTCGTCCGCCGCATCGAGTGCGTCCCATAGCTGCTGACTTCCAGCCCGATCGAACTGATCCAGTCGCGAAGCAGACGGGCATACTGCCGCGTCGACACATGCGGCCGGTCATGGAAGCGGCTCGGCCACAGATACTGCATACCGGTCATCGACGGGCTGGCGATCCACTGTTTGAGGCAGATGCGGGTCGTCTCGGTGATCTCGAACCTGACGGGCCGTCCGGTCTTCTGTTGAACAACTGACGCCCGTTCGCGAACCTGCCCTGCAGCGAACACATCGCGCACTTGCAGGCGGACCAGATCGCAGCCCCGCAGTTTGCTGTCGATCGCCATGTTGAACAGCGCAAGGTCCCGGAGGTCGCCGGACATCTCCAGCCTGATGCGAATGGACCAGACGTGCTTCGGCTGCAACGGTCGCTTCTGACCGACGATCCGTCCCTTGTTCCAGGCGATCCGCGCCGGCGGTGGGGTCGTGGTAATGAGTTCGGTGGACATGGCAGTGCCTTCCGATCCACCGCTCCCGCCCGCCTTTCGGAATGATGCCGAGGAAGGATAGCACAGAAGTCGCATGCCGTCGCTCGGAGCCCAAAGGCGACATTCACGATAGGTGCCTTGGCTGCAATCGCAGCAACCTCAATCCGCCATATCTGGTGTTCAGAGTGGCAGTGCTGCTTGCAAAAGAACAGCGTTCCGCCCAGTTTGGTTGCCAGCATCTGCCGAACTTGCAAGCACAACAGCCTCAAACCCCTGATTTGACCCTTCGCGCGGTGATCGTAGCCTCAACGTCAGCCCCGCAGTTTCCACAATGGCGGCAACGATTGCCAGTCCGAGGCCCGAGCCTGCGGCCCGCGCGCCTGCGCGTTCGAAACGGCGGGTCAGGTGGGTCAGTTTTTCGGGCGGGAGAGTAGCCCCATCATTGGCGATGCGCAGTTTGCCATCAGTTTGCAGCTGGATCGTCGCGTTGGTGCCGTGGGTGACGGCGTTCTCGATCAGATTTCGGGCGAGGATGGCAAATGCGTCGGGATCTATACGCAGCAGCACCGGCACATCCGGCACATTTGCGGTCAGACCGAAATCGGCGGCGACAAGGCGCAGGATCGGGGCGACATCCGCCGGCGGTGCGGTGCTCGTCGCGTGTTCGGCCCGCGCCAGTTGCAACAACTTCTCGGCCAGCCGGACGACGCGCTTCAACTCGGCCTCGGCCTTTTCGGCGCGCTCGCGCAGGGGGCCGTCCGAGGCGTCACGCAAAAGCTGCACATGCGCCAGCGTGGCGGCGATGGGGGTGCGCAACTCGTGCGCCGCGTTGGCGGAGAACGCCTTTTCCGCCTCCAGCGCATCCGCCAGATCGCCCATCAGGCGGTTCATCTCGTCCCGCACGGGGGCCAGTTCTGCTGGCAGCTCAGGGGTCGTCAGCGCGCGCAGATCGCCGGGGCTGCGGCCTGCGACTTCTGCAGACAGGGCTGCGACGGGGCGCAGGCGGCGGTTCGTAAACCACACGATCCCCAAGAGGCACAGCGGCAAAAGCGCCAGCGCAGGCAGGATCAGCGCGGTCATCACCCCTTGCAGCGCCTCGCGTCGTTCCTGAAGCGGACTGGCGATATCCAGCACCATTCCGCCAGAACTGCGGACGAAATGGCGTTGGTTACCGACTGTGCTGAACCCTTCAGGTGGGTCTGCGGGGAAGCCGGCGGGGTCGGCATCGTCGGAATAGCGCACGCCGTCCGTGTCATGCAGCGCCCATGTCAGCAGCGCCTCGGCCCGTCGCGGCAATGCGGGAGTTTCGGTGCCCGCCATGAAGGGCAGAAGGCGGTCGGCGGTTTCCTCCATCAGGCTGTCGTAAACCTCGTCCAGTTCTTCGCGCACGATCAGGGCCGCGCCCAGCATCGCGACGATCCACAAAACCGTCAGCCCCGCCCCAAGGCCGAGCGCCAGATCCCGCCGAAGGCTGCGGGCCGTCATCGCGCGATCCGGTAGCCGAGGCCGCGCAGCGTCTCGACGCTGTTCTTGCCCAGTTTCTTGCGCAGGCGGCTGACATAGACCTCGATCGTGTTGCTTTCGACCTCGGCATCGAAGGAATAGAGGCGGTCTTCGAGCCTCGATTTCGACACGATGGTTCCTTTGGCCTGCACCAAGGTCTCGAAAATAATCCATTCGCGCTGGCCCAGATCGACCGCGCCTTCGGGGCCGGTGATCTGCCGCCCTGCAAGGTTCACCTCGAACCCCGCGATGGTGACGTGCGGGCTGGGATCGCGGGCGTAACGCCGCGCGACGGCGCCGATGCGGGCGGTCAGCTCTGACAGATCGAAGGGCTTGACCAGATAATCGTCGGCCCCCGCGTTCAACCCGTCGATCCGGTCGGTAATGCGGTCCATCGCCGTCAGGATGATGACCGGAACCGCGTTCCGCGCCTGCCGCATCTGTCGTAGCAAATCCAGCCCGTGACCGTCCGGCAGCATCATGTCCAGCAGCACCAGATCGTAGGTGACCGTCGCCAGAAAATCGCGGGCGGTCGCCAGATCCTCGGCCCAGTCGGGCAGATGTCCGTCGCCCGCGATGCGGTCACGCACGGCAGAGCCAAGGCCCGCATCATCCTCGATCAGCAATATCCGCATCCCTGCCTCCGCACCGCCAGCATAGTCGCTGCGGCGGCGAAGGCCAGCGTTCAGCTTGGTGTCAGCTTGGTGCGCGAACAGGGCGGCATGATGTATCGCAAGCTTCTCCTCGCCGCCGCTTTGTGCCTTGCCCTGCCGGGCGGATATCTGGCCAACCTTCAGATGAACCGCAATTTCCATCCAGTGGTGGAAGGTGTGGCCTACCGCTCGGCCCAGCCGTCGGGCGGCGATCTGGACCGCTGGGTGGCCGAAACCGGCATCCGGAGCGTCATCAACCTGCGCGGCGAGCATGTCGGGACGGATTGGTATGACGAGGAGGTTGCGGCGTCGGCGCGTCTCGGCATCGCGCATTACGATTTTGCCATGTCGGCGGGCAAGGCGCTGCCGCAGGATCGTGCCGCGCAGCTTGTGGCCCTGCTGCGCACCGCCCCCAAGCCGGTGCTGATCCATTGCAAGTCGGGCGCGGACCGCACGGGCCTCGCCTCGGCGCTGCTTCTGGCGACGCTGGCGCATGACGAGGATGCCGCCGAGGCGCAGATCTCGTTCCGCTATGGCCACATCTCCATTCCTTACACCGCCGCATGGCCGATGGACCAAAGCTGGGAAGCTTTGGAGCCGTGGCTTGGCTACACATCCTGAGGGTTCCATGACCGCAACGCTTGCCCGCCCGTTCAACCAGAAAATCCGCATCGCCGGATTGCGCCTCGCCACGCTGGCACTGGTGCCGCTGCTGCTGTTCACCGCGCCCGCCGTCGATGGACTGCCCGCCGCGCTGCTGCATGGCGCGGGCATCCTGTGCGTCGTCGCAGCGGTGTTGGGGCGGTTCTGGGCGATCCTCTATATCGGCGGGCACAAGAACCGCTGCGTGATGCAGGACGGGCCGTATTCGATTTGCCGCCATCCGCTTTACATGTTTTCGACCATCGGGGCGGTTGGCTTCGGGCTGATGCTGGAAAGCGTAACGCTGACCTTGCTGGTGGGCGGGATGGTGCTGGCGATCCTGACCGCAACCGCCACGCGCGAGGAGCGCGACCTGCGCCGGATGTTTGGCGCAGCCTATGATGCCTATGCCGCGCGGGTGCCGCGGATCGTGCCGGATCTGTCGGGGTTCCGCACCCCGCCGCGCATCTCCGTCGACATGGGCACGCTGGCACGCAATACGCGGGATGCGTTGGTGTTCCTATCCCTCATTCCGCTGGCCGAGACGTTGAACTGGCTGCACGCGGCACATCTGCTGCGTGGTTTTGCGCTATGGTGAGGTGGGTAATCTGCCACCACCGGCAACCGACGAGGTTTCATATTTGTTAAACTTCCAATGTCTTGCGAATGCTTATCATTTACATTATCAAATATAATCATTGACTTAGCATTCCAGCATCCTTAGCCCCGCCCCCATCGGGGAGTAGCAACCACATCCTGTTGTGGGAACGCGTCAACATGATCGCAGAGCACTGCGTGGCGCGTTCGGCCAGAAATGGTCCTGCGAGACCGTGACGATGCGAAGTGCCCTTAGGGCAAGGGCTTCGCAAGATCGTCCGGTTTACACGGCCCGCAGGAGTATGAAAATGTCTCCGATTTCAATCGGCGTGTTGGCCATCGGCATGTCTGTGGATGCCATGATCGCATCGCTTGGCCGTGGCGCGGCGCAGACCCGCCCGACGTTTCGCAAGGCGATCGGCACCGGCATGGTGTTCGGTGCGGTCGAGATGGTCACTCCGCTGATCGGCTGGTTCCTCGGCGTCGTCGCCAGCCAGTATGTGCAGGCGTTCGATCACTGGATCGCCTTCGGTCTGCTTGGGGCGGTCGGGGCGCATATGGCGTGGAACGCGCTTGCGCGCCACCCCGAGGCGCCAATGGATGGCGGGTCCGCGACGACGGCGGCTTTGATCGTGACGGCCATCGGCACTTCGCTGGATGCGATGGCGGTGGGCGTATCGTTGGCGTTTTTGGACGTCAACATCATCCTCATCGCGGCAGCGATCGGCACGGCGACGATGGTCATGTCCACAACGGGGATGATGATCGGTCGCTATCTCGGCGCACAGTTCGGCCGCTATGCCGAGGTGCTGGGCGGCGTGGCACTCATCTCGCTCGGGGCGCTGATCCTTCACGAACACCTGACGGCGGCGGTCGGCTGACACATCCGACTCACCTTCGCGCTTCTGTCCGTTGTGACATCAGACCTTGGTTCGCTGACCGCGGTGCCGATGACGAGGGTTGCCATGAGAGGCACGGCCCCGCCCGGCGAGGGTGGCGCTGGTCCTGGTGGAGGAGAGGCGAGCGGTCGGCATCCGCCTAATATGACGGGTTACCCGTCAGATTGATACTGGACTGAAGTCCGGCTTGGTCTCGCCTTCTGAAAAATTCGCCGCGTCGCAGCGAATGGCGGCAATGTCCCAGGGGTCATCGCTCGGAGCCCTAAGTTTTCGTTCGAAGCGCCGCAGTCTTCTGTGGCGCTGCGCTTCGAAGAGAGATGGCTGTTACACGGGTTCAGCTGTAAGCGTGCGGTGAGGGCCGTCTGCACTGATTGAGCAAATGGTTGTAAGGCATTGCCTTATGGCATACCCTTCAGT
>JARWBI010000029.1 GCA_029846755.1 Falsirhodobacter flavus | reverse complement strand
GTCGCCGGCAGCATCGGCGGACCGATCCTCGGCTTTACGATCGTCCGGCTACTCTACTGGATTGACCCAAGCATGGCTGAAATTCTGAAAGACCGTGAGGATCCATCGCAAACCAAGGAGTTCCTCGATTGGGCCGTGACCATGGGCATCGATCCTCCCCGACCCGAGGATCTGGCGAAGATGAAGGTGACGTCCGTTGCCGGGCGCTGGATGGAGAAGATGCCGGAGGAGGTTCATCTGACCATGGAGGGGCGCGATGGCGAACCCGTGCATTACGCGCGGACGGACATCGCCGAGCGTATCGAGCGCAGATGCTACAGCTCTGCGGCGCGTTATTGGGTCGGCGGGGGCGAGGTGAGCCGGGAATTGTTCGCGCTGGCGGAGCTCGCCTGCGGCGGGACGAAGCCTGCAGTCGACTGGTTCAACCGGTATGTTCCCGACCTAAAAGCGACGCCGATTGACTTCCTGAACCGGGGCGGCGATCCGCAGGTGCTGGAGAAGTTGCTCGTCTGGATGGCGGGGACGACAAACTCTCCCAGGTCCTGATGATGCCTGGCCTACAACTTTCAGAGCGCGCCGCACTTTCCGGGTGGCGCCACCAGCCCGCCGCCGTGACAAAGATTGGAGGCTACAGCTATAGGCGGTCCAGGAAACGTATGCAGTGCAATGGTAATCCTCCCCGTTTTAAGGGGATTTGGCCGTAGACTTCAGGCAGCCATTTCCAGTTTCTGTGCGGGTGTGATGCCGCCGATGCCCATGTTGGGTCGCTCGTTGTTGTAAGTCCAGAGCCAGTCTGTTGCGATCTCCTGCGCCTCCGCGATGGTTTCAAAGATGTAGAGGTCGAGCCATTCATGGCGGACGGTGCGGTTGTATCGCTCGACATAGGCGTTCTGCTGCGGCTTGCCGGGCTGGATATGGGTCAAGGCAATGCCCTGCTTCGCTGCCCAGATCGCCAGGGTTGCGCTGATGTATTCGGGGCCGTTGTCGACCCTGATGGCCGTTGGCTTGCCGCGCCACTCGATAATCTGGTTCAACGCGCGCACGACGCGTTCGGCGGGCAGTGAAAAGTCGACCTCGATGCCCAGACCCTCGCGGTTGAAATCATCCAGGACGTTCAGCAGCCGGAATTGGCGGCCATCGGCCAGACGGTCGGCCATAAAGTCCATGGACCAGACAAGGTTCGGCGCGTCTGGAACCGAGAGCACGTCCGGCTTGTCCCGTTTGATCCGCCGCCTTGGCTTGATCCGCAGGTTCAGTTCCAGTTCGCAGTAGATCCGGCGAACGCGCTTATGGTTCCAGGCATGCCCGCGGACATTGCGCAGATACAGAAAGCACAGCCCGAAACCCCAGGTTCTGTGCGCCTTGGTCAGGCCTTCGAGAAGATCGGCGATGACCTCGTTCTCGGCGCAGCGCTTCGGGCTGTAGCGAAAACATGTCTCGCTGACCTCGAAGGCCCGGCAGGCCAGCGCAATGCTGACCCCCTTCGTCGCCACCGCCCTCGCGGCCAACTCACGGCGTTGAGCTGGCCGCACTACTTTTTTCCAAGGGCTTCCTTGAGCAGGTCGGCCTGCATGCTCAGATCCGCAAACATGCGCTTCAGCCGCCGGTTCTCGTCTTCCAGAGTCTTCATCTGGCTCATCATGGACGCATCCATGCCGCCATACTTCGCCCGCCACTTGTAAAAGCTTGCGCTGCTGATCCCGTGCTCACGGCACAGCTCCGGCACCGCAACGCCGCCTTCGGCCTGGCGCAACACCGCCATGATCTGCGGTTCGGTAAATCGGGTCTTTCTCATTCGAATCTCCTCACCTCACGCTACGAGAAAATTCCATTGCCGCATCCCCTTAACCATGGGGAGGATTACCCAACGACCATTGACTGCTTCAGCTAATCGGGAATAGCTCGCCGCAGAGGCTGACGCAAACGTCTACGCGCGCCCAGAAAATCACCGTGAATTGACAATGAGCCAACCGCACACCCTGCTCGATGCATGCCGCCCGGATCAACTAAGATATGCAAGCCTGCTCCCCCCGATCTTTCAGTAATATTTTTCAAGCGGGATTTTTAATCGTCAAATGAATCGTATAGGGTGAAAACCCGCTATGATGACCTCTTTGCATATTGGCCATGAATACAGGAACATGCTTCTGTTTCGACCTTGACACATCTGGAATGCAAACTTGAGACGATACAATACTATCCAATGACAGCTTTCATGGTTTCGCCGTGATTATCTGCTGCAGTGCCGTCCGTCCGCTTTAGACCTGCCTTCGAATATTCCGCCACGGACCAAACTGCATTCTGTGATTCAGCGACCGGCCGCTTAGTCCCACGATTGTCACCCGGAGCCCCAACAGGCCGCTGAAAAAAACTTCGGCCTCGACGTCCAGAGCGGAACATGAGTCGTCGCTACTACTGCATGGACGGGGTGGCGATGCGTGGATGGGCGGCCTTTCGGCACGCCCTATCGCCCGCCAATCCGGCTGAGCAATCAAGACTGAAAAGTAGCGATCCCGCGATCACCCTACGGCAAGCAGCTCCGCCATCCCGTCCCTGAACGCCTTGTTGCCATCGCGCTCGGTGCTGAAGAAGGGCAGGCCGATCACCCGGAACTTGGCTGTCTGAAAGAACACCGTGGCATCATCTTCAAACGCAAGCTGCTCCAGAAAATGTTCTTTCCAGGAATCCTGCTCGAGAAGCTTTGCGCCCCCCTTTCGATTCAATGAAGACCTGGGTGACCAAGCCCTGAGGCGTTGCGCCGCTGCGCGGGCATCGCCCGCTTCGCCTGGAACTGGGCCCTTGATCGCTGGCAGCAGGTCTATGCCGCACATCGCGCCGATCCCGATCTGCCGCGCCCGCATGAAGCCGCGCTGCGCCGGGAGCTGAACGCGGTGAAGCGCGAAGCCTATCTCGTCCATGACGGGCGAGATCGCGGTTCCGCGCTCGAACGGTAAACTGGTGTTCGATGCTCCCTGGCAAAGCCGGGCCTTCGGCATCGCGGTCTCCCTCTCGAAGGCCGGCCACTTCCCCTGGGACAGGTTCCGCCACCATCTTGGCATGGTCATCACTGATGATCTGCACCATCGGAAAGACGAAAGCCGAACCACATCGAGCACGCCAATGAGATGGGCACATCGGAGCTGCATTGAACCAGCATCATGTTGGCGGCCCCCGCGCCGACCACGGACCGAAGCATGCACCCGGGTGATTTCAACCAAAGGCCACAGTGCCAGCAGCGCGGCAAGCAAACCAAACCTGAACCGCTATTCCGCGGACGACGAAGCACGCGCACAACCGCTTGACTGAGACGGCCCCGTTACCGAAGTTCTCACCCTAGGCGGGCCGATTTCGCGCTTTTTAACGAGCCAAGCAGCGCCGGGGACGACGGCGTGTGCCCGAACCTGGCGCGGAACGCCTTGCTGAAATGGGAAACATCCTTGAATCCGCAGGCGAGTGCGACGTCGGTGACGCGCGGGGGCCTGCCCTGGCCAAGCAGCCTGTAGCTTTCCAGCAGCCTCTGTTCCCAAAGCCATTGCATCGGCGTCGTTGCGTCCTGCGCGAACAGGCGAAACAGGGTGCGCCGCGCCAATGAGGTGGCGCGGACCACAGACTCCAGATCCAGATCGCAATCATGCATCTGCGCGCGCATATAGGCTTTGGCGTCCTCCAGCCGACCTTCCTGTTGGTCGCGGACAGACGTCCCGATCTCGCGCTCCAGCGCCACCGCGATGATATCCAGCGCTGCGGCACCAAGGCGTTTGGTCGTCCGGTCATCGACCGCCTCGTCCAGCGCGAAAAGCTGTCGGACCAGCGATCCGGCGACTGGCGCCAGCGCCGAGCCTGCCGCGATCCTGCGCGCGGCGGCTAGGGCGGCATCTGGCAGACGGGAGGTCAGAAGCGGGCGCGGCACCATGACCATCGCGGCATGTGCAATCTGGCCGAACTCCAGATCAAACGGGCGTGCCTGATCCTGCAGGACGATGTCGCCGGATTGCAGGCGGGCGTGACGACCCTCTTGGTGCAGTTCTGCAGTGCCGTCCAGCATCAGCCAGACCATAAAGAAATCGCGTTGGTCGGCGCGGATGTCCTTGGGCCGCCTGCTGACGCGCAGGGCATCGCCCGTATGTGTCGACGACCAGATACCGTTCAGCGCAAGCGCCCCGAAAGGCCGCACCGTAACCCGTGCTTTGAAGCCCGCACCAACGCGGGTTTTGCAATCGGTAAGCGAGAACTGGCGGCAGGTGACGTTGTGCCACTTCTCGAAACTGTCGCCCGGGCGGACTGTCTCAATCGACTTCATGGCGCATGCTCTTTGATGCCGCAGGACCAGAGCGGATCATAGACCGGACCGCCGCGAACCGGCAAGGCACGCACGGACCAATCATCGCGCAAAACTGTCACCCACGGCAAAGCGGGATCGTCCGGACCGCCTATACTGCGCGGATCGCAAAAAAATGCCGCAAAAGCCGGCAGCAAACAGGGAAAACCGCAATGCCGATAAATATCGAACACGTGAACCCCAAGACGACCGCGCTGATCGTCATCGACATGCAGAACGACTTCATCGCCGCAGGTGCGCCGCTGGAAACGCCGATGGGTCAGGCGCTGCTGCCGACGCTTGCGCGGCTGATCGAGCATGCGCGGGCCACGGGAATGCGGGTGATCTACACCACCCATGCCCATCGCAGCAACGGATGCGACATGGGCCTGTTCGGCGAGATTTATCCCCCGATCCAGAACCGCGCCGGTCTGGTGGATGACACCCCAGGCATCGACATCTATCCAGACGTTGCCCCCCAAGGCGACGAGGTAGTCATCAAGAAACACCGCTACAGTGCGTTCTTCGGCACCGATCTGGACATCATCCTGCGGACGCAAAAGATCGACACCGTGGTCGTGACGGGCGTGACGACCGAGAATTGCTGCCAGTCCACCGCTCGCGATGCTATGTTCCTCGGCTATCGCGTGGCGTTCATTTCCGACGCGACGGGCACCTATGACTATCCCGACGCCGGTTTCGGCCCGATTCCGGCTGCGGACGTGCACCGCGTCACCTTGGGCGTAATGGCCGTATCCACCGCGCATGTGATGACGACGGATGATCTGATTGCCAAGACCACCGTGTGACGGGGCGGGAAATGAGTGACGAGCTATCTGCCACCGACACCGCGCGACTGGTCAAATCGCGCGACCTTTCGGCCGTCGAGGTGACCGAGGCCGCCATCGCGCGGATCGAGCGTTTGAATCCGGTCCTCAACGCGGTCATTTTCACCGATTACGACGCGGCGCTGCAACGCGCCCGTAATCTGGATGCCCGCATCGGTCGCGGCGAGGCGGTCGGCAGTCTGGCCGGTGTGCCCACGCTGATGAAGGACCTGTTCGACTTTCGCCCCGGCTGGCCATCGACCTTCGGCGGCATTCCGGCGCTAAAGGATTTCGTGCCGGATTTCTGGAGCACCTATCCCAAACGGGCCGAGCGTGAGGATGCGATCCTGCTGGGCAAGACCAACACCCCCGTTCTGGGCTTCAATGCGGCGACCGACAACCCGATGTTCGGACCGGCCTGCAACCCGTTCGACCCGACGCGCAACAGCGGCGGGTCGTCGGGCGGCAGTGCGGCTGCGGTTGCGGGCGGGATGGTGCCGGTTGCGGGCGGTTCGGACGGTGGCGGCTCGGTGCGTATCCCTGCGTCGTGGTGCGGGGCTGCTGGGTTCCAGCCCTCGTTCGGGCGGGTGCCGATGGTGATCCGGCCAAATGCCTTCGGCTGCCTGTCGCCATTTGTCTACGAAGGCCCCATCGCCCGCTGCGTCAAGGATCTGGCGCTGACGCTGAATGCAATGTCGGGCTATGATGCGGGCGATCCATTCAGCTTGCCCGAGGCCGTCGATTTCGTCGCGGCGCTGGACACCGCGTTGCTGAAGGGCAAGCGGATCGGCTATACCCGCGACTTCGGCGTGTTTCCCGTCGATCCCGCCGTCGCGTCCTGTGTCGAGGCGGCGCTGACCGCGTTTTCGGACGTGGGCGCCGAAGTCGTGCCGCTGCAGATCGACCTGCCGCTGCCCCACCGCGAGCTGACCGATCTGTGGTGCCGCCTGATCTGTGCGGGGTCCTATAACCTTGTGGCCGAGATGCGGACGCGCGGCCTGAACCTGCTGCGCGATCACCGCAAAGACCTGCCCGATGCTTTGGTGCATTGGATGGACATTGCCCGAAGCCAATCCTATGATGAAATGCAGGCCGATCAGGTCATGCGCAGTCGGGTCTATGACGCCTTTGCCTCGGCTTTTGCGAACGTCGATCTGATCGTATCGCCCACCACGGCTGTCCTGCCGGTCAAGAACGCGCAGGACGGTGCGACCACGGGGCCGTCGATGGTGAACGGCACCCCCATCACGCCGCAGATCGGTTGGTGCCTGACCTATCTGACGAACCTGATCGGGCATCCCGCGGCATCGGTTCCGGCGGGACTGTCGGACGGTCTGCCCGTGGGGCTGCAGATCATCGGCAAGCGTCACGCTGATATCGCGGTGATGCAGGCCTGCGCTGTCTTCGAACGCGAACGGCCTTGGGCCGCCATCTACACCAACTGAAAAGGGAACGAACATGCAGGCAAAGCGGATCGCGCTAGTTACGGGCGGCAACAAGGGTATCGGTTTTGCCATCGCGCAGGGGCTGGGCCAGCAAGGCCACGCCGTCTGGCTGGGCTGTCGCGACACCGCGCGCGGCGAGGCTGCCGCCGCCCGCCTGCGCGAGGCTGGCATCACGGCGCGTGCCGTCCTGATGGACGTGACCGACACGGACAGTGGCCGCCGCCGCCGCGCAGATCGAGCGTGAAAGCGGACGGCTGGACGCGCTGGTCAACAACGCGGGGCTGATGTTCGCGCCGCCGCCCTCGGCCACCGAGGAGCCGCTGGATCAGATCCGGCAGATGTTCGACGCGAACGTGTTCGGGGTGCTGCGTGTCACCCAAGCCTTCGTGCCGCTGCTGCGTAAATCGCAGGCAGGCCGGATCGTGATGATGAGCAGCGGTTTGGCCTCGATGACAGAGGCGCTGGATAACGGATCAACGCAAACTCAGGCAGGCGGTGGCAATCGGGCGGTTACGTCGCTCTCACGCTCGCAGTTCTTGGAACTGCAGCCATCGCGCAGGATACGCCGCCCCCACCGCCACCTGCAGGGACCGGCCAACCCGCACCCGACATGGGTCCTGGCACCACGCCGCCGCCCCCGCCGGGACCGCGCCACCATGGTCCGAAACCAGCTGAGACCGGGTTCGACATCCGCATGGGCGATGACAACGGCCTCAAAGTCGAATGCGGGGATCAGTCGCTGGCCGAGTGCATTTCGGCGGCCCAGCCCCTGATCGACCGTATCGCGCCGCCGCGCGATTGATTGCAATGACGGCTTCGGCAGAAGCCGAGGCCGCTCATGTTGGGCCTCGGTCCTGTCGCTCTGACGGTAGAGCAGAATACCAGTCAGCACAGACCGTGTTCTCCGCCAACCTCCGGTTCAGATCCGGCGCGCCATCGCTCCACGAGACCGGGCCGCGTTCTCCCAAACCATGCTTCGCGGCATCGACGGCACGATGGGCGGCAGCTTCCGCGTCTGGATCTTTGTTCGCGCGGGCTGTCTTCACCGCCCGCCGCGCCTTTATCAGGTCTGTCACGAGCCGCCCGCGTTCATCACCCGAAAGATGCGGATTGGCGGCGCGCCAGAGACGGCCCCGGATGATGATGTAGCGCCCGTCTGGCGTATGGAGTGGCGCCTTTGGGCGCGGACGGCGCCCGGCGGAACGAAGCTCGCTCTCGAGGCGTTCGCCCGCGGGTCGGCAGTGGGGATGATCGTGCGGAAGAAGGTTCTGGTGACAGCTGCATTGGCCGGGGGTGCGTATCTGCTTTTTCGCAGCCGCCTGCCAAAACGCCAATGCGATGAGGATGCCGCTGCACCGCGCACCGATCGCAAGAGCAGCCTTGCGGAGGCGGCGCTCCGCGCCGCTCGGGGCAGGGAGGGTCAGACGGGACTTCACCTTCTGGCTGACGCGCAGGACGCCTTCGCGGCCCGGATGCTGCTGATCAAGCAGGCGACCCGCACCCTCGATCTGCAGTATTACATCTGGCACGGCGATCATACCGGCACGCTGATCCTCGAAGCCGTGCTCGACGCCGCAGAGCGCGGCGTGCGCGTGCGTCTGCTTCTCGATGACAACGGCATTCCCGGCCTGGATGCGGTGCTGGCCGCGCTCGACACCCACCCGATGATATCGGTGCGCATTTTCAACTCGTTCGGTCTACGCTTTCCGAAGGCCTTGGGGTTTGTGCTGGATTTCTCGCGTCTCAATCGGCGGATGCACAACAAGAGCCTGACCGCCGATGGGGCTGCGACCATCGTCGGCGGGCGCAATATCGGGGACGAGTATTTCGGCTCGGGCAATGGCGGGCTTTTCGAAGATCTTGACGTGCTCGCCGTCGGGGCGGTGGTAGGGGAGGTCGAGCAGGACTTCGAACGTTACTGGTCCTGCGGATCATCTTACCCCGCTCGGCAAATCTTGCCGAAAGGCCGCCCTCGGACGCTTGCAAAGCTGCGCCGCGCCGCGCGCCATGTAAGCCGGGACGACGCGGGTCAGCGGTTTCTCGAGGATGTGCGCCGCCTGCCAATCGTCGGTCAACTGCTGGACGGGGATCTGCCGCTCGAGTGGGCCGAGGTCAGGCTGATAAGCGATGATCCCGCCAAGGGACTGGATGAAGCGGACGGCGCGGGGCTGTTGGCGGGCCAACTGGCGAAGGCGATCGGTCAGCCCCATCGGAAGCTCGGATTGATCAGCGGCTATTTCGTGCCGGGGCCGGAAGGCACGCGCCAGCTTGCGGCGCTGGCGAGGGCAGGGGTGGAGGTCTCGATCCTGACCAACTCTTTCAAGGCCGGCGATGTCAAACTTGTGCATGCCGGATACGCCCCGTTCCGTAAGACGCTGCTGCGCGCGGGCGTTCGCCTGTTCGAATTGAAAGCCGATGGCGATCCCCGCAAGGACAGCCGCATCGGCACGCGCCGCGGGATTGGAAGCCGCCTGCGAGGCACCGGCACCGGATCGACCGCTGCCTTGCGGTCGGGGGCTACTACGCTTCATGCCAAGACAATGACCGTCGACGACGAGCGTCTGTTCATCGGCTCGTTCAACCTCGATCCCCGCTCATGGCAGCTGAACTGCGAGATGGGCTTTCTGATCGAAAGTCCGGTTCTGGCGCGCAAAGTATCGCGGAGCTTCGACACCGGTGTCCCTCGGATGGCTTACCGCGTCCGGTTGCAGGATGATCTTTGCTGGCAGGAGCTCCGGGATGGAAACCTACAGGTCCATAGGCACGAGCCGGGGATGACGCAGTTGGAACGAGGGATGGTTGCCGCTGCCGCGTGCCTGCCAATCCGATGGCTTCTCTAGCGCTCGCTGCGGGTCGTCTGGAGCTTTTCCATGGGAGGCCTTAAAGTTGATTAGATACGTCAGCCCTGAGATTCCAAGGCGTTAGGTGCCCGTTTACAGGACGCATCGAAGCGGTTGGGCATATACCGATGACCGTCACGCAGAGCTTCGTGATAAGGCGCAGTGCAAAAAGGATTTTTTGCCTCCTAGGGTTGGGCCTTCATACGGGGATCCGGGCCAAATGACCCGCTCGTTTGTTCGAAATGCTTGCCGTAGAGACCTCAAATCAACGGCGGGACGTAGACCACAAAGCCCGGCTCTTCCTCTCGGTCATGGTCGGGGAGGTCTTTGACTTGATCTTTTGACAGACCAATATGCGCGTGAACCGGGCCCGTAAGACCCTGGCGAAAGAACTGGAGGGTGTTGAACGGAACGGCGATATGCTTCGTGCCGATGCCGAGAAAGCCGCCCACGTCGATGATGGCCATCCTGACCTCGCCGGCCTCCCTGATGCTCAGATCACCAATACTCCCCACCGTCTCGTCTCCCGGGCCATAGACGGGTGCGCCCAGGAGGTTCTCCTCGGTCAGTTCTACCGCCGAGAGCGGAATGTGTTCCTTATGATCCATGGGTTGTCCTCCAAAACAGGGAAACCACGGACAGGGTCTGCAGTTCCGCAAGCTCGGGTCGGGCCGCAACCGCCGAGCTGACGGACCCACGCCCCGTTATGCTGCAGCCGTTCGCCGCATCCGCGAAATCATGCTGCACTCGCGAGAAAGTGCGCGGCGGCAGAGTGATCTGCACGGGGTCGGCTCTACAACAGTTTCTATGACACTGACAGACGCAAGACTTTTCGCCCTGCAAGCAACGGATTGGCTGCCCGATTGGGTCGCCACGATCATCATCCTTGTGCTGGCGGCGCTGGTCGCGGCGATCGCCTATCGCTTCCTGTTCCGCATCCTGACGCGCATGGTGGCCGGGCGCGATCTGTTCTGGCGCTCGCTCGTGGACCGGGGGGCGAGGCCGCTGCGGCTCGTGATGATCATCATCGCGCTTGGCTTCGGCTCTGCCATATCCCCCATCACCCCGGCCGAGGCGGCGGTGCTGCGCCAATTGATGACAGTGGGCGTCATCATCTGCATCGCGTGGATCGCCTACACTGCGCTCTACATTTGGACCACGATCCACATGCGGCGCTTCAAGCTGGACGCCGAGGACAATCTGCTGGCGCGTAAACACATCACGCAGACGCGCATCCTGATGCGCGTGGCCAAGATCTCATCGTCATCCTTGCCATCGCCTCGGTGCTGATGACCTTCGATGCCGTGCGGCAATATGGCGTGTCGCTGCTGGCCTCGGCGGGGGCGGCGGGGATCGTCGCGGGCATCGCGCTCCAGCCAGTGTTGAAGAACCTGTTCGCCGGCATCCAGCTTGCCATCACCCAACCGATCCGCATCGACGACGCGCTGATTGTCGAAGGCGAGTGGGGCAATGTCGAAGAGATCACGTCGACCTATGTCGTGATCCGCGTCTGGGACTGGCGACGGCTGATCATCCCGCTGTCCTACTTCATCGAAAAGCCGTTCCAGAACTGGACGCGGGAGAATGCCGAACTGATCGGCGTGGTGATGCTGTATCTGGACCACACCGCCCCCGTGGACCGCATTCGGGCCGAGGGCGAGCGGATCGCCAACGCCTCGGTCCTGTGGGATCGCAAGGTCTACAATCTTGCCGTCACGGATTTCAAGGAGCGGGTAATGGAGATACGCGTCCTGATCTCGGCCCGCAACGCGCCTCGGGCGTTCGACTTGCGCTGCGAGATGCGCGAGAAGCTGATCGGTTTCATACAGAGCGAGTTGCCCGGTGCGCTGCCACGCACCCGCGAAGAAATCCGGGCGCAGTCGGTTGAGGCGCTGACGATGAATCTTGGCGATTCCGCGGATGAGAGCTTTGCCAACCGAGCCCGCGCCCGACGAACAAGATAGGCTCCGACGACGGTATCGGCACAACGGCCGTCGCCGGATGTGGCTCAAAATTCTGCCGATCCTCGATCGCGCAGGCGACAGCATCCAACTCCAGTTTACGGATGTGCAGGTGCCGCCCAGTCAGTTGACAGGCTTCGATCTGGCGCGTTGCTGTGCTCTTGGATGGCCATGCATCAAAATCCTTGTCGCCTCAGGTCAAGCCAAACCCGGCCTAAGCGACACGCAAGCGGGCGGTGTTCATCGGTAACCCGTAATGGAGAGGACGGTCCTGCGATAGTGCCTCACCAATCCCTGAAGCTTTCGGGTCACCGAAGACTGTCACCCGACCTGCACTATCAAAGGGGGAGGCGCTGCCGATGTTCACCCTATTGCAGCCGCTCCAAAATGGCTTCGGCGCGCTCCGCGCCATTGGCGCATTCAAGAGTCAGTTGTTGCTCGTGAATGGCGACCCCGTCCTCATCCCCGATGCGGTCCGCAAGATCGCGGGGATCGCAGCATTCAAACGACACGCCCTTCGGCCCTATTGTGATGCCTGAGATACCGCACCCCCGCGCTAGAACGCGCAGGCGCGCGGTGTGAGCCAAGCGGTCGACACCCTCGGGGCGGGGGCCGAA
This sequence comes from Falsirhodobacter flavus, assembly GCA_029846755.1. GTDB lineage: Bacteria > Pseudomonadota > Alphaproteobacteria > Rhodobacterales > Rhodobacteraceae > Falsirhodobacter > Falsirhodobacter flavus. The sequence goes on along the minus strand of JARWBI010000029.1, from coordinate 5,597 downwards.
GCGGTCGTCGAGTTCGCTGACGATGAGGTCGATCTCGGCGGCGTCGGCAATGCGTGCAATGCGGTGATAGAGGTCGAGGCGTGGGCCCGGCTCGGGGATATACTCAACGGGAAGGTGACCCGCATCTCCTTGGAAGTGGGGAAGGTCGCCGGCATCGGCACTCCCCGACGCGGCCTTCAATGCGCGGGTCAGCAGCGCTTGATAGAACCCGACCCCAATGCGTTGGACATGCCCCACCTGACTGTCGCCTAGAATGTCTCCCGCTCCGCGATGATCGAGGTCCGATATGCTCAGCGCCGTTCCCGCGCCCAACCGGTCCGCGGCGACCAGGGCATCAAGCCGCGCTTGCGCCTGATCCTCCAAATCCCCCTCGGGCATCAGGTGGCACAAGGCTTGCACGGCCCCGCGCCCTACACGTCCGCGAAGCTGATGCAGTTGCGCCAGCCCGAACAGCTCGGGGCGTAGGACGATCATTGTGTTGGCGCGCGCCACGTCCAGACCGCTTTCGATGATGGCGGTCGCCAGGAGCACGTCCCCCCGCCCTGCGGCAAAATCCACCATGGTGCGGTCGATCTCCTCCGCCGACAGGGCGCCATGCACGTCGCGGATCGTCAACGAGGGGAGGAGGCGGTTCAGGCGCTTGGACACCTCCGGGATATCTTCCACCCGCGGCACAACTACGAAGCTTTGACCGCCGCGCCGCTTTTCGCGCAGTAGCGCGCGCTTTAGTGCCTCGTCGGTGCAGCGGGCCAACGCAGTGCGGATGGGGCGGCGGCGGGCGGGCGGTGTTGTCAGCACGCTCAAATCCTGCAGGCCGATCAGTGCGGTCTGTAGCGTTCGGGGAATAGGAGTCGCGGTCATGGACAGGACGTGTATGTCTTGGCCAAGGGCGCGGAGGCTGGCCTTCTGCACCGCGCCGAAGCGCTGCTCCTCGTCGATGATGATCAGGCCGAGATCTCGGAACCGAGCCTCTTTGCCCGCGATGGCATGGGTGCCAACCACCACGCGCAACGAACCGTCTGCCAAGGCGTCACGCGTCGCACGAGCGTCTTTTGCCTTCACCAAGCGCGATAGGTGCCCGACCTCGATCCCGAGGGGGGCGAAGCGGCGGCGGAACGTCTCGAAATGTTGTCGGGCAAGCACGGTCGTCGGCGCGCAGATCGCGACCTGCTGGCCCGCCAGCACCGCCGCCGCTGCTGCCCGCAACGCCACTTCGGTCTTCCCATAACCGACGTCTCCGATCACCAGACGGTCCATCGGCTGGCCAGAGGCGAGGTCCTTCAGGATCTCACCCACCGCCACGGCCTGATCAGAAGTCAGGGAATGGGCAAGGCTCGCTACGAACTCCTCGAACTTTGCGGGATCGGGGGACAGCTTCGGGGCCGTCGCAGCCTTACGCTCGGCCAGCGCCACGACCAGCTTTTGCGCCAGCGCCTCCACCGCCGTTCGGGTCGCCGCGTGACGTTTCGCCCATGCCTTGCCGTTCAGCTTGTCGACCGAGATGTCTGCCTTGTCGGAGCCATAACGCCAAATCTTCCCCGCCTCCTGGGCAGGAACTATAAGACGCTCATCATCGCGGAAGATAAGGCGGATCGCCTCAGCCCCGGGAAAGGCCGCATCCATGGGTTCCAGACCGCCGAACCGTGCCAGGCCATGATCCTCATGCACAACGATGTCGTCGATCTCGGGCATCAGGGTTGGGGACGGTAGGATCAGGCGCAAGACGCGCGCGGGCGGTTCGGCCTGCGCGCCCAGAACGTCCGGCACTGCGATCACCGCGAGATCGCCCACCAGAACGCCCGCGGGCAGATCGGCAACAAGGGTCGCTACCGGATGCCCTTCCGCGTCGGCCCATGTGTCGGCCCTCCGGACCTCGGTGTTCAATGGCACCATGCGCGCCATGCGGGCCCGTTCCCGAGTCGAGCTGGCGACAAGGATTGTGCGGCCCTTCCAGTTGGAGAGCCACTCCGCAAAGGCGCGGCGCGGGCGCGGGTCGTGCGCGAAGGTCGGTGCGGGAATCCAGTCCGGCAGGAGGCGTTCCTCTACCCGTTCGCGCACGTCGTCCCATTCGGCCGGATCGAGGAACCGCGCCTTCATCGGCAGCGGGGCAAGCCCGTCCTTCTCGGCATCCTTATGCATTCGCATTAGGCGTTTGAACTCCACCCCGGCGCGGCCAAGCGTGCCCTCGAGGGCGGTGATGCGGCCCTCGCCCAAGTGGTCGAACAGCGTCGCCATGTCGGGCCACACCGCGTCGTCGCCCTCGGGGAACTCGCTTATCGGGGCGATGTCCAACCGCTTCACCTCGCCCGAGGATCGCTGAGTGACCGGATCGAAGCAGCGGAGGGATTTCACGACCCCGTCCTCCATCTCGATCCGGCAGGGATGGCCGTCGCCCGCCGCAAAGATCTCGATCGTGGCACCGTGGAAGGCGACCTCGCCTGGCAGGTCGACGCGGTCATCCTCGGCATATCCGGCGGAATGGGTGAAACGGGCAAGCTCCTTGATCTCCAGCGGCTCACCTGTGCGGATCGTAAAGTTGGGCGTGGCCCCCACGGGGGGCAATTTCTGGAGTAGCGTGGGCAGGGCCACGACGATCACTTCGGCCTCGTTTGCTGCGCATCGCGCGAGGATCGCCATGCGCTGTCCCGTCACGTTCAGCGCAGGGCGCACCGGATCGAAGGGCAGGACGTCCCATCCGGGGAACCACGAAACGCGACGGTCGGGTAGGACGTCTTGCAGAAACGCCGCCGGCCCTTCGGTGGTGGCCTCGTCCTCTACGATGTGCAGGTGCCGCCCGTCGCCCGCCCCGTTGTCAAGAAATACGACCGCCTCGGCGGCGATGGTCGGCAGATCGGGCATGGGCATGTTCCTTGAGGTCGGGCGCCGGAGTGAACAAGCGGATGTGCCGCGGGTTCCCCCAGGACCGCGGTCGCTGCGGCGCTATGTCCCGAAGACACCTATGCAAGGCCCCCGATGACGGATGACCCGATCGTTACCCGCGCCACCTCCATCGAGGTTCTAAACGAATACGAGGGTATCTGAGCGATATTGGTTTGCCTTACGGCGGACCGATGATGTGGCGATGCTCTGCGGCTTCGGGCCCGCATCTGCTGAGGAATTTTACCGTCTTGTGCGACGAGGAAGCCGCCCTCGCCGCCGAATAGTCTGCAACGTGCGCTAGCCCTCTTCATAAACGAACCCCGCCGGCGAGGGCCACCAGCGGGGTCTTGTAGGACAGGGAGCACGGCTGAAATCGACGGGGAGGCGTATTGTTCCAAGTAGTCAGCTCGACGCATCCAGACCCGGTCCAGATCAGTTGCCCTCGGCATTCGAGCCGATGAACCAAGCATCCTTGTCGATGGTGCGGCTGGCAGCGGTCAGGAGGTCAGATGTATCTGCATCCTCCTCCGTCGCATCGATGGCGTCCCTCACGGAAGCTGCCACGATCTTGTATCGCTCTGTCAGCTCGCGAACATGATCCTTCACGGCGAGCAGGTCCGCCGGGTATTCCGGCAGCGTTGTGGTTTTGGCAACATTCTGGGAGGTGCCATCAGGCGTGCCCCCGAGGATGACGACCCGTTCTGCCATTGTATCGAGGATGCCGCGCAAATTGCCTGCCGCAGTGTCCAGCAGCTCGTGCACGCCAATGAATCCGGCCCCCCGAAGCGTCCAATGCGCCTGCTTTACGATGAGCGAAAGATCGATCACGAGGCTCAGGTTCTTGTTCAGAACCTCGATGGAGGTGTCGGCAATCGTATCGGTCAGTCCGCTGGCAAAGCGCTCGCGCATTCTTTAACTCCGTTCTTCTTACGGAGAACAAACGGATTGATCCGGACCCGGTTCCTTATGCCCACATGCCGTGGAGATTGCCGGTCATGGCGCGCGTCAACGGGGTTCTTCTCGAAGCAAAAACATTACCTCCTGGTTCAAACCCTCCTGCGTGATGACCTCTGACAAGGCAGATTTGTTCGGCCTGACCAGGGGAACATTCAGCGAGCACATCAGTCTTGATCCGTCGGCCGGCAGGAGGAACACGCATGCGGCGGCTATGGGTCAATACCATCATCTTCGACTATCCCAATCCCGGCCAGCCAGTTGTTCTGGAAGGACCGCTCCAAGCAGCAGCGTTCCTGCGCAAACGGTGGGTTTGGCCAAAAACAAAGGAATATGCCGACGCCGTGACTGCCTGCAGGGACTGCGTCAATGGACTTACACCCACCGCTGAGCCATCCTGCGCAGCCGTCAGACGCGCACTCAAGGTTGCCGATGTCAGGACCAGCCAAGGCAGTTAACGCGTTCTGCACTGCCAATTCAAAACGCTTCTGACTGCCTGTTTGATCTTATGCCGCCAACCAGTAGCTCGCGCGGTGCCTGTGGTTCGTTGCGCCCCCTAACTGGCCGATTGCGCCGCCTATCTTTGCAGCGGCAGTGAGGTGTGGTCCTATCCGCCTTTCTTCTGGCACACTTGACCGACAGTTAGGCGAGATGTGCCGCTGCGCCGTCTTGACCTTTCAGCCACGAGCGTCTCACATCTCCCTTCGACCCGAGAGGACCCATGACCCCTGTAACAACCCTGATGGCTGGCGTTCCGGTCCTCTTTGTCATGGCGGCCGAGGCGGAGTATGGCGCGGCTCTGCGAGCGCGCATCACGCCGCTCGTAACCGGCGTTGGACCGGTCGAGGGGGCGGTTGTTCTGACGGCCGCACTGGCCGAAATGCGGCAGCGCCCGCGCCTCGTCGTGTCGCTGGGATCGGCTGGGTCCCAGTCCCTGGTGCAGGGGGAGGTCTATCAGGTCTCGAGCGTTGCCTATCGCGACATGGATGCCTCAGCTTTGGGATTCGAGCGGGGGCGCACGCCGTTCCTCGACCTGCCGACGCGGGTCGAGCTGCCGCACCGCATCCCTGGATTGCCGATGGCCAGCCTCTCCACCGGTGCCAACATCGTCAGCGGCGCGGCCTACGATGAGATCGCCGAGGATATGGTGGACATGGAGACCTTCGCCCATCTCCGGGCTGCCCTACGATTCAGGCTCCCGCTGATCGGGCTACGCGGCATCTCGGACGGGGTCGAGGAACTGCGGGCTTTGGGCGACTGGACGCAATACCTGCACGTGATCGACGCGCGGCTCGCGGCGGCGGTCGACGCACTGGGTGCTGCAATCGAGGACGGCCTTCTGAAGCTCTAGCGCGGGCACTTGGTGGCGGTGCTCCTCTGCGCCTCCGACTCGCCTAACAAACGCGTCATCTTCGTGCGGCGCATGCACTAGCCGAAGATCAAGGACGGGCTGCGCATCACCATCGGCACAGCCGAGGAGTGCGAAAATGTTTCTTGTCGAACGGGGAGGATCGGCGGTCTCCGAAGGCTGACGTGGCTTTTCTCGAGCCAGTCTGCCATCTAAGTTGCTGCGCCCGCGGGCATTACGGGCCATTCAACCTGATAGATACAGTTGTTGGCAGTTCCGAATTCATTGCCCGGTCTTGGCGCAGCCCTACCGGATGACCTCATGTCATCCGAAGGGCAAAGCAGGGTGGGCGCAGCCCGACCTGCGGCCGGACGGTGATCTGACACACGGGGCCGGAGCGGTGAAATTGGGAGGG
>JARWBI010000028.1 GCA_029846755.1 Falsirhodobacter flavus | reverse complement strand
CGGCGCGCGGCAAGGGCAAATCCCAGGCTGCACCGCCGTCGTCCTGCCCCTTATCGGCCTCAAGGTCCTCTGACGGGTCATAAAGGGAGGTCCGGGACCAGCGCGGATCGTCGTCGGACCATTCAAGATCAGCAGGATGGGTTACCATATCCGCAGTTTATACTGTTTTTGCGGTTCATGTCGACACCTAAAAAACTCTTTCGTTAGACACGATAAGTATCCCTTATCGTGTGTGAACGGGTCTTCTCTATCTAGCACTATCGCCCCCTTAGATATCGAGCGGCTTTCCCGCAATAAGGCTTGAAGCATCGCTGATACGGTTGCTCGCCGCTATCGCGTAACTTTCATTCAGTTCGATACCCAGGAAATGGCGTTCAGTCTTCTGGCATAGAACCCCTACCGTTCCAGAGCCAAAGAAAGGATCCAAGACTATATCCCCCTTTCGACTAGATGACAGAATGCACGGGGAGATGAGATCTTCAGGGAAAGGTGCCGGATGACCGCTTCTAGACGGTCGCGTACAGACATTCCAAACAGATCGACATTGTCTTCCGTTATCCTCCCGAACGCGATCCCGATCATAGAAGTATTTTTCACCTTTTGTAAGCATAAAGACATATTCATGTGATCGAACAGGTCGATCCTTAACGCTTTCAGGCATAGCGTTCGGCTTGTTCCAGATCACGTCGCTCCTCAGATACCAACCATCGTCCTGCAAGGCAAAGGCGACGCGCCAAGGAAGCCCGAGCAGGTCTTTCGGCTTCAACCCAGGCGGCACCGAAGGTCGGCCTGACATTTCCCGTTTAGGGTTTTTTCGGTCAGGCGCGCGGCTCTTACGCCCACCGCTTGTATACCCATCTCCGATGTTTAGCCACATGACCCCATCGGATCGCAGTACACGTCGACACTCTCTGAATACAGCGACAAGACGGTCGATATACTCCTTTAACCCCGGTTCTGCTCCAATCTGCGCGGATGAATCGTAGTCCCTCAAACCCCAGTAAGGCGGCGATGTAACAATACACTGCACGGAAGCCTCCGGCATATTGCGGAGGATATCCTCCGCATCACCGATATGTATTTCTCCTTTGTCGAGTTCGATCCTGGGGTGCGGGCGTATTTCCATATTCACGGGAATATTCATTGTGCTCTCCTTTTCAGGGAGATGCCATCGTTCGTCTGAATGAAAAAATAGAAACAAACCTATCGACTGCTAGGTAAAGCACGCCGTGGCACGGCCCCATTCAGACGTGTCTAATAGGACCCCCGTCGCATAGTTGCCATGGATCGTATCGATCACGGGGATACCGACGGATGGAAGAATATATTCTAAGCTTCTCGTTTTGAGAAGTGATCGACCACCTCTTCCGGCACGTGAAGTTCACATCCCACGTTCACTAAAATTGCCCAAAATATTTTTGCGATAAATCTGTTTCCGCCTACATCGATCGATAGCATTTAACCGATAGCCAAATTCAAGATCTCAATGGCTGATCCAAAAAAGGAAATATGATGGGCAACCTCGTGACGAATATCATCAAATTTGAGCGCCGAGACGGCAAAACAGGAGTCAGGGCTTTCGAGCCCATATTGTCAAGCTTGACCGCGATGCCAAAGACAGAACTTATCAGAGAGCTTGAGTTGCAGAAGAATGGCGTACATTGGGCTCGAGCGCCTTTCGATATGTCTCTGATCGCGCCGGAGCCAGCGATATTCGGCTATCAAGGCGCCTCTGTTGATCCCTATTGCCTTCAGCTACCGCTCGCACTTCTCTCTACGCCTGAATGCGATTTCCTTGAAGCTTTTAAGAAAATTCGTTTACCTTATAGCAACCATCGTTATGCAGCATTGCGGGATCTTACTGAAGCAGGGCTTGCTGACGAGGACCCAGACGTCCGGCTGGCGCGCGCATATCGTGAGATGCCTGAGGAGATGTTGGCGGCTGAGGTCGCGATCGCGGCATTCGAGGCGACCGGGCATTTTGACCCAATAAGCTGGCGGGCTCGCAACTGGGGCACGCGTTCACACGCGGAGGTGATCCATTTTTTTTTAGAACGCGAAAATCTCGGTGTCAAATTCGATACTTTAAATGCAGGGCCCAATGGCTGGTTGAGAAAATTCGCAGCCGCTACACCCCAATTTCATTTCTCAGGTGTCAGCTTTGATGAGGACACCAACTATTCTCTACACTTCACGTCAGAAGAGCCGGGTGAAATCGACATTGTTGAGCGCAGCGATCCAGACGGCGTTTTCGACGCACGATGCTTCGAACACGGTTTCACAGCCGAAGAAATGCGAGAGTATGATGAAGATTTCTACCCAGAGTAAGCTGGCACGACTTGCGTAGGACAGGGCGCTGATAGCGTGCTGAGATGGTAATCAGACGTGACATGTTCAGCTGATCTTCTCGAGATATACGATTGTTATATTCTGAAGACTGCGCCGGCCATCGCGAGGCAAACCGCATCCGAATTCAGTCATATATAGTCACTAGTCGGCATGGTCTCATAAGACGAACACCACCGCCTGCTGGCGCTCTGGCGGCCCCGCCTGCGGGCCGCCAGCTTCACAACGTCGTTGCACGCAAATCTTCTCTCATGCGTTTCACTGTTTCGATCTGTAATTGCACCCGTGCCTGGTTCGGCATTTTTTAAAGGATCCGAAGCTCCTCGGTAATCATACCAATCTGGTTTTTGATATCTCGTTGTCGCAATATCTTCATGGCAGCATTCCCGTCGTGAAACATGCGCCCCTGTGCCCCTTCGGGACACGGACTGCCCCCCCGCGCAAACACGATTATCTATGGTTGTGACACCGCTGCATCCATCGGCGCAGGCGGTGGCCCCCAATCAATAGGGGCTGATCGACCAAATGCGCAAGGCTGGCATCAAACTGTGCCAAGCCAGCATCAGTTCGGTTGGGGAGCATTTTCCTGCGTAGAGGGTGCCGGAAAGTGCACTGGACGGCGCCTTTCGAAGTGCGCGTCGCGGACAGGCCGCACGGGTCTTCGCGGCAGACGAGGTCGCCCCCGCGACGGCCTTCGTCAAAAAGTTTGATAATTCTTTCTCTGCTATATCAGCGCCTTATCGAAATTATTCGGCTCGAATCCAACTTTCTGCTTCCGGCTTTTTCGGGGGTTACCAATTCCCTTTTAGACCCAAGAAGCGGACTGCTAAATGACTGATCTCCATACCCCGCGCGCCTTTTCCATCGACCTTACTCAGCGGGACACCCGCTCTGGCGTGGGCGCCACCCAGGCAGATGCCGGTAAAGGGTATCATACCTCGCGACCGATTTTTTCGCATCGAACGCATGTCCTCGGAACAACAAACGAGGATGCTCAAATGAAGCCTGCCGAAACCAACCTGACGCCCAACCCGCGTGACATCATCGACACCAGACCCAAATTCGTCGCCCCGAGCCTCGCCCGTGTGTGGTCCCTCTACCCCGCCGGGTTCGACTTCATCATCGAGCCGGCGGCCGGGGAAGGCGCGTTCTCGAGCCAGATCCCCGGCTGCACCGCCTTCGATGTGGCACCGCGTGCGCCCGGCATCCAGAGGATGGATTTCCTGCAGTATCGCCACATGTCGTCCGGCTCTACCCTGGTGATCGGCAATCCCCCGTTCGGCAAGAACGCAAGCCTGGCGATCAAGTTCATCCAACATGCGACAACCTTCGCAACGGTGATCGCCTTTATCCTGCCCCGGACCCTGCGCAAGGCCAGCGCGATCAAGCGCATCGACCGTCACTGGCATCTGGTCTCGGATACCGACATCGAGAGCGACGCCTTCATCAAGAATGGCAAGGTGAAGTCCGTGTCCTGCTGCCTGCAGGTCTGGGAGCGCCGCGATTATCCGCGCGCCGAGATCAACGCGCCCCGCGAGCATGCGGATTTCGTGTTCACGACGCGCGAGGATGCCGACTTCGCCGTTCAGCGGGTCGGCGCGAATGCCGGTCGGTTGAAAACCATCGCGACTGCCGGGGCGAACGCGTCGCATTACTTCGTCCGGGCGGTCGGCTGCACGTCGGAAGAGCTCTGGGAGCGCTTCGCACTGATCGACTTCGATGTCGTCCGCTTCGAGACGGTGGCGAACCCCTCCATCGCCAAGACGGAACTGGTCGAGCTCTACGCCAGTGTCCGCAACCTGACAAAGGCCTGCGTGCAGTCTGAGCCTGCAGCACCGCATGATCCCGCAGGCAACGAGCGCAGCACGGTCGTGGCGGCGCCGGGTGACGTCGTCGACACCAGACCCGAAGCCGCCGCCATGTGCATCGCCCATGTGCAGACCCTCTATCCCTCGGGGTTCGATGCCACCATCGATCCGTCGGCCGGGGCAGGTGGTTGGGACTATCTGAATCTGATTCTGCTGGAGGACATCCCGTCCGAGGATCGGGCACCGCTGGACAGGGTATCGCTCGATGCCGCGGGCTCGGAGGATCCCCGCACGCAGGACGACAACTCCGGGGAATCGCCCGGCCTCCCCCCGCGATCGCCGCGAGGATAGCGGCCTCCCCTGCCCAACACACCGTCGAGGCAGCGCGCTGCCCCGACATCCCGAAAGCCCCGCATGAAGCACAGCGCTTCATGCGCAGGATGATTATGCCCTTCTCTAACGCCAAAAAGGCACTGATTATGATTGAGTTGAATACCCCTACCCTCCCCGGCTTCGAGGCGCTGAATCACGTTGTTCATCCCCGGCTCCTGACTGTGCTGCGCCAGCTGCACCCCGGCGGTTTCAACGATGTCTCGGCCTCCAGGCCTTGCGACGTCGCCCAACTCGACAGCCTGCGGTCCGCGCCAGAGCATGGAAGCGACGGCGCCTTGTCGGCGGGCCCGGCCCTTCACATCGCCAATGGTATCTCCCTTGTGGATACGCGGGGCGCCCTCCTTGATCTCAACGAGGCTGCCGAGCGCTATGACGTCGTTGCCGCGATTTTTCCGAGATCGATACTGAAGCGCAGCATCATCGAACGGATCAACCCATATCTGCATCTTCTCTACCAAGAAACGGTAGCAAGTCCGTCACCCAAGGGGCGGGGTGGTATCCTACAGGTTTGGGAGAAGCGGGCCGACTTTCGTCAGACCCAGCCCCGGATGACCTTTCACAGCGACTTCGATTTCACGACCCGTGAAAACGCCGACATCGCCGTGCAGAGATCTGGCCCCAATGCAGGGCGTCTGCTCGATTCGCAACAGCTGGACGAAGACGCGACCCCCTTCTTCCTCAAAGCGATCGAATGCTCGACTGAGTCAATGATCTCTCATCTCAAGGAGATCGATTTTGGGGTCGTTTACGCCAATACCGCGTCAACCTATTCTCTCGCCAAGTCGGAACTTGTTGAGCTCTACGACGACGTGAAGCGACTTGGCGCCAAGCGGGTCGAGCAAGAGAATGCCAGGCTCAATGGCTGCCGTCCTAACCTGCTGCCGAGAGCTGGAACCTTGCCGTGTCTCCGCAAAATCCTCAGTGCGGAGGAAGAAGAGGCGCTCAAGCCCTATGATACCGCGTTGGGCGATAATCCAAACGCTGTTTTCGAACGGACGGAAGGCGTCCTTTGGGAAGGATGCAACGTCGTAGGAACGATGTTCCACTCATTGCGGCATGACTACCATCCAGAATGGCGGAACTTCAGGGGCCTTGTCCGATCACCTCGTCGAGGCGAATGGGGCTATTTCGCATCTGGCCTCGTGCAGGCTCATTTCGCAGTCACGTTCCAGTTTCCAGTTCTTTCGGACGGAACGCACGCCGGAGCCGCTCGCATTGTGCTTGAGACGCCTGACAAGCTGCTGGAGCAGAATACTGTCGGCGATTACTGGGAGCAGTATATGTTAGACACCTATGGTTGGAGATGGCTTACACAGACCCAATTCCCATACGTGCGGTGGCCGACATCAATCCTTGAACCGCAATGCCGTCTCGACAGACGGTTGTGGACCCAGATCCTGTAAGGAAGTTCATAGCGCGCCATCCTTCAAGATGGCGTGCCATGAACTTCGGGAGGGTCGATCACTCGAATGGCACCTGACGTCCTCCCTGCCCCGCTTTGAGCGCCACCAGCTTTTGCGCGATCAACCCGCGGCCGCGGCGGGCGGCACGCTTCTGCCGCCCCTCGAGGGTATAGTGTTTTGCGGTGCGACCATTGCCCTGTCCACACAGCGCGAGGGCGATCCATTGATCATCCTCTTCGCTCTCGAACATCATCGTGTGCCAAAGCGAGCGAACGATGTGCTCGCCCGTCCCAAAGTTTCGCCGCCAACATTTCGACGGCCATACGTCGCCGGTTCGTCTTCCGTCACCCTTTCGGGAAAAGATGGGTGTCCCCAGTTTCCGATCGCAAGCTTCGTGAAGGGGCATTACCGGCAGATCCATATGGGCAAGCGCATCGAGAAACGGCGTCAGCTCCGGCCAAAGACGATCACGATGATAGGCCAGCCCTGTTTTCTGCGTCACGATGTCAAGGCTCCAATACCCATCGTGCCGCACCAGATGCGTGCCGAACTCGATGCGATGCAGATCGCCGACGCGAAGCGGGCATACTACGCTGAGCGCGAGACAGACGGCATCGAGGAGGTTCCAGGCGGCGCGCGCCGTCCCTGGATTGCCTCCGTGATATGCCGCGAGTTTCTCCTCGGCCCGATCCCAAACCTCCGATAAGGTGATCGGGTTGTCCCGGAACCAGATATCCTTGTTCTTCGGATCCGAATTGCTGGCCCGCCGATAGCGTCGGAAGTTTCGATCGATATGCTCGCGCACGATGGGCGACGCATCGACCCAGGCTGCGAAGAACCCGAGATCCTTGAGACGCGCGGCGATGGTGATGCGCTTGTTGCCTCGCAGGGACATCGTTTCGCGGTAAATGTCGACGGTCGATGGCGTGAGCTGGATCGCCTGGTCGCAGTCGCGGCAGGCTTTGCCGAAGGCACGCAATGCACCTACCATGGTCCCGAGGCTTTTTTTCGTCGGGGGATTGCGCGGATCGAGCATTAGCCCGCCGCTTTCCTTTGCGGCCATTGCGCGCCGCATATCCGACAGCGCCGCGATCCAGGCCGGGGGAAGGTCGCTTTCCGGGAGCGAGAGCCTCGGCACCTCTTTCGGTTTTTCCGGCGGAGCATCAATGTTGCGCCGTGCCCGCTTCCACTCCTCCGAGCTCTTGCTGATCAGCGCGAGGCGGATGGGCTTGAGCAATCCGGGTCGCGCAATCGCAAGGACTCGGCGCAGGCGCACTAGGTTCGCTTTGCTTCCGAAGCCTTCGAACTCATCGACATCCGGGATCGGATTGCCGAGGTCGGCGAGATATGCATCCCATTTGGCCAGAAGGCGCCGGCCTTCCCCGTCGAGGGTCAGGCCTTGCGCGATCTTGCGTGCATCGACTTCGGACGGCTTTTCACAATTCTCCTTCATATGATCCCCTTTTGTTCTTGCGGCCAGCCGTGTGGAGTTCCTGTAGCTTCTGCCTGCCCTTTTCCGAGGCCAGACGGGTGTCGAGCCAGCCATAATAATTCCGAACGGTCATCTCATCGTCGCCGAGCAGCGCTGCGGCTTCCCCCCAGGCATTCGGATCTATCGATAGGATCCAGTAGGCTGACACATGCCGTGCCTGGTGCATTTCCATGTCGAACCCGACCGCCCGACAACCCTCCCGGAAGGTCGCGGCAAAGTTGCTGCGTTCCATTGGGCCGTCATGTGTCGATGGAAACAGATAGTCGCTGTCGATGTAGTTCTTGTTGAACGGGTGGTCGGCGACCAGACGGGCACGGATCCGTTTGAGATACCATGCGACGACCGGGCCAAGGGCCTTGTCGCCCATCTGTTCGATATCGACTCCATTCTTGACGGTCGACTTGCACACCCAGAGCCGCAACTCGGTGAGCCGCGGATCCCGCTCGAGGGCCGTGACATCAAGACCTGCCGCCTTTCCCCTCATGGTCAGGTGCCGCAGGTTCGCCGAACGGATAGGCGCCGCCCGAAACAGGATCGCGATTTGCGTCGCGGTGATGCCGAGCTTCAAGGCGAGCATCTTTTGAGTGGGACCCAGCGGCTTGCCTCCCGCGTCCCATCTGTCGAGGATGGCATCGGCCCGCTTCATCAGGATCTCGGGGAGAAACATCGCTTTGTGCTGCTTGGCCTCATCACGAGCAAAGTCCTTGATCCAATCGAGCCGGCGGACAGACATATGTCCTACCGATTTGTTTCGGATCACGTCATTCTTCTGGATCAGCTTGAACCGGTCGGCCTCCGCCTTCGTTGCGTCGAGATGGTTCACGGCCAGATTGGCCATCTTGGCGATATGGTTGTGCAAGGTGCTGGTGTCGGTCGGGAGCCCCCTGCCCTGCCGATCAGCCATCCAGGCCTGACTGACGTTGTAAAGATTGTCGGACGTAATGACCTGCTTCAGACCGGGCGTGCCGCTCAGCCGGCCTAAGGCTGCAAGCTCCCGGAGCAGCCAGTTGAGAGCGGTCTCGTATGATGCGGCAGAGCTGGCTTTGAAAGTCCGCGGCGTGCCGAAGAACTGATCCTCGTCAGTGCCATACATTTTGATGTGCATGATGCGGTCGAAGTCCTTCCAGATCTGGGCGGCGGCTGGATTACTGGCACGTCTGCGCCAGGCACCCTTGTCGGGCCGAAGTGCCGTCGGGTCTGGCAGCGGCTTCTTGGGCAGCAAGATCGCAATGTTCGCGTCAATCTCAGTCGCTGCGATCAGCCTATTGAGCCCTGCGATGCCCCGCCGAAAGGATTTGCGGTTCGTCGTGGTCAGCGCGAGCGAGGTCTCGTCGATCCAGGCCTGAGAAATGGCTGCAACAGCGGTTTCGGTCTTTGCCGCCTCGCGCAGCACGACGCTGATGGTCAGATCCGAATTGGCACCGAGGAGACGGTTCTTTCCTTGGTTCGCTCGCACATAGGCCAGAATGGCATCGCAGTCGTCTGCCTTCGCCGCCGGTTTGCCGCCATCCTCAAGGCGGATGAGAACCATCCTGACATTCTTCCGCCACGTTCGAAACTGGTTCTCGGTTTTGAAGCAGGCGGGGATTTTGCCCCGTATCTGCCCCCTGCCCCATTTCTCAGTGAACGCGGTCGAACAAGCCGAAATTCGCTCGGGCGTTTCACCATATACGTCTGGGCAACGGCGGATGGAGCCGAGGATGTTCTTCTGGAAAGTCGGGGCATATCCCAAGGACGGTATCAATGCCTCGACATCCGCCATGGTTCTGGATTTGCATTTGGTCTTAACTGTCATGGCAACGTATTCCTGAGTGAGAGGATCCCGATCCGGGCTTCGCCGAAGAGCCTGGATCCGGGGTCCGACACAGCGGCGCAAAATCAGCCGGTTTGGAGCAGAGATGGCGGTTTGGCTCGATGTTCATCCGACCACCCTCCGACATACATGCCGGGTATATCGGGGAGTGTTTGGGTTGTTCTGCCGCAAACCGGCGATGGGTGCCGCAGGGTCGCGTCTCGAAGCAGAAAACGGGTGAATTCCCAGATTAGGCATCCCGGACCGCCCGTCTCATATCGCTTTCCCGAAAGCGCCAATCACTGCCGATCTTGATCCCCGGTAGGCGTCCGCTTGCGGCTTGACCGGTGATCGTCCGCGTCGACAGGTCAGGAAAATACCGTCGCTGGACATCGCTGACCGTCAGCAACGGGGCGATGAAAGTTTCGATGTCGTCACTCGCGACCAGCAGCAAACCTTCCAACTCCCAGACATCCTGCCATCGGTATCTGAGCGGGTGTTGCGAGGTTGGGTCGATCCCCTCCCGCCTCAGCAGCCGGCGGGTTCCGTCCGTTGAAAATCGAAGGTGGTGGGCAAGGTCGCTGACCTTCGCACTTTTGTGGTGTTGCTTCATTCCGTGTCCTTTCGGGAAGGACATGGGAAAATTTTATCGAGTCCAAAAATGGGCAAAACAGCCATCCGCGTGAACGCTGTTGATCTCACAGAGGTGTGGCCCGATTTCTTCATAGAGAAATGACCCACCTTGAAGTTAAGTGAAGGTCGTCACGATTGAATCAGGACATTTCTGATTTCCTTCTGCTTGAGGGCGGCGGTTTCTGCACCGGCCATGAAGCGGAAGCTTTTGGTTTCTAGGATATGGCATCGGTGGCATAACTGCATCCCGCATGAAAACATCGCTGAGCGTGGACGCATATCCCGTATCCGTTGAGGTGAGCATCGCTTTCAGAAGACCGAGATGGAACCGGTACAGGTCCGCCCCGATCAAATCGGCAGAAGCAGGTACTCGTGCGCGGACTTCCGGAACCTGCTAACGCCTGTCGGGGACGGGGCCAGACGGATAAGCCATAAACCGGCGGACAAATACGATGGAGGGGCGTCACCGCTAGAAATCCCCATGTAGGCACTAGGGCCTCCTGTCGCGGCGGACCTCTGCGGTAAACCACTACATCGCAACCTCACAGAATAAGAACCAAGTTCCGAGACCGCGGGGAGAAGAGACAATCCGCAAACGTGATGCAGAAAGTGATTGCCGTAAGGTCTCTTGCGTGGCAACAGTCTTACTGTGGGGGCTGACGGCAGTTGACGGGCAAATCTTGTGAATCGCCCGATTACCCCCTTAAGATCACGGCTAGAGCCTCTCAAGAGGCCGATTGGGGCAAGTAGTATGAACGACATGAGCACATCTCACGTGCGTCGGGCGGTCGATTCCGGACGGATCACGTCCTTTGCCAACAACCTCGCCATGTCACTCGACCGCCAGATGAAGAATGCCTACAAGCCTGAGGGGAGCAAAACCCTTAGGCTCTTCTCGGCCCGCGAGATGTGCGAACTGACGGGCATCTCGCCCTCTAATCTTCGCATTCGAAGTTCGGACGACCCCGATTTCCCGCAGGCAACCGTTGATGCCCGTGGGTACCGCTGGTATTCGGCAGAAGATATGGACCGCATCCGAGACCACATGTTCCGGACCGGGAAAAATGCAGCGAGCTTTCGGCCCGGTCGAAGGGATCCCAACGACCGCCTCCAGGTCCTAAGCGTAGTAAATTTCAAAGGCGGGTCGGGCAAGAGTACAACTGCTGCCCATCTCGCCCAAAGGTATTCTCTCCGTGGTTACAGGGTGTTAGCTGTCGATCTTGATCCTCAGGCAAGCCTGACGACTCTCTTCGGATACCGCCCAGAGCTCGAGTTCCAAGATACTGGCACCATCTACGACGCGTTGCGTTACGACGACGATCAGGTTTCGATTGAGGAAGTGATCAGGAAGACCTATTTCCACAACCTCGATTTGGTCCCGGCCGGTCTCGTCCTGTCGGAATACGAGACGACGACCGCTTACGCGCTGCAAAAGCGTGTCTCCCCCGGCTTTGCCGAACGACTCGCGATCCAGATTGATGTGGTTCAGGACAGGTACGACATCGTCATCATCGACTGCCCTCCCCAACTGGGCTTCCTGACTCTATCCGCGCTTGCTGCCTCTACGGGGCTCGTTGTCACTGTTGTGCCGAGCATGCTCGACATCGCGTCGATGTCACAGTTCCTGAAACTTTCTGGAGAGTTGGTCCAGACCATCGAAAAGCACAGCGGAATGCCGGTGAGCTGGGACTTTGTCAAGTTTCTTCTGACCCGATACGAACCCTCCGATGGGCCGCAGACACAGATGGCATCCTATCTTCGCGCCATCCTGGACGGCGAAGTCCTGATCGAACCGATGCTCAAGTCAACCGCAATCAGCGACGCGGGGGTAACGCAGCAGACCGTCTACGAGGTTGAACCAGCGAACTTCGTCAAAAAAACACTAGACCGTGCGGTCCAAAGCGCCAACGCCGTTGGCGACGAGATCGAGGACCTCATTCAGAAAGCATGGGGGAGACGCTGATGGGTCGCAAGAACCTCCTTGACCTAGCCCTAGAGCAGCCAACGCCCGACAGTGGCGAGCCCATCCCCGCATCTCGGAGTACGGGTTCTCCGGCGATTCATTCCCTTCGGGAGTCCATGAGGGAGGTTTCCGCGAACGGTATCCAGGAGCTCGATCCGGCGCTTGTAGATCCCGGCGGCCTCAAAGACCGCCTCGAACTGGATCCCGCGAGTATCCAAAAGCTCGCGGAGAGTATCCGCGATCACGGCCAGCAGGTCCCAATCCTAGTGCGCCCCATTCGTGGACGCATGAACCGTTTCTCAATAGTCTACGGCCGCCGTCGCTTGGCGGCTATCCGGAGCCTCGGGCCAGGGTTCACGGTGAAGGCCATCGTCAGGAGTTTGGAAGACGAGGCAGCGATCATCGCCCAAGGCCAAGAGAATAACCTACGGGTCGACCCGTCCTTCATCGAGAAGGCTATGTTCGTGCTTGCACTGCGAGAGGGATCCTACGCCACGAAGGTTATTCAGGACGCCCTCGGCATCGACCAGCCTACGGTGTCTCGGATGGTCACCGTCGCCGAACAGATCCCGGAAGCAGTGCTGGCAGCTGTGGGCCCTGCCCCGGACATCGGACGGCGGCCGTGGACAGAACTTGCTTCGCTTGCCCGCGACCACGCCATTGACCTGAAGGCGCTCCTTAAAAAGACCGGGCCGGACTGGGAAACACTAACAAGCAATGCCCGCTTCCTGCATCTTCTGGACATAGCTCGCTCCGCACCTCCATCCGACGTTAACAAAGACGTGCAACACCCTGATATTGCTAACGAACATTCAGATATCAACAAATTGGAAAATCAGTATGCCCGAGGGCATAATTCCCGCGGAGAAATCCGTCGGTTCGACATCCGCGGGAGTCACCTTGGCAACATGAAAAGAAGCCAGCGGGTCTTGAGCCTCAACATCTCGCTGCAACATCAGCCAGAATTCGGCCAATGGCTCGAGGAGAACGCGGACGACGCCGTGCGCCTTCTTCACGAGCAGTGGCAGAAAAGTTGGGGAAAGGGCTGAGGCCCCTCCCCTTTCATCAACCCGAGCAGAAAGGAGCGCAACGGAGACCGTAAAAAAAAAGAGCCCCCCGAAGTATCCTCCGGAGAGCCCTGATCTGTAGTTTTGCACCCACAGGTCTATTCCCTCTCCATCCTTCCGTCAAGCGCATCCGATTCGGTTGACGGAGAAATATTGCCCACGTTTCCGTGAGGAAGCGCCTGGGAACGGATACGCGTGGGCTAACGGTCGGCCAGCGAAGGGCAAATGACATTCATCCAGGCTTTCAAGCCGGCGCAAGCGTCGGTGAACACCCACGGCTTGTCCGCGGGCAACGACCTCGACATCTGGAAGGTGTTTCGAACCGTGCGTGACGCCGCAAGCGTCCTTGGCATCAAGGGCGACGTCATACGCACCCTCGAAACAATGATCGGATTTCTCCGGCCCGGAAATGGGATGACATGCTTCGCATCCAACAGGGAGATCCAACGACGTCTAGGAGGCGTTAGCGACAAGACGGTCCGGCGCCATGCGGCGAAACTCGTCGAGGCAGGTCTGGTGCGTCGCGTGTCTAGCCCTAACGGTAAGCGCTACGCGAGCCGCAGCCCTTTGGATGGATCCGTGGAGGCCTATGGCTTCGATCTCTCCCCGATGCTGTCTGGCCTTGACCGCTGGCTGGATTTGGAGGCCGCACAGCGTGAAGATGAGGCACTGAAAAGGCACTTGCGTACCCAGATTCTCGCTCGGCTTTCATTCGCCGATGCCCACGGACAAACCGGTCTAGACACGGTGGAACTCCGGAAGATCATCCGGCGCAAACTTTCGTCCGACCAGTTTCGGTCTATCCTTCATGACGTTGAAAGCCTGCTCGACGAGGTTGCCAGCCACCTGAAAACGCCCGTGGCCCCTACCCTTCCATCAGCCGATGTGTCCGTCTCTGGCGGACAGAATGACCGCGATCATTCTACGTCCAATACTAATGCCCAAGATGAAAAGACGCACGACAAACTCCAAGGACGTGATCATATGACGATACCGCGCAGCGAAACCAACAGTGCTTTGCTGGGGAAAATCACGGGGGCCTGCGGCGAAGCTCTCTCTTTTTCTGAAAGGCCCATCACGAGTTGGAGCGACATGGTCCGACATGCCGAGAAAATTGCGCCAATGATCGGCATCGATCAGAGCCTGATGCAGATTGCCCGCGGGCAATTTGGCACCGCTGGTGCCGTTGTTAGCGTTCTTCTCATGGTCCAGATGTATTCCAAAGTTCGAAACATGAGAGCTTATTATCGCAGTCTCGTCGCAGGGAAGCGTAGGACAACCTTCGACCCTTTAGCGTTGCTCGAGCGCATGTCGCGCCAATCATAAATGGCTCGTCGGCAGATATCGTTCAGGCGCGTTCTGCAGCGCAGGTTGGCAGCATGTTACTGACACCCTTGCGAATAATCGCTCTCCTCAGACGTTTGCTCACAGCTGATGTCAGGACAAGTGGCGTCGTGTACATCACGCTCCTGCGCGAATGGTCCGGTTTGCCCTCGGACATGCTCTTGCCAGGAGGCTGAAGTATCGTGGCAAGCGGGTTCAAGATTAGGCGACGCGGTCCCGCTACTATGTCCGGGGGCATGGTCGCCACAAGTATGAGGCGCCGCCAGACCTCATGTGTCCTGCCCCGAGGTATCCTGATTCCCAAAAGGAAGGAAGCTGAGGTTAAAATGCAGCGAGATCATGTCGTGAATTGGCATGGTCTGCACAATTCAAATATCTGTTTGCCCGCGGGCATAGTGATAATGTATAGCTGCGCGCGTCCGCTCGGGCGCATAGCGACGATGTAGGGACATCGTAATGTCGTCTGCGGGGTAGGTCGGTGACATTTCTTTAAGTGCGCAACGGTTGCTAGGATTGCCTTAGGAAATCGCCTTTGCTCCAGACTCCACGGGACAGGACCAGACAAAGAAAAACCATCAGTATGCCCGCGGACATGCCACCTTCCTCGAAAAGTCATGATCCTTAGCAGCTTGTGTATCGGGCAGTCCGTATGGGCCGAGGCTTCGCAGCTAAGCAGTCTCACCAAGTCGAACCGGCGGGCTGAGGATGGCTAAAATGCCTTCCGAGACAGCCCTCGCAGCTATATTCATGCTTTGTTCGTCAGCAATGATCACTCCATCGCTGCGGGCATTTACACTTGCTCCACGGGCTACCACAGCAATTTAGACATCATAGAGAACCTACGGTGGAACGTGTGAGACCTAGGGACTATTCCAGCTAAAAAAGAAGCCCCCGCCTGTGGGCGAGGACCCCAGATGGCACTTCTTCAGTCAGTGGCCCGATCTTGGTGCTGCCTCGCGAGCTTCTGCATCCGACGTTTGAAATCACTTAGCAGTTCTTGGACGTTTTCTGACTTCGGAACCGTTTGGTATCCTGGCAGTTCGAACATCACCGTCCCACGATTGCCTGTCTCAGGAGAGATCGACTGAAGCAGATCGTGCTCGAGGTCGGTGAACGGCGTTCCAAGTCGATACCAGCGTGACCACGTCCGCGCGAAGCCCTGTTCTGTATCCAGCCTGAAAAGCCTGGAGGTCGTGATCGCGTCATTGCCGAGAAGCGGGTGATTTTCAACGTGCCCCCAAAGGACGACGACACCGCTCATGTCCAACAGGGGGCGCCAGTTCTGGAGCAGCGGCGCCGACGCGAGTTCCTCTGGAGAGGGGCCTTTGGATGTTACCTCGAACAGGTCCATCAGTTCTGAGAGCAGTTTGGTCATTTCAGGAGATGCCTGAGTCATGAATTTCGTCTTTCTTTGACATGTGCGAAGACGGGCGACGAGCGCCGCCCATCTGGATGGCAGCGTTTTCGCTACTTGTTGTTCGGCTTTGGCGACGATGGCGGTCCGCGACGGTCAGCATTGTCTTTGCTATCCTCCGCAGCAGCGTTTTCCGCAGCATCTTTGTGCCAAGGCTGCTGGCTGCGGCATTGTTCTCGGCGCTGTCGCCGAAGCATCCAGTCTGAAGCAAGTAATTGGATGAGGGCGTAGCCTGCGAAAGCAAGCGCGGCGACGATAAGCACCGTGGCGATTTCGCTCGTGCCGGTGAGACAGATTGTCATGGAATCTCTTTGGTAAGGGGTGGGGGAAGGCCCAACCGCTTTCGGCGGGCCTTCCGAGTTTGCCGCCGTCAGGTGGACGTCGGCATGGGCGGAGGCTTTTCAGCTCTCCTGATCTCGTTGATCAGCCAATTGCGGGATTTCCGCTGTGGGGGCAGGCCCAGGATACAGCCGGCTTCCCATCGCCTCGTAGCTCAGGACTAGTTCGATGGCGAAGCCTTCACGGCTGAACGGTGACGACATGATCTGGTCGGTTAGCTGTATCTGATATCCAGGCCCGCCAGTGAGCAGGCACCGCCCGAGTGTTGATGAAGAAAACCACCGGCTGAGCCAGTCGATTTCGTTACAGAACTCTTCAGGTCCAAACGGGGAGAGGGTGAGTTGGCTTATTCCGACGGGATGGCGTTTGATGTCGATCTTGAAAGTGCTGCGGGGTGTTTGCTCGACGAGAAACAGAGCCTCTCGCAACGTCGCGGCGAGCGACGACATCCAACCCTTGCTGCAGCGATAAAGGCTGCCATTCGTCTGGATGTTGAACTCCGCGAGATCCTGTTCGAGGTGCGACACCATGTTGCGGTATTCCCGCGTGGACATCTCTCTCTGATCGAGGGGATGCGATCCGTAACGGGAGATCAGATTGGGTGATCTGGGTGTCGTTACATCCATGCCGAACCTCCGGTTTTCCGGGACGGGGCAGGGGGGGTGGTAACGGGGCGGTATGCGTCTTGCGCCCCTCGCTTTGACCGCGTGAACGCAGCTATTTGCAGGTTTCTCATGGGATCCTGTTCAGTCAGGTTGTGGTCGTTGGAAGGGTTCTCCCGACGAGACGCCGCCCTGCCTTGATCCGAAGATCTGCTCGGCTTTGGCGATGCGTCGCGAGACCGCGCATCGTCAAAACCGAACAGATACCCACTTTCCTCGTGTTCTATAATTGCGGCGAATGTTGCACCCTGATCACCACCATGCCGGTGCCTTCTTTCCCTGTGGGGCAGTGCGGTCATCACTCAAGGGAGACCCTGACGTCTCGCAGACCAATCCGCTCCCGAACACGCTATGAAACCGGCACATGCAAACAATCTTGGGTGCGCCACGAGCCGGGTCGTATGATAGGATGTCGGCTTGGGCAGGGGGCGGTCGCATGAACGATGAGATCATCGAAATCACGGAAGCGCAGGCGCAAGCGCTTGTCGAGGAAGCGGGTCGGCAAGGTATCTCTGTCAACGAACTCGTATGCCGATTGCTGGATGATGGTTTGAGCCGATCGAGGGTTCAGGTCGAGCAGGGGCAATGAGTCAGCCTGTCGGAACCCGCATTCGCCGGGCTATTCGCCCTATTCGAGCAGCGGGGCGTCGGTTTGGTGCGATATCGCGTTGTGATTGATCACGTGCCGGCGCGCGCCGCTTTGGCCACGGGTGACGCATAGATGTCGAACTTCCCCGACAGTTCGTCGCGGTTAACCACCAGGGCCAGTGCCTCAGCCAGAACGGCCTGATACGCAGCATCCTTTTCAGTCGAACCGTGATTGTCTGCGCTGTCAGCGGCATCCCCCTCGAAGAGGCATGCACATCCCGCGAATTCCTGGCGAGCGCGAAAGATTTCCGCTTCGGCGATGAGGATCTGCATGACCGTCGCGACCGAATTGATCGATTGCAGAAGCTTGGCAGCCAACTTGGCAAGCTCGGCATCATCCGGCGAGGCTTTCGACAACGCCCGAACGACTTTGAAGATCTCGCCCATCGACCTGAGGCATTCCTTCTTCAGAAACTGACCTGCCTGGAAAAGCTGACCGAGCTGAGTGATGGTTGCCGACACTTCCAAGATTTCCGGCTCCTTGCGAGCTCGCAGGCAGGGCAGGGCGTAGCGGAGGCAGTTCTGTGTGTCGACGATGAGAGTGTGCATCAGCGTATTGTATTGGCGCATGAAGCTTTTGGTGGTGGCCTGTTCGGAGGAGAGGTCGATCGCGTTTGCGGCTGTAGTGGTCATTGGGCTTCCTTTGTCTTTGCTTTTGCCGCGAAGCTTTGGGACGGCATCAGCATCACTGCCTGCCGCTGCCTCGCGTCGATAGATGCGCGAGGCAGCGGCAGGCAGTGAGCCCGGAATTTTCCCTGACATAAGTTCCAGACTGGAGATAGCTCTTTGGCAGCGTGGCGCAGGCTCTTCCGGGGGCATGATGCGGAACAGCTGCGCATGGAGGATTCAAACTTTTCGTTTAAGTCTTGAGGGTTCCGCCAAGTTGGCTGATAGCAGGGCTGCACCTTCCGCAACCATCAGAACCGTAATGCATCGTAGTGTATTACGGCGCACTACAGTTATGAGGACCGTCATGTCGGAAACGATCGCGACGAAGCAAGCAGTGTTCGCAGCTGCAGATCAACTCGAAGCAAACGGTCAGGCGCAGACTGTCGCTGCGGTTACGGACTTGATTAAAGGCGGGTCCGCGACGACAGTTGGCGCCCATTTGAAGGAATGGAAGGCAGAGCAAGCTCTGCGTAAAACGGCCATGGAACTCGCGGTTCCGGCCGAGATCGAGGCGGTTTTTGCAGAGCTGCGCGGACGCGTATGGAGTGTTGCGAAAATGGAGGGGCAGAGGACGGCCGACATCGTCACCCAACAGCTCAAGACCGCCGAGAAGAAATTAGGACAAGCCGCGTTCGACGTGCAGCAACAAGACACGGCGCTCAAGGAGCGTGCGGACCAGCTGGAGCGCGAGCGGACGGAAAGAATTGCGCTCGAGAAACGCGTCAACGAACTGGACCGCGAGACCGCTGTCCTTAGGGAAAAGATTTCGGGCCAAGACAGGGACATCCAGAGGCTCGAAGCGGCGGTCGCCGATGCGAAAGCGCAACGTGATGATATGAAGTCCGAGCGGGACCGCGTGCGGCAAGAGGTGGCCCAGCTCCGCAGCGGTTCTGCGGCAGCCTGACGATGGCGCTATGGAGGGTTACGGTGTCATGCTAGCCCTCCAACTGATCGTTTTGACATGTTTGCATCCATTGTTCCTTCGCACACGATTATGACCAATGCCGTCTATTTGGCATCGCTTGCGATGATCGGGCATTCTCAATCCTCCAGGACTTTTTGAGAAGATAGGTCTCTTCATCGAAAGTCGGAAATATCTCCGGCGAAAATTCGACTGTGAGCTTCGGATAGGGCAGGGGAGGGGGCAATTCGCCAGGGATTCGAATTCGGCTCCGCTTCTTGGCAACTCGATCTCATAGGCGCCCATTTACGGGATCGTCTGTTGTCGATACGGAAACAATAGGGCGCTGATCCCGGAGTGGTTACGGCGTTGTTGGTTCTCGATACAAGATGCTATGCTGGTCTTGCGCCGGGTTGGGAGATGACGATGAGTGATCAAAATCGACCATTTACGAGCCTTGCGAAGGCCGTGACGCCGCGCGAGGGGAGGCATGATTTCGGCTTCGAACCCGAGCCGGACCGTGCGATGCTTGCTCTGTCGACCATTCCTGACTTCGACGACGTTGCCGGGTGTCAATCGGCACATGGTCGAAAAAAGAGCACCGCAACTGCGCCGGATAACACTCCGCCGTCGGACGGGAATTAGGTGATGGTGCTGAGCTATTTGGCACATGCCAAATGACGGGTAGTCGCGGCCCAAAGCGTTAACCTACGATTGATATACCCCCCCCGACCCCCCCTCTCTCCCCGGAGGGGAGGGGGGTCGGGGGGGTATATCAATTATCTTCTCGTATTGCGTCAGGATTCGGGTCTAAAGACTGGTGCGGAAGAGAGTGACGCGGATTTTTTGCGCCAATCTCAGCGTATAAGCGTATCCATCCGGTGAAGACCACGGTGAGGTCAGATTTGACGATCGCGCTGCATACCGATCATCTCGCATAGGTT
>JARWBI010000027.1 GCA_029846755.1 Falsirhodobacter flavus | reverse complement strand
TTCCCCGCTCCGCAACGTCTCCGTTTCGGTGAAGCGGTATCTACGGATACAACAAACCAACAGCAAGAGGAAAAATGAAGATTATTTCATTTTTCTATCGCATCAATGATTTACGCGGCCGCGATGACCTCCACCCCGCCTTGGCGCATCGCCTCCCCCTGATCTGCAACCTTGTCGGTCACGAGAATCTGGAGGTCTTCCGCAGGAATGATCCGGCGCAACGCGACCCTTGCCAGCTTCGTGGACGTGCCAACTGCCATTACGCATGCGGAACGACTCGCCGCCGTTCTTTTCACGGCGATCTTGTGGGCATCGTAATCCATCAACGCGCCGTCCGAATCCACACCCGAGAAGCCGAGCACCGCGAAGTCGAATCGCGTATCGCGCAATCCTGCCAGAACGGTTTCCCCGCCCATCGACCCATCGGGACCAAGCACAGCTCCCCCGAAGACGAAGACATCGTTCCCGCTTTCGATCAGCACCTGCGCGCATGCGAGGCTGGAGGTGAAGATCCGCAGACCCTGACGCACCGCCAATGCGGCCGCTACAGCTTCGACGGTGGTTCCGACATCCAGAAAGACCGAGGCGCCGGGCGGGATCAGATCGGCAGCCCGTCGGCCGATCCCGGCCTTCGCGTCGCGCTCCAGCACCTGTTTCTGCCTGTAGTCTAGCCGCCCCACCCCTCCGACAGGCCCCGCACCACCATGAAAGCGTTGCAGCAGACCCATCTGGTCAAGGTGTATTATGTCGCGCCGAACCGATTGGGCCGAGACATCGAACTGGCGCGCCATCGCATCTATGGTCACGAATCCCTGGGTCCGCACCGCCGCCAGAAGGCTTTCCTGTCTTTCACTCAGGCCGTCCAATCCATCCTCCGTCGCAATCCTGTCATGTAAGATAGGTTACAGACCATGACATGATTTTGACGGTGATGGAAAATAATGACAATCGAACCTGATCGCCTCCTCTGGTCGGAAAGCGATGTGCGTCTGCATATGGGAACGACAAGCCTCGACCCTTGGGCATGGCGCTGGATCCCCTCCGATTCTCCTCGCAGTGCGGTGGAAGTTTCCGCAACGGACGCCGTGGCGAAGGTGATGGGCCGAAAGGCGCGCCGCATCCCGATCGGCGTGATCGGCCCCAAGGAAGCGACCGAAGAAGAATACGCGACCGCCGAATCCCTCGGTTCCGGACTGGCGCGCCTTGGCGTGCAGATGCTTTGCGGCGGCCGCTCGGGCGTGATGGAGGCCGCGTGCAAGGGGAACCTTCAGAACGGCGGATCGCCCATCGGCCTGCTCCCGACCGAGGAATGGGACAGCTGCAATCCATATGTGGCAATTCCGATTGCGACGGGTATCGGCCCCGCCCGCAATGCAATCATCGCCCGTGGCTGCACGGTCCTGATCGCTGTGGGCGGGGGATACGGCACCCTTTCCGAAATCGCCTACGGCCTCCACTTCGATCGGCTTGTGCTGACGCTGGGCAATGCACCATTCGCCGCAGGCACGCTTCCCTGCGCCGATGTCGATGACGCGCTGGCACGCATGGCCCGCCACCTGCTGTTCGAAACAGCGCAAGGCTTGTCATAAAACGATCAACCAAGCCGTCTAGTGTAAGATATCGACCAACTGCGAAAAGCATCATGCCCGCCATAAGCCTTCTCTACGTCCTGTTCCTGCTGGCGCCGCCCGCGTTGCTTCTGCTCGGCTCCTTCGGGCAAAGCTGGAGTAACACGCTGCTGCCGCAGGGCTTCACGACGCAGTGGTATTCGCAGGTATTTTCGGATCCGAGCTTCCGGCGCGCCTTTGCTGCCAGCCTTACGGTGGTGGGCGCGACCTGCGCGCTCAATCTGATGATCGGCCTTCCGCTCGCCTATGCGCTCTATCATTCGTCGCGGCGCTGGCTTGGCGCGGCGGGCAAGGTGCTGACGCTGCTGCCCATGGCCGTGCCGGAACTGGTGCTGGCCTTCGGCTTCATCCTGACCTTCTCCAGCGACAGCCTTCCATGGCTCGGCAGCACGTGGCTTCTGATCGCGGCCCATACGGTCATCACCCTGCCCTATACGGTCAACACCGTCCTTGCCGGCATGAAGCAGGTGGGGCTGGCCCGATACGAACAGGCGGCGGCCAGCCTCGGCAGCGCGCCGATGCAGCGCTTCATGCATATCGCCCTGCCGCTCGTATCGGCCAGCGTCACCTCGACCATGCTGATGGTCGCGGCGCTTTCGCTTGGCGAATTTCAGCTTTCCAACCTGATCTCGGGCTTTCTGAACCGCACGTACCCGGTTGTCCTACTGCAAGCCTTCTATGGCGCGACGGGCTTTGCCTGCGCTGCCACGGTGATCCTGCTGGGCCTTGCGCTGATCGCCTCGGCCGGGGCGCGGATCACGGCGGCGGTGGCCGGGCGAACCTAGGAACACATCATGTCCATTCAATTCGAAGATGTCAGCTACAGCTATCCCGGCGGCGGGGCGGGCGTGTCGCAGATCGACCTTTCCATCGGCGACGGCGAACTTGTCGCGCTGATCGGGGCATCGGGGTCGGGCAAAACGACGCTGCTGAAGCTGCTGGCGGGGTTCTGCACCCCGGACAAGGGCCGTATCCGCGTCAACGGCAAACCGATGGCGTCCCTGCCGCCCGAGGATCGCGCGCTGGGCATCGTCTTTCAGAACTACGCCCTGTTTCCCCACATGACCGTCCGAGACAACGTCGCCTATCCGCTGCGCCTGCGCCGCGTGCCGCGCGCCCGGCGGGCCAAGATGGCCGATGATGTGCTCGACCGCGTCGGCCTCGCAGGCTTCGGCACACGCCTTCCGGCGGCCCTGTCAGGGGGGCAGCAGCAGCGCGTGGCCCTTGCCCGTGCGCTCGTCTTCTCGCCCGGTGCGCTGCTTCTGGACGAGCCGCTTTCCGCGCTGGACGCCAATATCCGCCTTCAGATGCGCGGAGAGATCAGGCGTGCCCAGCAGGCCGCAGGTATCTCGGCCCTTCACGTCACCCATGACCAGGAGGAGGCCTTCTCGATCGCCGACCGTGTCGCGGTGATGCGTGCGGGCCGGATCGTGCAGATCGGAACGCCGCAGGATCTTTACGACCGTCCGGTGGACCGCGAGCTGGCGGCCTTCGTCGGTCAGGCGAATCTCTGGGACGGGCGCGTCGCAGCGGCGGGCCGGATCGCGACCGGCTTCGGCGAATTGTCCTGCGACACCGCCGGATTCGCCGAAGGCGCCAGCGTGACCGTCTGCGTGCGCCCCGAACGCATCCTGCCGGACCCCGAGGCGGGGATGCCCAACACCTTCCGGGCAGCGCCGACCGCTACCGAATTCCTCGGCCCCATCCGCCGCATCACGATGCAGGCGGGGCCGACCTCGCTGATGATCGAAACCCACCGCCGGACCACCGGCGATGCTTTCGCCATACCGCCCGAAGCCATCCGGCTTCTGGCCTCCTGATTCCCCCTGAAACGGAACCGACCGATGCTCAAGAAACTGATCCTGCCGCTTCTGGCGGCGCTTCCCGCCGGCGCCTTCGCCTTCGAAGGCCCGGAGCTCTATGACGGCGAAGCCGCGCTTTACGAAGCGGCGCAGGCCGAAGGGATGGTCGTCTCCTTCGACACCGGCCCGACCTGGGCCAACTGGGGCGCCGAATTCAAAGCGTTCAAGGAACGCTATCCGGGGGTCGAGATCGTGTATAACGACCTCGGCTCTGCTGCGACGGTGGTCGCGCTGGACAAGGCCCGTAACCGCCCGCAGGCCGACACCGCCTATTACTACGCCGCCTCGGCACTGGATGCCGCATCGCAGGGGCTGGTCGCCGATTTCGCCCCCGTCAACTTCGACCGCCTGCCCGAGCCGTTCCGCCACGAGACCGGCCAATGGTTCACGACGCACACGCTGAACGTCGCCTTCCTCGTGAACACCGCGCTGGTGGAAGACGTGCCGCAAAGCTGGGCCGACCTGCTGAAGCCGGAATACGCGCAGTCCATCGTCTATCAGGACCCGCGTTCGACCGGGCAGGGGCAGGTCATCGCCTTTGCCGCCGCCTTCGCAAATGGCGGCAGCATGGATGACGTGATGCCGGGCATCGACTATCTGGGCCGGATTCAGGCCGCGGGCAACGTGCTGCGCAACGTCGGCACCACCCCCTATGCCCAGTTCCTGAAGGGCGAGATCCCGATCTGGATCGGATACGAGAATGACGGGCTGAAGGCCAAGTTCCTTGACGGCATGGGCGACAACATCGCCGTCGTCATCCCCGAAGAAGCCTCCGCCGCCGCCCCCTATGCGATCAGCCTCGTGAAGGGCGGCCCGAACCCGAATGCGGGAAAACTCTGGCTGAACTTCGTGATGAGCGAGATGGGCCAGAAGATCTTCGCCGAAGGCTATGTCCGCCCCTCGGTTCCGGGGATCGAGCTGCCCGATTCCGTCGCCGGGGCGTTGGTCGACGCGCCGCAGATCCAGCCGATCGACATCGTGAAGGCTACGGCCGCGAAGCCGCAGATCGACGCCGAATGGGCAAAAGCCGTTCTGGGGCAATGATCCCCCCGCGCGGCCCGGACAAGGGCCGCGCTTCCTGACAAGGGCCGTTCCATGCGCTTCATTTCATTCCGCCTCCAGACGGCGATCTTCATCGCCCCTGCCCTTGCGCTGTTCCTGCTGTTCTTCGCCGTCCCTTCCGCCGCCATGCTGGCCGAGGCTTTCTCGGATGCGGGTGCGGCGTGGCGGGTGCTGTCCGATCCGATCTTCTGGAACAGCGTCATCGGCAGCATCTTCATCGGGCTTGCCGCACCGCTGCTGTCGCTGGTCGTCGGCACCGCGGTTGCGATCACGATATCGCGCATGCCCCCGCGGCGGTCCGGATGGGTCCTGTTCGCCGTCTCACTTCCCCTGACCTTTTCCGGCCTGATCGTGGCCTACGGCTTCATCCTGCTGCTGGGTCGGGCGGGTTTCGTCACGCAGATCCTCGCGATCTTCGGGGCCGATCCCGCGACCGTGGGCAGCTTCATCTTTTCCGCACCGGGGCTCGCCGTCGCCTATTCCTATTACCTGATCCCGCGCGTGGTGCTGATCGTGCTGCCCGCGCTCCGGACCTTCGATGCGGGCCAGCTTGCCGCCGCGCGCTCGCTCGGGGCGAAGCCCGGCGAGGTGCTGCGCCACATCCTGCTGCCGCAACTCGCCCCCAGCCTTGCCACCGCCTTCGGGCTGACGGCGGCGGTGGCCATCGGCGCCTACGGCACGGCACTGGCGTTGACCGGCACCAGCCTGAACATCCTGCCGCTGTTCCTCTACAGCAAGATTTCGGAAACCGGGACCGACCTGCCCGCTGCTGCCGTCACGTCGATCGTGCTGATGGCGCTTTGCATCGCTGCCATCTGCCTTGCCGAGATCGCCCACGTCTTTCTTACCCGGCGGTCGCGCGGCTGATCCCGCCGTTGCCTTTGCCCGAGGGCCGGGGCATTCCTGCATCGGTCCATATCGGAGGTCGGGCATGACATTGAACGGGTTCGCGGGCCGCACCGCTTTCGTCACCGGAGCGGCGGGCGGAATCGGCAAAGCCACCGTCGCCAGACTGCGCGAGGCGGGGGCGAACGTCTTCGCCACCGACTTGCCCGATGCGATCGCCGCTCTGGCCTCGGCCGATGACGGCACGGTCTGGCACGCGCTGGACGTGCGCGACCCTTCGGCGGTCGACGACGCGGTCGCAAGGGCCGAGGCGCGGCTGGGTCCTCTGGGGCTGGGCGTCCATGCGGCGGGGATCGTGTCGAACCTGTCGGTGCTGGACACACCGCCCGAGGAATGGGCGCGGGTGATGGACATCAACGCAGCCGGCACCTTCAACACCGCCCGCGCGATGGGCGCGGCGATGGCCGGCCACAAACGCGGCGCCATCGTCGTCGTCAGTTCGAACGCGGCGGGGATTCCCCGGATGAACATGGGCGCCTATGCCGCGTCCAAGGCGGCGGCGACGATGCTGACCCGATGCCTCGGGCTTGAGCTTGCCGCGCATGGCGTTCGGTGCAACATCCTTGCCCCCGGATCGACCCTGACGCCGATGCAGACGGGAATGTGGGCGGACGAACAAGGCGCGGCAAGGGTCGTTGCGGGCGATCCGGCCAGCTATCGCACCGGGATCCCGCTGGCGAAACTCGCCACGCCCGAGGATGTCGCGAATGCCGCGATGTTCCTTCTGTCGGACGAGGCGGGCCATGTCACCATGGCCGACCTCTATGTCGATGGCGGCGCGACGCTGCGCGCCTGAGATCAACGTTTGGGGGTGATCCGCGTGACCGATCCCGCCTGATCGTCATCGCCCGGCGTGCCATACATCGCGACGGCATAGATCGCACCATCCGCGCCCAGCGACACCTCGTTCGGCAGATCGCCCAGGGGAAGGTTCGCGACCAGCTCCGCATCCGCGTCCAGCACGGCGATGGTGCCACCGGCGCGCGTCGCGGCATAGGCCTGCTTCGTCACCGGATCCCAGACGATGCTCAGCCCGCCGGCGCCGACATAGGTATCGGCGATCACCTCGCCCTCCTCGTCGATCAGCACGACATTGTCCGACTCCTGCCCGGTCAGCCAGATGCGCCCGGTCTCGGGATCATGCGCGATGCCCGAACCGCCGACGATCTGCGGCACTTCAAAACTGTCACTTGCGCCCGTGTTCACATCGACCCAGCCGACGAAGGGCGTGTCGCGGCTGACCGACCAGAGCCGCCCGCTTGCCTTGTCCAGCGCCAGCATCATCGACCCGAAATGATCGCGCCCGCCTTCCGCCTCGAAATAGAGCGTGCCGACCCGCTCCAGCGTCGAGGTGTCATAGACGGCGACCTTGTCGCCCAGACCGACGCTGACATAGGCGCGGCTTGCGTCCTGATCGATCAGGATGTCGCGCGGATGGGCGATCGAGCCTTCCTCGAACACCTTGACCACCTTCAGATCGTCCGCGCCATAGATGGTGACGGTTTCGTTCAGGGTGTTGATGGTCCAGACGTTGCCATGCGCATCGTCCACCTCGACGCCGAAGACGTCGATCAGCCCATCCTCCGCATCCGCCGAAGGCGCGATTTCGGCCTCGGCCTCGAATTCCAGCGTTTCGGCATTCAGGCGCACCAGACGGCTTTCCTCGTTCGGCCCGCGGGCCGAGGCGACGAACAGCTTGCCATCCGCCGAAACGTCGGACTGATACGCGCGCTCGCCCACTTCGGCCGTCGCCAGATCGAAGGCTTCGACGTTCAGCGGCGCGACGACCCTGGACAGCTTCAGGTTTACCAGCGCCACCCCGGCGGGGTTCTGGGAAATGACCGTCAGCGGCTGGTTTCCGATTTCGGCATCCGCCGGCACCTGGATCGGCACCGCGACAGCGCCCTTTTCATCCGCGACCAGCGGCTCCGGCGTCAGAAGTTCGGTGCCGCGCATGACGGTGATGGACGCACCCGGCGCGACATTGCGCACCGCAAGCTGCGTCTTGTCGCCCGGCTGGACCGGCGCTTCGCGCGATCCGGCGCGCAGGCTGCCGCCGATCTGGTCCGGCGCGGCGGTCCAGACCCCTTGCGCATGGACAAGCGCGGGCATGGCAAGCAGCAGGGGCGAAGCGATGAATGTGGATCTCAGGATGGAGTTTCGCATTGGGATATCTCTGCGAGGAATTCCCTGCCTGTCATTGGGTTGGGAGCCGGCGGCACCTTATGCGCCCGCGCGCCCGAGGCCAAGCCGCATTCCAACGCTTCAATCGGACCCCGCCTCCTGTCCTATGTCCGAAGCCTCGGCCGGGGCGATCCCGAACTGCGCCGCCACATCCGGGGCATAGCGCGCAAGATCCCCGCGCAGCTTCAAAAGCGAAAGGTCCTTCGCCTTCGCTTCCAGCATCACGTCGAAATCCAGTCCGTCGGCGGTGCGCATGAAGGTTGCGAATTCGAACGGGTTGGTGAAATCGGCATGCCCCGTCCAGATCGGCGGCACCAGCACCGTCTTCACGCGCGCGGCCGCCTTGGCACCGGGCGGCAGGGCCTTTTGCTCCGCCGCCGTCAGCTTGCGTTTCACCTCGCGCATCTCCGTGCGCGGAGACGAAAAGTGGATCTTCGGCCTTACGCCCTCCGGCCAGGATTCGACGAAGCGCCGCAGCGTCGCGCGCAGGTCCAGACCCTCGGGGTTCAGACACCAGAAATGCTGGTAGTCGAAGATCAGCGGCACGCCGCAGCGTTCATGTATCCACAGCACGTCGGCAGCGGAAAAGCGGATATCGTCATTCTCCAGAACCAGCCGGCGGCGGACATGGTCGGGGCATTGCCGATACCCTTCGATCCAGCGGGCGCGGCTTTGCTCCCGGTCGCCATAGACCCCGCCCACATGGGTCACCAGCACGCCTTCAGGCCCCATCCCCATCCGGTCCAGCATTTCGGCCTGCGAGCTGAAATCCCATATGCTTTTCTTCGTAAGCGCCGCATCCGGACTGTTCAGCAGCACATATTGCGACGGATGAAACGACAGGCGCATGTCAAGCTCGCGCGCCTTCTTCCCAAGCGCGGCAAGCTCGGCATCGCTTTCGGCCACCATCCCGTGAAACTGCGGCATGTCGGGATGCGTTGCATAAGGCGCGAGGTCGGAGGACAGCCGATACATGTCGATTCCCGCCCCGGCCAGATAGTCCAGAACCCGATCAACATATTCCAGCGACGTCTTCAGATGCGGGCCCTGCTGCCAACGGCGCGTGTCGTTGCTTTTGAGATCGACGCCTCCCATCACCTTGACGGGAAATCCAAGCCGGCGCGCACGCATCATCGAAGGCTCCCATCCTCGTTCAGCGCGACCCATTCCCCGCGGCTGGCCGAGGCATAGATTGCCTCGAGCAGGTTCATGTCGCGCAGGCCCATCTCCGCAGGGGTCAGGATATCGATGCCGTCGCGCACCGCGCGGCTGAAATGATCGACCTGCCCGACAAACTGCTGCTCGGACGGTGCGGAGGCCGGGAATTGGTCGCCATCTTGCGTTGTCAGCACCAGCCTGTTGCCGCGATAGGCCGTCGCCGGATCCAGGACCGCAACCGGACGCGATCCCCAAAGGTCGATCCGCTTTTTGCTTGCCACATAGCCCGAGGAGATGCTCGCCCGACGCCCGGATGGAAAGACCAGCTGGACCTGCGCGATCGCCTCCACCTCGTCGAAACGGCCATCCGCTGTTTCCGGTGAGAAGGTCGTGGCGACCAGAGTTCGGGGAACCTCGTCCAGCAGCCAGATCAGCCCGTTCAGTGCATAGATCCCGATATCCATCATGGACCCGCCGCCCGACAGCGCACGCTTCATCCGCCACTGGTCCCGCTCCGCCTCGGGGTCGATCGGGCGGTGGTGATCCGATGTCGCATACCAGACTTCGCCCAGGTCCCCGCTCCGGACCATCGCCCGAAGCGCCAGATTGTTCGGTTCGAAATGCGCACGATAGGCGATCATGACCTTGCGGCCCGCAGCGCGCGCCGCGTCCATCATGCGCCGGGCCGAGGCCGCATCATGCGCGAAAGGCTTTTCGCAAAGGACATGCTTGCCCGCTTCCAGCGCGGCGACGACGTTCTGTTCATGGATCGCGTTCGGGGTGATGACATAGACGATATCCACCGTGTCGTCATCGGCGAGCCCGCACATGGAGTAGTCGTAGACCGACCGATCGGGCACGCCCCAAGCCGCCGCCACGCCCTTCGCCTTGACCGGATTGCCCGAGATCAGACCCGCAAGCCTTGCCTCGTTCGCGCGGCAGATCGCGGGAATGGCATAGTTCTGCGCGAAATGCCCAAGACCGCAGACCGCCCATCCAAGGCGGCGGGACGGCGGCTGCGGACGTTCCGCATCATCCAGTGCCGGTTCCGGACGACCTTCCGCCCGAACCTGCAAGATGGATCCGCCCGCATCGCGATACGGAGGCGCGTCGTTCATCACATACCCAGATTGCCTGTCGCCTGTCGGAACGGCTGGAGCGGGGGCTTGTTCCACTTCCGATTCTCATCAGACGCAAAACGCCTCATACGACGCGCATCGACGCTGCCCGAACCGATCGGAAGCGCACCTGCCTGCGAGTGCAGGTGGCAGCCTGACGCCAAGACGACGGGCCATGCGATGGACACTTTCGGGTGCCCGCCAGACAAGGGTGAATGTGGTGAGCCCAGCAGGATTCGAACCTGCGACCCACTGATTAAAAGTCAGTTGCTCTACCAACTGAGCTATAGGCCCACTTCACGGGGGGCTGAGTATGACCTGTGGCGGGTGGGGTCAAGTGCAAAAATTCATCCCTCTGGCGAAAACTTTGCCAGAGGCGTATATGGCCCCCATGAACCAGATCAGTTTCCTCAAGATGCACGGCCTTGGCAACGATTTTGTCGTGATCGACTCGCGCGGGCGCGAGGCGGTGACGACCCCTGCCATCGCTCGCGCGCTTGGGGATCGGCATCGCGGCGTCGGCTTCGACCAACTGGCCGAGATTCGCGATTCCCACGAAGGGGATGTCGGTCTGGATTTCTGGAACGCGGATGGCAGCCGCGCAGGCGCCTGCGGAAACGCCACGCGCTGCGTCGCCGCGCTGGTGATGGACACGTCGGGCAGGGACCGCGTCACCATCCGCACGCGCCGGGGGCTGCTGGAGGCCGTGCGCGACGGATCGCTTGTCAGCGTCAACATGGGCCAGCCGCAGCTTGACTGGGCCGACGTGCCGCTCGCCTCGGCGCAGGATATGCGCCGCCTGCCGATCGAGGGCGATCCGGTGGCCGTCGGTATGGGCAACCCCCATTGCGTCTTCTTCGTCGAGGATGCGGACCGGATCGACCCGTCCGTTCGCGGGCCCGAGATCGAATATCACCCCCTGTTCCCCGAACGCACCAATGTTGAATTCGCCAGCCTCATCGCGCCCGATCATCTTCGGATGCGCGTATGGGAACGCGGCGCGGGCGTCACGCTGGCCTGCGGGTCCGGCACCTGTGCCACCGTCGTCGCGGCGCATCTGCGCGGGCTGACCGGGCGGCGCGTGATCGTCGATGTCGATGGGGGACGGATGGAAATCGACTGGCGCGAGGATGGCGTCTGGATGACCGGCCCCACCGCCAAGGTGTTCGAGGGAATCATTCCGATGGAGTGGCTATGACCGCGCCCGTCTTCGCAACGCTCGGCTGCCGCCTGAACGCCTACGAGACCGAGGCGATGAAGGAGCTTGCCGCATCGGCGGGCCTGTCGGGCGCGGTCGTGGTCAACACCTGCGCCGTGACCGCCGAAGCAGTTCGCAAGGCCAAGCAGGAAATCCGCCGCCTTGCCCGCGAAAATCCCGGCGCGCCGATTCTGGTCACCGGCTGTGCCGCACAGACCGAGCCCGAGACCTTTGCCGAGATGGCTGAGGTCACCCGCGTCATCGGCAACCACGAGAAGATGCTGCCCGAGACGTGGACGGGTCTGGACCTGATCGGCACGACCGAAAAGGTCATGGTCGACGATATCATGTCGGTCAAGGAAACCGCGGGCCACCTGATCGACGGGTTCGGCCGCCACCGCGCCTATGTGCAGGTCCAGAACGGCTGCGATCACCGCTGCACCTTCTGCATCATCCCCTATGGTCGCGGCAATTCGCGGTCTGTTCCGGCAGGTGTGGTGATCGAACAGATCAAGCGCCTGGTGGGCCGCGGCTTCAACGAGGTGGTGCTGACAGGGGTGGACCTCACCTCTTGGGGCGCAGACCTTCCGGCCACGCCGCGTCTGGGCGATCTGGTGATGCGGATTCTGAAACTGGTGCCCGACCTGCCCCGCCTGCGGATTTCCTCGATCGATTCGATCGAGGCGGACGAGAATCTGATGCACGCCATCGCAACCGAGCCGCGCCTGATGCCCCACCTGCATCTGTCGCTGCAGGCGGGCGACGACATGATCCTGAAACGGATGAAGCGCCGCCATCTGCGCGACGACGCAATCCGGTTCTGCGAAGATGCCCGTCGTCTGCGCCCCGACATGGTTTTCGGCGCCGACATCATCGCGGGCTTCCCCACGGAAACCGAGGCGATGTTCGAAAACTCGCTGAAGCTGGTCGAGGAATGCGGGCTGACCTTCCTGCACGTCTTCCCCTATTCCCCGCGCAAGGGCACCCCCGCCGCGCGGATGCCGCAGGTGCGCGGACCGCAGATCAAGGAGCGCGCCGCCCGTCTGCGCGCTGCGGGCGAACGCCAGGTCACGGCGCATCTGGCCGCGCAGCAGGGTCGCACCCACCGCATCCTGATGGAAGGCCCGCGCCTTGGCCGGACCGAACAGTTCACCGAGGTCGCCTTCTCCGAAGACCGCCCCGAAGGACAGCTTTTGACGGCGACCATCCTTGGCCATGACGGGGCGCGGCTTACCGCCTGATCGTGCCGCCCGGCTCCAGCTTCGGGGTCAGCGTCACCACCTCGCCCCCGATCAGGCCCTCGGGATGTTTGCCGGCGACGATCATCGCCGCCTGCCGCCCGATCTCCGCCCGGCAGGCATCCATGGTGGCAAGCCGCACCGGAAGCCCGTCCAACAGATCGACATTGTTGAACCCGGCCAGCCCGATACGCCCCGGCACGTCGATGCCCTTGTCCAGACAGTAAAGCAGCCCGCCAGCGCCGATCATGTCGTTGGAATAATACAGAAAGTCGAGGTCCGGACTGCGCGCCAGCATCGCCTCTGTCATCTCGCGCCCCTTGGCCAGCGCCGAGCCGCCCTCATAGAATTCGCTGTCCGCCAGCCCGATCCCCGCCTCGGCCAGCACGGCGCGGAACCCGTCCAGCCGTTTGCGCGCCCGGTGATCGTTCGGCATCCGCGTGCCCATGAACCCGATCCGGCGATAGCCCGCCGCAATGATCGCCTTCGCCATCTCGCGGCCCGCCCGTTCGTGCGAAATCCCCACGGCGCTGTCCACGGGAATTCCGTCGGTATCCATGATCTCGACCACCGGCACGCCCGCATTCTCCAGCATCGCCCGCGCGGATTCGGTATGCTCCAGCCCCGCCACGATGATCCCCGAGGGACGCCAGGACAGCATCTCGTAGATCACCGCCTCCTCGCGCTCGGGCTGATAGTTCGAGACGCCGAAGACAGGCTGCAGCCCCGTATCCTCCAGCACCGCCGAGATCGAGGTCAGCACCTCGGGAAACACCATGTTCGACAATGACGGGATCACCACGCCCACAAGGTTGACCCGCTGGCTGGCCAGCGCCCCGGCGATCTTGTTCGGAACATAGCCAAGCGCCTTCGCCGCCTCCAGCACCCGCTCGCGCGTGGTGACGGACACATCGCCCCGGTTCCGCAGCACCCGGCTGACCGTCATCTCGCTCACCCCCGAGGCTTCGGACACATCGCGCAGGGTCAGCGGACGGCGGGGATCGGGCATGGGCGTCTCCTTGCAGCTTG
The DNA here is from genome assembly GCA_029846755.1 of Falsirhodobacter flavus. GTDB lineage: Bacteria > Pseudomonadota > Alphaproteobacteria > Rhodobacterales > Rhodobacteraceae > Falsirhodobacter > Falsirhodobacter flavus. The sequence goes on along the minus strand of JARWBI010000027.1, from coordinate 8,883 downwards.
ATCCGATAGTGTTAGCGCCAAGCGTGCCCCAGTCCAAGATGTTCCGCCTCTTGCAGAACGGGGATTTTCAAAGCACAAGGTCCAAAGGCGGCCCCGTGGCTCAACTGGATAGAGCAGCCCCCTCCTAAGGGGCAGGTTACAGGTTCAAGTCCTGTCGGGGTCACCATTACCTGCGGGTGCCAAACAGGCATAAGTCTGCACATTTCGGCGTTTTTCTGCACACCCCCTGTCAAGAAAAATCTTCCGTCTTTCGGCGGATATACCAAAGTCACTTCAATCTCAGTGGCTTGAGAGGCTTTTTCGCTTGAGAAAGCCCTTCGCTTCGGATCTCAGGAATAAGCCGCCGAAGTCATGGCCGTCCTTCGTGTAAGGCTGAACTCCCGCCTCATTCAGAAGGCGACGGGCAGCCATTCGCGGGATACCGAACTCGTCCTGTATCATGCTGAGTGTCAAGAATCGCTTCTCGAACGCCGCTGCTCTTGCGTCAGAGATCCGCCATTGCTCGCGGCGCGTAACGGGATGCGTCGTTTTTTCCGCCTTTAGTTCGTCTGCTTCAATCAAGGCGGTCATCCGGGATGCATCTCTTATTCCAAGGCGGCGCCCGAACTCCGCCAAGGAACTACCTTTCGCCAGAAGCTGCTTTGTTTCTGTATTCTTGGCATATGCGATGACTGCTTTTGTGGGGACCCTGAATCCGCGATAGCCTAACGCCGGGTCAAGCTGCGCTATCGGAATGCTCCGCGATCGGATCCCGGCAATGATATTGCGGACATCAACACCTGTCCGCATCTGGGCCATCTGAACTGAAATCCAGCCGCGATCCCTTTTCCCTGAGGGGCGATGGACGCAAAAGCCTCTCAACTCATCAAGAAGCGCCTGAGCATCGGCGGCGAGCCATTTAAGTCGTGCTCCAGCCAATGACGTGCATGGAACAATGACCCCAGCCCGTTCCAACGCGGCTAATTCAGCTCTGGTCGCACCGAGGGCTCTGCGCATCTCCCCATCCGCGATGCGCAGAGAAATATCCTTTAGCGCGGACGCAAACATCTCGGCATCGAACGTTGCCCGCTTGTCCGATCTTGGATCTTTCAGTCGCAGCGCGCCAGCTTCTACCAAGAGGGGGCGCAACCTTTTTGCTGTGATGCCGAGCTCGGCTGACGCGGTCACGACGGAATGCACCCTTCTGCGATCCACTACGGTGCCGAGCAGAGACTCGCCCGGTGCCAACGGCCAGATATCCAGGACGGCGTCGCACAGGGTCTCCCGGACAAAGTTGAAAGACGGATCATCCAACAGGTGGCTTCCCAAGGCGTAGATCACCTTCGAGAGCGCCTGCCGGACAGGGTCAGCGCCCGTCCCCGCTTGCATGGAGAGATCGACGAGATGGCGCTTGATCGCTTCTGGGCCGTTCCGAATGATGGCAAAACCCTCGGCGGTGGCGTCACGCTCCGACACTTCCACGCCCGCGTCAGATGCGCGGCGCATGAGGCCCATTCCGAGCATCCTACAAAACGCGGCGCTCGCTGCCGTGCCGTGCGGCGCGAGCCATGTCGGATCAGGCTCACCCGTCAGCCTGCTGTCCAGCCACATATCGAATGCGGATGGCGTGATCTCCGGGCCATCCATGTTGCCGGACAGTATCTCACCTAGAATGCGGGACAGTTGATACTGTGTGTCATACCTCCTCGTCGGCGTATCTTCCGTCCATAGCGGGACCAGCAGTCTCTGGTGCTCAAGGCAAACTGTGACTTCGCGTAGCTGCCAGTGGCCCCGCATAGCCATCATCGATAAGGGCTCTTTCGGGTCCGCCAATGCGTCCTCACGCAGACAGGTGGGGCAGCCCCGGACCCCGGGGCTGCGCACTGCACGAGAGGTAACCGATTCCCCCCTGAACTTGGTCCGCACGTCACCGATTGGCACTCCGGTCCATGACATGAGCTCATCCAGCATGTCCGGTGACAGCTTGGTCCATGTGGCGACCGCCTCCACCAGTTCCGGCTCGAACAACAGAAAGCGCTTGAGAGGCGCCGAGAGATCAACGGCGAAATCCACCGTCCGCACTCCCTTTGATGCGGCCAACCTCGACAGGAAGGACGGCAGGGTTTCTCGGCGGACAGGGAGCAGCGGCATGAAGGATCCTTTCATCTGCTCCTTATGACGCCCATCGGCGCAAAAAGGCAGACGGGATCGTCGAGCAAGCGTTAGCTGCTGCGTCCAGCGGCCTTGCAGTCGGCCTCACCTACCGCTGGTGTGGTCGAGGATGGGACATTGCAGCCATTCGCTGCACCGCAGCAATCTAGGCCGCAACGGATGCTCCGAAGCTTTGGAACGCACCTGACAGCGCAGGATCCACCGTCAGATCACTTCGGATCAGCCCGTGGCTCCACCGGGTGCGCGAGCGCGGCGCATGCCAGGGCGGGCAGTCGATGATCGGATACCAGCACACCCCCGCGATCTTTACCCTGCGCGCTTTGGCAATCTCGACTTCGTCCAGCACATGCCGCAGCCAGTGGCCTTTGTGAAATCCCGGGTAGCGGCGGTGATGCACCGGATGGCCGTCGTGCCAGCTTGTCTCGGACACCATGACCGGCTTGCCATAGCGACGCCAAGTCTTGATCAGAACCTTTGACAGCGTCGTCCGCGCGGTGTGCGGGTAGTAATTGACCCCGACCACATCCACGTCGATTGCCGATACGATCGCATCCGTTGCTGCAAACTGACGCTCGCCGATGCCGGTGATCGGATCGTTGGTCAGAATGCCGACATCCGGGTGATGGTCGCGCGCCACCCTCGCCATAGTGATGGCCATCTCCACCGCCTCATGCTCGGCCAAGCCCGCGATGAGGGGATAAAGCGCAGGCTCGTTCACCGGGCAGAGCCAGAGCCGCTCCTTGACGGCGATGGCGAGGACGGCCTCGGCGACGATGCGGGCACAGCGGGCCGGATCCTGATTGTGGTGGTAGTGGGAAAGGTCCCAGATGGCCTGAACGCCCGCGTGATGGGCTGCCTTCAGCCGCTCGACTGCGTTATGTCCCGGAACCAGCCCGTCTCGGATCGTCAGAAGACCATGCTCGCGCGCGATCCGCAGATGCTCCGCCATCCGGTCTCCCGGCAGATGCCGGGTAGTGCAAAGCAGGTCGTGCCGACCGCCATGGACCAGCCCACATTCAAAACCCGCAATCAATTCGGAGTGGAAAAGCCGATCCCCGATCGGCAGGGACAGCTGTGTTAGTGCATTCATGAAAGGCGTGTCAATCTTGCTCGGCGGCAGGGAATACCTTTGGCGCTCGAACAAAGCAAGCAGGGGCTAGCCCTAATAGGGTTGCTCCGCTCCACCAATGATGCCGCACCCATCTTCACGATGCAGACATGAAGAAAAAGACAGGTGGCTAATGACCTGTAAAAGCATCAACACTACCTGATTGATCCGCCATTTCGGCTGCACTCTCTAGGAAGACAAATGACCGACCTGAACGCCCTTTCACTGAACGAATTGAAGACCCTGCAGAAAGACATCGGCAAAGCCATCGAGACGTTCGAGAAGCGCCGCAAGGCTGAGGCGCTTCAGGTGCTGCAAGCGGCTGCAAAGGAACACGGCTACCGTCTGGCCGATCTTTTGGAAGAAAGCGACGGCGTTCGGAAACCGGCCCCTGCGGCCAAATACGCAAACCCGGAAAACCCGTCGGACACATGGTCGGGGCGGGGTCGGCAGCCGCGGTGGTTCAAGGAGGCTGTCGCGGCCGGACGACCGACCACCGATCTCGAGGTTTGACGTCAACAGAGCGCGGATGTGTGGCGGGGGTCTTTGCAGAAAGAGCGCCCCGCCACTTCACGAATGACATGGGTTGCCATGTCATGAGGGCCGCGAAAGCAGCAGCAGCGCCAATAGGACTCTGCGTCAGTGAGCGATCTTTTGTTTTTGATTTCCGACGACGGTTACTACCAGTAATGCCATCTAGTCTGCGGTGATACCTGCCTGCTTTAGCGCGAAGACGACGGCAGCGCGTGCATTCTCTGGATCATCAAACTCGTCCATGACCATCATACAGGCCCGTGCAGCAGCGAAAAAGCCAACACCTTGGTCCCACTTCCAGCGCGTCGATAGAAACATCACCGCACTACTGGTATCCTTCAGCACAACTGATCCGCCGGTGGCGGGGTTGCGGAATTGGATAGGCTTCGAGAAGGCGCGATGCATCGCGTGGCGTTATATGCCGTCGAAGGGTTTCGGAACCTCGAAACTGGAGCAGTATTGTCTGCGAGCAATCCTAGGCATGATCCTGCTCAAAGCTCATTCGACATCAATCCCGACAGAGCGAAGCGCACTCAAGATCTTGGTGCGCACGTCTCCTACAATCAGGGGATCGAACGGCGCGGCCTCGCAGGCCCAGACTGCCTCGTAGAACTCCGGGGTCAAAGCCCAGGCCCAATAGGATGTGAAGAAAATGTTGGCGGCCTTGGGATCTTGAATAACGGTGGTCACTCCGGTTTCTGGATGCGCAAACACAAGATCTTTTGTCCATCTTTCTACCATGACCACCTCCCTGAGGAAATCGAGTTCATTGCCAAGGCAATGGCAGACCCGTTCCAAAAGAGAATTACTGACGAGCCTGAGCTGGTCGCGCATACCGCAGATGCGGTATGAGCTTTATAGCCGGCATCAAAAAAGCCGCTCTGGCGAGCGGCAGGTTTGGGACAAAGATTTGAACTGCTATGGGGAGCAGGTCTTATGCGGAGCGTTTCCGGCGGGCAGCGGCGGCACCGAGTCCGGCAAGGGCGATTGCCAGCAGGCTGCCGGCGGCAGGCAGTGGCACAGGCGCCGGGGCTTCGACTTCGCTGGTCACGAAAGAGATGGCCATATTCGCGTCAAAAAAGCCCCAGTTCTTTTCGAAGAACAGAGAGAAGGTTTCACCCACGTCGAGCGTGAAGCCTTCGATAAAGCCGATTGCCGCCCAGGTATCGGGTTCGGATCCGGACTCGATCATATCGAATGCATGAGTGACGCCGGATCCGGTGCGCCCAAACTGGACGCTGTCAAGACCGGCATTGGAGAAGCCGGTCCCGGCCACGGCGACTTCGCTGACCGTCAGGGCTTCCGATGCCGTGAATGAATAGCTGACATAGCCGCCAGTGGTCAGCGTAAAAGCGTTTCCATAGTTATCGCCGACGGAAATCGTCGACGCGTTGGCGAAGGTCGGGGCAATCAAGACGGCGAGTGCGGTCGCAAATGCTTTCATTTGTGCCTCCCGGGCTAAAAGAGCCGAATCAACCGGCGGTAGTGCCGGCTTTTTCTCGGTAGGTTACGAACTCGTCACCGACAACCAAAAGTTGTGCACTCGCGACGAAAGTCGCAAATTGCTAAGCAGAAAAGGTCACTGAGATTTCTTGCAGGGAAACCAATAACTTATTGAATTATAGTTCACGTTGAAAATTGGAAATACATTTCACAAATCGTGCATCGCTGATGTGCGTGCTGCAGGTGAAAATAGCCAAGCGCATGAAGTCCTTGGCTTTCGACTGTCTTAGTCATCATTGGAGCTGGGCGCTGCACTAGACACAAAAAATGTTACTCGCCGAAGGTCTGCAGGGACGATACGTCACCCGAGCGCCGTTGTGTGCATGGCGAATAGGCAAGTTTGATTATAGCGACAAACACATGGAGGTGAGTTTGCACCACACAGCCTTTCCATAAGGCCGAGATGAAGCTGACGGGGGGCAGTTGTTAACTGCCCAGTTTACCAAGAATGGTTCCGTGCCCTACTGCGAGGCCGCAATATGGCTCGGTCCACATCGCTGAGCCCTGCACGGGACCGAGAGTAAGGTTTCTCGCCGATCTCCCTGCACCACATTTACATAATGGCGGGCGCACCCCTTCTTCATAATACAACCTGTGATTACATTCAGATCACTGCCCTATCCTATGTCAAACCATCGATGGACCCTTTTCTGGGGGTTCTTCGCGCTTGCGAGGTTATAGCCATGCCTGCACCCTTTTCCATTCGCACGTCGGCGGACGATGCAACGCGGATCTTCATCGATGATGACGCTTACATTTTAACGTTTGGAGATGAATTCTCGGAGCCTCTACAGTTCTGGCAGGGATATGGAAGTGGCGGGACGTGGGCGACGTCCTTCTCCCCCCATTTGGAAGACAAGCGCTACATCCGCGAAAATCGTGAACTTCAGTTCTACGCAGACCCGGATATGACGACGCTGCCTGCAGCCTTTACGGCTACGGGCGGTTCGCTGGCCATAAACGCCACCCCCTTATCCGCAGCCGCGCAAGTCGAGACTGGCGGTTTGGGGTTTGGCTCCGGCCTCATTTCGACAGAGATGACCTTCTCGCTGACTCACGGCTATGTCGAGGTCAGGGCGGACGTTCCTGACCAGGTCGGCTTCTGGAGCGCATTTTGGCTGCTTCCCAGCGAAGGGGGATGGTCTGCTGAAATCGATGTCTTCGAGTTTCTGGGCGAGGACACTGGTCTCATGCATACCAATGTGTGGAAGGACGGAACACCAGACAGCGCAGGAATTTCAGTGAAAGGCGCGAGCGAAGGATTTCACACCTATGGGCTTCTTTGGGAAGCCGACAGCTTTGCATGGTATTACGATGGCATGCTGGTTCGCGAGGAAGCGATGGCCCTGCCGGAAGAGATGTATCTGATCCTTAATCTCGCTGTCGGTGGCTGGGCGAAAGATCCCGACGCCACGACAAATTTCGCCGATCCTCTCAGAATTGACTATGTAAGGGCGTTCGAGCTGGAAAGCAGCTCTAGCCGAAATCCCGCTGTGACAGACGGAACCTCCGCCCGCGAGCGCCCCGTCGGAACAAGCGCCAGCGAGATCATTGATGGCACAAGATGGGCAGATTTCGCAACAGCCGGCGCCGGGAACGATACGCTTTATGGGGACGGCGGAGACGATCTTCTGTTCGGGGAGGTCGGCGACGATCAGATTTTCGGGCATGCGGGGCACGATCAGCTCTATGGCGGCGCTGGACGCGACAAGCTGATCGGAGGAATGGGAGGCGAAGTTCTTGAGGGCGGAGCTGGGACGGATCACCTATGGGGAGGCAGCTACAAAGCTGACAAAGCGGCGGATACCTTTGTGTTCATCAAAGGCTGCGGCACCGATTACATTCATGACTTCGAACCAAATTTGGACACCATCGCAATCTTCGGCCACCCGCTGACATGTGACAAAGCCGTTGCTGACATGAAGGACGAAGGCTGGGCGCTGAAGGTCTGCCTTGATGGAAAACAATCATTCGATGCCATCTATCTTGTTGGGGTGACAATGGATCAGCTTTCTCCGCATGACTTCGAGTTCATGCCATTTAGCTGACGCAGTCTCTCGAGCTCACCTTAGTTCCAGCCGTCTATATGCGGTGTAGTCTCTCAGACTCACGCTCGACACGCTTCGGCATACTTGCTGACCAGAACATGGGCCAAGAGACCGGGACCGGGGCGGCCGCGCTTGATCGGGCGCGACGGCAGCGGAGCCTGGACGATCCGCATCCGGTGCCCGCCCGCCAGCTCGATCTCGATATTGCCAGCCGATGGCGCAGTCCCGGGCACCGGCGACAGGACCCGCAAGAAGGCCGCCCAAGCAAGCGAGGGGCCACATTTCGAGACGTTGGACGATTGGATTTGGTGGGTCTCCCGCCGCTGATCACCGCCGAATTGCCGGGCAGCGACGAAGCGGGGGCTACGCGGAAGCCAGACGAGGGTGTGGCGGGGCTAAAGAAATTTCAAACCCCGCCACGCTCGCTATCGGTTTGGGGCCGTCAGACAGCGAGAGGTGAGAACTAGACCGGCGATGACTTAAGGGAAGCGCTCGCTCGTGTCCAATGCCGAAGGCGAAAGCCACTGAGAATTTCGCCGCTTTGGATGTCACTGAAGCTCCCGAAGGCGTCTGCCAGTTCCTTGAAGTCCGCATGTCGCCATGTCGGTGGCCCGCATGCTGTAGGTCAGGTGGGAGACTTCCGTCGGTTGTAATCTTCCGTCCCGCCTCATTCACAGACGCATGGGATCCCTGTCCCCTGCTAATGGTTGAAACGCAGGTCGGAGATCATCAACACAGCAATGCGGTCGAAGTGCGGCGGTAACTGCCGTTCATGATCTAAGCTTATGCCGCGGCTCTCCGGGCGACCGCGGATCGCGAAGGGAACGCCGGCAATTAGCCTAGATCGCGTAGTTTAGATCGAAAGAAATGTCGTTGCCGGACTCCGCAATCATGTGCCGAAGCTGCACCAACGTTGGTGGACGATACTTCGACCAATCCCGGCTCAGGTTGAGAAAAGGCGCGATCAAGGCGACAAATTCGTGGGTAACGGTCGGCAGATCGCCTGCCACGGACCCCTCGGACGCACCGATACGGTAGCTGAGAAAAAACATGTTAGAAAACCGAACGGAATAATGATGTCTGCAAATGGCACTATACCCCTGGCGGTCAAGGGGCAGGTGGGTCTATTTCATCCCGTCGAGATAGCGCTGATAGGCCACTTTGGCGCATAGGGAGGTGATATCCTCCGAAATTCGATGCCCCTTGATGAGTTGTTCCCTGACGCGAGTGACAGCAGGTATCGTCGAGGCTGTCAGGAGTTCGACCCCCATCAGGATCACGGCAAGATCGAGTGTCTTATCGTCTTGAGCCAAAGCGTGACACCCCCAGGTCGGTCAGCCTTGATGCGCCCGCGCGTGCGCATTGGCAACTCACGTCATCGTGCTGGGCTGTAGGGACGCGCCAGCGGGCGGCGGTTATGGGGTGCGATCGCCCGCTCCTGCTCGGAGAGAGGGGACGAAGTAGCCCGCACAAGGAAGGCCCGGCTGTGCGACAGCTTGATATGCGCCACCTGCAGTTTGGTGCGTTCACCGCCCAAGA
>JARWBI010000026.1 GCA_029846755.1 Falsirhodobacter flavus | reverse complement strand
ACTGAAGGGTATGCCATAAGGCAATGCCTTACAACCATTTGCTCAATCAGTGCAGACGGCCCTCACCGCACGCTTACGCAAGAACATCTGTTGAGGTGTGATAGGTATAAAGCATAAATGGGCTTGGAGCACTGCATCCAAACCATTTTGCAGCGTCTTCCTCCAGACATACTGGAGCGATGGGGCGAAACTGTTCTCTCTGTTTGATAACATTCAGCCGTTGCCTGGTGCTGGCCTTAAATGGCGCTGCCAGGATCGAACGATTTCCTAGTGCTCGTGGTCCTATTTCACATCGGCCGCTAGCCCATCCCAATATCAAGTCGGCAGCCAACATTTCCGCAACGAGCTCGGGGGTCGCCTCCTGCTGATCAAACAGGGTGCCATCGACCGGTTCGTTATCTAAAAAGGCAGGTCCGGAATATACGTCCCACGTCAGCTTCGGATTTCCTGTGAAATAGAACTGGGCATCAATGGCAGTGCCGATCGCAGAACCGGAATCGTTCGCAACTGGCGGGACGAACACTTCGCTGAACAGTCCCGATTCTCTCCATTTGGTATTCCAGTCGCAATTGAGGCCACATCCGCCGGAGATGAGCAAAGGCATTCCTCGCTTCAGATTCTTATCGGCGAACTGAGAAAATCGGTCAAAGATTCGATTGCTGAAAATGCCTGCAAAATTACGAAACTCGTCATCTTCCAGGCCAACATTGCAGTAGCTTGAATTCGTCAGAAATTCGCAATCTTGCGGCCTCAGGTGCTTGCAATCTTGTAGGAGGAAGTCTGCAATCATCTCTTCTTCCTCGGTCGCTTGGCTTCTTTTCGAGAATGAGGCGAGTGCCATTAACTTTCCGGCGTCAGACAACCGAGAAAAGCCGGCGGTGCGCAAGTCAAAAGAAGGATCTGCCAAAGCGTAGAGCATGGCGTAGCGATGGCCAGGTTCCTGCATTACGTCTGCTATTTTGGTAATGCGCAGCTCAGCATCGATTTCATAGAAGGCTCCGAGAATACCTTCCCAAAGCAATGCGTAGCAAGGCGTTCCCTTTGGCAGATCAGACATTCCGAAAGCGCAGAGAAGGTGCGACCTTTCGTGTGATGACGAGAAGAAATCAACCGTCCTCCCTAGGAAGGGCCGTTTGCCGACTATAATTTGATTATGATCGCTGCCGTGATATTCAGCCGTTGCTTCCCCGTCACGTGGCGCATCGCCCGGCCACCAGCCGCCTTTGCACAGCACGTCAGGCACAGTGTGAAGTTCGGCAAGTGCGTCGAATACATCGGGAACTGAGAGCGATGAATGCCGGTACTTCGAACCCTTTTCGGCTTCAATAGAAAACACCAATCGACCGTCTTCGATACAAGCGAATGCACCATCATGACCTGGGTTGTAGGATAGTATCTTCAAGCTGAAACTCCACTTCTTTCTGGCTGATCTGAGCAGGGGTCCCCTTGAGGTCCCGGTTCGAGAACTGATTCTTCGAGCGTGCTGGTGCGCACCCCATTCAACTCAGCCATTGCTGGCAATCTGCGGTTATTCAGGCGCCCTGCGAACCGAAAGGCGCGAGAGGGCCAGGCGTTGAAATGTAGCTTCATCGGCAGATTCGGAATCGGCGTGGGGTTCCAGATGTTGCGCCGATGGACTAGCAGATCCTCCACAAACCACCGGATCTCAGACGGGCTCCATTCGATGGCATAGCGATGCATCTCTTTAGAAGCGTCAAAACCGAGGTCAATTTGGACTGGAGATCCCCTGTAGCCAAAATCAAATTTATCACCTGGACCTCCTGGGTTGTAGAAGACATTGATCAGAAGTTGCTCGGGATTGCGCCCGAGTATTTCGATATCTATTTCTTGATGCGGTGAGTTGCGGTGAAGGAAGAACCCAGTGATCACTCCTGGAACGTCAGAGGCTCTGAAGGTTGCCTCAAACCTACCAAATAGATAATCGTGAGGACTGGTCAGAGCACCCGCGCTGTATTGGCGAACGCCAAGATCCTCATGTCGAATGTATAACTTGGCTCTGTCGAGCCCTTGAAGTTCGACATTTGAAGGGCGAAACAAGGCCAAGTTGCCCGTGAACGTGTCCGACCGCGTTTCCCAATGGCTGGGCTCAAGGTGTTGAACGCTATCGCTAGGATCGCTTCGAACACCGCCTTCCAGAGTTCGCGACGAAGTTCGAACTCCTTTCCAATCGCCATGATCCGACTCGACTACCCATGGAGACCTATCCCAATTGAGCGCTACGTGCTTTCGGGTGTTGGCGAGCTGACTGTTGGTTGCTTCCATTACGGGCCGCTGCCCTAGTTCCACCATTGTCGGGAAAGGGCATAATGGTGGCACACATCTAAGGTGCTCGCACAGAACCCTCCAGGCGCTTCTGTCGCTGGTATCAAGCGCGATTACGTCAGCACCTGCGAGTCTCGTCATGAGGTTCTGGACAATATCATTTGCCTTATCGTCTGGGGGAGTTGTTACGACGAACTTGGCGTCAGGAAAGCGTTGTCGAAGCTCCTCGACCATTTCCTCAAGCTGGCCAACATTGACGTACGCTCCAAAAACGCGATCGGGGCGTCCCTCTCTGAGCCTCGTCAGTTCATAGGAAGGCAACTGAGCTAGATCACTGCAGCACCGATATCCCAGCATGGACAACGCCATCGCAAGGCATGACTGGCCTGAATTCGCGGGGCCAAAAGCGAAGACCGGCAGTTGTGGTGGGTGAGCATGAAAAAGGGCGGCGCCTTCGCTATTGATGGCACCAATCTTAGAAAGTGACGGCAGGATTGAATAAGAATTGGTCGAAAAGCTGTCCTTTCTCTGTAGGACAATTGCCCGCCTTGTCGCGAACACGTTCAGCTTGCTGAACTGATAATTGATCCATAGATCGATCGGACCTCGGCATGGAAGAAGCTCAAGAAGCTTCTTCGCGCCTTGCCGGGAGAGAATATACCCGGACAGATACCACAGCCCGCGCTCTGGTGCGAACACGTGCCGCGACAGGAGGTGCTTTGGAGCACCATGCTTTGCTTCCAAGTAGGAGACATAAACGACATCGATTTCGTCGCCTCTCGACTGATTGGCGATTTCCTTCCACGCTTCGTCAATGTAACGGCCGAAACTCGGATGAAACCAAACATCGTCCTCCAAGACCAGAGCATGTGCCTCGGTCCCCTGCGCAATGCGCCTCCAAACTTCTATGTGCGACATGGCAACAGCGATTTCCGCCTTGCTCATTTGGATAGGCGCTTCCAGCTCAAATCGCGTCGGGAGCGTTAGAGGCTGAGGTTCGACAAAAAGTTGATCCGCAAGCGTGTAGAACGGGTCAATATCGTTATTGTGGGGAGATTTCAGGGGGAGACTCCTGGCATCGACAGCTCTATGACGTTCGGTCATAGTTAGCAGATCAATGCCGAAATTGTCCTTTAGCCGCCTGAGCTCGCTCTTGATACGCGACCATCGATCTGGAGCGCGATCGAGGTTGATCACATAAATCCTATCGATTGTCGGTCCCGAAGAATTGCGTTGCCCGAAAATTGTTGATTTCTGCGCGGGAAGTAGCCTGCGGAGGCCGTACCCGAGGCGAAATGCCAGCCGTAGGGCAGCCATCGATGGGCGATTCAAATTCATCGGCTCTCCGATGGTAGTACGCTGTACCGCCTCTGATTGGAAAGCCTCCAGTTTCGCGCATCGTCGCGGTAGCTGAGTGGCCACTGGCTGGTCGACGTCAGCTCCCAGTCATGCGCAACCATCAGCGCATCAGGTGAGCACCCCTCGCTAATTACTTCAAAAACCGATCGGGTGAGATTCCCGGGACCGGTTGTAGCCTGTACTTCAGGTAACCCATTTATGCCACCAGCTTCGAGGGATGCGGTGGCGTTCAATAATGATCTCTCGATCATGGGGTGGTTGCGCGGCGCGATCATGGGGGTGGTGTTGAAGTAGAATATCCACCCGGGTTGATCGGCTCCCGGCTCGGTGAAAATTGATGGCGCCACCATCTGAGAAGTTGCGAGATCGTAGCAGAAAGGTTGTAGTTTCAGCCGACCGTCGTCGAACAGATGGCCGATTGGCGTATCGTGATACACATCGTCCGCGTCTATGTAGAAACCACCTTCAACGAGTATGTAAGAATACCGGAAATAGTCCGACATCATAGAAGGGTGGTAACAAAGATCGAAAGCTTCCTTTTGGCGGCTGCCCAGACGGTCCCGGATGAAATCGCTCGCAGCATCCCTGTCAAAAACCTCCAATTCAAAGCCTGCCGACTCCAGTTGTCTCCAGGATTTCATGCAAGATTCGACGTCGGCGGGTAACCGATCCAAGTCATCCCAGAACTGCACTATGCGCTTAGGGATTGGTCCTGGCCAACCGGTCACACCAGATCTGGACTGTCCTTTCTGCTGCACCAGAGCGCGCACAAATTTAGAGCGTGCGCGTTCCTCAGGCTGTAGTGGATCGGCCTCTTCCTTTTCGTTCAAGTCTTTTCCTCCGCGATTCATCCATCTAACGTTGTTAAAAGACGATTAGGCGGATAGAAAAACAATGCAAGAACAATCTGTTAGGCCGATCCATCTGGTTGTATGAAGCAGTACATTTGGCGGACAGCTTGGCAGTTGACGCGCTTCTGACGTCTCATCAACCTTGATACTTGTCAATTGACCACAACTTTTGGCTGTAAGATGCGTTACAAGAAGTCTGAAGGGTTGACACCCACGGAAGCAGTTCTCTCTGGTCTTTGCGAGAAGTCCTTTCTGAACCTATGGACGTACCCGAACCTCTACAGGAAAGCCGGCAAAGAGCTGTCGGATCTGATCGTTGTTTTTGGCAACGACATTCTGATCTTTTCCGATAAGTCTATTTCCTATCCGAGCACAGACGACCCGACGCTCAACTGGAGCCGCTGGTTCCGTGCCGCCATTAAGGAGTCAGCGGAACAGATATGGAAGGCCGAAAAGAGCATCCGCTCAAATCCTGTCCAGGTCTTCCTCGATGGCAAGGCCACTGAGCCGCTGCCCCTCCAACTGCCGGCGCCCGCCGATATGCGCTTCCATGGCATTTGCGTGGCATCTGGCGCTGCGGAGCGCTGCCATGAACTAACTGGGCGTCCGACCCTTTGCTTGGATCTGGATGTTGTCGACGCTGGGACCCCCTTCAGTGTCGGCAGCATAACCAATCAACGCAGTTGGGTTCACGTTTTCGATGAGGTCACCCTCCACCGCCTGCTTGCGGCTCTCAGCACCACTAGGGACTTTGTCAACTATCTCGAGGCCAAAGAGGGGTTGTTCGACGGCGGGTTGTTCAAGGGCGCGGACAGTGAGCTGGACATCCTCGGGTACTATCTTTGGTATGGCCGGTCTTTCCCAGCCCAGAATGGTTTCTTCCGGCTGGAACCAGATCTGTGGCACCAGGTTTGCGCCGACAAGCAGTTTCAGCGGGGCATGCAAGAAAACCAGGTAAGCTTCCTCTGGGACGGGCTCATCGAGCATCTCACCACGCATTATCTAGATGAAACCCTGGAGTTCGGCAATGAGCTGACTATGTCCGAGTGGGAGGTCCTCGTCAGGTTGATGGCCTCGGAGACCCGCTTTTACCGTCGTATCCTGTCAGAAGAGATCATTCGACGTGTCGATAGTGTCAGGGCCGGCGAGCAGTTCAAGATTGGGACGATTCTGCCTTCGGAAAATCCCGAAATTCAGTACGTGCTCTTGGTTGGTCCTGGTTCCACGGAAGAGGAGCACGCGGCCTACCGTGAAGATCGGGGGCGGGAGTTGCAGTTGAGATGCATTGCCGCCAAGGCCGCGCGTCCGAATTCTCGCTATTTCGTCGGCATTGCCCTGGATGGCAAGCAAGCGGGCGGTGGGTCAGAGGACTTTTGCTTGATTGATACCGAGGGATGGGGCGCCGACGACACTGCCGGCGCCCAACGGGTGCAGAAAGAACTAGGCTACTTTGTGCCTGGCAAGATGGTGGAAACAGCGATCCAGGTTGATGAGTACCCAGAAAGTCGATGATGCGGACCTATGTAACTCCGAATCGGTAGGCTGACAAACGCCGCGGTATCAATGGTACCAGCGCGAAAACCCCGTCAGAACTCCGAAAAAAAGACATCAGCTGCTTCAGACCGGGAACAAGTGCTTGTCCATGGGATATGGTAAAAATCTCGGCCCCTAACGCCGAAGGTGGTAAGGCCGCTTTCGATGGCATTTCGCTAAAAGCCGCCAGTCCCTTTCGGCAATGCTGCAACCGCCACGCTGCAATGTCCTCAGGCAGCTTACGCCCTACGGGCCGTTTCGGTAGACTGTTCGCTGCGGCCTTCCTGAACGGCTGCTTCATCTAGATGTTCGGCGTCTGCGATGCCGCAGTGCAGTCGGGCTGCTTACCGCCCGTCACTGGCCGTGGGCAGGATCATTGCCGCACCGCGCGCGGATGACCGCTTTCCCGGGCTTGCTGCGAACGCCATGCCGCGCCGCCATCAGACGGCTTACCGCCCGTCACTGGCAGTGGGCAGGATGCTTGCCGCACCGCGCGCGGATGACCGCTTTCCCTAAGGTTGCTGCGAATGCCATGCCGCGCCGCCATCAGACGGCTTAACCGCCCTTCTACACGGAACGACGGCCGCTGGCTTTCTTAGGGAGGAGGATAAACAATGCCCAACAAGCCGACGCCAGCAAAAACCAAGCGCGATGATCCGCCCCGCCGCGAGAACGCGCAGGACAACCATGAAGGGTCTTCCCACAGCCCGGAAGAGTTCGATGTCATGAACCCCGAACGGACGAAGGGAAAGCCGAAGAGCGACGTGCAGGAACAGCAGTAGATCCCTCGGCACTCCCGCAGACCGGGCGTCCGGGTGACGAGACGATCGGGTCTGCACGTGAAAACAAACGGCGGCAGGGAGCAGCCTGCCGCCGCTGGTATCGCCGGAAACTTGGCAATACTCACAATCTACTCAACAGGTAATCACGTCACTCATAATATATGCGACCGGAAAGTGTCCCTTTCTCGCTTGAGGGACGGGGCAGGCAAGGCGCGTCATGCGCGAACACTCAGCGGATCGCTCGCTTTGGATGCCAGAGATTCGCGATCCGGAGAAGTTGGGGTTTCGGGCACGTCCTTTTGGACAGGTGTGCGGTGAGGCCGTGGAGCGAGCCCCACCGCAGGCCGGTATCGTCTGTCGTATGGGGAAGGACGCGAAAGAGTGTAAGCGGGAACGGGCCCCGGTCAATGCAACCCATGAGGGTTTGAATGTCGAGGATCCTCGCCGTCAACGGCGCCCGTTAGCGATCAAACCGTCTCCAGAGATAGGATTCGAGGATCAGGAGCAGCGCCCATGTTGTGCCCACAGCACCGAGCATGGCGAGAAGAACGAAACTAAGCATAGGACCCATCGCGATTGCAGGCGCGTCCTATACTCCATTTGCAGTATAGGGAAGCTGCAACCTCGGGTCGGGCGCGAGCTGCGCTCTACTGCTGCGCGTTCGCCACGCTTGAGTATCCTACGGCGTCTACTGGGCCTGATCCACCGCATGCAGATTGGCCGATGTGGGTGCGGCGACATCGTTCTCGTCTTCGTGCCAGATGTTCATCCCGACGAACACCACGACCACGATCGCAAGGATGATCCCGGCAATCACGAACCCCGCCTTCTTCGCCAGAATGGGCGGACATCCCTGTATTCTGCAGTACAGCCTTCCAAAGCCATATGAACAACGACATCCGAAGATCAAAACAGCGGAGGATCGGTTTGGAGAAAGTCGATTGGGCCTGCGACTTCCTACGTGACGCCGCAGTGACTTCGCCCTAGAGCCTCTCGATGCATTCACTCAGGCGTTATCGAGCTTTGAAAGCCGGGCTTTATCATCCGCCCAATGGCAGCAAAACCCGCATTATCGACAGCAAGGGCCCTGTGGGACGCCTCCGTGGAACGGCGGGGCAGTTGGCAGAGAAATACCAGGACCATGCGCGGCTCGCCGAAGACCGGATTGTCGCCGAAGCCTGCCTGCAACACGCCGAGCACTTCCGACGTACCGCAGCGATGGAACAATGCCACCGGGACAGCGCCTTCGACCAGCAGGATTCTGCCGTCATCCAGCTGGTACAAGGGATATCTACTCCATCCGCGCGTCGGATGTTGATCCCCGATGCGTGCGCCCCCAAATCCGTGGGCTCATGGCGATCGGCGCCCACGACGCAAGGTAAGGACGACAAGATGGCAACCGGCACCGTAAAATGGTTCAACGAAACGAAGGGCTTTGGCTTCATCCAGCCCGACAGCGGAAACAAGGATATCTTTGTCCATATTTCCGCTGTTGAACGCGCCGGGATCCGGTCCCTCGCCGACGGGCAGAAAGTCAGTTTTGATGTCAAGTCCGGACGCGACGGCCGCGAAAGCGCTGTGAACCTGTCTCTGGCCTGACAAGGCTCCGCGCCCCCTTGGCATCGAGACCGAAGGGGCGAGTGTAAGCGCGAGCGGCGTTGCTGCTCGCGCTTTTGCACATGTGCACACCCGGCATCGGGCCGCACACGGCAATGACCGTCAGGCTTCCGACCGCGCTGGCCCTCGGCAGCGTATTCGCCCGGGCTAAAGACGGCCCGAGCGCCCCGTTAGGTGTTGACGCTATCCTTGAGCGCTTTCGCGATCGTCATCTTGACCTGGCGATCGGCGGGCTTCGTGAACATCTCGCCGGTGGCCGGATTGCGGACCTCGCGCTCGGGACGCTCCCGGCAGCTTAGCTTGCCTAGGCCGGGAAGCGTTACCGCCCCGCCGCTCCCGACTTCGCGCAGTACGACCGCTTCCAAAGCTGCCAGAGCGTTTGCGGCAGCCTTCTTGTCGACCTGCATCTCCTCCGCCAGTTCCGTGACCAGCTGGCTTTTCGTCATCGGCTTTTCGGCCATTTTCGCCCTCCCTGCAAAACCCGAAGCATATTGCTGTCGGCCTTCAACGCAAGGTTGGGTGGGAGATCCATCGGCTTGCAACATTGACGGTGGGGCTAAGTCGAGAACATTGCAGACCACCCCTCTTTCATTAATGCGCCGTGACGCGCGGCGGCAGCGTCTTAACTAGGTGGGGGATTGAACGAACGGACACGAGACAATGCTACGAACGCTCTCCTTGACCGCGGCCCTGCTTGCAACGGCAGCCTGCAATGTCACGCCAGAGCGTCCGATGGACGAGGTGCCTAATCAGACCACCCTGCCGAACGGAGACCGCAGTTATGGCTTCAAGAACGACTGCGTGATCATCCTTCAGGCGCAGCAGGCCGTGGTCAAATCGGAAAGCGCAACTTGCGAACTGTATCACCGGGACATCGCGCTGCTCTATGCGTCAGGTGACTAGGTAGCCGTATCGCGCAACGGCGTCCCAGATCTCGTCATGGCTCCAGTCCCCCACCCATCGGGACAGGGCTCCGCCTTCCAACGAGACCCAGAACGAAGGCCACACGAGATACTGGATGGGACCCTCTGTGAAAAGGCGGGGTTCAGTCGCGGTAAGGTCTGCAAGCATTGTCATGCGCGAACGATGACACCGGCGCATTAACGAAAGACCAATGCCGAGGTTTGTCCGCCCCCCGAGGTGACGCGGCCCGTCCTATCCACTATGGTTGCAATACCCTTCATGGCATTCAAAGGCGTCTGCATGTTGAAAAGTGACACGCGCCAGACCCATTGGCGCAGAGCGAACCCGCTGAAATACAGTGCGCATCTTGCGGTCCAGCAGGCGCTGAATTCAGGGAAGCTGATCAAGGGCCTCTGCGAGGTCTGCGGTGCTGCGACCGTCGACGCGCATCATGATCGATATGACCAGCCCCTGAATGTCAGATGGCTTTGCCGCCGCCATCACGTGAAGCTGCATCACTTCGGCGAAGACATGTTCCCGATCGGGCGCGGAGAAACGCCGTAAGCCGGAATCAAAAAGACGGCCCTACAGCTGTCTGGCCCGATACTCACCGCCGCTTGCGAGCATGGCCTTGTTGATCGCCTTGTTCGCTTTCGCAAGATCGAAGCGCTCCGGATCATAGCCGCGTCCTGCCCATCTGCGAATTTGCTTATGGTCCTCGTGCGCGGGATCGCTCCAGGCCACCAGAAACTCCTCGAACCCGGAAACACCGCCGACATCTTCGGGAGGGCAGGCGCGGGTGCCGCCCGTGCATCTCGGATACCTGACCCCGGCTTCGCGGGGTGCCCGCCGCAGCGTCAGGACATGTTGCCAGTCGTCGCCAAAATCATAGTCGTAGAGAAGTGTCAGGGTGGCTTCATGACCACGCGGGAATGTCAGATGACCCAAGCCGAGACTGGTTGCCTCGACAACACGCGGCCCGCCGAACCCGTCCTCCAGGTACTCGGGGGCCCCGATGGTCAATCCACCGAGGTTGAACTGATGGAGGTGGGTGTCCGACCAGCCAAACGCGGCCTGTATCACTTCATGCAATTGCGCGAAGTTCAGATCGAGCGGCAGCTCCAACGTCCGGCAGATCGGCGGAGCAATACCTGCGATGTGCACATCGGCGCGGATGATGATGGGGTCTTTTGGTGTCTGCATGTGCCGATCATGGCCGCGGGCCTTCCCTCTGACAAGCGACGAGCCGACCCGCGGTCGTCGAGCTGGCGTGTTTGTCGTCGCCAGGACTACGCAAATGATTAGAAGGATATTGATCGAGTAACGGCGCGAGATTTTCGGGGCACGGCACGGCACGGCCAGAACCAAAGGGGCGACGATGGCAGAAGAAGATCGTACGAGCGCGCTCGAAGACGAGTTGCTGCAGACGAAGAGGGCGGCAATCACGATGATCCTGAGTATGGCAGAGGCGATCGCGAACACGCCCGAGGGCCGCGCGGAGCTCGCCAAAGGCTTCGAAGCTGCGGCGGAGCAATCGGACGCTGACCCTGCGATGGTCAGGCTCTCGAAACTCGTGGCTGCCGCGCTGCGCGGTACTCAGAGACACTAGGCATGTCACCGGATGGATGGGGTGATCGGAAGGTATGTCCGGCGCCAAGTGCCCCGTTTCGACTGCGCATGTCGAAATGCATCCTCCCGAACATGCTCCCGAGCTTTACCTAAAATCCCGCGTCTTCACACGGATCGTGTCGAGATGCAGTTCGCGGATGAACATGTCGCGGGGTTTCGGATGACGCGGATCCGGCGTGGGGCTGCCATGATGGAACTCGTCGCCGCGCCCATGCGGCAACGGGAAGGCACCGCGGCTCCCGACACTGCCGAGGGCTCCCGATAGGTCGGTCAGGTGCTGGACGACGAAATGGACCACCTCGCCCTCGCGCTGGATGCGACCGCGGGCGGCGATCATGCCGGCAGAGAGGATGGTGCGGCGGTTGGCCTCGAAGATTTTGGGCCAGACGACGAGATTGGCAATGCCGGTCTCGTCCTCGAGGGTGATAAACATGGTGCCCTTGGCCGAGCCGGGGCGCTGGCGGACGAGCACCAGCCCCGCGACTTCGGCCCAGCGTTTGTTGGGCAGCGCCATCGCTTGCGCGCAGGTCAGGATGCGCCGCTTCGCCAGATCGCCGCGCAGGAATGCAACCGGGTGCTGGCGCAGGGACAGGCCGGTGCGGCTGTAGTCCTCGACCACTTCCCGCCCCGCGGTCATCGGGCGCAGTGGGACGGCGGGCTCGGCGCTCTCGGCGGCAGCGAACAGCGGCAGGTCGGTGTCGGGCAGCCCCTTGATCGCCCAAACAGCCTGGCGACGCGTTAGGCCGAAGTCGTGGAACCCGTCGGCCTCGGCAATGCGTGTCAGGGCGGCGGTCGGCACACGGGCGCGGCGCCAGAGATCCTCGACCGAGGTAAAGGGCGCTGCTTTGGCGATGGCGGCGGCATGCGCCTCGGCCAGCCCCTTCACCATTCGCAGGCCAAGCCGGACGGCGAAGATCCCGCACATCTGGTCAGCATTCCCCTCCGCTCCTTCCAGCGTGCAGTCCCAGCTCGAGGCGTTCACGCAGACGGGCCGCACCTCGACGCCGTGATCTCGGGCGTCCCGCACGATCTGGGCAGGGGCATAAAAGCCCATCGGCTGGCTGTTCAGGAGCGCCGCGCAGAAAGCATCGGGATGCCAGCACTTCAACCAAGATGAGGCATAGGCGATGAGGGCGAAGCTCGCGGCGTGGCTTTCGGGGAAGCCGTAGCTCCCGAAGCCCTCGAGCTGCTTGAAGGTGCGCTCGGCGAAGTCGCGGGCGTAGCCGCGCTCTTCCATCCCGTCGATCAGCTTGTCACGGAACGCGCTGACCCCGCCCGTGAACTTGAACGTCGCCATGGACTTCCGCAGCATGTCTGCCTCCCCCGGGGTGAAGCCTGCGCATTCGATGGCGACGCGCATCGCCTGTTCCTGGAACAGCGGCACGCCAAGCGTCTTGCCCAGCACCTTCTCCAGCTCGGGCTTGGGGTATTCGACCGGTTCCAGCCCTGCACGGCGGCGCAAATAGGGATGGACCATATCGCCCTGGATCGGGCCGGGGCGGACGATGGCGACCTGCACCACCAGATCATAGTGAGTGCGTGGCTTCAGCCGCGGCAGCATCGCCATCTGGGCGCGGCTCTCGATCTGGAAGGTGCCAAGCGTGTCCGCCTTGCGGATCATTGCATAGGTGCGCGGGTCTTCGGCGGGGATGGTGGCAAGGTCGTAGTGGGCGTCCTTGTGCTTGGCGACCAGCGCCAGCCCTTTCGCCATGCAGGTCAGCATGCCGAGCGCGAGGATATCGACCTTCATGAACTTCAGCGCGTCGATGTCGTCCTTGTCCCATTCAATGATCTGGCGGTCCTCCATCGCGGCCGGCTCGATCGGCACCAGATCGTCCAGCCGATCATGGGTCAGGACGAAGCCGCCGGGATGCTGGGACAGATGGCGCGGCGCGCCCATCAGTTGCTGGGCCAGTTCGATCGTCAGGCGCAGACGGCGGTCGGCGGGGTTCAGGTTCAGCTCGGCCAGTTGCGCGTCGGTGGCGCCCTCCTCGGACCATGCCCAGATGAGGGACGAGAGTGCAGTGATCAGATCCTCGGGCAGGCCCATCGCTTTGCCGACATCGCGCAGCGCGCCTTTGGCGCGGTAGCGGGTGACGGTGGCAGTCAGCGCGGCGCGGTCGCGACCGTAGGTCTTGTAGATCCACTGGATCACCTCCTCGCGCCGCTCGTGCTCGAAGTCGACGTCGATGTCCGGTGGCTCGCGCCGCTCCTCGCTGACGAAACGCTCGAACAGCAGATCGTTGCGGCCCGGGTCGATCGAGGTGATGCCCAAGACATAGCACACCGCCGAGTTCGCAGCCGATCCCCGTCCCTGGCAGAGGATGTTCTGCGATCGGGCATAGCGGACGATGCTGTGGACCGTCAGGAAATAAGGCGCATAGTCCAGCCGTCCGATCAGCGTCAGCTCGTGGTTCAAGGACTTGGTGACCTCGGGCGGAATGCCTTCGGGATAGCGGTTTGCTGCGCCCTCCCATGTCAGGCGAGCGAGTGTGTCCTGCGGGGAGAGGCGCGGGTCGTCGCGTTCCTCGGGGTATTGGTATTCGAGGTCTTTGAGGTCGAAGGTGCAGCGCTCCGCGATCTCGACCGTGCGGGCCAGCGCCTCGGGGTGGCGGGCGAAGAGGCGGGCCATTTCGGCAGGCGGCTTCAGGTAGCGGTCGGCGTGGCGCTCGCGGCGATGGCCAAGCGCCTCGACGGTGGTGTTGTGGCGAATGGCGGTGACCACGTCCTGCAGGATGCGGCGGGCGGGCTCGTGGAACAGGATGTCGTTGGTGACGACCGTCGGCACGCGCGCCTGCTGTGCCAGTTGCGCGAGGTTGTGCAGCCGCAGTTGATCGTTCGGGCGGCGGCGCAGGGTCAGGGCGAGGTAGGCACGGTCGCCGAACACGTCCCGCATCCGGCGCAGATGCAGGGCGCAGGTGTCGTCGGGCTGGTCGGGGATCAGGATGGCGATCAGACCCTCGGCGTGGTCCGTTAGATCAGTCCAATGCAGGTGGCATTTGCCTTTGCCCGCGCGGCCCTTGCCCAAGGTCAGCAGACGGCACAGACGCGACCACGCCGGTTTGTCGGTCGGGTAAACCAGCACCGACATGCCGCAGATCAGATCCAGACGGCAGCCCGCGACCAGCCGGATGCCGGTGGTCTTTGCCGCCTCCCATGCGCGGACGATCCCCGCGACGGAGTTGCGATCCACCACGCCCATCGCCTCGATGCCCAGAGCCGCGGCGGTGGCGAACAGGTGCTCGGCGCTGGACGCCCCGCGCAGGAAGGAGAAGTCGGTGGTCACCTGAAGCTCGGCATATCTCATCCGAACACCCCGTGGACGAACCAGTTATGCGAGCCGGTGGCGGCATCCTCGCCATCGCCGGCGCGGAAGATCCAGAGGCGCTCGCCTGCCTCGTCTTCGATGCGGAAGTAATCGCGGACGGCGATGCGTTCGGCCTCGCGGGTCCACCATTCGCCGAAGATGCGCTCGGGGCCGTCGGCGCGTTTGATCCGGCGGCGGATGCCCTTCCATGCGATCCAGACGGGGGGCTGGTCGGGCAGCAGGGCCATCGTTTCGATGGGTTCGGGGCGGGCGAACAGGCGTGTGGGGCGCGGCCAGTGGTCGGGCCAGCCGTTGTTCGTGGGGTCCGCCAGCGGGGGGATGCGGCGAACCGAGCGTTCGGGCACATCGCTGGCAACGGGGGCGATGCGGTAGATGGCGCGGGGACCGACGCGGTTGGCCAATGTGTCAATCAGGCCGGACAGGTCCGGTGCCTCGGGCGCGAGAGTGCTGATCTGCCGCGCGGCCAAGGGTTCGGTGATGGTGGCGGTCAGTGTCATGATCTCGATCCCGAAGCCGGGGGCGATGGTGGGGATCTTGTCGCAGAGCAGCCGCGTCAGTCGGGCCGGATCGCGCTGCGGCACGGCGAAGCCGATGCGGACGGTCTGCAAGGCGCGGTCGACGCGGTGGCAGATCAGGTCGAGACGGCGGGCGCCGAGGCCGCGCGTTTCCAGCTCTTCGCAAAGGGCTGTCACCAGCTTGCCGATGTATCGCGCGATGGTCTCGGCCGCGCCGATGGGTTCGGCAAAGGCGCGGCGTGTCTCGATCAGGCCTGCGGGACGCAGGGCATCGATGGGTTCGGAGGCATGGCCGAACATCTGGTCGATCCGGCGGATCAGCTCGGGGCCGAACCGGCGGGTCAGTGGGGCGCGGGGTGCGGCCATGAGATCGCCGGTGGTGGCAAAGCCCATGTCGCGCAGCCCTGCAACCACGCTTGGCGGCAGGCGCAGTGCCTCGGGCGGCATCGCGGCCAGATCGCCGCCGAACCGCGCCAGCGCATGCGCCGCGCCCCATGTGTCCGCGACCGCCGCCCGCGCCGTCACGCCCGACAGTGCCAAACGCCCCGTCAGCGCCTCCAGCAGCGCATCCTCGCCGCCATGCAGATGGTCGGCACCGGTGCTGTCGATCACGATCCCGTCCGGGGGATCGACGGCGACGATGGGCGCGATGCGTTGCAGCACCCAGAAGGCCAAGCGCTCCAGACTGGCCAGATCGGCCTGCGGGTTCGCGGCTTCGATCCGCAGGCCCTGCACCAGCGCCTGCGCCTTGCTGACCGGCATCCCGACCTGCAAGCCCAAACCCGCTTCCACCGCCGTCAGCACACGGCGGTTGCCGATGCGCCCCGCCAGAACCAGCGGTCTATCCGAAGGCGCGTCTTCCTGCCGTCGCAGCCGATCCACCGGCCACATCGGCAGGAAGACCGAGATGACCCGTGCCATCGCATGCCTCCAGTTCGATATCGAAACTCTCGCCTGCCCGAGCGCGGAGCAGCTCGACCAGCCAGCGTGCGCGGCCCACCCCCTGCACGGGCAACGGCGCGGAGGGCAGCACCGACACCCGCCAGCGCGTCATCGCCGCCGTCGGTTGGCCGAAGTCGCTGGCCTCCGCCTGCCGGCGCCAGCGTCGCAGGGCGATGCCGGTGGTGCCCGAGCCTTTGGCCGCCAGATGCAACCGTCGCGAGGCAGTCATCGACAGCCGCGCCACGTCAGCCACCACAGCGGCCAACCCGCCATGTCGCAAGCCCTCCTCCATACAGGCAAGAACCGCGGTGTCGTCGCCCGCCTCGACATGGATGACACGGTCTGGCGGCAGGCCCGCTTGCTCCAGCCCCGGCGCGAAGAGATCGGCCTGCGTCACACACCACAGCACTTGCCCCTGCAGCCGTGCGGCGATGCCTGCCGCAAAGCAGGCCGCCGCCGCGCCATCGACGGCGCCGTTGCCGCCGCCCGCCACCTCATGCAGGCAACCGACGGCCAGACCACCCTTCGGCAGGCGGCGGTCAACCTCGGCCACGCCGAAGGGCAACACCGCTTGCGGCGCGGCAGGATCGCCCTCGATCGCCGCGATCCGATGGCGCAGCGCTGCGAGAGCCGGATCGGAGAGAGGCGCGGACACGGCAGTGTCGGGCTCCTGTTCGGACGGGACTCAAATCAATATGTTCATCCTTTGTTCCTATACGGGCAATGAGTCAATCGCCCGCGCGCCATTTGTGATCGGTATGACGCGGACCATATGTTCGGGAAGATCGCGGACGAAGGAGCCAAGCTCATTTGCAACCTGTATAATCTGACGACGAACCAGCAGGCGATCCGCGACATCGTCGGGGTGATGTCCGACAGCCTCGGCAACCTCGAGCCGTCACTTGATGTCTATCCGGATCGGCCGGCCCCCGTGATCCGCAACATCGGACCCACCCGGGAGCTTGCCCGCCTCACCTGGGGCATGCCGACACCGCCGCAGTTCCTGAAGGCGCCGGATGCGCCAGATACCGGCGTGACGAACATCCGCAACACCGCCAGCCCGCATTGGCGGCCTCGGCTCGGGGTCGCCCATCGATGCATCGTGCCGGCGACGGCCTTCTCCGAATACGGGGCACGGCCGGATCCGGTGACGAAGCGCAAGCCGCTGCACTGGTTCGCACTGGACGAAACGCGACCGCTGTTCTTCTTCGCAGGGATCTGGACTTCGTGGCAAGGCACGCGGGGATCAATGCGGACACCGCGCACCGGCGATCACGAACTCTTCGCCTTCCTGACCTGCGAGCCCAATGCCGTGGTCGGTCGGGTTCACCCAAAAGCCATGCCGGTGATCCTGACCGAGGCCTCGGAGATCGAGACCTGGCTCACGGCGGACTGGTCCGAAGCGCGGCGCCTGCAGCGTCCGCTGGACGACGATGTGCTGATCGAGGTGGAGTGATGCCGCTCTACACGCCGGACGGCCGCTACATCATCGTGCGCGGTCGGCTCTGGCGGGCGACGAACCCGAACCTGCCCGAGGCGGACCGGCAACAGCTGGTGCAGGCGTTGATGGATGCACGTCGTGCGGCGAAGGCGGCGCGGGCCAAGGAGGACAGCGAGGCCGAAGATGCAGCGCATCAGGCGGTGGACGCGGCGAAGCACGCCCTCGGCGAGCGCGGGCCGGTCTGGTGGACGGACGGTTCGCCGGATTTGAACCGCAAGATGGTCAGGAACACCGGCTATGCCGCGTGGCATGATGGCCTCACCGAGGAGCAGCGCGACGGTGGCTGAGGGGGATTAACGGATCCGGCACAGCGAAACACCTCGCCAGCACATACACAGCAACCAACCGGATCCGATGCCTCTGATGTAGGGGTCCGTCCAATTTTACGCAAACTCGAAGATGTTAACGGGTTAACGCGGCTTATCTCTCAGGTACCGCATCGTGCTTGTCGCAGTGGGCCCTTTGGGTGTTAAAGCGTTAGCTGGAACTCGTTTGCTTCGTACCTCCAATCTATCTTCACTTGCTTTTCACATCCTGCGGGCCGGCGCGTTTGCGCCATGTCGCCCAACAACAGAATTTCGGGCAGTGGCACTTCGCGAACTGGGGTTAAAGGACGCCCTTCCATACGTAGCTCCTGTCGGAGTTTCCATTCGACGCAGCTACTGCATCAGCTGCAAGCCACTTGGTTCAGGTCGCATGGATGACATGGTTTCCGGCCGGAAACCGTGATTGTGAGGTGAGGCTCTTGAACATTTTGGATACGTTGAGTGCCGCTTGTTCCGCTTTGAAAACTAGCCGTTTGAGGTAGCCAACTGGGTGTTTGATGCTTGGGTATGCCTGAACCAGCCCAATGACCGCGAGAGATGTACCGTCTGGACCGATGGCATTCATCGCATTACGAAAAAGTTCGTCGTTGATGCCGATCGCTGGGGCTAGCGACTGTGCAAGTCGCCTGATTTCGGACCAACTTTTCGGCACTTCGCTGCTAAAGCTCATCGCACTAGGCGCTCGCTCAATGCAATCCTCAATGCTGATTGTTGAAGCGGGATTTGCAACGCATGTCGCTTTCCTTTCTTCATAGTATTCTTTTTTAGAACTATGAATATCTCGGTCATGCTCGCTGTCGCTGTCGGTCAAAATGACCGTTTCGACGATAGAAGTACTGTCGAGTTGTGCTGAGACTAGCATCTCAAGGTGATCAAGAGACGCCTGAAGATCCGACACTGTGCAGTTCCTACGCAGCATTTTTTTATAGTCTACCAAGCTATACTCGGACGTTTCCGGCCGGAAACCGGCTTCCTCGAGACGATACAAGCGATCGCGGATGATCGCTTTCATTGCTCGTTTATCAACTTCAAGACGGGCATGTTGCGTCGCGAGTGTTTCGAGATGGGAAATCATCGAGCGAAGTGGTGCGAGATCAAATCCATAAGCGAGTACAGTGCTCGCATCGCTCGATCGCACCACGTAGCGTTTACGATTGGGGCTTTGCTGACGCTTGATGAGGCCGAGCTCACAAAGCCGACTGATGCGTCGACGGAGCGTGCGCTCATCAATTCCATCACAACGCTCTCGAAGGGCGTTATTCGAAGCGAAAACTATAAGCGGACCTTCCCATCTGTCTGGAGAGATGAAGCTCAACAGACCGCGAAGAACTGCGATGTCTCGATCCTTAAGCCCTAGGGGCACCATTGCGGCCTGGACTGTTCTCAGACTGACCCAACGCTGATCAGTGCACTGCGTGGCCTGCTGCTGTAGATTTGCTCGCATTGTCATTCACGCGAAGCGTCAAGGCTGGTCGGTTCAACTGATTCACACCGAGTTAGCCCAGTTGAGCCAAAATAGCTTCAACTAGAGGTGAAAATCGGCAAGCCTCGTCTGTTCATCGCCATAGCGATGTTGCAGTAGTTAGAGCCCTGCGCTAGAGTTTCGCTGTACTGTGAGCGAGGAAGGGTTGGCGCCCTTTCTAGCGTAGGGCCTCTCGAGACTTCTCGGGAGGCCTTTCCTCTTCGTTCGTGCTCCCTCTACTGTTGTTTGAACTTAAGCTGTGCGTCGTGGAGCGCTTTTAGCGCGGCTTCCGGATTTTCCGAAATCCAGCGATGTAGGTCGGCTGCGTCTTTTGAGGCAATCACAATCGTTGCAGCCGCGGCGCTCACTTTAACCGTACCTTGATCGCTAACGACGTGATTAACGTTCGAGGGTTTCGAACGACTCCCCGTTGAAGTCTTCAGTCGAGCGAAGTTAGCTTCCAAAAGGTCAAACCGGTCATCACTCGACAGTCCAGAGCCCGCTGCCTTTGCGATTTCGTCCGCGTATGCGCTTTGCTCGTCAGGCGCGATACCCATTCGGTGAGCTATCTGTGAAACTTCGTACCAACGGTCGCGCCCAACCTTTGGCGCAGCCCCTACGGCATGGATAAGGGCAGGGGAGAGGCGTCCCGTAACCTGACGCATGCGAGATAGACCGGTCAGCTTATCGCCTCTACGTCGCGCAGCCTGATCCACGTTTAGGGCGTCGCAGACTAGCAGATCCGACTTTCCGGCATCTGTCAGTTGCTTGGCAAAAACTGCTTTCTCGATCCAAGAAAGGTCCTTTCGGTAGGAGTTCTCTTGGCCCTGAGCGATGATAGCCTGATCTTCATCAAGATCTCGCACGAGTGCTTTGGCTGGCAACCCGAGGCGTTTCAGCGCTGACAGTCGTCTACGTCCGTAGACAATACGATAGCGTCCGTTTCCTGCCGGACTCACCAGAATGGGGATCAGCTGGCCTTGAGTGCGGATACTCTCGGCAAGATCCTCTATCTCATCATCCACATCGACGTCTGCTCGATCTTTGAACTGAGAGCCATCGATTAGCCGAGTATCAATGTCTTTGATGGCCGCCGCGGAGGCCGCTTGTAGTGACCTCGCCATGCCCGACAGGGAAGGTGCCAACGATGGTTCGCTTGTTACCCTCTGGGTATCGCTGGAAGCGAACTTTTCATTATCGTCGGGGACTGTGAACTTGATTTTCCGAGCCATATTTACGCCTCCTTCCGCCCCCAAGCAGCTTGAATATGCGCTTCGATTTCAGAAACTACGCCATTGATCGACTCAATCGCACGATCGTAGGTCTGTCTGGTGAAGTCGGCTCTGCTAACCTCGTAAAGCGTTTGTTGAGTCAGCCCGGCATCAGACACGGCGGACGACTTCACGAATGTACGTGTTAGAACATCGTCGCCAAACATTGTGCGGAGAAAGGCCGCCATTTGGGTCTGGGGACCGTCGTTTGGTTCAAAGCGCGTGACAAGGAACTTCATGAAATCCCAGTCCGGGGTCGCGCCAACTTGTGCGATGGTGGCCAGTAGGCTCGACGCTAACTGCAAGAACTGCGCCATTGACGCGACGTCGAGCATGCTCGGAACTACGGTTACGATCATGCCGGTAGAAGCTACTAGAGCAGAAAGCGTGATAAAGCCGAGCTGAGGTGGGCAGTCGATAACCACTACGTCGTAGTTGGCTTCAATCTCCCCGATACACAAAGCAAGCCGTTGGTAGAACGGCGGCTGCACGTTGTTGTTGAGTGCGTGTGCGGTTTCTGTTTCGAACTCTGACAGAAGCAGCCCGGCAGGAGCTAAATCTAGATTGTGGAAATACGTTTCCCTTACGATCTCTTTGATCGGGACGGGATCGTCGTAGCGGATCGCATCATAGATGGTGCCAGACTCAGCGAACTCGATTTCCGGGCGGAAGCCGAACATGGTTGTAAGGCTCGCCTGAGGGTCCAAATCGATGGCGAGTACTCGATAGCCATCGAGTGCCAGCTTTTGCGCAAGATGAATGGCGGTTGTGGTTTTACCCGCGCCACCTTTGAAGTTGGTTACTGAAAGGACCTGCAGCCGATCGCCATCTCGTCTGCCTGGGACAAGGTACTGAAACTTTTTTGCTCTGCTATCCTGAGCAATTGCACGCCTAGCGAGATCGATCTGCTGTGCGGTGTACCAGCGCCTGCCGCGGCTGTCAGTCTCCACTTCCAGGTCGATCTTGTCATTGAAGAACTGCTTGCGGAGGTGATCTAAGGACACTCCAATCAATCCAGCAGCTTCAGCAGCGTTGAAGCGACGCAGCTCTTTGTGACTGTCGGGAAGGAAGGACTTGCGCATGTTCGAGTCCAACGCGCGGCTAAGCCTTGTGGCCATGCCTTGGATGCGCTGATCAATCCGAGTAATCTGCTCGCTCATTTCACTGCCCTGGCCTGTATACTGGCTCTTTTAGTTCAAGGAACGCGACAGTGAGATTTAGTTCACTTTAGCGTTCATAAGAATAAATGACAGGGAGACGCCATTGTCGCAAGGTTTTTCTTCAGAGCGAGCGAAGCGGAGCCACGTGGCCCGCGTGGGAGAAGTCGCAACCTAGGTCTAGCATGGGCCCGGCAGCCACAGAAATCGATTATTATAAAATAAAAACATATGGTTGTGTGTGCTCAATCATCAATACTATGCCTCTACAGCGGTGCTGCCGCGCATGCCGACTGCGACCGCGCGCGCTGTGCAAAGCCCCTTGGATCGAGAGCAATTTGTCCAAAGGAGGAGAATCAGCCCAAAAGATTCGTCGCCGGGTTCACCTCTATCTCCACATCCGCGTAGTAGCGCTGTGCCTGCAAGGCCGAGCTGTGCAGCGAGAGTTTCATGGCTGCCGCCAGCGGGACGCCATCGAGCGCGGCCTGGGTCAGAAAACCGGCCCGTAGCCCGTGCGGAGTGGCGTAGTCCAAGGGCAGGCCTGCCTGCGACAGCCGATGCCGCAGGATCACCCGCAGCGCATCCGGTGCCATCCGCCGCTTCAGGATCCGCCCCGTGCGCGATACGGGCCGGAACAAGGCACCGCTGGCGTCGGGATCGAGACGTCGCCAGTCCTGCAGGGCAGCGGCCGCCCGCCCCTTGAGGGGTAAGCGTGGTGCAGCCTCCTTGCCGGTGGTTTTGGTCTCCAGCAACCGCAGCCACAGCACGCCTTTGTCTTTCCAGTCCCTGGCGTCGATATCCGCATGATCGAGGCCGCTCACCTCGCTGCGGCGCCGGCCGCCGGACGCGAAGGCCAGCATCAGGATGGCGCGGTCGCGGATGCCGCGGGGACTCGCATCACAGGTCGCGAGCAGGCTCTCGAGAACCTCGCGGGTGATCGGCCGCGGTGACTTCGGCTTGCGGGGCCGTGCTGCGGCCCGCCTGGCTTTCACCCGTGCCTGCGCCACGACAGGGGCCTCGAAAGGGGAGGGCAGGTTGCGCATCCGGTGAAACGCCCTCCAACTGGCGATGCGGCGGTCCAGAGTGGCCGGGGCAGGGCAGGCGAGGCTGCGGCGCAACCCTTGCGCGATGAGCGCCAGGGCCACGGCCTGTGCCGGGTGGCTCGGGTCCTCTAAGGCGGTGGAGTGGTCGAGGACGAAGCGCAGGGCCACTGCGTCGCTCTCCGGCCAAACCAGGTCGGCCTCGAAGCTGAGCCGCTTCCAGGCGGCGATGTAGACGAGGTCGCGCTCCCAGGCCCGCAGCGTGTTCTCCGGGGTGCCGCGCCGGTAGAGCTCGGTCAGGTCGGCCTGCATCTCGGGCAGGGCAAGAGCGGAGACGGCGGATGGGAGAGCAGGACGGGTCAAAGGCGGTTTCCGGAGCGGGTTTTCCCGCCCAAAGTATGCGGGCGAACGGGCCTGAAAGCAAGAGTCGTGATAAGGGATACTTACCGTGACTCATGGCGTTGAGCCATTACTATGGAAGTGAACCGCAAAATAGGTTAAAACTGCGGATATGAACTCCGAACCCATTGATCCTGAATGGTCCGAAGACGATCCGCGCTGGTCGCGGACGTCGCTTTATGGGTTCTGTCGGCATTGTTGCATTAATCGGCTTGAGGCCGATCTTCCCCTTTCCCGCGTGGCCTTCAGCCTAACGCAGTGATCTCG
>JARWBI010000025.1 GCA_029846755.1 Falsirhodobacter flavus | reverse complement strand
CGGAGGCTCACGGGATGCCGCCCGCAACATCCTTGATAACGCATTCTGCAAAGACAGGAGGCTCCAACTCCTGAGTAGGATGGAGCATCATGAGCAAGACGACGAATAAGTTTTCCCCTAAAGTGCGCGAGCGTGCGGTGCGAATGGTTCTTGATGGCGAGGGTCCGCATGGATCGCGCTGGCAGGCCATTGTGTCGATTGCCGCGAAGATCGGCTGTTCGGCTAATACGCTGAACGATTGGGTCAAGAAGGCCGAGGTCGACAGCGGCCGGCGCGCGGGCGTCTCGAGCGATATGGCCGCAAATCTGAAGGCCTTGGAGCGCGAGAACCGCGAACTGCGGCAAGCCAATGAGATCCTGCGCAAGGCGAGCGCATATTTTGCGCTGGCGGAGCTCGACCGCCGGCCGAAGTGATGGTGTCGTTCATCGACGCGCATCGGGGGATGCATGGGGTCGAGCCGATCTGCAGCGTGCTGCCGATCGCCCCTTCCACCTACTACAGTCATCTGGCGAAGCGGGCCGATCCTGCGCGGCAGTCCGACCGGGCCCGCCGTGACGATGCGCTGCGTCCCGAGATCCTGCGGGTTTTTGAAGAGAACTATCGGGTCTATGGCGTGCGCAAGGTCTGGCGACAACTGCGCCGCGAAGGCTTCGATGTCGCGCGTTGCTCGGTCGGGAGGTTGATGAAGGGGCTGGGGATCCAAGGGATTATCCGGGGTAAGCCGCACCGGACAACGATCCCGGACAGATCGGCACCACGTCCGCTGGACAAGGTGAACCGCCAGTTCCGCGTGGCTGCGCCGAACATGCTTTGGGTCAGCGACTTCACTTACGTCGCTACCTGGAAGGGCTTTGCTTATGTGGCCTTTGTCATCGACGCCTATGCCCGCAAGATCGTCGGCTGGCGCGTCAGCACTTCGGCGCATGCAGGCTTCGTTCTCGATGCCCTGGAGCAGGCCGTCCATGACCGGCGGCCCGCCAAGGGCATGGGGCTGGTTCATCATTCGGACCGCGGCTCGCAATATCTGAGCATTCGCTACAGCGAACGGCTGGCGGAAGCAGGCATCGAGCCGTCAGTCGGCAGCGTCGGCGACAGCTACGACAATGCGCTGGCCGAGACGATCAACGGGCTGTTCAAGGCCGAGGTTATCTATCGTCGAGGTCCTTGGCGCAGTTTCGAAGCGGTCGAATACGCCACGCTCGAATGGGTGGACTGGTTCAACAACCGCCGCCTGCTGGAGCCGATAGGGAACATCCCGCCCGCCGAAGCCGAGGCCAACTTCTACGCAGCTCTGGTAACTGAAGCCATGGCCGCGTAACTAACCGAAATTAGCCTCCGGCAAACCCGGCGCGGTTCACTTCGTGAACTCGCCATCGGCATGGAACCCGAAGATGGTCTATTCCGGGTTTATGGCAATACCGATGTCAGGGCGCTCGCATTGACCCCGTTTTGTGTCGAAACCTGCGCGAGACGATCGGTATGCAGCGCGACAGTCAAATCTGACCTCACCGTGATCTTCACCGGATGGATAGGCTTTCGGGCTGCATTTCTCCGGCAATGCACTGAAGTCTGAGATTTTCCGCTCCCGATATCGTCCCTGCCACGAAGACCGATGGCCAACTCTTCAATCTGCGGGAAAGCGTTTCCCGTCTCGGCGAGCCGGAGCGGCGATATCCGAGGCGGCGCAAACAGGTTGGCGGTCATGCTGGGACAAACACACGAATGCCGACGCGGATGCGAATGTCATCTTGATCCCGATGGGGCATTGTCCGAGCTTTCGAAACCGCCGGCGTCCTGCTTTGGCCCGTTCAGGGACGGTACAGCAGGTGCGGCCCTGAAGGCGGATGTCGCTTCCGATGTCCAAGATGTTCGCAGAGATTGCGCCTGCTGTGGCATTCGATCCGAATGTGCGCCCTCAGGTGGACACAGCACGGCTGCGGCGTGACTCGCCATATGCTGCGAAGTGGCGCAGCATCGGGGTTGTGGATCACGCTGTTTGTCCAAGGGCCTCCCGCATAACCTCCACGATCCGGCCAAGCGGGGAGTTGCGTGGCCAGATGAGGCCAATCTCACGAAATGTGGCGGGGCCGGGCAGGGGGATCCGGGCGGCCGATGCGCCCTCCGGCCACGGTGGTGTCCAGTCGGGCAGGATCGACACGCCCAGACCTCGGCTGACCAGCACCGAAATTGCCTCCAGCTGGTCAAGTTCGACCCAGTTGTTTACCTGGGCGCCATTGTCGGTCAGCCAGCGCTCGCCGAGCTTGCCACCCCAGTTGTTCTTGTCATACCGGATCAGGGGGTAGCGGCGCAGAAGTTCTAGCGCATCGCCATCTTCTTCCTGTGGCGGGGCGATGAGGATGATCCGCTCCGACCGGATCGGGTGCCAGCACAGCGATTTCGGCAACGGAAAGGGCGGTCGCACGGTGATCGCCGCATCCAGTCGCTCTTGCCGGACGGCTTCGTACAGCTCTGCCGAGGTGCCGGGCAGCAGGAACAGGTCGATCGCGGGGGCGGTCTGGCGCATCCGGCTCAGCAGCGGCGGCACCACGCCGGTCATCGCGGTAGAGATTGCGCCGAGCCGCATCTCTCCGGCCATCGAACCCTCCAAGACAAGGGCGCGCAGGTGGCGCAGATCTTCCAGCAGGTTGCGCGCGCTGCCAAGGATGGCATGCCCCGCCGCCGTCGGCGCAACCGCGCGCCCCGACCGCGACAGCAGCGGCGTTCCGAACTCGTCCTCCAACGCCTGCATGCGCTGTGCGACGGCGGCGGAAGTCAGGCCAAGGCGGCGCCCGGCCTCGGCCAGCGATCCGTGTTCGGCCACAAGCAGAAAGGTTTCCAGAAAACGGGTTTCCATGCAGCAAAGCTATCGTCTGAAGCAAGCATCCGCCACGTTTTCTTTTGCCTCGCGCGCCCGGAATATGACTGCAAGCAAAGGAGGACCCATGGCTTACGATGATCCGACCATCGCGATTCAGGCACTGCGCGGCGTCTCGACCGCGACTTTGACCACGGTGCTGCTCAAGAAGGGGCTGCGAAACATCTGGATACGCGGAGCGATGCCCCTGACCCCCGGCCAGCCGCGCATCGTCGGCCCCGCCTTCACCCTGCGCTTCGTTCCCGCGCGCGAGGATTTGGCAACGCCGGCAAGCTGGGGCTCGCCCATTTCCACCCGCGCGGCGATCGAGGCGATGCCCGAGGACTGCATTGTGATCGCGGATGCGATGGGCGTGACCGATGCGGGCATCTTCGGCGACATCCTGTGTGCGCGGATGGCCAAGAAGGGGGTCTCGGCGCTGATTACGGACGGGGTGGTGCGCGATCTGGCCGGAGTGCTGGGGACCGGTCTGCCGGTCTGGGCGCGCGGGACGGCAGCACCGCCTTCGGTCGCAGGCCTGACCTTCGTCGGCTGGGAGGAGACGGTCGGCTGCGGCGGCGTCTGCGTCGTTCCGGGGGACATCATCGTGGTCGATCAGGACGGCGCGGTCGTCATCCCCAAGGCGCTGGTGGCCGAGGTGACCGAAGAAGGCGTCGAGCAGGAACGCATGGAGGGCTGGATCGTCACCGAAGTTGAGCGGGGTGAGAAGTTGCCCGGTCTTTATCCGATGAACGACGACACGAAGGCGCGCTATAAGGCGTGGAAGGGATAGGGTAAGGCCGCTCTACGCGGCCTTTTCCATCTGCGCCTCGATCCGGTCAACGATCATCCGCGCGATGGGCATCGCCGATGTCGCCGCTGGCGAGGGTGCATTGCAGACATGCAATTGGCGCGGGCTGTCTAGAAACAGGAAGTCATGCACCAGCGTCCCATCGGCCAGCACCGCCTGCGCGCGGATGCCCGCGCCCGGTGTGCCCAGATCGTTCAGTACAAGGCTTGGACAATATTTGCGGCACTGTTGCAGATAGCCGCGGCGGGACAACGAGTTGCGGAACTCGGTCATGCCGGATTTCAGGTTCTTGCGTGCCATCTTCCAGAAGCCGCCGAAGGCCAGCATGTCCGCCACATCGAAGGGAGCGAGGCTGCCTTTGGGGTATCCCTCGCGATGGAAGCCCAGCACCGCGTTGGGGCCGACCGTCACGTGCCCGTCGATCATCCGCGTCAGGTGGATGCCGAGAAACGGAAGGGCGGGGTCGGGGATCGGATAGATCAGATGCTTGACGATGCCGAATTTAGACGCGGGCAGTGTATAGTATTCGCCGCGGAAGGGGATGATCTGGTGCGTCGCCTCCAGCCCCGCCATGCGGGCCACACGGTCCGATTGCAGGCCCGCGCAGGCGATGACGCGATCGGCGCGGATCGTCTCGCCGAAATCGACGGTGACGCCGGTTTCGTCTTCGTCGATGCGGCGGACCCGGGTGCCGCGCCGCAAGGTCGCGCCGGTGTCCGTCAGGCGTTGCGCCAGCGCCTCGCACACACGGGCATAGTCGATGATGCCGGTGGAGGGCACAAGGATCGCGCCAAGACCCGCCACATTCGGCTCGATCTCACACAGGCGAGGGGCCGAGACCTCTTGGAAGGCGATGCCGTTTTCGGTGGCGCGGGTTTTCAGCGCCTCCATCCGCTCCATTTCGGCGGGCGAGGTGGCGACCAGAAGCTTGCCGCAAGTCTCGAACGGGATGCCGTTTTCACGGGCGAAGGTCTTGGTCTCCTCGGCGCCCGCGCGGCACAGTTGCGCCTTCAGCGATCCGGGGGCGTAGTAGATACCCGCATGGATCACGCCGCTGTTGTGGCCGGTCTGGTGCGCGGCGAAGCGGTCCTCTTTTTCCAGCAACAGGATGCGGGCTGCGGGGTCGCGGCGCGCGATTTCGGCGGCGGTGGCAAGGCCCACGATGCCGCCGCCGATGATGCAGTATTGATAGCGTTCCATCAAACCTCCGCCTCGTCGGCCATGATCTTCTGGCGGCCCGCCAGTTTGAGGATCAGCGGCAGCAGGATCACCACCGCCGTTCCGATGAACAGAACCAGCGCGATGGGGCGTTCGACGAAGACCGTAAGATCGCCCTGCGACTGAATCAGCGTGCGCCGGATGTTCCGCTCCAGCAGCGGTCCCAGCACCAGCCCAAGGATCAGCGGCACCGCCGGATAGTCTAGCTTGTGCAGCACAACGCCCAGGACGCCCGCCACGATGGCAAGGGTAACGCTGAAGGTGGAATAGTCGATGGCGAAGACCCCGAACATCACGATGGTCAGCACGATCGGGTAAAGCAGCGCCAACGGCACGAACAGCGATGCCGCCAGAAGCGGGGTCAGCAGCAGCGTCAGGAACACCAGCGCAAGGTTGCCGATGGCGAAGCTGCCGAAGACCGACCATACGAAGTCGGGCTGCTCCATGAACAGCAAGGGGCCCGGTTGCAGTCCGATCATCAGAAGGCCGCCCATCATCACCGCCGTCGTGGCCGACCCCGGAATGCCCAGCGTGAACAGGGGGATCATCGACCCGTAGGAGGCCGAGTTGTTCGCGGCCTCCGGCGCGGCGACGCCTTGCACGATGCCGGTGCCATAGGCGTCCGGCGTCCTGGACGTGCGTTTGGCGATGGCATAGGACAGCATCGTTGCCGCCGTGGCCCCTACACCGGGCAGAACGCCGACGAAGAAGCCGGTAAACGAGCCCTGTGCCAGTTGCCAGCGCGAGCGCAGCGCGTCGCCAAGACGCGGCACGAGCGAGGCGAAGGAATAGCGCATCAGCGGCTTGTCCACGGCGACGCGCAGCGACATCAGGATTGCGGTGATCCCGAACATGCCCACCGCGACGATGGAAAAGTCGATCCCGTCGAACAGGTCCATCGATCCGAACGTGTAGCGCGACGGGCCGCCAATGGGGTCGAGACCGATCATCCCGATCCAGAACCCCAAGGCCAGCGCCACGAAGCCCTTGACCGCGTTGCGCCCGCCAAGGACGCTGAGCAGCGACAGCGCGAAACACATCATCGCCGTCATCTCGGTCGGCCCGAAGGACAGCGCGAAACGCGAGACGGGGACCGAGATCAGCACCAGCCCCAGAATGCCGACGATCCCACCTACGAAGGACGCGAAGACGCTCATCCCGAGGGCGCGGCCCGCCTCGCCCTTTTGCGCCAAGGGATAGCCGTCCAGCACCGTCATCACCGAAGGTGCATCGCCCGGTATGCCCAGAAGGATCGAAGTGATCGCGCCCCCGAACATCGAGCCGTAATAGACCCCGCCCAGACAGGCGATGGCCGCGACGCCCCCGAACCCCGCCGCGACGGGCAGCATGATCGCCACCCCCGCCGTCGGCCCGAGGCCCGGAAGCGCACCGATCAGAAGCCCCACGACCGCGCCCAGGATCGTGCAGGCAAGGATCGCCGGCGCCGATGCCGTGACGATCCCGTCCCATAACAAACCGAATACCTCCATGGCCTAGAACCCCAAGGGGCCGGTGGGCACCGGCACGTTCAGCACGCGGTCGAAGACCAGAAGGCTGGCTGCGGGCACCACCACCGACACGGCCACCAGCCGCGCCAGCATCCGCCCGTCGCGGCGTTCGGCAAGGATCAGTCCGATCCCCAGCATCATCAGCGCGGCGGCGATGGTCATACCCATAAACGGGATCGC
Organism: Falsirhodobacter flavus; assembly: GCA_029846755.1. Lineage (GTDB taxonomy): Bacteria > Pseudomonadota > Alphaproteobacteria > Rhodobacterales > Rhodobacteraceae > Falsirhodobacter > Falsirhodobacter flavus. Next base: position 17,229 of record JARWBI010000025.1, on the reverse strand, counting down.
CACCACGAAACCTGCCAGCACCGCGACGACGGCGGCCGCGCGCAAAAGTTCCGCGCGCGGCATGCCTTCGCCCAGATCCTCGCGCCCCGTGAGCGCCCGCCACAGGTTCACAACGCTGAGCGCGCCGATCACCATCCCCATCGCCAGCGGGAACAGCCCCGATCCCGGCGTCGTTCCCGACATCACGCCGTAGCCGATGCCGGTGACGACAAGATAACCCCCGAACAGCACCAGAAAGGCCGCGGCAAGGGCGTCGAATGTGCGAAGTGTCATTGCCGTCCTCCCTTCAGTTGATGAGGCCGAGTTCCTTCATCAGCGCCTCGTATCGGGCGTTGGTCGTCTCGATGGACTTGGCCAGACCCTCGGCGTCGGCATAGTCGGGAATGTCGTGGAAACGGTCGATGTATTGGGTCTTCCATTCCTCGCTGGTGGCGACCTGTTCCAGCACGCCTTCCCAATAGGCGACGGCCTCGGGCGGGACGTCGGCGGGCATCACCAGACCGCGAAGCTGGGTATGCACGATCTCGGGGTGACCCTGTTCGGCAAAGGTGGGAACGTCGGGGAAGGCCTCGGACCGTTCGGCGGAACTGATCGCGATGGCGCGCAGGGTTCCGGCCTGCATCTGGCTCATCGCTTCGGACGGGTTCAGATAGCCGATGTTGACGTGGCCGCCCAGAAGCGCCGCCAGCACCTCGCCCTCGCCATCAAAGGGCACGGCGTCGATCTGCACGCCAAGCGCGTCCGCCGTCATCCGCGACAGCAGCGCCGCATCGGATACGACACCGACGGTGCCCGTGGTCAGCCGGCCCGCACCCGCCAGATCCTCAAGGCTCTGGATGTCGGCCGAGGTCGGCACCACCAACAGATAGGGCGATTGCGCGATGGATGCGAGCGGCGTGAAATCGCGGTAGCTGACGGGCGATCCGCCCAAGAGCGGCGTCGTGAAGAAGCTGACGCTGACCGTGCCCAGCGTATAGGGATTTCCCTTCTGTTCCGCGATGGTGGTGTAGCCGACCGCGCCCGAGGCACCGGGGCGGTTTTCCGGCAGGATGCTTACAGGGATCAGCTCCTTTTCACCGATGACGGTGGCGATGGTGCGGGCAAGCGTGTCGCTGCCCCCGCCCGCGCCGAAGGGGATGATCATGGTGATGTTCTTTTCGGGATATTCCGCCAGCGCGGGCAGGGCCAGCGCGAAGGTTGCAAGAAGCCCCGCGCCCGCGACGCGGGAACGGTTCAGGATCGTGCGTTTCATGGTATCCTCCCTTGGGTTGCAGCGCGCCTTCAGCCCTCCACTGCCGAAGGCGCGCCGGTTTCAGGCAGATTTCAGGATCGTCTCGCGCAGCAGATAACCGTGGGCGTCGCGGCCCTTGAACTGTGCGCCCGCGGGGTCAGTGATGCGGGCGTCGCGCAGCGCGTCGTAGTTCGGCGTGAAGCCGAGGCCCGGCGCGTCGGGGATGGTCATCTTGCCGTTCACCGGATCGGGCGTGCCGTCGAAGAAATGCTTGCCCGTCATCCACATGCCGTAGTGGAATTCGACCGGGCCGCCATTCAGAACCCCGGCAAGGATGTGCATGTTGAAGATCGGCCAGCCGCCGCCGTTGGCCATCGGCAGGTTGAACGCCTGCGCCATGTGCGCGGCCTTCAGCGCCTCGGTATAACCGCCGTTATACAGCACGTTCGGTTGCAGCACATCGACGGCGTGGTGCATCACCAGCTCGCGGAAACGCCAGCGGTTGCCCTCCATCTGTCCTGCGGCGATCGGCACCTGCACGCGGTTTCGCAGGTCGGCCAGCGCGCGGGCGTCGTTCTGCTGGATCGGCTCCTCGAACCATTTGAGGTTCACGTCCTCCAGCGCCTTGGCCAGCATGAAGGCGTCATGCGGGTTGAACCAGCAGTTCGCGTCGATCATCAGATCCACGTCCGGCCCGATGGCATCGCGCGCGGCATGGACGCGGCGCACGTCGTCCTTCCATGTCCGCGTCGGTTCTCCGCCCACGACCATCTTCAGCATCGTGTGCCCGTCGGCGAGAAATTTCTTGGCGTATTCCGCAATCTGCTGTTCGTCGAAGAACGGATAGCCGAAGGTCGCGTAGGTATAGGCCTCGCGTGAATAACCGCCCAGGAGTTCCGACACCGAGCGGTTCGTGGCCTTGCCTTGGATGTCCCACAGCGCGATATCCACAGCCGAAAGCGCGTTCGAGATGACGCCGGTATAGGCGCGGTTGTTCAGCTGTTTCCAGACCTTGCCGTGGATCGCCTCGGTGTGGAACGGGTCCATGCCCTTGATCAGTGGAAAGATGTGGTCCTCGATGCAGGGGATGGTGGACCACGGAAGGAACTGGCCGGTGCAGCCAAGGCCCTTCAGGCCGCATTCGGTTTCGACCTCGACGAACACGAACATGCGCGATTCTATGGATGCGCCGATGCCCGGCAGGTCGATTTCATGCCTGTGAAGGCTGGCCGTGATATTTGCGATCTTCATCCGTTCCTCCCGTTGGATGCGGTCAACTTGTCCGGGCGCGATAATGCTGCCAGCGGTCCTTGCCGTGCAGGACGTGATCGTGCCCGCGTGTGCGGGACAGCGCGGCGTCGCCTTTGGCGATGGCATCGACGATGCCGCGGTGTTCATCGTTGGTTTGCCCCGGTGCGGCCATGCTGCGGCGGAGCAGGTGCGTTTCGCGGATCAGATCGTTGTAGACGCGATGCGCGCATCCGTGATCCGCGATGCGCCCGATCAGGTCATGGAAGCCGAGGTTGATGCGGTAGTAATCCGCGATCCGGTCCTCGGCGATGGCCATGTCCATTTCGGCCACCATGCGGTTCAACTCGGCCAGCTCGGCCTCGGTGCGGCGGATGGCGGCCTCGGCGCACAGAAGGCCGGTCAAAAGCGCGCGCACGTCGTAGTTCTCGGCGATGTCCTTGTCCGTCATCTCGCGCACGAAGACGCCGCGCGCGGGAATCGCCATCAGAAGGCCCGCCTTGACCAGCGCGCGGGTCGCCTCGCGCACGGGGCCGCGGCTGACCTCCATTTGCTCGGCCAGTTCCACCTCGTTCAGCCGCGCACCGGGTTCCATGTCGCCGGACAGGATCATGCGCTCGATCTCGTCATAGACGCGTTCGGACAGACTTTGGGTGCGTTCGATGGGGCGGGCTGACATGTTCATCTCCGGTCTTTCGTCAACCGTGTGCAGTCGGCTGCAAACTGTCAACAGTTTGCAGAAGCCATTCGGCCCCGGAGTCCGCCGCGATGGCATGAAGTCGCTTGTGAAGGCCGGGGCCGATGGGGATGCCCGACCGCCGCTGAGCCGCGACCTTGCGTTCGGGATCGCCCGCGACCATCACAGGGCGGTCCGGCACGACCGCAGGCGTCGCGCGAAGATCGTCGCAGAACCGCGCGACATCGTTTCGGAAGTCCTCGGTATCGCGGAACAGGCCGGGATCAAGCGCCATGAAGAAATGGCCCACGTCCAGCCCCCAGCTTTGCCGCGAATGCATCGGGTCGGTGATCAGCGTCGATCCCGACAGGCAGGATGACAGGATGTTCACCATCGCCGCCAGACCATAGCCCTTATACCCCGCGCTGCCGCCCAAGGGGGCGAGGAAGCCGCCCTGCATCACCTTGTTCGGGTCGCGCGTCGGGATCCCGTCCGCGTCCATGCCCCAGTCGTCGGGCATCTGCTGACCCTCGACGATCTTGTTGCGAACCTTGCCCGAGGCGACGGTAGTGGTCGCCATGTCCAGAACGAAGGGGCGACCCGGTTCGGCCGGGGCGGCGAAAGACCACGGATCGGTGCCGAAGCGCGCCTCGGCCCCGCCGGTCGGCGACACGCGCACCCCGAAGACAGAGGTGGTGCAGATGCCGATCAACCCCGCATCCGCCGCCATGGTGGTATAGTAGCCAAGCGCGCCGAAATGCCCCGAATTGCGGACCGACACGATGCCCACGCCCGCAGCCTTCGCCTTGCCAATCGCCAGCCGCATCGCCTGATCGGCGGGGTGGTGGCCAAGGCCGCCATCGCCGTCCATCAGCGCCGAGATCGGCGTCTCCCGCACGATCCGTGGGACCGAGGCGAAGTTGATCGGCCGGTTCTGCCGCCGCTCGTTATATTCCACCAGCAGCGCGATGCCGTGGCTTTCCAGCCCGTGCAGATCGGCCCATGCGAGGATTTCCGCGCTGATCGCCGCCTTTTCCGCAGGCATCCCCCAAGCGCGGAAGATGGCCGAGGCCTGGGCGCGATGGGTGTCGTAGTCATGTTTCATGGCCGTCCTCCCTGACCCCCATGATGACCGCATCGCACCGAAGCTCAACGCGGCTTTCCCTGCGTTCAAACGATAGCAAAGCTTTGCGGATCGGTGCGCGACAGGCGTTCCAGAAGGTAGTCGACTTCGGCGCGGCCCTGGGCGGTCAGCGCCACCCCCGGTTTGCGCTGCAGATCGCAAGCGATGGCACCGCGCTTCATCAGCACGTATTTGCGCACCGCCAGGCCAACGCCGGGTTGCTGTTCGAACCGGATCAGCGGCAGGTGGGCGTCGAACAGATCATGCGCCTCGTCGCGTTTCCCCGTGCGGTGCAGCGCGTCCAGCCGCACCAGCATGTCGGGAAAGGCGTAGCCGGTCATCGCGCCGTCCGACCCGCGTTCAGGTTCGAAATCGAGGAATAGCCCGCCATTCGCGGTCAGGATCGAGAAGGGGCGCAGCCCCTCGGCCTGACGTTTGCGCAGGGCGGTGATCTTCTCCAGCCCCGGCCAATCTTCGGCTTTCAGCATCACGCAGGACGGGAACGTCTCCATCAGCCGCGCGATCAGCGGGACCGACATGACGACCGACAGCGTCAGCGGGTAATCCTGAAGCGCCCAAGGGGTGCCTTCGCCGATCGCCTCGACCGCGTTGGCGAAATAGCCCGCGATCTGTTCGTCGCTGCGCAGATGCGAGGCGGGGGCCAGCATCACGCCCGCCGCCCCCAGATCCATCGCCTGCGCCGAAAGCGAACGCATCGCGGCAAAGCTGGGGCTGGAGACCCCGACCACCACCGGAATGTCCGTGCGGGTGATGACGCGGCGGGCGATCTCGCGCGACTCCTCGGGCTCCAGCTTCTGCGCCTCGCCAAGGATACCGAGGATGGTCAGGCCCGTCGCCCCCGCCTCGGTATAGAAATCGGTCAGCCGGTCCAGGCTGTCCCAATCCACCGCGCCTGTTTCGGTAAAGGGGGTGGCGGCGATGGGATAGACGCCCTTGGTGCGGGTGCCGAAACCGGCGGGGTGGGGTTGCATGGCGGTCATCTGGTTCCTCAGTCGAAACGGGTGACGGGTTTGCCGACCCAGCCCGGCAGCATGTCGGGGCGGGCGGGGGCGAAGATTTCGTAATAAACGCAGCCCTCGGGGCCGCAGCCGATGGCGGCGTGGCGCGATCCGGCGGGAAAGAACACCATGTCGCCCGCCCACGCGTCGAACTCGCGCCCGTCGATGGTCAGGCGGCAGGTGCCCGACACCATGACGAGGATCTGCTCGTTGTCGTGCCAGTGGGTCTTGCCGTCGAATTCGGTGTTGGGTGCGGTTTCGATCCGCACGGCCGAGATGAGGTTGCCGCAGATGCCCTTGCGCACAGCCCCGGCGCGCATGCCGGGGCCTTCGGGGATACGGGTCCAGTCGACCGTCATGTCACACCGAGGCGATCATGCCGCCATCCACGCGGATGACAGAGCCGGTGATGAAGGACGCGGCGTTCGACGCAAGGAAGGCGACGGTATCGCCATATTCCTGCGGCTTGCCGTAGCGCCCGACAGGGATGGACGCAGTGGAGGCCGCGGCGATTTCCTCGACGCTTTTGCCTTCGCGTTTCGCCTTCTGTTCGTCAAGGAAGGTGATGCGCCCCGTGGCGATGCGTCCGGGCAGGATGACGTTGGCGGTGATGCCGTCGCGCCCGACTTCGGAGGCAAGCGTCTTCGACCAGCCGACCAGCGACATGCGCAACGCGTTGGAAATCCCGAGGTTCGGGATCGGCGAGACCACACCCGAGGAGGTGGATGTCACGATCCGCCCCCAGCCCGCTGCACGCATGTCGGGCAGAACCGCATCCGTGACGGCGATGACTGACGAGACCATCGAGCGGAAATACTTCTCCCACTCCGCGCTGGCTTGGCCCGAGGCGGGCGTGGGGGGCGGGCCGCCGGTGTTGTTCACCAGCACCTCGACCGCGCCGTATTCGGCCTTGATGCGGGCGATCTTGCCGGGGAGCGCGTCCAGATCGGCCAGATCCCAGAGCAGGGCCAGCCCGCCCGTTGCCTCGGCCGTGGCCTTTGCCGCGCCTTCGTCGATATCGGCGCAGATGACCCGCGCGCCCTCACCGGAGAGCGAGCGCGCAATCGCGCCACCAAGCCCGCCGCCCGCGCCGAACACCAGCGCAACTTTGTTCTTCAGTCCAAAATCCATGTGGCACCTCCGGCATTCATGATCGCGGTGGGGGGCGCAATGAAAACAGGGGCATTCCTGTGTTCAGACGTCGGCAAAACTATCGTCATGCCATCACCCGATATTCGGCGATGACGCCGTCCTTCGGCTCCAGTCCGAAGCCGGGTTGTTGGCTGACGGTCAACCAGCCATTCTCGGGCTGGGGCACATTTTGGAACAGCGCGTTATAGGTCATCCATTTGTGGAAGTGGTATTCGACCAGCCCGCCGTTCTGCACGCCCGCGTGAAGCGCGATGTTGTGCGGCCCGTTGCCGTTCCCGTGGCTGAGCGGCACGTTGAACACCCGCGCCAGCGTGGCGATGCGGACCCCCGCCGACAGCCCGCCGTCGTTGTTGATGTTGGGCTGGATGTAATCGACCGCGCCAGCTTGCAGCAGTTGCAGGGCGGTGAACTTCTCGTTCTCGGCGGCGGCGATGGGCGTGCGGATGCGTTCGCGCAAGTAACGCAGGTTGGCGGGGTCGTTGTAGTGGATCGGCTCCTCGATGAAGGCGATGTCCAGTTCGTGGCAGCGGTCGCAAAGTTCGGCCGCCTGCGCAACGGTCATGCGGAGGTTGCCGTCCATCGAAAGCTGTATGTCCGGCCCGATGGCGTTACGCATCGCGGCCATGCGTTTGTAATCGTCCTTTGGGTCGGGGATCTGCTGACGGCCCACGGTGTTCTTGACGTGGGTGTTGCCGAGGCTGACCAGATGCGCGGCCTCGGCGGCCAGTTCTTCGGCGGAATAGACGGGGGCGCCGTCATAGGCGGCGCCATGGGTGACATAGACCGGAACGCGGTCGCGCGCGCCGCCCAGAAGGATGTGCACCGGCTTGCCCAAGGTCTTGCCCTTTATGTCCCAGCAAGCGATGTCGATCATCGCCATCGCGGCCTGGAACGCGCGGCCAAGGGGGCGTTCGTTGATGTGGCGGTCGAACAGGGTGGGCAGGCGTTCGGTGCGGAACGGGTCCTCGCCCGTGATCTTCGGCGCGATGTATTTGGTGATCAGGTCGATTGCGCTGGGGTGGGTGTATCCGCTGGTGGCCCAGCCGACGACGCCGTCATTCGTCTCCACCCGCAAAAGCAGCGCGCCTTCGACCTTCGGCAGATCGCGGAAGGGCGGCGGTTGGATGGGGATGTTCTTCAGCGTATAGGCCTCGATCTTCTGGATTGTCTGGCCGGACGCGGCGACCTCGTTTTCGAACATGAACGTCTGGTTGAGCATCTGTCTCCTCCCGATGGCTTGGAGGGGACGTTAGCTGGCGACGATCATTTCGATAAATTGGAATATCTGGCGGATTATTCAGTTTTTAATCGGCGGCATCTTTGCGGCGATCAATCCGGCCAGATGCTGGGCGGTGGGCGACAGCGTCTTGCCCTTTAGCGTGACGATGGCGAAATCCTGCGTAAGGCCCGGATCGACGATCCGGGGGCGGCGCATTCCCGACCCCGCCGCGCTGCGGATCAGCGTGCCGGTCATCACCGCCGCGCCAAGTCCCGCGCTGGCCAGCGCGATCAGCGTCTGGCCCTGCACGCATTCGTATCGGGTGTTCAGCGTGATGCCCCGCGCATGGGCGGTCGCGGCGATCATCTGGCCCATCACCGTCGTCATCGGGAACTGGATCAGCGGGATGTCGGCCAGATCGTCGAAGGCGATAGTCTTATGGTCGTCGGGCAGGAAGCGGGGCGAGGCGAAGATATGCACGTCCTCGCGCAGCACGGTGCGGAAATCCAGATCCCCGTCGCCTATCACGGGGCCGAGGCCAAAATCCACCTCGCCGTCGCGGATGCGTTGGAACAGGTCCACAGATTTCAGCTCGTGCACGACGATGCGGATGTCGGGATGGTCCTTTTCGAACGCGGCAAGGATATGGGGCAGGCGGGTCGAGGCGATGGTGGGCGCACAGGCCAGCGTGACGCGGCCCCGGCGCAGATCTGCGGCCTCCATGATGTGGCGCAAGCCCTGTTCGACCTCGCCCACGGCCCGGCGGGCATGGGCCAGCAATTCGGCCCCCTCGGGTGTCAGGTTCACCTGCCGCGTCGTGCGGTTGAACAGCGGCAGGCCCAGCTGGTCCTCAAGCTGCCTGATCTGGGTGCTGATCGCCGATTGCGAGCGCCCGACCTGATCTGCGGCCTCGCGGAAGCTGCGATTCTCGGCCACGATCATGAATGTCTGCAAGAGTTTGAGGTTGATCCGGTTGGTTGCCAGTGACTGCATTGTCCCCTCCATCCAATAAACAGAACAATCAGGCAGATTATTTAATTTATCAAGCGATCCGGCCTGCATTACCGTTTTCACAATGACCTGAAGGTGAAGGGTCGGCCGTGCCAAGGGGAGATGGCGCGGCAAATCAACCGGGAGGAGTGACCATGTTTACAAGCATTCTGCGTGCGACCTGGCTTGCCGTGCTGCCCTTTGGCGCGATGGCGCAGGATTACGTTCCGACCAACGACATCAACTTCGTCATTCCGTGGGCACCGGGGGGTGGGTCCGACATCTTTGGCCGCAAGGTGATCGAGGCAGTGCGGGCCGAAGGGCTGGCCCGCGTCAACCTGAACCCCGACAACCGCCCGGGCGGGTCCAGCGCGGTGGGTATCGGTTATGTCGTGGCCAACGCGACCGGCAAGGATGACACGCTGACGGTGCTGAACACCGCAGGCGTCATCACGCCGCTGATGGTGCAAGGTGCGCCGGGGTGGAACGAGTTGACCCCGCTGGCGAACCTGATGGCCGAGGATTACGTCGTCTTCGTCAAGGCCGACAGCCCGTTCCAGACGCTGGCCGATCTGCAGACGGCTGCGACCGCAGCCCCGCAGGCCGTCAGCTTTGCCGTGGGCGGGGTGGGCGACCAGCTTGCATCGCGCGTCGTCGGGCAGGCGATCGGGGCGGAGTTCAACCTCGTATCGTTCTCGGGCGGGGGCGAGACGATCAATGCGCTTCTGGGCGGAAACGTGGACGCGACCATATCGAACCCCGGTGAGTTTCTGGGCCAGATCGAAAGCGGCGCGATCCGCGGCATCGGCACCACCCGTGCTGAACGCTACGAGGACGACGCGCTGTCGGACATCCCGACGCTGGCCGAGCTGGGGATCGAGCATCCGGTGATCCAGAACTGGCGCGGCGTGGCCGGTCCCGCGGACATGCCCGAAGAAGCCGTCGCCTATTGGCAGGGCGTGCTGGCCAAGGCTGCCGAGAGCGCGGTGATGCAGGACTATATCACGCAAAGCTCGGCCAGTTCGCTGGTGCTGACGGGGGCCGAATACAGCGACTACATCGCCGGACAGGAAGCCGTCTTCGAGGAGCTTCTGAAATGACGGAGGACGCGATCCATCCTGGCCCGAACCTTGGTGCCGCGATCCTGCCCGCGATCATTGCCGTCATCGGCGGATACTGCCTGTGGCGCGGGATTGGCCTTGGAGTGATGCAGGGCGCGCTGCCGGGGGCGGGGTTCATGCCGCTGCTGTATGGCGCCGCGATGCTGCTTTGCGCCGTTCCGCTGGCGGTGTCGGAGTTCCGCAGCCCGGCCCGGCGCGAGCCTTTCGCCAAGCCGCTGCTGCTGGCGGGCGTGCTGCTGGCGACCATCGGCGGCTTTTATCTGCTGGGCGGGATCGCGTCGATGTTCCTGATGATGCTGGGGCTGTTCGTGTTGGTGGAGCGCCTGCCGCCGCTACGCTCGCTGGTCGTGGCCGCGGCAGGGACACTGCTGTTCTGGGCGGTGTTCGTGCGCGGGCTGTCGGTGGCGCTGCCCTTGGGGCCGTGGGGGTTCTGACATGGAGCAATTTGCAAACCTGATCGGCGGCTTTGCCACGGTGATGACCGCCTACTACATGATGATGTGCCTGTCGGGCGTGCTGATGGGGCAGGTGATCGGCGCGCTGCCGGGGATCGGCCCGTCCGCCGCCATTGCGCTTTTGCTGCCGCTGACGCTGGGAGGCGATCCGACCGGAACGCTGATCATGTTCGCGGGGCTTTATGCCGGATCGCAATATGGCGGGACGCTGACCGCCGTGCTGCTGAACGTGCCGGGGGAGGCGTCGTCAGTGATGACGGCGGTGGACGGACACCAGCTTGCCCAACAGGGTCGCGCGGGTCCGGCGCTTGGCACGGCGGCGATTGCGTCCTTCGTCGCGGGCATGTTGGGCACGGTAGGGCTCATGTTCTTGGCACCGCCGTTGGCGAGCGTAGCGCTGTCGTTCGGCCCGCCCGAGTATTTCGGCCTGGTGCTGGTGGGTCTGACGACGCTGGCGGCGGTGGGCGGATCGTTGGCCAAGGGACTGGCGGCGGGGCTTCTGGGTCTTGCCATCGCGCTGATCGGTATTGACGGGCAAAGTGGCGTCACGCGGTTCACTTTCGGGCAGCTCTGGCTTCTGGACGGGATCGAGTTCACCGTCATTGCCGTGGCCGTCTTCGGCGTGGGCGAGGTGTTGGCCACCTGCTATCAAACCGACAAGAACACCGCGATCGAGGTCAAGAACGCCCTTCCCACCCGTGACGACCTGCGCCGGTCCGCGGCGCCCATCGCGCGCGGGACGGGGCTGGGGTTCCTGATCGGGGTGCTTCCGGCGGCTGGGGCGACGCTGGCCTCTTTCATGGCCTATATCATGGAGCGCAAGCTGTCGAAGATGCCCGAACGTTTCGGCAAAGGCGCCATAGAGGGCGTTGCGGGGCCGGAGGCGGCGAACAACTCGGCCGTGTCAGGCGCACTGGTGCCGATGTTCGCGCTCGGGATTCCAGGCTCGGGCACTACGGCGCTGATGCTGGGCGCGCTGATAATGTTCGGGCTGCGTCCGGGGCCCGACATGTTCACGACGAATGCCGATCTGATCTGGGGCGTCATCGCCAGCATGTTCATCGCGAACCTGCTGCTGCTGATCCTGAACATCCCGCTGGCGGGCATGTTCGCGCGGTTGCTGACGATCCGCTACAGCTGGATCTATCCGCCGATCCTTGCGATCTGCCTGCTGGGAGCCTTCGCGAACTCCAACAGCGTGCAGGATTGCTGGCTTCTGGTGGTATTCGGTCTGATGGGCTGGGCGATGAAACGCTATGACTGGCCGCAGGCGCCGCTGGTGCTGGGCCTTGTCCTTGGCCCGATCTTCGAGACGACCATGCGCCAGTCGCTGTCGATGTCGCGCGGCGATCCGCTGATCTTCGTGCAGCGCCCGATTTCGGTGGTCTTGATCGCAATTGCCATCACAGCCGTCGCCTTACCTGCGATCGTCTATCTACGCGCGCGCAAAGCTGCCGTCTGATTCCTTTGTTGCACAAGCGAGCTCAAGGCCGAGGCTCGCTTTTCCTGGGACGGACTTATCTTCTAGGGTCAGGATTCATAACCATTAGATGATAGTAGCGGCGAGCGCGCTGACTGAAGGGAAGACCTCTGGGCAGCGGTCATAGCGGAGTCCCTGAGTCTTCCGAACATGATCTCGATGCGGTTGCGGCGTTTGTATCGGAGCTTGTCGTGTCTGACAGGTATCCTGCGTTGCTTCCGTCCGGGGATCGGGCAGCCACTCGACCTTCGGTAGGCCACCGAGGAGCGTCCGCGCGCCGATGTAGTCGCTCATTTTGCCCACGGTAAGGAACAGGTCCATCGGCCGCCCTTGGCTGTCGCAGATGGCATGCAGTTTGGTGTTCATGCCAATCTTTGGTGCGACCGATCAGGTGACCGCGCCCCCCTTTTTCCGCAGCCATACTGGTCGCAGTGCGGTGCGCTTTAAGATAGACCGCAGGAGCGTCTCGCCAGCGCAACCCGTTGTTTTCCGTGTGACTCCGGAAAGAAGGGGGCTCAGACGTGCCACCCGCTCGTCCGTCAGCCGGAAAAAATCGCTCATGTCACCGCTCCGTTTCAAGGCCGTGAAGCACGCAGCGAAACGGATATTAACGCGTCCTGACCCCAAGAAAACGCCGGGACTGCGCTGTGCGCTGGCAAGCGGATGAGCGCGAGGCGGTCCGCATGCATGAACGCCCATTCAGCACGACCAGACCGCTCAGTCCACAGCGCGCCCCTGATATGGCGGTGGCGCAGCGAAGGCGCGCCGTCGGGCGATGGAAAGGCGCGGCAATTACCGCGCCTTAGACGCTAATTCGGGCGGGTCGTCTTTTCGATCGGGCGCAGCAGGACGGTGCGCGCGGGGGGCTGCACCGCCCTGTCGCGCGATGTGTCCTTTAACGCAAGGTCGATGAACCGCAGGCAGCAGACGCGCAGGAACGACGTGAAGTTCCCCATGTCATGCCCCTCGTCGATGGATTCGTTGTAAAGCTGGTGCAGAAGCTGCGGCACGTTCATTTCGTCCCGCGCTGCGATTTCCTCGAGCACGGTCCAGAACATGTTTTCCAGCCGCACGCTGGTGACCATGCCGTCCATGCGGATCGACCGGGTCTGGCTTTCCCAAAGCTGCGGGTCGGCCCCGACGAATACCCTGCACATGTTACAGATTCCCTCGTTTCAACTCGCCCGCCAAGTAATCCGCCTGACGCATGGCAAGCGCCACGATGGTCAGCGTCGGGTTTGCAGCCGCGCCCGTGGTCATCTGCGATCCGTCCGAGATGAACAGGTTTGCAACCTCGTGCGTGCGTCCATTGCGGTCGCAGACGCCATCCTCGGCCCGTTCGGACATGCGGCAGGTGCCAAGGTTGTGCGTTGACGGATAGGGCGGCGTGCGGTGATGGCCAAGGGCGCCCACGGCGTCGTAAAGTTCCGCCGCCTTGCCATAACCGTATTCGCGCATTGCGACGTCGTTTGGATGATCGTCGAAATGGACGTTGGCGACGGGAAGATCCCACTGGTCGCGCACGTTGGAGGAAAGGGTGATGCGGTTGTCCGACTGCGGCATATCCTCGCCCACGATCCACATGCCTGCGGTGTTGGCATAGGAGGACATGATTTCCGCGAAATCCGGCCCCCAAGCGCCGGGTTCGACGAAGGCCGCAAGAAATGCCGGTCCAAGCGAGATCGTCTCCATATAGAAACCTCCCACGAAGCCGCGCGAAGGATCGAAGCGGGATTCGTCAGCGATAAGGCCTGCCATCGTCTCGCCCCGATACATCCGCACGGGTTTGTCGAAGCGGGCATAGACCGATCCGGTCAGGTGCCGCATGTAGTTTCGTCCGACCTGATCCGACCCGTTCGCCAATCCCTTGGGAAAACGCGTGCTTTCCGACAGAAGCAGAAGCCGCGCGGTTTCGATCGAATTGCCGGCAACGCAGACGACGCGGGCGGCCTGGCGGTGCAGGTTGCCATCCTTGTCGGCATAGATCACGGCATCGGCCTTGCCCGATGCGTCATGCGTGATCCGCACCACATGGCTGTCGGGGCGCAGGTCCAGAAGGCCCGTCTCCAGCGCGCGGGGGATCTCGCGCACCATGATCGACCATTTCGCGCCGGACTTGTCGCCCTGAAAGTTGAAGCCGTCCTGAATGGATGCAGGCCGCCCGTCATAGGGTTCGGCATTGGTCGCATAAGGTCCGGTGGCGTAACGCTTGTAGCCGATGCGTTCGGCGCCGTTGGCAAAGACCTTGTAGTTGTTGTTGGCCGGAAGCGCCGCGCGCCCGTGACGGTGGGTCGATCCCATCGCCATCTCGGCCCGTTCGTAATAAGGCTCCATCTCGGCCAGCGTGATGGGCCAGTCCAGCAGCGATGCGCCTTCGACAGGGCCATAGGTGGACAGCGCCTTGAACTCGTGTTCCTTGAACCTGGGGGTCGCGCCGGACCAATGGGTGGTGGTGCCGCCCACGGCCTTGACGATCCATGCCGGAAGCGAGGGGAAATCCTTGGCGATCCGCCACGACCCCGACGTGGTGCGCGGGTCCAGCCATGCCATCTGGTTGAAGGCCTTCCACTCGTCGTTCTCGTAGTCTTCGTTCTTGAGGTAAGGGCCGGCCTCCAGCACGACGCATTCGATGCCCTGCTGCGTCAGCTCATAGGCCAGCGTGCCGCCGCCTGCGCCCGATCCGATGATGACGACTGCCGGTTCGTCCAGTGCGATCTGCTTCATTGCTCGCCTCCGTCATATTCCTCGATCCGCGGATCGGGCAGCCAGTCCAGATCGTTGAAGCCGCGGTTCACGTAACCGCCCTTGTCGAAGCTGGGGCCTTCATAGCCCAGATGCTCCCACACCTCGGGGTCGTCATAGAAGGCCAGCAGCGCCTTGCCCTGAAACTGGGTGAAGAAATCCGTGGCCGACATGGCGCGCAGATGATCCAGCGCGGCGGCATCGTCCATCGCTTCGAAATCCAGGTTCATCAGATCCTGAATCGCGGCGGCGAAGGCAACCTGCCGCCCCGGCTTTTCGCAGGCCAGCGCAAGCACGGCTTCGGCGGCGCGGATATAGGGGGCGTCGGGTATGCCCTTGTGCGGAAACATCACCCGGATCATGCGTGCCAGCAGCTTGCGCGACCCCGACCCGCGTTCCAGTCCGATGGGGATGCCCTTGTATCCCCGATCGGCCACCGTCTCCACGGCGACCGACGAGGCGCTTCCCGAGGGCGCGCTTCGTGTCATTTCCATTGGTCGTCCTCCCAAGATGCGGCCCCTCCACAGGCCGCGAAATCGTCAATAGCGTCCGCCCTTCGTGATCACCTCGATCTGGTATCCGTCGGGATCGGCCACGAAGAAAAACCGCGTCAGCGTCTTTCCTTGATGCTTGAAATCCACCAGCTTGCGCGGGGCGAAGCCCAGATCGGCAAGGCGCGCGTGTTCGCCCTCCAGATCGTCCACGACGAAGGCCGCGTGGCCATAACCGTCGCCGAGGTCATAGGGCTCGGTCCGGCCTTTGTTGATCGTCAGCTCCAGCTCGAACGTGTTTTCAGCATTGGACAGATAAACCAATACGAAGTCGTCGAATTCCAGCCGCTCCGCCACTTTCAGTCCAAAGCCGCGGTCATAGAAGGCGACGGATCGCGCCTCGTCCAGAACCCGGATCATGCTGTGCACGAATCTTGCCATCGTTCTTCCCCTTCGGCGGTTCATAGGGGAAGCTTAGCGCGGAAAGCGAGCAAGGGGTATTATGTCGCTACTACCCATCAGCGGGCCGTAAATTTTATGCTGCCGGGTCACCGCGAGGAGAATGCGATGCAGTCCGACCACCTTGTCCGCCGCCTGACCGAAATCCTTGGCCCGCGTCATTGCCTGACCGGCGCGCGCGCGACCGAACGGTTCCGAAGGGGGTTCCGTTCGGGCATGGGCGATGCGCTGGCCGTCGCCATTCCCGGCACGCTGGTGGAGATGTGGCGCGTGTTGCAAGCGGTGGTGGATGCAGGCGGCATCATCATCATGCAGGCGGCCAATACCGGGCTGACCGAAGGATCGACGCCCAAGGGCAGCTATGACCGACCCGTCGTCATCGTCTCGACCCTGCGGCTGGATCGGATACACCTGCTGGATGGCGGCAAGCAGGTGCTCAGCCTGCCAGGCGGCACCTTGTTCACGCTGGAGAAGATGCTGGCCGGGCAGGGGCGAAGCCCGCATTCGGTCATCGGATCGTCCTGTCTGGGCGCGTCCATCGTCGGCGGGGTGTGCAACAATTCGGGCGGGGCGCTGGTGCGGCGGGGGCCGGTCTATACCGAGCTGTCGTTGTTCGCGCAGGTGGACGCGGATGGTGCCCTTCGGCTGGTGAACCATCTGGGGATCGACCTTGGCGACACGCCCGAGGAGATGCTGGAACGGCTGGACCGGGGCGAGATCGGCGCGTCGCATCAGGCGGGCCGCGCCTCGGACGACGATTACGCCCGCCGCGTGCGCGAGGTGGATTCCCCGACGCCCGCCCGCTTCAACGCCGATCCGCGCGGGCTTTACGAGGCATCGGGCAGCGCGGGCAAGGTCGCCGTCTTTGCCGTGCGGCTTGACACGTTCGCCGCCCAGACGGGCGATAGGGTGTATTACATCGGCACGAACGATACCGCGGCGCTGACCGCGCTGCGCCGACGCCTGCTGACAGAGCTGCCCGAGCTTCCCGTCAGCGGCGAATACCTGCATCGCGACTGTTTCGACATCGCGCATCATTACGGCAAGGACACGCTGCTGATGATCCACTGGCTGGGCACCGGGCGGCTGCCGAAGTTCTTTGCGCTGAAAGGGGCTCTGGATGCGCGGCTGCCCAAGGGGCTGACAGACCGCCTTTTGCAATTCGCCTCGCGCCTGATGCCCGAGTCGCTGCCGAAACGGATGCTGGAGTTCCGCGAGAAATACGAGCACCATCTGATCCTGAAGGTGTCCGGCGACACAGCAGCGCAGACCGAGGCGATGCTGGAAGGCACCGCATGGTTTGCCTGCGACAAGGACGAGACCGCAAAGGCCATGCTGCACCGTTTCGCCGCCGCCGGGGCCGCCGTGCGCTATGGCGCGGTCCATCCCGAACGCACCGAAGAGATCCTTGCGCTGGACATCGCCCTGCGCCGCAATGACGAAGACTGGTTCGAACGTCTGCCGCCCGAACTGGATGCCATGGTCGAACGCAAGATCTATTACGGCCATTTCCTGTGCCATGTGCTGCATCAGGATTACGTCGTGAAGAAGGGCGTCGATGCTGCCGCGCTGAAATCCGCGATGCTGCAATTGCTGGATCGGCGCGGCGCGGAATATCCGGCGGAACACAATGTCGGGCATCTTTACAAGGCCAAGCCCGCGCTGGCCGAACATTACGCGCGGCTTGACCCCTGCAATTGCTTCAACCCCGGCATCGGCAAGACCCCGCGAAATCGCAGCCCGTATTAGGGTCAGGACCCATTGAAATCACTGGGTTGAGGTGATTCAATTGCCTCTAAGGAGGCCACTGATGAGCAATCTTT